>NZ_JAVIYR010000001.1:975000-1352500 GCF_031453135.1 Agrobacterium sp. SORGH_AS_0440 | reverse complement strand
AAATTCGAAAAACTCAGAAAATTCGACAAGTATCTGGATTTAATATGTTATTTCGGTTTCCTGGAAATGCCGGACGACGGGGCCCTGTTAAACGCAGCGATTTTGCACAGGAGAAGATCCCGAAGGCCCGCAAGAACCGGGGCGTGCCTTCTTTTGGCCCGGTTCCTCACTAATTGGTTTGTCAACGAAGCGTTAACATGGGGCATGCCTGCGCATATCCTATAAAGCGCGCTGCAAACCTTTAGCCATGGTGTCGATGGATTTGACTCGCGGCTTTGAAAGTTGCACATCTTCGCCTGAAGTTTCTGGAGAGCGCATGACCGACGGGGCACAGCCAGTATGACTGCGGATCGCAACGTGATCCGGTCGCTAGGCACGGAACCGCCAATTCTGGCGGAAGGGCGACGTGCACCCGATCGCCGCGAAATTTCGCTTCGATGGCTTTCCGGCACGTTCCTCACTGGTATTACCTCTTCCATATTGATGGGTGTGGCCCTGTTCGCCGCTCTCGACGGACGTCAGCAGCTTGCCATCCCCGCCGAAGCCTTCGCCAAGGCGGATATGGGCAACAACGTGACGGAGGCAGCCCGTCGCGGCACGCGCCTCGTGGCACCGAATATTGCCGCGCGACCGTCCGACCGCTCGATCATGGAAGTCTCGACGGTCATCAACGAAGGCGACAAGGAAGTGGTCCGCAAGGTGCCATTCTCCCACGTGAAAATTCCGCTTGCGGCAAATTACGCCAAGCAGGACGACTATCCAGCCTTCGATCCCCTCAATATCTTCGCCAGCAATGACGACAAGGACGCATCGGCACCTGCACCGAGCAGGACGGGAACGATTTACGGTTCCGAGGTCGAATCCGAAGTCAGCCTGAAGACCGTTGCCTTTCCCGTGCAGCATTCCAAATTCCCCTTCGCCGGCTCGCTGAGCTTCGATGAGGTGGAGGAAGCCGTGCGTTCCAACGGATCGATCCTGACGGACGGCAACGAACAGCTTGCCGCGCTTTATTACATCGATCCACGCCGTTTCGATAATGACGAAGGCGACGTCGACATCACCGCCGGCCTGGCCGCCCGCGTCGTCGAACAGAACATGTCGGTCTCGACGCCGCAATCGGCCTCCGTTCCCGTCAAGGAATATGCCGATGACGTGATCCCTGCCCGTCAGACCGAAACTATCGAGGCCGCGCTTTTCGGCGCAGGTTATTCGAAGGCACAGTCTTCGGAGATTGCCGGCCTGCTGGCACCGCAAATCCAGTCGAACAATGTGGAAAGCGGCGACGTGCTGCGCGTCGGCATCCTTCAGGAAGACGAAAAAAGCGATATCGTGCGCGTGAGCCTTTACCGCAAAGGCCGCCACATGGTCACCATGGCCGTCGATGACCGCAAGCGCTTCATCAAGGCCAGCGAACCACCGAAACTGGACGCGGTGGCGACCGCCTTTGACAGCACACCCGCACCTGCGGCGGGGCGCGATCTGCCAAGCGTCTATGACGGGGTGTACCGCGCCGCGCTTGCTTACGGCATGAACCAGAGCATGGTCTCGCAGTTGATCAAGCTTCTGGCCAGCAGCGTCGATTTCCAGGCGCAGCTCAAGCCGGCGGATACGCTCGAAGCCTTCTTCTCCGTGGAAGATGCGGATGGCAAGGCGACGGACAAGTCGGAGCTGCTCTATGTCAATGCCAAGTTCGGCGACAACGAGACACGCTTTTACCGGTTCCAGAATCCGGAAGACAACAGCATCGATTATTTCGATGAAAACGGCAAAAGCATCCGGCAGTTCCTGTTGCGCAACCCGGTTCCAAACGGCCGCATGACCTCCGGTTTCGGGATGCGCCGCCATCCCGTGCTGAAATTCAGCCGCATGCATACGGGAACAGACTGGGCCGCCGCCCGGGGCACGCCGATTATCGCAACGGGTAACGGCACTGTCGAGAAGGCCGGATGGGCCTCCGGTTACGGCAACCAGACCCTGATCCGCCATGCCAATGGCTATGTCTCGTCCTATAACCACCAGAGCGCGATCGCCAAGGGGGTCACCGAGGGGGCAAAGGTCCGGCAGGGTCAGGTCATCGGCTATGTGGGGTCGACCGGTCTTTCGACCGGCGCGCATCTGCACTACGAGCTGATCGTCAACGGCACCAAGGTGGACGCAATGAAGGTGCGTCTGCCGGGCGGCAAGTCGCTTTCCGGCGAAGCGCTGGCGCGTTTCTCCGACGAGAGAAAACGCATCGATAATCTGCTGAATATCGAAGAAAAGTCCAATCAGGTGGCAAGCCGCTGATCGGCAGGGGATTTCAGATCATCAGAGTCCGCTTATAGGAAAAGGGCCCCGTTTCCGGAGCCCTTTTTTTATGCAGCGTCGGCGGCCTCAGTGTCGGCCTCGGCTTTTGGCGGCTTGACCTTGAACAGCAGCCGGTCGGTTCCAGAGGTCACCTTGACCCGCGAACCATCGGGGATTTCCCCGCCAAGGATCATTTCCGCAAGCCTGTCCTGAACCGCCTTCTGGATCACCCGCTTCAGCGGACGCGCGCCATAGGCGGGATCGTAGCCTTTGTTGGCAAGCCAGTTACGGGCATCCTCATCCAGTTCGAGCGAAATCTTGCGATCTCCCAGCAGCGAAACGAGCCGCTTCAACTGGATTTCCACGATGGCACCCATCTCGTCCCGCCGCAGGCGATGGAAGAGGATGATATCATCGATACGATTGAGGAACTCCGGCCTGAAATGCGACCGGACACGCTCCATCACCAGTTCGCGAACCGAATCCACGTCGTCATTGTCACCCATCTGCGTCATGAATTCCGAACCGAGGTTCGAGGTCATGATGATGATGGTGTTCTTGAAATCGACGGTGCGGCCCTGGCCATCCGTCAGGCGGCCATCATCCAGCACCTGCAGCAGGACGTTGAAGACATCCGGATGCGCTTTTTCGATCTCGTCGAACAGCACGACCTGATAAGGCCGGCGGCGAACCGCTTCCGTCAGAGCGCCGCCCTCCTCGTAACCGACATAGCCGGGAGGCGCACCGATGAGCCGGGCAACGGAGTGTTTCTCCATATATTCCGACATGTCGAGGCGAACCATTGCGGTTTCGTCGTCGAACAGGAAGCGGGCCAGCGACTTGGTCAGCTCGGTCTTGCCCACGCCCGTCGGGCCGAGGAAGATGAACGAACCGATCGGCCGGTTGGGATCCTGCAGGCCGGCACGCGAACGGCGAACCGCCTTGGACACAGCCTGAACGGCCTCACCCTGCCCGACAACGGACTTGGCAAGTTCGTCTTCCATGCGCAACAGCTTTTCGCGCTGGCCTTCGAGCATCTTGTCAACCGGAATACCTGTCCAGCGGGAAACGACATGCGCGATATTGTCCGCCGTCACCACTTCCTGAACCATCGAACCGGCACCGCTGCTGTCCCGCGCTTCCGCTGCAGCCAATTCCTTTTCGATCCCCGGAATGATGCCGTAGGTCAATTCACCCGCGCGCTGGAACTGACCGTTGCGCTGTGCGATCGCCAGTTCGTTGCGGGCTTCGTCCAGCCGTTTCTTGAGATCGGCGGCGTGGCCGAGCTTCTGCTTTTCCGCCTGCCAGCGGGCCGTCAGCGCATCGGCCTTCTCTTCCGTATCCGCCAGTTCATCCTCGAGCTTCTTGAGCCGGTCGACAGAAGACTGGTCCGTCTCCTGCTTCAGGGCTTCGCGCTCGATCTTGAGCTGGATGATGCGGCGATCCAGTTCGTCCAGTTCTTCCGGCTTGGAATCCACCTGCATGCGAAGACGCGACGCGGCTTCGTCCATCAGGTCGATTGCCTTATCCGGCAGGAATCGGTCGGTGATATAGCGATTGGAAAGCGTCGCAGCAGCAACCAGGGCCGAATCCGAGATACGGACCTTGTGGTGCTGTTCGTATTTTTCCTTCAACCCGCGCAGGATCGAGATCGTGTCCTCAACGGTCGGTTCATCCACCAGCACGGGCTGGAAACGGCGGGCAAGGGCCGGATCCTTCTCCACATGCTTGCGATATTCATCGAGGGTGGTGGCGCCAACGCAGTGCAGCTCACCGCGGGCAAGCGCGGGCTTCAGCAGATTGGAGGCATCCATCGCCCCATCCGCCTTACCGGCGCCGACCAGCGTATGCATTTCATCGATGAAGAGAATGATGCCGCCATTTTCAGACTGCACCTCATTGAGGACAGCCTTCAGGCGCTCTTCGAACTCACCGCGATATTTCGCACCTGCGATCAGCGCGCCCATATCGAGCGCCATCAGCTTCTTGTCTTTGAGGCTTTCGGGCACATCGCCATTGACGATGCGCAGGGCGAGGCCTTCGGCAATCGCCGTCTTACCGACGCCGGGTTCACCGATCAGCACGGGATTGTTCTTGGTACGGCGAGACAGCACCTGAATGGTACGGCGAATTTCATCGTCGCGGCCAATAACAGGGTCCAGCTTGCCTTCGCGGGCCTCTTCCGTCAGGTCGCGCGCGAATTTCTTCAGCGCGTCAAAGCCCTGTTCGGCATTGGCGCTGTCAGCCGTGCGGCCCTTGCGGATATCATTGATGACCTGATTGAGCGCCTGCGCCGTCACGCCGGCCTTCTTCAGGGAAGCCGAAGTGGAAGCAGAGCTTTCAATCGCAAGCGCCTGCAGAAGACGCTCGACGGTCACGAAACTGTCGCCAGCCTTTTTGGCCAGGTCTTCGGCGGTGGAAAACACCTTTGCAAGGGGAGCCGTCAGCGAAAGGCCGCCATTGCCACCGGATACCTTCGGTAATTTTGCCAGTGCGGCATCATTGGCAAGACGCGCTTCTTTCGCGTCGCCGCCAGCCCGCTCGATCAGCGATGCCGCCATACCCTGCTCGTCATCGAGCAGCACCTTGAGAACATGCTCGGGCGAAAACTGCTGATGGTTTTCGGCCAGCGCAAAGGTCTGCGCCGATTGCAGAAAACCGCGAACGCGCTCGGAGTATTTTTCAATATTCATAGTCGAACCTCCATAGACCGGCCCGCCCGCTTTCGGCACGGCTCCGGGTGTTAGGGTTGAGGCTCCCTCAAAAGGCAAGCCCCGCTACGACAGCCGTGTTTAAGGATTTCACGATCGCCGCCTCTCGATGGTCGGTCGCCAGCAGTGTCGGCAACCTTCCATCCTGCTCGAATATGGGAGGCATTTTCATCGGTTTAAAGGGGAAGAAATCCGGCCGTCGAGAAATTTTCCCAGGAAGTTGACGGGTGTCAGCTTCACCCTGCTAGCCATGCTGACGCGCGCAGTCGTAGACTTTGGCGCGCCAAAATAAAAAAACTCCGGCGAGCCGGAGTTTTCAGTCCTAGGGCATGTCTGCCTGCGCTGTTTATTCCGCGGCGTTTTCAAGCGTGGCGGGAGCGGCCTCTTCACCGGCTCCTGCATCTTCACCTTCGGCACCTTCGGCAGCCGCAGTGCGACGTGGACGGCGCTGGCGCGGACCAGTCGCCCGGCGCGTCTTCGGTGCGCGTTCGGCCGGAGCTTCCGCCTGCTGCTGTTCCTCTTCGACGGCCACCTCCATCGGCGTACCCTCGATGACGGGCTGTGGCGCCTGACTGGCGTCATAAACCGGAGGCTGCTGGTCTGCGCTCACCTGCTGGCGTGGCTGACGCTCCTGCCGCTCACGGCGGTCGGGACGTTCACGGCGCTCCTGGCGCTGCTCGTTCCGTTCGGCGCGCTCCTGGCGTTCGGGCTGCTGCGAGCGCTCGGCCTGTTCGGCCTGATGCTGCGGTGCAATGGCGCCTTCGTCACCATCGTTCACATCCATCTCGTCGGCATCGGCGGCGTTATACTCGCCGCGGTCGTCGCGCTGGAAGCGTTCCTGCATCTGCGCCTGAGCCGACGCGATGATGCGGTTATAATGTTCAGCGTGCTGCAGATAGTTTTCAGCCATCACGCGGTCGCCGGAACTCTGTGCGTCGCGCGCCAGAGCCGCGTATTTTTCCGCTATGTGCTGGGCTGTGCCACGGATTTTAACATCGGGGCCGGAACTGTCATAAGTCCTAGTCAGCGGGTTACCGCCCTTGCGGTTGAAGTTGTTGTTACCGCCACCATTATTATTGTTGTTGTTTCCACGCCCCCGGCCGCGCTTGTTTTGCTGTCCTGGCCTCATCAATTGCTCACCTGAATTCTGTTTTGCTGATAATCTGGTTGTTTTCATGCAATTCCGGGCGGAAAACCGCTGGAAATTTTTCCTGAAATTGCTCCATCACGCGCCCTGCCGAGATACCTCCGGACAAGACCTCGCGTAAGACGACTGGTCGCGCAAATGCTGCACCGAGCCGTCTGCGAACAAAGTTTACTGATTCACATGCCGGAAACGCCCAGCCTTTCAGGGCTCTTTAAAGAACCCGCTTCGGGACTGACCCATACCCTGACGAATCTCAGTTCGTCCTCAGCCACCCGGCATGTGGCCGCAAACTATCCCGCTTCCCGCGGAAATCCAAGCCTTTTCTTTTGCTGTGCAAAATATCCTTGCAAAAAATTCCGCAGACATATCGTCGTCAACTATCTCCGGAAGGTCAAAACTCTATCATTACCGCCATAATCCTTCACGGCGTCCAGAAGAGAGAAGCCGTGGGAAGAAAATATAGCGGAAACATCAAGCCTTTGATCGAAACCGATCTCCACACCGACAATCCCGTTTTCCACAAGAAATCGGCCTGCTTCGGCAGCGATGAGGCGGTACGGTGCAAGGCCGTCCTGACCTCCATCCAGCGCCGCCAGAGGATCATGATGACGAACCTCTCGGTCAAGCGTTGCGACGATATCGCTTCTTATATAAGGCGGATTCGACACAATTATGTCAAAGCGGCCAGAGATTTTTTCGAACCAGTCGCTTTGAACGGGTTCGAAACGACCGCCGAGATCATTTCGGAATGCGTTTCTCGAGGCTGTCTCCAGCGCGTCGGCGGAGATATCGCTGCCGACACCGGTCGCCTCCGGGCATTCCTTCAACAGCGCGAGACAGATCGCCCCCGTGCCTGTGCCCAGATCGAGAATACGCGCGCTGCCCCTGGCTGAAACGGCAGCCTTCAAGGCAGGCAGCAGCGTGTCTACCAGAACCTCCGTATCAGGGCGCGGCTCGAGCGTTTCCCTCGACAAAAGAAGATCCAGGCCATGAAACTCCCGATGGCCCAGGATGCGGTGAACAGGCTCGCCGCCGGCGCGTCTTTCGATCATCGCATCAATTCGGGCTTGCTCCTCGGTCGTGAGCGACCGGTCCGGCTTCATCACGAAGTCGGTCAACGAAAAACCGACGACTTCGGCAATCAGGAGACGCGCATCGAGAAGTGGATCGGCGATCCCCGCCGCCTGCAGCCGCTTGCGGGCCGCGGCAAGTTCACTTGCGACAGTGGCCCCGGCCGGCGCGCTCAATGCTGCTCGCCGAGTTGCGCCAGCTGCCCCGCCTGATAATCGGCGATCAGCGCATCCACGAGCTCATCAATCTCGCCTTCGATCATCCGGTCCAGCTTGTAGAGCGTGAGATTGATACGGTGATCGGTGACACGGCCCTGAGGGAAATTATAGGTGCGGATGCGCTCGGAGCGGTCGCCGGAGCCCACCTGGCTCTTGCGGTCGGCCGAACGTTCACTGTCCACCTTCTGGCGCTCGATATCGTAAAGCCGTGAACGAAGAACCTGCATGGCCTTGGCGCGGTTCTGATGCTGCGATTTCTCCGAGCTCGTCACGATCAGCCCTGTCGGCAAATGGGTGATGCGAACGGCGGAATCGGTGGTGTTGACGTGCTGGCCGCCGGCGCCCGACGCACGCATCGTATCGATGCGGATATCTTCCGGGCGGATTTCGATATCGATTTCTTCCGCTTCCGGCAGCACCGCAACGGTGGCCGCAGACGTGTGGATGCGGCCGCTTGCTTCCGTTTCCGGCACGCGCTGGACCCGGTGAACGCCGGACTCGAATTTCAGCTTGGAGAACACCCCTCGCCCACTGATGGTGGCGATGATTTCCTTGTAACCGCCGGCTTCACCCTCGCTTGCGGAGAGCACTTCCACCTTCCAGCCCTTGGAAGCAGCAAAGCGCTCATACATGCGGAACAGATCGCCGGCAAATAGTGCCGCCTCGGAACCGCCGGTCCCGGCGCGTATTTCGAGGATCGCACTTTTTTCGTCCGCAGCATCCTTCGGCAGCAGCAGGACCTGCATGTCCTTTTCGAGCTCTTCGATACGGCTCTCGATCTCCGGCAGCTCCATTTCCGCCAGTTCGCGCATATCCTTGTCGGTCGTCTTGTCGGCAAGCAGCGCTTCGAGATCGGCGGCCTCAGAGATCGCCTTCTCGTATTCGCGAATTTTCTTCACCACCGGCTCGAGCTCGGAATATTCCGAAGCGAGCTTCACATAGACATCCGCAGCAGGCCCGGCCGACATACGCGCTTCGATCTCGCCGAAACGTCTTTCCAACTCGCGCATTTTTTCGACGGGAAGCTTCGCCACCAGTCACTCCAATTATGAAACAGTTCTTTTTAAATGGGAATGGAATGCGTCGCCGCAAAGCGTAACAACACCTCGCGCGCGCTTTCCAGCGAATTATGATCATCCAGCGCCGCGTTCAACTCTTCGGCAAGACTTGCGGCATCGAGCCCGAGCAGCATGGCCTTCACGGGGCCAATCGCCGTCGGCGACATGGAAATCGAACGGAATCCAAGCCCGATAAGAGCCATTGCCGAAAGTGGCTTGCTCGCCATTTCACCGCACAGCGTAACCGAAGTCTGATGCCTTTCGCCCGCCCGCACGATATCGCGAAGCATGCGCAGGAACGGCTTGCCGAGATTGTCGAAGCGATCCGAAACACGGGCGTTGCCGCGATCCACAGCCATCGAGAACTGGAAGAGATCATTCGAACCCACGGAGACGAAATCCACCTCCTGCATCAGCTCATCGAGCTGCCACATCAGCGCCGGCACCTCCAGCATGGCGCCGAACTGCAGCTTTTTCGGCAGCGCATGGCTGAATTTGGAAAGATGCTGTACTTCCTTCTGCAGCAGGTCGCGTGCAGCGCGGATTTCGGACACCTCCGTCACCATCGGCAACATCATGCGCAGTTCTGCACCGGAAGCGGCACGCAGAAGCGCGCGCATCTGCGTGCGCATCAGCCCCGGCCGGTCGAGCGACAGGCGGATCGCCCGCCAGCCGAGCGCCGGATTTTCCTCCTCCTGGCCGCGCATATATGAAACGACCTTGTCGCCGCCAATATCGAGCGTGCGGAAGGTAACGCTCTTGCCCTTCGCCTGCCGCAGGACGGAGCGGTAGAAGGCCTCCTGTTCCTCACCCTTCGGCATGTTGGAAGCGATCATGAATTGCAGCTCGGTACGGAACAGTCCAATGCCATCGGCACCCGATTCATCCAGCTGCGGCAGATCCACCAAAAGACCAGCATTCATCTTGAGGTTGACCTTCTGGCCGTCCTTGGTGATCGGTTCGACATTGCGAAGTGCGCGGAACTGCTCCTGCCGGCGGGCACGCAGACGCACTTTTTCCTCATAGGCGCGTTGCAGATCCGACATCGGACGCAAATGCACCTGGCCGTCATCGCCATCGATGATGATGGGATCGTTGTTTTCGGCAAGCGCGACAATGCCCGTCGCCTGCCCGATAACCGGAATGCCCATGGCGCGGGCCACGATGACGACATGGCTGGTCACCGCGCCATCTTCCAGCACCAGACCACGCAGTTTTTCGCGCGGATAATCCAGGAGTTCGGCCGCCCCCATGGCGCGGGCCAGCACGATGGCATCGAGCGGGAAATCCTGTTCCGGACCACGACCGCCAAAACCGATGAGCTGCCGAAGCAGCCGGTTGGCGAGATCGTCGAAATCATGCATACGTTCGCGCAGATAAGGATCGGTGAGACGCATCATACGCGCCTTGGTATCGCTCTGCACCTTCTCGACCGCCGCTTCCGCCGTCAGGCCGTTGCGGATCGCTTCTTCCATGCGTCGCACCCAGCCCTGATCGTGGGCGAACATGCGGTAGGTCTCGAGAACCTCGCGGTGTTCGCCTTCGGTCGGTACGTCACGGCGCTGCAGCATGTCATCGATGGAGAGCCGCAGCGAGCCTATAGCATCGGCAAGGCGACGGATTTCCGTATCCGCATCTTCGTTCAGCAGGTTGGTAACGACAATGCGCGGATCGTGCAGCACCACATGGCCAAGACCGATGCCTTCGCCATAGGCGTCGCCGTCGATGGAGACGGCACGCGTCAGGTCCAGCTCGACACCGGGGCGTGTGATCTTCTTCAACTCGCCGCTCGCCACTATTTCAGCGATAAGCATCGCGGTTGTCTCGAGCGCTTCAATTTCGTCCTCCCGGTACGTTCGGCTGGCCTTGTTCTGGACCACAAGAACGCCAAGAGTGCGACCGGAGCGCAAAATTGGCACGCCGAGGAAGGAATGATAAATTTCCTCACCGGTTTCAGGAAGATAGCGGAATGCGGGATGCGCCTGCGCATCGGAAAGATTGAGCGGTTGGGCGGAAGCGGCAATGGTGCCGACAAGACCTTGCCCCATTTTCAGCTGGGCAAGATGCACGGCATCCTTGTTGAGACCTTCCGTCGCATAAAGCTCAAGCACGCTGTCGGAACGCAGCACATAGACCGAGCAAACCTCCGCCACCATGTTGCCGGCGATCTGACGGACGATCTGGTCAAGGCGGTCCTGCGGTTCAAGGTGCTCCGCCATCATTTCGCGCAGCCGCTTGAGCAGGACGCGCGGACCTGCGGAAAGGTCTCTCATCGCGTTTGCTCCCCGACGCTTCCGATCCGAATGTCATAATATTCGGGAATCAAAACGTCATTTAAAAATTTATAGCGCTAGAAGCGCGTCCCGCAAGGGACACGCTTTCATGAAACGCCACATCGGAAGAACGCAACTCCGAAGAATCGGAGCATCGGGAACCGATGTCTCGGCTTAGCTCTTATCGAGGCCGTAAGCAGAATGCAAAGTGCGAACCGCAAGTTCGGCATAGGCGCCATCGATCAGGATCGAAATCTTGATCTCGGACGTGGTGATCGCCTTGATGTTGATGTTCTTCTCGGCCAGTGCCTTGAATGCGCTGGCGGCAACGCCCGCGTGGCTGCGCATGCCAATGCCGATGACCGAAACCTTGGCGAGGCCGGTTTCGTTCTGTGCAACGTCGAAGCCGATCTGGGCCTTGTTGTCATCGAGAACCTTAAGCGCCTTGGCAACGTCGCCCGAAGGAACGGTAAAGGTCATGTCGGTGCGCGAACCGTCTTCGGAAATGTTCTGCACGATCATGTCGACATTGATGTGCGCTTCCGCCAGAGGCCCGAAGATCGCGGCGGAGACGCCCGGACGGTCGGCCACGCGGCGCAGCGAGATCTGTGCTTCATCCTTGGCATAGGCGATGCCGGTTACGACTTCCTGTTCCACGATTTCATCCTCGTCACAAATCAAAGTACCGGGCGGGTTGATGAGGTCGCCCATGCCCGGCGCATCGGGATCCTCGAAACTGGAGCGAACGAAGGTGCGCACCTTGTGTACCATGGCAAGCTCGACCGAGCGGACCTGCAGGACCTTGGCACCGAGCGACGCCATTTCGAGCATTTCCTCGAAGGCGATCTTTTTCATGCGGCGAGCCTTGGGCTCGATGCGCGGATCGGTCGTGTAGACGCCATCGACATCCGTATAGATGTCGCAACGATCCGCCTTCACGGCAGCGGCAATGGCAACGGCCGAGGTGTCGGAGCCGCCGCGGCCAAGCGTTGCAATGCGGTTATCGGGACCGATGCCCTGGAAGCCGGCAACAACGGCAACCTGGCCCTCGCCCATGCGTTTCACGATATCCGAGCCGTCAATCTCGAGAATGCGGGCGGCGCCATGCGCATTATCGGTGCGGATCGGGATCTGCCAGCCCTGCCAGGAGCGCGCATTGATGCCCATGGATTGCAGCGTGATCGCCAGAAGACCTGACGTCACCTGCTCGCCGCGATGCAACAACCGCGTCATATTCGCGCGCATCATAAAAGGAGGCGGCATTGCTCCCCGTAATCTTTGCTGCGTTCTGCACCCAGTCAACCAATTCGTTGGTTTTACCGGACATGGCGGAAACGACCACGGCCACTTCATGGCCGGCATCCACTTCGCGTTTCACATGCCGGGCGACATTGTGAATGCGTTCGAGGTTCGCGACGGACGTGCCGCCGAATTTCATGACAATGCGAGCCATAGCCTTGACCAGTACCATCCCATTTTCCCGCCGGCTCTTTCACAAGACGGACGGACAAGAACAAACCCAGTCGGCTCTTCCTGACAAAGAGCCTCAAGTTGCGGGTCTCTTAGCGAAAAGGCGGGGGCCACGCAATGCCGTTTATGAACCATGCGGTACGCCTTTTTCGGGAGCCTGAACATGCAACAATGGCACACTGATGCGCCGGCGGGATAAAGCACCCGCAAAAGAGCGTACCGCGGTGCACTGTACAAATCGGCCCATTCGCAGTATGAGCGCGGCAATGCAACCGGCCAGATGGCCGAAATGGCTTGTATCGGCTGCCCCGGAGACTTTAGGATCTATTGGTTTCGGGCGGATGCGGGCAGCTTCATATCCGAAAGACGGTAGATGACAGACACCCAGGGTATCGCCCCGGCGATCGCGCAGGCGTTGGAAAAACGCGGCTATAAAGATTTGACCCCCGTGCAGCAGGCCATGCTTGCGCCGGAACTTGCCGACAAGGACGCGCTGGTTTCCGCGCAGACCGGTTCCGGCAAGACCGTTGCCTTCGGCATCGCGCTTGCGACCACGCTGCTGCGTGACAACACCCGTTTCGGCCAAGCCGCTGCCCCTCTGGCGCTTGCCATCGCCCCCACACGCGAACTGGCCATGCAGGTCAAGCGCGAGCTGGAATGGCTTTACGAATTTGCCGGTGTCTCCATCGCCTCCTGCGTCGGCGGCATGGATATCCGCAATGAGCGCCGGGCGCTGGAGCGCGGCGCGCATATCGTCGTCGGCACGCCCGGCCGTCTCTGCGACCACATCAAGCGCAATGCACTCGATCTCTCATCGATCCGCGCTGTCGTGCTCGACGAAGCCGACGAAATGCTCGACCTCGGCTTCCGTGAAGATCTGGAATTCATTCTGGAAGAATCGCCCGAAGATCGCCGCACGCTGATGTTCTCGGCCACCGTGCCGCGCAGCATCGCCAAGCTGGCTGAAAGCTACCAGAAGAACGCCGTGCGCATCGCCACCGCTTCCGAACAGAAGCAGCATGTGGATATCGAATATCGCGCGCTTCTGGTTTCGCCTTCCGACCGTGAGAACGCCATCATCAATGCGCTGCGCTTTTACGAAGCCCGCAACGCCATCGTGTTCTGCTCCACCCGCGCCGCGGTGAACCACCTGACGGCCCGCCTGAACAATCGTGGCTTCTCCGTCGTGGCTCTCTCCGGCGAACTGACGCAGAACGAGCGCACACATGCCCTGCAGGCCATGCGTGACGGCCGCGCCCGCGTTTGCGTGGCGACAGACGTTGCCGCCCGCGGCATCGACCTGCCCGGCCTCGAACTCGTCATCCATGCCGACCTGCCGACCAATTCCGAAACGCTTCTGCACCGCTCGGGCCGCACCGGCCGCGCCGGTCAGAAAGGCGTCAGCGCCATCGTGGTGCCGGTCAGCCAGCGCCGCAAGGCCGAGCGCCTGCTCGAAGGCGCCAAGGTCAGTGCCGCATGGGTACACCCACCCTCCGTTGAAGAGATCGTCGAGCGCGACGGCGCCCGGCTTCTGGCCGATCCTACGCTGAGCGAAGCAGTGGCGGATGACGAACGCGATTTCGTGACCAAGCTGCTGGAACAGCATGGCGCGGAAAAAGTCGCGGCGGCCTTCGTCCGCCTTTATCATGCAGGACGTTCGGCACCGGAGGACATTTTTGAAGTCGCGCTTGATAACACCCGCAAGCCGCGCCGCGACAGTTTCGAAACGGTCGAAAACAACGCTCCGCGCCGCGACAGGTCCGATTTCTCCGACAGTGCCTGGTTCTC
This sequence comes from Agrobacterium sp. SORGH_AS_0440, assembly GCF_031453135.1. Classification (NCBI taxonomy): domain Bacteria; kingdom Pseudomonadati; phylum Pseudomonadota; class Alphaproteobacteria; order Hyphomicrobiales; family Rhizobiaceae; genus Agrobacterium; species Agrobacterium sp. SORGH_AS_0440. Next base: position 1,338,478 of record NZ_JAVIYR010000001.1, on the reverse strand, counting down.
CCTGTCTGTCGGTCGCAAGCAGAGTGCGGAACCGCGCTGGCTTATTCCGATGCTCTGCCGTTTCGGCAAGATCACCCGCCAGGATATCGGCGCGATCCGCATGCAACAGACCGAAACCTTCGTGGAACTGGCAGCCGACGCCGTCGACCGCTTCACCTCCGCCATCGGCAAGGACATGACGCTGGAAAAGGGCATTCGCCTGAAGGCGCTTGAGGGCAAACCCGAGATGACCGGCGGCTTCCGCGAAGACACGCGGCCGGCCAAGGCCCAGCGGAAGTTCAGCAAGTCCGACAACGCGAGCGCCCCCCGCGATGATCGCAAGGGCGAAGACAAGCCCCGGAAAAAGAAAAAGCCCTTTGGCGACAAGCCGAAATATGAGGGCAAGAAGGACAAGCCATTCGAAAAGCGTGGGCCAAAGCCGACAAAGGGCTGAGGACGCCCTTCGTTTTTAGCTCTTGCAAGAAAATGGGTCCCTTTTTGTGGGACCCAAGCCGGTTGACGACCTCCTCCGTCATGCCGGACCTGATCCGGCATCCAGCCACGACGCGTCTGCGTCGTGAGAAGACCCTTTTGCGATCAAAGACTTGATCGCGCTAGACCCCGGATCAAGTCCGGGGTGACGGAGTGGGGATGCAAAAATTTTGCAATCGATTCAGGTCGACAGATTCAGCAAAAAGCCCCGCTTTCGCGGGGCTTTCTATTTAACGCAATCACAACACCGGCAATCAGAACTCCAGCGCGCGGTCGCCGTTTTCGTCCTTGATGCGGTTCGGAAGACCGATCTTGTTCAGAAGGTTCAGGAACGGCTTCGGTGGCAATTCTTCAACGTTTGCCATCTGCTTCACATCCCATTCGCCCGTCGCTATCAACATGGCGGCAGCAACCGGCGGAACGCCAGCTGTGTAGGAAATGCCCTGCGAGCCGACTTCTTCATAGGCTTCCTTATGGTCAGCCACGTTGTAGATGAAGACTTCGCGTTCCTTGCCGTCCTTGATACCCTTGACGATATCACCAATGCAGGTCTTGCCGACATAATCGGGCGCCAGCGAAGAAGGATCGGGCAGCACGGCCTTGACCACCTTCAGCGGCACGACTTCCAGACCTTCAGCCGTCTTGACCGGCTTTTCGGACAGCAACCCGAGGTTCTTCAGCACGGTGAAGACGTTGATATAGTGATCGCCGAACCCCATCCAGAAGCGGACATCGGCACCGTCCATGTTCTTGGACAGCGAATGCACCTCGTCATGGCCGGTCATATAAGCCTTCTGCTTGCCGACGACAGGCAGATCGAATTCCTTGCCGACTTCGAACATCTGGTTCGTCTGCCACTGGCCATTCTGCCAGGAATAGACGACCCCGGTGAACTCACGGAAGTTGATTTCCGGATCGAAGTTGGTGGAGAACCAGCGGCCATGGCTGCCGGCATTGATGTCGACGATATCGACCGAGGTGACCTTGTCGAAATACTCATCCTTGGCAAGACGCGCATAGGCGTTGACGACGCCCGGGTCAAAACCGACACCGAGAATGGCAGTAATGCCCTTCTCCTTGCATTCTTCAGCACGCTTCCACTCGTAGTTTCCATACCACGGCGGCGTCTCGCAAATCTTGGTGGGATCCTCGTGGATCGCCGTATCCATATAGGCAACACCCGTGTCCATGCAGGCACGAAGAACGGACATGTTGACGAAAGCCGAACCGACGTTGATGACGATCTGTACGCCGGTCTTGTTGATCAAGGCTTTCGTCGCCTCGATATCCATCGCGTCAAGCGCATGGGCCTCAAGTTTCACATCTGTCTTGAGGCTCTTCTTTTCGCGTACGGACTCGACAATCTTGCGGCACTTTTCCAAAGTCCGTGACGCAATATGAATGTCTCCCAATACATCGCTGTTCTGGGCGCATTTATGCGCCACGACCTGTGCTACGCCACCGGCGCCGATGATCAGAACGTTCTTCTTCATTTCAGGTGATGCCTCCTTTTCCCCGCAGGGATGAGCTTCGTTGGATGTTGAAACAGGGTTTAAGACAGGCTTTGCTCGAAATCGGCAAAGTCGAATTCACGGACGGCGCGAACCGAGCCGTCGAGTTCCTTGATGGCGATCGTCGGCATCTTCACGCCGTTGAACCAGTTTTTCTTGACCATGGTGTAACCGGCTGCGTCCTGGAAGGAGATGCGGTCACCCACTTTCAGCTCGTTGTCGAAACGGAAATCGCCGAAAATATCGCCGGCGAGGCAGGACTTGCCGCAAACCATATAGGGATGTTCGCCCTCGTTCGGCGATACCTTGGCGCTCTCACGATAGATCAGAAGATCGAGCATGTGCGCTTCGATGGAGCTGTCGACGATAGCGAGGTTCTTGCCGTTGAACAGCGTGTCGAGAACCGTCACTTCGAGCGTCGTGCTCTTCGTGATCGAGGCTTCGCCCGGCTCGAGATACACCTGCACACCGTATTTTTCTGAGAAGGCACGCAGACGGTCGCAGAACTGGTCGAGCGGGTAATCGCCGCCAGTGAAATGAATGCCGCCGCCGAGGCTGACCCATTCGGCACGCGACAGCAGCGATCCGAATTTTTCCTCGATCTGCGTCAGCATGCGGTCGAACAGGGCAAAATCGCTGTTTTCGCAGTTATTGTGGATCATGAAACCGGAAATGCGATCCATGACCTTGTCGACCTTGGCGACATCCCATTCGCCAAGGCGGCTGAACGGACGTGCGGGATCTGCAAGATCGAAGCTCGAGGAACTGACCTGCGGATTGAGGCGCAGACCGCGCGTGATGCCGGATGCCTTGTCGGCAAAGCGCTCCAGCTGGCCGATGGAATTGAAGATAATCTTGTCGGCATTCGCAATCACCTCGTCGATCTCGTAATCGGCATAGGCAACGGAGTAGGCATGGGTTTCACCGCCGAATTTCTCGCGGCCAAGACGGACTTCATAAAGCGAGGAGGAAGTGGTGCCATCCATATATTGCGACATGAAGTCGAACACCGACCAGGTGGCGAAGCATTTCAACGCCAACAGCGCCTTGGCACCGGATTTTTCCCGCACATAGGCAATCTTCTCCATGTTGCGAAGAAGTTTTGTCTTGTCGATGAGGTAATATGGCGTCTGCAGCATCTCGTTTCACATATTGATTGAAGTCAAGGTCGGTCTTGGATGATGGGCCTTATATGATGCTTGTTACAGGAAAACAAATGTCCGGGGACTAATTCCTTAAAAATGAGGCGCATCGAGCGGGACGAAGAAAAGACATGACGTTGCGGAACCAAGTCGGTGTCGCTGCGTTTCAATCACGGACAGGCGGGTAGTTTCTGCCGCCGTAATGAAAGTCAAGCGGCGTCAGTCATGGACATGTCGCCATCTCCATCAACGATGTTCAAGAAGGACTTCACTCATGGCAAGCGTGCGTAGCAGCGTTAATGACAAGATCCAGCAATCCCTCGAAAGCGGTGATGCAGCCGATGTGGCCGCGCAGCTCGCCCAGCTTCGCGAAGATCTGGCAAATCTTGCCAAGAGCGTGAAGGCGCTTGGCGTCGGTGCTTCGCATGAGCTGAAAGCTCAGGCCGCGCGTGTTGCGGACGATGCCATCTCCGCATCGAGCGACATGGCGGATACCGTGCGCAACGAGATTTCAACGCTGAATGACAATCTGACGGACCAGGTACAGCGAAACCCGCTCCAGTCGCTCGGCATCGCGGTCGGCGTCGGTTTCGTTCTTGCCCTCCTGACACGTCGATAAGCTCATGCTTGAGGCATTGCTGGTCTATCTGGGGGAGACCCAGCGTGAAGGACGTGTCGTCACGAGACGACTGCGCTCTGTCATCATATTATCGGTGCTGGCGGTAATATTTTTCCTGATAGCCTTCGTGGCCGCCGTTGTAGCCGGATCGATTTACCTCGCCCGGCACGTCGGCGCAGGCCCTGCAGCGCTGGTAGTCGCCGGATCCGCGTTTCTGCTTGGAGTCATCATGCTTGTGGCACTCGCCATCCTGAAGCGTCCAAGGGTCTATGCAACGAGGCCGGTCACGCCACTCGCCGCCGCAGCGCCGCTGACGGCGGCGCCGCTTGCTCTTCAGTCGTTGCTTTCACTCGCGATACAGGCGCGCCCCTATGCGACACTTGCCGTCGCTGTTGCAGCCGGGTTTCTCGCCACGAGAGCAGGTACAAAAAAGACCAAGTAACTTCTTGGCTCGCCAGCGACACCAACCGCGCATCCAGCCCATGGATGCGCGGTTTTTTTTATGTTACCCGCGAAGGATAGATTGGTTGATGGCGCACTGCGTCACGCCGCCCTTATTTAAACAAAGTAACATACAGTCTCGGCGCATCCGTAATTTTTTGAAAGGCAATTGATGAAGAAGAAAGTCCTTGTCGTCGGTGGTGCCGGCTATATCGGTTCGCACACGTGCCTTCTTCTCTCTGAAAGAGGGTATGAACCCGTCGTTTTTGACAATCTCTCCAACGGGCATGAGGAATTCGTCCGCTGGGGGCCTTTCGAACAGGGCGATATTCGCGACCGGGCGCGGCTGGACGAAGTCTTCGCCAAACACCGGCCGGAGGCGGTTCTGCATTTCGCGGCACTGATCGAGGTCGGTGAATCGGTCAAGCAGCCCGTGGCTTTCTATGACAACAACGTCATCGGCTCGCTCAACCTGCTTTCGTCCGCCATCGATGCCGGTGTCAACGCCTTCGTATTCTCCTCCACCTGCGCCACCTATGGTCTGCCGGAACAGCTCCCGATCGACGAAACGCACCGGCAGGCGCCGATCAACCCCTATGGACGCACCAAATGGGTGGTCGAGCAGGCGCTGAAGGATTACAGCGCCTATAAGGGGCTGCGCTCGGTAATGCTGCGCTACTTCAATGCCGCAGGAGCTGATTTCGAAGGCCGAATCGGCGAATGGCACAAACCGGAAACCCATGCGATCCCGCTGGCCATCGAGGCCGCACTCGGCCGGCGTCAGGGTTTCAAGGTATTTGGCACGGATTACGACACGCGCGATGGAACCTGCGTGCGCGACTACATCCACATTCTCGATCTCGCCGACGCCCATGTGCGTGCAGTGGATTATCTGCTGGCGGGCGGGGAAACCGTGGAACTCAACCTCGGCACCGGCACGGGCACCACGGTCAAAGAATTGCTGGCAGCGATTTCGGAAGTCTCCGGTCGGCCCTTCCCCGTCGAATATGCCGGGCGTCGGGATGGCGATTCGACAACACTGGTGGCAAATAACGAAAAGGCGAAAGAGGTTCTGGGCTGGGAACCGCGCTATTCTCTTTCCGATATCATCAAATCCGCCTGGGCATGGCATTCGTCGCGGAACGCGGGTGAATAAACCAGTCAGTTGATAAAAAGACACCGGCCGACGGCCGGTGTCTCCCGCGGGACGGCGGATGGCGCCTGTTCCCGCTCCTGCCTCCCAGGTATGGGATTTACGGCTTTGTCGCCGAAGTGGTGGTGCTGTCGGGTGCCGCCGGGGTTGCCGCGTTCTGCTCGCTGGTCTTCTGCTCCAGCGTCTTGAATTCCGGCGCTGCCTTCAGCGTTTCTGCGGTTTCGGTCGTCGTCAGGCGAATGGTGCCGTCCTGCGCGTTGCGCGTCATCGTCACCTTGTCCATGGGAACGGCCACGTCCTTGGCGCCGATACCCAGGAAGCCGCCAACACCGATCACCGCTGCAACCAGACCGCCGTCCTGTTCCATGATGAGGTTCGTCACATTGCCGATGCTCTCATCGGCCGCTGTGTAGACAGACTTGCCGATATAGTCATTGGCGCTGATTTGCGTTTCGCCCTGCTCCGTCAGATAGGCTCCGCCGGTGGTCGTGGCTGCGCTGTCATTGGCCGAGGGTGCTGCAGGAGCCATGGGCGTCGCTGGCGGCGTCGCCGGTTCAGTCTGTGCGCTGGGATTTGCCGGCGCGGGCTGCGTCGTGCCCTGAGCGATGGCAAGCGGCGCGAAAGCCGTCGTGCCCATGAGGGCGGCGGTGACGAGGATCGTAAGTTTCTTTGCCATTTCGTACCTTCCTTTCATCGTTCTCAACTGGCCGGCGGAAACATTTTTCCGCTCTTCGACCGGTTCGACTGGCAAACGGCATGGTTGTCCAAATAGTTCCGATTTTTTCAATCACGGCTTTGGGAGATGTCGTGAACCACAACAACCAAAGGTAAGAAATCAGCCATTGCCAATGGGGTATGGCGCGGTATTATCCATGTCGTAACAAAGGGATAAATGCCGGAGTTTTTATATGCCTCGACCCGGCAACAGACTGAAGAACATGATCTCGGCTTTGCGTCGGCGTAGCGCGAATTTTTTCCCGACCGCCTCCATCGGCACCTATCTGGTGGTGATGGCGACCGTCATCACTTTGCCGCTGATCCTTTTCGTCGGCTACTTGATGCTCCGCCTGGAAGCGGAAAAACGCGACGATCTGCAGCGCGAGACGATCGAGGATGTACGGGTCGTCAGTCGCAACATCGATCGCCGTCTGCAGGAAATCGCCACCTCGCTTAATCTGCTGTCGCAATTTCCCGAACTCGAAAGCGGCAATCTCGCCGCCTTTCAGGGACGCGTAGCAGACAGCCTGAAACGGGAGGGTCTTTATGCCATTCTTGCCACCAAGGATGGCCAGCAGCATCTCAACACCCGCGTGCCCTTCGGCAAGCCTCTCGGCAAGGTGCCGGTCGAGGCCGATCTCGCCAAAGCGATAGAATCCCGCCGTATAACGGTATCGAACATTTTTTTCGGCTCAACCAGCAAGGAATGGGTGTTCAACGTTACCATGCCGCTCGATCCGGAACTCGGGTCTGCCGGAGACGCCCTCATCCTGACGCAGAACGCCAGTGACCTGAGCCGGCTCATCTCCACCGAGAACCTGCCGCGAAACTGGGCGGTCGCTATCATCGACGGCACCAATCGTGTCGTTGTATCCACCGCTCCTGACGAGGCGGCGATTGGCAAACCGTTCGTCACCCCGGCCATACTCTCCGAAATGCAGGCCTTCAGCGGCAATTTTTTCGACGGCAAGGGCAATCTTTACGCCTATGCGCAATTGCCGGGCTGGCAGTGGAAAACCGTCATGTGGGGGCCGCTTGCCGCAAGTCAGGCTGCGCTGGTCGATACCTGGCGGCAGATGATGATCGGCAGCCTGGTACTCGTTTTGATTGCTATAGGAGGCGCCTATCTGGTGGGGCGGCAATTGCGCAGCTCGATCCGCGACCTGACCCTCATGGCCGAGCGCATTGGTGAAGGTGAGATCGTCGCGCCGGTGGACACCAAGATAAAAGAGGCCAATCAGGTGGCCATCGCGCTTTCAAACGCCTCCTTCGACAGAAGCCAGTCAGAAGAAAGGCTGCAATTGCTGCTGCATGAGCTGGTGCACCGCTCCAAGAACATTCTCACGCTTGTTCAGGCGATGATACGGCAACTGGGCCGCGAGAATAAAAGCATTCCGGAATTCCAGAAAGAGGTGGACCATCGCCTGCGCGGCCTCGGCATGTCGATCCGGGCCTTGGCGGAAGTTCAGTGGCAGGGCTTGCCAATCCGGAAACTGATCGAGACCCACCTCGATGTTTTTGGTACGGTGGCAGAGCGTTTTGTTCTGGCGGGAGACGATTTCATGCTCTCGCCCGAGGCCGCGCAGAATTTTGGCCTCGTCGTGCATGAGCTTACCACAAATTCCATAAAATACGGCGCTTTGTCCGCTCCCTCAGGCAAAATTACTGTCCGTTGGGAACCGGTTGAAAAAGACGGGCGGCAGATGCTTCATCTTGTATGGACCGAAACGGGTGGCCCCCCGGCGCAGGAGCCCAGCCGCAAGGGTTTCGGGACTACGGTCATCAAGAGGCATGCGGAAGGCGCTTTCGGAGGGAATGTGACAACGGAATATCGTGAAAGCGGTTTCGAATGGGCGCTGGAGGCGCCGATGCGTTACTTCACGCCCAAACGATCCGATCAGGCGGGCTCCCACTAACTAATCGGACCCGCAAAAGTGACGATAATTCGTGAGCCGCAAAAAATATACATTTTGCTGGAACCGAATCTCGCCAGGTGTGTTTTTAATGCAGGCCAAGCAATTCCCCCGTCCCCGCCTGAAGCTTGGCCCAGTATAAACGGGTTTCGCCCCTGAAAACCCGTCTTTGAAATAGCACGGCTCTCTCTGAGCCGTGCTTTTTTAATGTCTTCTGTAGTGAAAGGCGGCCGAGACGGCCGTCCGGCCGCGTGCGTCTCTTACATATCTGCGACGTCGCCCGAGGGGAATTTCAACCGATAAACAATGCGCTCCGGAGTAAGCTCATATTCGGCACTTCCTCCCAGAGCGGAGGGAACCACCTTTTCCAGCACGACGCTGCCAAAACTGCCGCGCCTTGCCTCCACGGGTTCCTTCGACGGCGTCATCGGCTCGTTCCATTCGACTATATAGAACTCCCCCTCCTGCCGGCATTGCAGGGATATTGGCGGGTGATAGGCGAGATTGCCACTGTGGCTGACAGTGTTGACAACAAGTTCGTGAAAGGCGAGCCCGATATAGAGCGCGCCGTTCGGATTGAGCAGCAGGTTCTCGCCTTCCATATGGATGAGGTTCGGATATTCAGGCACATAGAGATCGAATTGCTGGCGCAGCAGCTCGAATATACGTGCCCCCCGCCAATCGGAATCGGTGATGAGATCCTGGCTTTGGGCAAGCGCATGCAGGCGCCCCCGGAATTTGCGCAGGAAATCGTCCTTGGTGAGACTGAAACGGGCCGTCTGGCCCGCAAGGCTCTGGATGATCGCCAGCAAATTCTTGGAACGGTGACTGACTTCGCGCAGCAACGAACGCAGAAGTTGCTCGCGTCGCCGTTCCGCCGTCACTTCCCGGATGGTGGTTTTCATCACCATCTGGTTCATCTGATTCAAAGTTGAGTGCACGTGGAACTGGAAGACTCGATCATTGCCCGCTCCCACTTCCAGCATGCCGCGACTGCCCGCCGCGCCCATGTCTTTCTTGAGCTCGGCCAACCGCCCGGACAAATCCTTCCCGAACAGATTTTCATCAGTTGGAGGGGATTCAGCCGGCAGCTTCCAGACATCCGGAAGATTGGCCACGAATATGTAGTCACGGTTCCGGTCCTGGAGCATGACTGTCTCACCCGAATCGAGCAAGGCAAGGACGAGCGAATCGTGAAGTTCGCTTTCGTCCCTCTCCGCGTTATGCCACGCCAGCCGATGCAAATTCATCTCCTTGCAGAAAGTCGCGGGGCAGCCCCACGACCGTAACCGCCAACGCCCGGGCACCACAGAGGTTCCCGGTCAGCGTGCGGTTTCGGCAAAATCTCACGCCGCGACGCGCGAGCTTTCGTTGAAAAACAGGGCCTGGCTGATGAGTGCTTTCACCATGTCCGGGTTGAAGGGCTTCGTTACGAGGAATGTCGGCTCGGGCCGTTCACCCGTCAAAAGACGCTCCGGGAAAGCCGTGATGAAGATTACCGGGAGGGTGGTCATCTGAAGGATGTCCTTCATCGCATCGAGACCGGAGCTGCCGTCGGCGAGCTGGATGTCGGCCAGGATCATCTTCGGCTGGGTACGATGGAAGAGATCGAGCGCTTCCGTGTGCGTGCGGGCGATGCCCGTCACACGATGGCCGAGATCGGTGACCATCTGTTCGATATCCATGGCGATCAGCGGTTCATCCTCGATGATCATGATATCGGTCGCCACCTGTCGGGCGATTTCAGACGCTGCCTCGTCGATGAGCTTACCAACCTGGTCTTCGGATACCCGCAGAACCTCCGCCGTCTCCGACGGCGAGAACTCCTCGACGGTTGTCAGGAGGAAAGCCTGGCGGGCAAGTGGCGGCACGGCGGACAAATTGGCGGAAGCGCGTTTTTCCCATCCAGACAGGTTTTCGTCGGCCTTAATATTGATCGTGACGGAACTAAAGATCGATACGAACAATTGATAGAGCGAAACACGATCGCTGCTTGTCTGCGGAAAGATGCTGATGTCGGCGATCAGCGCTTCGAGTGTAGCCGCAACATAGGCATCGCCCGTTGATTGTGAGCCGCAAACGGCACGCGCGAACCTGCGCAGATATGGCAGGTGCGGTGCGATGCGTGTAGAAACTGACATGGAATTCTCCCCTTTCATGCGGTCTGCAACGCAAACCCAAGATAGCAACGTGCACATCGCAAAAAAAGTTCCGAACCACCGGAACTATTTTTTTCGCCGTGCATTCTTTGCCATGACAAAAAAGGAATACCGGACGTTATGAGCATATTTCAATCGGACCAAGATCAGCCGAATAATCCGGCCGCCCCCCAGGTCCCGCACTCAGGGCGGGCGGTGATTTCCCGTAAGCTCAGGGAGCTTTATGATGCCGTTCAAGACGAAGGCATCCCTGACAAATTCCTCGACCTTCTCGAAAAACTCGATGAAGCGGAAAGCAGAGCCAAAATCAAGGCTTTGGAGGAATGATGGCGAAAGAGCCGGAGCAGACAGAATACAACTTCAAGCGCGAGATGCTGGCAGCACTGCCCAACCTTCGCGCCTTCGCAATTTCGCTGATCCGTTCGAGGGACCGGGCCGACGACCTCGTGCAGGACACGATCATGAAGGCCTGGGCGAAACAGGACAGTTATCAACCCGGCACCAATATGCGCGCCTGGCTGGTAACGATTCTGCGCAACGAGTTTTACAGCCAGATCCGCAAATCCGGCCGCGAGGTGCAGGACACGGATGGTGTCTATACGTCCCGCATGTCGGTCCCACCGGAACAGCATGGCTCGGTGGACCTTCAGGATTTCCGCGCAGCGCTCGCGAAATTGCCCGACGACCAGCGTGAAGCCATACTGCTGATTGGCGCTTCCGGCTTCGCCTATGAAGAGGCGGCGGAAATCTGCGGATGCCCTGTGGGCACGATCAAGAGCCGCGTCAGCCGTGCAAGGTTGCGACTGCAGGAACTGCTGGGCATCGAGAATGAAAACGAGTTCGGTCCCGACGCGCAGATGACAGCCGTCACCGCCGCTGCAACGGCGCGCTGAGAGGACTGGACGCAGAAGGTAACGAACGGGCAGACGCGAGTCTGCCCGTTTTTTCGTCTTCTTTTTAGATGCCGGTTTCCTTGACGGACTGCATGACCACAAAGGTCGACGTGTTAGCGACAGACGGCAGGCTCGAGATTTTTTCGCCCAATACTCTTCTGTATTTGCGTATGTCGCTGGTGCGGACCTTCAGGAGATAATCGAAGGCGCCGGCGATCATGTGGCACTCTTCTACTTCCTTGATCTTGCGTACCGCAGTGTTGAACTCCTCCAGTGCCTTTTCCCGTGTGTCGGACAGCTTGACCTCGGCAAAGGCGATATGGTCGACGCCGAGTTTCTGCGGATTGAGCATGGCGCGGAAGCCGAGAATATAGCCCTCATCCACCAGTCGCTTCAGCCGCGTCTGGCAGGGTGTCTTGGAAAGACCTACCTTTTTCGACAGCTGCAGCACGGACATGCGCCCATCCTCGCTGAGCGCCTCGAGAATCTTGAGGTCGAAGTCATCCAAACCGTCTGTTTTCTGACTATTTGCCATTCATTTTCACGCCAAATTGGGACAATAAAAGTTCGTATTGCCTGTTTTATGCTAAAAATAAGGCCATAGCAATTTTCGCGGCAATGATATTGTGAGCGTAAGGATGACGAGCGGCGGGCTGAGGACACGCTGCCGCCGGCAGTCTGTCTTCAACAGCGTTTTCAGGATTTTCAGAATGGCCGATGGTGCAAGCAACGCCGGTGTAGTGACGAGTGGTATTTTCCAGAATTTTGCGCCGCCGGTGCGTGAGCAGACCCTGCTGCGCAAGGCGATCACTGCCGCCTATCGCCGTACCGAAGAAGAATGCATGGCGCCGTTGATCGAGGCGGCGACGGTGACGGCAGAACAGGCGAAAGCCATTCGCGAGACCGCTCGCAAACTGATCGAAGCATTGCGCGCCAAGACCAAGGGCACCGGCGTCGAAGGGCTGGTCCAGGAATATTCGCTCTCCAGCCACGAGGGTGTTGCCTTGATGTGCCTCGCCGAGGCACTGCTGCGCATCCCCGACACTGCCACCCGCGATGCGCTGATCCGCGACAAGATCGCTCGCGGCGACTGGAAATCCCATATTGGCGGCGGCCGCTCGCTCTTCGTCAATGCGGCCACCTGGGGTCTCGTCATCACCGGCAAGCTTACCTCGACGGTGAACGATAGCGGCCTCTCGGCGGCGCTGACCAAGTTGATCGCCCGGGCTGGCGAACCCGTCATCCGCCGCGGCGTCGATATGGCGATGCGCATGATGGGCGAGCAGTTCGTGACCGGCGAGACGATTGGGGAAGCGATCAAGCGTTCCAGGCCGCTGGAAGAACAGGGCTTTCAGTACTCCTACGACATGCTGGGCGAAGCCGCGACCACCGCAAAGGATGCGGAGCGTTATTACAAGGATTATGAAAACGCCATCCACGCCATCGGCAAGGCCTCTGCCGGGCGCGGTATCTATGGCGGTCCGGGCATTTCCATCAAGCTTTCAGCGCTGCACCCACGTTATGCGCGCGCGCAGGCCGAACGCGTCATGGCAGAGCTTCTGCCCCGCGTGAGATCACTGATGCTGCTTAGCAAAAAATACGATATCGGCCTGAATATCGACGCTGAAGAAGCGGACCGGCTGGAATTGTCGCTTGATCTTCTGGAAGAACTGGCGCTGGACAAGGACCTTGCCGGATGGAACGGCCTCGGTTTCGTGGTGCAGGCCTATGGCCGCCGCTGCCCGTTCGTTCTGGATTACATTATCGACCTTGCCCGCCGTTCGAACCGCCGCATCATGGTGCGTCTTGTCAAGGGCGCCTACTGGGACGCCGAAATCAAGCGCGCGCAGGTGGAGGGGCTGGAAGACTTCCCGGTCTTTACCCGCAAGGTGCACACCGATGTCTCCTACATTGCCTGCGCCCGCAAGCTGCTCGCCGCGCGCGATGTGATATTTCCGCAATTTGCGACCCATAATGCGCAGTCCATGGCGACGATCTATCATCTTGCCGGTCCAGACTTCAAACTTGGCGACTACGAGTTCCAGTGCCTGCATGGCATGGGCGAACCGCTTTACAGCGAGGTTGTCGGCAAGAGGAAGCTCGACCGGCCGTGCCGCTTCTACGCCCCGGTCGGCACCCATGAAACGTTGCTGGCCTACCTCGTCCGCCGCTTGCTGGAGAACGGTGCCAACTCCTCTTTCGTCAACCGCATTGCCGACCCCGCGGTGCCGGTGGATTCCCTGCTGGAAGACCCGGTCGCCGTCGTCAAGGCCCATAACGTTCCCGGCGCACGTCACGACCGCATCGCCGCCCCTGCCGACCTGTTCGGGCCGCAACGTAAAAATTCCGCCGGCCTGGATCTCTCCAGCGAAACGACACTCGCTGCTCTCGACAAGGTCCTGAAGGCGGGGGCATCGGCCGAGTGGAAAGCGGCCGCGCCGCAAGCGGGCGGCGCAACGCGGCCGGTTCTCAACCCGGGCGACCACAATGATATCGTCGGATACGTCACCGAACCGACTGAAGCTGATGTGGAAGCGGCCATGCAGCGCGCGGCGTCCTCGAACTGGCCGTCCACCCCTGTGGAAGAGCGCGCCGCCTGCCTGGAGCGCGCCGCCGACGCCATGCAGGCCGAAATGCCCGATCTGCTCGGCCTTGTCATGCGCGAGGCGGGAAAATCCATGCCGAACGCCATTGCCGAGGTGCGCGAGGCCATCGACTTCCTACGTTATTACGCAGCGGAAGCGCGCAGGAATTTCACGGCCGGCGAAACGCCGCTCGGCCCGGTCGTCTGCATCAGCCCGTGGAACTTCCCGCTCGCCATCTTCATCGGTCAGGTGACGGCGGCGCTGGTTGCCGGCAATCCGGTTCTGGCAAAGCCCGCCGAAGAAACGCCGCTTATCGCCGCCCAGGGCGTGCGCCTGCTGCATGAGGCGGGCGTTCCGCAAGACGCTGTGCAGCTTCTGCCGGGCGACGGCAAGACGGGTGCCGCACTTGTTGGCTCACCCCTTACAGCCGGCGTGATGTTTACGGGCTCGACGGAAGTGGCGCGGCTCATTCAGGGCCAGCTTGCCGGCCGGGTTCTCGCCAATGGCCAGCCGGTGCCGCTGATTGCCGAAACCGGCGGCCAGAACGCCATGATCGTCGATTCCTCTGCTCTTGCCGAACAGGTCGTCGCCGATGTCATTGCTTCCGCCTTCGACAGTGCCGGTCAGCGCTGCTCGGCGCTGCGCATTCTCTGCCTGCAGGAAGATGTTGCGGACCGCACACTGACCATGCTGAAAGGCGCGCTGCATGAGCTGCGCATCGGCCGCACCGATCGACTCTCGGTTGATGTCGGCCCGGTCATCACCGCCGAGGCCAAGGGCATCATCGAAAAACACATCGAGGACATGCGTTCGCTCGGTCACCGCATCGAGCAGATCACACTTGCGGGCGAAACCGGCAAGGGCACGTTCGTGCCGCCGACCATCATCGAGATGAAGTCCCTTGCGGATCTGAAACGCGAAGTTTTCGGTCCGGTGCTGCATGTCATCCGCTTCAAGCGCGACAATCTCGACCGGCTGATCGATGAGATCAACGCCACCGGTTACGGCCTGACCTTCGGTCTGCACACACGTCTCGATGATACCATCCAGCACGTGCTCTCCCGTGTCGCGGCCGGCAATCTTTACGTGAACCGCAACATCATCGGCGCAGTCGTCGGCGTACAGCCGTTTGGCGGACGCGGTCTTTCCGGCACGGGCCCCAAGGCGGGCGGCCCGCTCTATCTCGGGCGCATGACGCAAAAGGCACCGAAGATCGACCGCATCGCCAGCCAGCAGGATCAGGCCGCCGTCGATCTCGCACGCTGGCTTGACGAAAACGGTGAGACGGTCGCAGCGGAAGCCGCAAGGCAGGCCGCGGCGCTTTCCGGCCTTGGCTTCGAGACAGAACTGGCAGGCCCTGTCGGTGAGAGAAATGTCTATGCGCTGCATCCGCGCGGAAAGGTTTTGCTGGTCCCGGCAACCGAACAGGGGCTTTACCGCCAGCTCGCGGCAGCGCTTGCGACTGGAAATGCGGTTGTCATTGACAACGCGTCGGGGCTTGAAAAGTCGATCTATGGCTTGCCGGCAACCGTCACCTCACGCATCGTCTGGGCGGATGACTGGGCAAAGTCAGGCCCCTTTGCCGGTGCGCTGGTTGAAGGCGATGCGGAGCGTGTGATTGAGATCAACAGGAAAATCTCGGCTCTTTCCGGTCCGCTGGTTCTCGTTCAGGCCGCTACCACGGAAGCGCTTTCCGGGGAAAGCCAGCCCTATACGCTGGACTGGCTGGTGGAAGAGGTCTCCGTCAGCGTCAACACCACCGCCGCTGGCGGCAATGCCAGCCTGATGAGCATTGGCTAAAACATGGGGCGGCAGGGTCTTGGCCCTGCCGCGACACCCATTATTACCCTGTAACCTCTCCCCGGCCGAAGAGCTGGTTCAGAACCTGCTCTTCCAGTCTCGCAAACTCCGCCGTGCCATGGCGGCGCGGACGCGGCAGCTTCACATCGAGGTCGAGTGCGATGCGGCCCTCATCGATGACGACGATGCGATCGGCGAGCGCCACGGCCTCGGAAACATCATGCGTGACGAGCACGGCGGTGAATTTCTGCTTGCGCCAGATGCGCTCCAGCAAAAGCTGCATTTCGATGCGCGTGAGCGCGTCGAGCGCGCCGAGCGGCTCATCCAGCGCCAGGATCTGCGGATGGGCGACGAGCGCCCGCGCCAGCGCAACACGCTGCTTCTGGCCGCCGGAAAGCACATAGGGCCACTCACCCGCCCGGTCCCTCAGGCCCACCTCATCAAGGATGGCAAGCGCCTGTTCCTGCGCCGCCTCGCCCCTGGCGATGCCGGTCAACCCCACGGAAACGTTATTCGCGATACGCTCCCACGGCAGAAGACGCGGCTCCTGAAACATCATGCGGGTGCGGCTTGAGGCATCCTTAGAGACGGTTCCGGTCGTCGGCGTGTCGAGGCCGGCCAGAATACGCAAAAGCGTACTCTTGCCACAGCCGCTTTTGCCGATAATGGCCAGAAACTCGCCTTCCCGCACATCGAGATCAATGCCACGCAGAACCGGCTTGTCGCCGAAGCTCTTCGTGACGTTGCGGAAGCTGAAGGCAATCTTAGCTTCGGTCGATTTCGGGCCGGGTTCGATCTTTGCCTCCGCTCCTGGCGGCGGGGATGGCTGGGCATCAGGGCGTCTCAACGTCGTCACATTACCGGTCGACATGGGTTACCTCAGACTTTCTTGAAGGCTGGATGCCATTGCAGGAAGATGCTTTCGAGGAAGCGGGCAAAACTGTCGGCCAGCTTGCCGAGAAGCGCATAGATAAGGATCGACAGCACGACGACGTCGATCAGCAGGAACTCGCGCGCCTGCATGGCCATGTAG
Organism: Agrobacterium sp. SORGH_AS_0440; assembly: GCF_031453135.1. NCBI lineage: Bacteria > Pseudomonadati > Pseudomonadota > Alphaproteobacteria > Hyphomicrobiales > Rhizobiaceae > Agrobacterium > Agrobacterium sp. SORGH_AS_0440. Next base: position 1,322,041 of record NZ_JAVIYR010000001.1, on the reverse strand, counting down.
CCAAGGCCCGACGAGGAGGAAATGGTTTCCGCCACGATCAGTGTCAGCCACATGATGCCGAGCGCATAACGCAATCCGGTGAAAATGGCGGGCAGTGCACCGGGTAAAATGACCCGCCGGAACAGCGTGAAGGGCGACATGCCGTAGGTACGGCCCATTTCCACCAGTTGCGGATCGACGCCCTGGATGCCGAGCAGCGTGTTGATGTAGATCGGGAAAAATACGCCGAGCGCGACCAGAAAGAGCTTCGCTTCCTCATCGATGCCGAACCACAGGATGACGAGCGGAATGAGCGCCAGATGCGGAATGTTGCGGACCATCTGCAGCGTTGTATCGGTGAAACTGCGGGAGAACTTCGACAGACCGTTCGCCAGCCCGAAGATGAAGCCGATGGAGCCGCCGATGGCGAAACCGGCGAGTGCACGGGCGGAACTGACACCGATATTGGCGAGGAGTTCCCCCGAGAGCAGAAGCCGCCAGAAGGCTTCGGCGACTGCGGAGGGGGCGGGCAGCACATTGGCGGAAATCACCCCCGCGCGCGCTGCCACCTCCCATCCTGCAAGGATGAGTGCGGGAAGCAGCCAGCCGATGATGCCGCCGAACTCGATGCGCTTACTGCTGCTCACGGCATGTCCCTCCGGCTCAGTTGGTGGCGCCCGACCAGACGGCATCCTTGATGCTGATCTGTTTCGGGATCAGGCCGAGACGATAAAAGCGATCCGCCGTTTCCTGCTGGCTGGCGATGATCTTGTCATCGATCTTGGTAATGCCGAATTCCGAACGGTTCGCGGCAAGCGTCTGCGCCTCCAGCGGCACGCCCGTCACCTCATGCAGCGCCGCAGCGACCTTGTCGCGATTGGCGGCGGACCACTTCGCAGCCTCACCGAGCGCATCGATCGTCGTGTTGATGGTATCGCCATGCGATTTGGCGTAGTCGCGATTGGCGAGGAAATAGGTGCTGACAGCAAGCACATCGCTGGTGCGGGCCAGCGTCACCGGCTTGTATCGGGTTTCGGCAATCGCATAGAAAGGATCCCAGACGGCCCAGGCGTCGATCTTGTCGCTAGCGAAGGCTGCCGCGGCATCAGCAGGACTGAGATAGGTCACCTCGATATCGCTGAATTTCAGGCCGTTCTTTTCCAGAGCCGCGACGAGCAGGTTATGTGCACTGGTGCCTTTGCCGACGCCAACCTTCTTGCCCTTCAGATCGGCAACCGACTTGATGTCGCTTTCGGGTTTGGTGAAGATCGCCTCGCCCTTACCGTTCGAGGGAAGCGCCGCCACATAAACGATGGCCGAACCCGCTGCCTGGCCGAAGATCGGCGGCGCATCACCTGTCCAGCCGACATTGATGGAGCCGACATTCAGGGCTTCCACCAGCGGCGGGCCTGCGGTGAATTCGACCCATGAAACCTTCACGCCCTTGGCTTCGAGCGCCTTTTCGATGACGCCCTGCTGGCGGGCGATAACAGGCAGGCCGGTTTTCTGATAACCGATCTTCAACTCTTCCGCCGCCCCTGCCTGCAGCGGCAGGACGGAGAATGCGGCGGCGGCAAAAAGGCTGGCGGAAAGCGCGCGTCGGGTGATGGCTGGCATTTCATCTCCTTATCACCAGCCCCTCTGGCCGGATCACGATATGGAGCAATGCTATGGTTTTCCATTAAAACGATAGAGAGACGATAATTCAATATCGGCAATGTTGCGGGAATAAAATTTCGCGCAACCACATGTTTTCCGCAAATCATCGCGGAGGCCCTTGTCAGACCCATCAAATAGAAATGCCGGCGCGGAGGAAGCCGCACCGGCATGATGGATCAATTTCCCTTCCGACGACGCGATCGAAAAGGCGATTACTCGATATCGAAGGAAACCCCCTGCGCCAGCGGTAGCGCCTTGGAGTAGTTGATCGTGTTGGTGGCGCGGCGCATATACGCCTTCCACGCATCCGAACCGGATTCACGGCCGCCGCCAGTTTCCTTCTCACCGCCGAAGGCACCGCCGATTTCCGCACCCGACGTGCCGATATTGACGTTGGCGATACCGCAATCGGAGCCTTCCGACGACAGGAAACGTTCCGATTCCTGTATGTCGCGGGTGAAAATGGACGACGAAAGACCGGCGGCAACGGCGTTGTGCGCTTCAATCGCCTGATCGAGATCGCTGTACTTCATGACGTACAGGATCGGGGCGAAAGTCTCTTCCAGAACGGGGCCAACCTGCTTCGGCATTTCGACCAGCGCCGGTTTCACATAATAGGCATCTGCCGCACCCGTATCCACGCGCCCGCCCCCATTCACCACGCCGCCAGCCGCCTTGGCCGCTTCGAGGGCTTTCTGCATGGCCTCGAATGCCGCCTTGTCGACCAGCGGGCCTACGAGTGCGGAGGTTTCCAGCGGGTTGCCGACGGAGACGGAAGCATAGGCCTTTTTCAGGCGTGGCACGAGCTCGTCATAAACGCTGTCATGCACGAAAAGGCGGCGAAGCGTGGTGCAGCGCTGGCCGGCCGTGCCCATCGCACCGAAGGCGATGGCGCGCAACGCCATATCGAGATCGGCGGAGGGGCAGACGATGCCGGCATTGTTGCCACCGAGTTCAAGAATGGCACGGGCGAAGCGTTTCGCCAGACGCGGCCCGACATCACGGCCCATGCGGGTGGAGCCGGTGGCCGAAACCAGCGGCACCTTGGGATTATCCACCAATGCCTCGCCGACCGCGCGATCGCCGATCAGCAGTTGGGACAGACCTTCCGGCGCGTCGCCGAAGCGGGCGGCAGCGCGTTCGAAAATGCCCTGAACGGCAAGCGCCGTCAGCGGCGTCTTTTCGGACGGCTTCCAGACGACCGAATTACCGCAGACGAGGGCAAGTGCGGCATTCCACGACCAGACGGCGACGGGGAAGTTGAAGGCGGAGATGACGCCGACGACGCCGAGCGGATGCCAGGTTTCCATCATCCGGTGGCCGGGGCGTTCGGTGGCGATGGTGAGGCCATAAAGCTGGCGGGAAAGACCGACCGCGAAATCGCAGATATCGATCATCTCCTGCACTTCGCCCAGACCTTCGGACGGGATTTTGCCCGCTTCCAGCGATACGAGACGGCCGAGATCGGCCTTGAAAGCGCGCAGTTCTTCGCCAAGCAGCCGGATCAGCTCACCACGGCGCGGCGCGGGAACATTACGCCATGCCTTGAAGGCAGCGTCCGCCCTGTCGATCACGGCCGCTACGCCCTCGACCGAAACGGTCTTCAGACTTGCAATTCGCTCGCCTGTCACCGGGCTGAAAGAGGCCATGTCGCCACCAGTGTAGAGATCGCGGGCAACGCCCATCCTCTCGAGCAGGGCGGCGGCTTCCTGTTTCACGTCGAGCTTCGTGGTTGCATCCATATCAATTGTCCTTTTGGCTGAGAGGGAGGAAGGCCGCCTTGATACGGCGCTTTCAACTCCCGTCGCTCTTCTTTCCCCGGAATTCGTTATATGTTCTGGGAACTCGCTCCGTCGAACTCGGCAAAACCCCGTTCCATTCTTTCCCGTAATCATATATGGGCATTATGACCCTTTTCCAATGAGGAAATCGGGTAAGTTGATGCGAGAATGGAATGGATCCGCGTAGAAGACTGGTCCCTGACATCGTCACCCTGCAGGCGTTCGAATGCGCCGCACGGCATGGCAATTTTACCCGCGCTGCCGAAGAACTCAACCTCACGCAGAGCGCTGTCAGCCGACAGATCGGCGAACTCGAAGCGCAGACGGGGATGCAGCTTTTCGAGCGTATCCGCAGACGGGTGGTCCTTTCAGAGGCGGGGCGCAAATTCCTGCCCGATGTGCGGCGCCTGTTGCAGCAATCCGAGCAGCTGATGGTGCGTGCGGTTTCGGCGGGAACATCGCATGCATCGCTATCCGTCGCGACGCTGCCGACCTTCGGCAGCCGCTGGCTGATGCCGCGCCTGCACCGCTTCATCGACGCCAACCCGGATATGACGATCACAATCGGCTCGCGCTCGCATCCCTTCGATTTCGACGAGGAGGGCTTCGATCTGGCCATTCACTACGGCCAGCCGGTCTGGGCACATGGCACCTGCACATTCCTGTGCGATGAGGTGATCGTACCCGTCGCCAGCCCTGCCCTGCTGCGCCATGCGGCGGTGACGCGGCCTGAAGACCTGACGCGGCAGTCATTGCTGCACGTCACCACGCGCCCGAAACTGTGGACGGAGTGGCTGGAAATGAACGGGGTGATGGCCGAAAATGCCTATCAGGGCAGCCGTTTCGACCAGTTCTCCATGATCATCGAAGCCGCCGCGAGCGGTATCGGTTTCGCCCTTCTGCCGAAATATCTCATCGAGGCCGAACTTTCCTCCGGCCGCCTCGAAATCGTTTTCGATATGCCGTTGCAGACCGACAAGAGCTATTATGTCGCCCTGCCGGAAGGGCGGCAGGACAATGCGCTCGCCCGTGCCTTTCAGGCCTGGCTGCTGGATCAGGTTGGCAAGCCGTTATAGCTGTGCGCATTAGAGGCGATTGCGGAAAAACGGGTTCCAGCGCACCGTGCCGAGCCTGACCTTTTCGCGGATCATTGTCAGCAGCCCGGATGCGGCGATGACGGCGAGCCCAAGTACCGCAATGGCGTCAGGATATTCGTGGAAGAAGGCCATGCCCATCGCGACTGCCCAGAGGATTTGCGAATAATGCGAAGGGGCGATCTGGCTTGCCGGTGCAATGCGGGTTGCCACCAGAAGCGTGATCTGCCCTGTCGCCGTGCAAAGCCCGATAAAGGCAAAGGCCAGCAGCTGGTGCAGGTTGGGCATGACAAAATCGGGAATGGAGGCAATGCCGTTGAAGGTGAGGCCGTAGACCAGCAGCACACCCATGATCGAGGTGCGCTTTTCCTTGCCCGCAAGCGAGCGCAAAAGCACGATGGTCATGGCCGCCAGGAAGGCGACGCCGATTGCGGCGATATGCCCAAGTTCCAGCGTCTTGAAACCCGGCCGCACGACGAGGATGACGCCCACGATGCCCGCCAGAACCGCAGCCCAGCGCCATGGGCCGATATTCTCCTTCAGCACGACGGCGGAAAGGACGGTTACGAAGAGCGGTGACAGGAAGATCAGCGCATAGGCTTCCGCCAGCGGAATGGTGGTGAAGGCATAAATACCGAAAATACCCGCGAACAGGCCGGAAATGGCGCGACCGTGCACCGCGAACGGCCGGCTCATGCGCCAGAACTCACGCCACCTTTCCTCGCGCGGTTTGCTGAAGAAGATGAAGATGCCGGAGAACAGGATGCTGAAAAAGCCGATTTCGAAAACGCTGATCTGCGATCCAAGCGACTTGATGGTGGCATCGCCCATGGAAAAGGTCGCGTAGGCGAACAGACCGAGCAGAAAACCCTTTTGCATTTAAACGTCCCCGAAAATCGACCGCAACGCAAAACTTCTCCCAGCCGCGTGGAACGCGACCCGGACGCCCCCACTCCGGGGGACAGACAGTCTGGCAGATTTTGATCCTCTCCCTATGGCTAGACCCGGCTACCTATGAGTGCAAGCCGGAAAAATCGTAAAATGGTCCGATTGAACGCGACCGGTGCAAATGGCTGCAAGGTGCGGCAAATTTGTCCCGTCACCGCCATCACATCCCCGTCATGGAAAGACGTTAGCCGGTGTTGATCGCGGCGCTTGGCGGCGGGCATGAAGGCGGCTAAATATTATCCTGCGATTTTCACTCGATGATTTCCCTGGCTTATATTGCTGCGTTACCATGGCCTCGCTAACCGAAAGGAAAAAGAATGCGGATTGTGATGATCGGTTCGGGTTATGTCGGCCTTGTGTCCGGCGCGTGTTTTGCAGATTTCGGCCATGACGTGGTTTGCGTCGACAAGATGCCGGAAAAGATCGAAGCCTTGAAAAATGGCCATATCCCGATCTTCGAGCCGGGTCTGGAGACCATCGTCGCCAACAATGCCAAAGCCGGGCGGTTAAGCTTCACCACCGATCTTTCCGCCGCCGTTGCCAAGGCCGACGTGGTCTTCATCGCGGTCGGCACGCCTTCGCGGCGCGGGGACGGCCATGCCGATCTCGGTTATGTCTATGCAGCGGCAAAGGAAATTGCCCATGCGCTGGATGGCTTTACCGTAATCGTCACCAAATCCACCGTTCCCGTCGGCACCGGCGACGAAGTGGAACGAATTATCCATGAGGAAAACCCCTCGGCCGATTTCGCCGTGGTTTCCAACCCGGAATTTCTGCGTGAAGGTGCGGCGATAGAGGATTTCAAGCGGCCGGACCGTATCGTCGTCGGCCTGTCGGATGAACGTGCCCGGCCGGTCATGACCGAGGTTTACCGCCCGCTTTATCTCAACCAGTCGCCGCTGCTCTTCACCACCAGACGCGCTTCCGAACTCATCAAATACGCCGCCAACGCCTTTCTGGCGATGAAGATCACCTTCATCAACGAAATGGCCGATCTGTGCGAAAAGGTTGGCGCCAATGTGCAGGATGTCTCGCGCGGTATTGGCCTCGATGGCCGTATCGGCCCGAAATTCCTGCATGCCGGCCCTGGTTATGGCGGCTCCTGTTTTCCGAAGGATACGCTGGCGCTCGCCAAGACCGCGCAGGATTATGATGCGCCGGTGCGGCTGATCGAAACCACCATCGCCATCAACGACAACCGCAAGCGCGCCATGGGCCGCAAGGTCATCAACGCGGTGGGCGGCGACGTGCGCGGCAAGAAGATCGCCGTGCTAGGCCTCACCTTCAAGCCGAATACCGACGACATGCGCGACAGCCCGGCGATCGCCATCATCCAGACCCTGCAGGACGGGGGCGCGAAGGTGGTGGGTTACGACCCGGAAGGCATGGCGAATGCCCGCCATCTGATCGAGGACATCGATTACGCAACCGGGCCTTATGAGGCTGCGGAAGGCGCTGACGCGGTGGTCATCGTGACGGAGTGGAACCAGTTCCGCGCCCTCGACCTGCCGCGCCTCAAGGCGATCATGAAAAGCCCGGTGCTGGTGGATTTACGCAATATTTACCGCACCGACGAAGTCGCCGCCCATGGCTTCATCTATGCCGCCGTCGGTCGCCCGCAGGAAAGCGGTTCGGATAACGACGCTTGAAGGCGTCGCCATCGCAGTTTCATCAAAAGGTTTTCTGCGTTTCGGTTTAACCGCAGACGCACCAATGGATTCGGGAAATCATCATGCGTTATCTGGTCACCGGCACAGCAGGCTTTATCGGCTTTTACGTCGCCAAGCGTCTGCTCGATGCTGGTCATTTCGTCACCGGCTTCGACGGCATGACGAAATATTACGATGTCAGCCTCAAGGAAAAGCGTCACGCCATTCTTTCCCGCTCCAACGGCTTCCGGGCGGAGATCGGCATGCTCGAGGATAAGGATGCGCTGAAGCGCGCGGCCGACGCCGCCGAGCCTGAAATCATCATTCATCTCGCCGCCCAGGCGGGTGTGCGTTACAGCCTTGAAAATCCCCGCGCCTATGTCGATTCCAATCTCCTTGGCTCGTTCAACATACTGGAGCTTGCCAGAAGCCTTGATGTCAAGCACCTGATGCTGGCATCGACCTCCTCCATCTACGGCGCCAATGAGAAAATCCCGTTTGCGGAAAGCGACAAGGCCGATGAGCCGATGACGCTTTACGCCGCCACCAAGAAGTCGATGGAACTGATGGCGCACAGTTATGCCCATCTGCACAAGCTGCCCACCACCGCCTTTCGTTTCTTTACAGTCTACGGTCCTTGGGGGCGGCCGGACATGGCGCCGATCAAATTCGTCGACGCCATCTCGAACGGCCGCCCGATCGATATCTACGGTCAAGGCAAAATGAGCCGCGACTTCACCTATATCGACGACCTGGTGGAGGGCATCGTCCGACTGAGCGCGGTCATCCCTTCCGAGGAAAACCGCGTCACACAGGAAGGCGTCACCGACACGCTCTCCCACCATGCACCGTTCCGCGTGGTCAATATTGGCGGCGGCCAGCCGGTGGAACTGATGCATTTCGTCGAGACGGTCGAAAAAGCGGTTGGGAAACCGGCGGTCCGCAACATGCTGCCGATGCAGCAGGGTGACGTTCCCCGCACTTTCGCCTCGCCCGATCTTTTGAGAGCCCTTACCGGCTACGTGCCGCAGACGTCGGTCGAAGAGGGCATCAAAGCCCTCGTCGCCTGGTATCGGCAGATGCAATCCTCCTCGCTGCAGGAATAACTACAGCGTTGCCAGCAGGCGATTGGAGATGGTGCCGCCGGACGCGCTCTGCATGGCGATCTTGGTTTCCACTGCCTCTATGATCGTGTCGCTGAAATCCATATCCGTGAGGTCGCGGATATTGGAAAGCCCGCCCGGCGAAAACACGTTCACCTCCAGTATCTTGTCACCGACGATATCAAGTCCGACAAGGAACATGCCGTCCTCCACCAGCTTCGGCCGCACCATTTCGGCAAGCACCACGATGTCGTCTGTCACCTTCACGGCCTCCGCCGTACCGCGGGCGTGGATGTTGGAACGCAGATCGCCTTTTGCAGGCACACGGCGAAGAGCGGCATATTTCCCGTCGCGCATCAGCGGCCGGCCATTCATCATGAAGAAGCGGATATCGCCGTCCTTAGCAGCCGGCAGATAGGCCTGCGCGATCAGATAACCCTCGAGGCTGACGGCCTCGAAAATCTGGTTGAGATTGGTTTCCTTGCTGGAGCCGATCTTGAAGACGTTCTTGCCGCCGGAGCCCTGCAGCGGCTTGACGATGACGCCTTTTGGATGGGCATCGGCAAAGGCTCGGATTTCATCCACATTGCGCGAAATAATCGTGGTCGGCCGGACGATTTCGGGAAAGCTCTGGAAATAGAGCTTGTTCTGCGCCAGCGCCAGACCTTCTGGATCGTTCAGCACGACGACGCCGCGCTGTTCGGCGAGCCGACCGAACAGGATGCCGGCATGGACCGCCCAGGGCCGTGTGGTCTGGTCGAGCGAGGGATCGTTGCGCAGCATCAGAGCATCGACCTCCTCGACATCCATGGTCCGCCGTTCCAGCGTCTTGTCCTGAAGAGCAGCATGAAACGCTTCGGATTTCTTGTATTTCGCCTTCGGCAGCACCGTGGCATGGATCGTCAGGCTGTCATCCGAACGCAGGGTAAAGTCACCCGGCGTCAGATAGATAACCTCATGGCCGCGATTGAGCGCCGCCATGGCCAGCAGGCCGGTTGCAAAATTCGGCCCCTCGGTTTCAATCGAATTGACGAAAAATGCGATACGCATGAAGCCCCTCCTATAATGTCGCGAGTTCGGCAATGGATATTCCCGCCCGGATTTTTTCCAGACGCTCGTTGGCCCTGGCCGGCAGCAGGAATGCGGGCCTGACGCCTGGCGGGCGCAAAAGGCCGCGCAGGCCAAGCTCCTGCATGACCGGGAAATGCTGGGCGGCTATCTTGCCCATCCAGAACGGATCGAGCGCACCGCCCTTGCGCAGATGGTCCAGCACCTCCGCCAGCCCGCGCAAATAGATCGCGTCCTTCGAGAGGCCGCCGCCGCGATAGATGCGCAACGTCATGTTGAAGGCGCCAGCCTCATCAAAACCATGGTCGCGGGTCATGAGCCGGAACGTCTCCACAAAGCTGGCGCCATCCAGCATGGCGGCACAGCCGACGACGCGGGCAGCAATCAGCCGCAGGCGCTCGCGCGTCATTCCGCCAGCCAGATGCTCCGCCAGCACCGCCAGCCCTTCCTGCACGCCCTCATAGCCGGAGAGGCCGGTACGAAAGAGCCTGAGCCCCTGAAACGACCCATTGAAATAGGTGAGGAGATGCACGCCGATCTCATGCGACAGGAGCGCTTCGACACGGCGCTGTTCCATAACGGTGTGCCGGGAAATCAGAAGTTTCTCGCCCGTCACCATCAGACCCGGCGGCAGGTCGTCGCGGATTTCCACCCGTGCCTTGAAGCCCGGCTCCTCGGCCAAGTAGGACTCGACCATCTCGCGCGACTTCCGTGCGACGGCGTAACAATCTACCATCGCGATTTCGCCGCCCTCCTCCCGGCGAGGACAATCCTCCAGCACCCGCAGCGCCAGCGTCAGCAGCGCAGGTTCGACGGCGCCATAGAGGGCGCGTGAAAAATCCGTGAAAGTGCGCCGGTGCAGATTGGCCAGCATCGTCAGTTGCAGATCGATCTCCTGCTGTTTCTCCCGATAGAGATGGTAAAGCACCGGATCTTCCAGATGATCGAAAACCACCGAATAGAGCTTTCGCTTCTGCTCCTCGACATCGACGCCCAACGGCCGGTAGAGAAGACGCGGCGCGAACTGGAAGCTGCCGTCCCGAAATTCCTCGAAGGCCCGGCGGGCATTGATTGGCGTGACGGAGAGAAGGAAATCGAAGGACGATACGATATCGTCGATGGACCTGTCTGCGCGCCTGACCGCATCGACGAAGGCCTTGCGGCCGAGCGCCCTGTGGCTGGTCACTTTAAGCGCGTCCATCCCTGCAGAGAATGACGAGAAGGCTTGCAGGCCCGCGTCGAAAAGATCGGCGATCATCGTCTCGCGCAGGCCCGGATAATCGGCACCGGATTCCGGCTGTCTATAGATCGGCGCGAAACGGACACTGATACAGGGAAAGTACAGTCCTGCATTCTGAAACCGGAGGATCGGGTCGCCTTCCGGCTCGGGCCGGGTGATGCGCGGTGTACGAAACCGCACCTCGGCGTCACACACGGCCTTGATGAATACCCGACGGGCCTTTTGTGTTTCCGGTTCGGCTGTCGCCGAGACGGAGACTTCATAATGCGGTAAGAAGGGTGAATCGTCGGCAAGCAGGATGTCGTGCTCCAACTCACCGATATCGAGCACGATGAAGGCGCCGAAACGCTCCCGCATGGCCGTACCCACGGCGTCGATCAACGGCGCGGCCTCCTGAACGGTCGAAGCAATGAGATAGGAAGCGTGAGCGGCGGCAATGTCGCGCGCGGCAAGATCTTTCGTGCCGCCGGTCAGATGCAGGCACAGGAAAGGTAGTGGCCGATCGATATGAAGCCGGCCGTCTTTGCCGATATCGCGACGTATCGCCTTGCCTGCCTGGAGGCAGGATGTCACGTCATCCACCAGCTCGGCAGTGGAAGAAGGGACATCACGGGCGGCAGAAACATTCATCGCCGCGACCTCAGACATTCCTCGACAACGGGCTGAAGTGCCGTGATCATGTCCCGTATTTCCGACACGACGCGCCTGTCCGGCTTTCCGGTCCATTCGTCCATAAAGAATTTCTTGAACTCGATAGCGATGGCACAGCCGTTTTCCGCGAAACGCTCGTGGATGAAACGGGTCTGTTCCCCCTTGCCCTGAAACGCCACGTTCTCGCGGACATCAAGACGGCGTCCGGCAATGGTCGCTGACGCGAAATGATGACCGACGGCGCTGACGATATCGTTCCAGCGGCTGCGGTCCATGGAAAAGGTGCCGATATTGATATCGGGTGCTTCCGCAGGCGTGGTCGGCGGCGAAGCCGGACCCTGCCGGCGATGGTTGTAGGTGTGCACGTCGAGCACGACAAAAGCGCCGTGCCGCCGTTCGAGCGCGGCCAGCGTATTTTCCAGCATCGCGTAATAATCCGCGTGGAAATCCAGAGATTGCCGGACCGCTGCTGGCGCGGGCTCCTGTTTCCATACCTCAAGCCCCCAGGATTGTTCCGGCTTCAGATAGATGGCCTGATCGGCGGCGCGGTTGAGGTCGATTTCGAAACGTGAGTGGTGCACAATGATGCGGTTGGTCAATCCCGCAATCATGTCGCCGGTGAACGGATCTTCCTCTCTCAGGCGTTGTTCGCCCGAAAGGGCCACCAGCCCGGCTATATCGGGCCGTATGCGGTGACCGTCATGGATGGCGGTGCCGATAACCGGCGAATTGCCAAACCCGACCGTCCAGAAGCCCGTATTTTCATCCTTGCCGTCGCTGTGTCTGGCTACCATGCTGCCTCCCCTGCATCAGGGGTAGAACAGCACAAGCGGCCCGTTTGTTCCGGCAAAAATTGCGCGCGATTTATTGGGCCGCAGCACGCATGCGCCGTCAAAAAACTGCGGAACCATACCGGAAAGCTCACGTTGTTCTGGCAGGAGGGCCGCCGTGTCAAACGGACATGATGGCGCTGAAGAACATCGGGGTTTTTCCGTTTTCTCCCGGTGGCCAACGAAACGGCAGTCGAGCTTCTTACCCATCCGGCGTCCCTCCGTTCCCGATTCCACACACTAGGAGCCGCGACATGGAAAAAACCGAAACGCGCAAACTTGCGGAAGAATATCTGCGGCTCGGCGGCACGCGTCAGGTGATGATCGACGACAACAAGACATTTGTGCGCCAATGGGAGCACGAACCAGCTGCAGCCGAGACATTCTGGCAGACGCACATCGAACCGCTCGACGCTGAACGCCGCAAGGACGTGGAATTTTTCCTCCCCTCCGTGAATTCGGACAAGGAAGATTGAACCCAAAGGAGACAGATATGACTGCTATTAACGCCGCAAAAATCCTTATCCTGGCAACCGACGGCTATGAACGCTCGGAGCTCAGGGTGCCCTACGATCAGCTCAAGGCCAAAGGCGCGGATGTAAAGATCGCCTCTATCAAGGAAGGAGAGATCAAAAGCTGGGATGAAAAGGACTGGGGCGACAGTATTGCCGTCGATCTCCTCGCGAAAAGCGTTCGCCCGGATGATTTCGACGCGCTGGTGCTTCCCGGCGGCCAGATCAATCCGGACGTGCTGCGCCATGACGAAGACGCCATGCGGGTGGTCCGCGATTTTCTGAAATCCGGCAAGGTGGTAGCCGCCATCTGCCACGCGCCCTGGCTTCTGGTCGAAGCCGACGCCCTTCGCGGCCGTGACGCCACATCCTATTGGTCGATCAAGACCGACCTGAAAAACGCTGGCGCCAACTGGAAGGATGAAAAGGTGGTCACCGACAAGGGGATCATAACCTCCCGCAGCCCCGATGACCTTGATGCCTTTGTGGCCAAGATCGTCGAAGAGGTGGAGGAAGGTCGCCACGAGCGCCGTGCCGCCTGATACACTCCGCAATTCCTTTGTGCCGCCGGCTTACGGCGGCACTTTTTTTGGGAGGAAGTCATGAAAAGCAGATTGCTGGCGAGCGCCGCCGAACGTACCTTCATTCTCGTGATCGAGCCGGAAGAAGAGGCATTCGACGCGATCCGCCGCTTTGCGCGGACCGAAAACATCAACGCGGCGTCGGTGACGGCGATCGGTGCCTTCTCCACCGCGACGCTTGCGTTTTTCGACCTTTCATCGCGAGAATACAAAGAAATACCCGTGACGGAACAGAGCGAGGTCCTGAGCCTGCTCGGCGATATTACCCTTGACGAAAACGATACGCCGAACCCGCACCTGCATGTCGTTCTGGGCTTTGCCGATGGCTCGACCAAGGGCGGGCACTTTCTGAAAGGCGTGGTACGACCGACACTGGAAGTGGTTATCCGCGAAACACCCGCAGAACTGCGACGCAGCTATATCAGTGACTTCGGCATAGCCCTCATCGACCCCGCGAAATAATCCCGCGGAACCGGAAAAACGCCATTGCGTTATCTCTTCACACGGGGGATGGCATGGCGGCGACAATCGATCGGGACGGTGAAGGCGACGACGAGGTCAGACAGTTTCTGACAGGTCTGGCGCGAGGAACGGCGGGCGCATTGCTGTTTGCCCTGCCCATGCTGATGACCATGGAGATGTGGTTTCTGGGCCTTTACATCAGCCCATGGCGGCTCCTGCTGCTTTGCGTCCTCAACCTGCCGCTCCTTCTACTTCTCGCCCGTCGGATCGGGTTCGAGAATATTCACTCCTGGAGCCAGGCGGCGCGAGACGCAATAACCGCCTACGGGCTGGGCGTCGCGGTGAGCGCGGCCGCACTTCTGCTGTTCGGTGTCCTCAACGACCAGATCACCGCCTCCAACATCGTCACAAAGGTTGCGTTACAATCCGTTCCCGCGAGCATAGGCGCCCTGCTTGGCCGCAGCCAGCTTGGACAGCATTCCGATGAGCAGGATGAAGAGAAAGGCGAATATTCGGGCGAGACCGGATATCTGCACGAGCTCTTCATGATGGTGGTGGGTGCGCTCTTTCTGAACCTCAACGTCGCGCCGACGGAAGAAATGATCCTCATCGCCTATAAGGTGACCCCCTATCACATTCTCGCCCTGTGCCTGCTGTCGATCGCCATCATGCATGGTTTCGTCTACGCGCTTCATTTCAAGGGCTCGCATCGGCTCCACGAGGGACAGAAATGGTGGCAATCCTTCATCCGCTTCACCCTGCCGGGCTACGTCATCGCCATCGGCATCAGCATCTACACGCTCTGGACTTTCGAACGCCTCGACCACACCTCCCTGTCGCAGATATTGAATGCCGCCGTCATTCTCGGCGTTCCCGCCTCGATCGGCGCCGCCTCGGCCCGGCTGATCCTGTGAGGACATCATGACAATCTCCAAGGATGGAAAACACACGGAAAGTTCCGATCCGCACTGGATCGAATGGGTCACGGGCGCCATCTGCACCCTGCTCGTCGCCGCCATGCTCGGCTGGATCCTCTACGACATCTATCGCTACGAACCGGACGACGCCCGCTTCGAGATCGCCGTGACAGACGTTAACGGTGAGCCGGGGCAATATCGGGTGAAATTCGATATCCGCAATCTCTCCATGACGACGGCGGCGCAGGTGCAGGTGCGCGGAGATCTGCAGCAGGACGGCGGCACGCAGGAAAGCGCGGACGTGACATTCGATTACGTTGCCTCGGAATCGCGCGACAGCGGAACGCTTTTCTTCCGCAACGATCCCGCAGGCGGGAGGCTTATCATCAACGTCGCCGGCTATACCGAACCGTGACAGTTTTCAGGACCATTTCATGACCGCATCAGACCTGACGAAGGAACGCGACCTCAGGGAGTCAACCCCGCTCTGGGCCGATACGCCGCGGATCGGTGTCAGAAGCGGCAAGACGCCGAAAGACAACCACTACGACACAATCGTTGTCGGGACCGGCATCAGCGGCGCGCTGGTGGCCCACTCGCTGCATCGCCCGGGACGATCCATGCTGATCGTTGACCGACGCGAACCCGTCAAAGGCAGCAGCATGGCGAGCACCGCAATGATACAGCACGAGATCGACACGCCGCTGACGAAACTCCGGACGATGATCGGCAGGGAGGCCGCAGACAGGGCTTGGCAGCGCTCGGCGCGCGCGGTTCTTCGTCTGGAGGAAATCGTCACCTCGCTCAATATTTCCTGCGGCATGAGACGAAAACAGGCACTGTACCTCGCCGGTGACGACATGGGTTCGCGCGCTCTGAAGGCAGAGGCGGATGCCCGCGCAGAAGCCGGCATCGAGGCTGAGTTTCTCGGCGCCGCGCAACTGAGAGAGCATTATGGGTTGGAACGGACCGCCGCCATCGTCAGCGACATATCGGCCTCCGCCAATCCCGCCCAGTTGACAGCGGGTCTGCTGCGCCATACCGCGAGCGCTGGAGCGGAAATCGTCGCTCCTCTGGAAATCACCGATCTCAGAAACGTTGGCGACGAAGTAATCGTCGCCACTGCCAACGGGAAAATCCTCTCCGCCGGCAACATCGTATTTTGCACCGGGTATGAGTTCTTGAAAGCCCTTGAAAGCCCGACGCACCGGATCATTTCCACCTGGGCGCTGGCCAGCAGAAAAGGGCTGGATCTGCCGGACTGGCTGCAAAGCCACATCGTATGGGAGGCGGCAGACCCCTATCTCTATCTGCGAACCGACCGTGAGGGACGAGTGATTGCCGGCGGCGAGGACGAGGAAAATCCTGTCTCCTATCAGTCGAAGAGCAAGCTGGCGGGCAAGACACGAACGATCCGCCGCAAGATTGAAAAACTGCTGGGCGTGGATATCGGTGAACCCGATTATCGCTGGGCGGGAGCCTTTGGTACGACCACCACGGGCCTGCCGCTGATCGGCCTCGTTCCGGGCATGAAGAATGTCTATGCGGTGATGGGGTTCGGCGGCAACGGCATCACTTTCAGCCAGATCGCCGCCGAAATCGTGGCCGCCGCCATCAATGGCGGTACCGACCCCGACGCCGATCTTTTTCACTTCCGCTAATGCCGTTCATTCATCCTTGATGCCGGTTACCACCTGGATACGGCGAAGCGTCCATAATACGACGATGCCCATTGCTGCGGCGAGCAGAGCGAGCGGCCACATGCCGAGACCGGCCGAGAGGCCGATCGCCGCCGAAAGCCACATGCTTGCGCCCGTCGTCAGCCCCTTGACGTCGCCCTTGGTGTAAACGACCACACCTGCGGCGAGAAAGGCGATACCGGCGGTTACGGCTTCCACCAGTCGGATGGGATCGAGCCGGGCTGCCTCATGCCCTTCCGCCATCGTTTCCATCATATGGATGGTGATGACGCAGAAAGTGACGGCGGCAAGGCCGATGAGCATATTGGTGCGCAGACCAGCGGTGTTTTTGTGAAATTCGCGCTCCAGACCGATCAGGCCGCACAGGATGACCGCGCCGAACACGCGCACCAGCAGCACCTCGAACGGAATGGAAATATTCATGGAAAATTCTTCTGCAAGGCTTTGGGGCACTGTCGCGTCTCCTCCCGGAAATTTCTCCACACTAAGTTCGAAAAGGCGCGATGGTTCCGCACAGCAATATAAACGTTGCGTACAACCGAACCGGAACCATAGGAGCAGCTGAAAGTTTGTTTCCCGTGCGCATGAGCGCACATCGTGCATTTCCACTTCATGGGAGAAGGACCAATGGCCGAGAAGAAACTCGACGACCTGTTTTACGACACGCTGAAGGACATCTACTACGCCGAAAGGCAGATCCTGAAAGCCCTGCCGAAAATGGCGCGGGCGGCGACCGACCCGAAGCTGAAGCAGGCTTTCGAAAAGCACAAGGAAGAAACGCAGGGCCACGTAGAGCGCCTGCAGGAAGTATTCGAGATCATTGGCAAGCGCGCCCAGGGCAAGACCTGCGAAGCCATCCAGGGCATTATCGCCGAGGGCGAGGAAATCATGGAGGATTTCAAGGGCACCGCCGCCCTCGACGCCGGTCTCGTCTCATCGGCCCAGGCGGTCGAACACTATGAAATCGCCCGCTACGGCACGCTGAAGGCCTGGGCGGAAAAGCTCGGCCATACCAAGGCGGTATCGCTGCTCGATGCCACTCTTAAGGAAGAGTCGAAGACCGACGACGCGCTGACCGCGCTTGCCAAGACTTCGGTGAACGCCGCGGCCGAGAAGAAGGCTGCCTGACGCCATCCGCATCGACTCAAAGAAAAACCGGAATGGTCCCCCATTCCGGTTTTTTATTGTCGTCGTAGCCTGAAGGTTACGGCAGGGTGTAGGCGATGACGTAGTCGCCCGGTTTGGTCCCGACGGAACCGTGACCGCCCGCAACCATCACCACATATTGCTTGCCGTTTTCCAGTGCATAGGTCATCGGCGTTGCCTGACCGCCAGCGGGCAGGCGCGCTTCCCAGAGCTGCTTGCCGGTGGTGAGGTCATAGGCCCGCAGATAATTATCCACTGCGGCACCCAGGAAGGCTACGCCGCCCTTGGTGATCATCGGTCCGCCAATTCCCGGCACGCCCACCTTGAAGGGGAGCGGCAGCGGGGTCATGTCATAGACCGTGCCGTTCTTGTGCTTGTAGGCCACATCCCCGGTGCGCAGGTCCGCGCCGGCGACATAACCCCACGGCGGCGCCTGGCAGGGAATCTGCAGCGGGCCGAGGAACGGTCCCATGAAAACGCCATAGGGCGCACCGTCATTACGGTTCAGACCCTGCTCGCTGCCCTTTTCGTCCTGACCCTTGGGCGGAATCTGATCGCGCGGGACGAGCTGGGAGGTGAAGGCGAGATAGGTCGGCATACCGAACATGACCTGCCTTTCAGGATCCACAGCCACACTGCCCCAGTTGAAGGTGCCGAAATTGCCGGGATAGATGATCGAGCCGGTCAGTGACGGCGGGGTGTAGCGGCCCTTGTAGTTCAGCTGGTGGAAGCGGATGCGGCAGGCGAGCTGGTCGAACATGGAGACGCCCCACATGTCCTTTTCCTGCAATGGCTCCGGCTTGAACGAGAGGGCCGTTGTCGGCTGCGTCGGCGAGGTGAAGTCCTCGGGGATCGCACCGCCCGGGGCTGGCTCCTCCGTGATCGGCAGAAGCGGCTCACCTGTGCGCCGGTCGAGAACGTAGATATCACCCTGCTTGGTTGGCCCGACGAGCGCAGGAACGGTCTGACCATCCTTGGTTATGTCGAGCAACACCGGCTGGGCCGGCACATCCATGTCCCAGAGATCGTGATGAACCGTCTGGCGCACCCAGCGATCCTTGCCCGTATTGATATCGAGCGCGACGATGGAGGAAGAATATTTCTCCACATTCTCGCTGCGGCCCATGCCGAGCTGGTCCGGAACCTGATTACCGAGCGGGACATAAACGAGCCCGAGGCCTTCGTCATAACTGAAGACGGACCAGCTGTTCGGCGAGTTGGTCGTGTAGGTCTCACCGGCCGCAATCGGCTCGGTCTTTTGCGGGTTCCCGGAATCCCAGTTCCAGATGAGCGCACCGCTGTTCACATCGAAAGCGCGGATCACGCCGGATTGTTCCTGCGTGGAGTAATTGTCATTCACCGCGCCGCCGATGATGATCTTGCCCGCAGCAATCACGGGCGGCGATGTCGAATAATAATAGCCGGCGGGATTATATTTCATGCCCTGCTCGAGATGCAGCACACCCTGATCGGCAAAGGAGGTGCAAACCTGCCCGGTGGCGGCATCGAGCGCGATCAACCGTGCATCCGACGTGGGCAGATAGACCCGCTCGGCGCAGGCCGTTCCCGGCGCGGCACCCGGTTCGGCATAATAGGACACGCCGCGGCACGTCTGGTGCTGGCGATCCGGATTGAGGCCGACATTCGGATCGTATTTCCATTTTTCCTTGCCGGTCGCCGCATCGATGGCGATGGCCCAATTATGCGGCGTGCAGATGAAAAGCGTATTGCCGATCTTGAGCGGCGTCACCTGATAGGTGGTTTCGCCCACATCGTCCGGCAGCTTCACGTCGCCGGTCTGGTAACGCCACGCTTCCTTCAATTGCGAAACATTGTCGACATTGACCTGGGTCAGCGGCGAATAACGCTGCCCATAGGGCGTGCGGCCATATTGATGCCAGTCACCGTCAGGCACATTGCCGCCATAGGCGGGCGTCGCGGATGCCGTTTCCTGCGGCAAGGACCCTGGCTGATCATGCGGGTCCTGTGCCATCGAATATCCGGCAACCGCGATGGAAGCGAGAACGGAAAGCGCCAGCGGCCAGGCATTCGGCCCATAGCTCAGCCCCGTCGGGCTTGCAAAACCGAGTGGCTTCCTCACCCAGGGCACCAGGAGCCAGAGGCCTATCACAATGATAAAACCGCCGCGCGGGCCAAGCTGCCACCAGTCAAAACCGACTTCCCAGACTGCCCACGCAAGTGTTGCGACAATGAAGACGGCATAGACGTGAAGTGCTGCGCGATTGCGCTTGAAGAGCAGAACGGCCGTCAACAGAAAGGCCAGTCCGGAAAGCACATAATAAAAACTGCCCCCAAGCATCACAAGCTGGGAGCCGAAACCGAACAGCGCGAGGCCGATGAGCGTGAGAAAAACTGCAGTGACGGTGACTGCCATGAATGAAACCCCCGATTCCTGTCACTTTGTGTGAAATGAAATCGGGAGCAATATGGTTCCATTCAAACGCCACGAAAATTCATGGCATCTGCGTCACGGGTTCTGTGGCGCCCCCGTGGAGTCCTGCGGGGAAGGGTTTCGCTCCGTTGAAGCCGGCGGCGAAGCACCGCCGTTCGCGGGATTGTTGTCGAAGCTTTCCGAACCCGAGGGCTGCTGCGGGACGGGGGCGTTCTCCGTGTGCGGATTTTGCGGCAGGTTCTCGTCCGGTTCGAAAACCGCGTATTCCACGACAGCCCAGACCACCAGCGCTAACAACACGCTGACGATCAGAATGACAAGAACCGGACGTCCTGTCGATCCTTGCCGTGCCCGTGTGGCCGTCTCCTTTTTCGGAGCATCCCGACCGTCGAGATAGCTGGTATTTTCTCTGGCCATGTCTTTCACTCCCTAAACTCTGTCAATCTAATCCACAGGGAGAGGTTTTGTTCCCGCGAGGGGCCGGCGCATTCGACATGGCGCAATCTGGCCCTTACCGGAAGAGGGCGTCCGGGCCTCTCGGTTATTTCGCGGTCCAGCCGCCATCGATGGAAATGGTGGTGCCGGTGATGGAACGGGCCATATCGCCAGCGAGATAAAGTGCCATTTCGGCGATTTCCTCCGGCTGGATGAAGCGTCTTGTCGGCTGCGGCGCAAGCATCACCTTTTTCACCACATCTTCCTCACTCATGCCGTGTACCCTCGCCTGATCCGCGACCTGCGCGGCCACAAGCGGGGTCCAGACATAGCCGGGGCAGATGGCGTTACAGGTGATGCCGAGTTCGGCAACCTCCAGCGCAACGCTTTTCGTCAGTCCCACCACCGCATGTTTGGTTGCCACATAGGGAGCCTTGAAGGGAGACGCGCGCAAACCATGCGCGGAAGCGATGTTGACGATGCGGCCCCAGCCTCTTTCCTTCATGCCCGGCAAAGCAGCGCGGATGGTGTGAAAGGCGCTGTCGAGAGAAATGGCAACGATGCGGGAAAAATCCGCGAAGTCGAACTCATCGATCGGCGCGACCTTCTGAATGCCGGCATTGTTGACGAGGACATCGACATGGCCGAATTCCGCAATGACCTTTTCAGGCAAATGCGCGCTTTCTTCATAGTTCGCGAGGTTGGCGGAGAAATAGGCCGGCCTTTGCCGCGCCACTTTCCCTACAGCCTCCAGCGCCTGCGTCGCCTCCTCCACCGTTTCTATGCCATGCACAGCGACCAGATAGCCCGCCTCGGCGAAACGCCTGGCGATGGCAAGTCCGATGCCGCTGGTGGAACCGGTGACAAGCACGGTTTTCGGTTGATCCTCCATGGGCCTAGTCCTTCAGCTGCGGCAGGTTGCGGAAAAGTTCGAGCGCTTCGGGATTGGCGAGCGCATCGGCATTCTTCACCGGCCGACCATGGATGGTGTCGCGCACCGCGATTTCGGAAATCTTGCCGGAGCGTGTGCGTGGGATAGCGCTGACAGCAATGATCCTTGCCGGCACATGCCGCGGCGTCGCCCCCGAACGGATGCGGCTGCGGATGGTCTTTTCCAGCTCTTCCGTCAAGGCAGCACCACCCTTCATGCGCAGGAAGAGGATGACCCGCTGGTCCCCGTCGATATCCTGCCCAACGGCAATGGCCTCCTCTACTTCGGGCACGGTTTCCACCTGCCGGTAGATTTCCGCAGTCCCGATGCGCACCCCACCTGGATTAAGCGTCGTGTCCGAGCGTCCATGGATCACATAACCGCCGGAGGGCCGCAGTTCGGCGAAATCGCCATGCGCCCAGACGCCGGGGAAACGATCGAAGTAGGCGGCCTGATAGCGCGAACCATCCTCATCGCCCCAGAATTTCACCGGCATGGACAGATGCGCATTCCGGCAGACGAGTTCACCGGGGACGCCGCGAACGGAACGGCCCTCATCGTCAAGCGTATCGATATCCATGCCGAGCATCGCGCCCTGCAATTCACCGCGATGAACCGGCTGTAGGGGATTGCCGCCGAGGAAACAGGCGCAGATGTCAGTGCCGCCGGAAATGGAGGCGAGATGCACATCCGCCTTCCAGTCGCGATAGATATAATCGAAGGATTGCGGGATGAGCGGCGAACCAGTGGAGAGAATTGTTCGCAGCGATGAAAGATCATGGCTTTCCCGCGGTTTCAGTCCCGCCTTCAGGCATGCATCGATAAATTTCGCAGACGTGCCGAACGTGGCGATCCCTTCGGCGTCGATGAGATCGATCAGCCGGCCGGGCGTCGGATAGCCGGGATTGCCATCATAGGTGACGAGGGTGGTACCGAGCGCGAGACCGGAGACCTGCCAGTTCCACATCATCCAGCCGCAGGTGGTGAAATAGAAAAAGCGCTCACCCTCCTTGATATCGCATTGCAGTTTCAGCTCCTTCATGTGCTGAAGAAGCAGGCCGCCGCCGGAATGGGTGATGCATTTCGGCTTGCCTGTCGTACCGGAGGAATAAAGGATCACCAGCGGCGCCTTGACGGGCAGACGGTTGAAGACAATCTCGCCCGCCGCATAAGGCGCAACGAAAGCCGCAAGCGTGACGCAGCCGAGATCAGTAAGGCTTTCGGGAACGGTTTCACCGATCAGAACGATCTTTTCAGGGGCCGCACTTTCCGCCACGGCGCGGATGGTCGGGCCGACGTCGATGCGTTTGCCGGCATAACCATATTCCGGCACGGCGATGATGATTTTCGGGCCGATCTGAGACAGGCGGTCAGAGGCGCCTGCCGGGCCGAAATCCGGAGAGCAGGACGACCAGATGGCACCGATGGCGCTCACGGCCAGATATCCCACAATCGCCTCTATATCATGGGTGACGATCGCCCCGACGCGATCACCTTCCTGCACCCCGGCATGCACGAGCGCCTGCACCATGCGGGACACTGCGTTGTAAAGCCCCTTGCGGCTTATCTCGCGCCTTGTACCATCGTCACGATGAGCGATGATGGCCAACCGCTCATCGGCATCGCGCAGAAGGTTTTCGGCGTAATTCAACCTCGCGCCCGGATAGAACTCAGCCTCCCGGATCGTCGCGCCCGGCTTGAACGCAACGTCGCCGCGCGTGCCGATAATGCCGAGCTCGTCCCACAGCGCATCGTAAAACTCTTCCGGCGCGTCGATGGACCAGCGCAGCAGGCCGGCATAATCATCGGCGGCCTGCCCGTGTATCTTTGCGGTTCTTGTCGCGAAGGCGAAAAGCGCCGAGCGCTTCACCCTCTCTTCCGGCGGCACCCACAGAATGTCAGATGGCGCGGCGGCTGTCATGCTCTGCTCCCGCGCAGCATTTCAACGATGGCGGAAAAATCACGCCCGCCCTGCCCGTCGTCGACGAAGCTCTCATAAAGCGCCGCCGCCGCAGCACCCAGCGGCGTGGAGGCGTCAGCACCATTGGCCGCCTCCTGCGAAAGCTTCAGGTCCTTGAGCATCAAGGCTGCGGCGAATCCGGGCTGGTAATCCTTGTTGGCGGGTGATGTCGGCACCGGACCCGGCACCGGGCAATAGGTGGTGAGCGACCAGCATTGCCCGGAAGAGGTGGAGGCGACATCGAACAGCGCCTGGTGCGAAAGCCCGAGTTTTTCGCCGAGCACAAAAGCCTCGGAAACCGCGATCATGGAAATGCCGAGGATCATGTTGTTGCAGATCTTGGCCGCCTGCCCGTTGCCGCCCTTGCCGCAATGCACGATCTTTTTGCCCATGGCTTCCAGCAGCGGCTTCGCCGCCGAAAAAGCCTCCGCCTCACCACCGCACATGAAGGTCAGGGT
This sequence comes from Agrobacterium sp. SORGH_AS_0440, assembly GCF_031453135.1. NCBI lineage: Bacteria > Pseudomonadati > Pseudomonadota > Alphaproteobacteria > Hyphomicrobiales > Rhizobiaceae > Agrobacterium > Agrobacterium sp. SORGH_AS_0440. The sequence goes on along the minus strand of NZ_JAVIYR010000001.1, from coordinate 1,298,524 downwards.
GCCGGCGGCCGCACCGCCCGTGCCGCCGGAAACGGGGGCGTCGACCGAAGGGCAACCGGCGGAAGCGGCCAGTTCATGCGCCTTCAATGCGCTTGCCATATCCACGGTCGAGCAGTCGATAAGGAGCGTTCCGGCAGAGATTTTACTAGTCAGATCGTCATAGACCGAAACGACATGTTCGCCCTTGGGCAGCATGGTGATGACCACATCAGCCGCGTTGACTGCTTCGGCAGAATTCGCGGCAACCGGAATGCCCGCCTCCTTTGCCGCTGCACGGCAGGCTTCGGCAAGATCGTATCCCCTGACGGCATATCCCGCCTTGACGAGATTGGCGGCCATCGGCAGGCCCATATGTCCCAGCCCCAGAAAAGCGATGGTCTTCATCGGTAGGTTCCTTTCAGCGATTATCCGCAAGGATCATGTCGGCGGCCTTTTCGGCAATCATGATCGTCGGCGAATTGGTATTTCCGGATGTAATGCGCGGCATCACCGAGGCATCGGCGACGCGCAGCCCGGCGAGCCGGCGGAACTTCAGGCGCGCATCAACGACACTTTCCATATCCGACCCCATGCGCAGCGTGCCGACAGGGTGGAAGATGGTGGTGCCGATATCACCTGCCGCCTTGGCAAGATCATTGTCGTTTTCGAAGGCGGGGCCGGGCCGGTATTCCTCCGGCCTGAAGCGGGAAAAGGCCGGCTGGGCGACGATGCGGCGCGTCAGCCGCATGGCATCTATGGCCACCTTCCGGTCGCCTTCGGTGGAAAGATAGTTCGGGCGGATTTCCGGTTGCATGGCGAAATCCGGTCCTTTCACATGCACTGAGCCACGGCTTTCCGGCCGCAGATTGCAGACGCTTGCCGTTATGGCGGGAAAAGTGTGAACCGGATCCCCGAACTTGTCGAGCGAAACCGGCTGCACATGATATTCCAGATCAGCGGTTTCCTTTTCCGGCGAAGAGCGGGTGAAGACACCGAGCTGGCTCGGCGCCATGGACATCGGCCCGGAGCGCGTCAGCGCATATTCCAGGCCGATCCGCGCCTTGCCGAAGAGCGTCGAGGCCCGCTCATTGAGCGTCAGAACACCGGAGACCTTGTAGACCATGCGCAGCTGCAGATGGTCCTGCAGGTTCTCGCCCACACCCTGGACCTCCGCCACCGTATCGATACCGGCAGCCTGCAACACATCCCCACGGCCGACCCCGGAAAGCTCCAGAACATGCGGCGAGCCGATTGCGCCGGCGGACAGCACGGTTTCGCGCCGCGCCCGCATTTTTTTCAGGACGCCGTCATGATGGAATTCGACACCCGTCACCCGGTCTTCTTCGATGATGAGCCGTTTGACATGGGCCTTGGTCAAAACGGTGAGGTTCTTGCGGCCAAGCACCGGTTTCAGGAATGCTTTCGCCGTGTTCCAGCGCCAGCCCGCCCGCTGGTTGACATCGAAATAACCGGCCCCTTCATTGTCTCCGCGGTTGAAATCGTCAGTCGCGGGAATACCCGCTTCTCCTGCCGCCTTCTGGAAGGCATCAAGCACATCCCAGCGCACGCGGGCCTTTTCCACACGCCACTCGCCCCCGCTGGAATGCAGGTCACTCTTGCCGCGATAAAAATCTTCAGACTTCAGGAAATAGGGCAGGATGTCGTTCCAGCCCCAGCCTTCGCAGCCAAGCTGCCGCCAGACGTCATAGTCCCGCGCCTGCCCGCGCATGTAGATCATGCCGTTGATGGAGGAGCAGCCGCCCAGCACCTTGCCGCGCGGATAGATCAGCGCGCGTCCATTCAGGCCAGGCTCTTCCGCCGTCTTGAAACACCAGTCCGTGCGTGGATTGTTGATGCAATAGAGATAACCGACCGGAATATGGATCCAGTGGTAGTTGTCGTTGCCGCCCGCTTCCAGAAGCAGCACGCGGTTGTTCGGGTCTTTCGAAAGGCGGTTGGCGAGAACGCATCCGGCGCTCCCCGCTCCGATGACGATATAGTCATATTCGCCCATTCTCTTCTCCACACGCCATCCTTGCCGCGTCGTCCCGAACGCGGGGAGGCTTTTCAGGTGTTTTCAAAATTGGCTAGCTGCGGTGCTGAAAACCGAGTTTCCGCCCCAGCCGGGAAGCATAAAATTCACCGATCAGACCGCGACGGAACACCAGAACGCAGGCCATGAAGACGAGGCCGGTGATGATGGTGACCGGGAAGTCCGAGGTCGCGAGATAGTTCTGCAGGGTCACGACAAGGCCCGCGCCGAAAATCGGGCCGATCATGGTGCCGATGCCGCCGAGCAGCGTCATCAGGATCACTTCACCGGACATCTGCCATGTCACGTCGGTCAGCGTCGCGAATTGGAACACCAGCGCCTTCAGCCCGCCAGCAAGCCCAGCGAGCGCCGCCGACATGACGAAGGCGCCGAGCTTGTAGCGCTGCACGCTATAACCGAGCGAAATGGCGCGTTGCTCGTTTTCACGGATCGACTTCAGGATCATGCCGAACGGCGAATTGACGAAACGCCAGATGACCAGCAGCGCCAACACGAAGGCGGCAAGCACCGTGTAATAGATATTGAGCGGACCATTGAGATCGAGAATACCGAAGAGATGGCCGCGCGGCACGCCCTGCAGGCCGTCCTCTCCATGAGTGAACGGCGCTTGCAGGCAGAAGAAATAGAACATCTGCGACAAGGCGAGTGTGATCATGGCGAAATAGATGCCCTGTCGGCGAATGGCGAAAAAGCCGATGACAAGGCCGAGGAGAGCGGCACCGGCCATGCCGATGACCAGACCAATTTCCGGTGTGACACCCCATTCCTTCACGGAATAGGCGGTGAAATAGGCGGCGCCGCCAAAGAATGCCGCATGGCCGAAGGAAAGCAGCCCGGTATAACCGATCAGCAGATTGAAGGCGCAGGCAAAGAGCGCAAAGCAGAGAAGCTTCATCAGGAAGATCGGATAAACGAACATCGGCGCGGCGATGAGAATGGCAAGCCCGGCCAGAATGAGCACCGTCTTGATGGTTGCTGCCGTCGTCGATACTTCCGTCCGCGGCATTGCGCCGGCTGTCGGGCTATGGGTGGCTTTGGACATATCAGGCGTCCTTTCCGAAAAGTCCGGCGGGGCGGATGAGCAGCACAAAGGCCATGATGACGAAAATGACGATATTGGAGGCCTCAGGGTAGAACACCTTGGTGAGGCCCTCGGCGATACCGAGCATGTAGCCGGTGACGATGGCGCCCATGATCGAGCCCATGCCGCCGACAACCACCACCGCAAAGACGACGATGATGAGGTTTGTGCCCATCAGCGGCGAGACCTGATAGATGGGGGCGGCGAGAACGCCGGTGAAACCCGCAAGGCCGGCGCCGAGCGCGTAGGTGAGCGTCAACAGAACAGGCACATTGATGCCGAAAGCCTGCACAAGGGTCGGGTTTTCCGTCGCGGCGCGCAGATAGGAGCCGAGACGCGTCTTTTCGATCAAGGCCCAGGTGGCGATGCACACGATCAGCGAGATCAAGACGACGAAGGCGCGGTAGTTCGGCAGGAACATGAAGCCGAGATTGGTGCCGCCTGCGAGTTCGCGCGGCACCGAATAGGGTTGGCCCGCCGCGCCGTAAAGCCACCGGAACGTGCCTTCCACCACCAGCGCCAGGCCGAAGGTGAAGAGCAGACCATAGAGTGGATCGAGATCATAAAGCCGCGACAGAAGGAAACGTTCGATGATCGCCCCGAACAGCGCGACGACGAGCGGCGTGACGATGAGCGCCACCCAGAAATTGATGCCGAAATATTGCAGGCCGAGAAAGGCGACGAAAGCGCCGAGCATATATTGCGCGCCATGGGCAAAATTGATGACGCGCAGAAGCCCGAAGATGACAGCAAGCCCAAGTGACAGCAGCGCATAGAATGAGCCGTTGATAAGGCCGACCAGCAATTGCCCGAGGAGCGCCTGAATTGGAACGCCGAAGATCATCGTCATGGTTAAACCCCCAGCACCTTGTTAAGCTCCCCCATGCGGGCGGAAAGCTCCCCCACCGGAAAATCGCCGACCATCTGGCCGTGGTCCATGAGGTAGAAGCGATCGGCGATACGGCTCGCAAACCGGAAATTCTGCTCCACCAGAACCACGGTCATGCCGCGGCTCTTCAGCTTCTGCAAAACCTCTCCAATGCGCTGTACGATGACGGGGGCAAGCCCTTCGGTCGGCTCATCCAGCAGCAGCACCTTGACGCCGGTGCGCAGGATGCGCGCCATGGCCAGCATCTGCTGCTCGCCACCGGAGAGCTTCGTGCCGGGGCTGGTGCGGCGTTCGTAAAGATTGGGAAACAGCTCGTAGATTTCATCGAGCGTCATGCCGCCGGACGCGACGACGGGCGGCAGCTTCAGGTTTTCCTCAACACTCAGGGTCGCGAAGATGCCGCGCTCCTCCGGCACGAAACCGAGGCCGTATTTCGCCGTACGATGCAGCGGCACCGGCATAAGATCCTTGCCGCCGAGCTTGATGACGCCCTTGCGGTTTGCGGATGATGCCCATGATGGTTCGCAACGTCGTGGTCTTGCCCACGCCATTGCGGCCGAGAATGGTGATGGTTTCGCCCTCGCCGACCGTCAGATCGACGCCGTGCAACGCCTGGCTTTCGCCATACCAGGATTTCAGGTTGGAGACTTCGAGCATCGCCGCCATATCAAGCCTCCTCCGTGCCCATATAGGCCGTGCGCACGCGCGGATCGGCAGAAACCGTGGCATAATCGCCCTCAGCCAGAATTTCTCCACGCTGCAGAACAGTAACGTGATGGCAGATGTCGGCCACGACCTTCAGATTATGTTCGACCATCAGCACCGCGCGGGTCTTTGCCACCTCACGAATAAGCTCGGCCACATGCGAGACATCTTCTCCACCCATGCCCGCCATCGGCTCGTCCAGCAGCAGAACTTTGGGATCAAGCGCCAGCGTAGTCGCGATTTCGAGAACCCGCTTGCGGCCGTAAGACAGATCGGCCGCAAGCGCGTGTTTTTCCCGCGTGAGGCCCACCATGGAGATCAGCTCTTCGGCGCGGGCATTCAGCCTGTCCAAAGAAGAGAGCGGCAGCCAGAACTGCGTTGCAAGGCTGTTGGGCCGCTGCAACGCCACCCGCACGTTTTCCAGAACCGTCAGATGCGGAAACACCGCCGATATCTGGAAAGATCTGACGAGGCCGAGACGCGCCACCTTGTCCGGTGGCGTCTTTGTTATATCCGTTCCCATGAAGGTGATCGCCCCGCCTGTCGGCTGGAGAAACTTGGTCAACAGGTTGAAAACCGTTGTCTTGCCGGCGCCGTTTGGGCCGATCAGCGCATGGACGCGGGCGTGATGCACGTCGAGATCGACGTTTTTCACGGCTGCGAATGCGCCGAAGGTCTTGGTGAGACCACGCGCCGAAAGAACGACGCGAGGTTCTGCCTGCCCGGCGGGGGCGGGAGCGATCGTCATGAAACTTTCCCCTTTATTGCGTCAGTCTTTTATTGCGTCACCAGCGGGCAACCGCTCTTTGCGGGGTCCATGAAGGCTTCCTTGCCGGGGATGGTGGCGAGAACCTTGTAATAATCCCAGGGCTGCTTGCTTTCGTCAGGCTTCTTCACTTCCATGAGGTACATGTCGTGGATCATCCGACCATTGGCGGCCACATGGCCATCCTTGGCGAAGACGTCGTTGACAGGCATTTCCTTCATGGCCTTGGCGACGGCGTCTGCATCGTCGGTGCCGGCCTTCTCGATCGCCTTCAGATAATGCAAGACAGCGGAATAGGTGCCGGTGTGAACCATGTTCGGCATGGCGCCGGTTCGTTCCTTGAAGCGCTCACCAAACTTGCGCGATTCATCGTCGCGGTCCCAATAAAAACCTTCCGTCAGTGTCAACCCTTGAGCTGCCTCAAGGCCGAGGCCATGGACTTCTGCAAGCGTGAAGAGAAGCGCTGCAAGGCGCTGGCCACCTGCAACGATACCGAATTCCGCAGCCTGCTTGATGGCGTTGGAGGTGTCGAGACCGGCATTGGCAAGACCGATAACCTTAGCGCCCGAAGACTGCGCCTGCAGCAGGAAGGACGAATAGTCGGTGGTTGCGAGCGGATGGCGCACGGAGCCCAGCACCTTGCCGCCATTGGCCTTGACGAAATTGGACGTATTTTCTTCCAGCGAATAACCGAAGGCATAGTCGGCTGTCAGGAAGAACCAGCTGTCGCCGCCCTGTTTGACGAGTGCGCCACCGGTGCCGACAGCCAGCGAATAGGTGTCATAGGCCCAATGAAAACCATAGGGGCTGCACTGCTTGCCGGTCAGCTCGGTGGTGGCAGCACCGGTGTTGACGGTGATCTTCTTCTTGTCCTTCGAAAGTGCCTGCACGGCAAGGCCCACCGATGACGAGGTCAGTTCCATGATGGAATCGACCTGTTCGGTGTCGTACCACTGCCGGGCAATGTTGGAGGCAACATCCGCCTTGTTCTGATGGTCGGCGGTCACCACTTCCACCGGCGCACCGAGCACCTTGCCGCCAAAATCCTCAACCGCCATCTTCGCGGCTTCATAGGAGTATTTGCCGCCGAAATTGGCGTAAACGCCAGACTGGTCGTTCAGGATGCCGATCTTCACCTTGCCATCCGAAATCTCGGCAGCATAAGCGGCGGTGCCAGCGGCCAGTGCCATGGCCGTGGATAAAACGATACTCTTGCGCATGACTTCTCCTCCCAGAGATGATTGCGAGCCTCAGATTGTCTGTGCAGCGGTGAACCGAAACCTTGCACATGAATGGCCGCACCGCCCTCCTCAAAGCGGCGCATCCTGAGCGTAGACTTCTCGAATTCGGCCGTTGACACAAGAGCGTGTCATCATCAAATTGCGAACAGGAACTGTTCATTTTTGAACAGAACTCTTGATGGGAGACAATTATGGCCACCCCTTTCACCTGGGACGACCTGCAATATTTCCTGGCCGTGGCCCGCACCGGACAGCTCTCATCCGCCGCCAGAAGCCTGCGCACCAGCCACGCCACCGTCTCCCGCCATATCGACCGGCTGGAATTTTCGCTTAAAACCAAGCTCTTCGAGCGGAACCCGCGCGGGTATGAGCTGACGACGGTGGGGCGGCGACTGGTCGATACCGTCGAGCGGATAGAGGCAGAGGCTGAACGGCTGCAATCGGATATTTCCGAAAGCGGCAGCCTCCTGCGCGGCGTTGTGCGCCTGAGCGCTCCTGAAGGTTTTTCCAATTTTTTCTTCGTCGAGAGGCTGAAGGACTTCGCCGCCACCCATCCCCATATCATGGTGGAAATGGTGACGATCCAGCAGATCATGGCGCTTTCCCGAAAGGAGGCGGATGTGGCTGTCACGCTCGATCCGCCGAAGGCCGGTCCCTATATCAATGAACAGATCATCGATTACACTCTGCATATTTACGCCTCACGGTCCTATCTCGCCGGACAGCCGAAAATCACGAAGCGGGAAGACCTGCTCGACCACTTCTTCATCGGCTACGTGCAGGATCTGATCTTTTCACCCGGCCTCGATTACATGCGCGATGTGCTTCCGGGCCTGCGGCCAAATTTCCAGTCTTCGAGCATTTTTGCGCAACTGACCGCCACGCTTGGTGGCCGAGGGCTTTGCATCCTGCCGAATTTCATCGCCGCGCGCTTTCCGGATTTGCAGATGGTGCTTCCGGGTGAGGTCGAGCTGCGGCGAGGTTACTGGCTCACCAGCCATCAGGACTTTGCCAATGTGCCGCGGGTGCGCTCCTTGATGGATTTCATCCTCACCACCGCGCGCGCCCACGAAAAGCTCTTTATTCTCAAGCGCGGCATTATGGTCTGAAGTCGCGGTCGTTCACATTTCGGCGACACCCTGTCTTCATCTCGCAGGTTGGAGGATCTGCGCCGTTACTTATATGAGGGACAACAACGATGTCGCTGCACTAGCGGACATCCTCCAAATCTGGAAGGTCATTATGAAAAAGATCGGATTCCTATCCTTCGGCCACTGGACGCCCTCCCCCCAGTCGCAGACCCGCTCGGCGGCCGATACGCTGCTGCAGTCGATAGACCTCGCCGTGGCCGCAGAAGAACTGGGGGCTGACGGCGCCTATTTCCGTGTGCACCATTTCGCCCGTCAGCTGGCCTCGCCCTTCCCGCTTCTGGCCGCCGTCGGCGCCCGCACGAAAAAGATCGAGATCGGCACCGGCGTCATCGATATGCGTTACGAAAACCCGTTCTACATGGTGGAGGACGCCGGTTCGGCTGACCTCATCGCCGGTGGACGCCTGCAGCTCGGCATCAGCCGGGGCTCGCCGGAGCAGGTCATTGATGGCTGGCGTTATTTCGGTTATCGCCCGGCCGAGGGCCAGAGCGAAGAAGATATGGCGCGGCAGCACACCGAGGTTTTCCTCGAGCTTTTGAAGGGCGAAGGCTTTGCCGAGCCGAACCCGCGGCCGATGTTCCCCAACCCGCCGGGTCTTCTGCGGCTGGAGCCGCATTCCGAAGGCTTGCGCGAGCGCATCTGGTGGGGCTCGAGCTCCAATGCAACGGCAGTGTGGGCGGCAAAGCTTGGCATGAACCTGCAAAGCTCCACGCTGAAGACGGACGAAACCGGTGAGCCTTTCCACGTCCAGCAGGCGCAGCAGATCCGCACCTTCCGGGAAGCCTGGAAGGAGGCCGAACATGCGCGTGAGCCACGCGTCTCCGTCAGCCGCAGCATCTTCGCCCTCGTCAATGATCGCGACCGCGCCTATTTCGGTTACGGTAACGAAGGCGACGACAAGATCGGCTATATCGACGATAAGACGCGTGCGATCTTCGGACGCAGCTATGCCGCCGAACCGGAAGAGCTGATCGAACAGCTGAAGGCCGACGAAGCCATCGCCGAAGCTGACACGCTGCTGCTGACCGTGCCGAACCAGTTGGGCGTCGATTATAACGCCCATGTGATCGAGACCATCCTGAAGCAGATAGCGCCGGCACTTGGCTGGCGCTAAATCTGGAAAAATCGTATCATCCACACGCCCTCACCCCGGACTTGATCCGGGGTCCAGCGCGATCAAGTCTTTGATCGCGAAAGAGTCTTTTTACGGCGCAGACGCGCCGTGGCTGGATGCCGGATCTAGTCCGGCATGACGGAGGACGTGCTTTCCCTCCGTTAAAATCCGGGCTGTATACCGCTGCTCTAGTTCAGCGCCCTGCCGTAACGCGCGAAGCTCTCCGCCAGCGGCGTGGTGCTCGCACCCGGCTGCTCAGGCCGTTTGTAGACACCATCCCGCACCTGGATCGGTTCTTCGAAATGATCCTTGATCCACGGAATATATTCGAGAATGGTCGACGCCGGATGCCAGTAGCTCAGATGCACATGCACCTGGCTCATCTCGCCGGCATGCGGCACGACAGGCAGGCGATGGGCGAGTGCCAGATCGGCAACCTGGATATATTCGGTGACGCCGCCAAGCCGTGTTACATCCGGCTGGACGTAAGCGACGGCGCCGGCATCGATGAAGGAACGGAACGCATCCACCGTATAGAGCTGCTCGCCTAGCGCAATCGGGATAGTGGTATTGCGCGCCAGCCGGGCATGGCTCGTCACATCGTCATACCACAGCGGCTCCTCGAACCAGTAGATGTCCAGATCCCTCGCTGCCGCACAGAAGCGCTGGCATGTGGGCAAATCCCATTTGCCGTTGCCATCGATGGCGATGCGGATGGATGAGCCGACGCGTTTGCGGACGGCAGCAAGCCGGGCGATATCGATATTCGGGTCGTCATGCCCGACCTTGATTTTCAGCCGGGTGAAACCGTCTTCCTCCACCGCCCTTGAGCTGCCTGCAAGCAAATCGTCCAACGAGAAGGAAAGCCAGCCGATATCGGTATTATAAGCTTCCACTGCCGCCGTGCGTGCGCCGCCGAGATAGTGCCACAGCGGCACGCCTGCCTTTTTCGCTTTCAGGTCCCAGAGAGCCACATCGATCGCAGCTAACGCCAGATGGGTGATGCCAGCCCTGCCGACCCATTGGAGTGAGGGATAACGAGCGAGCTTCATCCAAAGCCGTGAATGCTCCGACGCATCCTCGCCGACGAGCAAGGGCGCGTAACAATCGCTGATGCAGGATGTGATCAGCCTGTCCGACGCCAGATGCGCATGGGTGCCGGTGAAACCATAGCCCTCGAGGCCGTCACAGGTGGTGACCTTTGCGCCGACAACACCCCAATGGGTGATGCTGTGGGTGGAATCGGAAATGGAGTCCGATGTCAGCGGCAGGTGCAGGATGAAGGGTTCGACGGCGGTAATTTTCATGATCGGTCATTCCTCGATGCTTGAACGCTTCTGGGGAGGAAAGGCGGAAGTCCCTTTCTGAGACACGCTTTGCCGACTGGGCGGGTGAAATCGCGTCATCTCCCGCGTCCAATGGTTGCAGGAGTCAAACCGTCAGGGGATTGCCGGACCGCCCTCCTCCGGCAGCCGGCTTCCGATGGCAGATAGAGCTAACGGAAAAACGGATTTTGTAAAATAAAAAATTTTTTATTTTTAATATTCGATCATTGCCTGCTTCACAAAGCTGGGCGATGATGTGGGCATGAACACACTCGTCAAAGTCACGCTCGCCGAACAGGCGCACCGGGAACTGCGCGCACGCATCGTCAGCGGCAAATTGCGCGGCGGCGAACGTCTGCTGCCAAATGAACTTGCCGCCGATCTCGGCATCAGCCCGACGCCGGTCAAGGAAGCCTGCCTGAAACTCGAGGCGGATGGGCTGGTGGTCAGTTCGTCCCGGCGCGGAATGGTGGTGCGCGACTTCACGTTCGAGGATGTGGAGGAACTATACGCGGCCAGGATGCTGCTTGAAAAAGGTGCGGTGGAAGTGGCCTTCGATGCCGGGCAGCTGGACGAAACGCTGCACGCGGCACTGCTGGAAAGCCTTGGCAAACACCGCGCCTTCGCCAAAGGCTCGACGCTGGATGAATTGTCGAAAGCGCTTTTTTACGACCGCAGTTTCCACGCGACCCTGGTCGCAGCGGCGCGCATTCCGGTCATTTCCGGTTCGCATGAGCGCATCCTAGACCAGACCCACACGGTCTTCGTCTCGATCCTCGGTGATTACGCCCGCTCGGTCGAGGAGCACCAGAATATTGCCGATGCCATTGCCGCTGGCAGCAAGGCCCAGATCATCGATGCGCTGTGGCGGCACCTGGAGCGCAGCCGCCAGAACACGCTGCGTCAGGTCCGATTGCTCAAAGAGGCCGGCGCCTGATCATTTAAAAAACAAGTGGAGGACTGCATGCACGAAAACCCCGGGGTCGCAATTCCATCAGCGCGAGCCGAGACCATCTCATTCCACAGGGGGATTTTGTGCTGATGATGGACCGGCTTTCCGCTAGAACCCTGCCCCGCCTGCCGCACACGGTCACGACCCCTGCCTATGAGCGCATGAAAATCACGCCCGGCATCGTGCATCTCGGCGTCGGCGCCTTTCACCGGGCGCATCAGGCGGTTTTCATCGACGATTGCCTCAATCGCGGCGAAACAGGATGGGGCATCGTCGCCGCATCGCTGCGCAGCCCGGACACCCGCGACGCCATCGAACCGCAGGATAATCTCTACACCTTCTGCCTTCGCGATGGCCAAAGCGAGCGCCTGCGCATCGTCGGCTCGATTCTTGAAACCGTCGTCGCCCGGGAAAACCCGGAGCGACTGGTGGAGCGGATGGCCGACCCCCGCGTTCTCATCGCGGCCCTTACCGTGACGGAGAAGGGTTACCTGACCAATCTCGCCTCCCGCAGCCTGCTGCGCGACCATCCCGATATCGTCCACGATCTCGAAAACCCGGAGCGGCCGCGCTCGATCTTCGGCTTCATCCTTGCAGCGACCCGGCGCAGACGTGCCGAAGGCTCCCTGCCGCTGACGCTGCTGTCCTGCGACAACCTGCCCGCCAACGGCCACATGCTGCGAAAGCTGCTGCTGGAATTCGCGAGCCTTGCGGATCAGGAACTGGCCTCCTTCATCGAAGCCAATATTGCCTGCCCCTGCTCGATGGTGGACCGTATCGTTCCCGCCACCACGGATGCGGACCGGGATGCGATTTCGGCCACACTCGGCCTCAGCGATGCATGGCCGGTCGTCGCGGAACCTTATTTCCGTTTCGTCATCGAAGACCGTTTTCCCCATGGCAGGCCGGCGCTTGAGAAATCAGGCGTGGAATTCGTCGATGATGTCGAACCTTACGAGCATATGAAGCTGAGGATGCTGAACGGCTCCCACAGCGCCATCGCGGCCATCGGCCAGATTGCCGGCCTTGCGACGGTGGCCGATGCCTGGGCTGAAAAGACCGTGCGCGACTTCATCGACGTCTATTGGCGTGAGGTCGGACGGACGCTGGATCCTGCCGTCAATGGTTCTGAATTCGCAGCCGGCCTGCGGCAGCGTTTCGCCAATCCCTCATTGCAGCACAAGACCATGCAGATCGCCTCCGATGCGTCGCAGAAAGTGCCGCTGCGGATACTTTCACCACTACGAGAACTGCTGGCGGAAAAGGCTGAGTGCGGAGCGGTCATTTTTGCCGTCGCGCTGTGGATCAGGTCCTGCGCAGAGGAAGATGAAAAGGGGCAGCCGATCACCATTCTCGACCCCGCCTTCAGGGAGTGGGATGCGCCGGATCAACTGGCGATGGCTCCGGATGCGGTGGTCGACCGCTTCCTCGCTTTCGAACGCACCTTTGGCAGCGACCTGCCCGCCAACGAAACCTTTGTCCTAGCCCTGAAAGCCGCCTATCGCAACATTCGCGAGCAGGGCGCCCTGGCGGCAATTGGGCGATTCCTGAAGTCCTGAAAAAAGAACAGGCCGGAAATCCGGCCTGCTCCCAACCTTTCGTCAACCGTCAGGCTGTCGCCGCCTGTCTCGCCGCCTTGCGGCGCTCCACGCGGGCGCGAATGGCATCGACGTCCGTGATCGGGGTCGCGGCGAAGAGCTGACGGGTATAGGGGTGCTTCGGATCGGCGAAAAGTTCCTCGCGCGTGCCCTGCTCCACCGCCTCGCCCTTGGAGATGACCATCACGTCATCAGCAATGTAACGCACCACGGAAAGATCGTGGCTGACGAAGACATAGGTCAGTTCGAATTCCTCCTGCAGATCGCGCAGCAGGTTCAAGACCTGTGCCTGCACCGAAAGATCGAGTGCCGAGACCGGCTCGTCCAGCACCAGCAGCGCCGGGTTCAGCATCAGTGCACGCGCAATGGCGATGCGCTGGCGCTGGCCGCCGGAGAACATGTGCGGATAACGGTTGAAATGCTCAGGACCAAGGCCGACCTTGACGAGCATGGCTTCAGCCCGCTCGCGGCGCTCGGAAGCAGGAATCTTCGTGTTGATGATGAGTGGTTCCATCAGCACGTCACCAACCTTCTGGCGCGGATTGAGGCTGCCATAGGGGTTCTGGAACACCATCTGCACCTTGGAGCGCATTTCCGTGCCGGGACGGCGCCTGGCGATATCGACCGGCTGGCCATCGATCTTCAATTCACCGCCGGAAGCCGGATCGATGAGGGCAATGATGCGAGCCAGCGTCGACTTGCCCGAGCCGGATTCACCGACAATAGCGAGCGTCTTGCCGCGCTCGACGGCGAAATCGATGCCCTTCAGGGCCTGCACCATCCTCGCACCGCCGAACAGGCCGCCGGGAACGTGATAGTCGCGGGTAATGCCCTTGCCTTCAACCACGATACTCATCGAACGCCCTCCTTGCCGAAGAAATCGGAGACTGTGGGCAGACGGTCGCCGGTGGCATTCTCCGGCAGGGCCGAAAGCAATGCCTTGGTGTAGGGATGCTGCGGGGCTTCGAAGAGGCGCAGCACATCCGCCTCCTCCATCTTGCGGCCCTTATATTGCACGACGACACGATCGGCGGTCTCGGCAACCACGCCCATATCGTGGGTGATGAGGATCAGCGCCATGCCATATTCTTCCTGCAGCTTCATCAGCAGGTCGAGAATCTGCTTCTGTATCGTCACGTCGAGCGCAGTCGTCGGCTCGTCGGCGATCAGGAGACGCGGCTTGGAGGCAATCGCAATGGCGATCATCACGCGCTGGCACTGCCCGCCCGACATCTGGTGCGGATAGGCCTTGAGCTTGGATTCCGGATCGGGAATACCGACAGCACGGAATAGCTCCAGCGCGCGGGCGCGTGCGGCAGCGCCACTCATGCCGAGATTGAGGCGAAGCACTTCCTCGATCTGGAAACCGACCGTGAAGGACGGATTAAGCGAGGCGACCGGCTCCTGGAAGATCATGGTGATCTCACGGCCGATCAGCTTGCGGCGCTCCTGCGGCGACATGGCCAGCAGATTGATGCCGTCAAAGACCATCTCATCGGCAGTAATCGTCGCCGTATCCGGCAGCAGGCCCATGACGGCGAGCATCGATACCGATTTGCCCGAACCGGATTCACCGACGATGGCCAGCACTTCGTGTTTGTCCACGGACACATCAATGCCGTCGACGGCGGTGAAGGCACCGGTGGCGGTGGCGAATTTCACCGTCAGGTTCTTGATTTTCAGCAGGCTCATATCTCAGCTCCGCTTCAGTTTGGGATCGAGCGCATCACGCAGCCCGTCACCCATCAGGTTGATGGCAAGCACCGAGATCAGGATCGTCAGGCCGGGAAGAGTAACAACCCACCAGGCGCGCAGAATGAACTCACGCGCTTCCGCCAGCATCGTGCCCCATTCGGAGGCAGGCGGCTGAGCGCCCATGCCGAGGAAGCCGAGTGCGGCCGCATCGAGAACGGCGGACGAGAACGAAAGCGTTGCCTGTACGATCAGTGGCGCAAGGCAGTTCGGCAGGATGGTCTTGAACATCAGCCGGAGATTGCCGGCACCGGCCACGCGCGCGGCCGTGACATATTCACGCCGAAGCTCGCTCATCACCGCCGCACGCGTCAGACGCGCAAAATGCGGCTGATAGACGATGGCAATGGCGATCATCGCGTTGGTGAGCCCCGGCCCAAGGATCGCGACCAGCACCAGCGCCAGAAGCAGCGATGGGAACGCCAGGATGACGTCCATCACACGCATGATGACGGTATCGACCCAGCCGCCGAAGAAGCCTGCGATGAGACCGATGACAATGCCGCCAACGAGCGCGATGGAAACGACAACGATGCCGATGAACAGCGAATATTGCGCGCCGTATATCAGACGGGACAACATGTCACGCCCGACGGCGTCGGTGCCGAAGAAGAAGCCGGCACGGCCGCCTTCCTGCCAGACCGGCGGCACCAGCAGCGCATCGCGATATTGCTGGGTTGGATCATGCGGTGCGATCAGCGGCGCAAAAACCGCGACCAGCACGAGGAGAATAAACACGGCAAGGCCGATGACGGCACCACGGTTCTGACGGAAATAGAACCAGAAATCGGCGATCATCCGGCGGCGGATGGCGGCGTCAGAAAGCCTGACGACCGGAGCTGTGGTCACATCGCTCATTTGTGACGGATCCTTGGATTGATGAGGCCGTAGGTGAGGTCGACGAGCAGGTTGACGATCATCACCAGACCCGCGATCAACAGCAGGCCGCTCTGCACGACCGGATAGTCGCGGCGCGAGATGGAATCAATCATCCACTTGCCGATACCCGGCCAGGAAAAGATGGTTTCGGTCAGGATGGCGCCAGCCATCAGCACGCCGATCTGCAGACCGATGGTGGTGATGACGGGGATCATGGCGTTGCGCAGCGCATGAATGCCGACGACACGGGAAGGCGACATGCCCTTGGCGCGGGCCGTGCGCACATAATCCTCGCCGAGAACCTCCAGCATGGCCGAGCGCGTCTGGCGCGCAATGACGGCAAGCGGAATGGTGGCAAGCACCACCGAGGGCAGGATGAGATGCGAAAAGGCCGAGGCGAAGGCGCCCTTCTGTCCCGAAATCAGGCTGTCGATCAGCATGAAACCGGTGACGGAGGGGAAGAAATACATCAGCGAGATGCGGCCCGAAACCGGTGTCCATTGCAGGATACCGGAGAACATGATGATGAGCAGCAGCCCCCACCAGAAGATCGGCATGGAAAAACCGACCAGAGCCGTCGTCATGGAAATCTGGTCGAACCAGGAACCACGTCTGATGGCGGCGATGACACCGACCGGCACGCCGATGAGCGTTGCGATGATGATGGCGACGAGACCAAGCTCGACCGTCGCGGGAAAGAGCGACAGGAACTCGGTGAGAACCGGCTTCTTGGTGACCAGCGAATTACCGAGATCGCCCTGAAGCAGCCGTCCCAGGAAATGAAGATATTGCTGCCACACGGGCTGGGCAAAGCCGAGCTGTTCGGCAAGCTGCGCATGCCGTTCGGGCGAAATGCCACGCTCGCCCGCCATCAGCAGCACGGGATCGCCCGGCAGGACGCGCACGAAGGCGAAGGCAACGATGGTGATCCCGAGGAAGGTCGGAACGAGATAGAGAAGTTTGCCGAGAATGAACCGGATCATGGCTTTTTCCTGAAAAGACGCGCGGAAGAACAGGGTTCTTCCGCGCGTCCGGTTGTTCGGGGATTACTCCGCGATGTCGACGTTTTCGAAGGTGAAGTCGCCAAGCGGGCTCATGGTGAAGCCGGAAACCTTGGCGGACATGGGAACGAACTGCGTGGAGTGCGCAAGCGTCGCCCACGGAGCCTGTTCCTTGAAGATCACCTGTGCCTGCTCATAAAGCTTGGTGCGCTCGGCAACGTCGGTGGTCTGCTTTGCCTTGGCCAAGAGGTCCGAGAACTCCTTGTTGCACCACTGTGCACGGTTCGCACCGCCTTCACCGGTTGCGGCGCAGGACAGGAGAACGCTAAGGAAGTTGTCCGGGTCACCGTTGTCGCCGGTCCAGCCGAGGATGACGGCGCCGTCGCGCTTTGTTTCGGTGGACTTCTTGAGATATTCACCCCACTCAAAGGAGACGATCTCGGCCTTGACGCCGACCTTCGCAAAATCCGACTGGATCAGCTCGGCGGTACGACGGGCGTTCGGCATGTAAGGACGCTGCACCGGCATCGCCCAGATCTTCATCGACAGATCCTTGACGCCAGCGGCTTCGAGAGCCTTCTTGGCAGCTTCCGGATCGTAAGCATCGTCCTTGATGCTGTCGTTGTAGGACCACATTGTCGGCGGGATCGGGTTCTTGGCAACCTGGCCTGCACCCTGGAACACGGCGTCGATGATCGCCTGCTTGTTCATCGCCATGTTCAGCGCCTTGCGGACTTCCGGCTTGTCGAAAGGTGCAACGGTCGTGTTGTAGGCGAAGTAAGCGACGTTCAGGCCCGGCTGTTCATCGAGCTTGAGGTTCTTGTCGGCGCGGATGGTCGCGAGATCAGCCGGAGCAGGGTATGGCATCAGGTGGCATTCGCCAGCCTTCAGCTTCTGCAGGCGAACCGCGGCGTCAGGCGTGATCGCGAAGATCAGGTCGTCGATCTTCGGGGCTTCACCCCAGTAGTCGGCGTTCTTCTGGAAGCGGATGACCGCGTCCTTCTGATAGGCGACGAACTTGAACGGACCGGTGCCGATCGGCAGGTTGTTGAAGTCTTCCTTGGTGCCGGCCTTCTCAAGCGTATCGGCATATTCCTTCGACACGATGGATGCGAAAGGCATGGCGATGTTGGCGAGGAACGGCGCTTCTGGACGGGTCAGCACGAACTTGACCGTGTAATCGTCGACCTTGACGATTTCCTTGATCAGGGACGGCATTTCCATGGAGTTGTAATATTCGTAGGTGATGCCTGCGATATACTGGTTCCACGGGTTCTTCGCGTCGCCCTGGCGGTTGTAGCTGAAGATCACGTCGTCAGCGTTGAATTCGCGGCTCGGCGTGAACTTGTCGTTGGAGTGCCACTTGACGCCCTTGCGCAGGTGGAAAGTGTACTCGAGACCATCCTTGGAAACGTCCCACTTTTCCGCAAGGCCCGGCTCTACTTCTGTCGTGCCCTTCTTGAATTCCGTCAGACGGTTGTAGACCGGATGCGCGGAAGCGTCGAAGGTGCCGCCTGCGGTGTAAGGCGACGGATCAAAGCCTTCCGGCGATGCCTCGGAGCAGTAAACGAAGGTCTTCGCCATGGCTGGCATGGCGGAAGTCATCGCAAGTGCAGAAGCGATAAGCAAACTGCGGGTCAGCATTTTCATCTGATGGTCCTTTCCCTCTTTTTCTGAGTTCCTGCGGCCCCCTCCAGGGGCCTACCTCTTCTGGTCAGCGGCGGCACGGGGATGCCCGTCTCGCCGTTCGGTCTTTGCCTCCCGACCAATTACCCGGCGACCGGCTGAAACAACCGGTCGAGGTTCGTTTCCGGTGGGCAGAACCAGCGCGGCCCTGCCTCCGTCATGTAAGCGATATCTTCGAGACGAACGCCGCATTCCCCATAAACGCACAGCATCGGCTCGATGGAAAAACACATGCCGGGCTCAAGCGCCGTGGCATTTCCTGCAACGATATAGGGTTCTTCGTGAATATCCAGCCCAAGCCCGTGACCCGTACGGTGCGGCAGACCGGGAAGCTGATAATCCGGACCAAATCCGGCCGCCTTCAGACTGTCCCGGGCGGCCTTGTCCACCTCGAAACAGGCGGCGCCAACGCGGGCGGCAGCGAAGGCCGCGGCCTGTGCGTCACGTTCGGCATTCCAGAGAAAACGCTGCCGTTCCGTTGGCTTGCCAAAGACATAGGTACGGGTGATATCGGAACGATAGCCATGAAGAATACCACCGAGGTCGACCAGTACCATGTCGCCCTGGTTCAGCGTCTGCGCATGGGGCACGCCATGCGGATAGGCCGTCGCCTCGCCGAACTGCACCGCCACAAAAAGCGGCTTCATGCCAAGGGCAATATGGGCGGCATTAACGAAATCCGCGACTTCCGTGGTGGAGATGCCGGGACGCAGGCCTTCGAACACCGCCTTCTGCACATTATAGCTCGCGTCCATCGCTGTCTGAATGAGGGCGATCTCCGCTGCAGACTTGACCTGCCGCTGGGCGACAATCAACGGCTGAGCGGAAATGATGCGGCCTTCCAGACGCTGCATGAGCGCGGATGCAAAAACAAAGGGCGTAGCCGGATCGATGGCGACGAAGTGACCTGCACAGGCCAGCGCACCGATACGCCTTGCCATCAGGTCGAACGGGCTTTCATCCTCTTCCCAGGTGGCGACTGCGCCGGGGATACGGATCAGGGTCTGGAGTTTCGGTTCCTCGAAGGTCGGGCTTATATAGATCGGCTCGCCCTCGGCCGGCACCAGAGCACCGTGAATACGCTCGGAAAGGCCAAGCGACAGACCGGTATAATAAGTCAGCGACGACGAAGCGTCGAGCCAGACCGCCTTGATGTTTTGCTGGGTCATTCGCGCCTGCAGGCCACGCAACCGCAACCTGAGCTCGTCTTCAGCGATCGATGAAACCGCGATCGGCTGAAACTGCTTCAGCGCCTCTTGAAAGTCTGCCATTCTCTCCCCGCCGCCCTCGGGCGCACGGACACTGGCGTGCCGGCACCTCCCAAGCGTTCTTTTGCCCATGCTTAACCACAGGGGGAAGGCTAAGCAATGGGGCGGGAGGACGCACCGCCACAAAACTGTGCATATTTATCTAGACATAACGAAATCGTGATCGACGCGAGCCTGATTTCAGGAGTCGTTGCCTTGACGCGGAAATCGAAAATCCCCCGGAAATCCAAGGGAGAAACCAGCCCCTTGTCCACGCATCGCGTGCAGCCGGGAAACGGACGCCAATCCACCACGTAAAAAAGAGCCAAGAAAAGGAAAAAGCCTGCCGCGGGAGGAGGTGCGGCAGGCTTCAAACTTGATCGGTGATTGGGAGGAGGAGTACCACCGATCCACATCGAGCGACGCTGGGAGGAGGAGTGCGTCGCTTCGATGATTTGAATATAGCGGGATCTGTGATTTTTAACAGAGCAAGTCTCGCAATGCAGCATTGCATTTCTGCATAGCTCCGGAATGACTGCCCGGTTTTTCGGCACAACCTACCCTACCGCGGGAGGTCAGCTCTCCCGGTAGACCTGGAAACCGGCGAAGGACTGGTTGACTGGCATGAGCTCAAGACTGTTGATGTTGATATGTTTGGGCTGAGAGGCGACCCAATAGATGGTGTTGGCGATATCATCGGCCGTGATCGGATTGACGCCCTTGTAGAGATTGTCCGAAGCTTCCTGATTGCCCCCGGTGCGCACCAGCGTAAATTCCGTTTCGCACATGCCCGGTTCGATCGAGGTTACCCTGACGCCCTTGCCGTGCAGATCCGAGCGCAGACCGAGCGAAAACTGCCGCAGGAAGGCTTTGGTGCCGCCGTATACATTGCCGCCCGTATAGGGATAATGCGCGGCAACAGACGAAAGGTTGACGACGATACCTTTACGGTCGATCAGTGTCGGCAGGAGATGGTGGGTGATGTTCAGCAGACCGGTGATGTTGGTGTTCACCATGGTCTGCCAGTCCTTTAGCGGCACCTGCGGCGCGGGGGCCGTGCCCAGTGCCAGACCGGCATTGTTGACGAGGACATCGATGTCTCGGAAGCCCTCCGGCAAGGCGGCAAGCGCTTTTTCGGCCGCGTCCTCATCGGTGATGTCGAAGGCGGCGCCGTAGAAAGCCGATCCGAGTTCGGCCGCCAGTGCCTCCAGTCGTTCCGCCCGACGGCCCGTGCCGATGACCTTCCAGCCTTCCCTGATGAAGCGTCGGGCCGTAGCCTGTCCGAAGCCCGACGTCGCGCCGGTGATGAGGATGGTTCCGCTCATGATGATGCCTCCACTCTATTCGTTTTTTCAGGGTCAATCGGTGTCAGTAGTTTTTCCGCCGCCGCTGCAAGGCAGCGCTGGTAGGCGGCGAGATCCGTATACAAGTCCTCATCGGAAACGTCGCCGACAATAACGTTGCCGCCCCGCCGCAAAATCCCGCCGTGCAGCATGAGATTGTCGACCATGTCGAAATTCTCGATCGACAACCCGTCCGGTCCGCGATACCGGCCCGTTTCATCCACGGTGACAACATTGCCGTAATGCGCCTTGATGCGGCTGAAGTGATTGGCCGCGACATTGGTGTAGGCGAACACCGGCTTGCCCAGCGCGCACATGAAGCCCAGCTCGTAGCTCGTTCCCGTGTCGGCGGCGATGCCGCGAAACGGTGTGAGATTGGCAATCACGGCATCCGCTTCAAGCATCATCCCTTCGTCGACTTCATTGATGTTGCAGCCATGACCGATCCTGGTATCCGCCGGCGGGATCTGCAGATCGCCCGGCGAAAGCGGGATGAAGCCGGCCTCCCGCGCCAGTGCTGCCTTGAGGTCGAGCATTTCGCGCGCATTCGGGAGGAACACTTCCGGTCCGGCGAGATAGATTTTCTTTGTCATTGGGAATTCATGCAATTTGTCAGGAAAAGATTTCCGACCCTAACCCGGGGACTTTCGCAAAGGCAAGTGCCAAGGGCGTGCGGCGTGGCGCGGCGGACCGACCGATAAAACGGTATCGTCCCGCTAGTCTTTCCGTTATAGCCGGAGCAGTAGACTGGAATTTCTGGAGCAGGACATGGCAGCACCCATCCGTTATCACGAAGGCGATATTTCCGCCGAAGATGCCGCGCGCTATACCGGCGCCATCGCCATCGATACGGAAACGCTGGGGCTGGTGCCGCGTCGCGACCGCCTCTGCGTCGTCCAGCTTTCGCCGGGCGACGGCACGGCAGACATCATCCGCATCGCCGCTGGGCAGAAAGAAGCGCCGAACCTCGTGCGCATGCTTGCCGATCCCGCCCACCAGAAGATCTTTCACTATGGCCGTTTCGATATCGCCGTGCTTTTTCATACGTTCGGTGTGACGACCACGCCTGTCTTCTGCACCAAGATCGCTTCACGGCTGACCCGCACCTATACGGACCGGCACGGGCTGAAGGACAACCTCAAGGAAATGCTGGAGGTCGATATTTCCAAGGCGCAGCAATCTTCGGACTGGGCAGCGCAAACGCTTTCCCCGGCGCAGCTCGAATATGCCGCTTCCGACGTTCTTTATCTGCATGCGCTGCGCGACAAGCTGACGGCGCGTCTCATCCGCGACGGCCGCCTTGATCATGCCGATGCCTGTTTCGCGTTTTTACCGACCCGTGCGAAGCTAGACCTGCTCGGCTGGGACGAAACCGACATTTTCGCCCATAGCTGAGCGTTTTCGCCTTCGTTTAAACACTGATTTACCAGACTTGCCTATTCTCGGCCGTAACTTTGGGCGGCCGGGGACTTTCCAGATGATTACTCCGCTACAACAGACGGCGGGCATTGCAGTGAGCGACCTCATGCGCTCGATGGTCGAAACCATCGAGGAACGCCAGCGCGAGGAGCAGGAAAAGGCCAACGGCACCAAGAAGGATGATGCGGTCAGAACGAACCCGCAGCCGGATGAAAGCCAGCGCGTCGCCAATGAGAAGATAAGCGCTTATCTCTTCGGTGCCATGAAGCCGGACCCGGATGCCTTCGCCTCGCTTGTTTCCCGCTTTTCCGCCGCCCTCGGCATCACGCAGGACGTGGATGAATCCAATTTTTCCTTCGCACAAAGGCTTCAGGATGCGCTGACCCTGACCCAGGGTTTCGAAAAAACCGATGCGCAGGGAAAAGCCACCACAATTTCCCTCGCCTCCTTCGGTGTTTCGCAGTTGCAGGTCGTCGATGTACTGAACAACGGCGTCAACGCCAAAACCGATCCCATGGCGGCCCTTGCCGCCCGCATCGCCGAGCGTGCCGGCCTCACCGGAACGGAGGAGGATTTTGGCGCGCAGATGTCGGAGGCCATCATGGCCGCGCGGGCGACCTTGCCCATGAACGTCAGTGAACTGGAGGAATCGACCGGTCTCAAGGAGCTCGGCATCTCAGCCAGCGCGATGATCGCCGCCATCGCCAATCCTTACGGAGATCAGGCGCGAGCGGTAAAAGATGCGCTCAATGACAAGGCACAAGGCACTCTCTTCATGACGAGGGAGACCCTGAAGGTCATCCAGCGTCTGGAAGACGTGGCAGATCCGAAGTCTAAGGAAGAATTGCAGGCCGAACGTGGCGAAAAGCGCATTGGCGAAATCAACGATGCGGAAGTGGCAGCCGAACGGGAAGAAGATATCCAGACCCGTGACGCACAGGGCAAGCTTGAGGACGTGCAGGAACTTCAGGACGTCGTGAAGGAGCACATTGACGCCTCCGCCGATGAGAAGGCGGATGGCGCAGCCGGCCAGGGCCCCGCCGACATGTCATCGGAAATCGCCCTGATTTCCGTGCTCGCGGCAACGCCGGCGGAAGAGGCCCCACCTGCTGAAGGCGATAACGAGCCTGAGGGAGCGGATGCGGCCACCACGCCGGCCGATGCGGAAAACGAGGCAGAAAAGCTGCTTGATGCACAGGCCGCTGTCGAAGCTGCCGGAACCGACATCTTGCCGATTTCGGTCGATGAAAACGGCCTTTATGCATTGCTGAAGAAAAAGGCGGCATGATTGCCGTCTGGAACTGTCACGTGAGCGAAACATGATGTGAGTTCAGACATGGTCGATATCTCAGGCGTGTCAGGCGGCGCCATTCACGATGCCGAACCGAACGCGGCCCAGGCCCTTCTCTCCATGGCGGCTCCGCCCCTCGCGCCGGAGGATGCCACCATCATTCCACTGGCTGGCGAAGAAGCGACTATCGCGCCCGCAGAAATCCAGCCGGAGCGAAGCTCTCCGAAAGCGAGCTGGCTGGATGCCATGCCGCCGGAGGCGCTGGAAGTCACGGTGAGCGGACCCGATCGTATCTCCTCCGTCAATTCGGACGATAACGGGCTTTATCGCATGTTCATCGGCGTTTCGCCCTGAGCCGGTCCGGCCGCTCGCAATCACTTGGTTAGCCAAATCTTAATACCTGCAGGCGAGGATTCGGCTTGATGATTCTGTGTGCGCTGAAAAGAGCGGGCCTTCGAGCCTATGGTGCACATGACGCTCCCGCATGAGCGGGCGAGATGACACCTGTATGCCAGCGGCGTGGCGATTTTTCAACATTCGAGGCAGATGCGGATCACAGAGCCAATGGGGATTGGCGCTTTCACAGCCGGCGCCGGCCACCGATAGAAACGGAGCGCAGCATGTTACCGCCTGTATCCAAAGTTTCCGCAGCCGATGCCACCTATGGAGCCTCGCTCGCGCCGGCGCAGCGCGCGCAGCCGAAAGGCGTCGTGCAGCCGCAACCAAGCACTGCCCTTCCCGAACAGAGCGCCAGCCTTTTTTCACGGGCTGCAGTGGCCTCCCTCGCCGGCGAGTTCCAGCTGGCCCGGAGCACCGCAGTCTTGGCGGAAACACTCGGCAAGCTGATGAACCTGCCGCGACGGGACGGCGAAGCCGTCGAAACCTATGTCGGGCGTCTGACGGAAGCCTTACGCGCCCTGCCGCCCGCGCAGCGTCTTGCGCTGGAACAGCAGATTGGCAAAGCACTGCAGGGTCTCAGCCTTTCGATGCTCGCGGAAATCCTGAAACAGCCGACGGGACCGGATGCGGCGCGGCTTGCGCTGCTGATCGAGCTTTCGCGTTACAGGGGGGCCGATCTGGCTGCGAGGGCGGTGGTCTCCTCCTATCAGCAGAATAATTCCACCAGTCCGGCGCCCGCCCAGCCCAGGCAGCAGCCGACCGCCGCGAGCCCCAATGCGGAGTTCCGTTCCAATCCGCCCGCGGCAGCGCAATTGCCGGGCTCCACGACAACCGGCCGTCTGTTGCCGCTGCTCACCGGCCCACTCGCCCTCAGCGGTGCGGCAATGAAGGCAACGGTCACGGCGCTGACCGCGCAACCGGAAGGAGCCGTCCGGCATTCCGCCGCGCCCGCAAATGCGCCTGACCTGCCAGACCAGTCGGCAAAACCGGAAGGCAGGACGGAAAACACGACGCGTCCGCTTCCGCCGCAGACGGGCAGCATGACAAAAGAAGCGCCGGCAGAGACCCGTCCAGGCAATCCGCCTCGCGCACAAACCGGCGAAGCACGCCCTGCCCTTCCGCATCGGGAGATGATGAAGACCGAGCAGAAAGACGTCCGCACCGCCTCACCATCAATCTTCGACCCGCCTGCAACTGATGCAGAGAACGTGGCCAGTCCTGTGCTGGCCGCCACGGCCGGCAAACTGCCGGTGAGAGCAAGCACGACGCAGCAGCCCCCCGCCATGCCGCAGGGCATCGAGCTGCCATCGCCGGAGGATCAGCCAACCGAAAAGTCGGGGCTGATGACGTCCGCTGCCCACCCAACAGGGGAAGAAGCGGAGACGGTGGCTCACCGGCCTGAAGCTCCCTACTCTTCGCGACTCCCGCTGGACACGGAAGCGAGAATGGCGATGATGGAGCAATCCGCTTCGCAATCGCTGATCGCCGCCGCTCTGGCAAAAGACGGTACGCCGCTGCCGCTCGTCGCTTATCCCCCTGCCGATGATGATTACGAATCAGAAACGCCACCCCGGGGCGGCGGGCCTTTTTCCGACGATGAGGCGGAAAGCGAAAGCGGAGCGGAGTCTGAAAATTCCGGCGATGATGATGGCCTGGAAGAGCGCATTGCCGCCAATGACGGGATCGACACGCAGAAAAGTCCGACGGCGACGGCCTCCGACGACAGCGCGGAGAATTATTATCTCAAGATGAGCGGCGTCCTCTGAACGCCAAATTGCCTGCCGGCGGATCGCCCAAGAAAAAACCCGCCGGAAAATTCCGGCGGGTTCTTCATTTCAACGATCTAGACGATTATTCGCCGCGGTTCTTCAGAGCCGCGCCGAGGATGTCGCCGAGTGAAGCGCCCGAGTCGGACGAACCGAACTGTGCGACGGCTTCCTTTTCTTCAGCGATTTCCAGAGCCTTGATCGAAAGCATGACCTTGCGGTCCTTCTTCGAGAAGTTGACGACGCGGGCGTCGACAACCTGGCCAACGGAGAAGCGCTCAGGGCGCTGCTCGTCACGGTCACGGGAAAGATCAGCGCGACGGATGAACGAGGTGAGGTCTTCGTGGTTGACGAGCTTCACTTCGATACCGCCATCGTTGACCGCGGTGACTTCAGCGGAAACGACTGCGTTCTTGCGCAGGTCGCCGGAAGAAGCGGCTTCGCCGACAGCGTCCTTGCCGAGCTGCTTGATGCCGAGCGAGATGCGTTCCTTCTCAACGTCAACGTCGAGAACGACAGCCTTAACGACGTCACCCTTGTTGTACTCTTCGATGACCTGCTCGCCCGGACGGTTCCAGTCGAGGTCCGACAGGTGAACCATGCCGTCGACATCGCCTTCGAGGCCAATGAACAGGCCGAATTCGGTCTTGTTCTTGACTTCGCCTTCGACTTCCGTGCCAGCCGGATGGCTGTAAGCGAATGCCTGCCACGGGTTTTCAAGCGTCTGCTTGAGACCGAGCGAGATACGGCGCTTGGACGGATCGACTTCGAGAACGACAACATCAACTTCCTGGCTCGTGGACAGGATCTTGCCGGGGTGTACGTTCTTCTTGGTCCAGGACATTTCGGAAATGTGGATCAGGCCTTCGATGCCCGGCTCCAGTTCAACGAATGCACCGTAGTCGGTGATGTTCGTGACCGTACCGGAGATCTTCTTGCCAACCGGGTACTTGGCGGAGATGCCATCCCACGGATCCGACTCGAGCTGCTTCATGCCGAGCGAGATACGGTGGGTTTCCTGGTTGATGCGGATGATCTGAACCTTGACCTGCTGGCCAATGTTGAGGATTTCCGAAGGATGGTTGACGCGGCGCCATGCCATGTCGGTGACGTGCAGCAGACCGTCGATGCCGCCGAGGTCAACGAACGCACCGTAATCGGTGATGTTCTTGACGACGCCGTCAACAACCTGGCCTTCTTCGAGGTTCTGAACGATTTCAGAACGCTGCTCGGCACGCGACTCTTCGAGAACCGTACGACGCGAAACAACGATGTTGCCGCGACGCTTGTCCATCTTGAGGATTTCGAAGGGCTGCGGGTTGTGCATCAGCGGGGTAACGTCGCGGATCGGACGAATGTCGACCTGCGAACGCGGCAGGAACGCAACAGCGCCATCCAGATCGACGGTGAAACCACCCTTGACCTGGTTGAAGATGACGCCTTCGACGCGCTCGCCAGCTTCGAACTTGGCTTCGAGCTTGACCCAGCTTTCTTCGCGGCGAGCCTTCTCGCGCGACAGAACGGCTTCGCCGAGAGCGTTTTCAATGCGCTCGACGTAAACTTCGACTTCGTCGCCGACCTTCAGCGTGCCGTCCTTGGACTTCGCGCCGAATTCCTTCAACGGTACGCGGCCTTCAACCTTGAGGCCGACGTCGACGATGGCAACGTCCTTCTCGATTGCCGTTACGATGCCCTTGGCAACATAGCCTTCGGCAAGATCGTTGGAGGCAAAGGATTCTTCGAGAAGCGCTGCGAAATCTTCGCGCGTGGGGGTAGATACTGACATGAAATCTCCTGATTGCATCCGCGCAATGGCGAATACAAAAGCGCCGGTGGGCTAGTGTTGTTGATACCCGACCCCATGCCCGCCTTTTCAAAAGGCTTTCCGGCGCAAGGACATGTCTTCGGGCAATTCCTGACTAAACGCAGACGGCAGGAAGCCGTTCCGCGAAAAACCTATCTCTTCAGAGCGGCGTCGATGATCGTGCGCGCGGCCTGAAACGCCGCCTCTATACTCATTTCCGACGTATCTAGCAAGTGCGCGTCTTCAGCGGGTTTCAACGGGCTGTCGGCGCGGCCCATGTCGCGCTCGTCGCGTTTTTTCACCTCGGCGAAAATGGCATCATAGTCCGCGGTGCCGCCATTGGCCAGAATCTCATCGTAGCGCCGGCGCGCCCGCACGTCGGCAGAGGCGGTGACATATAGCTTCACTGGCGCATCCGGGCATACTACCGTGCCGATATCGCGGCCATCGAGAACCGTACCCGGCTCCCTCAAGGCAAAACGCTGCTGCGCCATCACGAGCGCGCGCCTCACCGGTGTCATCACCGCAATCCTCGACGCGGCTTCGCCAATATCGTGCCGGGACAGGACGGAGCGGTCGAGCCCCGCAAGATCGACGTCCAGGGCGACCTTCTCCGCCACGGCCTCGTCATCCAGCGGCAGGCCCGCGTCCAGAAGCGCCTTCGCTGTCGCCCTGTAGGTCAGCCCGGTATCGAGATGATGAAAACCGTAGGCTTCCGCGATCTTTCGCGACAGGGTTCCCTTGCCCGCCGCAGCCGGCCCGTCTATGGCGATCGTGAAGGTCATTAAGCTTTCCGCCTGTGCATCTGTTATTCATATAATAGAGTGCGACACGCCTTAAGATTTATATCAGCATTCCCGCACAGGGGTTGCGCCAAGGCAGGAGGCACCCGAAGTTTGTCTTTGACACGAAAGAGCGCAACGATTAAGGGGACCGGCTATAAATTTTACCGTCTATGCCGGTTTTACGGCGTACACCCCGAAACTCATTCGACAATTTGAGGCTTAGACAGTGGCAAAAGCGGAACTTGGTACCAAGCGCACAGACCCCGATACCGGCAAGAAGTTCTACGATCTGAACCGCGATCCGGTCGTTTCTCCTTACACCGGCAAGTCCTGGCCGCTCTCCTTCTTCGAGGAAAGCACAGCTCAGGCAAAGCTCGAGCAGGCTGAAGAAGAGGATGTAGCGGAAGTCGATACCGAAAACACGGAAGTCGAACTCGTGTCGCTGGAAGATGCCGACGGCGACAACAGCGGCGACGATATCCCTGATCTCGGCGACGACGATGACGTCGAAATCGACGACGACGACGACACCTTCCTGGAAACCGACGACGAAGATGACGACGACGACATGTCCGGTATCATCGGCGTATCGGGCGACGACGAAGAAGCTTGATTTTATTCGACAATTCGGCCCGACGACAAAAAAATGACGCCGGGCCGTTTTTTATGCTTGCACTCGTCGGAAAGCCGCAGTAGTAAGCCGCCACCGAACGGAACAACAACCGCTTCGGTTCCCGGAACCGGAAGAAATGCCGGAACCCTTATGGGGCTATAGCTCAGCTGGGAGAGCGCTTGCATGGCATGCAAGAGGTCAGCGGTTCGATCCCGCTTAGCTCCACCAAATTTCCCAAGATAAAATTCATCACGTCAGTAAAATCTGGATCGTGCGACCTTCAGTCCCACCTCACGCGGCCATCTATCGCAATAACGCCCGCACATCCTGTCCGTTGATACGGCATTCCAGAGAACGGAGCGCACCGCTCTCCTCCACCACGCGACATTCAATATATCTGCCGCGCAAACGGTTCTCCAGCGCTTTGAAGGCATTGAGGCCGCAGGCATAACGGCGGCCGTCCGGGGTGGTGCAGACACGGTTTCTCTCCACCTCCTCCACGCCTGCGAGGCGGAACTCCTCGTTTTTGAAGGTGAAGCGGCTGCTGGAGATGACGCGAAGGCGCTGGTCGGCATGCATCTTCAGCGGGAAGGGATCCGGCGGGGTCGGAACGCGCTCGTATTCCTGCCGGGTGGGGTCAACCCGTACGGGCGAGGTGGTCCACAGCTGTTCGGTGTTGGCCGCAAGTCCTGCCGGGGCGGAGGCAGTCTCGCCATTGACGAGCGAGGCAATCCGCATGCCGGCTATGGCAACGCCTATGACCAGGGCAATCTGAAACAGCAAAATTGCGACCTGCCGGACCATGTCACCGCAACATTAAAAACAATGAACAAAATAAAATCGGCCTGACGTTCCCTTGCGAGAGGCCACGGCCGCCCATCACATCAATAGAAGCTTGCCTGCGCTGATATCCCTGACCGTGCCCATGGCCATAATCGGAAGCCGATCGCTGTCGAGGATCACCCGTCCTGTTGTCCGCAGCCAGCGAAACCCACCAGAGGTGAGCTGGATACGATATTCCTGATCGTAAAACACGCCGTTCGTCAGCGAATTATAGACCGCTTCAGCCACACGCGCCCGGGAGCCGCTTTCGATTTGTGCAATAAAATCCTCTACCGGGATACCGCGGGCGGCCTTTTCCGGACGAACCTCCCGCAGGCGCGCGGCCACGGCATCCAGATAAACCAGATTTTGCCCGATATTCCAGGTGTAGTAACCCACAAGTGTCTCTTCGAGAGATATGTTCTTCAACATCGGCCTTCAACAGTCTGAGATGCTTGTGGCGGGTCTCTACCATAATGGACGATAAACGGCTAACCACAAGAATTCATTCTTTTGTCTGATATAGTATCTTTTTTGGCCGGTCGCTTATCGACAGGCCATTTCGGCAGCCATGTTGGCGAAGCGATCTTCCTGTGCCAAAGAAGGTTGACCTTGCCGCCACAGATCACAGGAGCCGCCGTGACCATCGGGCTTGCCCATGCCGAACTCATTGCCGTCGTCACCGCCATTACCGGAGATGAACCGCGCGTGATGACCGTTCGGGCGGGGGCGGCGCTTCCTTCGGGACCCTTCGAATTCGGTCACAGGACGCTTCAAAGCGGCTTGCGGGAATGGATTCACGAGCAGACGCATCATCCCGTCGGTTATCTCGAGCAGCTCTACACCTTCGCCGATCGCGACCGAAACAACGATATTCCGGGCGGCAGAACCATCTCCATCGGCTATCTGGGACTTGTCCGCGAACAGGAGGCCATGGACGGCAAACGTCCTTTCTGGCACGGGTGGTACGATTATTTCCCGTGGGAAGACCATCGCCAAGGACGCCCCGCGGTTCTCGCCAGCATCATCGAGAAGCTGCGGGCATGGGCGGATTCCGACCCATCTTGTAAAAACCAGCGCCACTTGCGGGCCGATTTTACCTTCGGCCTCGACGGCGGCGGCTGGAACGAGGAACTCACCCTTCAGCGCTATGAGCTGCTGTATGAGGCGGGGCTGGTTGAGGAAGCGCAGGCCGAACCCCGGATCAATTTCGGAAGGCCGATGTTCGCCGATCACCGCCGCATCCTCGCCACCGGAATTGCCCGGTTGAGGGCCAAAATCAAATACCGGCCGGTGGTATTCGAACTGATGGCCGATACCTTCACGCTGCTGCAATTGCAGCGTGCCGTCGAGGCGTTGGCCGGGCTGACGCTGCACAAGCAGAATTTTCGCCGGCTGATCGAACAGCAGCAACTGGTGGAAGAAACCGGCGACATGGCTACGGAAACCGGCGGACGACCGGCAAAGCTTTTCCGCTTCCGCCAGACCGTCCTCGATGAACGCGCCCTTTCCGGAACGAAACTGCCGCTCTCCCGCAATTGACATATGCTCATAATGAGAATATCTCTTCGTTCTAGATATACTCAAAACGAGCATAAATGGGAGAGCAT
This sequence comes from Agrobacterium sp. SORGH_AS_0440, assembly GCF_031453135.1. Taxonomy (NCBI): domain Bacteria; kingdom Pseudomonadati; phylum Pseudomonadota; class Alphaproteobacteria; order Hyphomicrobiales; family Rhizobiaceae; genus Agrobacterium; species Agrobacterium sp. SORGH_AS_0440. The sequence continues at coordinate 1,267,253 of NZ_JAVIYR010000001.1, read as the reverse complement.
CGTGAACGAGCAGATTTCCGCCGCAAGCCTTTACGACCGCGTCGCCCGCGTCATTCCCAAGGCCGAATGGATGGGTTTCCAGGACGATGTGGAGGCGATCCTTGAGTTGAAGCGCAAGCGTAATGCCGTCATCCTCGCCCATAATTACCAGACACCTGAAATATTCCACGGTGTCGCCGATATCGTCGGCGACAGCCTTGCCCTTGCCCGCAAGGCGATGGAGGTGGAGGCGGATGTCATCGTTCTCGCCGGCGTGCATTTCATGGCCGAGACGGCGAAGCTGCTCAATCCGGGAAAAACCGTGCTCATTCCTGATATGGCTGCCGGCTGTTCGCTTGCCGATTCCATCACGCCGGAGGATATCGCCCTCCTGAGAAAGGCCTATCCCGGCGTGCCTGTTGTGACCTATGTGAACACGTCCGCCGCAGTGAAGGCTGCGTCCGATATCTGCTGCACGTCGGGTAATGCCCGCCAGGTGGTGGAATCGCTCGGCGTGCCGCGCGTCTTGATGCTGCCGGATGAATATCTGGCGAAGAACGTGGCCATGGAAACCAATGTCGAACTGATCGCCTGGCGCGGCCATTGCGAAGTGCACGAGCTTTTCACCGCCGATGACATCAGGGAGCTGCGGGAAAGCCATCCCGGCGTGATCGTACTGGCGCATCCCGAATGTCCGCCTGAGGTTGTCGAGGCCGCGGATTTTTCCGGCTCTACCGCCGTGATGTCCGACTATGTCGGTCGTGAGCGCCCCGCCCGCGTGGTGCTTCTGACGGAGTGCTCGATGAGCGACAATGTCGCCGTGCATCACCCGGACGTCGAATTTATCCGCCCGTGCAATCTCTGCCCGCACATGAAACGCATCACGCTCGGAAATATCCGCACAGCCCTTGAGGAAAACCGCCACGAAGTGACTGTCGATCCGGCCATCGCCGCCGCCGCCCGTCGCGCGGTGGAAAGGATGCTGGAAGTATGAGCGAGCGCTTGCCGCAGCAGGACTGGACGGCCATCGTCGGCAGCGGCATTGCCGGCCTGATGGCGGCGCTGACACTTGCGCCGCAGCCCGTGCTGCTTCTGACACGTGGTGCGCTTGGCGGCGAAACGTCGAGCGCCTGGGCGCAGGGCGGCATTGCCGCAAGCCTCGGTCCCGATGACAGCGTCGCGCTGCATCTTGCCGATACGCTCGCCGCGGGAGACGGTCTCTGCGATGCGGAAATGGCCGCCGATATCGTTTCCGCCGCCCCTGCTGTCATCGAGGCGCTGGAGCAGGCCGGGGTGCGCTTCGACCGGGACGCCAATGGCAGGCCCATCTTCGGGCTGGAGGCCGCCCACAGCCGAAGGCGCATCCTGCACGCCGAGGGCGACGGTTCGGGCGCGGCCATCGTCAGGGCTCTCGCCGCCGCCGTTCTGCGCACACCGTCGATCACGGTTCTTGAAGGCACCGAAGTGCGCCGGCTGCTGACACAGGACGGCGCGATCGCTGGCCTCGCCTGCGCCGGACCGAAAGGCGGCTTCGTTCTGCCGGCAACGCGGGTGGTTCTCGCCACCGGCGGCCTCGGCGGCCTCTACGAGGCCACGACCAATCCTTCCGGCAATTTCGGACAGGGCATCATGCTGGCCGCCCGCGCCGGCGCAATCCTTGCCGACATGGAATTCGTACAGTTCCATCCGACGGCGCTGTCTTCAGCGCGGCGGCCGCTGGCGCTGGTCAGCGAGGCAGTGCGGGGCGAAGGCGCACTTCTCCTCAACGAAAGCGGTGAAAGGTTCATGGCCCCTGTTCCCGGCGCGGAACTCGCCTCCCGCGACGTCGTCGCACGCGCGATAGATCGTGAAATCCTGCGCGGCGGCAGGGTGTTTCTTGACGCCCGCAAGGCCCTTGGCTCCGGCTTTTCCGCCCGGTTTCCTGCAATCGACCTGCTCTGCCGGGAGGCTGGAATAGATCCGGCCCGTGAACTGGTGCCCGTGCGCCCTGCCGTGCACTATCATATGGGCGGCATTGCCACGGACGGCAGAGGCCGAAGTTCGGTGCCGGGCCTGTGGGTCGCCGGCGAGGCCGCCTGCACGGGGCTTCACGGCGCCAACCGGCTGGCCAGCAATTCCCTGCTGGAAGCTGCCGCAATGGGTATGCGTGCGGCGCAGGATATCGCCACCCAGCCCTCGTTCGCACGGCCGAGTACCACCGCTTCTGCAACCCGCACGGTGGACCATCCTGCCGCCGATCCCGCCACCGTCCGCGCCATCATATCCCGACATCTCGGTATCGTCAGACATGCGGCGGGTCTAACCGAGGCGATCCGGGATTTACTGCCGCTCGTGGAGGGAAAGGGCCCGGCATCCGATCCCGCCCTCGTGGGTCTGGCGATCGCTGTTTTTGCCGCCTTGCGGACGGAATCGCGCGGAGCGCATTTCCGCGATGATTTTCCTGGGAAGGATGCGACGGCGACGAGGCGACGCCTGAGCATGGCAGAGGTGATTGACCTTGCCCATGCCCTTTCCTCGACCAGCCCCGCCTCTTCAAGCTTCGCACGGACCGCCTGACATGACCCTTGCCCCCCTGCCCCGCCTCATCATCGAACCGCTGGTCCGTAACGCCCTTCTGGAAGACCTGGGCCTTGCGGGCGACGTCACTTCTACCGCCGTCATTCCCGCCGATCACCGGTCGGTCGTCGTCATGGCGGCACGCGAAGAGGGTGTCGTCGCCGGGCTTGATGCTGCGGAACTGGCCTTCCAGCTCGTGGACCCGGCCATCACGATAGAGCGGAACGTGCAGGATGGAGCTTCCGTCGCACCAGGCGACACCGTTGCAACGATCAGGGGGCCTTCACGCGGACTTTTGACGGCGGAGCGCACGGCTTTGAATTTCCTCGGCCACCTGTCGGGCATCGCCTCCGTCACGGCTAAGATCGTCGCGGCCATCGCCGGGACCAATGCTTCGGTCGCCTGCACCCGCAAGACCACACCAGGCCTCCGGGCACTGGAAAAATACGCCGTGCGCGCCGGCGGCGGCATGAACCACCGTTTTGCACTCTATGACGCTGTTCTCATCAAGGACAACCACATCGCCGTGGCGGGCAGCGTGCGTGACGCGATCCGCCGTGCAAAAAAGGGTGTCGGCCATCTCGTCAAGATAGAAGTCGAGGTGGATACGCTTTCGCAGTTGCGCGAGGCGATGGATGAAGGTGTCGATGCGGTTCTTCTCGACAATATGACGCCTGAACAGCTGCGCGAAGCGGTGAAAATTGTCGCCGGTCGTGCCATTACCGAAGCGTCCGGGCGCATCACTCCACAGACGGCTGCAGCCATCGCCGCCACGGGCGTCGACCTCATCTCCATCGGCTGGCTGACCCACAGCGCGCCGGTTCTGGATATCGGACTGGATTTCGAGAGCAAAAATTGAAGCCCACGCGACACGGAACAAATTTTCCGCGCCATCGTTATTATCCCGCCTGGGGTCGATTCAAGGCGGGGGGACGTGCGCACAAAGCGGGTCCATATGCCTTTTGACCTCTCTTAGAAAGGAAAGGCCTGTTATGGAAGACGCACAAGTTGGCTGGATTGCAGCAATCATCATTGGCGGCGTAGCTGGTTGGCTCGCCGAACAGTTCATGAAAAGCAATATGGGTGTTTTCATGAACATTATCCTTGGCATTGTCGGTGCCATCGTCGCCAATTTTCTTCTGGGACTGGTGGGCGTTTCGCTTGGCGGCTGGATTGGCTATCTCATTGCCGGTTTCATCGGCGCCTGCATTCTTATTGCCGTCGGGCGTGCATTTCGCCGCTAAGGAGAGGACAGAATGAGCTTTTTCGACAAGATCAAGAACGCCATTTTCGGCAAGGCGGAAGCCGCCCCACAGACTTCGGCTCCGGCCGGCACGCCGACGGGCACTGCCAGCACAACTGCAGCAGCCCCTGCCGCACCGGCGTCACCTGCACCGACAACGGCGGCACCGGCTTCTACCGGCAACGTCGATGTAGCGTCCATCCTTGATGCGGCGGTTAAGAAAAACGGCCAGAAGCTGGACTGGAAGCACTCCATCGTCGACCTTCTCAAGGCCCTCGACCTCGACAGCAGCCTGACCGCCCGAAAGGAACTCGCCAGCGAACTCGGTTACACCGGCGATACCTCGGATTCGGCCACCATGAACATCTGGCTGCACAAGGCCGTCATCAAGAAACTTTCCGAAAACGGCGGCAAGGTTCCGGCCGAACTTCTGGACTGAACCGATAAACGGAGGCCGCCATGGACGACTATTCCAGCTTGAGGGAGCAGATCGGTCGCGATCTCGACACCCTGCAGGGAACGGAGAACCCGAAGTCAATCTTCGAAATCGCCGACGATTACCTTTTGGGAGATCCGGGTCTGAAGCGAACCATCGTCGAAGACATTATCAAGGAAGAAGCGGACAAGCGCGGTATTGCTATCCACTGAAGCAGCGCCTAGCGGGCACCGGCATTAAAAAAGGGGCGGCATCCGGTTTGGATGCCGCCCCTTTCGTGTCGCGCACATCAAGCCGCTATCTATCCAGCTTGGCTTCGGCCTTTTTCGCGTTTTCTTCCATCAACTCATACCACATCGCATTCATGACGGCGAAGATGGCGGCGAGAGGCAGGCCGAGCAGCCAGGCGAAGTACCACATGTTCGATCTCCTTCTTTCTTGATCAATAAGCATGACCGCTCTCATCGCGGATCGCCTTTTCATCCACCTTGCCCCACAGCACCCGATAGACCCACGAGGTGTAAGCGACGATGATCGGGATGAAGATGAGGGCGACGACCAGCATGATGAACAGCGTCATATGGCTGGAGGACGCGTCCCATACCGTCAGGCTCGATTTCGGATCGACCGAAGACGGAAGGATGAAAGGAAACATCGTGAGCCCCACCGTCGAGATGATGCCGAAGATTGCGAGCGAACTGGCAAGCAGCGCCATCACCTCCCGGCGCAGCGTCAACAACAGCAATGCGACGAGCGGAAAAACAAGGCCGAGGGCCGGCGCCAGCATCATCCATGGATGCGCTGCATAATTGGAGAACCAGACCCCGGTTGCAATCTCCACCGTCTTTGACAAGGGATTGGACGGTCCATCGGTCACGACTTCCGAGGTGAAGCGATAACCATCGATACCAAGCCACAGAAGAACGCCGCCAAGCGCGAAGAGAACGGTGGTGGCAAGTGCGGCGACGGAGCCGAAACTGCGGGCGCGGGCCGCCACCGGACCATCCGTTTTCAGTACCAGCCATGCGGCGCCATGCATGACCAGCATGGCGACGGATACAAGCCCGCAGAGAATGGCGTAGGGGTTCAGAAGTTCAAACAGCGTCGTCCCGTCATAGAAAATCCTGAGATCGTCATTGAGGTGGAAGGGAACACCCTGCAGTACGTTGCCGATCGCCACGCCGAAGATAAGCGAAGGAACGAAGCCGCCGATGAAGAGCGCCCAGTCCCAGCCGGTGCGCCATGCGGTGCTCTCGCGCTTGGACCGATATTTGAAACCGACCGGCCGCAGGATCAGTGCAAACAGGGTGGCGAACATGGCCAGATAGAACCCCGAGAATGACACCGCATATAGCGGCGGCCAGGCCGCGAAGATCGCTCCGCCACCAAGGATGAGCCAGACCTGATTACCCTCCCAGACCGGGCCGATGGAATTGATGACGACACGCCGCTCCACATCCGTTTTCGCCACGAAGGGCAACAGCGCGCCGGTGCCGAGATCGAAACCGCCGGTCACGGCAAAACCGATCAGCACCACGCCAAGCAGCAGCCACCAGATGATGCGGAGGATTTCGTAGTCGATGAGTTGGTGCAATATCATGATCGTTTACTCCGCAGCGACGAGTTTTTCAGGAACGAGCGGCGCTTCCGGCTGATGGTCCGGATCGGGGCCCTTGCGGATCGCTTTCAACATCAGGCCCATCTCGACGATGAACAGCACCGTGTAGATGGCGATGAAGCACAGGAGCGTGATGAGGACAGTGGACGCGCTGAGACTGGAGACGGCGGCTGCGGTCGGCAACACGCCCTCGATGATCCATGGCTGGCGGCCGAACTCGGCCACGACCCAGCCCATTTCCGCCGCGATCCATGGCAGCGGAATGGCGAATACCGCCACCTTCAGCAGCAACGGGTAATGATCCAGCCGGCGGCGGGCCGAAAGATAGAAGAAGGTCGCGGTCAGAAGGATGAAGAACATGCCGAGACCAACCATGATGCGGAACGACCAGAAGAGCGTCGGCACATGCGGGATGGTATCCGCCGCCGCCTTGGCGATCTGCTCTTCGCTCGCCTGACGAGGATCGTCCACGTAGCGTTTCAGCAGCAGGGCGTAACCGAGCTCATGGCCGAGTTCCGCGAAGGTGCCGCGCACCTCTTCCGGCAATTCGGCGCCCTTGCCGGTGGCGCGAATCTGCATCAGGGCATCATAGGCCTTGATGCCGTCGCGGATGCGGGTTTTGGCCTGCTCCACGAGATCGTTGATACCGGGAATTTCCGTATCGAGCGAGCGTGTGCCGATGAGGCCCATGACCCACGGGATCTTCACGGCAAAATGTGTCTCGCGCGATTCCTGATCCGGAAAGCCGATGGCGGTGAACGGGGCCGGCGCAGGCTCCGTCTCCCACATGGCTTCGATGGAGGCGAGCTTCATCTTCTGGTGTTCGGTCGAAAGATAACCACTTTCATCACCCAGCACGACGACGGACAGCGCGGACGCCAGGCCGAATGAGGCAGCAACCGTCATCGAGCGTTTGGCAAGATCGACATGGCGGCCTTTCAGCACATACCAGGCGGAAACGCCGAGCACGAAGATGGATGCCGTGACATAACCGGCGGAAACCGTGTGAACGAACTTCGCCTGCGCCACCGGGTTGAACAGGACTTCAAAGAAGTCAGTTACTTCCATGCGCATGGTCTGGGGATTGAAGGCGGAGCCCGTGGGGTTCTGCATCCAGCCATTGGCGATCAATATCCAAAGCGCTGAGAAATTGGAGCCGAGCGCCACACACCATGTCGCGACGAGATGGCCGAGCTTCGACAGTTTATCCCAGCCGAAAAAGAACAGACCGACGAAGGTGGCTTCCAGGAAGAAGGCCATCATGCCCTCGATCGCCAACGGCGCACCGAAGATATCGCCGACATAATGGCTGTAGTAACTCCAGTTCATACCGAACTGGAATTCCATGACGATGCCCGTGGAGACGCCCAGCACGAAATTGATACCGAACAGGGTGCCCCAGAATTTCGTCATCTGCCGCCAGATTGTGCGGCCGGTCATGACATAGACCGTTTCCATGATGGCGATCACCACCGATAGTCCGATCGTCAGGGGAACGAACAGAAAGTGATAGAGAGCCGTCACCGCAAATTGCAGGCGCGACAGCGCCACTATGTCGAGTTCCATGGTCTTATCCACCTTTTCCGGAAGGCCGGCCTTCCATTTGTAAGACGACGCCGGCTCTCAAAAAAATCTCAGTCCGGGCGCAATGTGTTCAGCACTACGCCGTATTCCGGAGTGCCGCTTTGACATTCATCAAATTGACGCCCCTCTTTCAGCACGACGATGCGGTCTGCGAATTCCGCCTCGCGGCGATTATGGGTGATGACCACGACGGTCCTGCCCTCCGCCGAGGCAAACAGGCGGGCAAGCACGTCGCGGGCGGTCTCGCCGTCCAGCCCTTCCGTCACCTCGTCGAGAAGCCAGAGGGGCTTGTCGGTGAGCAGGAAGCGGGCCAGCGCAAGCCGGCGCGACTGGCCGCCGGAAAGCCCCTGTCCCGCTTCGCCAAGCCTCGCCTCAAGCTGTCCCGGTATGGCCTTGACGTGTTCGGCAAGGCCCGCCGCCGTGAGGACCTCCCACAACTGGCTCTCGGTCGCGGCAGGATTTGCCAGCCTTAGATTGTCGGCGATGCTGTCGCGGAAGAGCTGGCTTCTCTGTGTCATAGGGCTGGACGGCAGCGCGCTGACCGTGCCTGCCGACGGCTGCAATTCGCCCGCCAGCAGCTGGATGAGGCTTGTCTTGCCCGCGCCGCTTGGACCGACGATCGCAAGCCTTTCTCCGGCGCAGATCTCAAGCTCGATACCCGTCAGCACTACGTTGCCTTCACGTTCGAGGCGCACGCCCTGAAGCTTGGCCGCAATGCCGCCAGCCGGCAGGGGCGGACAGTGCAACGCAGCTGCAGGCGCGAGCCGTGGTGCAATCCGGCGTGCGGAAAAAAGCGTTCGTCCCAGTTCCATCGCCCCACGGCGCAGCGCCGTGAACGGCTCCAGCGCCGCCAGACAGACCAGCAGGCCAAGCGCCGCGGCGGGCGCACCGAGCTTTTCCTGCTCCGCCAGCCAGGCCACGCCGAGAAGCGTCGCGCTCAAAAGTACCGCCGTTGCAACGCCGAAGGAAAACCCGGCATTCGTCTCAATGCGGTTCAAAGCTTCATCACAATCGAGCAGATAATCATCGGCCCGTTTCACCGCCTCGACCTGTGAGGCAAGCCGGCCGGCCACGAGCAGTTCCGCCTGCCCGCCGACAAGATCCGCCGCGCGAGCGCGTAGCGCCTCCAGACCGACCGCCCTGCGGCGCGAGAATTTCTCCGCCCGCAAAGCTGCACGCACCGCAATACCGAGGCCGGAAGCGACAAGAAACAATGCAGCCAGAAGACCGGCAAGCGGATCGATGAAAGCAAGCCCGATGCCGGTTGCGATCGCCGCAAGGACCGCGACGGCCGCGGGAAGCAGCACACGCAGGTAGAGTGAATCCAGCGCATCGATATCCGCTGTCAGCCGGTTCAAAAGGCGCGCCGGCCTTGCCTGGAGATTTTTCGCCGCCTGCGGCGCGGCAAAACCGCGAAACAGCTTTTCCCGAAGTGCCGCGAGGATGGAAAGCGTGGCCTCGTGGGTCGTCATGCGCTCACCATACCGCGCGGCGGTGCGGGCCAGCGCAAGAAGGCGAATGGCGGCTGAAGGTGCAAAAACGTCGAAAGCATAAGCTGTCGCCGGAAGCAGGCCGGCAATGGCGGTGGCCGTGATAAACCAGCCGGATATGCCAAGCAGACCGATGCCTGCCAGCACTGTGGTCGCCGCCAGAACCGCACCGGCCAGCAACATACCGCTCCGTGCCGACCAGAAGAGGGCGATAACGGGTTTCAATATGGCGAAGCGCGACATCATGAGGGATCTCCCGATCTCACCGCCGCCATATCCACGACCCTGTCCATGCGCGCGGCCAGCACCGGATCATGGGTCGCGACGATCAACGTCCTTCCCTTTGCCAGTTGCAGCAGGTTTTCCGTAACGAGTTCGGCCGTCTCGCGGTCGAGATGCGCCGTTGGCTCATCGGCCAGAATGAGCCGTGCGGCGGGGTCGGCGAAGGCACGGGCAATGGCGAGCCGCACCGCTTCACCGCCGGAAATGCCATGGCCGCCATCTCCCACCGGCAGATGCCCGCGGGAAGACGACAATTGATCGAGGCCGGTGCTTTCAAGCGCCTTGTCAACCATGCTCCGCGTGATGCCGGCCCGGCCGAAGCGAATGTTCGCCTCCAGCGAGCCGGCTGTGAAAAACGGCTTCTGGCCAATCCACCCGATGGATTTGCGCAGTATGTCCGCCGTCTCATCGCCGAGTACGGTGCCGCCGATTTTTATCGTGCCGCCCTGTGCCTTGGCGAGCCCGGCAATAAGGGAGAGCACCGTGGATTTGCCGCAACCGGAGGGTCCGAGAAGTGCCACTGTTTCACCCGCCCGGACATTGAAATCGAAATTTCGAAGCACGGGCGATGCACCGGGATAGGCGAAGGTCAGGTCATGCAAATGCACGGTTGCCGGCGTCGCAACTGTCACGTCCGGCGCGTCCTTGCCCGTGCCTGCAATAGCCGACCCACCCTTCGCCAGATTGTCGAGCGCGCCGAGCGCAGCCTCGCCGGCCGCCCGGTCGTGCCAGACGGCGGACAATTCCCGCAGAGGCTCGAAAAATGCCGGCGCGAGAAGCAAGATGAAAAGACCTTCGGCAAGCGTCAGTTTCTGACCCCACGCGCCGAAATCGAGAAAGCCGAGCAGATGGAAACCAATGTAAACGGCCGTCATGGCGACGCCGAGCGCCGCGAAAAGCTCAAGCACTGCCGATGAGAGAAAGGCGATCCTGAGCACCGCCATCGTTCTCTTCTTGAGATTCTGCGCATCGGCGCTCAGGCGTGTGGCCGTTAGATCGACCGCTTCCAGCGCCCGAATCGTTTCCAGCCCGCGCAGCCGGTCGAGCAGGAAGGCGTTCATATTACCGGCCTCAACAAGCTGCTTTTCACTGGCGGCCTTGGCCTGCCAGCCAATCAAAGCCATGAACAGCGGAATGGTCGGCATGGCAAGCAAAAGCACCAGCGCCGCGATCCAGCTAAACGGAAGGATGACGAGGGCATACGCCACGGGAACGACCGTTGCCTTCATCCTTGCCGGCTGAAAACGGGAAAGATAGGGCACCAGTGCCTCCGACGTTTCGGCGACGACAGCTGCCACCTCACCGGAAGCCGTTCGCGAGAGGTCGAGCGGGGAGACCCTGGCCACGGCGCGGAGCGCTTCCAGCCGCCGCTGCGAAAGAGCCGCCCGCGCCATACGGAACGACATGCGCGCTGCGGTTTTTTCCAGAAGGGCCTTGAGGATACCGAGAAGAAAAATGGCGGCAGCCGGCGGCATGAGCGCCATCATTGGCGCACCATCAGCAATTTTTCCGATGGAAAAGGCAAGCAGACCCGCCTGTGGCAACCAGAACAGCGAAACGAGAACATGCAGCAGGGAAGCCGATCTTGCCGCCGCCGGTGCGTGCATTTTTTGCGGGGTGGGCGCTTTATCGGCGCGGGGCTTGCGGCCAGGAATGGAAAAGACCCGCCGCGTACCGAGCGACAGTGCAACCGGCGCGGAACAGCCGTCATCGCGGCTGTCGGCCAAGGGAGGGGTCTGGGCTGACATGGTCATTATCGCCTTAGCCGTCCTTTTTCGCGACGCGGGGCCGACCAAGGGAAACGATCTTGTCCTTGGCCTCCAGAAGCTTGGTGACTTTGGAGCCGAGCGCCAGAAGAGAAGCCAGCCGTTCCGTCTCCAGCCTTTTCACATCGTCATACCAACCCGTCAGCTGCTCGATCAGCGTCTTCATCTCATCGATACGCCTCTGCGCATGACGCTCATCTTCGTTTTCCGGCGTTTCCATCAGGATTTCCCGAAGCACGCTGAGGGTCGGATCGATTTCGCGTTTCTTGCGCTCCTCAGCAAGCGTTCGCAGGATGTGCCAGACATCCTCAGGCGTCGTGAAAAAATCACGCCTGTCTCCGGGGAAGTGCTTGAGGATTGCCAGGTTCCAGGCTTGCAGTTCCTTGAGGCTCATCGACACGTTGGACCGCGAAATGCCGAGCGCCTCCACAATATCGTCCGCGCAGAGCGGCTGCGGCGATATGTAAAGCAGAGCATAGACTTGGCCGACAGTGCGGTTGATGCCCCAGCGGCTGCCCATCTCACCGAAATGCAGCACGAAGGACTGAACGAGCGGGGAGAGATTGGAAGACATTTCTCTTCTTTCTGAATTTTCAGTAATTTCTGAAATTTCGATAACGCAAAAAACGACTGGCGGCAAATCACCTTTTTGACCTGCGTCAAAATGTGCAAGTGGGCAGAGACGACGCTGGTATAGACGGTCCTGGGTGCAGTCCGGGCAAAATATGCGGCAGTCGTGTTGGGGGGATGACAGGCTGGAGCGTTTGCTGGCGTCCGTCACTTTCCATCCGTCATTCCGGCCTCGAGCCGGAATCCAGCCAGCCCAAGTCCTTGGGCCGCAAGGACTCTCTCGTCGCGCAGAGGCGTGTCGGCTGGATTCCGGTTCAAGGGCGGAATGACGTCCCCGAAGCAGTCGATGATATCGATAACATCTACGCGAGTCGCTACGACCAAGAATCAGCCCAAAAAAATTGGCGGCGGGATGACCCGCCGCCAATCGAAACGTCGGCGTATTCGCACGTAGAAACCTTGCTTACGAAAAAGCGATCTGAACCTTCATGGCGCGGCTGCGGTCGGAAGCGAATTCGAAGGCCGAGATGGCATCGGCGAGATCAACGGTCTGGGTGATGAAAGGTTTGACATCGATCAGGCCCTTTTGCATCAATTCAACGCCGGTTGCGAATTCCTCATGGAAGCGGAAGGAACCGCGCAGATCGAGTTCCTTGGCGGTGATCGCCATCATCGGCAAGCTCATATCGCCGCCAAGGCCAAGCTGGACGATGATGCCGCGCGGGCGAAGCGCCGCGATACCGCCGGCAAGCGCCACGGCGGCGCCTGAGCATTCATAGAGAATATCGAAGGTTCCCTTGTTCGCACCGTAGGCGGCAAGCGCGTCGGGCTCGTCCTTGCTATTGATGACGCGGTCCGCACCCGCCTCACGCGCCTTGCCAAGCGTGAAATCGGAAAGATCGGTGGCGACGATCTCAGCTGCACCGGCGCGGCGCGCGGCCAGAATGGAGAGGATACCGATCGGGCCGCAGCCCGTGACCAGCACACGTTTTCCCAGCATATCACCGGCGCGGCGGGTGGCGTGCAGCGTTACCGCCAGCGGTTCCGCCATGGCGGCCTCACCGGCGCTCAGGCCATCGGCCGGCACGCATTGCAGGGCATCGGCCACCAGGACCTCGCGGAAGGCGCCCTGAATATGCGGGAAAGGCATGGCGCTGCCATAAAACCGCATGTCCAGGCACTGGTTGTGCAGGCCTTCCTGGCAGAAGGCGGCAGGTTCGGCACGGGCGGGATGGCGAAACCGCAACCAGACCACCGATCTTCAGCCCATCGACGCCTTCGCCCAGTTCCTCAATGACGGCGGAGACCTCATGGCCCAGCACCATCGGTTCACGCAACCGCACGGCGCCGAAACCGCCATGATTGTAATAGTGCAGATCACTGCCGCAGATTCCGCCCCTGGCCAGACGGAGCCGCACCTCACCCGGTCCCGGCTTTTCCTCCGGCCGGTCTTCGATGCGCACATCCTTTGCCCCGTGGGCGACAATCGCTTTCATGACAACTCCCGTTCAAGCGCGCGCCATTATGGCGCATAAAATTCTTCATCCCATTGCTGCCGCAAGATGCGCCTCGACGCACCTTGTCAGTTCGCCACCCGCCCGATACGTACCGAAAGCGGGCGCATCAGCCTTGACATCCGCCCTCAAAGGGAGGAATGTTATCGGTAACATATACTTTCAAGAACGCAATGTCGAGAGACTGGAGGAAACAGTGGGCCTTAATTTGTTCGATCTTTCCGGCCGCCGCGCCCTGATCACGGGTTCGTCCCAGGGCATCGGGTTGGCGCTGGCTCAAGGGCTGGCGGAAGCAGGGGCGGAAGTGGTACTGAACGGGCGCGATGAGGTGAAGCTGAAGGCGGCGGCAGCGGGCATCAAGGGTGCCAGAACGCTTGCCTTCGATGCTACCGATCACGGCGCGGTGCGCGAGGCGATCGACCGTTTCGAAGCGGAGGTCGCCCCCATCGATATCCTCGTCAACAATGCCGGTATGCAACACCGAACGCCGCTGGAGGATTTTCCGGCGGATGCCTTCGAGCGCCTGCTGCAAACCAACGTCGCCTCGGTGTTTCACGCCGGGCAGGCTGCCGCGCGTCACATGATCGGCCGCGGCCGTGGCAAGATCATCAACATTGCCAGCGTGCAGACCGCCCTTGCCCGCCCCGGCATCGCCCCCTACACCGCCACCAAGGGTGCCGTTGGCAACCTGACAAAAGGCATGGCGACGGACTGGGCCAAATATGGACTGCAGTGTAACGCCATTGCGCCCGGTTATTTCGACACCCCGCTCAACGCCGCCCTTGTTGCGGACGAGACCTTTTCGGCATGGCTTGAAAAGCGTACGCCGGCCGGTCGCTGGGGCAAGGTCGAAGAACTCGTCGGCGCCTGCATTTTCCTGTCGTCCGATGCCTCATCCTTCGTGAACGGCCACATTCTCTACGTCGACGGCGGCATTACCGCCTCGCTTTGACACCCCAGGCCCGGATGGCCGGCTGCACCGCCATCCGGGCTTGAACGACGACACCACGACGCTTTGGGAGGAGGCCGTGACCACCATGACCGAGAAGAACAAAGTTGCACTCATCGGCGCAGGCGCCATGGGCGGGGCGATCGGGACACGGCTCATAGAGACCGGCAATCAGCTGACGGTTTTCGATCTGGATGCGGAAAAGGTGGCGGCACTGACGAGCCTCGGCGCGCAGAGCGCGAGCACAGCGGCGGAAGCAGCGTCGATTTCCGATGTGGTCATTCTCAGCCTCAATTCGCCCAAAATCGTTCGCATCGCCGTCTTCGGCAAGGATGGCGTCGCGGCGGGGGCGAAGCCCGGCACGCTCATCATCGACATGTCTTCCATCGATCCGGAAGCCACAAAGGAACTGGCAGCCGATGCCGCCGAAAAGGACCTGCGCTGGGTGGACAGCCCGCTTTCGGGCGGCGCGCCCAAGGCGCTTGTCGGCCAACTGACGCTTATGGCCGGGGGCAGCGAAAAGGATGTGGCCGATGCGCATCGCGTGCTGCGACATGTGGCCAGCAATTACACCCATATGGGACCCTGCGGCGCAGGGCAGACCACGAAACTCATCAACCAGGTTCTGTGCGGTCTGAACTTCCTTGCTGTAGCGGAAGCGACGCAACTGGCGCTGGACGCCGGCGTCGATGCCGCAAAAATTCCGCAGGCACTGAGGGGTGGCCGCGCCGACAGCGTCATCCTGCGAGGAGTACATGCCGCGTTACGTGGCCAGGGATTACCGCCGCACCGGCCGGATCGACAATATGGTGAAGGACCTGAACGGCGCGCAGGATCTCGCCCGACGCACCAACACGGCCATGCCGCTGACGGCTGTTTGCGCCGAGGTGCACCGGATGCTCACGGCAGCAGGGCTCGGTGGAGAGGACCAGGCAGCGCTTATGGAGTTTTTCAGCGGCGCAAAGCGAAGCTTTCCGGACTGATTGACCGGCAGACAGGGGATGGCCGGAGCTTGTTGATACAGTCCCTGCGAGCCATTGCGAAATTGTCTTTCAGCGAAGATGATCAGGCGAATCGGCACGGCAGTGGGCCCGATGACAGCAGACGCATGTATGCAAAGGACATTTCCCGATGACCACCTCCGCGACAGGCACGGGAATTGCCAGTCTGACCGTTTCCGGAACCGGTTTCATTGCCGAAATCGCTTATCAAGGGGCGACGCTTCTGAGCTGGCGGCCGGTCTCTGCCGATGGCAGCGGAGGCGAAAATCTTGTCGACGGATATTCGACGCCCGCCGAAATGCAGTCCCAAAATGGCGTGAGGAACGGCATTCTCGCGCCCTTCTCCAACCGCATCCCGGATGGTCGGTTTAGTTTTGCCGGGCAGACGCACCGCATTGAGCCGGTGCTTGCCCATGAAGCCCTCGTCTTCCACGGATTTGCCAGAGCCCTGCTCTTCGTCCTCGCCCAGTCATCGGAGGAAAACGGCGCTCATACTCTCATCTTCCGTGCCGAAATATCGCCTGCGGATTTCAGCGGTTACCCTTACCGTCTCGCCATCGAAGTGGAATATCGCTTCGTCGGCCATGACGTTAACATCGACATACGCGGCATCAACCGCGACGACCGGCCCCTGCCCTTCGCGGCCGGCTGGCATCCCTATTTCCGCCTGCCTGGCACCACGTCCATCGACGACCTTCTCCTCACTCTGCCTTCGCGAACAGCAATTGAAACAAACGAGTATCTCATCCCCCTGCGAAACCCACAGGGCGGGTTACTCAAACGGAACGACACCCTTTTTCTCCATACCCCGCTGGCCGGGCATGTGGTCGATACCTGTTTCACCGATCTGATTGCTTCCGCAAACGGGCTTTACGAGACGAGGCTCGAAAACCCGCGTGACGGTTCAAGCCTGACGGTCTGGCAGGAGCGTGGGCACATGCATGTCTTTACCGGGGATACGCTCGCACGCGACAGGCGGCGCTCCATCGCGCTCGAACCCGTGGAAACGCCGACCAACGCCTTCAACCAGGCGGAACTCGCGGATGCAATTACGCTGCAACCGGGCGAGACGCGAAGCTTCCGCTTTGGCGTCCGTTTCAAGGCAGCACGCTGATCACGGTTCGATAGCCCTCAGATATGCGTCGTCGGCAGCGAAGACGACAGTTTCACCGTCTCCATGGAGATATAGGCGGACATGTCGTAAAGTTGCACGCGGCGTAGAATCTGTTTGTAGACCGTGTCGTAATATTCGACATTCGGCAGGACGAGCTTCAGAATATAATCAAAATTGCCGGTGAGCCGGTGAACCTCGACGATTTCAGGGATGGTGCTGACTGCGGCATGGAACCGGTCCAGCCAGTCCTCCGCATGAAGGCCCGTTCTTACCAGCAGGAAAACCGTGGTCGGAAGATTGACCTTCCGCCGGTCGAGCAGCGCCATGGTGCCTGTCACATAACCTTCCGTTCGTAGCCGCGTGATGCGGCGCGAACAGGCCGATAGCGACAGGGAAACTTCCTCTGCGATATCGGCGAGCGGGGCTTCGGCATTTTCCTGGAGAATCGCAAGGATTCGGCGGTCGCGGTCATCAATCATCAGCGAACAATGCACAGGTTAATGCAAGTACGCAAGAAATTTGCGAGATCAGGACAGAAAGCGCGCAAAGTTTGCATCTAGGCCCCGAAAACTGCGCAAAAACGCATGCCGTTTTCGTTGCGACGATGGCATTCTTACTTTCAATCAAAGTTGAAAAGGGAACTCTTATGAAACGGATCGGCCTGATCGGCGGCATGAGCTGGGAATCCACCGCAACCTATTACCGCATGATCAACGAGGCGGTTCGCGACAGCCGGGGCGGTCTGGTCTCGGCCGATATCGTCATGCATTCGCTCGATTTTTCCGAGGTCGTCGCCCTTCAGAAGGCAGACCGCTGGGATGAGGCCGGCGCGCTTCTGGGTGCAGCAGGCGCGCGCCTTGCCAATGCCGGCGCCGATTGTGTACTGATCTGCACCAATACCATGCATCTCGTTGCGGACACCGTTGCGAAAATGTCCGGCGTGGCGCTGATTGACATCATCGACGAGACCGCAGCCGCCCTGAAAACGGATGGACGCAGCAAGCCGCTGCTGCTCGCCACCCGCTACACGATGGAACACGGTTTCTACACCGACCGGATGCGCCGCCACGGCGTCGACGTGGTCGTGCCGGATGCGGAAGACAGGGCCGCCATCCACGACATCATCTTCGGTGAATTGTGCCAGGGCGAGATCAAGTCCTGCTCGCGTGACCGCTATCTTGCGGTCATCGAGAAGGCCCGCGCACTCGGCGTTGATTCCGTCATTCTCGGTTGCACCGAAATTTCCCTGCTGATCGATCCCGACGCCCTGCCGCTGCCGGGTTACGATTCGACCGCCATTCACGCGAAGGCCGCCGTCGGTTTTGCGCTCGGAGACAAGGCTTTCGACAGAGCCGCATGAATGTGCCGCCTCTTTGCCTATTCCGGTAAACCGGTCTGGCTCGACAGCCTGCTGATCGAGCCGGAAGCCTCGCTGGTCAGCCAGTCCATGGCAGCAAGGGAAGCCAAGACCGTCGTTAATGGTGATGGTTGCGGCCTTGGCTGGTATGGCGAACGCGGAACGCCCGGCGTCTTTCGCGACACGCGGCCGGCCTGGTCAGACGCCAATCTCGCGGCGCTTTGCCACCAGCTTCGGTCGGGCATGTTCATGGCGCATGTGCGATCCGCCACGTCGGGCGAAGTCTCGCGCGCCAATTGCCACCCCTTTGCGCATGGGAAATACCTTTTCATGCATAACGGCCAGATCGGTGGCTATGAGCAGATCAGGCGCGATATCGATTCCCTTATCCCCGATGACATCTATGCATCCCGACGCGGCACGGGCGACAGCGAAGCGATCTTCTTGATTGCCGCCGGCCATGGCCTTGAGGTGGACCCGGTCAATGCCATCTCTACCGCGCTGCGGCTTTGCCAGGAAAAGATGATGGCGGCGGGTGTCTCTTCCGCATTGAGATTCAGCGCCGTTCTGATGGATGGTGACTGCGTTCACGCCTTCCGCTGGTCAAGCGATGACAAGCCGCCGACACTTTACTGGCGCGGTCTGGACGAAGGCATTGCGTTGAGTTCGGAACCCTTTTCCTTCGATTGTGCTCCCTGGTGCGCCGTTCCACCAAATACCAGCGTGACGATCCGCGCCGGAAAAATGACGACACAGGCTTTTTTCCTTCCGTAATCCCGGCTTTGCTGGCCGCATTTTCCCGGTTTCGCCGCGTCGCTTCCGTCGACCGGTGCGGCTGCCGCGATGCCTCGTTTATTTTCATTGAATTTTTGCGGCCGCGAAGGCTAGTGTGGTCCATGGCGTCGGATCGGAATAAGCACGATTTTCGGCTCGACGCGCAAAACGGAATATTAGAGCGAAACAGATTTCAGGACCGGTGAACCATTTAGAAGTGTTGCAGCCTCTCCCTTTCTTGCACGTTGCCCGCCATCGCGAAGACCATGCAAACCCGTTCAGGAACGACCCATAATGGGCCGGCAATCCCTTCGGCGATCCTCGGAACGCAGAGTAAAAAGTCTTATTTTTCATCACCCTAGGCCGTTCAACTTTCCGAAAAAATTGCTGTTGCCACACCTCCATATCGATGCATAAACTGGCATCAGCAAAGGCAACACGGATCGACCTCATCAGACCCTCTCCTCCCACCAAGGTGCTGACCGACCAATGATCAATAATCTCAACGCCGCCGATCTCCCCCGTCCCGCGCCGCGCAGTTCCAACCCGGAAATCATGGCGTCGGAAATCATCGAACGCCTCACCTACCGTATCGGCAAGGACGTCAAGGTTGCCAAGCCGCATGACTGGCTGACCGCAACCATTCTCGTCGTACGCGACCGCATCATCGACAAGTGGATGGAATCCACCCGCAAGGCCTATGCCAACAATTCCAAGCGCGTTTATTACCTGTCGCTCGAATTCCTGATCGGCCGCCTGATGCGCGACGCCATCTCCAATATCGGCCTGATGCATGAAATCCGCGACGCGCTGTCATCGCTCGGCGTCGATCTTGACGTCATCGCCGGGCTGGAGCCGGATGCCGCGCTCGGCAATGGCGGCCTTGGTCGTCTCGCCGCCTGTTTCATGGAATCCATGGCGACCGTTGATATCCCCGCCTATGGCTATGGCATCCGTTACGTGCACGGCCTCTTCCGCCAGCAGATGGCTGACGGATGGCAGGTGGAACTGCCGGAAACATGGCTTGCCCACGGTAACCCCTGGGAATTCGAACGCCGCGAAAGCTCCTATGAAATCGGCTTCGGCGGATCTGTAGAGACGATCGGCGGTTATGAAGATCCGCAGCGTTTCGTCTGGAAACCGGCCGAACGCGTCATCGCCATGGCCTATGACACGCCGGTGGTCGGCTGGCGCGGCACTCGCGTCAACACGCTCCGCCTTTGGTCGGCACAGCCGATCGATCCCATTCTGCTGGCTGCCTTCAACGCTGGCGACCACATCGGCGCGCTGCGTGAAAGCAACAAGGCGGAGAGCCTGACGCGGGTTCTTTATCCTGCTGACGCGACGCCTGCCGGTCAGGAACTGCGCCTGCGGCAGGAATTCTTCTTCTCCTCCGCCTCCTTGCAGGACATTCTGCGCCGCCATCTGCAGCAATATCCGGATTTTACTTCGCTGCCGGAAAAGGTCTCGATCCAGCTAAACGATACACATCCGGCCATATCCATTGCGGAGATGATGCGCCTTCTATGCGATGTGCACGGGCTGGAATTTGATGAGGCTTGGAAGATCACCCAGGGTACCTTCTCCTACACCAATCACACGCTGCTGCCGGAAGCGCTGGAAAGCTGGCCCGTGCCGCTGCTCGAACGTCTTCTGCCCCGGCACATGCAGATCGTCTACGCCATCAACGCAAATACGCTGCTCTTTGCCCGCAAGGAAAAGAAGATGGCGGATCAGCAGATCCGCTCCATCTCGCTCATCGATGAAGGCGGCGAGCGCCGCGTGCGCATGGGCAATCTCGCTTTCATCGGCTCTCATTCGATCAACGGCGTTTCCGCCCTCCATACCGAGCTGATGAAGGAGACGGTCTTTGCCGATCTCCACGGCCTCTATCCTGACCGTATCAACAACAAGACCAACGGCATCACACCGCGCCGCTGGCTGATGCAGTGCAATCCCGGCCTCACCAGCCTGCTTCGCGAAACGATCGGCGACGATTTCCTCGATGATGCGGAAAAGCTGACAGCGCTCGACCGTTTCGCCGACGATGCCGCGTTCCGCGAGAAATTCGCCGAGGTGAAGCGTCTGAACAAGGTGCGCCTTGCCAATACGGTGGCGCAGCGCATGGGCATTCGCGTCGATCCGTCGGCCATGTTCGACATCCAGATCAAACGTATCCATGAATATAAGCGCCAGCTTCTGAACCTCGTGGAAACCGTCGCGCTTTACGACCAGATTCGTTCTCACCCGGAACTGGATTGGGTTCCGCGCGTTAAGTTCTTTGCAGGCAAAGCGGCGCCGAGTTACCACAACGCGAAGCTGATCATTAAGCTTGCCAACGATATTGCCCGGGTCATCAACAACGATCCGGCCGTGCGCGGGCTTCTGAAAGTGGTATTTGTTCCGAACTATAACGTCTCGCTCGCGGAAATCATGGTACCCGCCGCCGATCTCTCCGAACAGATCTCGACGGCCGGCATGGAAGCCTCCGGCACCGGCAACATGAAATTCGCCCTCAACGGCGCACTGACCATCGGCACGCTCGATGGCGCCAACGTTGAAATGCGCGATCATGTCGGTGAAGACAACATCGTTATTTTTGGCATGACGGCCGATGAGGTGGCCAGAGCCCGTGCAGAGGGTCACAATCCCCGCGCGATCATCGAAGGATCGTCGGAACTGTCGCAGGCCCTTTCGTCCATCGCATCAGGCGTCTTCTCGCCGGATGACCGCTCACGATTCGCCGGCCTGATCGACGGTATTTACAACAGCGACTGGTTCATGGTTGCCGCCGATTTCGACGCCTATGCCGGTGCGCAGCGAGAAGTAGATGCGATCTGGAGTAATCCGGATAGCTGGTACGCCAAAACAGTGCGCAATACGGCGCGCATGGGCTGGTTCTCGTCCGACAGGACGATCCGCCAATATGCCACCGAGATCTGGAGAGCCTGATGAAAAAACCGCTCAATTCGGCCGACGAGAAAAAGACTGGCGACATCACGAAGGCTGAAATCGAGGCGATCAAGAGCGGTTTGCATTCCAATCCCTTTGCCCTTCTCGGCGTTCACGAAACGCCGGAAGGGTTTTCTGCCCGCTGTTTCATTCCGGGTGCCGAGGAGGTTTCCGTCCTGACGCTGGACGGAAATTTCGTGGGCGAATTGAAGCAGCTGGACCCGGACGGCTTTTTTGAAGGCCCGATCGATATTTCCAAACGCCAGCCGGTGCGTTACCGCGCCTGCCGCGATGATGCCGAGTGGGCTGTGACAGACCCCTACAGCTTCGGCCCGGTTCTCGGCCCCATGGATGATTATTTCGTCCGGGAAGGATCGCATCTGCGGCTGTTCGACAAGATGGGCGCGCACCCGCTGAAGCTCGAAGGCGTTGAAGGTTTTCACTTCGCCGTCTGGGCGCCGAATGCGCGGCGCGTTTCCGTCGTTGGCGATTTCAACAATTGGGACGGCCGCCGGCATGTGATGCGTTTCCGAAAGGATACGGGCATCTGGGAAATCTTCGCGCCCGACGTCTATGCCGGCTGCGCCTACAAATTCGAGATTCTCGGTGCAAACGGCGAGCTGCTGCCGCTGAAAGCCGACCCCTATGCCCGCCGCGCCGAGTTGCGGCCGAAGAACGCTTCCGTCACTACGTCCGAACTGACGCAAAAATGGGAAGATCAGGCCCATAGGGAGCATTGGGCGCAGGTGGACCAGCGCCGCCAGCCGATCAGCATCTATGAGGTTCATGCCGGCTCCTGGCAGCGTCGTGAGGACGGCACCTTCCTAAGTTGGGACGAGCTCGCCGCCCAGCTCATTCCCTATTGTACGGATATGGGCTTCACCCATATCGAGTTCCTGCCGATTACGGAACATCCCTATGACCCTTCCTGGGGTTACCAGACGACGGGTCTATACGCCCCAAGCGCACGTTTTGGCGATCCCGAAGGGTTTGCCCGCTTCGTCAATGGCGCTCACAAGGTTGGCATCGGCGTTTTGCTGGACTGGGTTCCCGCGCATTTTCCGACCGACGAACATGGACTTCGCTGGTTCGATGGCACGGCGCTCTATGAGCACGCCGATCCGCGTCAGGGTTTCCATCCCGACTGGAACACGGCGATCTATAATTTCGGCCGCGTCGAGGTCATGTCCTACCTCATCAACAACGCGCTTTACTGGGCTGAAAAATTCCATCTCGACGGCCTGCGCGTCGATGCAGTCGCCTCGATGCTCTATCTCGATTATTCCCGCAAGGAAGGTGAGTGGATCCCGAACGAATATGGCGGGCGCGAAAATCTCGAATCCGTGCGCTTCCTGCAGAAGATGAATTCCCTCGTTTATGGCACCCATCCGGGCGTCATGACGATTGCCGAGGAATCCACCTCCTGGCCGAAAGTGTCGCAGCCCGTTCATGAGGGCGGTCTCGGTTTCGGTTTCAAGTGGAATATGGGCTTCATGCACGACACGCTGAGTTATTTCTCGCGGGAGCCTGTGCATCGCAAGTTCCATCATCAGGAACTGACCTTCGGCCTGCTTTACGCCTTCACTGAAAATTTCGTGCTGCCGCTGTCCCACGACGAGGTTGTGCACGGCAAGGGGTCGCTGATCGCCAAAATGTCCGGCGATGACTGGCAGAAATTCGCCAATCTCCGCTCCTATTACGGCTTCATGTGGGGTTATCCCGGCAAGAAGCTGCTGTTCATGGGTCAGGAGTTTGCGCAGTGGAGCGAATGGAGCGAAAAGGGCGCGCTCGACTGGAACCTTCGCCAATATCCGATGCATGAAGGCATGCGCCGGCTGGTGCGCGACCTCAACCTCACCTATCGGTCCAAAGCCGCCCTGCACGCCCGCGATTGCGAACCCGACGGCTTCCGCTGGCTTGTGGTCGATGATCACGAGAATTCCGTCTTCGCCTGGCTGCGCACGGCGCCCGGCGAAAAGCCGGTCGCGGTCATCTGCAACCTCACCCCGGTCTATCGGGAAAACTATTATGTGCCGCTGCCCCAGGCGGGGCGGTGGAGGGAGATTCTCAACACCGATGCCGAAATTTATGGCGGCAGCGGCAAGGGAAATGGCGGACGCGTTCAGGCGGTCGATGCCGGCGGCGATATCGGGGCGATGCTCGTCCTGCCGCCGCTCGCCACGATCATGCTCGAGCCGGAAAACTGACAGACAGAGAGGGAGGACACCATGTCGGAAAAAAGAGTTCAGCCTTTGGCGCGTGATGCAATGGCCTATGTCCTCGCGGGCGGCAGAGGCAGCCGCCTGAAGGAACTGACGGACCGCCGGGCAAAACCCGCCGTTTATTTCGGCGGCAAGGCGCGCATCATCGATTTTGCGCTCTCCAACGCGCTTAATTCCGGCATTCGCCGCATCGGCGTCGCCACGCAATACAAGGCGCACTCCCTCATTCGGCACCTGCAGCGCGGCTGGGACTTCTTCCGCCCCGAACGTAACGAAAGCTTTGACATCCTGCCCGCCTCCCAGCGCGTTTCCGAAACGCAATGGTATGAGGGTACGGCAGACGCGGTTTACCAGAACATCGACATTATCGAGCCCTATGGGCCGGAATACATGGTCATCCTCGCCGGCGACCATATTTATAAAATGGACTATGAATACATGCTGCAGCAGCATGTCGATTCCGGTGCGGATGTGACGATCGGCTGCCTTGAAGTGCCGCGTATGGAAGCAACCGGCTTCGGCGTCATGCATGTGAATGAAAAAGACGAGATCATCGATTTCATTGAAAAGCCCGCCGATCCGCCCGGCATTCCCGGCAATGAGGGTTTTGCGCTCGCCTCCATGGGCATCTACGTCTTCCACACGAAATTCCTGATGGAAGCGCTGCGCCGCGACGCCGCAGACCCCACCTCCAGCCGCGATTTCGGCAAGGACATCATTCCCTATATCGTGAAACACGGCAAAGCCGTTGCCCACCGCTTCGCAGACTCCTGCGTGCGTTCGGATTTCGAGCATGGCCCCTACTGGCGGGACGTCGGCACAATCGACGCCTACTGGCAGGCCAATATCGACCTGACGGATGTGGTGCCTGACCTCGATATCTACGACAAATCCTGGCCGATCTGGACCTATGCGGAAATCACCCCGCCGGCAAAATTCGTCCATGACGACGAGAACCGCCGTGGTTCGGCCGTGTCTTCGGTCGTTTCCGGTGACTGCATCATTTCGGGTGCGTCGCTCAACCGCAGCCTTCTGTTCACAGGCGTGCGCGCCAATTCATACTCCCGCCTTGAGAATGCCGTAGTACTGCCGAGTGTGAAGATCGGGCGTCATGCCCAGCTCAGCAATGTCGTCATCGACCATGGCGTGGTCATTCCGGAAGGACTGATTGTAGGAGAAGACCCAGAACTGGATGCCAAACGTTTCCGCCGCACCGAAAACGGCATCTGCCTTATCACCCAATCGATGATCGACAAGCTGGACCTGTAGCGCCGATGAATGTCCTTTCGGTTTCATCCGAAATCTACCCCCTGATCAAGACCGGAGGGCTCGCCGATGTTGCCGGCGCGCTCCCCATCGCGCTCGAAGCCTATGGCGTCAAGACGCGCACGCTGATACCCGGGTATCCGGCGGTGAAAGCTGCCGTGACGAACGCGGTGAAATGTTACGAATTCACCGACCTGCTGGGCGAAAAGGCCGATCTGCTCGAAGGCCGGCACGAGGGACTGGATCTCCTCATCCTCGATTCGCCCGCTTATTACGAGCGCTCCGGCGGGCCCTATCTCGACCAGACGGGCAAGGATTATCCCGACAACTGGAAGCGCTTTGCGGCGCTTTCGCTGGCGGCGGCCCGCATTGCAGCCGGCGAATTTCCCGACTGGCGGCCGGATCTCCTGCACGCTCATGACTGGCAGGCTGCCATGGCGCCAGTCTACATGCGTTATGCCGAAACGCCTGAAATTCCGAGCCTGCTCACCATTCACAACATTGCCTTCCAGGGGCAGTTCGGCGCCAACATCTTCAGCAAGCTTGGGCTACCAGCCCATGCTTTCGGCATGGAGGGCGTGGAATATTATAACGATGTGAGTTTCCTCAAGGGCGGGCTGCAGACGGCGACGGCGCTCAGCACCGTCAGTCCCTCCTATGCCGAGGAAATCCTCACCCCGCAATTCGGCATGGGCCTGCACGGCGTTATCGGCAGCCGAGCCCATGTGCTGCACGGCATCGTCAACGGCATCGACGCGGACGTCTGGAACCCGGCAACGGATCATCTGATTCATGACAATTATTCCGCCGCCAATCTCAGAAACCGGGCCCTGAACAAGAAGTCTGTCGCCGAACATTTTCGCATCGATGACGATGACAGCCCGCTGTTTTGCGTCATCTCACGCCTCACCTGGCAGAAGGGCATCGACCTCATGGCCGAAGCCGTGGACGAGATCGTTTCCCTCGGCGGCCGTCTGGTGGTGCTGGGCGCGGGCGATGTGGCGCTGGAAGGTGCGCTCCTGGCGGCGGCGTCCCGCCACCATGGCCGCGTCGGCGTTGCCATCGGTTACAACGAACCCCTGTCACATCTCATGCAGGCGGGCTGCGACGCGATCATCATCCCCTCGCGCTTTGAACCCTGCGGCCTCACCCAGCTTTATGCGTTGCGTTACGGCTGCATTCCGGTCGTCGCCCGCACCGGCGGCCTTGCAGACACGGTGATCGACGCCAACCATGCCGCTATCGCCAACAAGTCGGCGACCGGTGTGCAATTTTCCCCCGTCACGCTTGATGGTCTCAAACAGGCGATCCGCCGGACCATCCGTTATTATCACGACCCGAAACTATGGACACAAATGCAGAAACTCGGGATGAAATCCGATGTTTCCTGGGAAAAGAGCGCCGGCCTTTACGCCGCGCTTTACAGCCAGCTTATTTCGAAAGGCCATTGAACCAATGATCAAGACTGTTCAGACGAAGCCCTATCAGGACCAGAAGCCGGGCACTTCAGGCCTGCGCAAGAAGGTGCCCGTCTTCGCCCAGGAAAATTACGCCGAGAACTTCATCCAGTCGATCTTCGACGCGCTTGAGGGCTTTGAAGGCCAGACGCTGGTGATCGGCGGCGATGGCCGTTACTACAACCGCGAAGTCATCCAGAAGGCGATCAAGATGGCCGCCGCCGCCGGCTTCGGCAAGGTTCTGGTCGGTCAGGGCGGCATTCTCTCCACGCCGGCCGCATCCAACATCATCCGCAAATACAAGGCCTTCGGCGGTATCGTGCTCTCCGCTAGCCACAATCCCGGCGGCCCCACCGAAGATTTCGGCATCAAATACAATATCGGCAATGGCGGTCCCGCCCCGGAAAAGATCACCGACGCGATCTACGCCCGTTCCAAGGTCATAGACAGCTACAAAATTTCAGACGCCGCCGATATCGACCTCGACAAGGTGGGCAGCTTCAAGGTGGACGATCTGACGGTCGAGGTGATCGACCCGGTCGCCGATTATGCCGCCCTGATGGAAGAGCTGTTCGATTTCGATGCCATCCGTGCCCTCATCGCCGGCGGCTTCAAGGTCGTGGTCGATTCCATGAGCGCCGTCACAGGCCCTTATGCCGTTGAGATCATCGAAAAGCGGCTTGGCGCTCCGAAGGGCTCGGTCCGCAATGCTACACCGCTGCCGGACTTCGGCGGCCATCACCCCGACCCTAACCTTGTCCACGCCAA
Organism: Agrobacterium sp. SORGH_AS_0440; assembly: GCF_031453135.1. Lineage (NCBI taxonomy): Bacteria > Pseudomonadati > Pseudomonadota > Alphaproteobacteria > Hyphomicrobiales > Rhizobiaceae > Agrobacterium > Agrobacterium sp. SORGH_AS_0440. The sequence continues at coordinate 1,240,355 of NZ_JAVIYR010000001.1, read as the reverse complement.
GGAGCTTTATGACGATGTCATGAGCCCGGAAGGCCCCGATTTCGGCGCTGCTTCCGATGGCGACGGCGACCGCAACATGGTCGTCGGCAAGGGCATGTTCGTCACGCCATCAGACAGTCTGGCGATCATCGCCGCCAATGCCAGACTGGCGCCCGGTTACGCGGCAGGCATTTCCGGCATCGCCCGTTCCATGCCGACAAGTGCGGCAGCTGACCGTGTCGCGGAAAAGCTCGGCCTTGGCATGTACGAGACTCCAACCGGCTGGAAGTTCTTCGGCAACCTCATGGATGCCGGCAGGGTGACGATCTGCGGCGAAGAAAGCTTCGGCACAGGCTCCAATCATGTACGCGAGAAGGATGGTCTCTGGGCCGTGCTCTACTGGCTGAACATCGTCGCCGCCCGCAAGGAAAGCGTGAAGGACATCGTCACAAAGCACTGGGCCGAATATGGCCGCAATTATTACTCCCGCCACGACTATGAGGAAGTGGATTCGGACGCCGCCAACACGCTGGTGGCGACCCTGCGCGAAAAGCTCGCGACACTTCCCGGCACCAGCTACGGCAATCTGAAGGTCGCCGCAGCAGATGATTTTGCCTATCACGATCCGGTCGATCAGTCCGTCAGCAAGAACCAGGGTATCCGCATCCTGTTCGAAGGCGGTTCGCGCATCGTGCTGCGCCTTTCCGGCACCGGTACGGCGGGCGCCACACTTCGTCTCTATGTCGAGCGTTACGAGCCGGACGCGGCGCGTCACGGCATCGAAACGCAGGAAGCGCTCGCCGACCTGATTGCCGTTGCCGATACGATCGCCGGCATCAAGGCTCATACGGGACGAAGCGCGCCGAGCGTTATCACATAAGCTGGCTGCGGCGCTGCTTTCTCCTGAGAGAGCCGGGCACAATACGATGAGTTCACAAAGCAACTCGTTGGAGTGACACGTCCGCCACCCTGCTCGGCGTCATCCTCGGGCTTGCTCGAGGATGACGGAGGAGGATTTCCAACCCTCCTATTCTGCCGATACCTTTCAGAAGAGATATTATCTAGCGGAGACAGATAATGCAGACACCTTCCGTTTTCCCCAAAGGCGCGCTGCAGACGGAAAACGGAACGGAATTCACGGTCTATTCCCGGCACGCCTCCCAGATCGATCTTTGTCTCTTCGATACGGCCGGGGAAAAAGAGATGGCGCGCCTGCCAATGGTGCGCGGTGAAGGCGACATTCACGGATTGATCGTCTCCGACGCTGGCCCGGGTACGCGTTACGGCTTTCGCGCTCACGGTATTTATTCGCCCGAACATGGCCTGTGGTTCGATCCCGCAAAGTTGCTGCTCGACCCCTATGCCACCGAGATAGACCGTCCCTTCCGGCATGATCCAGCCCTTTTTGCCTTTGGTCAGGAAACGGGCCACATCGTGCCCAAGGCAATTCTTGCCAGCCATGAGCCGCTCAAGCGCCAACCCCCGCTTTTCGCCGAAAGTGGGCTGATTTACGAACTTTCCGTGAAGTCCTTTTCGCAGCTGCATCCCGAGGTGCCGGAAGACATCCGGGGCACCGTCGCCGCGCTCGCCCATCCCGCCATCCTCGCCCACCTGAAAAAAATCGGCGTCGACGCGGTGGAGCTGATGCCGATTACCGCGTGGATCGACGAGCGTCACCTGCCGCCTCTCGGCCTTTCCAATGCCTGGGGTTATAATCCCGTCGGCTTCATGGCGCTTGATCCGCGACTCTGTCCCGGTGGTGTGCGGGAACTGCGCGAGACGGTTGCAGCGCTGCATGCGCAGGGAATCGGCGTCATTCTCGATCTGGTCTTCAACCACACGGGTGAAAGCGATATCGAAGGATCGGTTCTGTCGCTGCGCGGGCTCGACAATCTCACCGCCTTTCGTCACCCGCCGGGCAAACCGGGGGTTCTGGTCAACGATACCGGCACCGGCAACACGGTCGCCTGCGACCATCCCTATATCCGGCAGCTTATTATCGATTCTCTCAGGCATTTCGTTCTGAGTGCCGGCGTGGACGGTTTCCGCTTTGATCTGGCCCCAGTGCTCGGACGAACGGCCAATGGCTTCGAAATGGCAAGCGAAACGCTCTCGGCCATGCATTCGGACCCGGCGCTTTATGACCGCCTGCTAATCGCCGAACCGTGGGATATCGGCCCCGGCGGTTACCAGCTCGGCAATTTTCCGGAAAGCTTCCTCGAATGGAACGATCGCGCCCGCGACGACATGCGCCGGTTCTGGCGCGGGGACGCCGGCACGACCGGGGCGCTGGCCGATGCGCTTTCCGGTTCCTCGCCGATCTTTTCCCGCCATGGCCGCCAGAACACCCGCAGCGTCAATTTTCTCGCTGCCCATGACGGTTTCACCCTCTACGATCTCGTCAGCCACGAACATAAGCACAATGAGAAAAACGGCGAGAGCAATCGCGACGGCCATAATGACAACCATTCCTGGAACAATGGTTTTGAGGGGCTGACAGACGATCCCGTCATTAGAGCCGCGCGTACTGCAGATGTGAAGGCGCTGCTTTCCACGCTTTTCGTCTCTCGCGGCGCCCTGATGCTCACGGCGGGCGACGAGGGCGGCCGCAGCCAGCAAGGCAACAACAACGCCTATTGCCAGGACAATGAGATAAGCTGGGTCGACTGGTCATCGCTTTCCCGCGAATTGATCGACCATACGGCCTTTCTCGCGTCATTGCGCAAACGTTTCGATGTGTTTTCGAGGACAGGCTTCTTCTCAGGCCATGGCGATGTGACATGGCTCGCCCCCGCCGGCGAGCCGATGACGACGGCAGACTGGGAAAGGCCAATTGCGCAGGCTTTTGCCATGGTGCTTTCCACCCTCGACCGGGAAACTGGTGCCGACGCTGAACTTGCCGTGCTGATAAACCGCAGCCGTGAGATCGTGCCTTTCACCCTGCCGGGCGGTGGCTGGTCCGCCATCGGCACGGATTTCGGTAACCCCGCCTTCCTTCCAGCCCGTTCGGTGGTGTTTTATCTGCGCGGTTGATCCCGTCGCGTCACGAGCCGTATAAGTCGCGGGAGACAATGCGGACGAGGTAACATGACAAAAGAAATTGCGCTGGCCGAGATGAAAAACCACGTTGGCACAGAAATGGGCGTTTCCGACTGGATCACGGTCGACCAGACAATGATCGACAGCTTCGCAAAAGCAACACTGGATGACCAGTTCATCCACACAGATCCGGAACGCGCCAAAGCGGAAAGTCCCTTTGGCGGCACCATTGCACATGGGTTCCTGACGCTGTCTCTGCTTTCGGCCCTGAATTACGACGCCCTGCCGCGCATCCGCGAGCAGACCATGGGCATCAATTACGGCTTTGACGCCATTCGTTTCGTCGCTCCGGTCAAAAGCGGTGCTCGCGTGCGCGGCCGTTTCACCCTGGCGGAGACGCGCTTTCGCGGAGCCTCCATGCTGATGACCACCTACGATGTGACGGTGGAAATCGAAAACGAGAAAAAGCCGGCGCTAACCGCGCGCTGGACCACCATCAGCCAGTTCAATCCGGAGGACAGGCCGGAGGACGCCTGAAACCCACGAGGGAGAGACCGCATGCATGACGAAGCCGTAAGGAATGCGTTTCTCGTTCAGGCAAGAGCCTGCGACAGCCTCGGCTCTCCCTTCACGGCACGGCTTTGCCGCGCCATGGCAACAAGGCTCGACCGCCAGACAGAGGTCGGCGAGCGAATTTTGTCCTGGTTCGGCGATGTCGGCCCATCCGGAGATTCCGTACCGCTACGGCTGGCCGGCGCCCTGCATGCGCTTGCCATAGAGGAAAAGATCGCGCCGCTCGCCGATATTCCGCCGGAAAACGAAGAAGCGCTCTGGCAGGCATGTCTAAACGCCCTGCGTTTTCATTCCGCCTTCATCCTCGAAAGGTTGCAATCACCGCCGCAGACCAACGAGGTTCGCCGTTCTGCCGTTCTGCTGCCTGGCTTTCTTTCGATTGCGAAAATGACGGGCAAGCCGCTGGTGCTTTCCGAAGTCGGAGCCAGCGCTGGCCTCAACCTGCAATTTGACCGTTACCGATATCGCCTCGGCGATCTCGTCTGGGGTGAACAATCCGATGTTTTCCTGTCACCGGAGTGGCGCGGCGACACCCCCGCCCATGAGCGGATCGACGTTATCGAGCGCGCCGGCTGCGATATCAACCCACTTGATCCGTCATCCGCGGAAGATCGTCTGCGGCTGATGTCCTATGTCTGGGCCGACCAGACCGACAGGCTGGAACGAACGGCCGCCGCCCTGCGCATAGCGATGGAACACGCTCTGCATGTCGAGAAGGCCGACGCTGTCGACTGGCTGCAACGCCGCCTTGCCACGCAATATCCGGGCGCTGCCCATGTCATCTATCATTCCGTCGCCTGGCAATATCTGCCCGATGACCTGAAACAGGCCGGCGAGACTGTGATTGCCGAGGCCGGCGCCCGCGCCACGCCGGACGCCCCGCTTGCCCGGCTGCAAATGGAAGCGGATGCGACGCCCGGCGGTGCTGCAATTATGCTTCAAATCTGGCCGGGCGGCGAAAAGCAGGAAATCGGCCGCGCCGATTTCCATGGGCGATGGGTGGAATGGCGGGGTTGGACAGAGAGTTAAACCGCCACGTCCTCAGCCGCCTCCTGCAGCAGCCCACCGACATAGGTCGCGAAGGAGCGCCAGCACTCCACCCGGAATGTGTCATCCGCCGTGCGCAGCAGGACCACTTCCGCCTTGCCGAAAATAGTGCGTGAGCAGCCACCTACCGGGAACCTCGCAAGAGAAAGGTCCTGCGGGCAGCCGGCATTGAGAGCTGCTTCCGCGCCAGCGCCGGAAACGATGATGGCGGTGTTGCGGTGGGAAATATCAGTTGCCGAAAACAGGCCGGAAACGCCGGCAAGCGCCACCATGAGATCGCTTTCGCCCTGATCGATCACCAGCCATTCATCCGGGCCGAGCCACAGAGCGGATCGCAGACCAGAGGTGACCGAGCTTTTCGGGCTGGTCGGCAAGGCAAGACCGAGCGCTTCGGACAGCGCCGGCACGGCGCTCTCGCGTGCCCGCAGCGACAACCGCGAGGCAGAAGCCGCAGGCTTCAGCGATACAAAGGGCGAACCGCCGTGAAAATCCTCGAGCACGGATTTGCGTTTTGCGTGCAGCATATCAGCCATTGAGACGGGCTCCTTCCTTGTCGAGGAAGACCATGTCGGTCACTTCGACGGCAATGGTTTTATCAGCAAGCGGAATATAGAGCGTTTCGCCCATGCGCGCCCTGCCATCCGCCACCAAGGCGAAAGCAATGGAATGGCCGAGATTTTCCGACCAATAGGCCGAGGTCACATGGCCGAGCATGGTCATTGGCTTTAGCTGGTTCGGATCGGCAACGATCTGACCGCCCTCGTCCGGAACGGTCAGCCGGTCCTTCGTCTTCAGGCCAACAAGCTGTTTGCGGCCGGAGCGCGTTAGATCGGGGCGTTTCAGACCGCGAATGCCGACGAAATCCGTTTTCTTTTTGGAGACAGCCCAGCCAAGCCCGGCATCATCGGGCGTTACGGTGCCATCCGTATCCTGCCCGACAATGATATAGCCCTTTTCGGCACGCAGGATATGCATTGTCTCGGTACCATAGAGGCAGCCGCCGACGGCTTCCGCCCTCTCCCGGATTGCAGACCAGACTGCTGCGCCGTAATCGGCAGGCACATTGATTTCGAAACCGAGTTCGCCGGTGAAGGAGACGCGGAAAAGCCGCGTCGGCACGCCGCAGAACTTGCCTTCCGCCACCGCCATATGCGGAAAGGCCTCCGGCGAAAGGTCGATACCCTCGACGAAAGGCGCGATAACCTCGCGCGCCTTCGGCCCCTGCACGGCAATCACGGCCCATTGTTCGGTTGCCGATGTCAGCCAGACATTGAGATCGGGGAATTCGGTCTGGAGATAGTCCTCTATGTGCTGGAGAACGCGCGGCGCGCCGCCCGTCGTCGTCGTCACGTGGAAACGGTCTTCGGCCAGGCGCCCAACAACGCCGTCATCGTAAACGAAGCCGTCTTCGCGGGTCATGATGCCATAACGGCAGCGGCCGGGTTTCAACGTATCCCAGGCATTGGTGTAGATGAGGTTCAGGAACTTCGCCGCATCCGGGCCAACCACCTCGATTTTGCCGAGGGTGGAGGCATCAAACACGCCAACGCTCTCACGAACCGTCTTGCATTCACGGTTGATCGCTTCATGCATGTCCTCGCCCGCCCGCGGGAAGAACCAGGCACGCTTCCAGTTGCCGACATCCTCGAATACCGCGCCTGCCGCCAGCTCTTCGTCGTGCATCGGCGTCTTGCGCGCGGGATCAAACAGCGCGCCGCGCGAATGATTGATAAGCGTGCCGAAGGTAACCGGCGTATAGGGCTGGCGGAAGGTGGTGAGACCGACTTTGGGCAAATCCCGGCCGAGCGCTTCCGATGCAATGGCAAGGCCATGCATGTTCGACATCTTGCCCTGGTCGGACGCCATGCCATTGGTGGTGAAGCGCTTGATATGCTCGACCGAATGCATGCCCTCGCGCACGGCAAGGCGAATATCCTTGGCGCAGACATCGTGCTGGAAATCGATGAAAGCCTTGACGCCGGTGCCCTCACCTGCACCCTCCGCCGCACCAATCATGCCGCCTGTCCAGGCCCGGGCGTTTTCGCCGGAAAACGCCACCGCGCCGCCACCCGCAGCCGCGGCCTCGGCGATCAGCGCCGAAAGATCATCCGTGCCATTGCAGGCGCCGATGGAGACGCAGTTCTGCACATGAATGTCAGGCAGGAAACGCTGGTTAGCCGCGTCAAACTTCAGCTTGCCGCGCGATTGCGAGAACAGATGCACTGAAGGCGTCCAGCCAGCGGAGACAACAAGCGCGTCGATGGCGATCTTGCGTTTGTTCGACCCGCCATTGCGGCCGACCGTCATGGAAGATACGCGCAGGCGGCCGGCGGTATTGTAAACGCTGTGACCCGCCAGCACCTCGATGCCGAGTGCCCGGGCCTCGTCCAGCAGACGCTGGTCCGGATTTTCGCGGCAATCAACGATGGTGGCGATCTTCACCCCGGCCTTCTTCAGATCAAAGGCAGTCTCATAGGCGGAATCGTGAGCGGTGTAGACACCGACGCTGTTGCCCACGGCGACGCCGTAGTGGTTCAGATAGGTGCGGGCGGCCGAAGCCAGCATGATGCCAGGCCGGTCATTGTTGGCGAAGACCATGTGGCGCTCGATCGCACCGGCCGCCAGCACGACCTTTTTGGCGCGGACCTGCCAAAGGCGCTCGCGCGGCTGATGTTTGGCCGGCGTCGCGAGATGATCGGTGACGCGTTCGGCGAGCGCGACGAAATTGTGGTTGTAATAACCAAAGGCGGTCGTACGCGTCAGAACCCGCACATTGGGCAGGGACTTCAGCTCTGCAAAAACCTTCTGCGCCCATTCATAACCGGGCAGGCCGTCGATTACAGCGCCAGTGTCGAAGCGCAACGCACCACCGACGTCCGCATTCTCATCCACCAGAATGACGCTGGCGCCAGTTTTCGCGGCAGAAAGCGCAGCTGTGAGACCGGCGACACCAGCGCCGGCCACCAGCACGTCGCAATGGGCATAACGTCCGGAATAATGATCCGCATCCGGCTCGCTCGGCGCCTTGCCGAGGCCGGCGGCGCGGCGGATCAGCGGTTCGTAAATCTTGTGCCAGGCGGCCTTCGGCCACATGAACGTCTTGTAGTAGAAACCGGCCGCGAACATCGGCGACAGAAGATCGTTGATGGCGCTCAGATCGAAGGACAGTGACGGGAAACGGTTCTGCGAGGCGATAATCGCGCCGTCGAAGACTTCCTGCACCGTGGCGCGCACGTTGGGCTGCTTGCGCAGGCTGTCGCGGGACACGTCTATCAGCGCATTCGGCTCCTCCGGCCCGGCCGACAGGAAACCACGCGGACGGTGGTATTTGAACGAGCGGCCGATCAGATGCACGCCATTGGCCAGAAGGGCTGACGCAACCGTATCGCCCTCCAGCGCCGGATAGATCTTGCCGTCAAAGGTAAAGCGCGCGGTTCTCGCCGGCGTGAGACGGCCTGCGCCCTTGATACGATAATCGCCGCTCATTGCCCGGCTCCCTTTTCTGCCGAAAGGACCGTTTCAATATCGGGTTTCGGTTCACCCGCCTTGTAGGTCATCAGGAATCTGTCGCTCACCGAATCGCGGGCGGCGTTGAAAAAGCGGCCACAGCCGTGAATGTGACGCCAGCGCTCGAAAACAAGGCCCTTGTCGTTGTCGCGGATGAAGAAATATTCCGCGAAGGCCTCGTCGGAGATATCGGCGATGTTTTCCGGCCGGGCGATATGGGCTTCGCCCGCCCAGCGGAATTCCAGTTCGGAACGGTCTTCCCCGCAATAGGGGCAATGGATCAGAAGCATCGTCGCTCCACCTAGAGAGAATTTTCCGGAAGGATCGTTCCGGCGGGTTGGTCACACAGCCGCTTCCCCATGGCTACAAAAGGGGAAAGCCGCTTTAAAAGCTGCTCAAAATTATCGAAGGGGCGCAACGCCGAGGCCCGTCCCATATTGACGATGGCGACCGCCATCATGTCGGTGTCGATCGCGAAGGGATAATCCTGCTCGCCATCCTCATTCTCTCCGACAAAATAAACCATCTTGTTTGCGAGGCTGGGAGCACACAAAAGCAGGCCTTTTTCCGCCGTGAAGGGCCAGTCTTTCTCACCCTGCATCTTCGCAATCTTCTGGCTGCGAAAATCCTCGGCCCCGGGAATGACGCTACCGGCGGGCACGGCCTCGGCCGCGCCTGATATATTGATCGCAAGCATGGCCGCCGCCAGCATCAATGCGCCACCGCGGCAGCGGCAGCCTCATCAATCAGGCGGCCGGTACGGAACCGGTCTAGCGTCAGCCCGGCCGCCAGACGATGCGGTTCACCGCGGGCGATGAGATGCGCGAAGAGATTGGCCGAACCCGGCGTCGCCTTGAAGCCGCCCGTGCCCCAGCCGCAATTGACGAAGAGGTTTGGCACGGGCGTCACGCTCTGGATGGCGGAACGATCAGGCGTGTTATCGGTGATGCCACCCCACTGACGCATCATCTTCACACGGCGGAAGATCGGAAACAGCTCGCAGATGGCGTCCAGCGTGTGGGTGATGATCTGGAGACCACCGGTCTGCGAATAGGAATTATACTGGTCCGTACCCGCACCGATGACCAGCTCACCCTTGTCGGATTGCGAAATATAGGCGTGCACCGTGTTGGACATGACGACGCAGGGGAAGATCGGCTTCAGCGGCTCCGAAACCAGCGCCTGCAGCGGGTTGGAATGCAAGGGAACGCGCACGTCTGCCATCTTCATGATGACGGAGGAATGACCGGCGGCCGATACGCCGATCTTCTTTGCGCCGATGAAGCCGCGATTTGTCTCGACACCCGTCACCGCGCCATCAGGCCCGCGGCGAATGCCGGTCACCTCGCAGTTCTGGATGATATGCACGCCGCGGTCGGAGGCCGCGCGCGCATAACCCCAGGCGACAGCGTCATGGCGTGCCGTGCCGCCGCGACGTTGAAGGGCTGCGCCATTGATCGGGTAACGCGCATTGCCGGATATGTCGAGCGGCGGACAGTACGCCTTTGCCTGCTCCGGCGTCAGCCACTCATTGTCGATGCCATAAAGACGGTTGGCATTGATATGACGGCTGAAGGACTGCCGGTCATGGATATTGTGCGACAGCATCATCACGCCGCGCGCAGAATACATGACGTTATAATTGAGATCCTGGCTCAAGCCTTCCCACAGTTTCAGGGAATGCTCGTAAATATCCATGCTCTCTTCATAGAGATAATTGGAGCGGATGATGGTGGTGTTGCGGCCGGTATTGCCACCGCCGAGCCAGCCTTTTTCCAGAACCGCGACATTGGTCATGCCATGTTCCTTGGCAAGATAATATGCCGCTCCGAGACCGTGGCCGCCCCCGCCAATGATGATGACATCATAGTCCTTGCGCGGCTCGGGTGAGGCCCATTGCGCATCCCAGCCCTTATGACCCCTGAGCGCCTCACGCGCCACGGCAAAAACGGAATATTTGCGCATTCGCAATCTGCTCCTCGAGAACCGGCCAGAGGCCTGGAACATAGCCCCGGCCCGTATCATACACATGGCAAATCGGGATGGGAGGCAATATCCATTTTGCGACGCGGCAATGGTTTTGTTTCGACATGACCGAAAGATTGCGGGACGGCGCGCATTTTGTGGCTGAATATGCGCTACCGGCTGGACTTGCTGCAAATGATCTGTTATTGCACGTCACCAATCGCCCGGCTCAACAGCCGGATGAACCACTTTTTGTTTGCGTGCGAATGCCTTTATTCACACAGCAAGATAACCAAACTAAAGGAACGGGTTTAACGTGCAGGTACTAGTCCGCGACAATAACGTTGATCAGGCGCTCCGCGCCCTGAAGAAAAAGATGCAGCGCGAAGGCATTTTCCGTGAAATGAAGATGCGTGATTATTACGAAAAGCCCTCCCAGAAGCGCGCTCGCGAAAAGGCTGAAGCCGTTCGCCGCGTTCGCAAGCTGGCACGCAAGCGTGCACAGCGCGAAGGTCTGGTTGCTGGCCCCCGCGCAGGCCGTTAATAGGCCGTCTTTTGGACGTTTTTGAATGCTTGTTGGGCGGGGGCGATCAATTCGCCGCCGCTCTTTGTGTTTGTGGCCGGAGAACGCTCTTGAAAACGACCGTGAGACCGGCCTGCGAGGGAACCCACACCGAATGATCGCTGTCGACACCTGTGTTGTGAAAAACGCCGATGCCTCCACGGGCCGGTTGCCATTAAAAAACAACAGAGGGTTCCGCGCTTCTCTGGTCGTCTGCGCCGTGCTTGCCGGTCTTTCCGGCTGCGCGACATCCAACCAGACGGAAGATGTGTTCCGGATCGACCGCGCACAGGGCTCGCAGGAAAACATCGCCTCTCTCACCTCGGTCATCAACGCCAATCCGCAGGATCCTGAAGGTTACAACGTCCGCGGCTCGGCCTACGGCCGCGCCGGCGATTCGCGCCGCGCCATCGAAGATTTCAACAAGGCGCTGCAGCTCAACCCGCGCTTTTACCAGGCCTATGCCAACCGCGCGCTGGTTTACCGCAATAGCGGCCAGCAGCAGCAGGCCCTTCAGGACTACAACGCCGCCCTGCAGATCAATCCGAGCTACGATGTGGCGCTGATCGGTCGCGGCAATCTTTACCGGCAGTCCGGACGCGTCAACGAAGCCTTCAACGATTTCTCCCGCGCCATCGAGCTGGAAACCACCGACGGTCGCGCCTGGCACAATCGCGGCCTGATCTACCAGCTGCGTAACCAGCATGCCCAGGCCATCGAGGACTTCTCCAAGGCAATCTCGTTGTCATCGACGTCACCGGAGCCCTATAACGGTCGCGGCCTTTCCTACGTCGCGCTCAATGACGACGAAAACGCCTTCGCGGATTTCAACCACGCCATTTCGCTTGACGGGAATGTGGCGGAATCCTGGGCCAATCAGGCGCTGGTCTATGAGCGACGCGGCGAAATGGCCAAGGCGGCCAAGTCCTATGCGCATGCGGCGCGACTCGATCCCAAATACAAGCCCGCACTGGATGGCGTTGCCCGCACGCGCGGCGCCGCTAGCGCCTCCTAAGGCGTCCGGAACCAATAAGAAAGCCGGCTGGTTTATAACCCGCCGGCTTTTTTAATGAAGAAAAAGAACCATCAATGGCTGTCGCGGCGTGCCTCGGGCGCGGCATCCACCGCCCACAATTCAGCCTGCACGGCGTTTTGAAATTCCATGACCTCGCGGCGCATGGCGGCGTCCTCATAGCCAAGCGCCGTCAGACGGGCGGCCAGTTCACGGCACTCCCTGCGCCAGAAATCATTCGCCTCCACACCATGCAGCCGGTCGAGAATGGTTGCACATCGTTTTACGTCGGCAATGCGGTTCTTTGCCGGAAAGGCGATTACTTCTGAACTCGTCGTCACGCGGGCACCCTGCTCTTCGAGGAATCAATACCGACTTTTTAAAGGCGAGATGGTTAACGAAGTCTGCAGAGCGGGCCAGACACTCCGCAAGGCCTGCACCGGAGGCGGTTTTAGACTTAACAGAAGCAGGCATCACTGTTGGCTGGCCGACGTCATCGATGCGAATCGGCAGTTACTGAGGAATTTACCAATCAAGATTACCGAAATTTCATGCCGCGGGAGGTAGAAGAAGTATATGTGTGTTGAAACAGCACCGGTCTCATCGTATATTTCCTGCAAAGAAGAAAAATGCCGCAGCGCAGTCAAAAATGGAGAAATCGTTCTCGGGAGGAGAGCAACATGTATGCACCTCGTGTTTTTTTCAGCATGATCGGTGCTTTGCTTGCTTTTGCGGTTGCGACATATTTCATCCACGGCTCCTTCTATACGGCGTTCATTCAGACCCTCATTTGCGCAGTCATTCTGCAAGTCGGTTACTTCGTGGCGATTTTGGTTCTGGTCGCCCGTGAAAAACGCCGGATGCGGGAGACCTTTTCCCGGGACCTCAGCGCTGAAACAATTGCAGCAGACACCGCGAAAAGCGCACCGCCGCATGGGGCAAAGCTGACGGATATGTAAGTTTTTTCGCATCCGCTTTTATTGCATCGCAAAAAATCGCTTGCATCCATATCGCTGACACTTTCTGCTGGCCAAATCCTGAAGGTTCGTCAAAGCAGAAGGACACCCCATGGTGAGCGGTTCACAGCCCATTTGCGTCATCATCGCTGCAAAGAATGCATCTGATACCATCGATATCGCCATTCGTTCCGCCCTTGCGGAGCCAGAGGTCGGCGAAGTCGTGGTGATCGACGATGGTTCCACCGATACAACGAGCGACGTGGCGCATGCGGCGGATGACGGCACGGGCCGCCTGCGGGTGGTGCGATTCGACGTCAACCGCGGGCCATCGGCTGCGCGCAATCATGCCATCTCGATTTCCTCCGCTCCCCTCATCAGCATTCTCGACGCGGACGATTTTTTCTTCCACGGCCGTTTCGCCGCCATGCTGGCCGATGACGACTGGGACCTCGTGGCCGATAATATCGCCTTCATTCAGCAATCCGTTCCAGGCGCGTCCTCCATGCAGCCTGCCCGCTTCGAGCCCCAGGCGCGGTTTTTGTCGCTGACGGAATTCGTGGAAGGCAATATTTCCAGGCCTGGTGCGGAGCGCGGGGAAACCGGCTTCCTAAAACCGGTGATACGCCGCGCCTTTCTCGACAAACATGCGCTGCGTTATGACGAGGCTCTGCGACTTGGCGAGGATTACGAACTTTACGTGCGCGCGCTGGCGGCCGGCGCGCGCTACAAGGTCATCCGTCATTGCGGTTACGGTGCGATCGTTCGCGGCAACTCGCTGAGTGGCCGCCACCGAACCGAAGATCTCCGTCTTCTCTACGAAGCAGACAGGGCGATTCTCGCCGGTTGCCGGCTCTCGGCAGAGGAAACGGCGATCCTGCGCGAGCACGAGAAACACATCCGCGCCAAATTCGAGCTTCGCCATTTTCTCGATACAAAAAAACAGAAGGGTGTGAGCGGAGCGCTGAGCCACGCCCTTGCGCGTCTGCCCGCCCTGCCCGCCATTACACGCGGTATCTGGAGCGACAAGACCGCCCGCTTCCGCAAAGCGGCGCCGGTGCGGGACGTGCGTTATCTGCTGGACGGCACGCCGGTTTCCTAAGGGAAAAGACAACTCACGACAAATCTCTGCCGTCCGCCCCGGGGCTTGTCCCGGGGATTTGCTCACGTATCCTCTAAGCGCCCAGTCGCAGATGCTCGGGACAGGCCAAAGCATGGCGATGCGGCAACGGTGTCCTCAAGCAAAAGCCGCAGAAAATTCTCTGCGGCATCCGCTTCTCACCTCTAGAGATAATCCCGCTTTACCGTTTCCAGAACGGCGGCGAAACGCTCCTTGCGTTCCTCCAGTCTGCCATCCGGGCTAAGACGCGGTTCCGCTCGGCTTGCCTGCCAGAGCGCCAGTGTGGAAGGTGCGGCCAGCACCTGCTTGGCGAGCTTCCGCAACGAGCGGGATTGCGTTTCCTGCGGACGCACCATTACATCGCCCTCATGCGCCCGGCCCTCAAGCGCAGAGACGGAATCGGCGGTGACAACGGGGGCGGGCGGTGGGGGGAAGCTCATGCCCCAGAAGCGTGAGCCCTTTTTCGCCGCTTCCGCGCGGGTTGAAACCGGCACATAGCGCGGCTGATATTCGACTCCGACGCTGCCGGCCCAATCGCTCCATTTGAAGCTGTTGATCGATGGTGAAGTGCTGACGGCGACCCACGGCACGCGGAAGGCATCGGCAAGGATTGCACCATGCATGGATTCAGCCACGATGAATTCCGATTGGGCAATGGCGCGGATGACCGCTTTTGCCTCGCCGCGCGGGTCGAGATAGGTGAGTCCTGCCGGTTCACAGACGGTTTCCCACATGCCGAATTCCGCCGATTCCCAATGGGGGACGAAAGTCTTCTTGTGGAGCTTCGGCAGCCCTTTGAAATCAGGCATCTCGGTGACCATCACGGCGGGATCGACAATGCCTTTTTCGGGAGCAAGCCCCAACTTGGCGGCGGTTTTTTCGCCGCGCACACAGCGGATATCCCAGAACTCGGTGCTGGTATCCGGCACCGCGCCATAACCATAGCCGCTGCCGATCACCAGCTTGCGCTGCTTGGCGGGCAAAAGAACGTCGTTGAGCACCGTTCCGACGCCCACGAGCATGACATCGTCATGCACATCGCGCAGGCCCGGAAGCAGAAAGTCCCACAGCCACAGGTTGAGATCGTCACCGAAATTTCCGTGATGAGATTCCCAGTGGTAAGGTTTCATGAGGTCACTCCTGGGTGAAAAACATATAAATTGTTGCGGGCGAAAATTCGCTCATCTGGATCGGACGATTTTTCCGGCGCCGAGTTCGAAAGCGGCGCGCAGCAGTGCCGGATCGCGCATTGCCCATTTTAGGAGCAAACCGAATTCGGGAGCCTTGCGCCGTTTCAGGTTGCCAGCCTGGCTCCAGAGAGCCTGTTTGCGCGCCGTGTTTTTATAGGAAGCGATGGACGCCACATCGGCCGGCCGGCGAGAAAAACGTCCCTCCAGCGTATCGAGCGCCACCCAGGTATTGAACTGCTGGCGCAGGAATTCCGGCGAGGTATTGTCGATGCTGTGGAAGATATTGACGCCCATGCCGCGCATCGCGCCGGCGTCGTCACAGAGCAGTGTCCGCTTCGATGCAAGGATGGAATCGCAGAAAAACAGCACGTCTTCCGCCGCCAGTCTGAGCGCCGGATCGAAACGGATCTTCTCGAAAAGAGGACGACCGATCACCATGCAGGAGAGATGCAGGAAGCTCCAGTTCCGCAGCATGACGCTTGCGAGATCCGGCAGTTCGATCACCAGCGGCTTCTCCGAAAGCCGTGCCGCACCCTCATTCTTTTCCAGCTCGGAAATGGCGAAATGATAATAAAATTCGTCACTTGCCTGCATGGACGCCCAGTAGCACTCGCCGCCATAGGTCGTGAGCGCAAAGGCCGCATTCCGCAGATGATCGGGCGTCCAGATATCGTCGGAATCAAGAAAGGCAACGTAGTCGGTGCCGTCAGGCACATTGTCCAGACCGGTGTTGCGGGCGCCGCCCGGGCCGGCATTGGCCTGCTTAATGACAAGAATCCGGTCTTTCTGTTCCTGCGAAAGTTCCGCAAGTTCCTGATCGATCGGGTATGGCGATTCGTCATCGACGATGACAAGATCGAAGTCTTGGTAGGTCTGCGCAAAAACCGATGCGAGTGCACGTCCCAGGACACCGTGCTGCTTTTGATAGTAGGGAATGACGACAGTAAATCTTGCCATTGTTTCGCCCCTTGCGTTGATCAAGAAGTGTCGGGCCCGATCCTAAAAGCGGCCCCGATGGTATCGGCAACTCCCAACCGGCTTCCTCCCGCCGGCCTCCAGAAACAGGATGCTTGTATGCCCCCAGCGCCAAATGTAAAGACCATCACCACGAATGTCGGCTGGAGCGTTTTATCAAAAACAGGGACATTCGGGCTTAAATTTGTCACGGTCCCTATTCTTGCAAGGCTGCTTTCCCCGGAGGAATTCGGGGTGGTAGCGGTAGGACTAACGGTTGTACAGTTCCTGACCATGATTGCCGGCGCGGGGCTCACCTCCGCTCTCATCGTTGAGAAGGAAGAGGATATGGAAACGATCCATACCGTCTTCTGGGCTAATCTGGCGATCTCCTGCACCATGGCAGCCGTCCTCTACATCTGGGCGGAATTTTTCGGCGGACTGCTGGGGGCGGTGGAAAGCGCATACCTGCTGCGCATCATGGCCTTCCTCATTCCATTGCAGCTTGCCGGCGATGTCGCCTATTCGCTGCTGGCGCGACGGATGAACTTCAGCAAGGATGCGCTATGGAGCATGGCCTCGGAGAGCATCGCAGCGATTGTCGCGGTCGCGCTCGCCTTCATGGGGTTCGGCGTTTGGGCACTTATCATCCAGCTTTTTGCCGCAGCTCTCATCCGTCTTGTCGGGCTTTATGCGGTTTCCCGCTATTGCCCGCGTTTCGTCATGAAGCCACGCCGGCTGGTGCCGCTTCTCGGCTTCAGTTCGGGGCTGATGGGCTCAGAAATCGCCAATTTTGTCACATTCCAGTCGCCGATGGTGGTCATTGCCCGTCACCTGGGTCTGGCGGATGCCGGCGCCTATTCCGCCTCCAACCGTTTCGCCAGCATTCCCAACCAGGTGGTTTTATCCGCCGTCATGGGGGTTCTGTTTCCTGCCTTCAGCCGCATGATGGACGACCCGCAGCGCCGTCGTGATGCGTTGATGTTCAGCACGCAGGTGCTGACCGTACTGCTCGCGCCCATGATGTTCGGTCTCTGTGCCGTGGCCGAGCCGGCCATGCTTGTCATCTTCGGCCAGAACTGGGCCTATGCCTGGCCTGTCCTCGGGCTGCTCGCCCTGTCCAAGGCCATTCTCACACCGTGCAGCACCTTCATCCCGTATCTGAAGGGTGCTGGTTACGGCCGCGTATTGTTCTGGTCGGCGACGATCCGCGCCATCGTCACCACGGTGGCAGTGTGGCTCGCCGCACTTTATGGCACGCTGATCGACGCCATGGTCTGGCTTTGCATCGTGAACGCGGTCACACTGGTCGCTTACTCCTGGGCCGTGTTCAAGGCCAGCGACACGCCTTTCTTCCGGGGCCTTTATGTCAGCAGTCGACCGATGATAGCCGCTTTCGTGATGGCCGTTGCGGTGCGCTATCTGCTTCACCTTCTCGCCGATCGCATTCCCAATGCCACCCTTCAGGTTCTTATCGGTGCTGCCGTGGGCGGCGCCATCTATGCAATACTGATCCTGCTGACTGAACGTGCCCTGCTGGGAAAAATCCTGGGCATGGTCAAATCACGGCGTATGCCGAATACCGCAACCCAAGGTTAGAAATATCACAGAAAAATGCGCCTCATTTCTGCCGTTAAGGGGCCTTGCCACGGTGATTTTTCTCGCCGTGGCAAGGTGGGTTCGGCGCTCTTTTTGCAGCGCAACATCACGGCAAATGACAAATTCGCACGCTTCAGAGATTTTTAATGAAGCGTGAGTTTAGATAAAATTCATTTATTTCAATCGTTTAATTTTTTCACGCGATAGAAACTGCGCTGACGCCAGACATTCACCCGCAAAATCTAATCTTGTGTTTTTCCCGCGTCGCCACATTTTATCCCAAAGTCGAAACCAGACTTCCCAGTGCGGGCTTAAGTTCGCTCTGGTTGCAACGCGGCGTGGGGAGACGCCGCCCAATAGGGGTGACTGATGTGACTGTCGATCAGAACCTATCCTCCCGTATCAACTTGATGCGCATATTGCTGATTTCAGGAATCGTGTTCGTGCATGTGCCGCACAATGCCGAAACCAGCCCCTTTCTTGGCCTTTACGGCTTTTTCGACTGGCTGCGGGTTTTCCTTGGCGACGCGCTGTTTCGCATCGGCGTGCCCTGTCTCAGCGCCATTTCCGGTTATCTGCTGTTTCGCCGCGGCATGAGCGCTTTCGATTATCCGGCGACGATCCGCTCCAAGACGAAAACCGTGCTGCTGCCATTCCTCTTGTGGAATGGCGCACTGTTTGCCGCCGTGCTGCTGATCCAGCTGTTCGAGGTTGGCGTCGGATATTTTCCCGACCTATGGAACGCCAGCCCGCGCGAAATACTCAGCCATGGTACGGCGCTGGAAGAGCTGCCGGTGAATGTGCCGCTTTATTTCCTGCGCGACCTTTTTGTCTGCATTCTGCTGTCGCCGGTGCTCGCATTTCTGATGCGCCGCTTTGCGCTGCCGACGCTCGTAATCCTGCTGATCGTCACGGCCATGCCGGACCTGAAGATCTTCATTGTCCAGAAAAAATCCATCCTCTTCAGCTTTTCGCTCGGCATCGCGCTTGCGCTGCACCGGGTCGACGTCAAGGCACTTGATCCTTATGCCCTGCCGATCATGTTGTTGACATTTGCCGCGTCGGCCATTCTCGCCACAGGTCTCTATTTTACTGGCCCTGAATTCACATTCTGGCTGAATATGTCGCGCAATCTGCTCGCGGTCTTCGGCGCGCTCGGCTTCTGGGTGTCTTCATCGATCTTGATCCGCAGCCGGCTTGGTCAGAGGCTTGCCGAGACCGGCAGTCTCAGCTTCTGGATATTCTGCGCCCATTACCCGCTGCTGGTCATCATGTGGATGGTCTGGAACAAGGGCGGGCCGGATTTCTATCCCGCTTTCTACATCAGCGCGACGCTTTGCGCCTTCGTCATTTTGGTGATCAGCAATGCCCAGACCCGCAAATACCTGCCGGCCGTCTATGCCGTATTGACCGGAAGCCGCAGCGGCAAAGGCAAGGCAAAGGCCGAATTCGCGGCCAAACGGGCTTCCACGATAGGCCCACCCACATCCGAAACACTTTATTCGCAACGACAGAGGTGAACCAATGACAACATTTGTCACCCGCGTTCAGACACGCATTCTTCTTGCCGCCGCCCTCACTGCAACGGCATTCACGGCCCCCGTCAACGCCCAAGAGGGCAATGGCACGTCCTTCATGGAGAATTTCGACCAGATGGACAGAAGCTTCTGGTACGTTTCTGACGGCTGGAACAATGGCGCGCACCAGAACTGCACCTGGTCGAAGAAGCTGGCAACGGTGGAGAACGGCCAGCTGACGCTGGGCTTCGAGGAAGCCAAGGCTGGCGACCGCAACTTCGCCTGCGGTGAAATCCAGACCAAGGGCCGTTATCGTTACGGCACCTATGAAGCGCGCATGAAGGCCGCCACCGGCCCTGGCCTGAACTCCGCCTTCTTCACCTATATCGGCCCGACCGACAAAAAACCGCACGACGAAATCGACTTTGAGGTTCTTGGCAAAAATACCGGTCAGGTGCAGCTCAACCAATATGTGTCCGCCAAGGGCGGCAATGAGAAGCTGGTGCCGGTGGAAGGCGGGGCCGATGCCGGCTTCAACGACTATGCCTTCGTCTGGGAACCGCAGCGCCTGCGTTATTACGTCAACGGCAAGCTCGTTCATGAGGTGACGGACGCGACGAAAATTCCGCAGAACGCCCAGAAGATTTTCTTCAGCCTGTGGGGCACCGATACGCTGAAGGACTGGATGGGCAAGTTTGCCTATGCCGGGCCATCGCAGATGGTCGTTGACCGCTTCGCCTTCACCGCGCTCGGCGATAAATGCCAGTTCCCGGAAAGCATCGCCTGCGCTCTGAATTGACCGATTTTTTTGAACCAAATCCTGTGCTGCGGCGTCTTTGACCCGCGAACCGACCGGAACCCTGCATGATCCATATTCTCTACCTCGCGCATGATCTGTCAGACCCCGCCATTCGTCGGCGGGTGCTGACGCTGCTTGCAGGTGGGGCGCGGGTCACGCTGGCCGGTTTCCGGCGCGGACAGAACCGGCTGGCGGAGATCGAAGGCGTCGTACCCGTCGTGCTCGGGGAAACCGCCGACGGGCAATTTCTGCAGCGCATGGCGGCAGTGGCGAAAGCCAGCCTTTCGCTCGGCAAAGTCTTGAACGGAATTCCGACACCCGACGTCGTTCTCGCCAGGAACCTCGAAATGCTGGCTCTGGCAAAGCGCGCCATGTCGATCTATTCCAGCCGCCCGGCGCTGGTTTACGAATGTCTCGATATTCACCGTCTGCTGCTCAACAAAGGCAAGCCCGGACAGATGCTGAATGCCGCGCAGCGTTATTTCGCACGCGACGCAAAGCTTCTGGTGACAAGTTCCCCGGCATTCGTGGAGCATTATTTCAAGCCCGTGTCGGGCCTCGACCTTCCTGTCCTGTTGCAGGAAAACAAGGTGCTGGCGCTCGACGACACCGTTGCCGCCACGCCAAGACCACGGGCGCCCGCGCCCGGCGAGCCATGGAAAATCGGCTGGTTCGGCGCGCTTCGCTGCCGCAAATCGCTTGAAATTCTCGCTGAGTTCGCTCGCCGCATGGAAGGCAGGGTCGAAATCATCCTGCGTGGCCGGCCGGCCTATTCGGAGTTTGCTGATTTCGATGGCTTCGTGGCGGCTGCTCCACATGTGCATTTCAACGGACCTTACAAAAACCCCGAGGACCTAGCCGCCATCTATAACGAGGTGCAATTTACCTGGGCGATCGACTTTTTCGAGGAAGGCCAGAATTCCAGCTGGCTGCTGCCCAACCGGCTGTACGAGGGCTGCCTTTACGGCACTCTGCCGATTGCACTTGCTGGCACGGAAACGGCTCGCTTCATTGAAAAACGCAATATCGGCTTTGTCCTGCAACAGGCGGGCGCTGACGATCTTGCCGCCCTCTTCAACCAGATGACCCCGCAAACCTATGCGGATGCCTTCCACGCCCTGTCGGCAACAGACAGGAAACAATGGCTGACCGACCGCGACGATTGCCGTCTGCTGGTGCAGCAATTGTCCTCACTCGCCAAATCCGCTTCCGGCCACGCCCGTGAAGCGCAGTTTTCACCCGTGTAGTGCGTAGGGGGCAAATTATGGAAGGTCCAGGTCATTCCGGCATCAGAACGCTGATCGTCATACCCTGCCTCAATGAGGCGAAGACGATCGAGGGGTTGCTTGTCAAATTCACCGGCGCAATGCAGGGGCGCCTGTTCCGCATCGTCGTCGCCGATGGCGGCAGCACGGATGGAACGCGCGATATCGTTGCCGCCTTTGCGGCAAAGGACGAACGCGTCACGCTTCTTGCCAATCCGAAGCGTATCCAGAGCGCCGGCATCAACCTTGCCGTCGCCACCTTCGGCGAGGATTTCGATTATCTCATCCGCATCGACGCCCATGGCGATTATCCCGATGATTATTGCCAGCGGCTGATCGAGGACGCTGAACGGACGGGTGCGGACTCCGTTGTCGTCGCGATGGATACGGTCGGCTACGGCCTGTTCCAGAAGGCGACTGCCATTGCCCAGAATTCCAAGCTCGGCAATGGCGGTTCCAAGCACCGCGAAGGCGCAAAAGGCCACTGGATCGATCACGGGCACCACGCGCTGATGCGGATTGCCGCTTTCGATGCGGTCGGCGGTTATGATGAGAGCTTCAGCCACAATGAGGATGCGGAGCTGGATTTCCGGCTGCGCAAATCTGGGTTCCGCATCTGGATGACCGACAAGACCCGCATGACCTATTATCCGCGCGCCAGCGTCATGCCGCTCTTCAAGCAATATCTCGCCTATGGCCGCGGCCGGGCGAAGAACCTGTTGAAACATCGCTCCATCCCGAAAATCCGCCAGATGATTCCGCTCGCCGTGCTGCCGGTCTTCATCTTCGCGCTGCTGTCGCTGGTGCATTGGGCAGCCCTTATTCCGCTCGGCCTCTGGATTGCCGCATGTGTGGGTTATGGCTTGTGGATGGCAATAGGTCAGAAAAATCCATACGGCCCGCTCGCCGCTTTTTCGGCAATGGTGATGCATCTGGCCTGGTCCACCGGCTTCTGGCTGGAACTCCTGAAATTCCGGGGAAGAAAGGCTGTCTCATGACCGACAACACCGTCACCGGCACACAATATCTCAAGACCGTCGATATCGGCATCTGCACCTACAGACGCCCGGCGCTTGTCGCCACACTTCTGTCACTCTTCGAGCTGGATGTGCCTGAAGGCGTGAAAGTTAGGCTGATTGTCGCCGATAATGACGAGGAGCCCAGCGCAAAGGCAAGCGTCGATCGCCTGCGCGAAACCGCCCCCTTCGAGATCACCTATGTGCATTGCCCGAAATCTAATATTTCGATTGCCCGCAATGCCTGCCTGTCGGAATGCAAGGCGGATTATCTCGCCTTTATCGACGACGACGAAACGGCGCCGCCACACTGGCTGGCCGCGCTTCTGGAAAAGGCCGACGAGACCGGTGCAGAAACCGTTCTTGGCCCCGTCACTGCGGTTTACCGGGACAACGCGCCGGGCTGGATGAAACGCGGAGATTTCCACTCGACCGTTCCGGTCTGGGTCAATGGCGAGATCATCACCGGTTATACCTGCAACACGCTGCTCAGGATGGAAGCGCCATCGGTAAAGGGCCGGCGCTTCGCGCTGGCGCTTGGCCAGAGCGGCGGCGAAGACACACATTTCTTCTCCCATCTCCACGCCGCCGGCGGCCGTATCGTCTTTGCGGAAGACGCTGTCTTGTCGGAGCCGGTTCCGGAAAATCGGGCAAGCTTTCTATGGCTTGCCAAGCGCCGGTTCCGTTCCGGCCAGACCCATGGACGGGTGCTGGCTGAAAAGAAACCCGGTGCGCGCCGCGTCGTTCAGGTGGTGAAAGCTGGTTCGAAAGTGCTTTATTGCGCTCTTTTTGCCGCCTTGAGCGGTTTCAATGTCGTACGCCGCAACCGTTATGCGTTGCGAGGCGCGCTGCATATGGGTTCGATGAGCGGCGCCTTCGGTGTGCGCGAAATCCGCCAATATGGTGCCGTGGAGGCGACCTGATGGAAAACCTCACCTCTCCGCCAGACATCAGCTTCGTCATCGCCGCCTATAATGCCGCCGATACGATTGAGGCCGCGGTTCAAAGCGCGCTCGATCAGCAGGGCGTGACGCTGGAAGTGATCGTCGTCGACGACCGGTCCGCCGACGATACCATTCCCTTCGTTGAAGCGATCGCCGCAATCGATCCGCGCGTGCGGCTGCTTGCGCTCGAAGAAAACCGCGGTCCGGGCGGCGCGCGCAACGCCGGCATCGAGGCCGCGACCGGCCGCTGGATCGCCGTGCTCGATTCCGACGATGTTATCCGCCCGGGACGCTCCGCCTGCATGATGTGTCGGGCAGAGGCCGCGGGTGCGGCAATCGCTGTCGATAATCTCGATGTCGTCTACACCGATGGGCGGCCGATGGAGACGATGTTTCCCGAAGAGTTTTTGGAGGAACGGCCTGTTCTCACGCTGGAGGACTTCATTTCCTCCAACATCCTGTTCCGCTCCACGTTTAACTTCGGCTACATGAAACCGATGTTCCGGCGCGATTTCCTTAATAACGAAGCACTGCGCTTCCGTGAGGATATCCGCATCGGCGAAGACTATATTCTTCTCGCCTCGGCGCTTGCCGCTGGCGGCCTCTGCGTCATCGAACCGAAGCCGGGTTACATCTACAATATCCGCGAAGGTTCGATCTCCCGCGTCCTCGAACTTCGTCACGTCGAAGCGATGATGCGAGCGGACGAAGAATTCCTGAGCCACTACACCTTGCTGCCGGCCGCCATGGACGCGCAGCAGGCGAGAGCCCGCAGCCTGCGGCTGGCGCATAATTTTTTGACATTGGTGGAGAACATCAAGCGCCGCTCGGTACTCGGCGCCTTGAAGACCACAATCCGAGATCCTGCCGTGCTGGGGCACCTGAGAATGCCGATTG
The DNA here is from genome assembly GCF_031453135.1 of Agrobacterium sp. SORGH_AS_0440. Classification (NCBI taxonomy): domain Bacteria; kingdom Pseudomonadati; phylum Pseudomonadota; class Alphaproteobacteria; order Hyphomicrobiales; family Rhizobiaceae; genus Agrobacterium; species Agrobacterium sp. SORGH_AS_0440. The sequence goes on along the minus strand of NZ_JAVIYR010000001.1, from coordinate 1,216,414 downwards.
CAGTGCGGCTGAGGAGGCTGCGGGACGCCGTGTTTGCGCCCGCAGCGAATACAGGGGTGAAAAGGCAGATTTTATAAAATTTGCGCGCGGACCATGTCTGCGCGGGGACCGGGGACAGATCAAACCTTGATGAAGGAGAACGCGATGGACCTGAAGAGAACTGTCAGAAAAGCCGTCATTCCGGTAGCCGGCAACGGCACGCGGTTTTTGCCCGCCACCAAGGCGATGCCAAAGGAAATGCTGACGATCGTTGACCGGCCGGTCGTTCAATATGCCGTGGATGAAGCCATGCAGGCCGGCATTGAGCACATTATTTTCGTCACGAGCCGCAACAAGACCGCCATCGAAGACTATTTCGACAGCGCACCTGAACTCATCAACACGCTGACCCGCTCCGGCAAGACCGTGCAGGTGCTGCAGCTGGAAAAGATGCTGCCGGTTGCCGGCACCGTCAGCTATACCCGCCAGCAGGTGCCGCTTGGCCTCGGCCATGCCGTCTGGTGTGCGCGTGAGCTGGTCGGCAAGGAGCCTTTTGCGCTGCTGCTGCCTGACATGGTCTCCTATGGCGCGCGCGGCTGCATTGCCGGACTGATGGAGCTTTACGATGAAGTCGGCGGCAATATTCTCGGTGTCGAGGAATGCCTGCCGGAAGAAGTTTCGTCCTATGGCGTCGTCGGCGTCGGCCAGAAGGTCAATCACGGCTTCGCCGTGACCGAAATGGTCGAAAAGCCGGAACCATCCAAGGCGCCTTCGAATTATTACCTGAATGGCCGTTATATTCTGCAGCCGGAAATCTTCGATATTCTCGCCAAGCAGGAGCGCGGCGCGGGCAACGAAATCCAGCTGACCGACGGCATGAAGCGGCTCGCCGAAAAGCAGGCCTTCCATGCGCAGAAATATAGCGGCCGCACCTTTGACTGTGGCAGCAAGCAGGGCTTCATCGCCGCCAACGTCGCCTTCTCGCTGCTGCGCGCCGACATGGAAGCGCAGGTTCTCGCTTCGGTGAAGGAACTGGTGGCAAACCACGAAAGCCGCGTGCAGGCGGCCTGACTTTCATCGCGCCGCCGGGGGAGGCGGCCGGCGCACCAATAACGGGAGGCGGGAAGGCGAGAGTTGCTCGGCTTCCCGCGTACCATTTTTAATTCACAAGGTAGGTCCATGCACCACAAGACCTTTAAATCCAATATCGGTTTTCCGGAATCCGGCAAGGATTCCGACACGTTCATCGACCTCGACCGCCTGTGGGCCGCCGTGGTGCGCCGTGCCAACGTCATTGCCGCCTCCGTCGTTGCCGCCGTAGTTTTGGCCGGACTTTACCTGGTGCTTGCGACCCCCGTTTATACGGCGATGACGCAGGTGCTGCTCGATGAAAGCCTCTCCCGTTATGCGGAAGAGGAATCGCCTGTGCCCGCTGCCCAGATCGTCGACAACCGCATTGCCAGCGCCGTGGAAATCCTCAAATCCAAGGAAATGGCGCTGACCGTGGTGGACAAGGCCAAGCTTGACGAGAACGACACCATCGTCAATCCGCCGATGTCGCCGGTCGAGCTCGTCAAATCCTCCGTGCGCGGTATCCTCGATCTCGTCCTGCCGGGCGATCCGCCGGTCTCCGAAGCCGCAATCCGCGCCGGACGCCGCGAAAAGGCCGCCGCCGTGCTGCAGCAGTCGCTGACTGTGGAGCGGGTCGGTCGCAGTTCCGTCATCGCAATCTCCACCCGTTCGACTGACCGCCAGCTGGCCGCACACATCGCCAAGACCTACGCGCAGGCCTATCTCACCGAGCAGCTGAACGCCAATTTCGACGCCAGCGAGCGGGCCTCTGTCTGGTTGCAGGAACGCCTGACCGACCTTAACCAGCGCGCCCAGGCGGCAGAGCTTGCGGTGCAGAAATTCAGGTCCGACAACAATATCGTGTCCTCGCGCGGCGAACTGATGTCGGAAGGCCAGCTTGCCGATCTCAATGGCCAGCTGATTGCGGCACAGGCGGATGCCGCGACGGCCTCCGCCCGTTACAATCAGTATAAATCCATCATCGACCGCGGTCCGGAAACGGCCGTCGACAACGCCGTCGTCTCGGCCCGTGACACCGACAATTCCGTTATTCAGGATCTGCGCAAGCGCTACATCACCATTTCCGACCGGCAGCGGGGCATTGTGCAGCAGTTCGGAGCAGACCATCCGCAGGCAGCCGCGCTTGACGCCGAGAAGAAAGAAGTGGCGCAGCAGATCTTCCAGGAACTGCAGCAGCTGACCGGCAGCTTCAAGAACGAATACGACGTCGCAAATTCGCGCGTACAGTCGTTGCGCGACAGTATCGACAAGGTGGCTGGCCGTAATTCGGAAGCCAACATCACCATGGTGCAGCTGCGCGAGCTCGAGCAGCGGGCGACGGCCCTGCGCACCCTCTACCAGTCCTATCTCGGACGCTTCGAAGAGGCTTCGCAGAAGCAGTCGCTGCCGATCGCCAAAGCCCGCATCATCTCCGAGGCCGGTCTTCCCACATCGCCTTCCAGCCCGAAAAAGACCATGACAATGGCGCTTTCGGTCGTACTGGGCCTGATGCTGGGTGGGGGCATTGCGGCACTTCTCGAATTCCGCGACCGCTTCTTCCACACCGGCAACGATGTGCGTGATAACCTGCGCATGCGCTTTCTCGGCTACCTTCCCTTCATCGGCGAAAGGGGTGTGGAAAACGCCAAGACCGGAAACAGCGCCGCAACCCCCGGCGGCGAGAATGCAACGCTTGAGGACAGCGGACAGGTTTCGTTCCAGAAAATGCTGCGCCTTGCCGTTGACAGTCCGCGCTCCAGTTTTGCGGAAACGCTGCGCAACGTGAAACTGACGGCGGATGTCGTTATTCAGGAGCGCCAGTGCCGGGTCATCGGCGTCATTTCCTGCCTGCCGAATGAGGGCAAATCGGTCGTTGCGCTCAACCTCGCGGGCCTGATCGCCTCCACCGGCAAGCGCACGCTTGTGGTGGATGCCGACATCCGCAATCCGGGTCTCAGCCGCATGCTGACCACGCGCCAATCCGCCGGTCTGGTGGAGGTCGTGCTTGACGAGGTGCCATGGACGCAGGCGGTGAAAGTGGACACGCGCACCAAGATGGGCATTCTGCCGGTTTCGACCAGCAACCAGTTCGCCCATTCAAGCGAATTGCTCTCCTCTTCCGGCATGCGCAAGTTTATCGACTCGGCTCGCGAGGCCTGCGACTACATCATCGTTGACCTTGCACCCGTTGTGCCCGTCATCGACGCCAAGGCCTTTGCGCCGCAGGTGGACGGCTTCGTCTTCGTCACCGAATGGGGCAAGACACCGATCCAGATGGTGCAGAACCTGATGGCCAACGAACCGCAGATCGCCAACAAGACGCTCGGCATCGTGCTCAACAAGACCGACATGACGGAACTGCAGCGTTATGCCGGACCTGGCGGTTCGGAGCATTACCACGAGTCGTTCTCGGCCTATTACGGCGATGCAAAGTCGCCGGTAAAAGAAGATGCGTAATGGTTGAGATTTAACAGGCCGGTTGCATCCACACTCCGTCACTCCGGCCCCCGAGCCGGGGTCCAGCCAGCCCAAGTCCTTGGGCTGAAAGAAGTCTTGGCGCCGCGCAGACGCGCGGCGGCTGGATACCGGATCTAGTCCGGCATGACGGAAGAATCGCAAATTCCCCCATTCCACCCATGGCATTACCCGCCGAAATTGCGCATTGATGCCGTCACGCAAAAATCGCAAGCAGGACCAATGCCATGTCTTCACCAATCGCCTTTGTTTCACGGATGAATGCAGAGACGGAGGCCGTTTGGAAACAGGCGTTGCGCGCCGCCATGCCGGAGGAGGAGATCCTCTCCTTTTCCGAATTGACGGACGAGCAGCGGCGGGCAGTGGAATTTGCCATTGTCGCCAATCCCGATCCGGCCGATATCGCCGCTCTTCCGGGCCTCTCATGGATCCACAGCCTGTGGGCGGGCGTGGAGCGGCTGGTGCTGGAACTGGGCAGCAAGGCTCCCCCCATCGTTCGGCTGAGGGACCCGGAACTTTCCCGCGTCATGGCCGAAGCGGTGCTGGCATGGACCTATTATCTGCAGCGTGACATGCCCGCCTATCGCGAAAATCAGCGAAAGGCGCTCTGGCAGGAACTGGATTACCGCCACCCCGGCGAGATGACCATCGGTCTCCTGGGGCTCGGAGCACTCGGCGCGGCCGCGGCGGAGCGTCTTATCCATGCCGGCTTCAACGTCGCAGGATGGAGCCGTTCGGCCAAGATAATCGAAGGCGTGGAAACGTTGACCGGCGATGCAGGGCTGCAGGCATTGCTGGAAAAAAGCGACATTCTCATCTGCCTTGTGCCGCTTACCGATGCGACGCGCGGTCTTCTCGATGCCCGCCGTCTCGCCGCAATGAAACAGGGCGCGGCAGTCATCAATTTCGCCCGCGGCGCCGTCATCGTCGCCGATGCGTTGATCGCGGCGCTCGATTCCGGCAAGCTCTCGCATGCCGTACTCGATGTCTTCGAACACGAGCCACTCCCTGCGGCTTCGCCATTTTGGCAGCACCCCAAAGTTACCGTCCTGCCGCATATTTCCGCGCCGACAAGCCGGGAGAGTTCGGCGCGGATCGTGGCCGGCAACGTCCGCACATGGCGGGAAACAGGCAAGCTGCCGGAAACCGTCGACATGGACCGCGGTTACTGAACCAGCATCAAGGCGGCCTATTCGGCCGCCACCGGCCTGGCCGTATGGGCCTTTTCAACGGCGGCAATGATCTGCTGTTCATCGTAGGGCTTGGTGAGCAGGACTGCGCTTTCCGGCGCCCCCTCCGGCAGATGGCTGTCGCCCGTCGCAAAGACGATGGCAAGACCCGGCCTGCGGCGCAGGGCCTCCACCGCCAGTTCACCGCCCTTCATGTCCGGCAGGCCGATATCTGTAACGAGAACGTCGATCTGCTCCGATTCGATAACCTTCAGCGCCTGCGCCGCGTTGCCAGCCTCAACAACGGCAAAGCCGCTCTCCGAAAGCATCTCCATGGAATTCATCCGGATCAGCTCGTCATCCTCGACCAGAAGAACCTGGATTGACCGCTCCCGGTTGTCGACCGCCATGGCGGGTTCGGGGATTTTTGAAGAACCAGGCCGCGCCCTCGACAGCGAAACCTGCTTGCGGTTGGCTATGACGTGGCGGATGCGCCGCGCCAGCGCTTCACGCGTATAGGGTTTGGATAGCAGTTCCACACCTGCATCCAGCTTGCCGCCATGCACGATGGAGTTTTCGGTGTAACCCGAGGTGAAAAGAACGGCGAGATTGGGCAACCGCTCCTGTGCGCGACGCGCCATTTCCCGGCTTTTCAAGGGGCCTGGCATCACCACGTCGGTGAAGATGACATCGATCGGAATGCCGCTTTCCACCACCGTCAAACCCGCCTGTGCGTCGCGTGCGGTCAGCACCCTGTAACCGAGATCGCTCAGAGTTTCGACGACCGTACCGCGCACTTCTTCATCGTCCTCAACCACGAGGATCGTCTCCGTCCCACCTTCGACAGGGCCGTTATGCACCACGACCTCCCTGTCCTCATCGGCTGCGGAACGCGGCAGATACATTTTCACCGTGGTGCCCTGCCCCACCTCGCTATAGATGTTCACATGCCCGCTGGACTGTTTGGCGAAACCATAGACCATGGAAAGGCCAAGGCCCGTGCCCTTGCCCTCGGGCTTGGTCGAGAAAAACGGTTCGAAGACCTTTTCGAGTATCTCCGGCGACATGCCCGAACCCGTATCGGTGACCGCGAGCATCACATATTGCCCGGCCGTGACCTCGGAATGTTTGCGGGCGTAATCGCGGTCGAGAACCGCATTGGCTACCTCGATGGTGAGCTTTCCGTGCCCTTCCATGGCATCGCGCGCGTTGATCGCGAGATTGAGAAGCGCGTTTTCCACCTGATTGGGGTCGGCATAGGTGTTCCAGAGGCCGCCTGACGTGATGACCTCCACCTCGATCGCCTCACCAAGCGAGCGGCGAAGCAGGTCATCCATGCCGGTTACGAAACGGGCAATATTGATGACCCGCGGCTCCAGCGCCTGACGGCGGCCGAAGGCCAGAAGCTGGCTCGCGAGCTTCGCGCCACGTTGGACGCCCGCGAGCGCATTCTCCAGCCGGCGCTCCGCACGTTCATTGCCGATCACATCTTTCGACAGCAATTGCAGATTGCCGGCGATCACCTGCAGTAGATTGTTGAAATCATGCGCCACGCCACCGGTCAGCTGACCGATGGATTCCATTTTCTGCGCCTGCTGAAGGGCCTTTTCGGTCTGACGGCGCTCCGCCATTTCAGCTTCGACCCGGGCTTCCAACCCCTCATTCAGTTGCCGGAGCTGCTCTTCCGCCCGAATGCGATGGCGAATTTCACGCTCAAGGTTGCTCGCATGTTCCTTGAGGGTGTCTTCGGCACACCGCTGCTCGGTGATATCGGTGTGAACGCCGACCCATTCGGCAATAGCACCTGACTTGTCGAAAATCGGCACGCCGCGGATCGCGAAAGTACGATAGACACCGTCATGTCTGCGCACGCGATGTTCCCAGATATAGGTCGATTTTTCCGCGACCGCCTTGTTCCAGCTATCGACTGAACCCTGCCTGTCTTCCGGATGAACGGCGTCCGCCCAGCCAAAGCCCTGATATTCTTCGGGCGTCTGGCCCGTCAACGCCGCCCATGCCGGCTGCTCACCCAGCATCCTGCCTTCGGCACTGTTGGTCCACAGCACACCGTGCACGGCCTCCACCGCCGCGCGGAAACGGTTGTTGCTGATGAGGATTTCCTGCTCCGAGCGCTTCCGCTCTTCGATATCGATGATCAGGACATAGATGCCGTCGACGGAGCCATCGGCAATGTAGCGCGGAACATACCGGATTTCAGCGGCGCGCTTGGTGCCATCCGGTCTGCTGATGACGGTATCCGAAACGATCTTCTCACCGGCCAGCGCCCGGTCGAGATAGGCCTTGCGCGCATCGAAAAATGCCTCGCCGACAATCTCGGGAACGCTGCGGCCGATGACGTCTTCACCACTTCGGCCGAACCATTCGAGATAACCGTCATTGGCAAATTTATAGATGTAATCGCGATCGACATATCCGACCAGAATGGGCAAGGCGTTGGTGAGCCGGCTCAATTCCTTGCGGCTCTGCTCCATAGCCTCAACGGCTTTCACCTTGTCGGTATTTTCGAGCACGGTGCACAATACGCCATCAACCGTGCCACCTTCATTATAGATCGGCGTGTAAAACAGGTCGAAGATCACCTCTTCCGGTATGCCATGTCGCATCAGCGTCATTGGCTGGTCGCGATATGCCAACACTTCACCGCGAAAACCGGCTTCGAGAATGCGGCTGTTCCAGTCCCAGATTTCCGGCCAGATGCCGGGCACCGTGCCGCCCAGCGCCTGCGGATGGTAATTACCGGCGATCTCCGCATAACCGTCATTGTATATCATCACATGATCGCGGCCCCACATCAGCACCTGCGGAATAGGTGAATTGACGACGGAATTGGCTTTTTGCCTCAGATTTTGCGGCCAGTCGCAAATCGAACCAAGCGATGTCTTCGACCAGTCGAAGCGGCGCACAAGCTCACCCGTTTCACCGCCGCCGATGGGCCATACCGGGGCAGCACGAAGATTGGTCATTCAAAATCACCACAAAAATCGAGAAGAAATCTCCCGTAATACAGAACGGGATAAAAGTCCAAGAGAACAGAAACTTCGCCTGATTGTTCCCAGACTTTTCAAAAAAATGAAAAAGTTCCCTCGCTTGTGAAATATCATTGATGTGCCGCTAAACAACTATATGTTTCAATATCTTAATTCCGAAATTTTCGCTAATATGGCCCTGCGATCGCGACTTCGTCCGGCGAATGGCATCCTCAATACGCCAGAAATTGCCGCAAACGGGATGGCGACAAAAGATTTATTAAGCCTCAATAAGGGTGCTGGCGGTCGCGGTGCCGTCAGCGCCCGGGTCATCGCCACACCGCGACCAGAGGGAACAACAATGAAAATACTTTTGGGTGCCACAATTCTTTCCGCCGGCTTCGCCTTTTCAGGCAGCGCAGCCTATGCCGCCGACTGTGGAAACGTAACAATCGCCAGCATGAACTGGCAATCCGCTGAAGTTGCCGCCAACCTGGACAAATTCATTCTCGAAAAAGGCTATGGCTGCTCCGCCGAAATCGTTACCGGCGATACGGTGCCGACACTGACCTCCATGGCCGAAAAAGGCCAGCCGGATATCGCACCTGAGGCCTGGGTCAGCCTGCAGCCGGAAATCGTCAAGCAGGGTCTGGAAGGCGGCAAAGTGGTCGCGGCCGCAAAAATCCTTTCCGATGGCGCTGTTCAGGGCTGGTGGATTCCGAAATACGTCGCTGACGCCAACCCCGATCTCAAAACAATTCCTGATCTTTTCAAGCATCCCGAGCTCTTCCCATCGCCTGAAGACAAGTCCAAGGGTGCTGTGTTCAACGGCCCGCAGGGCTGGGGCGGCACAGTCGTCACCGCGCAGCTGTTCAAGGCGTTTGGCGGCGAGAAGGCCGGCTTCACCCTCGTGGACACCGGCTCTGCCGCAGGTCTCGACGGCTCCATCGCCAAGGCCTATGAAGCCAAGCAGCCCTGGGTCGGCTATTACTGGGCGCCCACCTCCCTGCTCGGCAAATACGAAATGGTGAAACTTGGATTCGGCACTGAGTACGACGCGGCCGAATGGAAACGCTGCACATCCGTTGCCGATTGCGCCGATCCGAAGCCGAACGCCTGGCCGATCGATGACGTACAGACGCTGGTCAGCAAATCCTTTGCCGATCGTGCCGGTCCGGCAATGGATTATCTCAACAAGCGCGCCTGGACCAACGCCACCGTCAACAAGCTGATCGCCTGGATGACGGATAATCAGGCCACCGGTGAAGACGGCGCCAAGCAGTTCCTGAAGGAAAACGAAGCCCTGTGGAAGGGCTGGGTCTCGCCCGAGGTCGCGGAAAAGGTCAAGGCCGCCCTTTAAAAAGCGCGTCCTGACATATCTGCCCGGCAACCGGCGTCTCCCGCGGCGACGCCGAACCGCATCGGCTACCCGGCTTTGGCTGATAACGATGCGCCGGTTCAACAGAGCGTTCCGCCCATGCGTCCAGTTGGCCGCGCGGCGCTCTGGCGATTTTACTCCCGGAGTGCGGAGGACATCGATCCCCGCCTCCGGTTCGTCATGGAGAACAGGATATGGAATGGCTTTTCAAATTTCCGACCATGAATGACGATGCTCTGCGCGCGCTGAAAAAAGTCATCGACGAGGGGTTCCGGGCCTTTACCCGAACCTATGGCGGCGCAATCGAGGGGTTGTTCACCCCACTCCAGAGCTTCCTCATCGGGGCGGAAAGGCTTTTGATCGGCGCGCCCTGGCCGGTCGTTATTCTTATTGTCGGCGCTCTTGCCTGGTTCGGCAGCCGCAGCGCCACCATTGTTTCGCTCTGTTGCGGCATTCTCTTCGCCATCGGCTGGTTCGGCATGTGGGAAGACACGATGAAGACCGTTTCGATGATCTTCGTCTGCGCCGTGCTGTCCATCATCGTCGGCCTGCCCATCGGCATCGCCATGGCGCGCTCAAACCGCCTTCAGAACGTAATAAACCCCGTTCTCGATGTGATGCAGACGATGCCGAGTTTCGTCTATCTTATTCCGGTCGTCATGCTGCTCGGCATCGGCCGTGTGCCAGGTGTCATCGCCGTCGTCATCTATGCCATTCCGCCGATGATCCGGCTCACCAATCTCGGCATCCGCATGGTCGACCGTGACGTTCTGGAGGCGGCCGATGCCTTCGGCTCCTCCAAACGCCAGAAACTTTTTAAAGTTCAGCTGCCGCTCGCGCTGCCCACCATCATGGCTGGCATAAACCAGACCATCATGATGGCGCTCGCCATGGTCGTCATCGCCTCCATGATCGGCGTCCAGGGTCTTGGTCAGCCAGTGCTGAAAGCCATCGCCAACCAATATTTCACCCTCGGCGTCTTCAACGGGCTTGCCATCGTCGGCATCGCCATCATTTTCGACCGCATCAGCCAGGCCTATGGCCTTCGCCTGCAAAAACACCGGGAAGTGGCGCATGGCTAGTCAATCGATCGAAATTCGCAGTCTTTACAAGATTTTCGGCTCCAAAGCGGGGGATCATGTCGAAGCCGTCAAAGCCGGCATGTCCAAATCGGAACTCAACGCCAAGCACGGTCATGTGCTCGGCCTGCGTGACATCAACATCACCATGCCGGGCGGGCAGATCACCGTTATCATGGGCCTTTCCGGCTCCGGCAAATCCACGCTGATCCGCCATGTCAACCGGCTGATCGACCCGACCGCCGGCGAAATCCTCTATGGCGGCACAGACGTCTGCAGCCTCAACGAAGCGGATCTTCTGGAATTCCGCCGCCACAAGACGGCGATGGTGTTCCAGAAATTCGGTCTCCTGCCCCACCGCAACGTGCTGCAAAATGTCGTCTACGGCCTTGAGGTGCAGGGCGTCGACAAGCGCGAGCGCGAAGAAAGGGCAGAGGTCTGGATCAGGCGGGTCGGCCTGGAGGGCTTCTCCAACCATTACCCCAACCAGCTCTCCGGCGGCATGCAGCAACGTGTGGGTCTCGCCCGGGCGCTCACCAACAATGCCGAAATCCTGCTCATGGACGAGGCCTATTCGGCCCTCGATCCGCTCATCCGCGTCGACATGCAGACGGTGCTGCTGGAACTTCAAAAGGAGCTGAAGAAGACCGTGGTCTTCATCACCCACGATCTCGACGAAGCGCTGCGGCTGGGTGACAAGATCGCCATTCTGCGCGATGGTGAAATCATCCAGCAGGGAACGGCCGCCGAAATCGTCATGTCGCCGGCGGATAGTTATATCGAGGCCTTCGTGGAAGAGGTCAATCGCGGCCGCGTCATTCGCCTTGGTGCCGTGGTGCAGCCGGAATTTGCCGGCCAGTCCCGCCTTCAGCTCGATGCGGATATGACGGTTGAAGAGGGCCTGCGCGCGCTGGTCCGGGAAAATGTCAGCAGCGCCACGGTCGTCGGAGAAAACGGCAAGGCGCTTGGTGCAATCACCACCGATGCCATCATGCGCTGCCTCGTCCGAACCGCACATGGTGAGGAAGCAGGCATGGCTGAACGTTTGTCAGGCTGAGCCTTCGAGCCACGCGGCCATGCCCTTTGCGGCCGCCTTGCCGGTGGCGAAACAGGCGGTCAGGAGATAACCGCCGGTGGGCGCTTCCCAATCCAGCATTTCCCCGGCAGCAAATATGCCGGGGAGCTTTTCCAGCATGTAGTTTTCATCAAGGCCGCTCCACGCGATACCGCCGGCGGACGAAATTGCCTCGGCAATCGGCCTCGTCCGCAAAAGCGGAATCTCCGCATGTTTTATTCTCGCGGCGACGAATTCATCCGGCATGCCCGCGATATCGGGAAATATTTCCCGCAGAAGCCCGACCTTCACGGCCGATAAGCCGGCCGCCTTGCGCATGCGGTTTACAAAGCTCTCTTTCCGTCCGAGTTTCGCCAGATCGCCGCTGAGGCGTTCCACCGTACGTCCCGGCGCAAGATCGATTGCGAGCGACGCTTTGCCCGCCTCGTCCAGCCGGTCGCGCAGCGCGGCGGAATGGGCGTAGATCACGCTGCCCTCAATACCATGCTTCGTGATGACGAATTCGCCCTGAAAGGCTCCGGCTGGCGAAATGGTGATGGTGGATTTCACCGCTTCCCCCGCAAAACGCGAGCGGAAGACATCGCTCCAGTCAACGTCGAAACCGCAATTGGCGGGGCGGAACGGGGAAAGCGCCACGCCTCTCTCCGCCAGCGCCGGAACCCATACGGCGTCCGAACCGAGACGCGGCCAGCTTGCGCCACCGAGCGCCAGAAGAACGGCATCGGCCTTGATGATGATCTCGCCCTCCGGTGTCGCGAAAACCAGGTGCTCGCCGGAAAAACCCGTCCAGCGATGCCGCGTCCTGATGGTGACACCCTGCGCCTCCAGCCGGGCGAGCCATGCCCGGAGCAACGGCGAAGCCTTCATGACGGTGGGAAACACCCGGCCCGAAGTGCCGGCGAAAGTTTCCTGCCCCAGCCCCTGCGCCCAGTCGCGCAGCATATCCGGCGTGAAATCATCGAGAGCGGCGCGCAGCCTCGGTTCCGCATCGCCGAACCGGTGGCGGAAACTGTCGTAGTCTTCGGCGTGGGTGATGTTGAGACCGGATTTTCCGGCCATCAGCAATTTGCGCGCCACGGTCGGCATCGCCTCGAACACCGTCACGGCATGGCCTGCAGCCGAGAGCATCTCTGCCGCCATCAGCCCCGCCGGTCCGCCGCCGATAATTGCGACCTGCCTCGCCTCGCCCAAAACCCTCTCCATTGCCATCTTCACCGTTGAAAGCCTTATAGCGATTTCCGCAGGCGAATATATGCGATATTGAAGCGCCCATGTTCACGCTCGACCGCCCCGTCACCTTTTCGCAGGATATCAAGAAAAGCCGCTTCATCGCCTTTGCCGCGCCGGTGACGGGTGAAGAGGATGCGAAAACATTCCTCGCGGCACATTCCGATCCCGATGCAAACCATAATTGCTGGGCCTGGCGAAGCGGTCAGACCTATCGTTTTAGCGATGACGGCGAACCCTCGGGAACGGCCGGTAAACCGATCCTTCAGGCTATCGACGGTCAGTCACTCGACAATGTCGCGGTTCTCGTCATCCGCTGGTTTGGCGGCATTCTGCTCGGCAGCGGCGGGCTGATGCGCGCTTATGGCGGCGCGGCGGCGGCCTGTCTTCGCCTCGGCGAGACGTCACCGGTCATCGCTTATGTCAGCGCCATGCTGAGTTGCCCTTTCTCAGACCTGGCACTGGTGAAATCACGCCTTTCCGCCACGCCGAACCTGCGGCTTGCGAGGGAGGACTTTACCGGCACCGGCGCGGATATGGTGCTTTCGGTTCCGGCCGAGGAAACCGAACGACTAACGCGGCTCCTCAGCGACCTGACCAGCGGACGCGTCAATCTCCATATTCCCGACTAGAGTTTTCGCTTTTCTTCGAATCGCGGAAACACTCAAACTCTTTATTTCGGCGCATTTCCGGTCGGAAAACCGGGGGCCATTTTTCTCGGAAATGCTCTAGCGCCTGTCCGAATGCGCAATTCGTGCTAAGGAAGCGACATGTCATCCGAGCTTTCCAACCCCGTCTATAATCCGCCACTCGACCCTTGGCTCACCATCGTGCACCGCGATGACGATCTGCTGGTGCTTGATAAGCCGAGCGGGCTGTTATCGGTGCCGGGGCGCGATCCGGCGCTTTCCGACAGCCTCATGACGCGTGTGCAGAAGCAGTTCCCGAAAGCGCTGATGATCAACCGGCTGGACAAGGACACCTCGGGCATCGTGCTGATGTCACTGAACCGCAGGGCGCATGCGGCGATTGCGTCGCAGTTTGAAAACCGCCAGACGCGCAAATCCTATGTTGCCATTGTCTGGGGAGAGGTTGAGGGAGAGGCCGGAGAAGTGGACCTGCCGCTCGCCATCGATCCCGAAAACAAGCCCCGCCACCGGGTCGACCACGAAAATGGCAAGTCCGCGCAGAGCCTGTGGCAGGTGCTGCAACGACTGCCGCTTCCAGCGACGCGGCTGGCGCTCACTCCCCTCACCGGGCGCACCCATCAATTGCGGGTACATATGAAGGCGCTTGGCCATCCCATTCTCGGCGATGAATTTTATGCCGAAGGTGAGGCGCTCTCCGCCGCGCCCCGCCTGATGCTGCATGCGCAGGAAGTGGCATTCCGTCATCCGGACGGCCGGGATGTCATCTATACCGTGCCCTCTCCGTTCTGAGGTCGATATGAAGGAACAAGACGATAGTTTCGTGGTGGATTTCGTCGGCGGCGCGGTGGGGCACCGTTTTCGTTCCGGCGAGGGGCGCGGACAGGCACTGCCCAAGGCCGCAGGTTTCACCAAGGGCCGCACGCCAAAAATCGTCGATGCCACGGCTGGCCTCGGGCGAGACGCCTTCCTGCTCGCATCGCTCGGGGCTGACGTCACCCTCATCGAGCGCTCGCCGGAAATGCACGCACACCTCGCTGACGGCATTCGTCGTGCACTGGAAGCGGGCGGCGCTTATGCCGACGCGGCGGCGCGCATGACATTGCTCCACGGCGACTCCCGGCATCTGCTGAAAGAGCTGTCACCGGAGGTGGTGATTGTCGACCCCATGCATCCGCCGCGCCAAAACACGGCGTTGGTGAAAAAAGAGATGCGGGTGCTGAGAGAACTGGTCGGCGCCGACCCGGACCAGGTTGAGCTGATGGAGGCTGCGCTGGAGAATGCGACGAAGCGGGTGGTTCTGAAGTGGCCGCTCCGCGCCGACCCGATGCCGGGTGTTCGCAGGCCCTCACATCAGATACTGGGTAAGAACACCCGCTATGATGTCTTCATGATCTTCGGAAAATCCCACGACGAGGATGAATGATCAGCGGAAGTTCGGCTTTCGCTGCGCGTTCATCAGAAGCTCATGCCGCGAGGCGAACTCACCGAACAGCTTTCTGAGCCTGACTTCCTCAGCCTTGTCGAGCCGATAACGGCGGCAGAACTCCGCCACGTTGAGGATCGGCTTGGTTCTGTTCGCGTCTATGGTCTTGTTGTCGATGATTTGCATGGCGCCCTCCGTATAACAGAGGCCAAACGCAGCGCACGGCTCGCGGTTCCCTATGAATTCGCATGGATGAGAAAAGAGCGTGACGCCTGCACACGCAATGATCAAGTTTTCTTGAAACTGTCGAAGGAAACGAAATCCTCCCCAAATGGTTTCCTGCGTGACCTAAACGACGGAAGGGAGACCCATGTTCCACAACAACCGATTTCTGAATTCGACGATCCTGTGCGCGATGCTTGCCGTTCCTTTGGCCGGTGCAGCCAACGCACAGACCGCCCCGGCTGCCGAAACGAAACGGCCGAATGCGCCGGATCAGAAACCGGCTTTTGAGGGCCAGACGCGCGCGCCGCAGGCTGCTGCCCAGCCGAGCATCGAAAAAACCGTCGTCGCCGATGGTCTGCCGCATCTGTGGTCCATGGAATTCCTGCCCGATGGTCGCATGATCGTCGCTGCCAAGGAGGGCGCCATGCATATCGTCGCTGACGGCAAGGCCGGGCCGGCGATAGAAGGCGTGCCGGAGGTGGCTTCCGATGGACAGGGCGGGCTTCTCGACATAGCGCTGGCGCCCGATTTCGAAACCTCCCGTAAAATCTTCTTCTCCTTTTCCGAGCCGCGTGAGGGCGGTAACGGCACCTCCGTCGCATCGGCCAAACTGACAGAAGACGGTGGAGCGGCGAAACTGGAAGACGTCTCGGTGATCTTCCGCCAGATGCCGACCTATGATGGCGACAAGCATTTCGGATCACGGCTGGTTTTCGGCCAGAACAATGAGCTCTACGTCACTGTCGGTGAACGTTCAGACGCAACGCCGCGTGTGCAGGCGCAGGACCTCTCGAGCGGGCTCGGCAAGGTCTTCCGCATTGATGCCGAAGGCAAGGCCTTCGAGGGCAACCCCTTCGCCGGCCAGCAGAACGCCCTCCCCGAGATATGGAGCTATGGCCACCGTAACCTCCAATCGGCAGCGCTGGATGGACAGGGCAGGCTCTGGACAGTGGAACATGGCCCGAAAGGCGGCGATGAGCTGAACCTGCCGAAGGCGGGCCTCAATTATGGCTGGCCGGTGATCACCTACGGCGTCGAATATAGCGGCCGGTCCGTTGGCGAAGGCGCCACCGCGAGGGAAGGCATGGAACAGCCGGTTTATTATTGGGACCCCGTCATCGGCCCGTCCGGCATGGCCTTTTACGACGGCGACCAGATTCCCGAGTGGAAGGGGGCCTTCATCGTCGGCGGTCTGGTGAGCCAAGGCCTCGTCATCCTGCACATTGACGGCGACAGGGTTGCGACGGAAAGCCGATTGCCGCTGGAAGCGCGCATTCGTGATGTGAAAGTGGGTCCGGATGGCGCTGTCTACGCCGTGACTGAAGAACGCGGCGGCGGCAACTCGCAAATTTTACGGATCGCCAAGGCCACCTGAGAAAGCCATGACAGGAACAGCAGGCCGCCGGAACGAAGGCGGCCTGTTTTTCGTTTGCCGCAGCGTGAAACCTGCCGGGAAAAACAATGCCACAGCCGCCAACCCGCCTTCTTGCCAAAATCGGACTTGCCTATGTCAGTGATCAGGAACCGGGTATTTCCCGCGAGAAACGCGGGCGCGGTTTCTGTTATCGGCTGCCGGGCGGCGAACTCCTCTGCGATAGTGATGAGCTGAAGCGCATCAAATCGCTCGGTGTACCGCCCGCGTATAAGGATGTCTGGATCTGCATCGACCCGTCGGGGCATCTGCAGGCCACCGGGTTTGATGCCCGCGGCCGAAAGCAATATCGTTATCATCCCGACTGGCATACGCTCAGGGGAGAAACGAAGTTCTTCCAGCTCAAAAGCTTCGGAAGGGCGCTCCCTGCCATCCGCCGTCGCGCCATGGCCGACGTCGGTAAACAGGACCACGGGCAGGAAATGACGCTTGCAGCCCTCACCCTGTTGCTTGATGCCGCCTATTTGCGCGTCGGAAATCGCTCCTATCTTGAGAGTAACGGCACCTATGGCGCAACGACATTGCTCAAGCGGCACGTTTCCTTCGGTGAAACCATCGAATTGCGCTTCGCCGCCAAAGGCGGGCAGAAGGTGAAACGGCAATTACGCCACCCCCGCCTCCAGAAAATTCTTGAAGAGATCGCCGATCTGCCCGGCAAGGAACTCTTCGTCTGGCAGGATAGTGAAAACCGGGTTCACTCCGTCGATTCCAGCGATCTCAACGCATATCTCTCACGCATCGGCGGCCAGGGCATTTCCGCCAAGACCTTCCGCACCTGGGGCGGAACGCTCGCGGCCTTCTGCAACGCCATGGAGCATGTGGCAGCCGGTGAAAAACCGAGCATAAAAGGCATGTGCCAGGCTGCGGCGACCGAGCTTTCCAATACGCCTGCCATCTGCCGCAAGAGCTATGTGCACCCCGCTGTTCTCGATATCGCCACGGAGGAAAAGGCCCAGAAAAAGCTCAGCCGCATCTTGAAGGTCGGGGCAAAACCCGTCTCCGGCCTCAGGGCGGATGAACGACGTCTGCTGGCCTTTTTACCCTGACAGGTCAGCGGCCTCCCAGCCATTCCGCCAGTTCGCGCTCGGCCTTTTCCAGCGCGCTGTAATTCAAAAGCTTGCGCAGGAAAGCGACGGTAACGGCGCGGGTTCTAAGATTATACCGGCCTTCCGCCTCGTCATCGCTGGCCGCCTGATGCACGTTCAGCTTCTCGTAGAGACTTTGCAAGCGGTTCTGCACGCTGCGCAGCGACAGGTTCCGGCGGCGCGCGATCGCCTTATCGGTAAGTCCAAGCGCGACATCGACAAGAATTTCATATTCGGAATCAGTAAAGCCATGCGCCTTGCCGAGGCTCTTCTCCTGCAGGCCGCGCACTTCCCGGTCGATCACGCATTGCGCCTCGATGAAGATGCTGCGAAGGGCCAGCCGCAGTCGGTCATCGGAGGCGGATTTCAGCACATAGCCATAGGCGGCACCCTCAGGCACGATGCGGGAAACGCCACGTACATAGGCCTCGTCGGAATAATTGGACCAGAACAGGATGCGGGTATCCGGCCTTTCCTTCCAGATGGTGCGGGCCGCCTCGATGCCGTTGCGCTCGTTCATCTGCAAGTCCATGACGATATGGGCGGCGCGATTTTCCCGCGCCAGCTTTTCGCCGGTTCTGCCGTTTGCCGCCTCCAGCACCTTGTCGCATTCCGGCAGGGCGGCTCTTACCGCCTCGTTCAGATAGGCCCGGTGCAGGGCATCATCCTCAACGATGAGCACGTCCATGTCACATCTCCTCCCGGAAATTGAAAGCGCCCGCAGGCAGGGTGACGGTGATGCATGTACCCGCCCCATCACGGTTGCCGCCTCTGTCGAACCGGGCAGAGATCAGCCGCGCCCGCGTCTTCATGTTGCCCATGCCGAGACCGCCGGGGGCACCACTGTCACCGCCGCCATTGCCGTCATCGCTCACCGTCACCCGCAACCCGCCGTCGATTGCGGCCAGTCTCACGGCAATCGTTTCGGGCTGGGCATGGCGAATGGCATTGTTCACGGCCTCCTGCACGATGCGGAAGAGCGATATGGCCACCGTCTTGTCCAGCCTTTCAACCAGCCCCTCCGTCTCGTCCGTCACTGACCAGTCGATAGCGCATCCGCTGTCGCGCACGGAGCGGTCCACATAGGTCTCGATGGCTTCAACGACGCCGAACAACTGCAGGATCGAGGGTTTCGCCTCCTCGATAATCTCGCGCAGATCCTGCATGCAATGCTGCAGGCTGCGCACCACCGGCTCCAGCATCTCGCCGGAAATATCGGGAGTGTGGCTCATGCGCTCGATACGCCGCGCAAGCCGCGTCAGGTCGGCTAGGGTCTGGTCATGCAGGTCCATGCCGATGCGCTGCCGCTCGGCCTCCAACGCTTCCGTCAATTGCAGCGCGCCGAGGCGCAGGCCTTCTTCGCGGGCATTGGCGCGCGCCTCCTCGATGGCCGAGCGCTTGGCCTGTTCAGCGGCACGAATGGCGTAGAAATAGGGCGCCAGCAAATCCGCAACGGCGCGTGCATTGGTGACATCTTCTATCGTATAGGCGTTCGACTGGTGCGAGGAGCAACTGAGCGCACCGATGATGTCGCCATGCACCTTCATGGGGACATGCAGGCGGCTGTGCAGGCCAAGTTCGATGATGGGGCTGGAAAATGACCCTTCGAAATGAAAGCGCGGATCGGAACAGGCGTCGCCGCTTAAAAGATATTCGACCGAGCCCGACAACAGCGACCGGATCGGGCTTCCGGTGAGAAGTGCGGGCGGCTGTCGGCTCCAGGCGCTGACCAGACCGCTCTCATAGGCAATGTGATACTTGTCATCCAGCTGCTTGATGCAGACATCCATGTGATCATGCGGGATGATATGGCTGATCTCGGTTGCGACCGCCTGGATGATGGCATTAAACTCCAGCTGCCCGGCGAGCAGCCTCGAAATGCCCATATAGTGATGAAAAAGAGCGCTTTTCGGCGTATCCAGCATGTGCGGACGCCCTCCCAAGCGTCTGCCTCCAATCCCTGCGGCGAAGATTTAACCCATCGGGTCCGCATTCTTCATTCTGCGCCCGGCAGTGGCCTTTCGTCCTGCGGGTTCCCGCAAGCTTTATGCGGAAACCCGCAGGAAGATTGCCGCGATCCGCCTATACAAGCCAAATCTTCTTGGTCATTCTCGCTTCTACTGGGGAAAGGAGCTCCAGTGCAAAGGAATTCCGCCTGCCGCCGAGGAGATTTGCGGCGTGCGAGAATTCCGGGCTCGAAAAGGGCAAGCCACGAGGGAGGAAATCAAATGGCTTTCAGGAAGATGCTTCTGGCATCGGCCGCTGTCGCATGTGCAGCGCTGCCGATCACCGCTCATGCCGATACGTCGGCAAAAAAGATTGCGCTTTCAAACAATTACGCAGGCAATTCCTGGCGTCAGGCGATGCTGACCAGCTGGGACAAGATCACCAAGCAGGCGGTTGCCGACAAGCAGGTGGCCGCAGCTGACGCCTTCACGACAGCCGAAAACCAGGCGACCGAACAGGCGGCGCAGATCCAGAACCTGATCCTGCAGGGTTACGACGCCATCGTCATCAACGCCGCTTCGCCGACTGCACTCAACGGCGCGGTGAAGGAAGCCTGCGATGCCGGCATCACCGTCGTATCCTTCGACGGCATCGTCACCGAGCCTTGCGCATGGCGCATTGCGGTCGACTTCAAGGCCATGGGCGCAAGCCAGATCGACTACCTTGCCAAGGCCATGCCGAAGGGCGGCAACCTGCTCGAAATTCGCGGCCTAGCCGGTGTTTCCGTGGATGACGAAATCCATGCTGGTATTGTCGACGCCGTCGCCAAGAACCCGCAATTCAAGATCGTTGGTTCGGTCAATGGCGACTGGGCACAGGATGTCGCCCAGCGCGCCGTTGCCGGCATTTTGCCAAGCCTTCCCGAGATCGCGGCCGTCGTAACGCAGGGTGGTGACGGTTACGGTGCGGCCCAGGCTTTTGCCGCCGCCAAGCGCCCGACGCCGACCATCGTCATGGGCAACCGCGAAGACGAGCTGCAATGGTGGAAACAGCAGAAGGATGCGAGCGGCTATGAGACCATGTCCGTCTCCATCGCACCCGGTGTTTCGACGCTGGCTTTCTGGGTGGCGCAGCAAATTCTCGACGGCAAGGATGTGAAGAAGGACCTGACGGTGCCCTTCCTGCGCATCGACCAGGCCAATCTCGAGGACAACCTCAAAAACACCCAGAAGGGTGGCGTGGCGAATGTGGAATATTCGCTTGAGGATGCCCAGAAGGTGATTTCCGCGGCGAAGTAACCCGCGGTTCCTGCCTGATCCTGCGGCGCTTTCGAAGGAAGCGCCGCAGTGATGCCTACATTCAATTTCAGATCACTGGCGTAATTGCTCATGAATGACATCATCGAGGCGGAAGAAGTCGTCGCCGCGCGCGGCGTGAAGGTCGTGTTCGGCGCGGTCAGGGCGCTGGATGGGGCCGATCTCGTCATCCGCGCCGGGGAATGCCTCGGGCTCGTTGGCCACAACGGCGCAGGCAAATCCACCATCGTCAATGTCATCAATGGCGGGCTCACACCGCATGAAGGCTCCATTTCCTATCGTGGGAACCAGAACCGCCACGGCATAGCCGCTGCGCGTGCGAGCGGCGTGCGCTGCGTCTTTCAGGAACTCTCGCTCTGCCCCAATCTGACAATCAGCGAAAACGTCCGCATCATGCATGCCGCCATGAACGGGCGGAACTGGCGCGGGCGCGCTCTTTCCATGATCCGCCAGACGCTCGACGAGATTTTTCCCGGCCACGGCATCGATTGCGAACTGACGATTGCCGAGCTTTCGATTGCAGAGAGGCAGATGGTGGAAATCGCCATCAATTTCTGCCGCACGCCTGAAGCCCCGAGGCTGGTCATTCTCGACGAGCCGACATCCTCGTTAGACGCGGGCCTTGCCGAACAGTTGATGGATTATGTCCGGCGTTTTGTGCGCACCGGCGGCTCCGTTCTGTTGATCTCGCATATTCTCGGTGAAATTCTTTCAACCGCCACCCGCATCGTTGTCATGAAGGATGGCCGCGTGGTGGCCAACCGGCCCGCCGCCGAATTCACCACGCGGACGCTGGTGGAGGCCATGGGCAGCGTCGTCAAGCCGCAGGACAGGCAAAAGGATGAGAGCCGCAAGGCGGGCGAAAAGGTGCTTTCCATGCCGGCGCGCCGGGGCGAAGGCCTTGCCTTCGAGGCTTTCCGCGGAGAGATCATCGGCCTTGCCGGCCTCGGCGGACATGGCCAGACCGAAGCGCTTCTCGACCTCTATCTTGCCCGCAACAGCAGCTGGCTGCCGACGCGCAAGACCGATATCGCTTTCGTCGCGGGCGACCGCAGCCTCAACGGCACCTTCCCGCTGTGGAGCATCCTGAAGAACCTCTCCATCGCGTCGCTGCGGGATATTTCATCCGCGGGCATCGTGGACAGGAGCAAGGAGAGCGAACTGGGCGCGCAGTGGAAAAAGCGCATCGAAATTCGCACGCCCGACATGGGCAACAAGATCCTGTCTCTCTCCGGCGGCAACCAGCAGAAAGTGCTTTTTGCCCGTGCGCTCGCCACCACCGCCAGCACCGTTTTGATGGACGATCCGATGCGCGGCGTCGATATCGGCACCAAACAGGAGGTCTACGATATCTTGAGAACTGAAGCCTCTCACGGCCGCACCTTCATCTGGTACTCGACCGAGATGGATGAAATCCGTCTCTGTGACCGGGTTTATGTCTTCCGCGACGGCGCCATCCAGGCGGAACTCGTCGGCGACGACGTTACCGAGCAGAATGTGCTGGCCGCTTCCTTTGCCGGAGAAGACCACGCATGAAACTTTCGGCAAACGCGCTCCGCCTCATCATTCCCGCCGCCTCGCTCGCCTTCCTGCTCGCCGCGGTCTTCTACATGCAGCCGCGTGCCATGAGCTACACCGGCTTGAACCTACTGTTCAATCTGGCAGTGCCGATTGCACTCGCCACCATTGCGCAGATGCTCATCATGTCGGTCAACGATCTCGACCTGTCGATGGGCACTTTCGTCAGTTTCTGCGCCTGCGTCACCGCCACCTTCCTGCAAACGACGCCATTGCTCGGTATTGCGATCTTTGCCGGGGCGATCGCGGTTTATGCACTGCTCGGCGCCATCATCCATATCCGCGCCCTGCCCTCCATCGTCGTCACACTCGGCATGAGTTTCGTCTGGGGCGGCCTCGCCGTACTCATTCTCCCCTCGCCCGGCGGCCAGGCGCCTGCCTTCATCCGCACGCTGATGACGGCGAAACCGCCTTTCGTGCCGATCGCGATCCTCGCCAGTATCCTGATTGCGGTCATCGCCCATTATATCGTCATGCGCTCCTCGTTCGGCGTGTTGATGCGCGGCGTCGGGGGAAATTTCCGCTCTGTCGAGCGTTCCGGCTGGTCAGTCATCGGCATCCGCGCCGCCACCTTTGCGCTGGCCGGTTTCTTCGCGGTGCTGTCCGGTATCGCCCTTGTGGGCCTGACGACGTCGGCCGACGCCAATATCGCGCTGCGCTACACGCTGCTGTCGATTGCCGGCGTCATCCTCGGCGGCGGCGAATTCGTCGGCGGAAGAGTATCGCCCATCGGTGCCGTCATCGGCGCGCTGACGCTGACGCTTGCAGGCTCCTTCCTCTCCTTCATGCGGATTTCGCCGGACTGGCAGATTGGCGCGCAAGGGGCAATCCTCATCATCGTGCTGGCATTGCGCATCCTGCTCAACCGTCTCGAAAAGCGGGAGAAAAACCAATGAACGGGCTCTCTTCCCTCACCAGAAAACCGTGGATCTGGTCCTTTGCCGCAACCATTGCGGTGTGGATCATCACCGTGCTCTTCACTGGCGGCGCAAGCTCATTCGGCCTGTCGCACGCAGCACTCACCTTCGCGGCCTTTTCTGTCATCGTCGGCATCGGCCAGATGTTCGTCATCACGCTCGGGCCCGGAAATATCGACCTCTGCGTTCCCGCGACGATGACGCTGTCGGGGACGCTTGCCTTGAAGTTCATGGATGTATCGGACAGCCTCATTCTGCCGGGATTGCTGATCGCCATCCTCATCGGTATCGCCATCGGCATCGGCAATTATGCCCTGATCAAGCTCCTGCGCATCCCGCCGATCATCGCGACGCTGTCCATGAGCTTCATCGTGCAGTCCATCGCCATCTGGTCGAACCGCGGCCTGCGCATCAAGCCGCCGGAAACATTGGCCACATTCGCCACATCGAGTTTTCTCGGCATTCCCAACGTCGCCCTCGTCGCCCTGCTGCTTTCCGTCATTGCATGGCTGCTGCTGGACCGCTCCTTCTACGGACGCTGGATTGCCGCCATCGGCCAGAGCACCTTCGCTGCCCGCATGACCGGCATTCCCGTGGATGGCGCACGCTTCGTCACCTACGTCCTCTGTGCGGTGCTGGCGGCAATTGCCGGTTACCTGCTCGCCAGCTTCTCCGGCGGTGCGGCGCTCAACATGGGCTCGGAATATCTGCTGATGTCCATCGCCGTCGTTGTCATTGGCGGCACGGCGGTGGCGGGAGGGGATTCCAACGTGCCCGGCATATGGGGCGCATCGCTCTTCATGTTCCTGGTGGTCTCGATGCTGAATACCTATGGTTTCGGCGCGGGCATCCGCCTCATCCTCACCGGTCTCATCATCATCTCCGTCATTCTTCTGGCGAGCGGCCCGAAGGCCACGCGCTGACCCCGAACGACAAGCCAAAGCGGACCACGCTCATGACCACAGACAAGACTTCACCTTACGAAATTCACGACGACCGTTTCCGCCACCTGATCGTCGGCAATGCCGAGCTGGAAGAGCTTTATTCGGGCTGCCGCTGGGCAGAAGGACCGGTGTGGTTCGCCGACCTGAACTGCCTGCTTTTCAGCGATATCCCCAATGAGCGCATGCTTCGCTGGGTGCCGGATGGCGGAATCTCGGTTTATCGCCAGCCCTCCAACTTCACCAACGGCAACACCCGCGACCGGCAGGGACGTCTTGTGTCCTGCGAACATGGGGACCGCCGCGTCACCCGCACCGAGGTCGACGGCTCGATCACCGTCCTTGCCGATAGCTACGACGGCAAGCGGCTGAACTCGCCCAATGACGTGGTGGTGAAATCAGATGGCAGCGTCTGGTTCACCGACCCGACCTACGGCATTCTGTCCGATTACGAGGGCTACAAGGCCGAGCCGGAGCAGAAGACCCGCAATGTCTACCGGCTCGATCCCGCTACCGGAAAGATCGACATCGCCATCGACGACTTCGTGCAGCCGAACGGCCTCGCATTTTCGCCTGACGAAACGAAGCTCTACATTGCCGACAGTTCCTACAGCCACGATGTCACCCGACCCCGCCATATCCGCGTCTTCGACGTCGTGGATGGCGTAAAACTCGCCAACGGCCGGGAATTCTGCAATATCGACAATGGCCTGCCAGATGGCTTTCGCCTCGACACGGCGGGCAATCTGTGGACGAGCGCCGGTGACGGCGTGCACTGCTTTGCGCCTGACGGCACACTCATCGGCAAGATCAAGGTGCCGCAGACAGTGGCGAACCTCACCTTCGGCGGGCCGAAAAAGAACCGCCTGTTCATCACCGCGACAAAATCGCTCTATTCGGTCTATGTCGCCGCAACCGGTGCACAGACACCCTGAAATCCAAAAACGCTGGTCTGGCAGGAAGTGGCAAGATCGCTTCAGAGCGCTATAATTGGCCCATGAGTGACGATTCCAACCTCTTCCTGACTGACGATATGGAGTTCGACGGCAAAGCGCCGGCCGTTGAACCAACCAGCCGCATGCTCTCCTGGGCACGCAATTCCGCTCTATACCGGCTGGAACAGCGCATGATGACGGAAAAGCAGCTGCGCGACGCCATCATGCGCAAGGCACGGGAAAAATTCGAGGATATCGGCGCCGCGCAGATAAAGGCGCTTGGCGATTTCGCGGTGCGTTTCGCTTATGAGATCAAGGCGCTTGACGATACGGCCTTTGCGGAAATCACCGTGCGAAGCGGGCAGCGCAGCGGCAAATCGAAACGGGGGCTGGCGCAAAAGCTTCAGCTTAAGGGGATAGACCGGGAGACCGCAGCCGTCGCCCTTCAGGAAACCGACGATCTGGTCGCAGCCATCAATTTTGCGCGAAAACGCGCTTTTGGCCCTTACCGTCGGGTCGAGCTTGATGAGAAGCGCAAGGCAAAGGAGTTTTCGGCATTTGCCCGCAATGGTTTTGGTTTCGAAATCGGGTCGAAGGTTATGTCGATGACGACGGAAGAAGCGGAAGATATTTTATCGGAAGCACCGCTCTGACGTTATTGCGGCAGCGGACGGGTTTTCAGATAAGCAATGAGATCGGCGATATCACTCTCGCTCCAGAGGCCGAAAAAGCGCATTGCATTTCCCGGGAGCGCCTTCTTCGGACTGGACAGAAATTTCTGCAACTCCTCCTCCGACCAAACCCTGCCTGCCGCTCCAGCATCCTTCAGCGCCTGTGAATAGTGGCTGTAGTCAGCGATAGATGCGATCGGTCTTCCGACCACGCCCATCAGATGCGGCCCCATGCGGGTGCGCGGCGCGTCGATGCTGTGGCAGGTGGAGCAGCGACTGAAAACCTTCTCGCCATGCGCAGCATCGCCTTCGGAGAAAGCGCCCGACGCCGGGAGGAGGATGAACGCGACCGCGGCCGCGACTTTTTTGATCGGGGACATCATACCCTTGATAATACAACGCCCTCTGCGTCTGACAACGAAGAGGGCGTGTTTTGTCATGCGACCTAATGCCCGGCTCTAGCCTCCGGGCATCAGCCGGATCAGTTCATGGCCGTCAGCGTCACCGAGGTGCCGGTGGCGGCGAGATTAAGGCCAACCTGGCCGGTCACGCTCACTGTCTGCAGCTGGATCGAGCCGGAAGTACCGCCGACGAGAACGTTCGTGCCAACGCCGAGACCGACGGTGACTTCAGCCGTTGCGCCCTGATAGAGGCCGCCAAGCGAACCGCGGTGGTAACCGGCGGTCGGGGCGAAAACGGCCCAGACCAGACGGCCCTGCGTGGTGAAACCAAGGTCAACGCCCATCTTGCGGATAGCGCCGCTATAATGGTCGGTACGACGTGCGCCGATCGTGGACTGGAAGGTGCAATCCAGTTCCTTGGCCGAGCCGAGAACGTAACCGACGCCGCCGCCGATATCGCAGGTAAGGTAACCGATCTTGACGCCGTTGCGATCGTCCTGCTCCTGCGGAGCCGGCTCGTATCGTGCAAGGTCGGCAGCGAGTGCGGATGCGGTTCCGCCAAGGCCCATCGTCAATGCGGCAAAAGTTACGGCAACAGCCTTTTTCATCTGATTATCTCCTGTTTTATTCCTACCCGCAGCAGCCCTTATTGCCCTCTCCGGATATTGAATTCCGCACTGTTAACGTTTGTTCCCTGAAATCGATCCAAAACAACTTAATTGGAGGCGATGAAAGCCGAACGGTTAACAATGTCTGATGGCGGTAGGATGCCATTAAGACATTGTTAGGGCGGGAAATGCGTGCGGAATCACCATCAACAGCAAGCGTTGGCGGGCGTGGTTCTGCAGCAACAACATCAGAGCGGCAGGGCCACCGGAAGGCCGGTGGCGGCGTGGGTCATCACGTCCATTCGCACGCCATAGATGCGCTCCAGCGTCTCCGGCGTCATGATCTCTTCCGGCGTTCCCCGGGCAATCAACCGGCCGGAATGCAGCGCGACGATCTCGTCGCAGAAGCGTGCCGCCATGTTGACGTCGTGCAGCACGACGATGACGCCAAGGCCTTTTTCACGCGACAGTCTCTGCACCAGCGAAAGCACCTCGATCTGGTGCGCCAGGTCAAGTGCGGAGATGGGTTCATCGAGAAGCAGGCTTTCGGCATTCTGGGCCACCAGCATGGCAAGCCAGACGCGCTGACGCTCGCCACCCGAAAGCGTATCCACCAGCCGGTCGCGGAAGGCAACGGTATCGGTAAGCTCGATCGCCTCGTCCACTTTTTCCTGATCCGCCTTCGTAAACTGGCCCAGCGCGCCGTGCCAGGGATAACGGCCAAGTGCAACCAGTTCTTTGGCCAGCATGCCGGAAGCGGCCGGCGTATATTGCGGCAGATAGGCGAGCTTTCGCGCAAATTCCCGATTGCCCCAGGCTGCAAGCGCCTTCCCTTCGAAGGACACCCGGCCCGCCGTCGGCTCCTGTATCCGTGCGAGAATCTTCAGCAGCGTGGATTTTCCCGAACCGTTATGGCCGATCAGGCCGATGGTCTTGCCGGTCGCAAAACTGGCCGTCAGCGGCTGCAGCAATGTCCTGCCCGGCACTTCCATGGTGACGCCATCCAGAGAAAAAAGCGGCATATCATCGTAACCGGCCGCAGGCACTGCCTGACCCATGCTTCTCATCTCCATACATCTTTCAAAAAATTCATCATCGCCTGCCTGAAAGCCAGATCAGATATGGCGCGCCGGCAAGCGCCGCAAAAAGTCCGAGCGGCAGTTCATAGGGAAAGGTCACCGTCCGCGCGCCAAGATCGGA
The DNA here is from genome assembly GCF_031453135.1 of Agrobacterium sp. SORGH_AS_0440. Taxonomy (NCBI): domain Bacteria; kingdom Pseudomonadati; phylum Pseudomonadota; class Alphaproteobacteria; order Hyphomicrobiales; family Rhizobiaceae; genus Agrobacterium; species Agrobacterium sp. SORGH_AS_0440. The sequence goes on along the minus strand of NZ_JAVIYR010000001.1, from coordinate 1,188,645 downwards.
AAGCGCCATCAGCACCGCGCCGAACAGGAAGGAGGCGAAGAGATGGTCACGTGGCGTTGTGAAACCAGAGCGCAGCGCAATATGGGGCGCCATCAACCCGACGAAACTCAAGGGACCAACCAGCAGCGAGGCGGCACCGGTGGCAATGCCGGCCACGGCGATGACGGCGGTTCGCGCAGCGCCGAGCGGCAGGCCGAGGGAGAGCGGCACATCCCGCCCAAGCGGCAGGATCGTCAGCCAGCGCGTGACTGATAATGCTCCCGCCAGAAGCACGATGGAAAGAACGGCGAGAAAGATCGCCGAAGCCGGCGTTGCCGTCGAACCCGAGCCGCTGAGCCAGGCGAGGATCTGCCATGCCCGCTGGTCGCCAATGGCAAGCAGCGCCGAAAGCACCGCTGAGCAGAGCGAACTGACGGCAATGCCCGCTAGCAGTATCTTTTCCGGCGGGAGGTGTCTGCGCACGGCGAAGAAGAGCACAAGGATCATGACGACCGCCGAGCCGATGCCGGCGCCGCAAAACAGTTCCAGCAGGCCTGCTGCCGGAAAAATGGTGATGGCGACGGCAAAACCGAGGCCCGCACCGCCGCTGACGCCGATCACCTCCGGGCTCGCCATCGGATTGCCTGTCAGTCGCTGCAAAAGAGCACCCGCCATCGCGAGAAGACCGCCAGCGGCCATGGCGGCCAGCAGCCGGGGCCAGCGGAACGGCAACAGGCTTTGCAGATCGTCCGCCTTCAGCATTTCCCAGCCATCCGGTCCCTTGCCAACGGCGAGTGCGGCAGACACCAGCACCGCCATGATGGCCAGTGCAGGCAGCAGGGACGTAAGCCGGCGTCTTGTCGCAAGCTCGACGCCTTCACCGCGCTGCACGTCTGTCGGCCGGATTTTCGGCAGGAGCCACAGAAGCAGCGGACCGCCGATCAGGGCCGTCACCGCTCCCGTTGGAAAAACTTCCGCCGTCGTGCTTGCCAGAAGCTGGACCAGACTATCGCAGAACCATAGAAGCAGACCGCCGAGCAGCGGCGAAACGAACAGAACGGAAGACGAGCGCCGCACGCCCAGCGCCCGGGTGAGTGCCGGTGCGGCAAGACCGATAAAGCTGACGAGACCGACCGCAGAAGCAACGAAGGCGGCCAGCATGACCGCGACGGCCGCAACCGCGAGCCTGATCGAAAACAGCGATACGCCGAGCGATCGAGCACCGGAATCGCCGAGACCGAGAACCGTCAAAGGCCTTATCAGCAGGCCGGTCAGAACGAGCCCTGCCAGAAGCTGGCAGGTGAGAGACAGGGCGTTCGACCAGTCCTGCTGGCTGAGCGAGCCGCCGTTCCAGACCACCAGAGACATCAGATATTCGCCCTGCGCGAGCGTCAGCGCCGCGGAAACGGAAGCGGCGGTGATGCCGACCAGCAATCCTGACACCACCATGGTCACCGGCTCGAAGGAGCGCCGCCAGCCAAGCAGGAAGACAATACCCGCGGCCGCAGCGGCCCCGGCAAGCGCCACCAGGGCGCGGTTGCCGTCCAGAACAGACGGAAAAAACAGGGTGGCGATGACGATGGCCAGTTGCGCGCCGGCCGAGATGCCGAGCGTCGAAGGATCGGCAATCGGATTGCGCAGCAATTGCTGGAAAAGCGCCCCGGACAGACCGAGCATCGCGCCCGCCAGAACGGAAACCGCCACGCGGGGCATCAGGCTGAAGGCGAAAATCACCTGATCCATCGACAGGCTGGCAGCATCGAACGGTGGACTGGGCCATGCGCTGAACGGCAGCCGGAGCAGCCCTGCATGCAAGGAGAGCCCGCAGGCGAGAGCGAACAGCAGCCCCAGGACAATCTGGAGAGGGCGCGCCGTCACAGGGCTTCCCCCCGCACCGAAAGCGCTTCGGTCAGAAGCCGCGCAAAACGCATGCCGGCGGTGATGCCGCCATAGGGGGCGGCATTGGCAAGCGTCACAACGCGGTTTTCCCGCACGGCAGGCAGTGCCCGCCAGATTGCGCTGTTGCGCAACGTTTCCCGTGCCTCGACCGGAATATCGGAGACGACGACGATGCGGGCATCCGGCGAGGCCGCGAGGTTTTCAATCGGGACCGGAGCCGCGAAAGTGAATTGCGAACGATCCACCCAGGCATTGGCGAGCCCCAGCCGGCCAAGAACATCCCCGAACATGCTGTCCGCACCGAAAGCGCGAAAATGCCGCGCGTCGCCGATATTGATCACATAGGTCGGCCGCGCCGCAAATCCGGCGAGGCGGGTCCGCATGGCGTGCAGCGCCGCTTCCGTTTCACCCAGAACCCTGCGCGCCTCTTCGGCCCGCCCGAGCTTTTCACCAAGCGCCGTGACTGCCGCCAGCGCCTTTGCGAAAGGCGGCTCGCCCTTTACGTAAAAGGGCAACGAGAAGACCGGCGCGATAGCTTCAAGCCTGCCGGTGTAGCGGGTGTAGAAGGGCGAGATCAGAATGAGATCGGGTCGGGTCAGTTGCAGGAGCTCGAAATTCGGAGCGCCGCGCAGGCCGAGATCGGCGACGGTTTCCGGGATTTCGGGCTCCACCGCACCCGCCCGGAACTGGATAAGCTCGGTCGCCGCCACCGGCATGACGCCAAGGGCCACGGCTGTTTCGAGCATCGCCCAGTCAATGGCGGCAATGCGCGGGGTCGACTCTGCCCGCGTCGCGCCAGCAAAGGCCGCAGCAGCGAGCAGGGCCAAAAACTCCCGCCGTCCCCAAACGGGAGACATCCATCGATCCTTGCGCGTCATGCCCCTGCTGCTTCACTTAGATGTGGCGTTACCAACGATAGGTCAGCTTGCCCATGACCGTTCTTCCGTCACCGTAATAGCATCCGAAAGTGGAGCAACTAGAAATATATTCTTTATCAGTCAAGTTTTGCACCATAAGCGAGGCGCGGTAGCCGTTCTTCTCGTAATGCACGCCGAGATCGAGCAGGGCGAGCCCCTTCATCTCAAAGGTATTGGCGGCATCGCCGTAACGTTTTCCAACGTAACGAACACCGCCGCCGATGCCGAAACCTTCGAGCGCGGTATCTTCCGGGAAGGTGTAATCGAGCCAAAGGCTGGCGGCGTGCCGGGGGGTGCTATCAAGCTCGTTCCCATTATTCACACGGCCGGAGACCTCACTGTCCATGTAGGTATAGGCCGCGCGCAGGTCGAGCCCGTCGACAAGGCTTGCAACGCCTTCAAGCTCTAGGCCTTTCACGTGCGCCTCATCCATCTGCTGCGTCACGCCACCCACCGTCGTTGTGACGTTCTTCTGTTTCAGATCGTAGATCGCCGCCGAAAAGAAACCGTCGAAACCTTCCGGCTGGTATTTGACACCCGCTTCCCATTGTTCACCGGTGGTCGGTTTTGGCGCATCACCGACAGCCGGCTGCGGCACCGGCTCGAAGGAGGTTGCATAGCTGACATAGGGCGCGATCCCGCCATCAAACAGATAGCTGACGCCGACACGACCGGTCAGCTTGTGGTCATCCTTGTCGAGCGTGCGATAGGTGGTGCCATTGAAGGTCGTGCCGCTGGTGCTTGCCCAGTCCTGCCGCAGGCCGGCAGTGATGCGCCAGTTCTCGATCGCCATCTCGTCCTGCGCATAAAGGCCGATCTGGGAAATATCGGTCTTCACATCGGCATAAAGCGTGCGCGCGGTAAGGCTGATCGGCCCGCCATAAACAGGATTGACGGGATTGAGCGGCGTTGCGGCCCAGAACTCGGTTTTGACGTTATTGTCGAAATAGCGGTAATCCAGCCCGACAAGCAGGGTATGATCGATCGGCCCCGTGGAAAAATCCGCCTGGAGGCTGTTGTCGATGTTGAAGGTGTTCAGCAGCTCGTCCTGGAACGTCGCATTGCGACGGATGAGATTGCCTATCATGCCACCGCTGGTCGAAGACATGCCGAGCGCGCGGTAGGACCAGTCGAAATTGGAATAACGCGCATTCTGACGGAAGGTGAAGGTCTCATCGAAGCGGTGTTCGAATTCATAACCGATATTGGTGAACTTGCGGTTTGATGTATCGAAGGACGGATCACCGACATAAAAGCTGCGGTCCAGCATATTGCCGGGTCTGAAATAGGTCAGCGCCGGCGGCAGGCCGGAGGGCGAACTCGGATTGTCGTGCTGATAGGAGGCAAGAACAGTCAGCTTCGTATCCTCGTCCGGCTGCCATGTGAGAGCCGGCGCGATGAAATAACGGTCGTTCTGCAAATTGTCCGTCTGGGCATGGGCGTTGCGCGCAAGGCCGGTCAGGCGATAGGCGAAACTGTCGCTATCCGCCACCGGGCCGCCAATATCGAACATCGACTGATAATAATCGAAGCTGCCGATCTGCGCACCGACTTCACCGAACCGTTCGAAGGTCGGCCGTTTGCTGCTGAGATTGATAAGGCCGCCGGGATTGCCCTGCCCGTAGAGCACGGAAGCGGGCCCGCGAATGACCTCCACGCGCTCCAGACCGTAGACCTCAAAAGAAGGCGCACCGGCCGTCCGCATCAACCGCAGACCATTGAGGAACTGCAGCTGATTCCCCTGAAAGCCGCGAATGCGCGGCGCATCGAAACGCGGATCGGCGCCGAACGGCTGCGCAACCACCCCCGGGACGTAATTCAGCGCCTCGCCGAGATTGCGGACATCCTGCGCATCCATCTGATCTCTGGTGATGACGGATACCGATTGCGGCGTCTCGATCAGGGATCGCCCTGTCTTGGTGGCGCTGGCGCTGGTTTTTGCCACATAACCCTTCACGGGCGCCTTGGGGTCCTGATTTTTCGCGCCGTCAACGGTGATGGTCTGCAGCACCGTGGTTCCGGCGTCCTGAGCAAGGGCGGAAGCCGGGGCCAGGAACGCCACATAAGCAATGGCGGCGCAGCCACCAGCCAGAATGGAAATGTGTTTGATTTTTCCCTGCACGCCAAAATCCCTCGTCACCCGCACCCGCCATAGGCGGTCATTTACTGGAGAATTAAAGTCATCTTATTACGCAAGGTGCGGATTTCGATCCAATAAGTGAAACTGGATTTTTTCATAATTTTTGGTTATGAAATCTCTCTCCATAATAGTTTGGAATTATTCAAAACCTGCCAAAAAGGCGCTGACAATGGGCAGAAAACCGGCGAACCGGGCTGACGCGTTCGAGCTGCGGCATCTGCGCTATTTCACCACGCTGGTGGACGAGCGCAATTTCGAGCGCGCCGCTGCCCGCCTCGGCATTGCCCAGCCGGGTTTGAGCCAGCAGATCATGGCGCTTGAACAGATCGTCGGCATGCCGTTGCTTGATCGCACAAGGCGGTCAGTGAAGCTCACCATGCCAGGCCAGCTTCTTTACGAGGATGCCCGGAAAATCCTGTCGAATGCCGAGGCGACGCTTGCAACGCTGAAGCGTGTCGGCCGCGGCGAAACCGGGCGCATCTCCATCGGTTATGTCGCCTCCGCCGCCTATTCCGGGTTGATGATACAGTCGATCGCCAGTTTCCGCGCCTCCCATCCCGATGTGGAGCTGCAATTGATCGAGATGGAAATGCGGCTGCAACTGGCCAGGATTGCCGACGGCAATCTGGATTTCGCCTTTATCCGCCCGCCCGCCCCTGTTCCGGAAGGTGTGACAACCCACGTGGTGTTGCGGGAGCCCTTGATGGCAGCGCTGCCGGAAAACCATCCTTTGGCTTTTGCCCCGCAGGTCGATCTGAAAAATCTTTCCGGTGAAACCTTCATCACGCCGCGACAGCCGCCGGATGTCGGCTTTCATTACAACACCATCGAGGCCTGCAACGAAGCCGGGTTCCAGCCGGCAATCAGCCCGGAAGGCAGGGACTACACGACCATTGTCAGCATGGTGGCCATTGGCCTTGGCGTTGCGCTGGTGCCGCGCTCGCTTGATTGCCTGCGGTTGCCCGGCGTGCGCTATGTGCCGCTTGCGGCAAGCGCCACGACGTCGGACCTCGCCATCGCCCACCGGAAAACCGAAGCCTCGCCCGCCGTCAGGGCCTTCATTCTCCACGCCCGCAATTGAGCCGCGCGGAAGGAAATATCCGTGTCGCACCTTGTTCGCCGGGGACGAAAAATCGGCCGCCCTCCGTCGCGCGGCATTGATCGAGCGACGACGGTGCGCCGCAATGCCCGGATTGCCGGGCAGATGGTTGCCTGCCGGACGTCGTTCCGGCGACCGGGGTAAAAATCTCCTTCCCCGCATCTCCCCGCCGCCCCGGCCCACTGCATAATCGCGACAGATTTCGATTTATGGGAGACAGCAATGGCTGAGATTTACGACCACTACGCCGCCGGCCTCGAATCACCGGCTTCCCACGCTTTTGACGTCGTTCCGGACGATGCAAAGCCGCTTCCTTGCGCCACACGCGCGATCTATGTGGGCAATGGCGGACATCTTTGCCTGACTGTGCTTTCCGGGGCAACCGTGACCTTCCAGAACCTGCCCGCCGGCAGCCTGCTGCCGGTCCGCGCAACGCGGATACTTTCGACGCGCACCACCGCAACCGGCATTGTCGGGCTCAACTGATGGTCTTTCCGCGGCAACAGCGCCACACACACTATGGAGGCAATGCCATGCAACATGACACTTTCATGACAAGCTTTCAGGTTGATGTCAGCAAAATCCTGCATGCGCCATTGACCGGCCCATGCGGCAAACCGGAAAGGGGCGTTTGCGCTCGCTTGTCATCGCCGCCGGCCTATCGAAAATTTGGTGGATCTGGCAGTGGCTCTTTTTACCGCGAAAGCGACGGGAACAACAACTTATCGTCCGGAAATCGGCAGCGTGGCGCTGAGCCTGCTAACGGCGGCTTATCTTCTGTTTTTCACGAACCGGACATTCTGGTCGAAGGTTCATACCTATCTTTCCGCCTATCCGGTCGCCATCGTCGCGCTCTATGTTGCCATGATCGCCTTTTTCGGCGCGCTCATCACGATTTTCTCCGCCAAATATCTCCTCAGGCCGTTTCTGATCGTCCTGATCTTCGCGGCGGCGGCGTCGTCCTGGTTCATGGATCGCTACGGTATCGTCATCGACAGCGACATGATCCGCAACGCCATGGAGACGACGCAGGCGGAAGCGGGCAATCTGATCACGCCCGGCTTTCTCTGGCATATGGCGATTTACGGGCTGGTGCCGTCCCTCGTCGTCGTCGCCGTCCGCATCCGGCATCGGCCGATCCTCGACAAGCTTCTGTGGAACACGATCAGCATCCTGGTCTGCCTTGCCATAACCGGCATCATCAGCTTCGCCAACTCCAAGACCTTCACCACCGCCATTCGCCAGCACAAGGATATCGTCAAGAGCGTCAATCCGTTGTCACCGATCATGTCGACGGTGCATTATTTCACGCAGGCCGGCAAGGAAGTCGATATTCAAGTCAGCCCAATCGGCAAGGACGCCAAAGTCCTGCCCGCATTGGGTAACGTGCATAAGCCACGCATTACCGTCATCGTTGCGGGCGAAACTGCCCGCGCGGCGAATTTTTCGCTGAATGGCTACGGGCGGGAAACCAATCCGGAGCTCAAGAAGCGCGATGTGGTCTATTTCCCCAGCACAACGAGCTGTGGCACCGCGACGGCGATTTCCATTCCCTGCATGTTCTCGCAATTCACGCGCTCGCAATATAGCCACAAGAAGGCGCTTGCGAATGAAAATGTCATGGATGTCCTCGTCCATGCAGGGGTCAGCGCGACCTGGCTGGACAATAATACCGGCAGCAAGGACGTCGCCGACCGTATCCCCTATTTCGACCTGCCTTCCACCAACGACAGCCGCTTCTGCACCGGCGGGGAATGCCGCGACGACATCTTTTTCGACAAGCTCGACGCCTGGCTCGATAACGTCAAGAAGGATAGTGTCATCGTGCTGCACCAGATGGGCAGCCATGGTCCGACCTACTACCTGCGTTACACCGACGAGTTCCGCAAGTTCACGCCGGACTGCCGCACCGCCGAGCTTGGCAATTGCAGCGACGCCGAAATCGTCAACTCCTACGACAACACGCTTCTTTATACCGACCACTTCCTCTCGACCGTGATCGACAAGCTGAAGGCGCGTTCCGACAAGCTTGCAACAGGCATGATCTACGCCTCGGACCACGGCGAGTCGCTTGGCGAAAACGGCGTCTACCTGCATGGCGCGCCCTATCTCCTCGCGCCCGACCAGCAGACCCATGTGCCGTTTCTCGTGTGGTTCGATGACGATTTTGCCAAATCCATGGGACTGGACAAGGCCTGCCTTGTGAAAAGCGCGGCAGAGGGCGGGCGCTCGCACGACAATTATTTCCACAGCATCCTTGGAATGATGAACGTCTCCACCTCGGTCTACGATCCCTCGCTCGATGTCTTCAGCGGCTGTACCCAACGCCGGACGAGCTGAACAGACAGTGCTTGACGCTTATCCGGAGAACAAGATACGCAAGACGACGCGATAGAGGGAGTTGTCTTGCGGGTTCTGCTTGTTGAAGACGATCATGTGCTGGGGGAGGCGCTGCGGGACCATGTGGCCGCGGCGGGTCACGCTGTCGACTGGTTCAAGACGCTGGGCGACGCCATGGCGGCGACGCTGACGATGGGTTACGGCCTGATCCTGCTCGACATGCGACTGCCTGACGGCGAGGGCATCACCCTTCTGCAAAGCCTGCGCAAGCGCGACGACGCCACGCCGGTCATCATTCTGACGGCGCATGACCAGGTCTCCGACCGGATTGCCGGGCTCAATGCCGGCGCGGACGATTATCTGGTCAAGCCTTTCGATCTCAACGAACTTTCAGCACGCATGCTGGCGGTCTCGCGTCGTTACGAGGGGCGTTCCGCCCCCGTCATCCGCCTGCCCGGCATCGAGATCAACCAGGTAGCGCGCAACATCACGGTCGATGGCACGGCGCAGACGCTCAGCGCCCGCGAATGGGCCGTGCTGGAGAAACTGGTCGAGCATCCCGGAGCAGTCGTCTCGAAAGCGCAGCTGCACGATACCCTGTACGAATTCGGCGCGGAAATAGAGAGCAACACGGTCGAAGTCTATATCAGCCGGCTGCGCAAGAAAATCGGCCATGACCGCGTCGAGACGGTGCGTGGCGTTGGCTACACGATAAAATAGACGAACCCCAGGCAGATACAGATGGCCAGACCGACCAGCATGACCCGCAAACTCGTGATGGCGCTGACTAGCGTTGTCGCCATATCATGGCTTCTCGCCTGCGGTTTGGGCGTCATGGTGATGCAGGACGAGTTCGCTGAGATTTTCGATGCCGGTCTCGAGGAAACCGCGGAAAGACTGCTGCCGCTTCTGCTCGACGACCTGCGTGAGAACAATACCGCCCCGGCCTCGCAGAAACTCAACCAGTCGGCGGAGGGAGCGGAATATCTGACCTATCAGGTTCGCGACCGAGAAGGCCAGGTCGTGCTGCATTCGCATGACAGTTCGACGGAGCCTTTCGAAGTCTCTCTCGACCCCGGTTTTTCAGAAACATCGTCGCAGCGCATCTTCACGGTCGCCTCACCCGACGGCAACTATTTCCTGCAGGTCGCCGATGCCTTCGCAAATCGCCGCGAAGCGATCGTGGAGGCAGGCACCGCGCTCGTGTTGCCCGTGCTCATTCTCATTCCTGCCAGCATTTTTGCAGTTATCGTCGTCGTGCGGCGAACGCTTCAGCCGGTGCAAACCTTACGCGACGAAATCGGCAAGAAGGACGGCGGCAATCTCGCGCCGCTTGCAACTCAACCCTTCCCGCCGGAACTGCACCCCATTGCGCGATCGGTCAACCTGCTGCTTGGGCGGCTGCGCTCGACAATCGAGGCGGAGCGGGAATTCACCGCCAATAGCGCCCATGAATTGCGAACCCCGATTGCCGGTGCGCTGGCGCAGGCGCAGCGGCTGCACGCCGATATTCCCCCAGAGCTTGCGCCACGCGTTGAAAACATCGAAAAATCTCTGCAGCACCTCGCCCACCTCGCTGAGAAACTGCTTCAGATGTCCCGGGCTGAAGCGAGGATCGGGCTTACGGATAAGACAAGCGATCTCATCCCCGTGCTCGAACTCGTTATCGACGATATGAGCAGGACGGCGATCGGGGCGTCTCGCATCCGCTTCACCAATCGCTGTGAAGGCGCCCTGTCCGGCAGGATCGGTCCGGATGCCTTCGGTATCATCATCCGCAACCTTCTCGAAAATGCGTTGATTCACAGCCCGCCGAAAAGCCCCGTGCAGGTGATTGCGGAAACAGATGGCGCGATCCGCGTCGTAAATGCCGGGCCGACCGTCGATCCGGTGTTGTTGCCCAAGCTGACGACACGTTTCACCAGAGGCCATTCTACGGCTGACGGCACCGGGCTCGGTCTGGCTATCGTCAAAAGCCTGGTGGAACAGACCGGCGGAAAACTGGTGCTTTCCTCTCCCGCAGAAGGTCAGCAGGACGGTTTTGAAGCCCGCGTGATCATTCCCAGCGAAGCCGCCTGAACGCAAAAAAGAAAAAGCCCCGCCGGGAGGACGGGGCTTTGCTGGTTTTTGGTGTAAGCCGATCAGTCTTCGTGGATATGGCTGTGGTCGCGCGTGTCGCGCATCTTCACGTAAACCACCAGCGACAACGCGATCATGATCGTCACATACCAGAAGAACCAGTTCTCGTGGCCGATCTGCTTGAACTTCAGGGCTACGAATTCCGCCGTTCCGCCGAATATGGTGTTTGCCAGCGCATAAGGTAACGCCACGCCGAGCGCGCGAATATGGGCCGGGAACATTTCCGCCTTCACCACCGCATTGATCGAGGTATAGCCGGTGACGATCAGCAGGCCGATCAGCACGAGGCCGAAAGCCATGATCGGATCGGTTGTGGTCGAAAGCGTGCTGAAAATGACATAGGTGAACAGCGTTCCCAGAATGCCGAAGCCCACCATCAGCGGTTTACGGCCGATCTTGTCCGACAGCGCACCGGCAAGCGGCTGACACAGCATGAAGACAAAAAGCGCCGCCGTGGTAATTTCCGTGGCGCTTTCCTTGCTGAAGCCCGAGGTGTTGACGAGGAACTTCTGCAGATAGGTGGTGTAGGCGTAAAAGGCGAGCGTGCCGCCTGATGTGAGCGCCATGACCATCAGCGCTTCCCTTGGATAGTGCTTGAACAGCGCCCATCCGCTGGACTTCGGCTTGTCGGCAGCGCCGGTCTTGGCATTTTCGAAGGACTGCGTCTCGACAAGGCCGCGGCGGATATAAAACACCGCAATCGCCAGAAGGCCGCCAATGAAGAAGGGAATGCGCCAGCCCCAGGAGCCGAGCTGTTCCGGCGTCAGGACCCGCTGCAGCACCAGAAGCACCGCCAGCGCAAGGAGCTGGCCGGAAATCAGAGTCACATACTGGAAGCTGGAGAAGAAACCACGGCGGTTCTTGCCGGCCATTTCGCTGAGGTAAGTCGCGCTTGCGCCATATTCGCCGCCGACGCTGATGCCCTGCAGCAGCCTTGCAAATACCAGAATGGCGGGGGCGGCAATGCCAATCGTTTCGTGGCCGGGCGTAATCGCGATCAGCAGCGAACCGAGACACATCAAGGTGACGGACAGGGTCAGACCCGCCTTGCGGCCCTTGCGGTCTGCATAGGTGCCCATGAACCAGGCCCCGATGGGCCGCATCAGAAATCCGACGGCAAAAACGGCAGCGGCACTCAAGAGTTCGGCCGTCTGATTGCCCGAGGGGAAGAACACCGGCGCGAAATAAAGGGTGAAAGCCGAATAGACATACCAGTCGTACCATTCGACGAGATTACCCGCCGATCCGCCGATAATGGATTTCAAACGGGTTTTCTGGTCCGGCGCGGCGGCGGGACCATTTGCCATAATATTCACGGGTTGACTCCAATTCATCTTCGTCTGGAGATGGAAGGGCGAACGGAAGGTGTGATAATTTGTCGCTCCTGTCGAGGGTATATACCCGCCATGTTGCGATGCGCAAGTTTATACCGCGTTGCAATATTGCTGAAAAAGCAGCCGTGGCGTCTGAAAGACTTCCTCCTCCCCGGCATTTTCGCCACCCGTTTTTATCACGATTGCGGGGCAGAAACCATCGAAGGAAAACTGGACGACCTTGAACCGCCTTGTAAGCCGCGCCAGCTCAAACTAAAATATATCAATGATTTACGACATATCCGACATCCAGCTCGAAAAGCTCCTCATCGCCGCCGCCCGCGCGGGCGAAGCGCTGGCGCGGCTGGACGAGCGGATAAGCAGATCGCCGATGAAACAGGGCTTCATCGAAAGGCAGGATTTCACCGACGCCATCTCCTCCATGTGGGTGGACGGCGAACTCGTGCACATGGAAGACCTCGTGCTGCATGACGCCCATATGGATGTGCGTGCGCCAAGCCATGAAATGACGGCGGCACACCGAATCCTCCGCTCGCGGCGGCTGATCTTTGCCAATGCGGCCGGCTGGGCTTTCACTGCACCGGGTCTTTCCCGGCTGCGCGGCAGGGCGTCGCCCGCCGCCGAAGAGATGCTGCCCGCACGGCAGACCGTCGATCAGCCTGCGGGTGAGGAGGCACATGAGGCTGAGACATCGCTGGACGGCGCTTTTTCCGAACTCGACGCCCTTCTGGCGCGAAGCGCAGCCACGCTCGATGCGATCACCACGGGAAACGCGCTTCCGTCGATGCACAGGGAGGAAAGCCATGCGCTCATCAACGAGCCTGACTGGGACGAAGACGAACGGCTGAAAGAATGGTGGGACGTGCAGTCGCGGACGGAGGAACTGCCGGCAATTCTGCGCACCGCCATCCTGCTTGATTCCTGGAACATGATAGAGGTGCTCCAGCGCAGCCCCTGGCTTGGGCGGCTTCTGGCCTCGGCTTTTCTGCGCGATGGCGCCGTCACGCCCGATCACCTGCCGGCCCTGAGCGCCGGTCTTCGTGCCATCCCAAGGGAGCGGCGGCACGCCAGGAACCAGACACAGCGCATCCTCGCACTTCTCGACAGTTTTTATGAGGCGGCGCTGGCCAGCATGAAGGAACACGACCGGCTGAGCCATGCGCGGGAGCGGATGATGCGCAAGTTGGCCGGCCGCCGTTCCTCTTCGCGATTGCCCGAACTCATCGAGCTGGTCGTCTCCCGCCCCGTGGTCTCGGCAGCCATGATCGTGAAGGAACTCGGCACCACGCCACAGGGCGCAATCGGCCTCGCCAACCAGCTGGAATTGCGGGAGGTTACCGGTCGTGGCCGTTTCCGCGCCTGGGGCATGCTGTAGCGGCCCCTTGCAGACGATCCGGAAGGTAAAAAGGACCGTTTCGCAGCCGCTTTCGCATGGAAACGTGCCTCGTCAATTCGGCGATCACGAATCTTAACAAAATTTAACTATTGCGTAGGTCAACGAAGCGGCTATGTTCCTCGCTGCGTTGCAACACCGATTTCTTCTCCGGCAACGCGGTCGCATTCGGCCCGGCAACTTTTCTCTGCCGCCCGCATTTAAGTGTCCATCATCAGGGAGATGCAATAATGACAATTTCAGTTTCACAACCCGATTCCGATCACGAAACCGATGCTCCTTTCGCCAAAAAGGTCCTGGCAGCGCGTAATCTTGCCGGCTATACGATCGAGCAGCTTGCCGTGACCTGTGGCCTCACCACGAGCGAAATACGTGCCCTGGAAGACGGCACGGACAGCGATCCCCTGCGCATCCGGCGTGTTGCCGCCGCGCTGCATATTCCGGTCGAAACCGTTATCTGATCTTTCCTATCGATCACGAAAAATCTCAGCGCCGCCGGGAAGATGTTCCCGGGAACATCGAGGCGGCGCACGCAGCCCGGAGGCTGCCGATTCTTTCGGAACATTTTCCGCATCCGCTCCCTTAACATTTTCGTTATCCGGCACCACATGCAATTCGCGAGCGGGGACGTTCAGCGACATTCGACATGTATCCCGCCCGCCGAGAGCAGCAACAACCTCCGGAATCCTGCCATGACATTTACGCTCGACACCGAAGAACGGGTTTCTTCAGCATTGGCTGAATTGTGGCCGGCGGAGAAAACCGAGACTCTCGACTGGCTGGTCACCGGCACCAAGGACGAACGCTTCATCGACGAAATCTTCGTGGAGCTTTGCAACCGCTTGCGGGCAAGCGGAATTTCGGTGGCGCGCGGCGTTCTGGCTTTCCGTATCCGCCATCCGCAATGGCTGGGCGCGCGGATTTTATGGAAAGCCGGCATGTCCGAAGCCGAGATCGTCACTTATGGCTACGGCTCGGAAAACACCCCCGAATATCTCAACAGCCCGATCAGGGACATTCACCAGGGCGCCAGCGAAATCCGGCATCGCCTGAACGTCGACGCCATCGACGAAACAGGTTACACGATCTATGAGGAGCTGCGGTCGGAAGGGCTGACGGATTATTGCGCCTGGCCTATTGAGCACACGTTCGGCAAACGCCACGTCGCATCGTTTTCCAGCGATCGCCCCGGCGGCTTTTCCGACGAGGAGATCGTCGCGCTGAAAAACCTCCTGCCCGCGCTCGCGCTGGTGAGCGAGATACGCCTGAAGAACAGGATGACACGCACCCTTCTGGAAACCTACGTGGGACCACATGCGGGCGAAAAGATCCTGAACGGCGCTACGACACGCGGCAGCGGCATGACGGTGGGAGCAGCAATCCTGATCTGCGACCTGCGCAATTTCACCCATATTTCCGATCTATGGCCGCGTGACGATGTGATCGAGCTTCTGAACGGTTATTTCGACGCCATGTGTGATCCGATCGAGGAATTTGGCGGGGAAATCCTGAAATTCATGGGCGACGGGCTGCTGGCGATCTTCCCGCTCAGCAACCCGGATGCTTGCGGAAACCTCCTGAAGGCCATTGCCAGGGCGCAACGGAGCCTGATCGCACTCAACGAGATCAACCGGCAAAAAGGCCATGACCCCTTGGGTTACGGCATCGGCGTTCACGTCGGCGATGTCATGTATGGCAATATCGGCTCGAAAACCCGGCTCGATTTCACCGTCATCGGACCCGCCGTCAACATCGCATCGCGGCTTGAGACGCTGACCAAGGAAACTGGGCGCAACGTTCTCTTCTCCGAAGAATTCGTGCGCATGGCTGGCAACGGGACCGGGTTCGAAAGTCTGGGCCCTTGGCTGTTGCGCGGCCTCGAAACCCCGGTCGAAGTTTACGCTCTTCCGCAAAATCCCGCATCGGCGCCCGTCGCCGCCTGATGGGCTGCGCCTGCTGCCCAGCTTGTAACGGCGCATTTTAAGCCGAACGGCATCTCCCCGACACCCTCCGGAGCCGTGATTTCGGCTGCCCTGCGCGACGTCAAATCGCTTGACACGCCATGCCTGTCGATCTAGCAAAATGGAACATATATTCTATATCGAAACATTGTTTGCATTCATATTCTGCCTCTCCGGGAGTGACGGGCGGACGTGTGAAGGAACCGGAGGAAAAATGGTTACGAAATTGGCCCTGCTTGGCGCCGGACGAATCGGCAAGGTCCATGCAAAGGCGATCACCACCGACAGCCGCGCGCAGCTGGTGGCTGTCGTGGACGCCATGGCCGGCGCTGCGGAAGCAATCGCGCGGGAGGCCCACTGCAAGGTCAGCACAATCGAGGAGGTTCTGGCCGACGAAACGATCGACGCGGTCATCATCTGCACGCCGACCAACACCCACGCGGATCTGATCGAGCGTTTCGCCCGCGCCGGCAAGGCGATCTTCTGCGAAAAGCCCGTTGATCTCGATGTTGCCCGCGCGGAAGCCTGCGCCAAGGTGGTGGAAGAGACCGGTGCGAAGGTCATGCTCGGTTTCAACCGGCGTTTCGACCCGCATTTTCAGGCTGTTCACAAGGCGATCGACGACGGCCGCATCGGCAAGGTCGAAATGGTGACAATCACCAGTCGCGATCCCGGCCCGCCCCCGGCCGAATATATCAAGGTTTCCGGCGGCATTTTCCGCGACATGACCATTCATGATTTCGACATGGCCCGTTTCCTGCTCGGTGAGGAAGTGGAAAGCGTGTTCGCCACCGGTTCCGTTCTGGTCAATCCGGAGATCGGCACACTCGGTGATTTCGACAGCGCCAGCATCATTCTGACGACGAAAAGCGGCAGGCAGGCGATTATTTCAAACTCTCGCCGCGCGACCTATGGTTACGACCAGCGCATCGAGGTACACGGTTCGCTCGGTTCGGCAGCGGCCGAAAACCAGCGCCCGGTTTCCATCGAAATCGCCAATGCGGATGGCTACACCCGGCCACCGCTGCATGATTTCTTCATGACGCGTTACACGGCAGCCTATGCTGCGGAAATCACTGCTTTCATTGACAGCATTGAAAATAACACCGCGCCCTCTCCTTCCATCAAGGACGGTTTGATCGCGCTGAAGCTCGCCGATGCGGCGCTGAAATCCGCAACGTCGAAAACGGTCGTGACGATCGCCTGAGGTAGCGGCCGTAGCGCCGCGCGTCTTGCCGAACTCTCTGTCCGCCGCGCAATTATCGACGGCGGACAGCCGTGCCTCTCCCAAGGCCTCGCCAGCGGGTATATCGGGCACATCGTCCAGATCCCACATTGATCCTCGGCGCTCAAATCCACAACAGGCTGCTTCCGGGCTTGCATGGCTGCTATTCGGAAAATAAGGTTGTCTGACAAGGTGCGGCCATAACATATGGCCATATCCATCTCATTCACGCCGAATCCTTTTTTTTGCCGGCAAACTCCGGACAGCGGTTTTTCCATGCCATCAGCCAAGACCGGTTTTCTTTATGCGCTTGTCGCCTTCACGATCTTTGCGGCGCAGGATGGCATATCGAAACATCTGGGCAGCGCCTATCCACCGGTCTTCGTCGCCATGTTGCGCTATTGGGCCTTTGCCGTTTTCGTTCTGCTGATGGCGGCAAAGTCTTCAGGCGGCATTCGCGGTGCCGCCATCGCCAATCGCCCCTGGCTGCAGATCAGCCGTGGTGTCCTCCTTGCCGTACAGATCGTCTTTTCGATTTTCTCCTTCGCAATCGTCGGCCTTGCCCACAGCCATTCCATCATCGCTTCCGCCCCGCTCATCGTCGCGGCGCTTTCCGTGCCGCTGCTGGGAGAAAAAGTGGGCTGGCGGCGCTGGTGCGCTATTTTTGTCGGTTTCATCGGCGTTCTCGTTATTCTCAAACCCGATGGCGAAGGTTTCGACAAGAGCCTGCTGATCACCTTCGTCGCCGCATTCATGCTGGCGCTTTATGGTGTGCTGACGCGGCTCGGCAGCCGGAGCGATACCGCCATGACAAGCTTCTTTTATACCGGCGTGGCGGGCGCGGCCGCCCTGACGCTGGTTGGCCCGTTTTATTGGGTCAGTCTGGCGCCCCATGACTGGGGATGGATGCTGGCCCTGTGCATTACCGGCATGAGCGGCCATTACTGCCTGATTAAAGCCTTCGAACTGGCGGATGCGGCTTCCGTGCAGCCTTTTTCCTATTACCAGCTCGTGCTCGTCTCCATCATCGGCGTCACCATCTATGGCGAGGTCGTGACTTCCAATATGGTGATCGGCGCGGCCATCGTCATAGCAGCCGGTCTTTTCACCATCTGGCGGGAACACATGACCGCACGGAAGGGTGGCCGGCAAGGATGATATGCTTGCCGGCCGGAGCCCGCCTAGACGAGAGCGGCCTCGCAGCGCAGCAGCATCCCGAAAAGATCCCGCGGCTCATCCGGGTCCGCCAGCAGGTCCAACTCCGTATAGAGCCCGGTGGACGGCAGTTTTGAGCGTACATAACGCAGCGCCGAAAAATCCTCAGTCGCGAAACCCACGCTGTCGAACAGTGTGATCTGCCTGTCGTTTGCCCGGCCTTGCTGTTCACCCGTTATGACCCGCCACAGCTCGGTAACGGGGTAATCCGGCGGCAATTGCTGAATTTCGCCCTCGATACGCGTCTGCGGCGGATATTCGACAAAAATGTCGGATCGCAACAGAATATCCCGGTGCAATTCCGTCTTGCCGGGACAATCCCCGCCGACAGCGTTGATGTGGATGCCGGGGCCGACCATGTTGTCAGTCAGGATCGTCGCATATTGCTTGTCGGCAGTGACCGTCGTGACGATATCCGCGCCTTCCACCGCTTCTTCCGCGCTGTCGCAGATCTTGATGGCAAAGCCCTGCCCGGCGAGATTGCGGGCGCATTTCTCGCTGGCGGAGCGGTCGATATCAAACAGTCGCAACGTCTCGATGCCGAGAATGGCCTTGAACGCCCGCGCCTGGAATTCGCTCTGTGCGCCATTGCCGATAATGGCCATGGAACGGGCGTTTTGGCGGGCGAGATATTTCGCCGCAACGGCGGAGGTGGCGGCAGTGCGCAGCGCGGTCAGGATCGTCATTTCGGTCAGAAGCAGCGGATAACCATTGCCGACATCGGAAAGCACGCCGAAGGCCGTCACGGTCTGGCGGCCCTCCTTCATGTTCTTCGGGTGGCCGTTGACATATTTGAAGCCGTAAAGCGTGCCGTCGCTGGTCGGCATCAGCTCGATGACACCCTCCGTCGAATGGGAGGCGATGCGCGGGGTCTTGTCGAAGCTTTGCCAGCGACGGAAATCCTCCTCCACCACATCGGCGAGCTCACGCAGGAACGTGTCGATGCCCACCTTGAGCACCAGCTTCATCATGTGATCGACGCTGACGAAAGGCACGATATTGAGGTTTGGTATCACGGTCATCACATCACCCCTTTCAGCCGGCCCGCGTCGGGCGGTCCATGACCCGCTTGCCCATCAGGCTGGTGGCAAGATCCACCATCAGCGTCGCGGTCCTGCCGCGCTCATCGAGAAACGGATTGAGTTCCACGAGATCGAGGCTGCAGACCAGCCCGCTGTCATGCAGCATCTCCATGACAAGATGGGCTTCGCGGAATGTCGCGCCGCCCGGAACGGTGGTGCCGACAGCCGGCGCGATGGACGGCTCCAGAAAATCGACATCGAGGCTGACATGCAAAAGCCCGTTTGCCGCCTGAACCCGCGCCAGGAATTCACGCAGCAGCACGGCAACGCCATGCTCGTCAATCGAACGCATGTCGTGAACGGTGATGCCGCTTTTTTCCAGAGCGGCCCTCTCGGCAGGGTCGACGCTGCGGATGCCGATCATGCCGATATTCTCTTCCGGAACAGCATGGGAAAGCGGCGGGAAATAACCGGAAAAACCGTCACGCCCGCTGAAATAGGCGACCGGCGTGCCATGCAGATTGCCGCTGCGTGTGGTTTCAAGGGTATGATAATCTGTATGAGCATCGAGCCAGAGGACGAAGAATGGCCGACCCGTCTCAGCCACGCGGCGCGCCATGCCGGCAACCGTCCCCGCCGAAATCGCATGGTCGCCGCCGAGGAAGATCGGCACGGCGTCCGCGCTTTCGCGATAGGCCGCTTCCGTCAGCGCCTCTGTCCAGGCCACTGTCTCGGAAAGATGGTGTACGGCAGGATTCGGATGGCAAAATTCCCGAAGCGGCGCGGGCGTCACATTGCCCGTATCCACCACCCGATGCCCCAGTTCTTCGAGGGCATGGGCAAGCCCCGCCACGCGATAGGCGCTCGGCCCCATTTCGCATCCCAATTGCCCGGCCCCGATCTGCAACGGCGCACCAACAAGCCTGATATCCATTCCCGTCCTCATTTTCCCGACCGATAACTCCACTAGACCACGGAGACATGGCAGAACGAACATCAAAGATTGGCAATATTATCGAAATAAGCTACCGTTTTGGTAAAATCATTTTATCGAAATGGCAGGCATGGACAAACTCGACGAACGCCTCATCACCCTTCTGCGGCATAATGGCCGGCGCAGCATCTCCGACCTGGCCGTGGAGACTGAAACCTCGCGCGCGACGGTTCGCTCGCGCATCGAAAGAATGGAAAATGACGGTACGATCATCGGTTATACCGTTATCCTGCGCGCCGACGCCGTTGAAGCCGCAATCCGCGGCATCATGATGATCGAGATCGAAGGCCATGTGACGGACCGCGTCATCCGCACGCTCGGCGGCTTTCCGGAAATCTCCGAAATCCACACCACCAACGGCCGCTGGGATCTGATCGTGGAACTGAATGCCGCGACACTTAGCGATTTCGACGCCGTGCTCCGCCGCATCCGCCTCGTGCCCGGGATTACCGGCAGCGAGACCAGCCTGCTGCTCTCCACCCCGCGTTCCACCCGCGCAAGGCTTTGACACAGAGACGAAAGGCAAAAGCAGGATAAAACGCATTTTTCGATTTTTTCGACTTGCGCCCCGGAATAAATCATCTATATGACGACCCACCAAAGCGAACGCGACAACGCGTTTCAGGCTTTTGGGGAATAGTTCAATGGTAGAACAGCGGACTCTGACTCCGTCGATCTTGGTTCGAATCCAGGTTCCCCAGCCAACACCTTAACTCCCTTTACATCCTCGATTTTTGTCTCGTAGCGGATATCATTCCGACGCTACTCGCCCGCGGCCGATATCGCGGCGGCGAGCGCCCTGATGGCTGAGGCGTGGGCCGGTGTACGCGCGCGGGAAAGAAGCACGATGTCAGAGATTGGCAACGGTGGCAGGCCCAGCTCGGGGCCGCGATCCGGCAAGCCTCGCGCGCTGATCTCGCCGAGGGCTGCGATGCCTGCGCCGGCAAGCACTCCTTCCAGAAGCGCAGAACAGCTTCCAGCGGTGAATGCATCGCGCCAGGCGACGCCAGCCTTTCCGAGCTCGGCTATCGCAATATCCCGGACACCACACCCCGCCCCAAGAGAGACGAGCGGAACGGCGCTGTTGGTGCGCGGTCGCCAGTCCGGGGCCACTCGCCATCCCAGCCTGTCGGTGCGTAGCACTTCGCCATCGGACCCGCCGCCATTGCGACGGATGATTGCGGCATCGGCCAGTCCGGAAGCGAAGTTTTCCTTCACCTGCCGGGAAAAACCCAAGGTCACATCAATCACAGCATTAGCCGGCAGCGACGCGCGCATTGCTCTTATCGCCGCCGAAAGGCGGGTCCCGATCGCGTGATCGCTGGCCGCCAGTGCAAAGTGCAACGGTGGCTCGTCACTGAAGTTCAGCGCATCCTCATGTTTGGCCAGCAGCTCGCGGGCCTTCGGCAGAAACACCTGCCCATCCTCCGTCAGCCGAAGGTGGCGTGGAGAGCGGTCGATCAACCGTCTGCCGAGACGCTGCTCCAGCATCTTCAGCTTCTGGCTGACGACGGGCTGCACGGTTCCCGCAGCCTCGGCCGCCCTAGTCAGGCTGCCCAGTTCAACGGCGAAAATGAAGAGGCGGACGCTTTCAAGGTCAATCATATAAAATCGCTATGAATAGAATAGTATTCATTATCTTCTCATTATGATGAAATTTACGCAAGGTGGTTTTCGGCAACAAGGAGAAACACCATGCCCATGATCAAAACCCGCTACACCAAACCTCAAGACGCTGACGATCCGAAGCTGGAAATCGCCGCTCTCCTGTCCCGGTTGACTGCGGACATCCTGCACAAAGACCCGGCGGTTACCGCCGTTCTCGTCGAAAGTGCCGATCCCGCCGACTGGATCATTGCCGGATCGAGCGTCGCCGAACAGAAGGTCGGCACATTTTATGTCGAGGTTTCGATTACCGATCACACAAACATCAAGGACGAGACGACCGAATGGGTACGCCGTGTTTATGAAGAGATGAACAGGCTGCTTGGCCCCGTGCACGAAGCAAGCTATGTGCTGGTTCACGCCGTGGATGGCGACACCTATGGTTATGGCGGGCAAACGCAGAACCTGCGGTGGGCGCGTAAGCGCATGATGGGGGCGGGTTAATAAGAAAAGCCCGCGGAGCTGTGGAACGAGATGGTACTCTATGAACTGGCCGCCGTGGGCGCTGCAACCTGCTGGGCGATAACGGGGCTGCTCGCCGCCCGCCCGGCGGGGCATCTTGGCGCGCTTGCCTTCAACAGGACAAGGCAGCTTTTTGTCGCCTCGGTGCTCGGTCTATACGTCCTCGCATCAGGAACCTGGCGGGACCTGCAACCGGATGCGCTGTGGGCGCTGTTGCTTTCCGGCTTCATCGGCATCTTCGTTGGCGACACGCTGCTTTTCACCTGCCTCAACCGGCTGGGGCCACGCCGCTCGGGAATCCTGTTTGCGCTCAACGCTCCCATCGCCGCCGTGCTTGGCTGGGCTGTTCTCGGGGAACAGCTTTCCGTGACAGCCATAGGCGGTATAGGCCTCACCATTGCGGGCGTTCTGCTGGCCATCCTTTTCGGCAAGCGCAAGTCGCAGCTGCACGCATGGGAAAGCGTGAAGGGACCGCTCTGGCTCGGCGTCCTCGTCGGCCTTCTCGCAGCTCTCAGCCAAGCCGTTGGCTCGCTGATCGCGAGGCCCGTGATGGCAGCAGGTGTCGATCCCATCGCCGCATCCATGCTGCGGGTGGGCGTCGCCGCAATCTGCCTTACGATCTTGACAATGCTCCCCATCAGGGCCGTAAAACCCAAGGGGCCATTGACGGGCAGCATTTTCCTCCAGACGGCGCTGACCGGCACGATCGCGCTCGGCTTCGGCATGACGCTGCTGCTGTTTGCGCTTTCTGGCGGAAAGGTCGGCATTGTCTCCACACTTTCGGCCACCACGCCGGTCATCATCCTGCCATTGCTCTGGCTCAGAACCGGGGAGCGGCCCGCATCTGGTGCGTGGGTGGGAGCCGCTCTTGTCGTTATCGGCATGGCGCTCGTGTTCTGGCGCTGAAGGCCGCCGCGGGGTTAGATGCGATAAACAACCGCTCCGCCCGTCATGCCCGCGCCGGCTGCCGTCAGAAGCAGATTTTCGCCGCTCGCGAAAGGTCGTCCGCTGTTGGTCATGGACAGCGAAAGCGGGATGGTGGCGGCGGACGAATTGCCGAAGCTTTCTATGGTGCGAACCGTCTTTCCCCGCTCGATACCAAGATTGCCACAGACGGCATCAAACATGCGGGCATTGGCCTGGTGCGGTACGAAACGGCCGATATCGGCTGCGGTCAGTTCCGCCTCTTCCAGCACGCGCTGTGAGGTCTCGCTCATCAGCGCCACGGCGCGGGAGAAAACCTCCCGGCCATCGCGCATCGTCATCAGGGCATCTTCGGCGGACATATCAGCGCAAAAGGGCCGGCTGCTGCCGCCTGCCGAAATCCGGATGAGATCGTAACCGCTTCCATCGGCAACGAGATCGGCCGACAACAGCCCGCGTTTCGCCTCAGGGCAAGGGGTGAGCACCACAGCGCCGGCGGCATCGGCAAACAGGACGGCGCTCGCCCTTTCCGCCGGATTGATGCGACGGCTGAGAATATTGGCCGCGACAACAAGGACGGCGCGGCCATTGGTACGGACAAAACCATCCGCGAGGGTGAGCGCATAAAGAAAACCGGAACAGGCGCCAGCAAGATCGATCGCACCGGAGCGCGTCAAACCGAGCCTGTGTGCCAGCAGCGGCGCGGAAGGCGGCAGAAGATGGTCCGGCGTGGAGGTGGCAAGCAGCGTAAGCGCAATGTTATCGGGATCGATCTTGGCATCCGCCAGCGCCATCCGGCCCGCCTTTTCCGCAAGGCCACTCAGCGTGTCGTCCTTCTCTGCCCAATAACGGGAGCGAATGCCGGTGCGCCGCTCGATCCAGCCGGCCTCCAACCCGAGGTTGGCTTCTATTTCGGCATTGCCGACGCAACGGGCAGGAACGGCATGGCCGAAACCAGCCATACGGGAAGAGCGTGTCTGCATTGTCATGACTTTCGCAACGGTCCTGGCATCTCCATTCCTAGCTCCCGGCGGCGCGCGAATTTACCGGTGCAGCCTGAGTAACGATCCCGGCAACCTCATCAATGACGTCAAAGGCGCGTGTCAGGTCGTCAGGCGTCGAACAATAGGGCGGCATCAGGTAAAGTACGTTGCCGAGCGGGCGGATGAGGAAACCGCGCTCGCGAAACAACTGGCGCATGCGTGGCCCCGCTGCGGAAAGATACCCCCCAGCCGGCACCACAAGATCGAGCGCGGCGATGGTGCCCGCCTGCCGGAGATTGGCGAAACGGCCATCATCTGCAAATCGCCTGATATTATCGCCCAGCGCCTGTTGCACCTGCCCGATGCGCTGGAGAGCCGGTTCATCCCGCCAGACCTGGAGATTGGCGACGGCAGCGGCGCAGGCGATCGGATTGGCCGTATAGGAGCTCGAATGGAAAAAGGTTTTGCGACGGTCGGTCGAAAAATGCGCATCGAAAATCATTGCGCTGCACAGCGTTGCCGCCAGCGGCAGGGAACCGCCTGTGAGCCCCTTGGAGGTGCAGAGAATATCCGGCGAAATTGCCGCCTGCTCGCAGGCAAACAGGGTTCCGGTCCTGCCCCAACCGGTCATCACCTCATCGGCGATGACGAGGCAGCCGTGGCGTTCGGCTATCTGTTTCAGCCCGGCAAGAACATGGGCGCCATAGATCTTCATGCCGCCGGCTCCGAGCACCAGGGGTTCGATCAGCAGGGCGGCAATGCGGCCCGAGCGGCAATAGACCTCGAACATATCCAGTGTGCGCTGCTCGCTGTCCGCCTCCGGGAAGGCCAGACGGTCGACGCCGAAAAGCAGCGGCTCATAGGCGGCATTGAACACACCGCGCTCGCCTGTCGACATGGTGCCGATCGTATCACCATGATAGCCATGCTCCATCACCACGATACGATCGCGCTTTTCACCGCGATTGTGGAAATAACCGAGCGCCATTTTCAGCGCCACCTCCACCGCCGTCGAGCCGCTGTCGGAATAAAACACATGGCTTAGTCCGGCAGGTGCAAGCTCGATCAACCCCCGGGCTAACGTCTCGGCCGGTTCATGGGAAAACTCGGCGAAAATAACCTGATCCAGGGTTTCGGTCGCGGCACGGATGGCCGCCATGATTGCCGGATGCCGGTGCCCGTGGGTGGTGACCCACCAGGATGAAATGGCGTCGAACAGGCGATTGTCATCCTCATCCACCAGAAACGCCCCTTGCGCCGAGAGCACATGTTTCATCGGCGGTTCCAGCCCATGCTGAGTAAAGGGATGCCAGACCGGGGAACGGCTCATTCCGGTGCCTCCAGAAAATCAGCGAGATTGAAGTGTTGGGCGAAGGCCTGATGCAGCGCGTCGCTGGTCAGATTCGGCAGGCGTGGCAACCGGCCGAGCGGGCGCACCGCGCCGATATTCGAAATAACGCGCTGGTTTTCCCTGTCTTCATCACCGATGAAAACCACACCCTGCACCGGAATGGCGCGTCGCCGCAGCGCCTCGAGCGACAGCAGCGTGTGGTTGATGGTGCCGAGCGCGGTTCTGGCGCACAGGATGAGCGGAATTTGCCAGCGTGCGAAGATATCGACGAAGAGCACGCTCTCCGTCAGCGGTACCAGAAGTCCGCCTGCCCCTTCGATGACAAGCGGCCCATCCAGCCGCGGCGGCTGTAAAAATGCGGGATCGATCGTGACATTGTCGAGACGCGCGGAAAGATGCGGCGAGGCAGGCGTCTTCAACCGATAGGCTTCCGGCAGGATGCGCGTAGGCGCGACGCCGGCAAGCCTTACCACCGTCTCGCTGTCGGTTTCTTCCTCAAGCCCTGACTGTATGGGCTTCCAGTAATGAGCCTTGAGGGCATGGGTGAGCGCTGCAGCAAAAACCGTCTTGCCGATGCCGGTATCGGTGCCAGAGATGACAAAACGGGGGCTCATGCTGCATGCTCCCGCAACGAGAGGGCAAGCAACCCGATCATGGCCGCAATCTGGCTTTCCTCCACATTGAGCGTGATGGCGATGCGCAGCCGCGCCGTGCCTTCCGGCACGGTCGGCGGACGGATCGCCCGCACATCGAAGCCCCCTTGCCGCAGCCGCGCGGCAATCTTCAGCGAGCGTGCATTGTCGCCGATCATCACCGGAAGGATCTGTGAACCGCTTGGCGTCACGCCGAGTTGGCGCTGCAACTCCTCGCCGGTAAAACTGACCAGTTCTGCCAGTCGCGACCGCCGCCAGGGTTCGTCCGCGACGACGCGCAGGCCTTCCCGCACCGCCGCCGCCATCAGCGGCGAAGGGGCGGTGGAATAGATGAACCCGCGGGCGCGGTTGACGAGGTAATCGGCAAGAACCGCAGGCAGGTTCAAAAGCGCGCCGGAGGCCCCGAGCGCCTTGCCGCAGGT
Organism: Agrobacterium sp. SORGH_AS_0440; assembly: GCF_031453135.1. Taxonomy (NCBI): domain Bacteria; kingdom Pseudomonadati; phylum Pseudomonadota; class Alphaproteobacteria; order Hyphomicrobiales; family Rhizobiaceae; genus Agrobacterium; species Agrobacterium sp. SORGH_AS_0440. The sequence continues at coordinate 1,162,528 of NZ_JAVIYR010000001.1, read as the reverse complement.
GTGAAGCGCCACCACATTGCCACGGCCTTCCAGTGCCGCAGCAAGTCCACGCCCACCGGGGCCGAAGACGCCGGTGGCATGGGCTTCATCGACAACCAGAAAACCACCATGCCGTTCGGCAAGATCGGCAAGCGCCGCGAGCGGCGCGCAATCGCCATCCATGGAATAAAGGCTTTCGACAGCGATCCATGGTCGCCCCTTACCGCCCGCCTGCCGCCAGCGGATTATTTCCCGCTCGAATGCCTCGACCTCATTATGCGACACAGCCACCGCCTTGGCCTTTCCCGCCGCAATGCCATCATGCACGCTGGCATGGATAAGGGCATCATGTAGGACAAGATCGTTCCGCAGCGGCAGGGTGGAAAAAAGCGCGACATTGGAAGCAAAACCGCTGCTGAGATAGATCGCTTTTTCGGCCCCGAAGAACGCCGCCGCTTCCGCTTCCAACGCCTCGTGTTCGGGGTGATTGCCACGCAGCAATCGCGAGCCACCGGCGCCCACCGGCACGCCTCTTGCCATGGCATCAACGATTGCCGCCTTCAGGCGCGGCGCTTCGGCAAGGCCGAGATAATCGTTCGAAGTGAAATCGACCCCCTCGCGCGGTGCAAGCGCACGAAGCCGCGATTTGCGGCTGAGGCCGGCAAGCTTCGCCTCATAGGGGGAGAGCGCCGCAAGGTTCACCGGCAGCCTCCTGCTTCCACAGGCGGCAATTCCATTGGCTTGAGGCCGAGTCGGCGGAAGAGCGCCGTATCGTGATCTTCCCCCGGGTTATCCGCCGTCAGCAGCGTTTCGCCGATGAAGATGGAATTGGCGCCGGCCAGGAAACAGAGCGCCTGCGTCTCATCGCTCATCTCGGTACGCCCGGCGGAAAGCCTTACATGCGAACGCGGCATCAGGATGCGGGCAAGCGCGATGGTGCGGACGAATTCGATCGGATCGACAGGATCGGCATTGGCCAGTTTCGAGCCTGGGATCGGGATCAGCATGTTGATCGGAACGCTTTCCGGCGGAGCCGGAAGGTTGGCGAGCGTCACCAGCATCGAAATCCGGTCTTCGACCGTCTCCCCCATGCCGAGAATGCCGCCGGCACAGACTTTGATGCCGGCATCGCGGACATTGGCGAGCGTCGCCAGCCGGTCCTCGAAGGTGCGGGTCGTAGTGATCTCGGAATAAAACCGCTCTGACGTATCAACGTTATGATTGTAATAGTCCAGCCCGGCATCGGCCAGCCGCTCGGATTGCTCCGGCGTCAGCATGCCAAGCGTCATGCAGGTTTCCATGCCAAGCGCCTTCACGCCTTCAACCATGGCGACAATAGCCTCCATGTCGCGCTCCTTGGGATTACGCCAGGCCGCGCCCATGCAATAACGCGTCGCCCCACCTTCTTTTGCCTTGCGCGCCTCCGCCAGCACCCGCTCGACTTCCATGAGTTTGGAAGCCTTCAGACCGGTCGGATTTCGGGCGGACTGACTGCAGTAACTGCAATCTTCGGGGCAGCCGCCCGTTGTTGATCGAAAGAAGCCGGCTCATCTGGATTGCATTGGCATCGAAATGACGCCGGTGCACCTGCTGCGCTCGAAACAGAAGATCGTTAAAGGGTAAATTATAGATAATTTTTGCCTCTTCAACGGCGGAATTCGTTTCAGTATCGCTCAAAGCAGCCGGGTTTTCGTCAGTCCGTAGTGCCATCTGATCCATACGTCACCCTCGATCCTTAAATAAATAGATAGAACTTGTTTTTATCTATTTTTTTCCGATGGCGTTTTGCAAGCACTTTTTTCTTGAGAGTTTTTTTCGACGCGAAAGGCAGACAGGATCGATCGGGACAGACAGGCCGCATTTCGAGGGTGGCAATTCCCCACATATTTGCGCACGAAAAGATCGAGCAGGCCCATGGCGCGAAACCGTCCGAATTGCTAAAGCTCGGGAATGATATCACTTCGCACCTCCACCAATGGCGACGCGGCGCGCATCCTCGACATATGGAGCAGGGCCGTTGACGCAACCCATGGCTTTCTACTTCCGCAGGATCGCGTTGCGATCGGCGACGAAGTCAGGGCATTTTTGCCGCAGGCGCCGTTGACGCTTGCCGTCGACGAAACAGACCGCGCCCTGGGTTTCATGTTTCTGCATGAAGGCCATCTGGAGGCGCTGTTCATCGATCCGGACCATCACGGCAAAGGCATCGGCAAGGCCCTGGTGGAAAGTGCGCTTGCGCTTCACCCGGCACTGACAACCGACGTTAACGAGCAAAACGGCGAAGCACTGGGCTTTTATCGCCGGCTGGGCTTCAAGCCGACGGGACGCTCCGATCTCGACGGACAGGGGCGGCCCTATCCGCTCATCCATCTTCGATTTCGCCCGACGGAAGAATAGACCGCCGGCGGCGCGGGGGATGACAGTGCCATGCACACCATGATCCATTTCCGAGCCCGCATTTTCTGCGACGGAGCCGCTTTGCGCTGCCTCCTCCCGAATTCATCGCCGAGGCCGATATTACCCGCATCGCATCGTCAGCGAAAGGGCCGCATCAGGCTGTGGTCTTTCGCATGAAATCGGATGGGCGATCAGCTTCACGTCAAGGTTTTCACCAATGGTTATGAACCATATCCATTGACAAATCACGGGACAGCGGCTTTTCTAAAGGCCATGCGTGAAACGTTGCGAGCATCGAAATTGCTGGCCCTTATGTTTAGACTGGTGATGATCCTATCACTGGCCGGCTACAGCGTTTCCACCGTGAATGCCGCAATGCATGGTCCCGACGCCGGCGGAATGCAACACGCTCAATCCGCCACGATGGATCACGGCAAGATGATGGATCATGGCGGCTCGGCGATGATGTCTGACACTCATGGTCGCCACGGCGTCCAGGACCTGCAGGGAATGTCCGACGAGGACGGTGGTGTCAAAAAAACCGCGAAGCCACAATGCTGCGGCGATTTCTGTCTCGGCATGGCGGTTCTGATCGATCATGGCACAGTCGGCACGCCCGTCGTCAGCGGCATCCGCTCCTTCCTCGACGACAGCAAGGCGCTGGGGCAGACCCCGCTTCTTCACCGCCCCCCGAATATCTGAACAGGCAAAGCCCGCCTTTGGGCAATGACCGTGCGTGAGCGGCTGTAACGCCGCTACGCCGTTACATCTCCTGTTCGGAAACGACCCATGAACCCAATTTATATTGTGGTTGCGGCGCCCCTGCTTCTGGGCGGCTGCACAGCCACATCGATGATGAATGACGCCGCCTCCTATGACGACGCGGCAAACCCGACGCTTGCCGTCGCCCCCCTCCGCTACCAAAGCCCGGTCTCGGCTTACACGGCCCGCATGCCGGTCGATCCCAAACCCTGGCGTGACCAGAACGATGCGCAGGCTCCAAAAGGAGACGCATCATGACACCACGTGCATTCAAACTCGGCGCAAAACTGGCAGCCGTTCTATCCATGCCGCTTTTTCTCAGTGGCTGTGTCTCGGCCGCACAATATGCGGCGTCGGATGCTGGGTTCATCAATGTTTCGGCAAAGACATCGGAAGCGACCGGCAAACAGGCCATTTGGGTGCAGAACCGGGTCGAAGCGCAGGCAGCACAGGCCCGCGTCAAAACGCTGATGGCGGCCAGCAAGGTCCTTGATGCCGAAACCGCCGTACAGGTTGCGCTGCTGAACAACAAGGGCCTGCAGGCGGCCTATGCCGATCTGGGGGAAGCCGCTGCCACCGCCTGGCAATCGACTATGCTGGTCAATCCGCGGGTCGGCATCGGGCTGACGGGGATCGGCACCCCCGGCCTCAGGGCCTATAAGTCAATCGAGGGCGTGGTCGTCACCAATATCCTGGCACTCGCCACCCTCAAGCAGAACGTGGCGATTGCCGATACCAACTTCCGCAAGGCGCAGCTTGCCGCCGCGCTGAAAACGCTGCAACTGGCGGCAGATACGCGCCGGGCATGGATCAACGCCGTTGCCGCCCTCGAAAATGTCGGCCAACTGGCGCAGGCGCAGACCGCGGCGGACGCCGCCTCTGAACTCGCCAAGAAGCTTGGCGAGGCGGGCTCGCTCAATAAGGAAGGCCAGGCCCGCGAGCAGGTGTTTTATGCCGAGTTGACGGGCCAGATCGCCAAGGCGCGGCTTGAAGCCCGCCTTGCCAAGGAAGAACTGACGCGGCTGATGGGTCTATGGGGAGCGGATATCGAATACGCCATTCCCAACCGCCTGCCGCAGCTTCCAAAAACACTCGCCAAGCGTGACATGATCGAGGCGGAGGCGCTGCAACGCCGCGTCGATCTGCAGATGGCAAAACTCGATCTTGAGGCGACTGCGCGCTCCTTCAAGCTCACGGAAGCCACCCGCTATGTCACCGATCTCGAGTTGCGCTCCGGTTTCGAGACCGAGCGCGAGCTGGAAGACGGCGAAAAGCACAAACAGACGACCGGCAACGCGGAACTGGAATTCGTCATTCCGATCTTCGATTCCGGCCAGGCGCGCATGCGGGAATCCGAGCTCGCTTATATGCGTGCAGCCAATCTGCTGGCGGAAAAGGCGGTCAATATCCGCTCGGAGGCCCGCTCGGCCTATCAGGCCTATCGCTCGAATTACGATATCGCCCGGCATTACCGCAACAGCGTGGTGCCCCTGCGCACCAAGATCGAGGAAGAGTCGCTGCTGACCTATAACGGCATGCTCACCAACACGTTCGAGCTGCTGGCCGACAGCCGCGAGAAGGTCAATTCGAACCTGCTGGCCATCGATGCCAAACGCGACTTCTGGCTCGCCGAAGCCGGCCTCGCTCCCGCCATTTATGGCGGCGGCGCAGGCGCGTCTGGCGGAGAGACCGAGGTTGCCGCCGCTTCCGGCGGCGGTGGTGGCGGACATTGAGAAAGGGAAAGACCATGTTCAATAGAAGACAACTTCTGGGCGTCAGCGCCGCGATGGTCTCCTCGGCGGCCTGGGCGAAAACCTCCAACAGCAGCCTGCCGGAAGCGGCAGTGATGGAAACGGCGGCAACGCAGGCGCCGGTAAAGCCCACCACCGGTCCCGATTATAATCCCGTCGTCACCTTGAATGGCTGGACCCTGCCCTTCCGGATGAACAATGGCGTCAAGGAATTCCACCTTGTCGCCGAGCCGGTGGAACGCGAAATGGCCGAGGGCATGACTGCCCGTCTATGGGGTTACAACGGCCAGTCACCGGGCCCCACCATCGAGGCCGTGGAAGGCGACAGGGTGCGCATTTTTGTTACCAACAAGCTGCCGGAACATACGACGATCCACTGGCACGGCATGATCCTGCCATCGGGCATGGACGGGGTGGGTGGACTGTCGCAGCCGCATATCCCCGTCGGCAAGACCTTCGTCTACGAGTTCGACCTCTTGAAGTCGGGCACCTTCATGTACCACCCACATTCGGACGAGATGGTGCAGATGGCGATGGGCATGATGGGCTTCTTCGTTGTCCATCCGAAGGACCCCACCTTCATGCCGGTGGACCGCGATTTTGTGTTCCTGCTCAACGCCTTCGACATCAATCCCGGCACCTCCGTCCCCAAAATCATGACGATGACGGATTTCAATCTTTGGGCATGGAACAGCCGGGTGTTTCCGGGCATCGATCCGCTGGTGGTTTCCAGGGACGACCGGGTGCGCGTGCGCGTCGGTAACCTGACCATGACCAACCATCCGATCCACATGCACGGTTACGATTTCGAGGTGACCTGCACGGATGGCGGCTGGGTGCGGCCGGAGGCGCGCTGGCCGGAGGTCAGCATCGATATTCCCGTCGGCGCCATGCGGGCTTATGAATTCGACGCCAAATATGTCGGCGACTGGGCGATCCATTGCCACAAGTCACACCATACGATGAACGCCATGGGACATGACGTCCCCACCTTCATCGGCGTCGACAAAAAAAGCGTCACCGAAAAGATCCGCAAGGTCCGGCCGGAATATATGCCGATGGGCACCGCCGGCATGGCCGACATGGGCGCGATGGAAATGGAAATCCCCGAAAATACCGTTCCGATGATGACGGGGTGGGGCCCGCACGGCCCGATCGAAATGGGCGGAATGTTCTCTGTCGTGAAGGTTCGCGAAGGCATTTCCGCGGGCGACTACGCAGACCCCGGCTGGTACGAAAATCCGCCCGGCACGCAGGCCTGGGAGTGGACCGGCGAATTGCCGGACAGCCAAAAGAACACCGACCCCAAAACGCAGATCACGCCGCATCCGATGAAACACGGCTGAATATGACCCACCCTTACAAACCAAGGAACAATGACATGACCAGACTGAAAATTGCACTGCTTCTCACCACTCTTGCCACGCCAGCGCTCGCATCCGGCACCCACGGCGGCGGCCATGAAGCGATGGCGGTGGGCGAACCGGGCGACAAGGCAAAGGTGACCCAGACCATTCAGGTGACGATGAAAGAGACACCCGATGGCAAGATGCTGTTCACACCCGCCAAATTCGAATTCAAGAAGGGCAAGACCGTTCGCTTCGCTGTCAAGAATGCCGGCGAGCTGGACCATGAATTCATCATGGACGAGCAGAAAGCCAATCTGGAGCACAAGGCTGCAATGGCCAAGGCGCCGGAGATGGAACACGACAACCCGAACGCTATCACCCTCGCGCCGGGAGAAAGCGGCGAAATCATCTGGAAATTCACCAATGACGGCATGTTCGAATTCGCCTGCCTGAAACCCGGACATTACGAGGCCGGCATGCGCGGCGATCTCAAAGTGTCCGCCAAGTAACCCACGACCGAAGGAATCTCACCATGAAGACCATCATTAAGATCACCGTCGCAGCCGCACTTCTACTCACCGCTCCATTCAGCGCATTTGCAGAGGAATTCACCAAGGGAACAGTCAAGAAAGTCGATGCTGCCGCCAAGAAGGTCACCATCATCCATGAAGAACTGAAGAACCTCGACATGCCAGCCATGACCATGGTGTTCCGCGTCAAGGACGATGCGATGCTCGAAAAGCTCAAGGAAGGCGCCAATATCGAGTTCATCGCCGAACGCGCCGACGGCAAGCTTGTCGTCGCAAAGGTGAAATAAGGCTGCCATCATCTGCGCAGAAGAAACGGAAGGGGCAGCGGTTTCCGCTGCCCTTTTGATATTAGCGGTCGGATGCCCGACGGGCGTTATTGTTCGGCAAACGGTCTTGTTTCGGCGGAGCGCCGCGCACCATCGCTCTTGCGCGAAAAAGTCGCGTCGATCGCACGCCGATTGTTGATGAACGGCCGATGGAGCAGAAGAAATACCGCAAACATCAAAGGCCATGCAATCAGGACATCCGAGAGGAAATGAGCTCCCATCGCCACCCTGTTCAGGGAGAAAATCACGATGAACGGCGTCAATATTGCGGTGCCGATCAGGCGAAATTTCTCTGGCAGGAGAATGATGAAGGCCAGAAGGGCGATTGCGGAAGCGCTTTCACCGGAAGGAAAAGAGCAGTTTCGGGTGCAGCTGCCACCGAGGGAAAGAACCGGTGTAAAAACCAGCTCTCCCCCGAACTCTGCGAGATGCCGCGGCCTTGCCCTGCCGAACAGGTTTTTCAGGGCATGCACCGCAGCGCCCGGTCCCAGAGCAAAAAAGACGATAATAAGCAGCAGTCTGTGTGGTGGAAAAAGCCGTGGCAAGCCGCGCGAGAAGGGCATTACGACAAGCATGCACACAAGTCCGGACAGCAAGACCCAGGGAAGCCTGCGGTTCAGATCGCGGACGGAAATCAGGAACTCGTCCTCGCCGAGTGTGAAACCTTCCGCCCAGAATTGCCGGCTTACTCCAAGATCGATATCCGGCCTGATCGTAAAGACAATCATCATCGCAAGGGCGACCAGAAGAGCCAGCACAAAGGGACTGCAGGAGGCACGCGCAAATGCCTGACGAACGACAGAAATAAAGTTGACACGAAATTTCGACCGTTGGGTCAAACGCCGCTTTTTGGGGTGGGTTTTATGGGTGAGAGACTGGTGCATGGCCAGTTCTCTTCCGCAGAAATGTCAAGGCTCTGCGGAGAAAGACACAAGAGTGTATGGAAAGGAGTGCCGGTGGGATTCATTCAGGCACAGCGGCTCTTGCCCGATGTTCCGCATCCGCTTAGCGTCCCGGCGCCGCCACGGCCGACACCAGTAAATTTGTGGATTGAGTATGGACAAAGGACTAATTCTAATCGTCGAAGACGACCCCGATATTATTCAGATCCTGGACGCCTATCTCGTTCGCGAAGGATACAGAACCGTCAGAGCCAGCGACGGAGAAACGGCGCTGACCCATTTCTCCATGTTGAGACCTGATCTGGTTCTCCTCGACATTCGCCTGCCGAAATTCGACGGCATCGAGGTTTTGAACCGCATCCGGCGGGAACGGGAGACGCCTGTCATCATGGTCACATCTCTCGCCGAGGACATGGACAAGCTGACGGGCCTTCGCCTCGGCGCTGACGACTACATCGTCAAACCTTTCAATCCGCATGAATTGATCGCGCGGGTGAATGCCGTGCTGAAACGCACGCGGCAACCGGGCTCTGGCGGGGTTTTACGCTTCGGGCCCATTGAGGTGGACACCGAAGCCTATGTCGCAGCCGTCTGCAACGACGGTCAGCGGGCCGTTCTGCCGCTCACGCTTAGCGAGTTCAGGATCCTCGCCCATATGGCGCGTCGTCCCACCCACGCCTTTCAGCGTGCCGATATTCTTGACGCCTGCCTGCCGGAAAGCGATGCGCTGGCGCGCACCATCGACACACACATCGCCAATCTGCGCAAAAAACTGACGGACCATGGCGCCTGCGGTTATCTCGTCTCGGTGCGCAGCATCGGTTATCGGCTGGCAGGGGAGCAAAAACCATGAAGCCTTGGCGGCTCCGCCTGCGGACGATGACGGCGATCACGATCACTACAATGCTCATCTTTGCGGTTGCGTTGGTCTATTTCGGCGTTTCCTGGTATGCCGACAATATTCAGGAGCGCATGATCGCCCAGCTATCGCCGGATGCCTCCAGGGCCTTCTCGGATATAGACCGGGGTGTGATGCCGGACCAGCGTCAGCTTGAGGCCCTTGTCAGGGTTTTGCCGGGCCTCGAGGACGAGGCCGATAACGAGCTTATCAAATCCGTGTTCATTTTCGGATTGCTCGGTGTCTTTCTCTGCAGCTTGCTTGGTTACTTCATCTCTCGGCGCATTGCGGCACCTCTCGGCGAACTTGCCGATGCAGCGCGGCGCATGGCGACCGGCAACTTCAGCGGAGGAGCAGAGATCAAGGGGAGCCACATCGCAGAGGTCGCATTTCTCGTCGACAGTTTCGAGAGCTTGGTCCGGGAACTTCAGATGATGGAGCACCGGTTGAAGTTCAACACGATGGCGGTAGCCCATGAACTGCGCACCCCGCTCACGATCCTGCAGGGCCGTTTGCACGGCATTGCCGATGATCTCTTTCCCCTCGACAAGGAAGCCATTCGCCACCTCATCGTCCATGTGGAGGGGCTGGCACGGCTCGTGGATGATTTGCGCACGCTTTCTCTGGCCGAAACCAACAGCCTCGTCAAAGACACCGAGCCACTTGATCTTGCCGCCGAATGCGCGGCCGTGGCGGAGGCGGCACGGCCGCTCATGAACGAAGCAGGCATTGATCTCGATATGTCGCTGGAGGCAGCATCAGTTTGCGGCGACCGTCAACGCCTTCGGCAGCTGCTGCTGATCCTGATGGACAATGTGCGCCGCTACGCGGCGAGCGGCGGATTTATGCGTTGCTCGACCGGGCTTCAGGACGGGCGCGCCTTCGTCTCGATCGAGGATAAGGGGCCGGGCTTCCCCGCCGGCGTCGAGGCGCACGGCATCGAACTCTTCTGGCGCATGGAACCGTCACGCGCGCGTAAGACCGGCGGGACAGGTCTCGGCCTGTCCATTGCCCGCGCAATCGCACAGGCGCATGACAGCGATCTGCAGATAAAGGCGCGCCCGGACGGCGGAACGATCGTGACCGTCATTTTCCGGGAGGCATCCTGAACTCCACCCTAGTCATGGGCAGGCTTTCGCGCCGGCCCGAAGATCATGAAGCTGATGGCGGCGAGTAGCCATACACTGATGCCGGCATAGAGCATGACCAGGCCGAACCCATCCGCAAGCGCCCGGTGGACAAGCTCTTCCGAAACGCCCTGCGCCGAGGCGCCAGCAGTTCCCGCGGCGATCTTTTCCGCCAGCGACTGCACATGAGACACATCGGGCGCGATCGGCAGGTTCGCCCGAAGCGACGCCCCCACGCCCTCGACCAGAATAAAGCCCATGATCGGAATGTTGATGGCAAGCGAGATCATGCGTGCGCTCATGTCGATGCCCGAAGCCATGCCCGAACGGGCGGGCGAAACCGCGCCCGTGGTCGTGTTGGTAACGGGGGTATTGGTAAGTCCGAGCCCCATTCCGGCGAGGATGCAGCCGGGCAGCATTGTAACCCAGTTCGCCTCTTCGATACCGCTTCCCAGCTTCATCAGCATGAAGCCGAGGCCGATGGTGAACAGTCCTGCCGGAATGACGAGGCGGGGTTGGTAGCGCAGCGACAGGCGTTCAGCCAGAGGCGGGACCACCAAGGCTGGCAACGTATAGGCAAGCAGGCCAAGCCCGGCGGTGACGCTGTCATAACCGAGGCCAGCCTGAAACCAGATCGGCAGATAGATCATGAACGGCCAGAAGCTGATATTCATCGCCGCTGAACCGATGATCGCCCCGGAAAAAGGCCGGATGCGGAACACTGAGAAGTCGAACATCGGTCTTGAACTAAGCTTTTCGGCAATCAGGAAGGCAATGAAGCTCGCAGCCGAGGCGCCAAGGATCAGAAGCGCCGCCGGGCTCGCAAAACCAAGCTCGGGTCCCTGTGTGATGAAAAAGGCAAGGCAAAAAACCGACAGCGAAAGTGTGGCCATGCCGGCTATATCCAGACGTGCCGCCTCCGGGTCACGCGATTCTCTCACACCGCCCGAAGCAAGCAGCCAGGTCACGATGGCGAGCGCTACGTGAACGAGGAAAACCCATTCCCAGCTCCACAGCGCAACAATGGCACCACCGATGATCGGGCCGAAACCGAGCCCAACGCCCGAGATGATGCCCCACCAGCCGAAGGCCATGCCGCGCTCCCGCGCCGTACGGAACTGGTGCGACAGAATGGCGATCTGGCACACCAGCATCGCTCCTCCGCTCAAGCCCTGAAAGAAGCGCGCGCCGATCAGCACCGGAACATTCTGCGTCATTCCGCAGGCAAGGGAAGACAGGGCAAAGGCAGCAATACTGGCAATAAAGACACGTTTACGGCCGAAGCGGTCGGCCAGCGCACCGGTTGCCATCAGCACCATGGTCACGCCGATGGTATAGGCATTCATGATCCACTGGAGTTGCCGGAAATCCGCGTGCAGTACCTGTTCCAGTGTCGGCAGGATCGCCGGAACGCTGGAGATTTCCAGTCCGAACATAAGAGCGGAGAGACAAACGGCAGCGAGCGCCATGGCGCTTCTGCTGCCCGTTTGTTCGGTAATAGCAAGGGTCATTCTTCAGCCTTTCTTGGCTCGGCTCGCAACTGTGAAACCGATCTACGGAGGCGACAGGCTAGACAAAGCTTGACCATAACTGAATTGGATGATTGGCTATTTCAGAGACAACAAATTGGAATAGCCGACATGAGCACGCTGGATGTGGAAGCCGTCGAAGCCTTCGTTACGATCGCCGATATGCAGAGCTTCACCCGCGCGGCCGAAGCGCTCGGCACCACCCAGGGCGCGATCAGCGTCAAGCTCAAGCGATTGGAAGACAGGCTAGGCCAGCGGCTGCTCGAACGCACACCGCGTTCGGTACGGCTATCCGCGCAGGGTGCAGTGTTTTTGGCGCCCGCCCGCGAATTTCTCGCCGCACACGATCGCGCATTGGCAGGCCTTTCCTCACCGCGCCGTCGTTTTGGCCTCGGCATTGCCGCCCACGTGGCAGGACCGGAGGTGCCAACCCTTCTGGCCCGCCTCAACGACCATGATCCGGGCCTGACGATTGAAGTTCGGATGGACCATTCGCGCTCCCTGCTCGACGCGTTCGACCGTGGGGAAATCGATGCGGCCATCATCAGACGCGAGGACGACCGGCGCGACGGCGAGGTTCTCGGACCGGAGCATTTCGGCTGGTATGCAACCCCGCAATTCGAACATCGTCAGGGTGAACCGTTGCGGCTTGCGGCACTGTCTCCCGCCTGTGGCGTGCGTGATATAGCCACCCGCGCCCTGGACGGGGCTGGCATAGCCTGGACGGAGGTCTTCCTCGGCGGCACATCGTCCATGGTAACCGCGGCCGTTTCGGCGGGACTTGCGATTTCCGCCTTCTCCTCCCGTCTTGCCCCACCCGACACCGTGGAGGTGAGCCAGCGTTTTGGGCTGCCTTCCCTGCCTTCCACCGAAATCATCATGTTCTCGACCCTGACGGACAGCAGATCGCGTGAGGCGTTGCGAACGCTCGCTGCCGCTTTTCGCGAGCATCGGCCGACCTAAGTGCCGTGGCGTCACAGATGGCCCGACCGCCTGTCGACATTTACCGGTGGAAAATCTAGCATCGCGCCAAACTGGAAGGACCGACCATCTCTCGATCCAGCCGCCACAGTGGAGTATTCATGTCCCTGCCCCAAAAAATCGGTTTTATCGGAACAGGCGCCATCACCGACGCGATGGTACGCGGCCTGCTTGCGACACCCGCCGCCGTACCACATGTCATGGTGTCCCAGCGCAGCGCGGATGTTTCGGCTGAACTGGCTGCCGATTTTTCGCAGGTGATCGTCTCAAGCGACAATCAGGCGATCGTCGATGGCTGCGATACCGTCATGCTGGCAATCCGTCCCCAGATCGCCGAGGAGGTCATCCGGCCGCTACGGTTCAGGGACGAACAGAAAGTCATCAGCGTCGTGGCTGCGACCAGCCGGGAAGCCCTTCTCGACTGGATCGATGCGGATGTACATTTCACCCAGGCGATCCCGTTGCCCTTCGTCGCCCGCCGCAAAGGCGTCACCGCCATTTATCCCGCCGATAGGGACACGGCAGCAATCTTCAACGTGCTCGGTAATGCGGTGGAATGCGAGACCAAGGCCGAATACGACCTTCTGGCCGCCGGAAGCGCTCTGATGGCTACTTATTTCGGCATCATGCAGACGGCAACGGAATGGTTGGCCGAAAACGGACTGCCGGAAGAAAAGGCGCGCGCCTATCTTGCACCCCTCTTTGGCGGCCTCTCCGAGGTGGCGGTGTTGGCCGGAAGCAAGGCGGATTTTAACGAGATCAGCCGTGAATTCGCCACCAAAGGCGGCCTCAACGAACAGGTGCTCAAAGACTTCGATGGCAAAGGCGGTTCAAAGGCCTTGAAAGATGCATTGAGCCGCGTGCTCGAGCGGATTGCGCGATAGCAGCCGGTGCAACGGTAGGAGCAAAAAGGGGCCTTTCGGCCCCTTGTGTTTATGCCTTGCCCGGACGGTTGATCGTCAGGAAGTGGCGCACGACAGGCTTTTCCAGCCCGGAATGATAAGCCAGCACCTTGCCCTGCAAATCTGCATCGGCATTGGAAACCCGCTTGTGCTGGCGAAGATGTTCCGCCCAGGATTCCACCATGAACCATTCGACGATCTTCTGCGGGTCGGCGGAGTCTTCCGTGACACCCCAGCCATAGGCGCCATCGCGGCGACGTTCCTGGGAAAGCTCGTCGAGTGCATGCAGGAAAGCGGAGCGATGATGCTTTTCGACGTTATATTCGATCAGGATCAGAACCGGGCCGCGATCATGGGCCACCGGCTCGGCAACGAGCGGTTCCGGCCAATGGTTGGATGGCACCATATCCGCATCACCCGCAGGCAGTTTCAGGCGGTGCATGACAAGGCCCGCAACCAGCAGTCCCGCAGCACCGATCAGCAATGCACCCGGCACACCTGTGGCTTCACCAACAGCACCCCAGCCAAGGCTGCCGGCCGTCATCGCGCCGTTGAAGACGGTGAGATAGACAGCAAGGCCACGGCCACGCACCCAGTTTGGCAGAACTGCCTGGGCGGCCCCGTTCAGCGTCGTCAGAGCGGTGATCCATGCGCCCCCGAGGAACAGCAGGACGATGATGGCAAGCCACTTCGGCGGTGCGAGTGAAAGCGCGGCCATGACGAGTGCGGTAATGACGGCAGCACCGAGAAGCAGGGCATCTGCATCGAAACGTTCGCGCAGCTTCGGCATGACCAGCGCGCCGCCGATGGCGCCAGCGCCGACAGCACCGAGCAGAATACCGTAGAAGCTGGCGTCTCCGCCGAGCAATTGCCGGGCAACCAGGGGCAGCAGCGCCCAGACGGCGCTGGCGAAAGCGAAGAAGATCGCGGCCCGCAGCAGCACGACATGAAGCGGCTTGCTGGCACGGGTGTAACGAAGGCCCGCCCGGAAAGCGCCGAGGAAACCTTCGGCCAGCGCATCGTCAGCGTTCTTTACCCGCGGCCACCACAAAAGGGCGGCGATGACGACGAAGTAACTGGCGACATCGGCGCCATAGGTAAATGCCGCGCCGAAGGCCGCAAGCAGGATGCCGCCAGCAGCCGGACCGATGGAACGGGCGATATTGATGCCGAGCGAGTTCAGAGCCACGGCGCTCTTGATATCCTCGCGCTTCACCAGCTCCGGCACGATGGCCTGCCAGGTCGGTCCCATCAGCGCCGCACCGATACCGCCGAGGAAGGTGAGACCGATCAGGGCGCTGACGGACAAAAGGCCGGTGTGCGCAAGAACCATGAGGGTGACGCTGACAGAGGCCAGCAACAGCTGAACCGCGATCAGGAACTTGCGGCGGTCGAGAATATCGGTCAGCACGCCGGCCGGGATCGCCAGAAGAAAGATCGGCAGGGTTCCAGCGGCCTGCACCATGGCGACAGCCGCCGGAGAGGCCGAAAGATCGGTCATCAACCATGAACTCGCGACATCACGCATGAAGCTGCCGGTATTGCCCAGCACCGTCGCGGCCCAGAGGACGGCGAAGACCGGTTGTGCAAGCGGAGCAAAACTGCTTGCGGAGGATTTTGCGGCGCTCATTTGCCCGTTCCTTTCGTGAGATCGATTGCAGCGACGACGACAAATGCGCCAGCGAGACCTAGATGTTCAAAGAAGGCATTGGTGGCCATCATGCGGTCCATGCCCGGCGCCATTTCCCAGAAGCGGAGAGCGATGAAGGTGGCGACAAGAGTGAAGCCCGCCAGTGCCAGAGCTCCGGCCCAGCGCAGGAAGCCCGACACGACCAGAGCGGAGGCGGTGAGTTCGAACAGGATGACGACGACGGCGAATGCGACCGCCGGCTGAAGGCCAAAATGGTTCATCTCGGCAATCGCCCCTGGAAAGTCGAAAATCTTCGTCAGCGGTCCCTGAATATAGGCCGAGCAAAGCGCCAGAAGCGCAAGGGTTTTTGTGGCGGGTGCGGCAACGATATCCGCAAGGAAGACCCGAAGGCGAAGGGTTGAAGACGGCTCAGTCATAATGTGCTCCTACTGGCCGTTCGGTTCGAGCGGCGCTGGCGTTCATCTGATGGAGCGATATTGGCGCAAAGGATTACCGCCAACAATTGCATCAATAGTTTCGATATAATTGCGTAATTTGTAATATTCTTTTATCGGCTATTGGTCGTATCCCACGGGCGGCACATGCGCCGCCCGTGGGTGAGTTTCTTTGCCGATGAGGCTTATACCGCCCAGCAGGAGCAGCCCAAGACACCGAAGAAACCTTTGAGATCGGCAATCGGCAGCTTCGATGTCCAGGCACCGGCATGGTCGTGACCATGCACACCGCAATCGCTGGCGCAGCCGCAGGTGGAGATGGCCGTGCGGCGCAGCGAGCGGGCGCCGGCGCCATCCGGTTCACCCCAGGCGGCGTAGCCGCCGAACTTGCGCACTGGCGACCAGTCTGGCATGGCCGGCGGAATATTGCTCTCGTCCAGTGCCTTGAAGTCACCGGCGCCATAGACGACCTTGCCACCCACCATCGTCAGTTCCGAGGTAAGGAAGGAGATTTCATCCTCCGCACAGGAGAAGAAGTCCTTGTCCGGCACCACGAGATCGGCGAACTGGCCTTTCTCGATGCGGCCCTTCTTGCCTTCTTCATTCGAGAACCAGGTAACTTTTTCCGTCCACATGCGCAGCGCCGTTTCGCGGTCGAGGCAATTGGCGCGCGGGTAAAGCTGCATGCCGCCAACGGTCTTGCCGGTCACCATCCAGAAGAGCGACACCCACGGATTATAGGAGGCGACGCGCGTTGCGTCCGTTCCGGCCGAAACGTTCACACCCTTATCGAGCATGCGCCGGATCGGTGGTGTGGCTTCGGCCACGCCCTGGCCATAACGCTCGACGAAATATTCGCCCTGATAGGCCATGCGGTGCTGGGTGGCGATGCCACCGCCAAGCGCGGCGATACGGTCGATGGAGCGGTCAGAAATGGTTTCTGCGTGGTCGAAGAACCAGTTAAGCCCTTCGAGCGGGATATCACGATTGACCTTTTCGAAGACATCCAGCGCCCGCGAAATGGTCTCGTCATAGGTGGCATGCAGACGCCAGGGCCAGCGGTTTTCCGCGAGGATCCGGACAACATCTTCAAGTTCGCCTTCCATCTCCGGCGGCATATCGGGCCGCGGCTGACGGAAATCCTCGAAATCGGCCGCGGAAAAGACCAGCATTTCACCCGCACCATTGTGCCGGAAATAATCGTTGCCCTGCTTGTATTTGACCGATTGCGTCCAGTTGAGGAAGTCTTCCTTTTCCTGTTTCGGCTTCTGCGTGAAGAGGTTGTAGGCCAGCCGAACGGTCATCTGGTTCTCATCCGACAGCTTCTGGATCACCTCGTAATCATCCGGATAATTCTGGAAGCCGCCGCCGGCATCGATGACGCCGGTTACACCCAGCCGGTTCAGCTCGCGCATGAAATGGCGGGTGGAATTGACCTGATAGTCGAGCGGCAGTTTCGGCCCCTTGGCAAGCGTCGAATAGAGAATGCCGGCATTCGGCTTGGCGAGCAGCAGGCCGGTGGGATTGCCGTTGGCATCACGGGTGATTTCGCCACCGGGCGGGTTGGGCGTGTCCTTGGTATAACCGACGGCACGCAGCGCCGCGCCGTTCAGCAGCGCCCTGTCGTAAAGATGCAGAAGGAAGACCGGCGTATCCGGCGCGACCGCATTGATCTCCTCGATGGTCGGCAAACGCTTTTCGACGAATTGGTGCTCTGTGAAACCACCGACGACGCGCACCCATTGCGGGGCTGGCGTTATCGCGACCTGGCGTTTGAGCATGTCCATGGCATCGGCAAGCGAGCGCACGCCGTCCCAGCGCAGTTCCATATTGAAGTTCAGGCCCCCACGCACGACGTGGGTGTGGTTGTCGATCAGGCCCGGCAGAACCCGCTTGCCCCTGAGGTCGATGATCTTCGTTTCCGGCCCGGCAAGGGCCATGACCTCGGTATCGCTTCCCACCTCCAGAAACAGACCATCCTTGATGGCGACTGCCGTTGCATTCGGATTGCCACGATCAAGTGTCGTGACGCGGCCATTGTGAAGGATGGTATCTGGATGCATGGACGAAGCTCCGCTCTTGATGGGATCAGCGGCCTTAGCCGGTGAAAACAGATTCGGAAAGGCGAGACTGGATGCCGCGCCGAGGAAAGTGCGTCGTGTCGGCATCAGCTTCTCTCCCTCTCGATGGGTGCGGTGCCCTTGGCGATATCTACCGTTTCGACACCACCCTTGGGCATATGACCGAACATGTGCGGCTTGATCTGGTTGAACCACGAAACGGCGGCCGGTTCCCTGTCGATGATCGTTCTTGCGAAAGGGATGATCTGTTCTCCGACCAGGATGCCCAGCAGACCGACCAAGGCAATGACGGGCGGCGCGGGCGAACGCACATTGAGCAGGCTGTAAACGATGCCGACGAGCAGGCCGGCGCCAAGCGACAGAAGATAGACTTTCATGGAAACCTCCTTTGGATGGATGAAGCCGCGCCGGCCGGGATATTTATCCCGCCGGCGCGCCAGGGTTGAAAGCTTATTTCGCGGGGTTGGGGCCGATGCGCTTGCCGTGCTTGACGCGCTCTGCGCCGCCATGAACATGCGTGACCGCATAATCGATGCCCATGCCGTAAGCGCCTGAATGTTCCTTCACCAGCGAGGTGACGGCGTCATAGGTTTCCTTGCGGGCCCAGTCGCGCTGCCATTCCAGCAGCACCTGCTGCCAGGTGACGGGGATGACGCCCGCCTGCACCATGCGGTCCATGGCATATTTATGTGCGTCGACAGAGGTGCCGCCAGATGCATCCGCCACCATGTAGATTTCGTAATCGGCGACATCATGCAGCGCCGAAAGAGCGAAGGTGGTGTTGCACACTTCCGTCCAGAGGCCGGAAACAACGATCTTCTTGCGACCGTTGGCGGCATTCTTCGCCAGGGCATCGCGGACATTCTGGTCATCCCAGGAATTCATCGAGGTACGCTCGAGAATGTCGTTTTCCGGGAATACTGCCAGCAGTTCCGGGAAGGTGTTGCCGGAGAAGCTTTCCGTTTCAACCGTGGTGATTGTCGTCGGAATGTTGAAGATCTTTGCCGCCTTGGCGAGGCCGACGACATTGTTCTTCAGGGTCTGGCGATCGATCGACTGCACACCGAAAGCCATCTGCGGCTGCTGGTCGATGAAGATGATCTGGCTGTTGGCGGGAGTAAGGACTTCAAGCTTCGACATGGTGGTTCTCCGTTCAGGTGGTGATTGCCGATCGACGGCGGTGAAATTGACAAGGCTTCGCCGGTCAGCTGCCCGGCAGGGGCAGCCGCCTTGAAAGCGTGGATATGATTTCTTCAGTGGATGCGGATCAACGACCCGCTTTATGCCGCAAGGGGAGCGAGGTTCGCCTCGATCTGATTGCGGAAAGGCTCATAACGGCTTGGCAGCTTGAGCGCTTCGCCCAGATGCGCGGTATCCTCGTCGCGATCGAAACCGGGTTCGTTGGTGGCGATTTCGAACAGGATGCCGCCCGGCGTGCGGAAATAGATCGCCCAAAAGTAATCGCGGTCGATGACAGGGGTGACCTGATAGCCGGTGTCCATCAGCGCCTTGCGCACGTCCAGCTGCTTTTGACGGTTTTCAACCGCGAAAGCGATGTGATGAACCGAACCGGCTCCCGGACGGGCAAAGGGCGTCGTTGGCAGTGTGGCGAGATCAATCGTATCGGCGCCGTTGCCGCCGGGAATGACGAAGCGGGTTACATCGCCTTCTACATCGGCGCGCTCATATCCCATGAAGCGAAGCAGTTCCTCGGTCGCGGCCGTATCATTCAGATTGAAGCGCGCACCGGTGAAGCCGCGTATGGCGTTGTCTTCGGAGATGCCCTCGGCAAGCCATGGAGCGCGAGCATCGTTATCCGTTTCGATCAGCGCGAGTCCATCGCCATCCGGACCGGTAAAACGCAGGCGCTGTGCACCGAAGACCGTATCGGCCTGAAGGCCGGCGGCACCTTTCGTAATGAGACGATCTTTCCAGAAGCCGAGCGAACCCTTGGGGACGGAAAACTGTGTCTCGCCTACTTCGCCGACGCCCGGACGGCCGGCCATCATGTTGGCGAAGGGAAAATACGTCATGACCGTGCCAGGCGTTCCCTTTTCGTCACCGTAATAAAGGTGATAGACGCTTGGCTCGTCGAAGTTGACGGTCTTCTTTACCCGGCGCAGGCCGAGCGTATCGGTGAAGAAGCTGTTGTTCTGCCGCGCATCCGACGCCATCGAGGTAACGTGGTGCAGGCCCTTGATATCCTTGATCATCGTCGGCGCCTTTCGCTGTTGGTGTGCCCGTTTCGATGGAGAAAGATGTAACCCGCTTGATTGTATCGCGGAATTGCAATATTTTTCTCGAATGAATTGCGATTTTTGAAATAATAGAGATGAACGATCACAAAGCTCTCAAAACCTTCCTGATGGCGGCCGAAAAGCGCAACTTCGCGCAGGTGGCCCGTGAACTCGGTATGACGGCAGCGGCCGTCACCCGTGCGATTGCAGCACTTGAAGATGATCTCGGCGTGCAATTATTCGTCCGGACCACCCGTCAGGTATCGCTCACGACGGACGGTGCCGTCTTCGCCGCACAGATTCAGCCGGCGGTCGAGGCTTTGGAGAACGCCCGGCGCGATGTTCGCAACGCCCACAAGGCCGACGAGGGACGCCTGAGGATCAGCGCGCCGACATGGCTCGGCAAAACGGTGCTGCCGCCGATCCTGTCGGGCTTCCGGGAACTCTATCCGAAAATGTGCTTCGAGATTTCGTTATCGGACGGCCTGGTCAATATCGTGGATGATGACTACGATCTGGCGATCCGTATCTCGTCCGCCCCATCGGACAAATTCACCATATGGCGCAAGATCAGGGCTGTGCCGCGCATATTGGTGGCGGCTCCGGGCAGCCGGTTCGCGCAGATGAAACACCCCGCTGAACTGACGCCTGACGATTGCCTTGCCTACAGCGGCGAGAGCCGTCGGGAGAATTGGGTTCTGTCAGATGGCGGGTCAAGTATCACGATAACGGCAGGTCGTGCGTTCAGCGCCAATAGTGGCGAGGTTCTGGCCGATATGGCTGCGGATGGCGCAGGGGTCGCCTTGCTGCCGGGCTTCAACATCGCACAGCATATCCACAGCGGCCGCCTCGTCCATGTCCTGCCCGGCTGGTCGCCGCCGGAACTCTGGCTGACGCTCTATTATCCGCCCTATCAGGCCCTGCCGCCCCGCATCGCAACTTTCTCGAAATTTTTCGAAGAACAGTTACCAGCCTACATGGTGGCGCTGGAGTAGAACTGCCCGGATCTGCGCATTTTAATGACGGCGCGGGAGCGGCGCGCTCCCTCGCGTGATCGAGCGCGCGCCTTCTGTTATGCGCCATCCTGCCCAACAATATTGGACCGGGAAGTCACCGGACAACACACCAGTAAAATTCCGCTTGATTAAATACCGACTAGTCTGTATTTAATCAAGCAAGGGAGATTTGATGTGGCAAGGAAACAGAACCCATTGACCAGGCCGGGCCTGCTGGAGGCGGCATTTACCGTCATCCGGACGAAAGGTTACGCCGCGACGACAGTTGACGATGTCTGCGCCAAGGCCGAGCTGTCCAAAGGTGCATTCTTTCACCATTTCTCCAGCAAGGAGGAAATGGCGGTCGCGGCTGCCCAGCACTGGTCGGAGGTAACCGGTGCCGTGTTCGAAACCGCGTCGTATCACGATGCCGCTGATCCACTGGAGCGACTGCTGAACTATGTCGCCTTCCGCAAGCAGTTGATACAGGGCGAATTGCCGGATTTTACCTGCTTTGTCGGCACCATGGCGCAGGAGGTTTACGAGACCAGCGAGGCGATCCGGCAAGCGTGCTGGAATAGCATTTCAGGCCACGCCGAAACACTTGTCAGCGATATCGAAGCAGCCCTGAATCAATACAGGATAACAGAGACATTTACGGCGGAAAGTCTTGCCCTGCACATTCAAGCCGTCATCCAGGGCGCCTTCATTCTGGCAAAAGCGAGCGGGAATCCGCAGCAAGCCGTCGAAAGCCTCGACCATCTTCACCGCTATATCCGGCTGCTGTTCAGCCCGACAATGATCGACCACGTTGAATGACAACGCATCAACAGGAGGAAACCATGCCAAGCGTCATTCGTCTACATCGCGTCTTCGCAACGAAACCCGAAAAGCTCTATCGCGCTTTCATCGAACCGGATGCGATTTCAAGCTGGCTCCCGCCATTCGGGTTCACCTGTACCGTTCATGAACTGAATGCGAAGGTCGGCGGCAATCACCGCATGTCTTTCCGAAATTTCACGACGGGCGACAGTCATTCCTTTGGCGGGACCTATGTTGAACTCGTACCCGGAGAGCGCCTTGTCTACACGGACCGCTTCGACGATCCCAACCTGCCTGGCGAAATGAAAGTCACGGTGAACATAAAGGCAGTGGCATCCGGCACCGAAGTGAATATCGAACAGGAGGGCGTGCCGGATATCATTCCGGCTGATGCGTGTTATCTCGGCTGGCAGGAGTCACTGCGCAAGCTTGCCAAGCTCGTGGAACCCGAAATCACGCAATAGCGCGCGACAATGTTCCAAATTGCGAGCGCATGATCTGCCTGCGCAGGGCTTACATGAACTACCAGCTCCCGGAGGCTCCGGATCTGTCATCGCACGGATATCCGGGCCTCCTTCCTTTCCCCGCTGCTTGGGCAGGGTCTTGCAGCCCGTCCAGAACTAGAACGACCGTACAAAAGGCGGAAGTCCCGACACAGACATGTTAGCAGGCCTCTGGCCGGTCAGTCTTCGATAGGAAAGGCGAATCCGGCCTTCACGCGGTCCATGACGACCATTGTCTTGAACCCTTTAATGTCGTGGTTTTCATAAAAGAAGCGGCGGGTGAAGGCCTCGTAGTCCTCCATGTCCTTTGCCGTGATTACCAGAATGAAATCGGCATCACCGGTAACATAATAGCCGATCATGACTTCGCGCGTCGCACGGATCGCCGCCTTGAAGCGATCGACGATGTCCGCGCGCTCCCGTTCCAGCGACACGAGGACGATCATGGTGATGCCCCGTCCCACGGCTTTGGGCGAGACGATCGCCACATCCGCCTCGATCACTCCCTCCTCCCGTAATCGCTTGAGCCGCCTCTGGCAGGCCGTCGGCGAGAGATTGACGATCCGCGCCAGCTCCTCCGACGTCAGACGGTTGTTCTTTTGCACGGCGTCAAGCAGCGCCCTGTCGGCTCGATCAATATTGGTCATGCAGAATTCCTGCGTACTCGGGTAAAATTAGCATTATTTCTGTGTCAAGTAGGAAATAAATGCCGGAGATCGATCATGCAGCGACGCTAAGCTCCACGCAAATGAAAATGGAGCATATTCATGAAAGGTATTGCCAGCGCCGCGTTGAAGAACCTTCGCCGGCCCGATCTGATCGAGCATCGCGCCTTTTTGGGCGGGGTATGGGTGGAGCGCAGCGAGAGGCTGAGCGTTATCGACCCAGCAGGCGGCGACCATCTCGTGGATGTGACCGCCTGCTCTCTCGATGATGTCGATTCCGCCATAGAGGCCGCAAGCGCAGCCTTCCTTCACTGGCGCGAGACGCTGCCGGTAGAACGCGGCGACATCCTGCGGAGCTGGGGCAGACTGATGCGCGACAATGCGCGCGATCTCGCCACTATCATCAGCGCCGAGCAGGGCAAGCCGCTGGAAGAATCGCTGGGGGAAATTTCCTACGCGGCCAATTTTCTCGACTGGTTCGCGAGCGAAGGCGAGCGATCCTATGGCGAGACAATACCGAGCCACCTGAAAGGTGGCAATCTCTCCGTACGGATGCAGCCGATCGGCGTAACGGCAGCGATCACGCCATGGAACTTCCCGTCAGCCATGATAGCCCGCAAGGCAGGAGCGGCCCTTGCCGCCGGTTGCACCATGATCGTCAAGCCGGCACCCGAAACTCCGCTCTCGGCGCTGGCTCTGGCAAAACTTGCGGAGGAGGCAGGCATGCCGGCCGGCGTATTGCAGGTACTGCCCGGTGAAGCCGCGCCTCTGGCGCGTCGTCTTCTGGAGCATACCGATGTGCGGGCGTTCTCCTTCACTGGCTCGACGGAGGTCGGGCGGCTGCTCCTTACCCAGTCGGCGGCAACCGTCAAGAAAGCGTCGCTGGAGCTGGGTGGTCATGCACCCTTCATCGTATTTGGGGATTCTGATCTTTCTCAAGCGGTGGCGGGGTGCATCAGCGCCAAATTCGCTACATCTGGCCAGGACTGCCTGGCGGCAAATCGCATCTATGTTCAGCGAGCGCTGTATGACCGCTTCATCGATCGGTTTGCCGACGCAACTTCCAGACTGACCGTTGGCCACGGCCTTGAACCGGGCATCGACATTGGGCCAATGACACGGCCATCGGTCGCCGAAAAGTGCCGTCAGCAGATCGCACAGGCGCTCTCCGCTGGCGCGCGCCTCGTCTGCGGCGGGCAGGACAGTCCGCTCGGCGGCAATTTCGTAACGCCAACCGCGCTGGCTGATGTGACTGACGACATGCTGATCGCACGTGAGGAAACCTTCGGGCCTGTGGCCGCCATCCTTCCCTTCGATGACGAGAATGAGGTCGTCCGCCGCGCCAATGCAACCGAGATGGGACTTGCGGCCTATGTCTACACCAACGATCTGGGCCGGGCGATGCGCCTGACCGACCAGCTGGAATACGGCATGGTTGCCGTCAATACGCCGAAATTCACCGGTGCGCCAATTCCCTTCGGCGGCTGGAAACAATCCGGCCTCGGTCGCGAAGGCTCGCGCCACGGCCTGATGGAATATCTTGAACCCAAATATGTCTGCTTCGGCAATCTGGCTGCCTGAAAGGAACCCGCCTATGACCATCGACATCAAAAATATCGCGGAAATGGATCGAAATGCGGTTCTGCACCCCTTCACGCAGCTGAAGGACTTCGCCAGCGGCAAGCTCGGGGAACCGACCATCGTTGAATCCGGCAAGGGCATCCGCATTCAGGACGCCCACGGCAAGCAGTTGATCGATGGCTTTGCCGGTCTTTATTGCGTCAATGTCGGTTACGGTCGCACCGAGGTGGCGGAAGCCATTTCCCGTCAGGCCTATCGGCTCGCCTATTATCATTCCTACGCCGCCCACACGACGGACGAACTGGCGATCCTGTCCGACCGGCTGGTGAAGATGGCTCCCGGCAAGATGAGCAAGGTGTTCTACGGCATGTCCGGCTCGGACGCCAACGAGACCCAGGCCAAGCTCGTCTGGTATTACAACAATCTGCGCGGCAAACCGGAGAAGAAGAAGATCATTTCCCGCGAGCGGGGATATCACGGCTGCAGCGTCGTTTCCGGTTCCATGACCGGCATGAGCTTTTATCATGACCACATGGACCTGCCGCGCGCTGGCGTGCTGCACACCGGCGTCCCACACCATTATTGGGGCGCTGAAGCCGGTGAAACCGAACTGGAATTCTCAAAACGGCGCGCCGACGAACTGGAAGAGCTCATTCTGCGCGAAGGCCCCGACACAATCGGTGCCTTTATTGCTGAACCGGTGCTTGGCACGGGGGGTATCACGCCGCCGCCGGAAGGCTACTGGTCGGCGATACAGGATGTTCTCAGAAAATACGATGTCCTGTTGATTGCCGATGAGGTGATTACCGGCTTCGGGCGTACAGGCTCCATGTTCGGCTCACAACATTACGGCATCGAGCCGGATCTGATCACCGTCGCCAAAGGGCTGACATCAGCCTATTTCCCGCTCTCCGGCGCGATCGTAGGAGAGAAAGTCTACAAGGTGATGGAGGACGGCGCTGATCGCGTCGGCGCCTTCTCGCACGGCTACACCTATTCCGGACATCCCATCGGTGCGGCTGCGGCAAACGCCGTGCTTGATATCGTGGAAAAGGAAGACCTGCCGGGCAATGCACGGGCCGTCGGCAACTATTTTCAGGAGCAGTTGAAAGCAAGGTTCGCACAGCTTCCAATCGTCGGCGAGGTGCGTGGCGTGGGCCTGATGGGTGCCATCGAATTCGTGGCGGACCGGGAAAAGAAGACACGTTTTGCACCGGGTCTTGCGGTTGGTGCACGCGTTTCGAAGGCAGCACGCAATGGCGGCCTTATTGCGCGGGCCATGCCGCATGGCGATATTCTGGGCTTTGCACCGCCGCTCGTGACGACGAAGGCGGAGGTGGACGAGATCATCGCCATCGCCGAAGCCGCCGTCCGCAGCGTCATGGATGATCTGGTCCAGGCCGGCGAAAAAATCTGATCACCAGCCAGGCTTTTACCGGACCGGGAACTGCTCGTCTGGACAGCAGGGAGATGACGATTGCGCCTGTTTTGGATGCAATTGTCATCTACGCTGCATAAGGCTTCATCTTTCCGCCGAACCGTGCATAATGTCATGAAATCATCTTCGTCTAAAACGAGACAATTTCATGCGCCGTCAAGCCAATCCGCTCAGCCTCGATCCGGTTCCCGCAACGAAACCGGTGGCATGGCGGCCAGTTCTCGCCAAGCAGAAGGGCGAAACGAAACATTCGGCACTGACCGAACGCATCATCGCCGATATCGACGCCGGCGTTCTGAAGCCAATGGACCGCATGCCGACCCACCGCGATCTGGCGCGTGAACTCGGACTGTCTGTCCAGACCGTCAGCCTCTCCTACAAGGAGGCCGAGCGGCTGGGCTATCTCAGCGGCGAAATCGGCCGAGGCACCTTCGTGAAGACACGGGTGACGGAACGGGCGGGCCGCATGATGCTCGACCACAGCCCGACTGAGGTCCTCGATCTCTCCATTATCCGCGGCGTCTATCTCGACGAGCATGAAAACGCCTCACGCGCCATCCTTCGTGAATTGGCCGATGGCGACAATTCGGGTTTCATGCGCCCCTGCCGGCCGGTGGCCGGCCTCGACAGCCATCGCGAAACCGCCCGAACCTGGCTCACCATGATGGGCGTGACCGCCGGTGCGGAGCGTATCCTCGTCACTAACGGCGCAGCCCACGGCATTTTCCTTGCCCTGAGCTGCATCATTCGATCGAACGACGTGGTTCTCTGCGAGAACCTCACGGACCACGGCATTATCGGCTTGTCGAACATTCTCGGTTTCAGTCTCAAGGGCCTGCCGACCGATGAAGAGGGCGTTTTACCGGACGCGCTGGAGGCCGCGTGTGCATCAGGCGGCGTCAGGGCGCTGGTGCTTATTCCCACCCTCAACAATCCCACGGGGCATGTATCGGGCGCGGAGCGCAGACGGGAGATTGCGACAATTGCCGAACGCTACGGCGTCTTTGTCATCGAAGACGAAGTTTATCGCCCGATCATCGAGGATGATTTGCCATCCATCACTGAAATGCTGCCCGATCTGGGCTTTTTCGTCACCAGCTTCACCAAGACGGTGCTGACCGGGCTGCGCGTTGGTTATCTCGTCGTACCACCCGCCTATTCCATCCGCGCCGCCTCCATCCTGCGTGTATCGAGCTGGAGTGGAACCTATCTCACGGCAGAAATCGCCACGCGCTGGGTAGAAAACGGCACCGCAAGGCGGCTGCTGGACGTCCAGCGCGCTGAAGCGCGCATGCGGCAGAAAATTGCCGCGGACATATTGAGCCACCATATCGCCTCGACCCACTCCCTGTCCTTTTGTGCCTGGCTGAAGGTTCCGCCACGCTGGACTGAGGACGGCCTTGTACGTGCGCTGACGAACCAGAATGTCGCGGTAACCCCATCAGAACCATTCATTGCCGGACCCGGCCATGGCGGCGGCATCCGCATATGCCTCGGCGGCCGCCTCAATCATGCAAGCCTGGCCAAGGCTTTAAACACCGTACGGCAGACCTTCGAGCAACTGCCCCCGGTCTATGATATCGGCTCGATCGGCTGAGGCTGTCGATCGAAAATCATTGAATCATTACAATATAATAATTGACATGATTTTACTTCGCTCACAACATGACAATCATGAAGAGCGAAAACCCGTCCATATCCGCCGAAAAAAGCCCGCTTCCCGTCTCGCTGGCCGCGATAGAGCAGGCGGCCGCGCGGCTTGCCGGACAGGTGGAGCGAACGCCGCTGGTCCGCTCGAACAATCTGTCCGAACGCTGTGGCCATCCCGTTCATCTGAAGCTTGAAACCCGTCAACCAATCGGCGCCTTCAAACTGCGCGGCGCGATGAATGCCATATTCTCGCTTGACGATGAGGCGCGCAGACGTGGCCTCGTCACCGCCTCGACAGGTAATCATGGCCGGGCCGTGGCCTATGCTGCAGAGAAACTCGGCATTCCCGCGACCATCTGCATGTCGGCGCTGGTGCCAGCAAACAAGGTGGAGGCGATCCGCGCGCTTGGCGCCGACATCCGGATCGTCGGCAGATCACAGGATGACGCGCAGGAGGAAGTGGAGCGCCTGACCAGAAGCCATGGCCTGACCGCTATACCTCCGTTCGATCATAGCGACGTCGTGGCGGGCCAAGGCACGATTGGTCTCGAGGTTGTCGAGGACATGCCTGAACTGGCGACAATTCTCGTTCCGCTATCAGGCGGAGGCCTTGCGGGCGGTATCGCCGTTGCGGTGAAAGCGTTGAAGCCGAGGGCGCGGGTCGTCGGTATTTCCATGGAGCGGGGTGCGGCCATGCATGCGTCGGTTAAAGCCGGTCGCCCCGTCTCGGTCCAGGAGGAAGAAACGCTGGCGGATTCGCTCGGCGGCGGGATTGGACTGGCGAACCGTGTGACCTTTGCACTTTGCCAGGCATTGCTTGATGACATCGTGCTGGTTTCCGAAGACGAGATCGCAGCAGGCATCCGCCATGCGGCGCACGAGGAAGGCCTGACAGTGGAAGGCGCGGGCGCCGTTGGCTTCGCCGCCGTCCTGTCGGGCAAGGTCAACATCAGCGGCCCGACCGCGATCATCGTATCGGGCGAAAACATCGATCCGGCGCTCCACAAGACCATCATCGACAGGGGAGCCGCATGAGCCGCATCACCATCCTGACCGAAAAAGACCTGCGCGCCGTCGTTAAGCTCGACCTTTCCGCGGTCAACTGCGTGGAGCAGGCCTTTGGCGCCCTTGCCACAAAAGCTGTCGCCATGCCGCCGATCCTCCGGCTCGATATTCCCGAATTTCGCGGCGAAGTGGATGTGAAGACTGCCTATGTGCCGGGTTTCGACGGCTTTGCCATCAAGGTCAGCCCCGGCTTCTTCGACAATCCGAGGCTTGGGCTACCGAGCCTCAATGGCCTGATGATCCTCTTCAGCGCGAGGACCGGCCTGGTGGAGGCCCTGCTTCTTGACAACGGTTACCTAACCGACGTGCGCACCGCTGCGGCCGGTGCAGTCGCGGCGCGGCATCTGGCGCGAAAGGACGCGTCCGTCGCCACGGTTTTCGGGGCGGGCATGCAGGCGCGTCTGCAGCTCGAGGCTTTGACGCTGGTGCGGTCGATTAAAGCTGCGCGGATCTGGGCACGAAACCGTGACAAGGCTGAGAAGCTCGCAAACGATTTTGCCAGGGAACACGGCATCGAAGTTTCCGCAGTGGCTGATCCACAGGCAGCGGTGCGAAACGCTGACATCATCGTCACCACGACACCGGCCGAAAAGCCAATCCTGCGCGCCGATTGGCTGGAACAAGGCCAGCATCTGACCGCGATGGGATCGGACGCCGAACACAAGAACGAGATCGATCCGGCCGTATTCGCCAGAGTGCGCTATGTCGCGGACAGGCTTACGCAGACCCGCATTCTCGGCGAATTGCATCACGCAATTGCCGCGGGTTACGTCGAGCGGGATCAGCCATTCGCCGAGCTTGGAGAGGTGATTGCCGGCAAGTCACAGGGCCGCCTCTCGAACGAAGACATCACCTTTGCCGATCTGACCGGCACCGGCGTGCAGGACACAGCCATCGCCAATCTCGCCTTTGCCCGCGCCAAAGACGCGGGCAGCGGCCAAGTCATCGAAAACAGCGTAAAAATGGGAGACGCAGCGTGAGTGTAACGCTGAACTTTACGCGCGAGGAATATGCCGCGCGCCTGGCTAAAACCCGGAAAGCCATGGAAAGTGCCGGTATCGACCTGCTTGTCGTCACCGACCCGTCCAACATGCATTGGCTGACAGGTTATGACGGCTGGTCCTTCTACGTCCACCAATCTGTGCTCGTGCCACCTGATGGTGAGCCGATCTGGTACGGTCGCAAACAGGATGCCAATGGCGCCAGGCGCACGGCGTACCTCGCCCATGACAATATCATCGGCTATCCCGATCACTATGTTCAATCGACCGAACGGCACCCGATGGACCTGTTGTCGCAGATCATCGAGGAACGGGGCTGGTCAGGCCTGGCGGTCGGTGTCGAAATGGACAATTATTACTTCTCGGCAGCAGCTTTCGCATCACTGAACAAACATCTGCCAAACGCACGTTTCAAGGATGCCGCCGGCCTCGTGAACTGGCAGCGTGCTGTCAAAAGCCCGACCGAACTCGACTATATGCGCAAGGCGGGCAAGATCGTCGAACTGATGCACAAGCGTATCGTCGACGTCGTTGAACCGGGCATGCGCAAGTGCGATCTCGTGGCAGAGATATACGATGCCGGCATTCGGGGCACCGCAGAATTCGGCGGCGATTACCCCGCCATCGTGCCGCTCCTTCCTTCCGGTGCCGACGCCTCCGCGCCGCACCTGACATGGGACGACAAGCCGATGCGCTCAGGCGAAGGCACCTTCTTCGAAATCGCCGGCGCGTACCGTCGTTATCATTGCCCGCTGTCACGCACGGTCTTTCTCGGCAAACCGACAAAGGCATTCCTTGACGCAGAGAAAGCAACGCTTGAGGGCATGGAGGCCGGTCTTTCCGCAGCCAAGCCCGGCAATACCTGCGAAGACATCGCCAATGCCTTTTTTGCCGTGCTGAAGAAATACGGGATCATCAAGGACAACCGCACCGGCTATCCGATCGGACTTTCTTATCCGCCTGATTGGGGCGAGCGCACCATGAGCCTTCGCCCCGGCGACCGCACGGAGCTGAAACCCGGCATGACGTTCCATTTCATGACCGGCCTGTGGCTGGAGGACATGGGGCTCGAAATCACCGAGAGCATCGCGATTACCGACACCGGTGTCGAATGCCTTTCCAATGTCCCGCGGCAACTCTTCGTGAAGGGCTGAGACGATGCTGAAGACCGCGCTTCGCCCCTCCCCGATCACGCCCTCCGTCGATTTCTACGGCAAGGGCGTGCAACACGGTCATCTGCGGCTGCCCTACAGCCGCGATGACAGTGCCTGGGGCTCGGTGATGATCCCGATCTGCGTTATCGCCAATGGTGAGGGGCCGACCGCCCTTTTGACCGGCGCCAATCACGGCGATGAATATGAGGGGCCGGCGGCGCTTTTCGAACTCGCCCAGACGCTCGATCCGGCCGAAGTGAAAGGCCGCATCATTATTGTCCCAGCGCTCAACTACCCGGCCCTTTCGCGCAGGTACACGCACCTCACCCATCGACCGGGGAAACCTCAACCGCAGCTTTCCCGGCCGCCCTGACGGTACCGTGACGGAGAAGATTGCCGACTACGTCACCCGTCATCTGATACCGCTCGCGGATATCGTTCTCGATTTTCATTCCGGCGGCAGGACGCTTGATTTCCTGCCCTATGCAGCGGCGCACGAGTTGCCCGACAAAACTCAGGAAAGCCGTTGCTTTGATGCCGTGGCCGCTTTTGCTGCCCCCTATTCGATGAAGATGCTGGAAATCGACGCCGTCGGCATGCTGGACACGACCGTCGAGGAAATGGGCAAGGTCTTTGTCACCACCGAACTCGGCGGCGCCGGCACGGCGAGCGCGAAATCGATCGATATCGCCCGCAGGGGCACCATCAATCTGCTGCGACATGCAGGCATATTGGCCGGTTCGCCCGTTGCCGCGCCAAGCCGTTGGCTGGATATGCCCTCCAGCGACTGCTTCACCTTTGCTGAAGACGACGGTCTCGTCGCCTTTGTCCGCGATCTGGGAGACGCGATCACGGTTGGTGAGACAATCGCACGGGTTTATCCCATCGGGAAAACCGGCCTCGCACCGGTCGATTACCGCGCCTCCATGTCAGGGCTGCTTGCCGCGCGCCACGTACCCGGCCTCATCAAGGCTGGAGACTGCCTTTCCGTCATCGCCACGGTCACGGAGAATACCTAGCCACTAGAACACCGTGAGATCCGAAAACGGACCACGCAACCCAACCAGAGGAGTTAGAACATGAAGATCACCAAATTCGCCGGCCTTTCCGCCCTCGCCCTTACCATCGGCGTGACGTCAGCCAGCGCGCTCACCGTCGAAGAAGTCAAAAGCCAGGGCTACATTCGCGCCGCCACGGCTAATGAAGTGCCCTATTCCTACATGCAGCCGGATGGCACCTCCGCTGGCATCGGCCCGGATGTGGCCAATGCGGTTCTGAAATCGATGGGCATCGAAGAGGTCAACTGGACGGTGACGCCCTTTGGCACGCTGATCCCCGGCCTCAAGGCCCGTCGCTTCGATTTTGCGGCCGCAGAACAGAATATCTCGCCCGAGCGCTGCAAACAGGTGGCCTTCACCGAGCCGAACTCATCCTATGGCGAAGGCCTGCTGGTGAAGAAAGGTAATCCGAAAAAGCTGACCACCTACGCCGATATCGCAAAGGACCCTTCGTCGAAGGTGGCCGTCGTGTCGGGCGCGAACAATGTCGACTTCCTGCGCGCCGTTGGCGTGAAGGAAGAACAGATCGTCTTCATCCCAGCCAATGCCGATGCCATCCCAACCGTGCAGAGCCGCGCCGACGCCTATGCGGCCACGGAGTTGACGGTTTCGGAACTCGCCAAGGGTCAGGCGAACGTCGAGCAGGTAAAGCCTTTCACCGATCCGGTCGTGAAGGATGCGCCGGTGCGCAACTACGGCGGTTTCGCTTTCCGCCCGGAAGACAAGGAGCTGCGTGACGCCTTC
The DNA here is from genome assembly GCF_031453135.1 of Agrobacterium sp. SORGH_AS_0440. NCBI lineage: Bacteria > Pseudomonadati > Pseudomonadota > Alphaproteobacteria > Hyphomicrobiales > Rhizobiaceae > Agrobacterium > Agrobacterium sp. SORGH_AS_0440. Next base: position 1,130,016 of record NZ_JAVIYR010000001.1, on the reverse strand, counting down.
AACGCCGCGCTCGTCGAATTCCGCAAGACGGACGACTACAAGAAAATCCTCGCCAAATACGGTCTCTCCGAACAGAGTATCGCGGCAGCGGCCGAAAAGAAGGTCGCCGATCTCTGCGCCGGCAAATAATGCCAGCCGGCGCCCGGGCATAACCGGGCGCCGTTCCTCGGGAATTCGGGAAATCTCCAGATGGACATGACTGCCTATCTGCCGATGTTGTGGCAAGGCGCCGTCGTCACGATGACAATTACGCTCGCAGCGCTTGTTGTCGGTACGGTACTCGCTTTTTTCTTCGGCATTCTGCGCGTCGAGGGCGGACCGATCCTGTCGGCAATCGCGCTCTGTTATACGGAAGTGTTTCGCGGCACCTCGCTGCTGGTGCAGCTATTCTGGTTCTATTATGCGCTGCCGCTGGTCGGGTTGAGCTTCGATCCGATCACGACGGGGGTGCTGGTGCTTGCCGCCCATGCTGGCGGCTACGGCGCGGAAATCGTTCGCGGCGCGCTGTCCTCCGTCTCGGTGCAACAGCTGGAAGCCGCACGCGCGCTGAACTTCACACGCATGCAGACGCTTTTTCGCATTTCCTTGCCACAGGCGATCGTCGAAATGATGCCGGCTTTCGGGAATCTGGCCATCGAGACGCTGAAGCTTTCCTCGCTTGTCTCGTTGATCTCGATTGCCGATCTCACCTTCGCTGCGCAGTCGATCCGCAACCTGACGCTGGACAGCGCCAGCATCTATTCGGTCACGCTGCTTTGTTATTTCGCGATGTCGCTGATCCTGATGGTCGTCATCCGGGTGATCGAACGCTTCGTGCGGCGCGGCAATGTCTTCCCGCGCACGCGCCATTCGTAAGGATATCTTCTCATGATGTATGGTTACGAATGGGACACGACCACCTGGCTCACCTACACGACCTCCATCCTGCCCATCATTCTGATCGGCCTGACCGTGACGCTGAAGGCAGCCGCCGCCGGTTTTGCCATTGCGCTGGTTCTGGGACTTGTCTTTGCGCTGCTGCGCCGCAGCCGGGTAAAGATGATTTCCTGGCCGACTGCGCTGGTGGTCGAATTCCTGCGCGATACGCCGCTTCTGGTGCAGCTGTTCTTTCTTTATTACGTGCTTCCGGATTTCGGCATTGTCTTGCCCGCGTTTCTGACCGGCGCGCTGGCGCTCGGCCTGCAATATGCGGCCTATACTTCCGAGGTCTATCGCGGCGGCATAGAGGCGATACATCATGGCCAATGGGAAGCGGCGACCGCGCTTAACCTGACGCGCATGCAAACCTATCGTGATATCATCATTCCCCAGGCCATTCCGCGCATCGTTCCAGCCATGGGCAACTATCTCGTTGCCATGATCAAGGAAACGCCGGTGCTATCGGTCGTCACGGTTCTTGAGATGATGGGGCTTGCCAACATGATCGGCGAACGCACCTTCGAATATCTGGTGCCGCTGACGCTTGTCGGCCTGATCTTCCTCCTTCTGACCATAATCTGCTCGGCAGGCCTCAGCCGCCTGCAAAGGGCGCTCCCAAAAGCAGGAATACCCTTGCGATGACCAACACCACCAATCAGCCACTGATCGAATTTTCGGATGTCACGAAACGCTTCGGCATTCTGACGGTGCTCGACCAGTTCAATTTCAGCGTGGCGAAGGGTGAAAAAGTCACCCTCATCGGCCCTTCCGGCTCCGGCAAGTCGACGGTCCTGCGCATTCTCATGACACTCGAACCCTTCCAGGAGGGAAAACTGACGCTGGCTGACATGTCTTACCATGAGCCGGGAGGCAAGGGCCCCTTCATGGCCTCGGAAAAACACCTGCGCCAGATCCGCAACCACGTCGGCATGGTTTTCCAGAGCTTCAATCTCTTTCCGCATATGACCGTGCTGCGCAACATCGTGGAGGCGCCGGTGCGTGTTCTGGGTATCGCCCGTGGAGAGGCTGAGGCGCGTGCGATCGAACTATTGAAAATGGTGGGGCTTGCGGACAAGAAAGATCATTATCCGGTTCAGCTTTCCGGCGGACAACAGCAGCGTGTCGCCATCGCCCGCTCGCTCGCCATGCGCCCGCGTGTATTGCTTTTCGATGAGCCGACCTCGGCGCTGGACCCGCAGCTGGTGGGCGAAGTGCTCTCCGTCATCCGCGATCTCGCGCATGAGCACGATCTGACGATGCTGCTTGTCACCCACGAAATGCGCTTTGCCCGTGAGGTATCGGACAGGGTCTGCTTCTTCGACAAGGGGCGCATCTGCGAACAGGGAAAGCCGGAGGAAATTTTTGGAGAGCCGAAAGAAGAGCGGACCCGCGAGTTTCTCTCTTCGGTTCTGCGGTAAGCATGGTTGCCCATAAAAAGCCGACTACGAAAAGCGTCCGCGTTCTCGCACCGTGCCACCGACCGCTGCCATTCTTCACCACGTATCGTAACAGGCGCGCGCACCACCGGCCTTGGTGTGGATTGGCTTTTCCCAATCGGTAATTTCACGCAGTTAGAGAATTTTGAATTCCCACTACCCTGCGATCATGTCCAGATGCTTTCGGGCGTCAGGATTTCAAAAGGCACGATCCGCTGTTCGACGGAAGACGAATCCGCGTTCTCGATGCGTCGCAACATCACGTCAATCAATTGTTGTGGCATCCTGTCGAGGGGCAGTGGCAGCGAAGCGGTAATCAGCCCCTCATTCAAGCCCTTGCGCGTTTCCGGGCCGATATCGTTGCAGACGATCTTTATGCCGCGCTGTTTCTCCGCAGGCAGCTCCCTGAGCGCCCGCAAGACGCCCGATATGCCGCCGCCATTGACATATATCCCCCTGAGCCCTGGTTCGGCAGCAATGATGTCCCGAATGACGGCATAGGCATTTTCCGGCTCTTCATGGGTCAGCAGTGTTTCCGCTACCTGTAGTTCCGGCGTGTTCTCGCGCATGTAGGAGCGAAAACTGGCATCTGAAACATCCTGGCACTGATAACGGTTGCTGCCGATCAGGGGCACGACCACTCCCTCTCGCCTTTCACGGTCTGACTGAGGAACCAAGCGGCCGTCCGGCCGCGTTTCCAGCTGTCGGTTCCGACAAAACCCGCCCGGCTCGCCGCTGACAGATCGGACACATAGGTCACCACGGGAACACCTTTGCTCCGCAACTCATCAATGGCCTGGCTCACCAGCGGGTGATCGGCAGTCACAACCGCAATTGCGTTGCAGGACTGCCCCATCTTCAGGAGATTGGCGGAAACGGCCTCCGGTGAAAGATCGTCCTCAAAAACCACGTCCGGCTCGATGACGCTTTCCAGCCTCTGATGTGCGGCAGTGACGATCCCTTCTCCCCAAAGGCGGTAAAGCGGCCGGTGGGATTGCTGCAGCAGGAAGCCCAGCCTGTAATGTGGCAAGGCCTCGCGCCTTCGGTCCTTGATGGTGCCCAGACCATAAAACCCGATCTCCTGCGCCGCCTTGAGAATCTGGTCGATCGTATCCTGACGTACGGCGCTCGAACCGTGCAGCAGCCGGTTGACAGTGGAGATGCTGACGCCCGCGGCTCTCGCAAGATCGGCAATGGTGGGTCGATTCATGGCGCCCTCAATCGTATCATTGATGAATGACATGAAATGATACGAAATGCAACGCCAAATGAAATATAAATTCCATTTCCGCGAAAATGAAAGATATAAATCGGCCTGTCATTCAGGCCCATCGGGAGGATGGGCGGGGAGGAAGCAATGGCATTTTTCAGAAAATCTTTCGCGATACGAACCGCGTCGCTTGTGATGGCGTCCAGTGCCTTTGCGGCCATCCGCCCTCGCCATCCGGTCGAGACATAAGAAGGATCAAGATCAATGAAAATCGCCATCGACCCCCACATGCACCGTTTCACCAGCCTCGATGAGCTGCCCGCCAAAGTTAAGGAGCTCGGTTACGACTGGATCGAACTCAGCCCGCGCGCCGATTTCCTCGAATGGTTCAAGGCGCCGCGCGTGTTTCCCGAACGTATCAGGTCCTTCAAGAAGGCTTTGAAAGACGCCGATGTCGGCATCGCCGCGCTGCTGCCAATGTATCGCTGGGCCTCCAATGATGAAATCGAGCGGCAGGCAGCGGTCAAGCACTGGAAACGCGCTATCGAGATCGCAATCGAACTTGAGGTCGACACGATGAACTCGGAGTTCGGCCGTGGACCGCATCCCGACAAGGGCTCATGTTATTGCTGCCATACGGGTTCGATGATCGAGGCCTGCGAGGATGCATGGTGGCGCTCGATGGAAGAGCTGGTACCGATCTTCGAGCGCGAGAACATCAGCCTGCATGTCGAGCCGCATCCGGAAGACTGGTGCGAAACGCTGCAGCCGGCGCTTGATATCATCCGCACGGTCAACTCCAGGAACGTCAAATTCCTCTATTGCGCGCCACACACCTTCTATTTCGGCGACGACACCAAGGCGATGCTTCGGGAAGCCAAGGACGTGCTGGCCCATGTGCATGTGGGCGACACCTTCAACCACAGGGCAAGTTCTGGGCTCCGCTACATTCTCAACCCGCCCGGTACACAGGCAAGGGTGCATCAGCACCTGAATATCGGTCAGGGCGAAGTGCCATGGGACGACTTCTTCGGCACGCTCGCTGAAATCGGTTTCGACGGCATCATGACCTCCTGCGTCTTCGCCTGGGAAGACAGGGCGGATGAATCGAGCCGGTTCATGCGCGCCAAGATGCAGGACTATATCGACCTCTATTTCAAGAAATAACGCGAAAAACCGGTGCCGGTGCCGAGGTAGAACCTGCCTCTGGCTACGCCATTCGAAACATCCGACGGAAAGACGATCGACATGATCAATGGAGAAAGACTGATTTCGCGACCGCTGCGCTGGGCCATGGTGGGCGGCGGCCGCACGGGACAGGTAGGATACAAGCACCGCACCGGCGCTCTGCGCGATGGCAATTACCAGCTCGTCGCCGGTGCCTTCGACCTCGATGCCGAAATGGGCCGCGATTTCGGCGTCAATCTCGGCGTGGCGGGCGGAACGCTGCTACCCGGATTACAGGGCACTGATAGCTGGCGAAACCGCGCGCAAAGACGGTATCGACGTCGTCTCCATCGCCACCCCCAACTTTACCCATTACGAGATCACCAAGGCCTGCCTTGAAGCCGGGCTGCACGTCATCTGCGAAAAACCGTTATTCTTCACCGTTGCAGAATGTGACGAGGTGGCGCGGCTGGCCGAACAGAAGGGACTGATCGTCGGCGTCACCTATGGCTATACCGGCCATCCGCTGGTGCACCAGATGGCGGCCATGGTCAAAAAGGGGATGCTGGGCGATATCCGCATCGTCGATCTGCAATATACCCACGGCTTCAATGCCGGCGACGATGTGGGCGCAGGCGAGGCCGTCAAATGGCGCACCAATCCCCGTACCGCTGGCCCGACCTTCGTGCTCGGCGATATCGGTACGCATCTCTATTATCTCTCGGAAATCGTGCTGCCGCACATGAAGGTGGAACGACTGCTTTGCGACCGGCAAGGCCTTCATCCCGACGCGGGCGCCGCTGGAGGACCATGCGACGGTTCTCATGCATTATGATAATGGCGCACGCGGGCGTCTGTGGGTTTCTTCCGTCAATGCCGGCAATATGGGGTCGCAGCGTTACCGCTTCATCGGTTCCAGGGCATCGCTTGAATGGTCAGATTCGCGTCCCGATCAGCTGATCTATCAGGTTCAGGGCGAGCCGGAGCGTATCCTGCATCACGGCATGCCGTATCTGGAAGAGGAGAGCCTTGCTATCGATCGTATGGGCGCGCTGCACACCGAAGGTCTCGGTGATAGCTGGTCGAACATTTACCTCTGGATCGCCCAGGCAATCGATGCGGCCAATCGCGGTGACAGGGCTTTTCTCAAGACCCATCACTATCCCGGCATCGCAGCCGGCACAGAAGGCGTCCGCTGGCTGGAAAACTGCGTTCGTTCGGCCGATGCCGGTGCCACCTGGGTCGATTTCGCATAATGGATTTAAGGGCATTCCGGATCAATCCTCCTCCGGCTGGGTCAGCCTTCAAGTGAGGATTTCACCATATTCACCAAGCGGACAGCCGACCCTCCATCGTTGCCCTGCAAGCCGCCATCAACCGCTGAGACGTTGCAACGGGCTAGAGAACTGGCCGATGCCGCTGCCGCCATGAGGATCAAATGACCAACCCGATCACCATCACCACCGCTCCCTGCTGCTGGGGTGTCGACGACGTCAAGAACCCGCATCTTCCCCATTGGGAAAGGGTGCTGGACGAAGCGAAAGCAGCCGGTTTCGGCGGTCTGGAACTCGGCCCCTACGGTTATCTGCCGCTCGACCTCAGGCGCGTTTCGCAGGCGCTGGATGAACGAGGCCTCAAGATCGTCGCCGGCACCATCTTCGACGATCTGGTCTCACCCGGAAATCGCGACAATCTGCTACGCCAGACTGAGGAGATCTGCGCGCTGATAACGCGCCTGCCAAAGCCGGAAACCCATGCGGGCCAACGCTTTTCCGCCCCCTATCTGACGGTGATGGACTGGGGCCATGACGAGCGTGATTATGCCGCCGGACATTCTGACCGCGCGCCAAGTCTCGATAAAACCGCCTGGCGGGGCATGGTCGAGAACATCCGGGCCATCGCAACGCTCGCCCGGGACAAATATGGCGTGCGCGCCACCTTACATCCCCATGCCGGCGGCTACATCGAGTTTGCCGATGAGTTGCAGCAGATCGTTGAGGACATTCCCGCAGATCTTGCGGGTCTCTGCCTCGATACCGGCCATATGGCCTATTCCGGCATGGACCCCGTCGCCACGTTGCGCCGCTATTGGGATCGCGTCGACTACATTCATTTCAAGGATATCGACGCCGCGGTCTTTCAGGAGGTGATGGCGGAGCGCATCCGCTTCTTCGAGGCCTGCGCCAAGGGCGTGATGTGTCCGATCGGCCGCGGCTCGATTGACTATCCAGCCATCCGCAGCCTCCTGACCGAACTTGGTTATGGCGGCTATATCACCATCGAACAGGAACGCGATCCGCGTAATACTGGCAGCATTCTCGATGATCTGGCAGCCAGCAGGGCATTTCTTGCAAAAAGCGGCTTCTGAACCCGAAGGGCGCGGCCAGCGGCCGCGTCTCCCGTTTTCATACCATGGCTGCCTCAATCTTCAACGATCGTTCGATCATATGCGAGAGCTTTTGAAGCGAGACACTATTCCCTCAACGCCAATATCGCGACGCCATGAAAGGCTGGGGCTACCTGACGACAGAGCCGGCTCTGCGAACTAAACCTCGACAGGCTCGCGGACATCATCCAGCAGAAAGTGCACGATCACATAAGGCGTGGTGTATTTTTGACCGCTATCCGACACGCTTTCGACACTGCCGCCATCGGAGGGATGCCACTTCTGGTAATGGGGATTATTGGCGATCAGCGTAATGGCCTTGCCCGCAAACCTGCCGTTCAACCGATAGCGAGCCTCGGCAAGCGGCCAAATTTTCTCGAAGTCCTGCTGGCTGATACGAACTTTCAAGGCTTTCCTGGAAATGGTTTTTCCCGGCGATCCATCCTCATGTGCCACCGGTGGAATATGCAAGTCGACCTCTTCCGCATCGTCCAGCAGAAAGGCAAATTCATCTGGCCACATCCGTCTCACGTATCGCTCCTCCCAAAGCTTAGCGCCCCACAGCACTCCCATGATAGCGCCTCAGCCGCTACAGGCAATGGCAGAGATGTGTTGTTCCGAACAGACGGAAGCCCGGGATGCAACAGAAACCATACTCATGGCTCTGCAATTGAACGCAGGACCCGGTCCAACGAGACGATATTACTTGCTACAAGCCGCATAAGCTATCCGTCTCAGACCGGCTCGCGCTTCAAAGAAAGCCCCGGAGCGCCAAAGGGGTTTACATGACCGCATCACCCGTCTGGATGTCAGCTGACTGCTCATACGCCAGTGCAAATTCAAGGGTTGCCCGGTCACTGCGTGGTGATCCCACCAGCTGTATACCAGTCGGCAACCCGTTAACCCCGAATCCCGCGGGAACGGCCGCCACGGGAAGTCCAGCCAGCGTGGGACCGATCACGACCTCCATCCAGCGATGATAGGTGTCCATGGCTTTTCCGTCGATTTCGGTCGGCCACGAGAGATCGATATCGAAAGGGAATACCTGTGCACTCGGCATCAAAATAAAATCGTACCGTTCAAACAATCTGCAGAGATACTGGTACCAGGCTGTCCGGACGACGGACGCATTAAAGATATCGGCGGCACTGCACGAAAGCGCGATGTCGAATTCAAACATCTGTTGCCGATTGAGAAGCGGCCGTGTTTCCGGCTGGTCATAAAAGGCGCGCAGGCCGTGGGTCACGCTGAAGCTGCGCAATGTCATCCACGCTTCCCAGAGTTTCGGCAGTTCGAAATCCGGCACGAGTTCATCGATATCGCAGCCCATGTTCGCCAGGACGGCGAGAGCCTTGCGATCGACATCCAGAACCCCGGGCTCAAAGGGAAGATATCCACCGAAATCACCAAACCAGGCGACTTTCATTCCCTGTGTCGTTGCAGGACCTCGGATTGCGAGACTTTCGTCCGCCAGGGATAGCGGGTCGCGCCGGTCATAACCTGCCTGTGTTGCGAGAAGCAAAGCGGCGTCCTCCACCGTCTTGCCCATGGGGCCTGAAGTGGCAAGCTGGCCAAGGAAAAGCTCGTTCCCTTTTGTGCCTGGAACCCTCCCAAAACTCGGCCGGAAGCCGACAACGTTGTTGAAGGCGGCAGGATTGCGCAGTGAGCCCATCATATCAGAGCCATCTGCGACCGGCAGCATCCGGCAGGCGAGCGCCGCCGCCGCGCCACCGGAAGAACCGCCGGCGCTTCTGGTCCTGTCATAGGGGTTTCGGGTTGGGCCATGGACAGGGTTGGTCGTATGGGACCCAAGGCCAAATTCGGGCGTGTTGGTCTTGCCAATGAAAATCGCGCCGGCGGCGCGAACACGTTCCACATGGAGACTGTCGGCGGTGGAAACAAAATTGTCAAAGAGCGGCGACCCCCAGGAGCACGGCAGGCCCCGAACTTCGGAGAGATCTTTTACCGCCTGGGGGAACCCGTGCATCCATCCGCGCGAGCGCCCTTCCTCAAGTTCCCGGTCACAGGCGCGCGCCTCCTCCAGCAACTCTGTGCTTGGTCGACGAAAGACGATCGCATTCACGGCTGGATTGAGGCTGTCGATGCGATCGAGATAGGCTTCCATCACCGAGAGGCAGGAAACCTGCCGCAGGTGGATTGCCCTGGAAAGCGCGGCTGCGGAGAGCCGGGTGATGTCGCCTGTCATTACTCTATCCTCAATCCAGCGTCGCCAGAAGTCCGGCCATCAGCCTGCCGCGATCGATCAGGCTGTCAATTTCGATGTGCTCTTCGAGGGTGTGATAACCTGTGCCACGCAGCCCCAGGCCACAGAGCGTGGCAATGCCGAGCGCGCCCGTAAAATTGCCGTCGGAACCGCCGCCTGAACTGCCGTGGGGAAGGCAAACCCCAAGACTGTCGGCAAGCAAACGAGCCTTTTCGTAAAGCGCCATGGTTTCCGGACGGTCCGGTGGCCAGACGGGTCTGGTGACGCCGCAGGTGACCGAGAACTCCACCTCGTTTTCCACCCCTGACAAATTGAGCATTCGGGCGACACCGGACGCGAGATCGTCATCGGTTTTCGCCATGGACAGCGCCTCGGCCGTGCACAGCGAAGAGACACAATTGACCCATTGCCCGCCATGCATGACGCCAACGGAAAAAGTGCAGTCGTCGTCGCTCATTGCATCTATTTCAATCACCCTGCGGGCCATTTCGCGAATTGCAGACCGCCCGGATTTCGGCGAAACGCCGGCATGCGAGGGTCTGCCGCGGGCCACCAGGTTGTAGCGGGCGATGGCATAGCGACCGGTGACCACCCCGTTCTCCTCCCGTGCCGGTTCGGGAACCAGCACGTATTTGTTGCGCCGGGCCTCAGCCTCGATCAGGTCCCGCGTCGAGGGTGTGCCGATCTCTTCGTCGGGGGTCAGCAAGACGGTGACCGGCAGGCGGGTGCCGATGCCCGTGTTCAGAAGCTGCCTCATTGCCTCGAAGACCAGAAAGTTGCCACCCTTCATGTCGAGTATGCCCGGGCCGTAGGCACGTGTATCCTCGATACGAAACGGGAGTTCTTTCAGCGTGCCAACCGGATGAACCGTATCGAGATGACCGGAGACGAGAATTCCGGGCGTGTCGCGGGTGTCGCCAAAATGTGCACGAAGGCTGCCGCCAAGTCCCATACGGCCGGGGATTCGTTCTATTGTGCCACCGATTGTTGCGAAATCGGTGGCAGCAAGATCCATCATGCGATCTACGGCTGCAGCATCGAATGTCGGGCTTTCGCATTCTATCCAGGGCCTGAGACGCTTCAGCATGGCGTCTGTATCAAGGGGAAGTTTGGTGAAATCCATAATAGGGGGCTCGTTTCATCGTGACAGGACGCCCGCGCTCAAGGGAGGGGGCAATCCCGATCTTGTGGCAGGGCATGGGCGTCAGGCGGCCAGACGTTTTTCGACGACACGCGCCAGAAGGCTCGCACCAACCGGCAGAATATTGTCATCCAGAACAAAGCCCGGATTGTGCAGCTGTACCGATCCGGCATGGCCAACGGTGCAGTAGACGCCGGGCACCTTGTAGAGCATATCGGCAAAGTCCTCGCTGCCCATGACAGGCTCGTCCTTCGTATAGACAAGGTCTGCACCCACGATGTCGCGGGCGGCATCAGCGAAGCCCTCTACAAGTTCTTCCGTATTGATGAGGACGTCGAAAACATTGCGAATGTCTGTTACAATTTCGACTTCGAAAGACGCGGCAAGGCCGGCTGCGATGGTGCGCATACGCTCACGGATCTGTTCGTTCACCTCGCGATCGAGATAACGCACGGTGCCGGAGACTGTCGCCTCTTCCGGAACGACATTATAGGCGGAGCCGGCATGAATCTGCGTGACCGACACCACGGCTGACCGAAGTGGAGAAATGTTGCGCGACACGATCGATTGCAGAGCCGAGACCAGGTGAGTTGCGACAATGACGGGATCCTTCGACCCTTCGGGACGCGCACCGTGGCTGCCGCGTCCCTTGATGTGAAAATCGAAGAAATCAGCGCCGGCCATTGCGGTGCCCGGCTTGATGCCGATCTTGTTCGGCTCCTCGTTCGGCATATTGTGCAACCCGTAGAGCTCGTCACAGGGGAAACGTTCAAACAGGCCGTCTGCAAGCATGGCGCGAGCCCCTCCGCAGCCTTCTTCGCCGGGCTGAAAAATGAATACGGCCGTGCCGGCAAAATTGCGGGTTTCGGCGAGGTATCGCGCGGCACCAAGTAACATGGTCGTGTGACCGTCATGGCCGCAGCCGTGGAAGCGGTTCGCGATTTTCGACGAGTAAGGCAGGTTGGTACGCTCCTCCATCGGCAGCGCGTCCATGTCGGCACGCAGGCCGATGGTACGCCCCCTCCCCTTAGCCCCCTTCAAAACGCCGACAACGCCGGTCTTGCCGATGCCGCGATGCACCTCGATGCCGTAGCTCACCAGCTTGTCGGCAACGATGGCGGAAGTTCGTATCTCCTCAAAACCGATTTCCGGATGAGCGTGAATGTCACGGCGAAGGGCAGTCATTTCATCGTGCCAGGCGGCAATTTTCTCGATAACGGGCATTGCTGTATCCTTGAATTCAAAAAAGTGACGGATCAGGAGAGGGCGGCAGAGAGAGGGGAGAGGCGGACGCCCGGGCGAAGCCTCCTCCATGGAAGGGCAGCCGGGTCAACGGCCATTGGACCGGGTGCGGCACAAACGAGAATTGTCTCGGCAAACGGTTCGAAATCTGCGCGGAAGTGCACCGAGCTCTTGTTGACGAGAATGCTCGACGTTTCCGGCTCAATGCCGAGATAACGGAACAGGCCGCGGTCGGCCATCTGCACCTTGTGAGAGGCTACGGCTACGCGAACGCCACCGATCCTGAGGCACGCTGAAGGTCCAAGCCGCATCAGGGTGTCGCCGTAGTAGGGACCGGTGACGCGTGTCAACCCGTCGGACAATGCTTCGACGATGAACTCCGCCTCAAGCGGCTCGTCACCTGGAATGCCGGATTTTCCACCGAGCGCGATGCGGATCGTTGCGCCAATCCCCGCTGCCTGTGCTGCCAGCGCAGCCTCAGGGTCATAGAGCAGGCCAAGTGCTGCGTTTTGTGCACCGTTGTCGATGAGAGCCCGCAGCATTCCGGTCGTATCGGAATCGCCACCGGCCCCGGGATTGTCCTGCGTATCCGCAAGCACGACCGGCTTTGCGGCGGTTGCGGAAAGACGGATTGCCTCCTTTACGCCCTCATCAGCGCTGTAGACGCGCCCGGCAAAGGCGGGCTCGCTGCCGTCGATCAGGGCCTTCAGCTCGTCGGCGGCAAGATCAGCTGCTTCCTGCGTCGTTCCATAGGAGAGAACAGTCGCACCGCAATCGTTGAAATCGGCAGCCGGGAAGCCGGGAAAGAAGGAGAGCGAGACAATTGTTTTCTCTTCCTCCAGTCCTGCGAGGCGGGCGTAGATGGATTGCGCCGGCTCCATCTCAGTACATTGCCACGATATGGGGATCAGATAGTCGATCTGACGATAGGACTTCGCAAAACGCTCACCATCCATCAGGCGGTCAAGCAAACCCGCGGCACGTTTGCCAGTCAGGGCCATGTCCACATGCGGATAGGTGCGGTAGCCGATCATGACATCGGCGTCGTCGACCGACCGCCTAGTTATGTTGCCGTGCAGGTCGAGACTGACAGCGACGGGGATGTCGTGGCCGACTGCGCTTTTGATGCGGGCGAGAAGTTCGCCCTCGCCGTCGTCCAGATGTTCACAGACCATGGCTCCATGAAGATCGAGGTAGATTCCGTCGACGGGCAGCGCTGCCACGATGCCGGCAACGATCTCACCGGCAATGCGCTCGAAAGCATCCTCGGTAACATGAGCAGAAGGAACGGCGCTTGCCCGCAGTATAGGAATAACTTCCCAGTTTGCTTGCCGGGCGTAATCGAGCGCGCCCTCGATACCGGTATTAGCGCCCCGGACGAGAGCGATCATCTCCTCGCCGCGGCAGAGCGGCAGATGGCCCGATCCCTTCAGAAAGGCGTCATAAGTGGCTTTGGTGGGAGCAAATGTATTGGTCTCATGAATGAAACCGGCAAAGGCGACACGCCGGGACGTCATCGGTCATTCTCCTGGAAATTATGCAGCTTCGGGGGCAAGCGGCCGGAAATTGGCGAAATCCCAATGCCGCCCCGGGGCGGCATCGATAAGCTGGCGGGTGTATGCATGAACCGGACTGGTGAGCACTTCGTAGCCGCTGGCATATTCCACAATGCGACCTTTCTGCATAACGATCACGTCGTCACATATCTGGGCGGCAACGCGAAGATCATGCGTGATGAACAGGATGGAAATACCGAGCTTTTCCTGCAAGTCCGCAAGAAGGTCGAGTACCTGTGCCTGAACCGATACGTCGAGTGCCGACACTGCCTCGTCGGCCACGAGAACCTTCGGGTTCATGGCAACGGCACGGGCGATCGCGATGCGCTGGCGCTGGCCGCCCGAGAACTGGTGAGGATAGCGGCCCACTGCATCCGGGGGCAGGCCGACGATTGCGAGAAGTTCGCGCGCTCGCTTCAGGGCGTCCCGCCTCGGCGTACCGTAATTTACTGGCCCTTCAATGATGCTTTCCCCCACCGTGATACGCGGGTTGAGCGAGCGATAGGGATCCTGAAACACCATCTGGATATGCTGGCGATATGGCTGCAGGGTCCGGCGGGAGAAATCGGCGATTTCCTGTCCGGAAATGCGGATCGAGCCGGAGGTGGGATCGATCAGCCGCATAATACAGCGAGCGACGGTCGACTTGCCAGAGCCGCTTTCACCGACGATACCGAGAGTACGACCCTTCTTCAGTGTGAAGGACACATCCGTCGCGGCTTTTGTTCCGGCCGCGGTTTTTCCGAAAAAGCCTTTTTTGCCATACACCTTCTCAAGCTCCGAGGCCGAGAGCACGACCTCGTCCGAGAGCGCGGGGCGCGGCTCGCGCGGTTGAAGGCTTGGCACGGAAGAAAGAAGCGTGCGGGTATAGTCCATTTCCGGCGCGCTTAAAATCCTGTCGACCGGACCACTCTCGACGAGATTGCCACGGTTCATCACGTAGACGGCGTCTGCAATCTCGGCCACTACGCCCATGTCGTGGGTTATAAAGAGAACGGCGGTACCCTGCTTTTCCTGAAGTTCATTGATGAGCTTGAGTATCTGCTTCTGGGTCGTCACATCAAGGGCCGTGGTCGGTTCGTCGGCGATCAGCAGTCTGGGTTTGAGGATCAAGGCCATGGCAATCATGATACGCTGGCGCTGTCCACCCGAGAGCTGATGGGGATAGGCTGCGAATATCCGCTCGACATCGGGCAGATGCACTTCCCGCATCATCTCAAGAACGGCGATCTTCTGCTCTCTTGCTGAAAGCGTCGTGTGCTCCTGAAGCACCTCGCAAATCTGCCGGCCAACCGTCAGCACCGGGTTGAGTGCTGTCATCGGCTCCTGGAAAATCATGGCAATACTTTTCGAGCGCAGTGCCCGCATGCGACCGGCGTCGGCCTTGAGGAGGTCTTCACCTTCAAAGAGGATTGTACCCCCTGCAGGTTCAAGAGAATTTCGCGGCAGGAGCCCCATCGTAGCGAGCGAGGTCACCGATTTGCCAGAACCGCTCTCGCCCACAAGGCACACAGTTTCTCCGGCTCGGATGGTGACCGAAATGCCGTTGAGGACCGGCACGCTGTCATCGTCTCCGGTCAGGCGGATGACGAGGTTCTCGACGCGCAATACTTCGGACGCGGTGGCGGGATCGAATGCAACAGCCGTCATTTCGCGGCCTCCCTTTTCTTCATGCGCGGATCGAGCAGATCGCGCGCCGTATCACCGAGAAGGTTGATGGATAGAATGCAGAGCGAGAGCACCAGACCTGGCCAGAAGATCAGTTGCGGATTGATCTGGAAATAGGCGCGTCCCTCGGCCATGATATTTCCCCATGTCGGTATTTCCGTGGAGACACCAGCCCCGAGGAAAGACAGGATCGCTTCTGTAAGAATCGCCGAGGCGCAGACGTAGGTGGCCTGCACGATGAGCGGCGCCAGGGTATTCGGCATCAGATGCCGCCAGAGGATTTTCGGAAGGCCCGAACCGGCAGCGATCGCGGCCTCGACGTAGGGCTCTTCGCGTGCAGTCAGCACCACCGAGCGAACAAGACGCACCACACGAGGAATTTCCGGGACAGTAATGGCGAACATGACGGTCCAGATATTTGCCCCGGTGAGCGAAACCACGGCGATGGCGAGCAGCAGGCTTGGAATTGCCATCAGTGCGTCCATGATCCGCATGACCACGGCGTCGAGGAACCGAAAGAAGCCCGAGACCAGGCCAATCCCCAGTCCGACAGCCACCGAGATGACAGTCGCTCCGATACCAATAAAAAGGGAGATGCGAGCCCCGTAGAGCACACGCGACAGCAGGTCCCGTCCGTAGGCATCGGAACCGAGCGGGTAGATATCGCTGGCGGGCTTGAGGCGGGCAGAGGGCGTCATGGCCACGGGATCATGCGGAGCAAGCCATGGCGCGAGAACAGCCATGAGAATGATCAGGATAAGAATTGCAAGCGCGATGGCAGGGACGAGGACAGCTTGTCCGCGTTTTTTTCTGCCGGCGAAAACGGGTAGCCGCATGGCGGCACCAAAAAGCGTGGAATTGGCCATCAGTACCGTATCCTCGGATCGAAGAAGGAGTAGGAGAGGTCGATGAGGAGATTGACCATCACATAGATACCGCTTGTCAGCATGATCATGCCCTGAATGACAGGGTAATCGCGGGCAAGAATGGCATCGACCGTGAGCCTTCCAATGCCGGGAATGTTGAATACGCTCTCCGTTACCACGACGCCGGAAAATAAGCAGCGCAAAGCCGGTGCCGATAATGGTGAGCACAGGAACCGCGGCATTGCGCAGCGCGTGGCGGAACAGGACGGTATTTTCCTTCAGCCCTTTTGCGCGGGCGGTTCGCACATAATCCTCGCCCAGCACTTCGAGCACGGAGGCGCGTGTCATGCGGGCGATCAGCGCGATATAAATGGAAGCAAGTGTGAGGGCCGGCAAAATGGCGCGTTCCGCGAAAGGACCGACGCCTTTGGTGATGCTCCGGAAGCCCTGCACCGGAAACCATTTGAGGTCGATGGCGAAGACCTGGATGAGGATATAGCCGATCACGAAAACCGGCACGGAGAAGCCGACGACCGACACCGTCATGACGGCATAGTCGATCCACGTGCCGTGGCGCCACGCAGCGATGACCCCAAGTGGAACGGCAATCAGCACCGACAGGACGATCGTGACGAGCGCAAGGCTCACGGTCGGTTCGATGTGCTTGCCGATCATCGCAGTGACTGGCGTATTGGAAATCAGCGACACGCCAAGGTCGCCCTGGAGGAGCAGCCAGAACCACGAGACGAATTGCACGACGATTGGTTTGTCGAGGCCGAGGGCAGCGCGGATTTTCTCAAGCTGCTCTGGCGTGGCCATGTCGCCGGCGATGATGGCGGCCGGATCGCCGGGCGTTATGCGCAGCAGGAGAAAAACGAAGACGGCGACCGTGATCATTACCGGAACGGAGGCCAGAATTCGGCGGAACGTATAGGCGAGCATAAGCATCCTCACGTCGGTTGGGCAGGCAGGGCAGCGGCATCCGCGGGATGCCGCCATGTTCTTCCACGAGGCTCAGTCTTCTGTTTTCTCGATGTTCCAGAACACGGGAACCGGCGATTCCAGGAAGCCGGAAAGCTGGTTGCGCCACACGGAGGGGTTCTTGTACTGGCCAAGCGGAACGTAGCTGACCTCGTCCATGGCATGGGCCTGAAGCTCGGCGGCCGCAGCCTTCCGCTCTTCAGCTGTCGCCGCGGCGATGTATTTGGCGCGCAACGCTTCCAGCTTCTCGTCTGTCTGCCAGCCAAAAAATCCCTTGGCGCCGCGACCGTTCAACATCGGATTATTAAGCGGCGTCATGATTTCCGGCACAATCCAGTTGGTGAAGAACATGTTCCAGCCACCCTCAGCCACCGGCTTCTGCGAGGCGCGGCGAGTGACGAGCGTCTGCCAGTCCATGGGCTGAAGTTCGACGTTGAAGCCCGCAGCCCGCAGCGCAGCCGCAGCCACGACGGGCTGGGCCTTGACGGTCACGACGTCGGTTGGCTGAAGGATGACAACGGGAGTTCCGTCGTACCCGGCCTCCTTGAGGAGTGCCTTGGCACTTTCCATGTCGCCCGCGCCGGTCAGGCTTTCCGAACCGGCAAGTGCTTCAAGCGGCGTGCCGCAGCCGAAGACGGAGCCGCAGATGGTGTAGTAGTCCGGATTGCCGATCAACGCGTCGAGAACATCCTTCTGGTTCATCGCTTTGAGAGCAGCCTGGCGGATCTTCTTATTATCGAATGGCGGGTAGAGGAAATTCATGCGGCCCATGGTCTGCGAGCCAAGCGTGTTTAGCGTCTTGACGGTCAGTTCGTCATTGCTCTCGACAAGTGGCAGAAGATCAACTGGCGGAGCTTCGATATAGTCGATCTCCCCGGACTGGATAGCGTTGATTGCCGTCTGGGCATCGGGCATGCTCAACCATTCCACACGGTCGACCTTGACCACCTTTCCGCCGGCCAGCCAGCTCGCAGGCTCGTTGCGCGGCACATAATCGGTAAATTTTTCATAGACCGCCTTGACGCCCGGCTGGTACTCGGCCGTGACGAACCTGAAGGGGCCGGAACCGACAAATTCGGTAATGGCGGTATCGGCCGGGGTTGCGGCAATACGTTTCGGCATCATGAACGGCACGACCGAAGACGGCTTGGCCAGAACGTCCGGCAAAAAGCCGAAGGGTTCCTTTAGCTTGAAAACAAAGGTCCTGTCGTCCGTAGCTGTCAGGCTTTCTGTCTTGTCGAAGAGGACCTGACCGGAGGTGTCCCGTTTGCCCCAGCGCTGAAGCGAGGCAATGCAGTCTTCTGCTGTCACAGGTGTGCCGTCGTGCCATTTCAGACCGTCGCGCAGCGTGAATTTATAGGTCAGCTTGTCATCCGAAACAGTGTAGTCAGCCATCTGGGGCTGCGGTTTGAAATCGGCATCAAGCGCAAGCAGCGTGTCATAGATCATGTAGCCGTGATTGCGCACGATATGAGCGGTCGTGATGATCGGATCGAGAATACGCAAGCCAGAATGCGGTACGGCCATCATTGTTGTGGCCGAGGCATCCGTTCCAAAGCCCGCAACACAGGCTGAAAGGGCGATGATCGCCGCAACGAGCCGGCTTCTTGCCCGGCTTGCTTTTCTGGTCAACTGAGCGTGCATGATTTCGCTGTTCCCTTTTTTGTTTGGCAGGTAGCGACCGAAACGCGCGGGCATTGGCCCGCACGCGAGCGCACGGCACCCTTCCGATCCGGACCGTTTTCGATAATGTCGCTGCGATCCCTCAAAGTTTGCGCAGCGAAGAGCACTTGTACCGCCGCAAAGGTGCGGCGAAACATACGACTGCAATAGCTTTCGCAACCGCGGCTGTGAGACCGCAACGCGACAGGCTTGCAAGGTTCAGCTTACCGTCACATGGCGAGCATGTGGGCATAGCTGACTATGATGTCATTCCGATTGGCATAGAGTGCAAGGCGTTCCCCTTAGGATTATTTTACCGCGATGCGATTGCTATTCTCGACTATCGATTATAGGTTCGTTGAAAGCCTTGTCAACGATCTTGCTGCGTCGCAAAATGAATTTTACCAAACCCTCAGAAGGGTCCGATCACCGGGCCCGTATTGCCGCGCTGGAGAAGGCATTTGCCGTGCTTGAGATGTTCGGGCCGGAAACGCCTGAACTGAGAATTGCCGATGTTGCGAGGCGAGGAGGGATGAACAGATCCAGCGCCCAGCGTCTGGTTCATACACTTGTCAAATCCCATTGGCTTGAACGCGACGCACTGAGCGGTGTCCTTTCTCTCGGGCACCGGGCGTGTTATCCCGCACATGTCTATCTTTACAGCAACGAGTTGATCGATCTCGTGATGCCGCTGGTCGTCGAACTGAATGCACGCACCGGCCTCAGCGCCGACCTCTGGCTCCTCGACGGCAAGACCGCCGTTACGCTGGCCCGGGTCCCGTCACCCGCCGCATCCCTGGCACTTGCCCCGGTTGGCAGCCGCGCCGCACTTGCCGAGACCGCGCCAGGCCGGGCGCTGTTGTCTCTTATGGATGCGACAACACTCGATACATTTCTGGCAACATGGACAGGCAACGAGGGTTTGCTGCGCGAGCGGATAGCCTCTGAGCGCAGCGTGGGATTTTCCTTTGACGGTACTGGCGACGGCGGATCCCGCCAAGTCATTGCGACCGCTTTTCGCGATGCAGCCGGCCAGCCCCTTGCTGCGATCTCGCTTTCCGGTCCTGTAGACACGGAGGCTGCAGGCACGGTGACCGGGCAACTTTGCGAAACCGTCTCACGCATGGGGGAGTTGATGGTGTCACGGGCGGTACGCCCGGCCAACCTCGAGCCAAATCCACGCACGCTGTGGCCGCTGGTCGACGACGAGAATGATCCGCTCGCGGTGACCGCAGTTTCCAAAAGCCTGCATTTATTCCAGTTTTTCCATCCGCAAACGCCGTTGCTCACCCTGACGCAACTTTCACAGCAGACCGGCTTTCCGGTGCCGACTGTCCAGCGCATTACAGATACGCTGGCGGGACTGGGCTATCTGAAGAAAGATCAGCCCAAACGCGCTTTCCATGTCTCGGAGCGGGCGCTTGATCTTCTTTATCGTTTCCAGATGGGAAACGCGTTGCTCCGGTCGGTATGGCCTCGGCTTATAAGGCTGCGGGAAGAATGCGGGCTGCGTTGTTCCTTCTGCATCCTGGATGGCACGGAAATCATCCACCTGCTGCATGTTCAAAGCCGACCACAACCGGCTTTCAGAACCGCCTATCCGGGCAGGCGACTTCCAGCCGTTTCATCCTCCGGTGGTCGGGCGATCCTGTCGTGGCTGCCACCTGGAGAGATTGACAGAATTCTTTCGGAAAGCCCCGTCCAGCCCGGTACTCCCTTTACCGTTACGAACAAGGACGAAATCCGCACAGAGATTCTGGAGGCAAGCGTTCGAGGCGTGGCTTTCACGGATCGCCAGTCGATCCGCGACGAGGTAAATGTTGCCGCTGCGGTACCAGGGCCAGAGGGTCGTCCGGCGGGAGCCATCGTCGTATCCGCTCCTGTGCACAGCTGGTCTGTCGAGCGGCTTGAGCGCGAAGTCGTGCCCCTGCTGGTGTCCCACGCCCGTGGCGGATAAGACCAGCCTCACCCGATGTTCTGATCCGCATGGGCCTCCCGGGAAGGGGGGCGTCGGGATCAATTACGGTCCTGACGGACTGCGTGTGACCATGCAGGCGCTGGTTTCACAGCTTGAGCAGTGACATCGAGCCGAAGCCATAATGATGAGCACCGATAATCGGCGAACCAGTTTTCGACCGACCGTCCATTGCTCCCGACTGCAACTGTCAGCATGAACGTTTCCAGACTCCCTCGGGCTAAGCTCTATTATGGAACTACCCGCGCTTTCATCCCACATGAGATGAGACGCGAGCTTTCCGATATTTCGGCGGAAGTTCTGCGGTTGGCAGATCGTCGACCTTGAACTGCTTGCCGGTCGACCAGGGAAGCATGTTGAGCGCCACACCAAGCCCCGCGATGATCGCAGCAACTACGGGCCTGGTTCCGAATTTGTTCAACCCGGAAAATTTGAAGCCGGAAACAAGAGCACCAAGCGGTTTAACGATCAAGAACGGTATCAACAAGAATGGCATGGAGACGAGAAACAGCACCGTCGGGATCGCTGCCTCGAGCATAGGGTCGCCACCGTGTCGGAGGCGAATCCGCGGGTTACGGGCGATTGCAAATGGAATAAGTTCTTCCATGAAGCGAACGTAGCCGGCTGATTGATCGGTACGTGCCTCTCCCTGCCAATGCAGCGAGGATATCTCCCTCGACGCGAAGAGCATCCGCAAACGGGCGCTGTAGACGGGAAAACCGGTGGAGCCGACCCCACTCGTTACGTGAACGTGTATGAACCGAATAGAGGTCCACGGGATGAGACGGACGGATCCTGCCTGCGTCACCAAAAGGCCTTTGGCGTCGATGACGTAAGCGGTTGTGATCATTGTGGATCCCACGCGAGGCATCACGACTTGCGTGGTAAAGCTGTACGAAGGAGGGGCGTCCGTCTGCAATCAAGGGCTCTCGTGCGTTCAAAATCAGAAAGCCGGGCTAACCCGGCTTTCATTACTCATCGGAACGGCCATTAGCTGGTGGCGACGTGATACCATTGCTGTAGGTAGACCCAAGCGGTGTCGAGCGCTGCACCCACCACGAACACTACAACGAACAGTGCGACCGCAACAAAAATCGCTGGCACCTCAGGATTGCGATCACGCGCAAACTCGTCCGCCAATTTCTGCTCGTGGTAAATGTGAAGCAGGCTTTTTCCGTTCATCTTACCGTTCCTGGTCGTCTCGATCGCGCTTGTCTTCGCGCTCCTGCCTCAGTTCATCAAGGCGGTTCAACTGCCTTGCCGGAGGCTCCGCCTGCGAGACTTCGCCTTCTCGGACCGCTGCCTTTTCTTCTACTACAGGACGCGCGTTCGGAGAAGTCTCAACCCCGACAGTCTTGTCATCAAGCTCCGGAACAACCTCGGCTTACCATCTGCGCCGGGCGACCAGTTCAAGACGCCATCGATGGCGGAATGACCAAAAGCCAATGTCGCGCTACTGAAGAGAAGAAATGGCGTAAAATACCGCATAATTTATAGGGTTTTCGGCCTGCTTTTAATCCCTGGAAATCGACCTTTGGAATGACTAGCCGGAAATCAACTCTGCGCGCTGGCCCGGATTCGATATTTCCTATTTTGACAGGTTCGCAGTAAACTCCGAACGCGCGACCTGCTTTTCTCAATACCGTTCTGAGAATCTCCGGCTGTTCCGGCAGATCAGGCTGTGCGGCAAGGATCATTCCGCACCGTTTTGTGAGGTCTGTCACCTCGACCTCCGCCAGCCCGAAACTAATGACCTTACCGATCCATTGAAACTCAGCAAAACCTGTCACATTACTGGTTTCGAGTAGAATATTTGGCCGAAAGCGCAAACGGTCAACCGTACTATCCGATAACATTTGTTGAAGCTCGGCCAGTGACGAAGTGGTGACCAAGTGAAGTGCCGATCTCGAGTATCGGTTCTCAACGGTGGGAAGAGAAGGGGCAAGCGGGTCAGCATCGATGTAACTTCCGATACCGACGTCAAAACCAAAATACTTCGAAAGTTCCAGTCCTAATTGAGGATCTTCAATATAGAAATTACACCCAGTTGGAAACGTGATCCGCACACCGCCATCATCAATGGCGCTGCGGAGGAAAAGTGCCGGCCGCCATCGAACGTCTTTTTCCGGCGCTGCCGCGAGGCCGGATACACTGTCGAACAGCGCAAAACGCCTGTCGCCGACGATGCCCCCTGGCTCAATTTCGGCGCATTTGCATCGTTCTCCACCAAGCGAACTTACCGGGAAACGCCAGATCTCAGCGACTTTCCCGATAGCGTGTTTTGAGCGAAAAGTGACCGTCATATCTATTCTGTCCGCTATGTCAGGCTGTGAGCAGCAAGTCGGCTGTCGTCGCCCGAATATCGTCGAGGATAGCCTGCGCGGCCGCCTGCCCTAACTCAGCGGCGCTGGTGATACCCTGTACAAAGGGGTTCTTATGCAACAGGAATGGTATCGCCACGCAATAAAGCCGGTTGGATAACAAGCCGGTATCGCGTGGACGATAGCATTCGTCGACCTCGATACCGCCGGTCCTCTTGAAGTTGTGGCCTGTCGTATCGGCTATTAATCCAGTCGAAGCCACGCGCGTGACAGCCGGTTTGACAGCTGCCTGCTTCACGAGCGAAGGAAACGGGAGGTCCCGTGCCGATAACGCCGTTTGGCCGGTCGCATCGATGAAACTTTCGAAGACTTCTTCCGAGCCGGCCGTGGTCACTCTTGCGCCCCGCGCAAGGCCACACGTGTCTATTGCGTAATCTTCTCCCAGCGCGATAATTTCCAACCTGCCAGCGTTTCGAAGCGCAAGCAAACGCTTGATCGAAAGGTGGGGTACGGTCGCATATTCATCGATGAATATACTTTTAAACGATCGGTTGAACCGCGCTAGGTCACGCGTGTCCAGGTGCGGGATTGCTCTGGCGATAATTTCATGTGTGATGAGTATGGCGTAGCGCCAAGGCACAGTGAATCGCTGCTCTGCGTTGCGTTCGACTTCGGCTAGGTTTGCTGCTGCCCAGACAAACGGATCCACTCCCGACCGACGAGAGTAATATGCGTCAGCAAAGGTGTCTGCCGTCAGGCAATTTAGCCCTATTTCGGCTGCGTAGTCAGGATCGGCGGTCGCGATTTCCCGCTTGAAGAGCTCGAAAACCCTGTCGAGCAAACCGGCAGAGCCAATCTCGATTTCTCCATTGACAGCTTCCTGCGTGCAAACACTCGGTGTCCGGTAGGGAAGCGGGCAATAGAAATCCGCCTCCGGTAACAGTCCCTTGCGGGACATCATCACGGCTGTGAAGTTTTCGTGCCCGGTGGATGCGTGAAACCTCATTGTTCCCGTGTCGTCATAAACAAACGAGCCGCAGGATACCGCGACGGTCAAAAGCGCGTCGATACTGCTGAGCGACGTCCCAAGTATCCCAAGCCTTCCATAGCAGGAACTTTTGAGCGCGGAAGCGGGCCACGGAGACGCAAAGTAGCCTGGCTGCACTTCGGTCTTATCAGGCCAATTATGGCCCGTTGCCATCACGACGTGGTCATAGATCGCGTCGAACTTTCCGTCAGGGCTTTCGACGCAAATTCGGATATGGTCGACGTCGAGCGATATATCACTGACGCGGTGCCCGGGGCGGATATCGATCTGATGACCTTTCTCGACTCCATAATCCACAAGCGCACTGAACTGCTCATGAAAATAATCACCGAGAACCAACCTCGGGTAAAACGCACGCTCGCTGATGGCATCGCGCACAATGGCAAAACGGTTAAGGTAATCGTCTTCCTGGCGAGATAGCCATTCCACCAGTGACAGCGGCAACGGCGGTATCTCGATGCTCGGAATGTTGGAAAGCATGACAGGATCATTTGAGCCGGGAAGATAGGGCGTTCCCTTCCCTGCCAACATTTCCGCTTCGAAAACAGTAATACTCATTGGGGAAGGAGAATGAATAAGTCGCTGAAGGGAAAAGATTCCGGTAGGCCCCGAACCGATAATGCAAATGCGACTGTTCATGCAAACCATCTCCAACGCCACCCTTTGCAGCGCCGGTTTATAACGGTGTGCAGCGCGGACTGTTCCAGTGACGGCAAACTTACATTCGATGGACGCGCCGTGACGCTGCGATTCTGCCAATGACGCTGGTGTGCAGATTCGCTACGGATAGGATATCGCCCGTTCCATCTTGTCACTACGATATCAGAATACCAAATCATGACGGTTAACTCACTGCGGTTTTCATGACAGTCATAGCTTCCTACATCTACCGCCTTGGCCAGCGTGCCGAAGAACTCCCCTTGACTGGCCGACCGTTCCCCGAGAGGGACGGCGAGTTTGCCTGGATCGGTATCACCGACCCGACCGTCGAGGAAATGGCGAGCCTGAAGTCGATGTTTGACCTGCATCCGCTTGCCGTCGAAGACGCACTGAACGGGAGGCAGGTGCCGAAAGTTGAGGTGTACGGCAATCAGCTCTTCGTCATCATCAAGACCGCTCATCTTGAGGGCGACAAGATTGCCTATGGCGAAACCTGTATTTTCGTCGGACGGCACCATGTGATTTCGGTCCGGCATGGTTCGGCACGCTCCCACAAGGAATTGAGGGAGCATCTCGAACAGTCTCCGCAACTCCTCGAACATGGCCCGGACTATGTCCTGCACGGTATCATCGATTTCGTCGTCGACGGTTATCTGCCGATGGTCGAGACGCTGGAGGACAAGGTGCTTGAGATGGAAAAGCACATGCTGATTGCATTTCTCGAAAGGGAGCAGATCAGACGGCTTTTCCGCATGCGACGGCAGGTGATCCGCTTTCAGCGCATTCTGGGCCCGATGGAGGAGGTCGCTGGCAAGCTCGCCAATCTGGAGCTGCCCTGTATTGACGAGAACGCCAAAGCCTATTTTCGGGACGTGCTTGACCATGTACGGCGCGTCGAATTCATGATGTCAGGCCTGCGGGAAGTTATCACTTCCGTGTTTGAGGCCTCGAACCTGCTTGAACAGCAGCGCCAGGGTATGATCACCCGCCAGCTTGCAGCCTGGGCCGCGATCCTGGCTGTCCCAACGGCGATCGCCGGCATTTATGGAATGAACTTCGAGCACATGCCGGAACTGAAATCGGAATACGGCTATTATGTCGTGATCGCCGTCATCATCACCCTTTGCGCGATACTTTATTACCGGTTCAAGAAGACAGGATGGCTGTGATATATCGAGCAACCTTTGCTCTCCATTCTGTGCAACGGCCCCAAATCACGGACAACGCTGAACCTGTTCAGGAGTTAAATTGGCTACCGGATTGATCGCATTGTTTGACGACGTGGCAGCGATAGCTAAGGCTGCCTCCGCGTCCCTCGACGACGTCGCAACCCAGACTGCCAAAGCCAGTGTGAAGGCGGCAGGTGTCGTGATCGACGACACCGCCGTCACGCCGGCCTACGTCGTCGGTCTGGCTCCCGCGCGTGAACTGCCGATCATTGGCAAAATTGCGCTTGGATCGCTTAAAAACAAGCTGATCTTCCTCCTGCCCATCGCTCTCGTCCTCGGATATTTCGCTCCCTGGCTCATCACACCGCTCCTGATGATCGGTGGCATATATTTGAGCTACGAAGGCGCGGAGAAGCTACATGAGGCATTTTTCGCTCATGCCCCGGAACACGGTCCGGACGACAACGCGGCGCTTGATGCAGCAGATCTGGAAAACCGCAAGGTCGCAGGCGCGATCCGTACCGACTTTATCCTCTCAGCCGAGATCATGGCGCTGACACTGGCTGGTGTCTCCTCCTCCGGCATCTATACCCAGGCAGGGGTCCTGGCGGCGGTTGGCATCCTGCTCACCGCAGCCGTTTATGGCGTGGTCGCGCTCATCGTCAAAGCAGATGACGTCGGATTGCACCTGACGAAATCCGGTGGACCTTTGTCAAGGACGGTCGGTGCCGGGCTGGTCAAAGGTGTACCGTTTCTTCTCAAGGCACTGGCAATCGTCGGAACGGCGGCGATGCTCTGGGTAGGCGGAAGCATTATCGTACACAGCCTGGCGGGGATGGGATGGCATCAGCCTGAACATCTGATCGAAACAGTCGCATCAAGGATAGAACAAACCCTGGTGATTGTCCCCTCCGTGACGAATTGGCTGGCCACCGCGTTTATTCAGGCGGTAATCGGTATAGCGACCGGCGGTGTCACGATCTTATTGCTGTCGATCTGGACGAAATTCGCGCGGCGTATCGAACGACCCTAGTCGCGTCTCCCGAACTTCTCGATCTATCCATGACGCTCGCCGAGCCACCTCCTCTCGGTGATCGTCGCACGCGTTCTCGCCCTTTGCCTGTCGATAATCGTGCAAAGCGAGCGCTCCACAAAAACTCGCGGGCAAGTTTTGACCTGAGACACGTTTAGCGCTCGGTGGTTTGATAGGTCAAAGCCTATATGCGCCGGTTGTCATTTAA
The DNA here is from genome assembly GCF_031453135.1 of Agrobacterium sp. SORGH_AS_0440. Taxonomy (NCBI): domain Bacteria; kingdom Pseudomonadati; phylum Pseudomonadota; class Alphaproteobacteria; order Hyphomicrobiales; family Rhizobiaceae; genus Agrobacterium; species Agrobacterium sp. SORGH_AS_0440. The sequence goes on along the minus strand of NZ_JAVIYR010000001.1, from coordinate 1,103,145 downwards.
CCGCGCGCTAACTCTGGGAGCGGGTTTTCTCAAGCAGGGTGAACCGATCCCCGGCCGTACGTTTTGTTAGGTAGATGCGGAGGAGGAAACATGAAGCTCATAAAGATCGGATTCGGTTTGTTGCTGATCTGCGGTGCTCTTTATGTGGTGCTTGGGGAGCAGCTTAGCGGCGCGAGTGCAAATGCGTTCATAAATGCCCGTTTGACGACGATACGCGCTCCCATCGCTGGCAAAATTGAATTGATTTCGAGACCGCTGGGCGCCCAGATTGCGCAAGGCGATCCACTGGGCTCTCTTGAGGATTCTCTTGTTGACGGCATCCGTCTCCTTGATCTCGAACTTCAACAGGCCGATGCTCAGACCGAAATAAAAAGGCTCGAGACCGTCGTCACGTCTTTCGATGAATCGATTGATGAGTTGCAGACCCGCGCGGCTATCTATCGTGAGGAAAGAAAACGCCAGCTCGCGGCTCAGGCTCAGTCTGCCGACGCCTCGCGTGCTGCGTCCGAGGCACGTCTGAAATACGCGGAACTCAGCCGCGAGCGATCATCACGGCTAAGCGGTCAGGGCATTTCTACCGCACAGTCCCTTGAACAGGCCCAGTCACTTTCCGAGGTTTCCGCGCTGGAGGTCGCAAATGCAAAGGCTCAGGCCGCCGAAATCGTTGTGGCACAGAAGGCGGCCGAGCGGGGAGTATTCCTCGGAGACGGATTTAACGACGCCCCCTACTCCGAACAGAGGATTTCCGAGATCGACGTGCAGCGTCTGGAATTAAAAGCGCAACTTGAGGCGAAGAAACTGGCATTGGCTGCAATTTCCGATCGGCTGGCAAACGAGCGTCTTCGTGTAAACAGACTTTCTTCCTCAGATCTGGTGGCGAATGTGAATGGTGCGCTGTGGGAGTACCTCTCCGCTTCGGGCGAAACGGTCCAGCGCGGTCAGGACCTCATGCGCCTGATCGACTGCGACTCCGCAATTGTGACCTTATCCGTGTCGGAAAGCGTCTACAATTCCCTCAGGGTCGGCGCACCCGCGACCTTTCGCCTTAACCGAAGCCGTCAGGTTCTTCAGGGATCGGTAATCCGCCTTGCGGGTTCCGGCGCGGCTACGATCTATGAAAACATGGCAATAGCACCGAGTCAGCGCCACCTCCAAAGGTACGACGTGGCACTTGATGTGCCGGCTCTGCGGGACGACCCCGACCTTCGGTGCCTCGCAGGGCGCACGGGCAGGGTGTTTTTCGAAACGCGCGCTTTTGACTGGCTGCGAGGACTATGGAGATAGGACTTGGACAGTTTTCTCTATCTTAGCGAACTTCAGTCGAGCTTCGCTCATCTGGCTCTGGCCTTCGGGTGCGCACTCGTCCTGCCATACCTCCTGAACAATCGTAACTGGACCCACAGGACGTTCCTTTTCGCAATCGGAATGGCTTTAGCGGTGCGATATATCTGGTGGCGAGGAACCCAGACCCTGGCCCCGCCCGGCTTCACGCTGGACTGTCTGTTCAGTTGGTCATTCTTTGCTCTGGAAGCATTATCTGTTCTCTCGTCGCTGAGCGCGTTTACAATCCTGACCAGAACCACCGATCGGTCCCCTGAAGTCGAGGAGAATAAATCCTGGTGGCAACCGGATCCGCCTCCAAAAGTCGCGATTCTGATCGCCACATACAACGAGGAGCAAGCCGTTCTGGAACGGACGGTCGTCGGGGCAAAGGCCAGCGATCATCCGGACGTCCAGGTTCTTGTGCTGGATGACGGGCGCCGTGACTGGCTGCGTGACTTCTGCGAGGAGCACGACGTTCGATACCTTCGCAGGCCAGATAACAAGGGCTCGAAAGCCGGCAACATCAATCATGCCCTGGGCGTTCTTGCGCAAGACGATCAACCGCCAGACTTCATAGCCGTGCTGGACGCGGACTTCGTTCCTCACACGGATTTTGTCTCGCGCGCACTTGCGCTTTTCCACGACCAGGAGGTCGGACTGGTTCAAACACCCCAGCACTTCTTCAATCCGGATCCTATCCAGCATAATCTCGGGCTCAGCCGATCGTATCCCGACGAGCAGCGCTTTTTCTTTGACCATTTGCAACCAAGCCGCGACGGGTGGGGGATCGCATTCTGCTGCGGCACGTCGTCGGTTATCAGATGGAGGGCAGTGCAGGCCTCCGGTGGGTTCCCGACAGACAGCATCACGGAAGATTTCATGCTGACGCTTCAGTTGCAGGAGCACGGCTATCGGACGGTCTATCTGAACGAAGCGTTGACCGAGGGCCTTGCTCCGGAGGGGTTGAAGGAATACGTCACTCAGCGAGCGCGATGGTGCCTGGGGCTCATGCAGATTGCCCGGGGAAGGCTGGGTCCCTTCTCGCGGAACAATTTGCGGCTGCGGGACCGCTGGAGCGTCGTTGACTCGGTATTTTTCTGGCTCACCACCTTCACATTCCGCATCGCCTCCATGACCTTTCCTCTCTTTTACTGGTTTTTCAACATCACGGTGGTCAACGCATCTGTTCCCGATGTCATCAGCTATTTCGGGGCGTATATGGTGTGGATCCTGTTCGTGTTGAACTTCATCTCGTCCGGAATGGTGATCCCCATCGTCAATGACGTCAGCCAGTTGCTTGGTGCGCTCCCCATATCGAGAGCCGCCATTGTGGGGCTTGTGAAGCCGAAAGGTCACCCTTTCAGTGTTACGGCAAAGGGAGGAGACCGAACCAAAGTCGTTGTCCAATGGCGTCTTATGCGCCCCTTCCTCCTTTTAACGTTTCTGACCGTCGCCGGGGTCCTGATCGGTCTGGTCTCTGACCGTTTCGCGTTCAATGACGCAGGAGACGGGAAGGTCGTTATCCTGTTCTGGACTGTTTACAATCTGGTGATCCTTGCCGTGACGCTGCTGGTCTGTGTCGAGTTGCCACGACGTGAGAAACACTATGCGGACCGTCCCGAGCGGGTCGTAATATCCCTCGGCGGTGCGCTGAAGCGCGTCTGGATGACGGACCTGACGCAGGAAACGGCCCGTCTCAGAGGGGTAGACGCGCCTATAGCTACCCAGATCATCATGAAACTCAAAGAAATCGGAGATTTCACCGCCACGGTGCTGGATCGGACCGACGACGGCCTGGTCGTTGCGCTGGGGTTGGATGAAACACAGTACCAGCTCTTGCTGAAAAGACTTTACGCTGGAGGGAGCGTACCAAGTGTCACGTCAACACGGCTATCGGCGATCATCAAGGATGCCACCACCCGTTTTGCCCGCCAGTAGTGGTCTAGCTTACTTAACCGCCGTCCTGCCGGTCTGCACTTGCCTGCAAGCGAGAAATTGCCGAGCCGATTGTCGCTAGTTCGGAAGTTCTCCTGCTCTCGTAGGGATATACGTTCTGTCCATCCGCAACGGCTTTGGCATTGACGGCGAGGTGATGGAACGGCCGGATAAACGAGACAATGAACAATGACATGAGGAGCAGAAGGAGCAGGGTCAGAAGAGACAAACTAATAAAAAGACCGCTGGAGAAGCTACTGGCCGCATTGCTGAATGCGTTCGCATCGATCCTCGCGACAATGGACCAACCGAACCTCGGTAGGCTTTGGTAGCTGGCCTCGGGAAGCGTGGCTACGAAGTAATTCTTGCCATCAGGCCATAACTCGAGGCTCACGCCGGTGGCACCTGTCCTTGCTCTTCGAAAGCTTGGCAGATCCAGGTTTGAAGGGCTCTCGTTCGTGGACGATATAACAGCCCTGCCCTCGGGATTGACTATGAGGACCTCGACGTCCAGGGCATCACTCAGCTCACGAATGTAGGCTTTTGCCCACTCCAGATTGAGATGAAGCCCAAGAACTCCTGTTACTGACTGACCAACACCGATTACAGGGGCTGCCAGGTCGAGGAACCGTAACGGCTCCCCACTTTCGGGAGCAGGAAGTTTAGCCGCAAGAAGAACCGCTTCGTGCGCATCCCCGGCGAAGTTGCCCTGAAGCCCCCTCTGAAACCACGGACGGGATGACACGTCGGCGCCGACCAACAGACCGTTTGACGCGACACGGACTTTGCCGTCATTTCCGGCATAACCTGCCCACGACACAACCCGTCCGCTTCCCACGAGCGTTGAAAGATCGTCCTGGATCTCTTCAGGCTGGCTCACCGCAAGCGACCTTCCCAGCGTTTCGAGGTTTGTCCATTCTCGATAAAGGGAAGCGGCGAAGGCTGTTTGAACGCCCCGTACCCTGGTTTCCACGGCAGTACGCAGACTTGCCTCCTGGAAACTGAGCATTCGATCGTCAATCACCTTGAACACAATCGCGGCACCGACGAGGATACAGGCAAACATGAAGCCCGCCGTGACCGCACTCAACGATGGCAGGCGACTTTTTGGTTCATTGGACATGGACACCCGCGCGTTTTGTCGTGTCAACCTCGACCGAAACTAGATAACGGCCGGCGGGCGAGCAATCTGCCGATTATCAGGGGTTGTTTTTTCGGCGTGAGGTCGCGAATTCGGATCTGCCAGGCATCGCGACCAACCTCGTTCCTGCACGGAGCCAATGTGACGAGCTTGGAAGGCTTGCATCCCATTGGTGTTGAGACGAACGAAGCATTTCGCCAAAAGCAGGTCGTGCCTGGCTCCGCCCGCCGCGGAGTGAGCGGCGAGGATTTGCAGGCGTGTCACGAGCTCTTGCGACGCCGCGAATTACGACGGTTGATCAGCGGCTTACGTTATACGACTGTCTGTCAGGCCAGAAACCCGCGTGACCGGGCAGCGTCGAGAGGGGATCAGGGGCCGAGAGCAGCGCGCGAGCAGCATTCGGCGACAAGGGCCGTGCGAGTAGAAAGCCCTGCAGATGATGGCAACCGAGGCTCTCCAGAGCATCGCGCTGCTCCGTTGTCTCAACACCCTCAGCCGTAATCTTCAACCCCTTGGCCCGCGCGACATTGATCATGGCAGTGACGAGGGCCCTGTTGTCGCTTCTGTGGATTTCCTCGATGAATGATCTGTCAATCTTGATGCGATCCACCTCAATCTTTTGAACCCGCGAGAATGACGAATATCCTGTTCCGAAATCATCAATCGCAAATCTTACTCCGGCTGCGCGCAGGGCCGCAATGGTCCGTTCCGATCGGCCGTCCTCTCCGGTAGCTGCGCTTTCCGTTATCTCGATTTCCAGGCGGTTAGCCGAAACCTTCCATTTTTCGAGCGCAGCAATCACGTTCAGCGGATAGGCCGGCGAACACAGTTCCAGCAAGGAGGCGTTGAGCGCGATGTCGATGTCGGGAAAGTGCGCCAGCATGGAACAGGCGTCTTCTAGCACAATGGCTCCGATTTCGTGGATCAAACCGCACTCTTCGGCCAGCGGAATAAACTCGCCGGGGCTTACGTATCCAAGTGTGGGGTGGTTCCATCGGGCCAGCGCCTCGAGGGAACAGAGCATCCCGTCCCGTGCTGAGAAGACTGGCTGATAGAATATCTCTATCTCCGCGCGGCCGTTGACCGCCTTCCGCAGGTCAGCTTCCATAGCCCTTCTCTTGCGAAGCAACTCGTCCATGTGCTCGCCGAATATTGCGTAAGTATTCCTGCCAGCTGCTTTGGCGTGATACAGTGCGATGTCGGCCTGACGTATCGCCTCGTTTGCATCAAAGGCGCCGTTCTTTACGGCCACTCCGACGCTGGCACCAATTGTGACTTGCGTCTCCTCGATCTCGAAAGGCAATCGAAGGTCGTCCACAATGGCTTTTGCAACATGCTCGGGCTTTAGCAAATCGTTCGATGTGACAAGGACGGTAAATTCATCACCACCGATCCGCGCAACAAGACTGTCGGGCAAAAGGCTCGTGAGCCGCGCCCCGACAAGTGATATCAATCTATCGCCTGCAGGATGTCCAAGTGAATCGTTCACCTCCTTGAACCTGTCGAGATCGATGAACAGCACGGCATGTGCCTCGTCTTCCCTCGCATTTTGCGCGGCGGTCGCAACTCTCGCATTGAATTCCGATCGATTGGCAAGGCCGGTTAGAATGTCGTGTGCCGCCTGATACTGCAACTGCTCCTGGTTCGCCTTCAATCGGTTCGAGCGTCTCCAGAGGGCGTTTCCGCCGACGCTCGCTGCACTGAATATGGCAAAAAAAGCAAATGCGATCGCGGGAATGGTAGCTTCAAGGACTTGCTGGCCGGGCCTGAACGGCTGCCATTCGAAGTAGCCAACGACCTGTCCGGATGTTGAATGCAACGCAAGATAAGAAAAACGCGGGTCCGTTGGCTGATGAAGGGCAAATCGAAGATTTTCGAACTGGTATTCCTGACCCACCGTTGCTGCGAGATCTCCGTCCAGAAATCGGACCGCAACATGCAGATTTTCTCGCCCCGGTTGCTGCTCGATATCACCCGTGTCGGAAACGATCGGTTTTATGCTTACGATCGCCGGACGTGAGCCAACGTAGACGATGTCGGCTTCTCCTATGGAGAGCACCTTGCTACTCGTTCCGTCCTGATCGCCTGCGATAAGGCGTTCCTTCAGCTTCGTCGCTAACGGGAGATAGGCGGTCCGCAAACCATCGGCGGTGGACGCGTCATTGTGATCGACAAGAAATTGGTAGATCGGATTAAGGTCCGCTGTCAGCACGATTGCTGCATCGTGTCCGAAATAGGTATTCATCCATACGCCGAGATTGGTTTCCATCCAGTCTGGATTACGGGCAAGGGAGTTCGTGACGGCGTCATCCCAGACAGTGGCGCTTTCCTGATCATGAGCAATCGATGACTTCAGTTTCGATACCGTCAGGGCGACCACGTCACGCTGCCTTGCAACTGCGATACCGTCGCTTGCGATCGCCGCAAAATAGAGTGACAAGAGAAGCAGCCCGCAAATGGCGAACGACGCCATGACGGGCAGGCTAAATCTCCAAAACCATTTCGACTGCAGAAGGGTTTGCATCGTTTCATATCCGCCTGTGTTTCGTCCAGACTACGTGAACGAAACTTAAAGCGGCTGGAACCAACATGGTTAAGTCCGGTCGAAATCGCTTTCGTACGGTGCCGCACAAAACGGTTTCGAAAGAGGGATTGCGCTGCCACGGAGCGACTTGGCAATCTCTCCATCGACATGGTTGTAACGCTGGTATTTTCATCCCGCAGGAGTAACACCCGGTGCCGGTCCGCTTCCAACTTGGCTGATGGCAACCTCTTGCCTTGCCGGCGCCTCAGCCCGACTGCAGAGTTGCCAGACGCGATGAGGCACCAAAATAACAGAAGATTTGGGCGACGGTATTTGTAAGTTCGGGCACGCGCTGCATCCGCTTCTCCTACCCCTGGCTCTGCAGTGGCAATTTTACCTGATGATTTCGTCTCGGTTGCGCTTCCTGGCGATTTGGCCATATTTGTCGGCTCAATAGTCACGGGGAAAGAAAAAATGTCGATAAATGCTAGGTCTCGGGTCGCGGTGGTGATGGCTGCGCTTCTCTTGGGGGCGAGCTCTGCGCTTGCAGAAACAGTGTTACACCGCGGTAATGCCGGCGAACCACAGACGCTCGATCAGGCACAGACCTCCATCAACATCGAGGCCTTCATCGTCAAGGATCTCTATGAAGGTCTGACCATCTATGACGCGACCGGCAAGATCATTCCGGGCACGGCCGAAAGCTGGACGCTGTCTGACGATGGTACCGTTTACACGTTCAAACTGCGCGCCGATGCGAAGTGGTCGGACGGTACACCCGTGACGGCGGAAGATTTTGTCTTCTCTTATATGCGCGTCGAAGACCCGAAGAGCGCAGCGAAATACGCCAATATTCTCTACCCGATCAAGAACGCCGAAAAGATCAACAAGGGCGAAACGCCTGTTGACCAGCTTGGCGTCAAGGCGGTGGATGACAAGACCCTGGAGATCACGCTCGAGCGGCCGACGCCGTTCTTCCTTGAACTGCTCGCCCATCAAACGGCTCTGCCCATTTCCAAGGCGAGTTACGAAAAGAACGGCGCGGATTTCGTAAAACCGGGCGTGATGGTGTCGAACGGCGCCTACAAACTCGAAGCTCATGTTCCGAACGACAGCCTCACTGTGGTCAAGAACACCAATTTCTGGGACGCTGCCAATACCAAGATCGACAAGGTGATCTTCTACCCGGTTGACGACCAGGCCGCCTCCGTTCGCCGTTTCGAGGCGAAGGAAATGGACCTCGCCTACAATTTTTCAGCTGACCAGATCGACCGTCTGCGCAAATCCTATGGCGACCAGGTGCACGTTTCACCGACGCTCGCGACCTACTACTACACCTTCGATACGCGCGAAGCGCCATATGACGACGTCCGCGTGCGCCGGGCGCTATCCATGGCTGTCGACCGCGACTTCCTCGCCAAGGAAATCTACAGCGGCTCGCAGGTTCCGGCCTATTCGATGGTTCCACCCGGCATGGATTCCTACGGTGAGCCCGCCAAGGCCGACTTTGCAACCCTGTCGCAGCTTGATCGCGAAGACGAAGCTCTAAAGCTCATGAAGGAGGCCGGTTACGGTGAAGGTGGCAAGTCTTTATCCATCGAAATCCGGTACAATACCAACCCCAACCACGAACGCGTTGCGACCGCGATTGCCGACATGTGGAAAAACACCTTCGGCGCCAAGGTCTCCCTCGTGAACCTCGACGTTGCCTCGCACTACGGCTACCTCCAGGAAGGCGGCAAGTTCAATGTGGCGCGTGCTGGCTGGGTCGCTGACTATGCGGATGCGGAAAACTTCCTTGCGCTCTCCATCTCGTCCAACAAGACCTTCAATTACTCGAAGTTCAACAACGCCGAGTATGATGCATTGCTGAAGAAGTCCTATGAGGAAAAGGATCCGGCAGCTCGCTCCAAGCTGCTGCACGAGGCCGAAACGATCCTCATGAAGGAACAGCCGGTAGCGCCGCTTCTGACACAGGCCGATCTTTGGCTGGTGTCCAACCGCGTCAAGGGTTGGGTGGACAACGCTGCCAATCAACACCTCAGCCGCTTCCTGAGCGTTTCCGAATAAGCAGCACTGGCACGGTGGCCCCGCCACCGTGCCATGCCGGAGCCCAAAAAAATGATCTCGTTTATTCTGCGCCGTTTGGCGAGCGCCGTGCCGACGTTGTTTATCGTCGTCACGATCTCGTTTTTCCTGATGCGTTTTGCGCCCGGTGGTCCGTTCAATCTCGAACGCCCCCTCCCGCCGCAGACCATGGAAAATCTGATGAGAACCTATCATCTGGATGAGCCACTATGGCGCCAGTATCTCATCTATCTCGGCAATGCCGTCACTGGCGATTTTGGCCCAAGCTACATCTATAAGGACAACACCGTCGCGCAGCTGATCGGCAAGGGCCTGCCCTATTCGCTCGAACTGGGTTGTTATGCTCTATTGCTGGCTCTGGTGGGCGGCGTGCTCGCCGGCACGCTCGCAGCACTCAGGCAAAACAGCGCTTTCGATTTCTCGATCATGTCAATCTCGACAGTGGGCGTCACCGTCCCGAACTTCGTCGTGGCCCCTGTTCTCACGCTTGTATTTGCCGTGCTGCTCGGGCTTCTTCCGGCAGGCAGCTGGGGTGACGGGTCGCTACGCTACCTCATTCTTCCGATGATCGCACTTGCGCTGCCGCAGCTTGCGGTCATTGCCCGGCTGACGCGCGGTGCCATGATCGAGGCACTGCGAATGGACCACATCCGCACGGCCAAGGCCTATGGCCTTCCAGCGCGCAGCGTCGTCGTTTTCCACGCCATGCGCGCGGCAATGCTGCCGGTCGTTTCCTATCTCGCTCCCTGCGCCGCCGCGCTTTTGACTGGCTCGGCAGTCATCGAAACGATCTTCACCATTCCCGGTGTCGGCCGCTACTTCGTTCTCGGCGCCATCAATCGTGACTATACGCTGGTGATGGGCACCGTTGTTCTCGTCGCCATTTTCGTCATCCTGTTCAATTTAGTCGTCGATATTCTCTACGGCCTTCTTGATCCGAGGGTCAGACATGACTGATAGCCCCGGCACTAACCCTCATTCGCAACAAATCAAAAGCCGCAGCCTGTTCCAGCTGGCAGTCCTGCGTTTCAGACGCAACAAGGCAGCCATGGCGGGTTCCGTCATGTTGCTCCTTATCACTCTGTTCTCGTTTGTCGGGCCTCATTTCCTGGCACATACCTATGATCAGGTGTTTTCCTCCTATGTCTCGGTGGCACCCAGTCTCGAGCCACGCCCGGATGTGAATAACCTTCAGGACGTGATGGAGGGTGTTGCGAGCCGGGCCCGCGTCGAGCTGAAGGAATTTGCCGTTGAAGGCCAGACTTTCACGGCGACCATCACCTCCAGCAGCGCAATCGATCCGCGCGCAACACGCTACTTCGACCGTGCCAATGAATTCAAAAATACCAAGGTGACTGCGACCGAAGACGACGGACGCACGCTGAAGCTGGAAGGCGACGTCAACCGCGAATACTTTTTCTTCGGTACAGATTCCAACGGCCGCGACATGCTTGCGCGCGTCATGCTTGGCGGTCAGATTTCGATTGCGGTCGGTGTCCTGGCGAGCCTCGTTTCCCTGGGAATCGGCGTGGTCTACGGTGCAACAGCGGGCTATATCGGCGGGCGCGTCGACAACGTGATGATGCGCTTCGTCGAAATCCTCTATTCACTCCCCTTCGTCTTCCTGGTTGTGGTTCTGGTCGTCTTTTTTGGCCGCAGCTTCATCCTGATCTTCCTCGTCATCGGCGCGGTGGAATGGCTGGACATGGCGCGCATCGTGCGTGGCCAGACACTCGCCTTGAAACGACGGGAATTTGTCAGTGCGGCGCAGGCTCTGGGACTAAGCGACTGGCAGATTATCCGCCGTCATATCATCCCCAATACGATCGGGCCCGTTGTCGTTTTCGTGACGGTCGTCGTGCCCAAAGTCATTCTTCTGGAAAGCTTCCTGTCCTTCCTCGGTCTCGGCGTTCAGGCGCCGTTGACAAGCTGGGGAGCGCTGATTTCCGAAGGTGCCAACAATATCCAGTCCGCCCCGTGGCTTCTGATATTCCCGGCGATCTTTTTCGTGCTGACCCTGTTTTCGCTGAATTTCGTCGGCGATGGGTTGCGTGATGCACTCGATCCCAAGGATCGTTGACATGAAGACGACAACTGACACCATTCTTTCCGTTCGCGACCTCAAGGTCGATTTCACCACGCCGGATGGCACTGTCCATGCCGTCAAGGGCATCGACCTTGACGTTAAACAGGGTGAAACGCTCGCAGTCGTCGGGGAGTCCGGCTCGGGCAAAAGCCAGACGATGATGGGCATCATGGGATTGCTTGCCTCCAACGGTGAGATCAGCGGCTCGGCGAAATATCGCGGAAGGGAACTTCTTGGACTGCCTGTCGGCGAGCTGAACAAAATCCGTGGCGCGAAAGTCACCATGATCTTCCAGGAGCCGATGACCTCGCTCGATCCTCTCTACCGGATCGGTGCGCAGATTGCTGAGCCGATCATTCACCACCGCGGTGGCAGTAAAAAGGAGGCGCGCGCACGCGTTCTCGAACTGCTGAGGCTCGTCGGAATTCCGGAGCCCGAGCGGCGTATAGACAGCTATCCTCACGAGCTTTCCGGTGGTCAGCGCCAGCGCGTCATGATCGCCATGGCGCTCGCGAACGAGCCGGACATCCTGATTGCGGATGAGCCGACCACCGCCCTCGACGTTACGATCCAGGCCCAGATCCTTGATCTTTTGAAGTCGCTGCAGCAACGCTTCGGGATGGCCATCGTGCTGATCACGCATGATCTCGGCGTCGTCCGCCACTTTGCCGATCGCGTCGCGGTCATGCGCCGGGGGGAAATCGTGGAGGCTGGGACAACGGAGGATATCTTCGAGCGCCCGAAGGCGGATTATACCCGGATGCTTCTCGATGCCGAGCCCCGAGGGAACAAGCCTGCAGTCAGCCGAGAGGCTCCGATCGTGCTTTCCGGCCAGAACGTAACGATCGATTACACAATTCCGGGCGGCTTCCTGTCGAAATCGAGCAAGTTCCGGGCCGTTGATGGCGTGAACGTCAATCTTCATCAGGGACAGACGATTGGCATTGTTGGTGAATCCGGGTCAGGCAAATCCACGCTCGGTCGCGCTCTGCTGCGCCTGATCCAGGCCGATGGCCGGATTTTTTTCGGAAAACAGGAAATCACCGGGCTTGATCGAAAGGCCATGCGGCCGCTACGGCGGCATCTCCAGCTCGTGTTCCAGGACCCCTATGGTTCGCTTTCGCCGCGACAGACAGTAGGCGAGATCATCACCGAGGGGCTCTTCGTGCACGACCAGGACCTCAACCGTGCGGAACGGGACAGGCGCGCAATCGAGGCGCTGAAGGAGGTGGGCCTCGATCCCGCCGCCCGCAACCGCTACCCCCACGAATTTTCCGGGGGGCAACGCCAACGTATCGCCATTGCCCGCGCCATTATTCTCAAACCAGAGGTCATCATTCTTGACGAACCCACGTCGGCGCTGGACCGGTCCGTTCAGGGCCAGGTTATCGACCTCCTGCGTGATCTACAGAAGGCCCACAGCCTTTCCTACATCTTCATCAGCCACGACCTGTCCGTCATCAAGGCCATTTCAGATTACGTCATCGTCATGAGAAACGGAAAGATTGTTGAGGAGGGAGAGACAAACGCCATCTTCAACCGGCCTTCGGCTGAGTACACTAGAACACTTATCAAATCAGCTTTTTCGCCCGCCGTCGTGCCGTAGATAAAAAAAGGAGCGCACGCAGACCGCAGCGCCGTAGTCCCGCCTGTGCGAAACCAGTTGCTTTTGGCAGGTGCTCATCAGGCTATGACGTCCGGCGCGGGTGGCACAGTGCAACATATCGGGGTTAGCACCTCCTTAGTCGCTCGATTGTGAGGCTCGCGACTTGTCAGAGCCTGCCGACCGTTGAGAGGTCGATGCGCTCGTTGCGCGCGTCATTGCAACCGGTATTGAACGCCGGGCACTATCGAGGGTGCTGTTTCGCAAAAACCTCAGGGCGCCTCGCCATTGCGGACGTGCGAGCTGACGACCACGCGTCATTCCTTAGGAGCACAGGAGCCCTGTTATTACCCGCCTGTCGCTGGTCGTCATTTGTTTACTCGCTCTTCGAATGTTCGATGACGTGGAAACGCCAGGAAAGACCGGCAATCGGACCATGCAAACTTCCGCCCTCATGAGCCGTTGAACGCCACTCGACCGACCAGAGGCGATCGTCCTCCTCACTCGAGGATCGATCGCAAGTACGTTGCTTGACATAAACTGGCTTCACCCAAGCACCGGATTGATCTATCGTGTTAGCAGACATGACAGTCGATGTGCATCCGGACGGCGAGGGTCGCCAAGGCAATGTCCGGCCGCGACGATCTCGCCAAGCGGGCGCGAAAGGTCGAGGATCCGCTGAAACTGGTCATCGTCCGCGACATGTGGCTGACGGGGTTCGATGCGCCATGCATGCACACGATGTATATCGACAAGCCGATGCGCGGTCACGGGTTGATCCAGGCGATTGGCCGCGTCAACCGTGTCTTCGAGGAGAAGCCAGACGGCCTCGTGGTCGATTACATCGGCATCGCCACCAACCTGAAGAAGGCGCTCGCGCAGTATTCCCAATCCGATCGAGACAAGACAGGGATTGATGAAGAGGAAGCCGTCGGCCGTCCTCCTGGAGAAATACGAGATCGTCCGGGGCATGTTCACCGGGCATGACTACAGCCTGGGTGTCACGGGCAAGCCTATCGAGCGGCTGAAGGCGCTGGCAGACGGCATCGACTGGATCTTGAAGTGGCAGCAGGCGGAAGCAGCAAAAGTCGAAAGCCCAGAGGTCAAGAAGCAGGCGCATCGCCGATATCAGGATGCGGTTTTGGAGCTGAGCAAGGCCTATGCCCTTGCCTCCGCCAGCGATGCGGCAACGGAAATTCGTGATGAGGTGTGCTTCTTCCAGGCCGTTCGCGCCGCTCTGGTGAAAACCACGGCTACCGGCAAGATGTCCGACAAGGCCAAATCAATGGCGGTGGAGCAGCTTCTCAACCAGGCCGTAGCCAACGCCGAGATCGTAGACATCCTGAAGGCTGCGGGGCTGCAGTCGCCCGACATCTCTGTTCTCTCTGACCAGTTCCTGATGGACGTCCAGAAGATGGAAAAGAAGAACCTCGCGCTGGAAGCTCTGAAGAAGCTTCTGAACGGGGAGATCAAGAGCCAGTCCAAAACCAACGTCGTTCAGTCCAAGACCTTCTCTCGACGCCTTGAGGAGGCGGTGGCCCGGTATCATGCCAATGCGATTTCGACGGTCGAAATGATTCAGGAACTGATCGCGCTGGCGAAGGAGATCCAAACGGCGACCGCACGTGGTGATGAGCTTGGTCTCTCTCCGGAGGAGATCGCCTTTTATGACGCGCTTGCTGGCAATGAGACGGCCGTCGAGGTCATGGGTAGCGAACAGTTGCGTGTGATCGCCCACGAACTGGTCGAGAACATGCGGGGCTCAGTCACCGTTGATTGGCAACACAAGGCAAGTGCCCGCGCCAGGATGCGCATCCTAGTGAAACGCATCCTCAAGAAGTTTGGATATCCGCCAGATCTGGAATAAGGAGGCCATACAAATGGTGCTCGCACAGGCAGAGCTACTTTTGCATGAGATAAGTCGAGGCTGAAGAAAACGCCACTGCACTCTTTGGTCAACCAAGAGCGAAGCGAACTTTTTCGGGGCCTAGGCACGAAGACTTTACCCACGGTGCGACGTTCGCGACACTTATCTAACAGCCAAGCCAACGATGATGATCCTCACACAACAATTATGTGGGTCATTTTGTGGGGCGAAGGCGCAAATTAATTACGACGCATTGATAAAATTACGCTTTTTTGCATCAATGGCGGAGAGGGTGGGATTCGAACCCACGATACCCTTGCAGGTATGCCGCATTTCGAGTGCGGTGCATTCGACCACTCTGCCACCTCTCCGCATGCGCGAACGCTTGCGTTGCGCGCTCCTCTTAAACATCAATGGCCGGGCTGACAAGCGGAATTTCGCGTTTGCGTCACAAATTATTCGTCTTGAACGAGCTCACGGAATGGGGTTGGAGTTTGATTGTTTTTGCCGATAGTTACTGATGACACGCCTCGGATTTTGCCAGGCGGGTGTGATTGATCGATCAGGTCTACTGGCGCTGATAGCGCCGGAGGATGTCCATGATCCGGTCATCCTGATCAGGATCCGGCAGGAGCGCCGGCTGTCGGCTGGCGCCGACGGAAGGGTTCTGGAGATAAAGCGAACGTTTTACCATGGCCGGCGCGAAACCGAGGGCATAAAGATCGGTGCGGAAAGCCGCATAAATGGCCTGCTGGCGTTCGGCTTCGGCGATGTCGCCGGCGTTGAAAGCATCAAGAATGCCGGCGAGGACGTCCGGAAGTGCGTTGCCGAGACCGGAAATGCAGCCTGCCGCACCGTTCTGCAGCGACCACAGAACGAGATGGTCCGGGCCGGAATAGACCTCGAAGCCGGGCACATCCTTCGCCACCCGAAGATAGGCTTCGAGCGTCTGCTGTGCACCGCCGGAATCCTTGATGCCGGCGATATTGCCGTGAGTGGCGAGCTTGCGGGCGGTTTCCGGTTCTATGTGGTTCTGGGTGCGGGCGGGAATGTCATAGAGATAGACCGGCGTGTCGACAGCGTCGGCCACCGTCGAGAAATGGCGGATCAGGCCATCCTGCGTACAGGCGATGAAGAAGGGCGTGATGACGGCGATGCCGTCGACACCAATACGGTCGAAGGATCTCGCGAGCTGCAGGGTTTCGAATGTGGCCGGCATGCCAGCATTCACGATGACCCTGGCGCGGCCGGCCACCTCATCCACCACCTCCTCCGTCAGCCGGATCTTTTCATCATGCGTCAGCGCGGTAAAATCGCCGTTGGTACCGGCGCACATGATGTTGTTGCCGGCGGCTACCTGGCGGCGCACCTGCGCACGCGTCGCCTCATAATTGATGGTTTCGTCTTCATTAAAACAGGTGACGAGCGCAACGAAGGCTTGTTTGCTCATGAAAGAACTCCGCTTGAATTTCCGGTGGCCTGGACAGGCGATGCAGCGTTATGTCCGGCCTCCCTATCGGGGTCGGGGTCGAGACTGGCTGAAAGGAGCGCGCGCGTGTAAGCCTCGCCCGGCGCTTCGAAAATCTGGCGGACGGTGCCGAATTCCACCACCTCCCCGCGCTGCATGACCATGACGTGATCGGCAAAATCCCGCACCACCGGCAGGTCGTGAGCGATGAAGATAAAAGAGAGGCCCATTTCGCGGCGCAGCTTGTCCAGCAGCGCAATAACCTGCGCCTGAACCGAAACGTCGAGTGCAGAAACCGCTTCGTCGCAGATGATCAGCTTCGGCTCCAGCGCCAGCGCCCGGGCAATGGCGATGCGCTGCCGCTGGCCGCCGGAAAACTGATGCGGATACCGGCGCATATGATCCGGTGAAAGACCGACCTGCTGCAGCAATTCGGCAACCCGTTCGCGCCATTTCGCCCTCGGCACTATGTCCGGATGGATGACCCAGGCTTCGGAAATCAGCTGGAACACCGTCATGCGGGGATTGAGCGACTGGGTAGGGTCCTGAAACACCATCTGCAGATCGCGCCGAAGCGCATAAAGCTCCGCTGGCGACAGCCTGAACAAGTCACGCCCCTTCCAGACGGCGCTGCCGGCATCCGGCTCATCGAGCCGCAGCAGGATGCGGGCGAGCGTCGACTTGCCGGAACCGCTTTCGCCGACGACGGCGATGGTTTCTCCGGCCATCAGGTCGAAAGAGACACCTTTCAACGCCTCGAAGGCGCCGTAACGCTTGCGCACATTGCGCACGCTGAGCAATGGCTCACCCGTTGCGTTCGGCTCATGCATCTCGCCCCGGCCGGGGGCGGCGTTGATCAGCTTGCGGGTGTAGGGGTGCTGCGGATTGCAGTAAACCTCGCGAACGGTGCCGGCCTCTACCAGAACGCCCTTCTCCATCACCACGACCCGGTCGGCAATTTCGGCGACTACGCCGAGATCATGGGTAATGATGAGCACTGCCATGCCCGTTTCCCGCTGCAGTTCCCTGAGCAGCGAAAGCACTTCCGCCTGCACCGTCACGTCGAGCGCGGTGGTGGGTTCGTCGGCGATCAGAAGATCGGGGCGCAACGCCAGCGCCATGGCGATCATCACGCGCTGGCGCTGGCCGCCGGAAAATTCATGCGGATATTTCGTCAGCGCCCTGTCAGGATCGGGAATGCCCACACGCGCTATAAGCCGCCTCGCTTCCGCTTCTGCCTCGGCCTTGCCCATGCCATGCGTGGTCATTGCCTCGCGGATCTGCCAGCCAACAGTATAAACCGGGTTGAGATGGCTGAGCGGATCCTGAAAGATCATGGCGATGCGCCGGCCGTTGATCTCGCGGCGCGCCTCGGTCGGCATGGTCAGCAGGTCCTTGCCGTCGAGCAATATTTCTCCACCGCCGATGCGGCCGGGCGGCATATCGATGAGGTTCATGATGGCCGACGAGGATACCGACTTGCCGGAACCGCTTTCGCCAAGGATCGCCAGCGTCTCACCTCGGTCGATATGGTAGGAGACATCCTTCACCGCATGCACGACACCGCTTACGGTGTGGAATTCCACGGAAAGATTGCGCACCTCGAGAAGATGATCAGCCATTTTTACGGCCCTTCATTTCCAGCCGCCAGCGCTGCACCGGGTCGAGCGCGATGCGCAGCCAGTTGGACAGCAGGTTGAGCGACAGGGTGGTGAGAATGATGGCTAGCCCCGGCCAGAAGGACAGCCACCAGGCATTGGTGAGATATTGCCGCCCCTGCGAAATCATCAGGCCCCAGGTGATTTCCGGAGGCTGAATGCCGATGCCGAGGAAGGACAGCGCGCTTTCCGCGAGCATGACATAAGCGAAATCAAGCGTTGCCAAGGTCGTCAGCGTCGGCAGCACCACGGGCAGGATGTGGCGGAAGAGGATGCGTTTTCCCGAAGCGCCCATGACCCTTGCCGCCTGCACGAACATCCGTTCGCGCACCTCCAGCACCTCCGCCCGGGTGGTGCGGATATAAACGGGAATCCGTGTGATGGCGAGTACCAGCATCAGGTTGAGGATGGAGGAGCCCAGCAGATAAAGCACGATGACCGCAATCAGCAGCGATGGAAAGGACATGATCACATCCGCAAGCCGCATGATGATCTGGCCGGTGCGGCTGGAGGAAAAACCGGCGATGAGGCCGAGTACAGTTCCGGTGACGGCGGAGAGAAAAACCGCGCCGGCGGCGATCATCATCGTGTTTTGTGTGGCGGCGACGATGCGCGCGAGAAGCGGGCGGCCGAGTGCATCCGCCCCCAGCCAGAAATACCACTCGCGCTGCCAGTCAAACGGTGCAAGGTTGCGCCCGCGCAGGTTCTGTTTTGTCGCGAGATCGCCGAGCCAGGCCGGGCCGACAAAAGCGAGAATGACGACAATGACGAGAAAGATGGCCGCGCAGAGCGCAAACTTGTCCGCCCACAACATGCGCAGCATGCGGGTTGCGAAAGACGGTTCATCGATGATCTCAGTATCGGCGTTCATAAGGCTCATGGCTGGACGACCTCCTCAGTGCCGGATGCGCGGATCGAGCAGCGCATAGGCGATATCGATCAGAAGGTTCATCAGGAAGATGGCCAACGCCGTGACGAGGATGGCGGCCAGAACGACATTGAAATCCCGCTGAAGGATGGAATCGATCATCAGCTTGCCGACACCAGGGAAACCAAAGATGGTTTCAACCACGACGGCGCCGTTGAGAAGGCTCGCCGCCTGATCGCCGATAACGGTGATCACGGGCAACATGGCATTGCGCAAGGCGTGGATGAAGATGATCGGACCCGATTTCACACCCTTGGCGCGCGCCGTTTTGACATAGGCCGAGGACAGCGCGCCGATCATCGAGCCGCGCACCACCTGCACGATAATGCCGAAGGGGCGTACAAACAGAACCGCGACAGGCAATATCCAGTGCAGCACGGACCCTGTGCCCGACGTGGGAAGCCAGGCCAGGTTGACGGAAAAAACCACGATCGCAACGATCGCCAGCCAGAAATCCGGCACGGATGCCCCGATGAGTGAGATACTCGAAGCGACGCGGTCAAAAAAGCCGCCGGAACGGAACGCCGCGAGCGAGCCGATGATGATGGCCGCCGTGGTGACCAGCGACATGGTGATAACGGCAAGCCAAAGCGTCCAGACGAAAGCCTCCAGCACCACATCCAGCGCCGGGCGCGCCTTTCGGAGGGATTCACCCAGATCACCCGTCATCACATCGCCGGCATAGCGCAGAAACTGCACCATCAGCGGGTCGTTCAAACCGTGCAAGGCGCGAAACTGCTGCTTCAATTCCTCGGACGCTTCCACCGGCAGAAACAGCGCCGCAGGGTCCCCCGTCAGACGGGACAGGAAGAAAACCATCACGATGAGGCCGATCAGGGAGATCAGGCTCGCAAAGGAACGTTTTCGGATGAAGCTCAGCATTGTTGCCTCCGGTTTTTCAATGCGGCGGCGAAGCTTCCGCCGCGCCGCCGCTTCTTCATTGACAGGACGCGGGACCTTATTTGATGCCGATTTCCGAAAGCTGCAGCATCGAGTTGGTGGCAATGGTCGGCTTGAAGTCCAGCCGCTCGGAGACACGGGAGAAACCGACCATGTGGAACAGCAACACATCCGCCACCACGTCATCATGCAGATAGGCGATGAGTTCGGACCAGAGCTTGGCGCGCTCGTCACCCACGGCTGCGGAGGCGCGTTCGATCAGATCGTCCACCTTCTTGTCAGAAAAGCCGGACTGGGTACCCTTGGTGGCATATTTGAAGAACATCGTGAAGGACGGGTCGCCCTTGGAATTGTCATGCATGGCGGCGACGATCTGCGGTCCACGGCCTTCCTTGAATGGCTTCGAATAATAGCTTTCGTGCTCGGCCACTTCCACGAATTTCAGGTCGATCTTGAAGCCGACTTCCTGCAATTGCTGCTGGATCGCTTCCATGATCTCGGTAACGTTCGGGAAATTCGCCGTGCGCGCGATGACGGTGATCGGTGTATCCACCTTTACGCCGGCGGCCTTTGCCTCTTCGAGCAGCTTTTTTGCACCCTCAGGGTCATAGGGGAAGACCTTGACGTCGGGATTCCAGCCGAGCGTGGTCGGCGGAACCAGCGCCGTCGCCAGGACCGCTCCTTCGGGAACCAGCGTGCCGAGAAATGCCTGCCTGTCGATGGCAAGGTTGAGCGCGCGGCGCACCCTGACATCGTTCAGAGGCGCAATATTATGATCGAGGCGCATATAGACCGTTTCACTGTCGAGATAGGAAAAATCGGTCTTAGGATTTGTCGCGTCTAGCTGTGAAATGGAGGGGGAGAGATCGGCCTCGCCAGTCTGCACCATGGCGGCCCGCACCGAGGGATCGGCGCGAAAGAGATAGGTCGCTTCCGTGACCTGCGGCTTCTTGCCCCAATAATCATCACGCGACGTCAGTACGATCTGCTGGCCGGGAGTCCAGTTGGTCAGCTTGTAGGGCCCGGTGCCGACAGGCTCGCGGATGAATTCCATCTTGGTTTCTTCGGGAACGATGGTCACGAGCGACATCAGCAGCGGCAGGATCGGCTGGGCCGGATCCGTCTTGAAATCGATCGTATGGTCGTCGACAACCGTCGGCGTCACCGTCATGCCGCCGAAATAGCGACGGGACTCGCAGGCGTTCTTGTCGCTCATGATGCGCTCGAAGCTGTGCTTCACATCCTTGGCGTCAAAATCCGTACCGTCGGAAAATTTCACGCCCTGACGCAGGTGGAAGCGCCAGCTGCCATCCGAGTTCTGCTCCCATTTTTCAGCAAGGCGCGGCTGAACGCCGTTCTTGCCGCGCACATCAAGCTCGGTCAGGGTCTCACTGACATTTTCCATAATGATACGGCCAATGTTGGAGCGCGTGGCCATGCAGGGCTCAAGCAGGTCCGCTTCTTCCGCCAGCACGATCTTGATCGGCCCCGAAGCTGCAAACGCCGG
Source organism: Agrobacterium sp. SORGH_AS_0440 (assembly GCF_031453135.1). NCBI lineage: Bacteria > Pseudomonadati > Pseudomonadota > Alphaproteobacteria > Hyphomicrobiales > Rhizobiaceae > Agrobacterium > Agrobacterium sp. SORGH_AS_0440. The sequence goes on along the minus strand of NZ_JAVIYR010000001.1, from coordinate 1,082,117 downwards.
CGAGCCGGCGGCGCTGAGGGAACCCAAAACAAGGGCGCCCGCAATCAATGACTTCTTCATTCCGTTCTCCTCCCAGATCAGAAATTCAGCAACATGGCGGTGGACCGCAAGAGGCAGTTGAAGGCCCCGTCTCCCGCATCGGGGAGCATGGCGTGCGGATGATCGTCTCCTCCACCCGTCATCAAAGCATCGACGCTATCGCATTTTTTGTCAATTTATTTTTCCTTACCGATTTCAGATCAGTCTCGGTTTATAATTTTTATTGTTGTAAATCAACACATTAGATATAAAACTCCGAATGAATATCACGATATTTTCTACATAATAAACTTGACAACTTTTCGAATATGCCATTTTCATCTGCCCAAGAGGAGATCAAGATGACCCCTGATGACATCGCTCAGGCCATGACCGGAGATATCCACGTCACGTCAGAAAAACGGCGTGAAGCCTTTCTGCCATCGCCCATGATCCAGAACCATGCGAGCTTCCTGCATCTTCTGGACGATGGCGCGCTGCTCTGCGCATGGTTCGGGGGAACGCTCGAGGGAAAGTCGGATATTTCCATCTTCGCATCCGTGCTGACGCCCGGAGCCGGACGCTGGGGAGCGCCGCAGCGCCTCAGTCATGATACGGCCCACTCCGAACAGAATCCTGTTTTTTTCACTTCGCCGGATGGCGCGCTCTGGCTGTTTCACACCGCCCAGCCCTCCGGCAATCAAGATGAGTGCCGCATCCGCATGGCCAAAATCCATCGTAATCGGTCGGAACCGGAGAAGCTCATTTCGGAGGACGGACGATTTCTCGATCTTCCCGAGGGCTGTTTCATCCGCGCGCCGCTGCGCATCCGCGATGATGGAGCGTGGCTGTTGCCGATCTTCCGTTGCGTTCAGCGACCCGGACAGAAATGGAACGGCAGCCACGATACGGCAGCGCTCGGCATTTCCACGGACGATGGCGAGACATGGACATTGCAGGAATTGCCGGACTCGATCGGCTGCGTGCATATGAGCCCGGTGGCGGGAACGGACGGGCAACACTCCGCTTTTTTCCGCCGCCGCCAGGCCGATTTTGTCTACCGCACCGAAAGCAAGGATGGCGGTCGCTCATGGTCAAGGCCGCATCCGACCGATGTGCCGAACAACAATTCTTCCATCGCCGTGACAAGGCTCGGTAGCGGCCGGCTGGCAATGATTTGCAATCCCGTCAACGCCGCCCAGTCGAGCGACCGCCGCGCCTCGCTTTATGACGAACTCGGAGAGGACGATGGCAGGCCGGATGCTGATCCAAGCGGCGGATGCGTGCCCGTCTGGGGGGTGCCGCGCGCACCCGTCACAATCTGCCTTTCCGATGACGACGGGCGCAGCTTTCCGACCCGTATCCTGATCGAGGACGGGCCGGGCACATGTCTGTCGAACGATTCGACGGATGGCCGAAACCTGGAAATGTCCTATCCATGGCTTCTGGAGACACCTGACGGTGCGCTGCACGCAAGCTACACCTATCATCGTCGCGCCATCAAATATGTGCGGCTGGAGCCCGGCTGGGCCGAAACTGCGGACGGGAGAAAAAGATGAGCAATATTATCGGCATCACGATGGGCGATCCTTGCGGGGTTGGTCCCGAGATCACTGTCCGGGCATTTGCTGAAATGTCCGCTCCCGACCAGGCCGCAACGCGGATTTACGGAAACCTCGCCACGCTGGAGGCAGCACGGCAGGCGCTCGGTCTCGATATCGATCTTGCCCCGCACGTGGCAGACTTGCCCGTTGAGGGTGCGCCTTTGCCCTGGGGCACGCTTTCACCGGTGGCCGGCGACGCCGCATTCCGCTTCATCGAAACGGCTGTGCGGGACGCCGAGGCAGGGCGGATCGGCTGCATCGTCACCGCGCCGATCAATAAGGAAGCGTTGAACCTTGCGGGCCATCATTATGACGGCCACACCGGCATGCTGCGCAGCCTGACAGGTGCCTCGGCCGCTTATATGCTGCTCGCGTCCGAGCGGCTGAAGGTCATTCATGTTTCGACCCACGTCTCGCTGCAGGAGGCCATACGCCGGGCGACGACGGAGCGGGTGCTGGCCACCATTCGCGCCGGCAACGCCCACTTGAAGCGCATCGGCTACGAACGACCCCGCATCGCGGTGGCGGGCATCAATCCGCATTGCGGCGAAAACGGTCTTTTCGGCACCGAGGACGACGATCAGATCGCGCCGGCGGTTGCGGCCGCACGCGCCGAAGGCATCGAGGTACAGGGGCCTGTTTCCGCCGATACCGTATTTCATCGCGCCTATTCAGGCGCTTTCGATCTCGTCGTCGCGCAATATCATGATCAGGGGCATATCCCCATCAAACTCGTCGCCTTTGACACCGCCGTCAATGTCTCCGTCGACCTGCCGATAGACCGTACCTCCGTCGATCACGGCACCGCCTTCGACATAGCCGGCAAGGGCATCGCCAATCACGGCAACATGAATGCGGCCATCGCCTATGCGCGCAAGCTCGTGGCAGGCAAGGGTGGAAAGGGATGAGCACCATGTCTACGGCTCCCATTCTTATCCACCAGCCGCGCAGGCTCGCGGTTGGCGCAGGCACCGTCACGCAGGTTGGTGACTGGGCCGGCAAAACCGCCTCAACACTGGTAATCGCAACGCCGCTGACGGCAAAATTCGCCGAACGTCTGCAACTGCAAGGGCCCTTTGCCGTCTTCGACGCCATTCCGGGTGAGCCGGATACGGCGACACTGGACGCCGCTCTCAACGCGGCGCGCACTGCCAGGCCCGATCTCATCATCGGCCTCGGCGGCGGTTCGGTGATGGATGTGGCAAAGCTTGTCGCCGCATTGTGGAATTCAGATCAGACGCTCGAGGACGTCGCCGGACCTAACAAGGTCGCCCGTCGCGATACGCGCCTCGTGCAGATAGCAACCACGGCCGGCACCGGCTCGGAAGCAGGCATCCGCTCACTGATCACCGATCCCCTCAGGGGCACCAAGATCGCCGTCGAAAGCCCATATCTGATCGCGGATTTCGCTATTCTCGATCCGGAACTCACCTACTCCGTACCATCGGCCGTAACTGCGGCAACAGGCATCGACGCCATGGCCCATTGCGTCGAAGCCTTTACCAACCGCAAGGCCCATCCGATGATTGACGGCTTTGCCCGCATGGGCTTCACGCTGGTCGGGAAATATCTCGCCCGCGCCGTTCGCGACGGATCGGATACGGAAGCGCGGGAAGGCATGATGCTCGCCTCCTATTATGGCGGCATTTGCCTCGGGCCGGTCAACACGGCGGCCGGCCACGCCATCGCCTATCCGCTCGGCACGCGTCTCAGCCTGCCGCACGGGCTGGCCAACGCCATCGTCTTTCCACATGTGCTGGCCTTCAATCAGCCTGCGGTTTCCGCGAAGACGGCGGAAGTGGCCAGAGCGCTGGGGCTTCGTGACCATCTCTCGCCCGGTGATCTGCGCAAGGCAGCAACCGATTTCTGCGCGGCGCTCGGCATCGAAATGTCGCTTGCCAAACACGGAGCAGCCGAGGCCGATCTGACCCGCTATGCCGAGGATGCCCATGCCATCCGCAGGTTGATGGATAACAACCCCGTCGACATGACCCTGCAGGACGTGCTGGGAATTTACCGTCACGCCTACTGAAGCAGAACCGATGCGCGTGACCGCGCATCGGTTCTCGGGCCGTTTACTTGAGCCGCCTAATCTCCGTGCGATGACTCGAAAAGCCGGTCGCGCGATCCTGTCAGGTGCTGCAGCATCAATTGGCGGGCTGAATCGGCATCTCCATCCGCGATCGCCTTTGCGATGGCCTCGTGCTCGGCAAAAACGCGGGTCAGGCCTGAGGCCTCGCGCTTTACGGACATGCCGTGGAATTTCATCCCGACCGCGATATGATCCTTGAGAGCCTCCATCGCGGTGGAGAAATAGCTGTTCCGCGCCGCCCGCGCGATGGCAAGGTGGAACTGATAGTCGGCATCCTCGCGGTGGGACTGGCGGTTGGTCGCATCCCGCATCAGCTCAAGCGCCTTCCTGATGGCCGCAAGTCTTTCGGCGTCATGCCGTAATGCCGCGGCAGCGGCCGCCGCGGGCTCGAGCGTCAGCCTGAATTCGTAGCAATTCAGAAGGTCCGCAACGTTTTCCAGCTGTCCGAAGCCAAGCGGTTCACGCAAACCGAAGGCCCGGACATAGCTGCCGGAACCTCTGCGGGAGTAAATAAAGCCCTGCTCGCGTAATCGCCGTAGTGCCTCGCGAACGACCGGCCGGGACACTTCGAATTCCATGGCGAGTTCATGTTCGGTGGGCAATCTTTCATCCGGCTTGTAGGCGCCGGATTTTATCGCCCGGTGCATCCTTTCGAAAATAATGTCCGGAAGTGCCTTGCGCGCCGTTTCTTTCATCAGCCCCATCTGGTCAGCTCTCTCCAGCATCTGTCGCGCCAAGCATCATTTTCGCGATACGTTTCAATGTGTCAGCTTGCCCAAAACCGCCCGATTTCGCAATGATACATTGGTTTCCCGCCCAGCCGACACCGAGGCCCGGCAGGCACTCGCCGGCAAGACGCAGCCGCAAAATGCCCATCGCGCGCAGCACCGCCTCGGCCGTTGCCCCACCCGACAAAAGCAGCCTGCCCGCGCCGGCCGTGAAGTGCGGAACGACCCCTTCCGCCAGCCGGTCTGAAACTTCAAGCGAAGAAAGATACTCATTCCCCTGGGTTGCCTGAATGAGGGAAAGGTCGACGGCTTCGTCCGCGTCCCGAGGAACGGCACCGTTGGGCGCTTCAATGATCGACACCAGATCCGCGCTCTTGAGGACGTCAATCTGCTCCAATGTAATCGGATCGCGGGAACCGATGACAAAGATCCCCTTGCCAGGTGGAACGGTTGCAACATCGGGCAGGACGCGTGCCGACATCACCGCCGCCAGAGTCTCTGCAAGACCACGCGCGCCAATGAAAAGATCAACCCCTTCAGCCTGCGCGGCAGAAAGGGCCTGCCTGATATCCTCAGTCGTTCGCGCATCGGGTATCGAACAACGCAGGGCATGTCTTCCCAGTTTTTCATCAATCGCGATGGCGGTTTCAACCCCAAAGCCCGAGACGGCGCCGCCGCTGACGATACGTCCGAAATCCGGAATCGCCGGCACGACAAGAGCGCGCCGGAAAGAAATTGCATCCATTTCAGCCGCAATATGTCCCTTCAGGCGGGAATCGATCTTTTTGAACAGGATCGTGTCGGCTGGAACCAGTGCCAGTAGTTCCTGTGTGCGACGTCGGGCCTCGTCCGCCTTCCCATCGCGGCATCCAAGATTGACGCTGAGAACGGCAGGGGCAGCGGCCAGCGCCGCATGCACGCCTTCCAGCCCCGTTGCCACCTCTGTCGCCATTCCGCGCCCGGCAAAGGGGGCGGCCGCGTCGAGCGCGCCGGTCAGATCATCGGCAAAAATCAACAGCACGGCATCGCCTTCGAAAAGTTGTAAGGTTTTACATCGATAAATTTATTTATATTCAATAGATAAAGAGATGTGAATAACAAAATTGATCGCACGAACCTTTCAAGTCGCCGGAGAGAAATGGAAAGCAAGATCAGCCATGCCCACCCGGTAGCGGGGTGCCAGCAAGGATGACGAACCCTCGCGTCGCTAAATGAAGCGGAAAGGCAGACCGGAGATAAGGGCTTTGACGAAGCGCTTTTTCTGAAAGCGGCCGTTCAGTGAAACACGCGGCAAGAGTGTGGGCTTTTCGAGACTGCCGAGGCCGAGAACCCCCGCCTGTGTGGTGACTGCCGCGGAAAACCCTGCGTCCGATACCGCCTTCGCCTCGCGCTCGCCCACCGCCTTCGTCCAACCATAGGGATAAGAAAAGGAGCGCGGTGTATGGCCCGCATATTCCTCTACCCGGCGCTTCGATTCCGCAATCTCGTAAGCCAGGCGCTCAGCGTCGATCTTGCGCATATTCACATGGGTCATGGTATGGGCGCCGAGATGCACCAGAGGATCCTCCGACAGCGCTCTGAGTTCTGCCGCATCCATGATGAGTTCGTCCACGATGGCAACCGGATCGATGCCACACTGTCGAGCGGCGCGATCGATCCTCTCCACCGCTTCATCTTCGGCGGCACTTTGGACAAAATTTTCCAGCCGCGCGAATGCATCCGCTTTTTGCAGGAGCGTTCCGCATGTCACGTGCTCCGGCCCTGCCCCGAAATCGAAATCGAACGACGCCGCCTTCTGCGTCAAGGCGGCGGCGGTCTCCCACCACAGGCCGCGTGTACGCTCGACAAAACCGGGCGTGATGAAGACCGTGTAGGGAACGTTATATTTGCGAAAGATCGGCGCGGCGTAGTCTGCGTTGTTGCGATAGCCATCATCAAGCGTGAAGGCACAAAACGACCGGTCTTCTCCGCTGCCGGCAAGCAGTGCCGGAAGATCATGCAGGTGAACGGGAACGAGACCCGATTCGAGCGCCGCCTGTATGGCCTCTTCGAGGAACTCCGGCGTGACGGACAATTGTACATTGGGCGCGAAAGCCGAAACAGCGCCGCCCGGACGCACGTGGTGAAGCGTGAAGATGACACCTCGCCCGGCAAGCGAAGGGAATGCCGAGCGGACAGCCGGAAGGGAACTCACCTCCAGCCCGGCCCTTATGACGGTGTATTTCACAAGGCGTTTTACCGGCTGCAGCAAAAGGTCCGCGGGTTGTCGCGACGACAGGCCGGGTAATATCCGCTTTTTCAACACCCTGAAAGCTGTGAGCGGCAGGTCGATCAGGCCCGGCAGCGGGTCATTCAGCGCAAATGCAGCCCAACTGCGGACTTTGGCGAGGGACGCAAGATAGTCGGCAGCCCGCACCTCACCTCTCCGCCCCAGGGTAAATGCGGCAACAAGATCACGGACAAGATAGGACCACGACGTGCCGTTGCGGGGCTTGACCGGCTCGCCGGTCGGCTCTTCGTTGGCGGCACGCCATAACAATGCGCCAAGATCAATGCCGGCAGCAGAACAGAGGCCGAACCACGACCAAGGACGCGGATTCACATCGAGAAGTTTCAGCGTCCCGTCCCGGTCATCGAACTTGAATTCCACCTCGACCATTCCGCTATGACCGGCGGACCTCAATATTGTCCGGGCGGCATCGATCGCCGACGGGTTGTCGACAATCTCGACCCGAGTGCTGGTGTAACCGAAATCGACGGGATACTGACGGACGCGCCGGGCGGTGAATTCCGCCACTGGTTCTCCGTTCAGCCACAGGGCAGCATAGGAGAACTGGTTTCGTCCGCCACCTGGAATGAGTTCCTGCACCACCACATTGCCGGCGCCGATCTCTTCGCTGGCCTCGGCAAAGGCGGCTTTCAGGGCCTGCCGATCTTCGGCGCGGACGACCTTGGCGCGGGCGATCGCGGTATCGCCGCCGCCCATATTTGGCTTGAGAATGACGGGAAACAGCACGTCAAGCGCATCGATATCAGCGGCTGATGCCAGCGCATAGGTCCTGGGAATGCTGACGCCGAGTTCCGCCGCACGCCTGTATAGCAGCGGTTTTTCACACAGCCATTGCAGCGCCGCCCAGTCCGGCAGAACGATCTTGTAGAGAGCCGAAAGTTCATCGTGATGCTGCGAAACGAGCTGAACCTCACCATCGCCGGATGGGACCAGCAGCCAACCCTTGAGATGATGCCTGTCGGCCATCTGCCGCAGGAAAGACATTGCCCCTGCGTCGTGCGGACCGGCCCAGCGTATTGTCTCCCGCACGAAACGCGACCAGCTAGGCAGGGGTGAGTCATGGGTGAGGTAATAAACAGGCACATTCAGGGCCCCGAGGCTGCGCGCGAGGGCGAGCGTGCCATGAGCGCCGCCGACAATAACAACACCTGGAATGGTCAAAGCCTGATCCCCGTCCTACTCCATATCTTGATCGCAAAAATTGATAAATAAATTCGATATTTCCGAAATATGGGGGTCGCGGAAAGGCCAAGGCGCTTGCGCTGCCGGTCTCTCCACGATGCGTTCCGGACAGCATCCGGAAGGAAAATCAACGCCTCATACGTCTTTCCGAACCGGGCGCGGCTCACCGTTCTCATCGACGGCGACCATGATGAAGACGGCCTCTGTCACCTTTTCACGCGAATCCCGATAGTGCCGGCGCGTCCAAGCTTCGATCTTGAGCGTGACGGAGGTGCGGCCAATCTTTTCGATGCGGGTATAGACGCACAATGTATCACCGATCTTGACCGGCTTCTTGAAGACGATCTCGTTGACTGCGACGGTGACGGTTCGGCCCCCGGCCACATCATTGGCGCGGACGAAAGCGGCAAGGTCCATCTGCGACATGACCCAGCCGCCGAAAATATCGCCGGCCGGATTGGCATCGGCAGGCATGGCAAGCGTTCTGAGCGTCAGTTCCATATCGGCGGGCGGCTGCTGATCCATCTGTCAAATTCCTTTCACAAACCTCCCGCTGCCGGACTTAAACAACCGCACCCCTTCCGCCAATAGCCGATTTGTCGCGGCAGCCCTTCCAAAACCGCAAGGAATCACAGGGGCATCGTAAGCTTCGGTTAACCATGATGGGGCACGATTCCAAAAAAAGTGCGGGGGCGTACAAATGGCCTATGACTGGAGTGGAAACAACACGATACAGCAGCGTTACGATCGTATAGTTCTGGCGGTCGCTAGCGTTGTCGCCATCAGCCTGGCAACAGGTACACTGGCTTTCCGCTCACAGGTGGAGCCGAACAACACCATAAGTATCGCCAAACAACAGCGGCTCAACTCTGAAAAATGGCATTTGCGGCTCTGATACGCCTCGATCGGCACACCCGGCAGCACGACCATTGAGCTATTGCGGGGCGCCGCCATCGCGCCTGTCGGTCCCGTCCTTCTGGGAGACGTGGTCTAGATGGGCGACCGCCGGAGAAAGAATCGACAGAAAAGTCTCGGACCGGCCGATATAAACAATCGCCGCGCCCTCGATCCCGTTCAAAACCCCGGCCAGCGTGTCCTGCGTCTGTTTTTCCAAGCCTTCCAGCAGATCGTCAATGACGATGAATTTCGGTTTCAGCAACAGCGCATTGGCAACCCGGATGCTGGCCTGTTCGTCCGAATCCAGTTTTTTGTCCCAACGGATGTTTTCATCAAGACGAGAGGCCATCTCGCCGAGACCCGATGCGGCGAGCGCCGAAACATAATCCTCATCCGCAAAGCGCTGGGGTGCACGCGGATAAGCCATGATTTCGCGCAGCGTTCCTGCCGGCAGATAACCGTGCTGAGCAATGAAAAGCGTGTCGGTTTGATCCGGCATCTCTATCCTGCCCTGGCCCCAGGGCCACAGCCCCGCCATAGCTGCGAACAAAAGCCGCCGGTTCACACCTTGCTCGCCATTGATCATCAGCCGTTCGCCCGGCCCGACCTCGACATCCGCCTCATGCAGCATGAACCCGCGTTCAATGTCCTGCCCGCCCGCATCGCGGCAGATCGTAACCGACTGAAGACGGATTCTGTCATTTTCCGCACTGCGTTGCAGATCGATCGTCAGGCCGTGCTGTTCCACGCTGTCCATCTGGATCAAAGCGTTCCGGAACACGGAGACACGCTGCAACGTCGCCTTCCAGCTGGCGATCGGCCCGAAATTGTCGATATACCAGCGTAGCGCCGTATTCACCTGATTGAAGGCGCCGACCGCCATCATCAGCCCGCCGAAAGTGAGATTGCCGGAAAAATAGACCGGAGCCGCGATCAGGATCGGCGCCACCACCGCCAGCCAGCCATATCCCGCCGAGACCCAGGTCAGATGTGTCAGCGCCATGGCGAGTCCCCGGATGACACCGAGGACGGCATCGATATCGACGCCAATCCGCCGCCTCTCATTTTTTTCGCCACGCGCAAGGGCAATGGCGGCAAGATTTTCGCTCGCCCGCATTAGCGAAAAGCGAAGCTCAGCCTCTTTGGAATAACGCTCCGCGTTCAGCCCCACCAGCCGATAACCGACGAGGTTGCTGAGCAGGGAAGCGGAACCGGCATAAAGGATTGCCGCCCAGACCATATAGCCGGGGATAGCATAGGTATCGCCGCTGATGGTAATGGCAAAGCCCGCCGAGAGCGACCAGAGGACGCCGATGAAGCTGACAAGCAGGATCGTCGCGTTCACAAGACCGATCGAAAGCGCCGTACTGCTTTCGGCGAGGTTGCGGACATCGTCATGGAGCCGCTGGTCCGGATTGATGGCTATCGTACCGAAACTGGCGAGGCGGGCGGCTCGACCCGGCTTCAGCCACTGGTCCACCATATCCTTGGCAAGACCCTCGCGCATGTTAAGCGCCGTCATCTGGTTGAGCCAGGTCTGAATGACGTTGAGGAGCAGCAACAGCCCGGCGATAACCGCGAAAACCTCGAGCTGATGAAGGAAGGCGTCGAGATCGCGCCGTTCCAGCGCGTTATAAAACGGCGCATTCCATTCATTGAGCCTGATCTGCCCGTAGGCCGTCAGCAATATCACCGTGAGAAGGGCCACCGACAGCAAGATCAGACGGTTGCGCACCGGCGATGTCCAGAAGGCGCGCCCCATCACGCGCAGCTGAGCCGGAAAATCGAGATCGAAGCCCGAAAGGTTAGCCGCGCCCTTGCGCTGATCGTCGCTTACCGATGTTGCCATTCATCCATTCCGAAACGTCAGTGGGCAAAGAAAGCCGGTCGCGATTCTGCGCCTTTCGATGCCAAGCAATAACACGCCGTTCGACCATGTCCACAATGCCGGCGAAATCTCCGCGGCGACAACCTGAAAGCCCGCGCAATTCTTCGTGCAGGCAAATGAAGCGGCTTTGACCAACAATGCGATTGCCCCAGGAAATGATCCTTGCTTTCTTTTCCTGCATTGCACAAAATCCGAGTAATTTCAGAGGGGCGGACAAACCGCATAAGCCGGAAAACCGGGCAAGGCAGATTAATGGCGATCAAAGCGAGCATCTATCATCTGACGCATTATAAATACGACAATCCGGTTCGCCTTGGACCACAGATCATCAGACTGAAGCCCGCCTCACATTCCAGAACCAGCGTCATCAGCCATTCTCTCAAGGTTTCACCCTCCAATCACTTCGTGAACCTTCAGCAGGATCCCTACGGTAATTACCTTGCCCGCTTCGTTTTTCCGGAACCGGTGAGTGAATTCAAGATCGAGGTCGATCTTGTCGCCGATATGACGGTTTATAATCCGTTCGATTTCTTTGTGGAGGAAGAGGCGACAAAGTGGCCCTTCGACTATCCGCAGGAACTGCGCGACGATCTCTCCATCTACATGAAGCCGGAACCGACCGGTCCTCTGCTCGCCGCCTTCATGGCCACTGTCGACCGCACTCCGGGTCAACAGACGGTGGACATGGTCGTCGGCCTCAACGCCCGCCTGCAGCAGGAGATCGGTTACGTCATCCGCATGGAACCCGGCGTCCAGACACCTGAGGAGACGCTTGCTTCCGGCAAGGGGTCCTGCCGCGATACCAGCTGGCTGCTCGTGCAGGTCCTGAGGCATCTTGGCCTCGCTGCCCGTTTCGTGTCGGGATATCTCATCCAGTTGACACCGGACCTCAAGGCGCTGGACGGCCCATCCGGCACCGAGGTGGACTTCACCGATCTGCACGCATGGGCCGAAGTTTATATGCCGGGTGCGGGCTGGATCGGCCTCGACCCCACGTCCGGTCTGTTGACCGGCGAGAGCCATATTCCCTTGGCGGCAACACCGCATTACCGCAACGCCGCGCCTATTTCCGGCGGCTATTACGGCCATGCCAACACGGAATTCGCCTTCGACATGCAGGTCCGGCGGGTTGCCGAGACGCCGCGCATCACCAAGCCTTTTTCGGACGAAAGCTGGGACGAACTCAATGCGCTCGGCCAGGAGGTCGATGAGGTTCTGAATACCCATGATGTCCGGTTGACCATGGGCGGCGAACCGACCTTCGTTTCCATCGACGATTTCGAATCCGATGAGTGGAACACCGGTGCGGTGGGGCCGACAAAGCGCGAAAAGGCCGACCTGCTGATCCGCCGCCTGCGCGAGCGTTTCGCACCGGGTGGGTTTTTGCATTACGGCCAGGGAAAATGGTATCCGGGCGAAAGCCTGCCGCGCTGGACGTTCTCGCTTTATTGGCGCAAGGATGGCCTGCCGATCTGGCAGAACCCGGCGCTTATCGCCGAGGAGGGCGCGAATACCGGCGCAAAGGCGGAAGACGCGCAGAAACTGCTGGGCGGCATCGCCTCCCATCTCGGCATCGAACGGGAGCTGGTGCTGCCGGCCTATGAGGATCCGGCGGAATGGATCATCAAGGAAGGCAGCCTTCCCGACAATGTTGACCCGTCAAATTCCAAGCTGAAGGACCCGGAGGAGCGAAACCGCATAGCCCGCGTCTTCGAGCGGGGACTGACGAAACCGACCGGCTATATTCTTCCCGTTCAGGCGTGGAATGCGCGCGCCGCCGGCAAGCGCTGGATCAGCGAAAAATGGAAGACGCGGCGCGGTAAAATATTCCTCGTTCCGGGTGACAGCCCGGTGGGTTACCGCCTGCCACTCGGCACCCTGCCCTATGTGCCGCCATCCGCCTATCCCTATATTCACGAGGCCGACCCCTCGATCCCTCGCGGTCCGCTTCCCGACGTCTTCACGCCATCGGGCCGCGCCATGCCCGAAGCTTCTTTCCATGCCAGCGAGGCCGCGGGGCAGGAACGCGTAGAGCAGACTCTCGGCGAAATCGGCGGCGCGGTGCGCACCGCCATGTCGGTGGAACCGCGTGACGGCAGGCTCTGCGTCTTCATGCCGCCAGTGGAACGCATCGAGGACTATCTCGAGCTGATTGCAGCAGCGGAGGCGGCAGCCGCCGATCTTGGACTGCCAGTCCACATAGAGGGTTATGCGCCGCCGCATGATGAGCGTATCAATGTAATCCGCGTCGCGCCCGATCCCGGTGTCATAGAGGTCAACATCCACCCCGCTTCAAGCTGGAAGGACTGTGTCGACATTACCACCGCAGTCTACGAAGAGGCGCGCCAGTCACGTCTCGGTGCCGACAAATTCATGATCGATGGCCGTCATACCGGCACCGGCGGCGGCAACCATGTGGTGGTGGGCGGCGCCAATCCCAATGACAGCCCATTCCTGCGCCGACCCGATCTTCTGAAAAGTCTCGTGCTGCACTGGCAGCGGCACCCCTCGCTTTCCTATCTCTTCTCAGGGCTCTTCATCGGCCCGACGAGCCAGGCGCCACGTATCGACGAAGCCCGCCACGACAGTCTCTACGAACTGGAGATCGCGCTTGCGCAGGTGCCGCTGCCCGGTGAAGGCGTTCCGCCCTTGCCATGGCTGGTTGACCGCCTGTTCCGCAATCTTCTGACGGATGTAACGGGCAATACCCACCGCGCCGAAATATGCATCGACAAGCTGTTTTCGCCTGATGGACCGACCGGCCGCCTCGGGCTGGTGGAATTTCGCGGTTTCGAAATGCCGCCGAATGCGCGCATGTCGCTTGCCCAGCAGTTGCTGGTGCGTGCTCTCATTGCGCGTTTCTGGAAAAACCCGGCCGTCGGCAAATTCGTGCGCTGGGGCACGGCACTCGCCGATCGTTTCATGCTACCGCATTATATCTGGGCGGATTTCCTGGATGTGCTTGCAGACCTCAGGGAAAACGGTTTCGACCTGAAGCCCGAATGGTTCACCGCCCAGCAGGAATTCCGTTTCCCCTTTTTCGGGGAGGTGGAATATGAAGGATCAAAGCTGGAATTGCGCCAGGCGCTGGAACCCTGGCATGTGATGGGCGAACAGGGCGCCATCGGCGGCACCGTGCGTTATGTCGACAGCTCCGTCGAGCGCCTGCAGGTGCGGCTCGAAACGTCCAATCCCGCCCGCTACGCGGTGGCCTGCAACGGCCGCGCCGTTCCGCTGACTCCGACGGAAAACCGCAGCGTCGCGGTTGCCGGCGTCCGCTTCAAGGCATGGCAGCCCGCTTCCGGCCTACATCCCGTGCTGCCCGTCAATTCACCCTTGACCTTTGACATTTATGATACATGGTCGAGGCGATCGATCGGCGGATGCATCTATCATGTTGCTCATCCGGGCGGGCGCAATTACGAGACATTTCCCGTCAACGGCAATGAGGCGGAGGCACGCCGCCTCGCCCGTTTCGAACCATGGGGGCATACGGCAGGGCAATATCCGCTTCGGGCGGAAACCGTGTCGCCAGAATTTCCGCTGACGCTCGATCTGCGCCGGCCTTACGGAGTATAAATTGTCCAAAGCCCCGGCAACGGAACGCAAGACGGAAACGAGCGCGCGACCAAGCGGGCTTGAATATTCCCCTTTGCCTGGCGTTGCCGACGAAATGCTCGATAATAACGGCACGGTGAGACCGGTCTGGAAGACCCTGCTCGAGGCCCTCTCGCGCATGTCTGAGCGGGAGCTGCATGAGCGTTTTGCCCGCACTGACCGCTATCTGCGCGATGCCGGCGTGTTCTACCGCGATTACGGCAAGGGCAGCAGCGAAAGAAACTGGCCGATCTCCCATATTCCGGTGCTGATCGACGACCGGGAATGGACGGTTCTTGCCGAGGGGTTGAAGCAGCGCGCCAATCTTCTGGAAGCCATGGTCGCCGATTTTTACGGCGAAAACCGACTGGTGAAGGAAGGTTATGTGCCGCCGGCGCTGATTGCCTCCAATCCCGAATATCTGCGCCCCATGGTCGGCGTAAAGCCGGCAAGCGGTCATTACCTGCATTTCTGTTCCTTCGAGATCGGGCGTGGGCCAGATGGCAACTGGTGGGTGCTGGCCGACAGGACACAGGCGCCCTCCGGTGCGGGTTTCGCGCTCGAAAACCGGGTAGCGACCACGCGTGCGCTCTCCGACATCTATGCCGAAACCCATGTTCACCGTCTGGCCTCGTTTTTTGGTGCTTTCCGCGACACGCTGCAGGCGCAAAGAAAACACCCTGACGACCGGATCGCCGTGTTAACGCCCGGCCCGGCCAACGAGACCTATTTCGAACACGCCTATATCGCCCGTTATCTTGGCTTCATGCTGCTGGAGGGCGAAGACCTGACCGTTGTCAATGGCCGCGTCATGGTCAGAACGGTTGCCGGGTTGAAGCCGATCGGCGTCCTCTGGCGGCGTCTCGACGCATCCTATTCCGATCCGCTGGAGCTCAACCAGCAATCCCATATCGGCACGCCGGGCATGGTACAGGCATTGCGCAATGAAGCGCTCACCATCGTCAACGCGCTCGGCAGCGGAATTCTGGAAACGCGGGCGCTGCTTGCCTTCATGCCGCGCATCTGCCGCCACATTCTCGGCGAAGAACTGAAATTGCCGTCCATCGCCACCTGGTGGTGCGGACAGGAGGCTGAACGCCGTCACGTCGCCGGCAATATCGAAGGCATGGTCATTGGCCCGGCCTATTCCCGGCTTCCGTTCTTCGACGATAACGGCCAGTCCGTGCTTGGCTCCTCCCTGAGAGAAACTGCAAAGGAATCGATCAGCGACTGGCTTGCCTCCGATGGCCACAGGCTGGTGGGCCAGGAAGTGGTGAAGCTTTCAACCACCCCGGCCTACGTCGACAACAAGCTCGTGCCGCGCCCGATGAGCCTTCGTGTATTTGCCGCCCGCACCCAGGATGGCTGGCAGATCATGCCGGGTGGCTTTGCCCGGATCGGCAGCGGTGACGACGTGTCCGCCATCGCCATGCAATCGGGCGGAAGCGCGGCTGATGTCTGGATCGTCAGCGACAGACCGGTGGAGCGCACCACGCTTCTGCCGGCGGAAGAGAGCTTCACCCGCAACATGCCGGGCAGCCTGCCAAGCCGCGCGGCCGACAATCTCTTCTGGCTGGGTCGTTACATCGAGCGCTCTGAAGGCGCCTTGCGCATCCTTCGCGCCTGGCATGGGCGTTATGCCGAATCCGCTGATCCGCGCCAGCCGCTGCTCGCGCATGTCACGCGGTATCTCGAAGCGCTTGATGTGGAGATGAACGATGCCGTGCCGGAAAGCCTGCTTACCAACATCAACAGCGCGCTTTATTCCGCCAGCAACATTCGTGACCGCTTTTCGCCGGACGGATGGCTGGCGCTGAACGACCTTGCCAAGACGGCCCGCCGTTTCCACGCGAAAGTGGCTCCCGGCGACGACGCGACCCATGCCATGACGGTCCTCTTGCGCAAGCTTGCGGGCTTTGCCGGCCTGGTGCACGAAAACATGTATCGCTTTACCGGCTGGCGTTTCCTGTCGATCGGCCGTTATCTTGAACGCGGACTGCATATGACGCGCCTTCTCGGCCATATGACCGGCCCGGACGCGCCAGATGGATCCTATGACATGCTGCTTGAAATCGGCGACAGCGTCATGACCCATCGCCGGCGGTATAACGTCAATACGGCAGGTCTGACCGTGACCGATCTTCTGGCACTCGACCCGCTCAATCCCCGCTCGATCCTGTTCCAGCTGAACGAGATCCGCACCGAGGTGGAGCAGCTTCCAAACGCCTTCGTCAACGGCCAGATGTCGCCCTTCTACCGCGAGACGATGCGTCTGCATTCCGGGTTGGCGGTCATGACGCCGGAAAACATGAATGGCGCGATCTACCGCCAGCTCGAAACCGACATGGAGCATCTTTCCGATGTTCTGGCCCGGACCTATCTCGGATAATCCTATGCTCTATGATCTTTCCCTGCATATGGGTTACACCTACGACACGCCGGCCCATGGCGCACGCCACATCATCCGCGTCCTGCCGCTCTCCATCCCGGGTCGACAGCGGCTCGTCGCCGGCTCCATCGACGTTTCGCCGACGCCGGAAGAACGGGCCGTCTTCGAGGATTTCTTTCATCTCTCGGCAACATCGGTGCATCTGCGCGCACCGCATGAAAAGCTCGATATTCGCATGCAGGCGCGGGTGATGGTGGAAGCCCCGGCATTGACGGCGGATTTTTCGCCCGAGCTTTCCCGCCTGCCGCAGGACCTCGCCGGTGTGTGGTCGCTCGATTTCCAGTCGCCGCACCACTTTATCGGCGCTAGTCCAAGGATCGGAATGGACACGGCGATATCCGCCTATGCCCGGGAAGTGCTGAAGCCCGGAATGACCATTCGCGAAATTGCGCTCTCTCTGTGCAAACGGATTCATAAGGACTTTACCTATGACGGCGAGGCGACGACCGTTGATACGACACCTGCGGAAGCCTTCAAACTAAAGCGCGGCGTGTGCCAGGATTTTTCGCATATCATGATCATGGCCTTGCGCAGCCTCGGCATTCCCGCCGGTTATGTCAGCGGTTTCCTGCGTACCATTCCTCCGCCCGGCAAGGAACGGCTTGAAGGCGCCGACGCAATGCACGCCTGGGTGCGCATCTGGTGCGGCGAGGCTGCCGGTTATCTGGAGCTCGATCCCACCAACGACATCGTGGCGGGGAGCGACCATATCGTCGTCGGTTATGGCAGGGATTATTCCGATGTCGCCCCCGTTATCGGGGTATTGAAGAGCTACGGCAATCAGCAGATAAAACAGGCGGTCGACGTGATCCCCGTCCAGCAATGACACAACGTGTATTATTCCAGACCTTCGCGACGACAATTTCTTGAAAATACTTTGAAAGCTGCGTCAATTTGACCACTGCGTAAAATTGAACCGATCACCTTAGCGGATTTTACATCGTTTGCGGGTTTCCTGCGCTCAGTCGAATATTCTAATCGGTGAGCCCCCCTATGACCGCCTCCGCACCTGACAAATTGAAGCGCCGTTTCCTGACCGATAAGAGCGGCAATTTCGGCATCATGACGGCAATCCTGCTGCCTGTCTTGCTCGGTTTTGCCGGTGCCGGCATGGAGTTGGCGAATGTGATGCAGGTGAAAGCGGACATGCAGAACACTGCGGATTCAGCCGCCCTTGCGGCGGCAACCGAGGCGCGGCTGAAAAAGGGCGATCTGACGGATGAGCAGATCAAGGAAATCGCCAAGGGCTTCATTGCCGCGCAGATGGAAAAAAGCCTGACCGAAGAAGAAAAGAAGAAACTGGAGGAGAATTCTCCAACCAGCATTACGACGACGGAAAATGCCCGCGGCAAGACCTACACGATCGAAACCACGATCAACCACAAGGTTCAGCTCAATCCGCTGCTCGGGTTCATTGGCGCAAAAACACTCGATCTTTCGGTAACCGGCACCGCAAAGAGCACCGTCAACAAGGGTGCTCCAATCTCCATGTATCTGGCGCTAGATCGTTCCGGCTCGATGTCGTTCAAGACGGATACAATCGATACCAAAAAAACGTCATGCCAGAACTACACGGCTGATAATTGGGGTAAATATCCCAATCTGGGAAAGACATCCCCCTGCTATGTCAACAAGGCCACGTCGCTCAAAACCGCGGTCGGATTTCTCGTCGCCACATTGAACAAGGCCGACCCGACTTACACTGCCAACGGCAGTTCGCAACTGGTGCGGACAGGTGCCTCGGTCTATACGCACGAGACCTATGCCGCCCAGCCCCTCAGCTGGGGCACGAGCAGTGTTGTCAGCTATGTGGACAAACAGATTCCGGAATTTCCCACCGGCGGCACGGATGCCCGCAGCAGCCTGAACGCCGCCTATAACGCACTCAAGAAAGCCAATCCCGACGAGGCGAAGGCACATAAAACGCAGGGGAACGAATCCTTCGAGCGCTATATTGTTCTGATGACCGATGGCGAAATGACGGGAAACAGCGCCTCGTGGAATTCCAGCATCGACCAGTCGGTGCGCACCACCTGCGAGACTGCCAAGAAAGATGGAATCAAGATTTTCAGCGTCGCCTTCATGGCGCCGGACAAGGGCAAGGCGCTGCTGCAATATTGCGCATCGAGCGCTGACAATTATTACGCCCCTGAAAACATGGAGCAGATCGTAACAGCCTTTGGCGAAATCGCCCGCAAGGCTGCAGGCAGCATAGCCACGCTCACCAACTGATCCGCTTCCGGCGCCGCCGCGCCGGAGCGCCTTCTCCGCTGCATGGCTGACAGAACATGTGCGGCAGGTGACAGCGGCGGCGGCCCGTGGCATAGGAGGGCCGCTCCCATTCACAGGCCCTGTCATGATCCGCATCGAAAACATCAGCAAGTCGAACAGTCACCGCATTCTCTATATCGAGGCCTCCGCCGCGCTCAATCGCGGTGAGAAGATCGGCCTTGTCGGTCCGAACGGTGCCGGCAAGACAACGCTTTTCCGGATGATCACTGGCGAGGAGCAGCCGGACGAGGGTCAGATCGTCGTCGAAAAGGGCATGACGGTCGGCTATTTCGATCAGGATGTCGGTGAAATGTCCGGCCGCTCTGCCGTAGCCGAGGTTATGGAGGGTGCAGGCCCGGTCAGCGAGGTCGCGGCGGAGCTTCGGGAACTGGAAGCCGCAATGTCCGATCCCGACCGGATGGACGAGATGGACGCCATCATCGAACGTTACGGCGAAGTGCAGGCGCGGTACGAAGAGCTTGATGGTTACGCGCTGGAAGGCCGTGCGCGTGAGGTGCTGGACGGGTTGAGCTTCAGCCAGGAGATGATGGACGGCGATGTTTCCAAGCTTTCCGGCGGCTGGAAGATGCGCGTCGCGCTTGCCCGCATCCTTTTGATGCGGCCGGACGTGATGCTGCTCGACGAACCCTCCAACCATCTCGATCTTGAAAGCCTGATCTGGCTTGAGGATTTCCTGAAGAATTATGACGGCGCGCTGCTGATGACCTCGCACGACCGGGAATTCATGAACCGCATCGTCAACAAGATCATCGAAATCGACGGCGGGAGTCTCACCACCTATTCCGGCGACTACGGCTTTTACGAACAGCAGCGCGCGCAGAATGAAAAGCAGCAGCAGGCACAGTTTGAACGCCAGCAGGCCATGCTCGCCAAGGAAATCAAGTTCATCGAGCGCTTCAAGGCGCGCGCCTCGCATGCCGCGCAGGTGCAGAGCCGCGTGAAGAAACTCGACAAGATTGATCGCGTCGAGCCGCCACGCCGGCGCCAGACTGTTGCTTTCGAGTTCGCGCCGGCGCCCCGCTCGGGTGAGGATGTCGTGGCGCTGAAGAAGGTGAACAAGGCCTATGGCAGCCGCACCATTTATGGCGATCTCGACTTCATGGTGCGGCGCAAGGAACGCTGGTGCATCATGGGCGTCAATGGTGCAGGAAAATCAACGCTGTTGAAGCTCGTGACCGGCACGGCGGAACCGGATTCCGGCAAGGTTACCCTCGGCGCCAGCGTCAAGCTCGGTTACTTCGCCCAGCATGCCATGGATGTTCTTGACGGTGACAGCACCATCCTGGAATGGCTGGAAGAGCGCTTTCCAAAGGCGGGGCAGGCGCCGTTGCGCGCCCTTGCAGGCTGTTTCGGTTTTTCCGGCGACGACGTGGAAAAACGTTGCCGCGTTCTTTCCGGCGGTGAAAAGGCCCGTCTCGTCATGGCTGCCATGCTGTTCGATCCGCCGAATTTCCTCGTGCTGGATGAGCCAACCAACCATCTCGATCTCGACACCAAGGAAATGCTGATCAAGGCCCTTTCGGATTATGAAGGCACGATGCTGTTCGTTTCGCATGACCGTCATTTCCTGGCCGCCCTTTCGAACCGGGTTCTGGAACTGACGCCCGATGGTATCCATCAATATGGTGGCGGGTACACCGAATATGTCGAAAGCACCGGACAGGAAGCCCCGGGCCTTCACAGCTGAGCCATCTGCCGAACGCACCGCCCTGTGACGGCAGCTTTCTTTTGGAGACTGGAGAAGCAGATGCGGATCGTGGTTTACAGCGCCAAGCCCTATGACCGGCAGTTCCTTGACGCTGCCGCCCACCCTGGCATGAAGATGCAATATTGCGAAGCGCGCCTGTCTGCCGAAACGGTGGCGTTGGCGGAGGGAGCGATGGCGATCTGTGCCTTCGTCAATGACGACCTGTCCGGACCGGTGCTCGAGAAACTTGCGGCAATGGGCGTGCGACTTGTCGCCCTGCGATGCGCCGGGTTCAATCAGGTGGACCTTCAGGCCGCCGAAAAGCTCGGCCTCACCATTGCGCGCGTGCCGGCCTATTCGCCCTATGCGGTGGCGGAACACACCATGGCGCTCATCCTGTCGCTCAACCGCAAGATTCACCGCGCCTATAATCGCGTTCGCGAGGGAAATTTCGCACTTGACGGGCTGCTTGGCTTCGATCTTCACGGGAAGACGGTTGGTATTGTGGGGACGGGAAAGATCGGAGCGATCTTCACGCGTATCGCGGCCGGCTTCGGCTGCCGTCTGCTCGGCCACGATATCCGCCAGAATCCGGATTGCGTGGCGCTGGGCATGACCTATGTCACGCGAGAGGAGCTGTTCCGCGCGTCGGACGTACTCACACTGATGTGCCCGCTGACACCGGAGACCCGCCATCTCATTCGTAGCGAAACGCTGCCGCTGCTGAAAAAGGGCGTAATGCTCATCAATACCAGCCGCGGCGCCATCATCGACACGCAGGCCGCGATTGCCGGATTAAAAGACGGCACCATCGGTTCCCTCGGCATTGACGTCTACGAGGAGGAAGCCGATCTCTTTTTCGAGGATCTGTCCAATGACGTGTTGCGCGATGACGTTTTCGCGCGGTTGTTGACCTTTCCCAATGTTCTGGTGACCGGTCATCAGGGTTTCTTCACACAGGAAGCACTCACAAACATTGCGGACACGACAATCGCCAACATTACGAGCTTTCTTGATACCGGCAAGGCGCTGCATGCCGTCTCGAGGACCTAGGTCGCCGGGATCGCTAACCACCTGAGAACTGCAAAATTCGCCCCGGACGCAATTGCCCGCCCCTGAGACCCGGTATAGGTTCACTCGATCTTTTTCGAGCTTTCAAACCTGACCGGTCGGGCAACAGATGCAACTCAAAGACTGCTATAATTTCCACGATTTTCGCCGCATGGCCAAACAGCGTCTTCCCGGACCGATCTTCAACTACATCGACGGCGCTGCCGATGACGAGGTGACGTATCGACGAAACACGGCCGCCTTCGAAAAATGCGATCTGGTTCCGGACGTGCTGCGCGGCGTTGCCGATGTGGATATGTCTGTCACCGTCATGGGGCAGAAGCTGTCAATGCCGGTCTATTGCTCCCCGACGGCACTTCAGCGCCTCTTTCACCATCAGGGAGAACGGGCGGTTGCTGCGGCGGCCGGCAAATTCGGCACGATGTTCGGCGTGTCCTCTCTCGGCACCACAAGCCTGGAGGAAGCGCGCCGGATCAGCGGCGGGCCGCAGGTCTATCAGTTTTATTTCCACAAGGACCGTGGCCTCAACCGCGATATGATGGCACGCGCAAAAAGCGCCGGTGTGGAAACCATGATGCTGACGGTGGATAGCATCACCGGCGGAAACCGCGAGCGCGACAAGCGCACCGGCTTTGCCATTCCTTTCAAGCTCAATCTTTCCGGCATTGCGCAATTTGCCATGAAACCGGCATGGGGCATCAATTACCTGACCCATGAGCGCTTCAGCCTGCCGCAACTCGACGATCACATCAAGATGGACGGTGGAGCGCTCTCCATCAGCCGCTATTTCACTGAGATGCTCGATCCTTCCATGAATTGGGAGGACGTGGAGCAGATGGTGCGCGAATGGGGCGGACCTTTTTGCCTGAAAGGCATCATGTCGGTGGACGACGCACGGCGTGCCGTCGAGATCGGCTGCAGCGGCATCGTGCTCTCCAATCATGGCGGCCGCCAGCTTGATGGTTCCCGCAGCGCTTTCGACCAGCTGGCCGAGATCGTCGATGCGGTCGGTGACCGGATTGACGTGATGATGGATGGCGGCATTCAGCGTGGCACCCATGTACTAAAAGCCCTGTCTCTGGGGGCAAAAGCCGTGGGGCTTGGCCGCTATTATCTTTTCCCGCTTGCCGCTGCAGGCCAGGCGGGGGTCGAGAGGGCCTTGGAAACAATGCGTATCGAAATCGAGCGCGGCATGAAGCTGATGGGCTGCACAACTGTCGAGCAACTGACCCGCCGCAACCTCCGGTTCCGGGACTAGGGAAGCGTTCCACGATCTCAGGGCAGGTCAAAGCCTGCCACTGCCACCGCAGACCATTTCAGCCGCGTTTCGTTGATGTTCCTGAAGCGCCAGACCGATGTTCCAGGTGAGCGCCAGGGATACCAGCACGCAAATGCCACCGGAAATCAGCGAACGATGGCGCCTGGCGCCAGACAAAAACAGCCAGCCGATGACGGCATAGGCCAAAAACGCCGGCACGGCAGCGACAAGAACCGATAGGGGGCCGTCGCAATCGATAGCCTCGATACCGACGGCGCGATATTCATTTGGCGTTCCCACAAGCCCGAGGGCGGCGACGGGGAACATCGCAACCAAAACGGCATAACGGAAAAAGCGGGGCGTATCGGGCATATCTGCTCCCTGACCGGATTATTGACCTCCCTGGTGCGGCCAAGAGACGCTTTATCGGTGCATGGAAGGAGGATCGCCAATATTTGCCAAGAAAGCCAGTCCTTATGCCGAGATGGCCTTGGCAGACCGTTCCGCATGTGTATATGGTTGCATTGTGCAACCATATTGGATTAACCATGCCTGAACAGCCCCTTCCCATACACGATATCCGCTCCATCTCGCGGCGGCTTGTTCGCGAACTCGGCTTTATGGGAGGAGATTTTGCCGGCACTGATCTGCCGCCCTCCGCCGTGCACGCGCTGATCGAGATCGAGGCGTGCCCCGGCATCACAGCTCGGGATCTGGCGAAGTTGCTCAGGCTGGAGAAATCGAGCGTCAGCCGAATGCTTCGCAAACTCGTCCTTTCAGGAGACCTCCTGGAGGAGACGGATATCGACGATAGCCGAATCAAACGGCTCCGCCTGACCAAACCTGGGCACAATAGGGTGGGAACCATTCACGCCTTCGCAAATCGGCAGGTATCGAGTGCCTTAACACGGATCGGCCCGGCGCAAGCTCTCACGGTTCTGGAAGGGCTACGCCTTTATGCCGATGCGCTGGGAGACAGGGGCGATGTCACGGCTCCGGCCGTCGAGGTCATCGAAGGCTACTGGCCGGGGCTCATCGCTCGCATTACGCAGATGCATGCGCTTTATTACGCCCGGACATCCGGCTTCGGCCAGCGTTTCGAATCCGTTGTAGCAGAGGGCCTCGCGGCTTTTTGCAACCGGCTGGACAGCCCGAAGAACGCGATCTGGGTTGCAATGCGCAGCCAGCAAATCATCGGCTCCATCGCGATCGACGGCGAAGATCTCGGAGCGGATATTGCGCATCTGCGCTGGTTTATTGTCGACGACGGTGCGCGCGGCAGCGGTGTCGGACGCAGACTGCTCGAAACAGCACTGGCCTTTGTCGACAAAAATGGCTTCACCGCAACCCATCTCTGGACATTCAACGGTCTCTCGACCGCACGCCACCTTTACGAGACCCATGGTTTTACATGCGTCGAGGAATATCCGGGCAGCCAATGGGGAAGCGAGGTCTTGGAGCAACGCTTTGTCCGGCGGCGGCCCGGTTGATCGTCTGCACGTGGTGCACTTTCAGGTTCGCGCCAGCCGCAAGGCGCTCCAGAAGCCACGCAACTGCGCGGTCAACTCCGCATAAAGACCATAACGCCGCGCATAATGCGAGACTTGCGCAGCATCCGGCTGGTAGGTATTCGCAACCCGTGTCATCGCCGAAACCGCCTCCTCATAATCGGGATAAAGTCCAATCGCCACGGCCGCACCAATGGCAGCACCGAGCGCACCTGTCTCGCGGGCCTCCGCGACACGCAGCGGAATTTCCAGGACATCAGCCATGATCTGCGGCCAATGCCGGCTGCGGGAACCGCCGCCAGACATCACGGCGCTTGCCACCGGCAAGCCCGCTTCGCGCAAGACGCCGATGTGGCGGCGATGCTCAAAACACACACCCTCGAACAGGGCGCGCAACATGTGGCCTTCACCATGCCATCCCGCGAGGCCGTAAAAGCCGCCGCGAAATTCCGCACCCAGCCGCGAGCCGAAAATGAACGGATGGAAGAACGGATCGTCGGCGCGCGGGGTAACGGAGCCGACCAATTCGTTGCAGCGCTCGAAGGCGTGGTCGCCGTGGTCACCGCGAACACGATGCACGTACCATTCGAGATTGGCGGCGGAGGTGGCGCTGGATTCGATATTGACATAGCGGTTGCGGCCAAAGGTCGTAACCATGAAGACATCGGGACTGATGACCGGCCTGTCTGCGAAAACCTGGTTGATGCTCCAGGTGCCGGCGATGATCGAAGCTTCCCCGGCATTGATGACGCCCGACCCCATGGCGCTGGAGACCACATCGAAGAAACCGCCGATGACGGGTGTGCCTTCGGATAGCCCCGTCATAGCCGCAGCCTCGCCCGTCACCTGGCCGACGATGTCGGCCGATTCCACGCGATGGGGGAAAAACGCGAACGCGTCCTCGATATCGTAAAGAGACAGAAGCTCGCGGTCGAGCCGCGCTTCCGGCAAAGCCAAAAGTCCCGCGCCGCTGAGATCGGAAATATCATTGGCAAGGCATCCCGTCAGGCGAAAATTGACGAAATCCTTGCAGAACAACACCGTGCCGGTCCGGGCGTAAAGATCGGGTGCATGTCGCTTCACCCAAGCCAAAAGGCTCGGGGTTTGCGCAGGCCATGGTCGCTGCAGGCAGCGGGCCTGCAATTGCGCTCCGCTTTTCCCGTCAAGCTCGGCCGCCACATCGGCGGCGCGGCTGTCGAGCGACTGGATGCCGATCAGGGGCTGTTGTTTCTTGTCTAGAAGATAAAGACCATTGCCATGGCCGGCGCAGCCTACCGCGAGGATGCTGTGAGGATCGACAGCCGCTTTTACCAGAAGCTGCCGGATCGCCTCGCAGCCGTTGCGCCACAATTCCTCGAGATCGCGCTCGACATAGCCGGGCTGCGGGAATGTCGACTGTCCGTCGATCGCGTGTTGCGCAACCTGCCGGCCCGCCGTGTCGAACAGCACGGCCTTGATGACCGTGTTGCCGACATCCAGACCCAATATGTGATTTTTGTCAGCCACGATTATAGATATCCCATGCTTCCTCACCACCCGCACCCTGATGGATGATGGCCATCAACGCCGCAACAACGGCCTTGGGATTGTCGTGCTGGTAAATATTGCGCCCGTAAACCATGCCGTTTGCACCTTCGGCCACCAGAGCCGCCGATTTCGCCAATACATTGCGCAAGTCCTCACGCCCCCCGCCCCGCACCAGCACCGGGCACCGCGCCGCCTCGATCACCCTGTGAAAGTCCTGCGGGTTACTGGTCGGATCGGCCTTGATGATATCGGCTCCCATTTCCGAGGCAAGACGAACCAGCGTAACGATCTTTTCGGCATCGCCATCCACCTGATAACCGCCGCGCACATCATTCGGCAGCATGACCAAAGGTTCGATCATCAGCGGCATGCCGAAACGATGGCAATCGGCACGCACGCGGCTGATATTTTCAACACATTGACGAAAGAGCTCGGGTTCGTCCGGCAGCATGAACAGGTTCACGACGACGCAGGCGGCATCCATTTCCAGCGCGCCGATGATCGGGTCATGATAATTCTGAAGCTGCGACCACATGGTCCTGTGGCGTGTTGAGTTATAGGGGTTGCCCATGTCGATGCGCATGACGAGCGCCGGCTTGTCGCGCTCCGGCCGCTGCTGCAGCAGGTCTGCCTGGCCGTAGGCCATCTGGATGGCGTCGGGGCGAGCCTCTACCAGCCGGTCCACGGTCTGCGACATATCCTCCAGCCCGACGAGGAAGCTCGGCTCGTTACAAACCCCGTGATCGATGGCCACATCCAGACAGCCGCCATTGCGGAACAGCCTGTTCATGCGCGCCTTCTTCGAAATCCGCATCATCATGCATTCTCCTTGCATCTGTGTTGAAGCATTGCCGGCGTGACCCCGTAAAAGGTCTCCAGCTCGTGAATGAGCCGCTGACGTTCCGCTGACGCCTGATTTGGCAGCCAGCCCAACTCGCGCACTGCAACGGCGAGCATCGCGTCGATCAGATCGGCATCGATGACGCCGGTGATGGCGAGCGTCGTGCGACGCAGGACGAGATCGGTCAGGTGCCGCACCTGTTCGCAACGGATGAGCCAGACCACTTCCGCTGCCGTGATCGGCGATTTTTCTGAAAGCCGCACGTCATCAGAACGATCCCGGCAAAAACCCATCAGCTCAAACGCGCGGGAGCCGTAAGCCAGGGCCAGATGCTCCGCCCGGTCTTCGGCAATGGAAAACTCCTCCGACAACAAGGCAGGCAGGCCGCCTGCACCGGCCGGAAAATTCCTGCCGCCGCCGATTGCGCGGTCCATGGTGCCGGTCAGCCGCTTTCGTCCAAGAAAGGCCAGAACCTCGTCGGTCACCTGTTCGCCAAAAGCTCTGAAAGTGGTCCACTTGCCGCCGATCATGCAGAGCTGCGGCGGATCACTCGCAACGCGGTGGATGAAATGGCTGCGGGATATTTTCCCGGTGAAGGCGGCATCGCTTCGCGGCAATGGGCGTATACCGCTGAAACTGAAGACGATGTCGGAGCGATCGACGGCAATCTGCGGAAAGACCTGCCGGATCGCGTCCAGAATGTAGTCCCGTTCCTCGGGCTCGCAGCGCACCCGCTCGGGCCGATCCACCTTGATATCGGTCGATCCCGCAAGAACCCGGTCGAGATAAGGGAAGAGGATGCAGACCCGGTTGTCCGTGTTTTCAAAGAAAATCATGTGGCCGTTCAGCGCCTTGAGAAGTTCCTCATTGGCAAGGATCAGATGCGATCCCTTGGTGCCTGAAACGGTGGGTTCTGCCCTGTCCGACGCCGGGCCATCGGCCAATACGCCGATCGTCTCGTCGATCCAGGCTCCCGTTGCATTGATGATGATCCGGGGCCCTATCGGCAGGATTTCGTCCGCTTCCTCCGTCCGCAGACCATATTCATCGCCCACACGGACGAGTTCGGCATAGTTCAGTGCAACGCTTTGCGGCGCATCCGACTGGCTGTCGATCAGAAGCTCCAGAGCAAGCCGTTCGGGCTGGCTTATCCAAGCATCGTAATAGGTGGCGGAATATCTGATCTCCGGTGTCAGATCCGGCCAATGCTGCAAAGTATCGGCCGCGCCACGAAAGGCGTGACGGGGCAGGATGCGGTTTTTGCGAGTGACGAAATCATAGAGCATCAGACCCGCCTTGATGGCGAGCGCGCCCCGGCTTGCGGGTTTCCCACCGGAGCCGGCAAAGGTTGCTACCGCATTGAACAGGCCGCTGAAAGTCGAAAAAATCGGGATCGTGGTCGGCAGCGGCCGAACCATATGCGGTGCGAGCCTCAGAAGTGCATCGCGCTCCCGCAGGGATTCCGCCACCAGGCCGAATTCGCCGTTTTCTAGATAACGCAGGCCGCCATGGATCATCCGCGAGGGAGCAGCGCTGCAGCCCGAGGAGAAATCGCTGCGCTCGACCAGAAGAACTCTCAGCCCCTGCAGGGCAAGATCACGATAGGCGGCGATGCCATTGATACCGCCGCCGATGACCACGGCGTCGAAATCACCGTCTTGCCGGATGCGATGGAGAGCGTCCTCGCGAAAACTGGGCATAGGAATACCGTTCGCTGGCGATGACCAGCGTCCCAATGTTGTTGACCGTTAAGCGACATGAGAAAGGGAACGAAATTATGCGATGTGCGCCTGAAACCCCGTTCCAGCTACATAATCAGGTATCGAGACCCACGAGATGCTCCGCGACACCAGTGCTGATGAGCGCCAGCTCACTCTCTGTGAGGCGAAGACGCGCCGCGGCGGCGTTTTCAACCGCCTGAGCCGGGTCGCGTGCGCCACACAGCGAGAATGTTATACCCGGCTGGGCAATCGTCCAGGCAATCACCACCTGTGCCACTGAGGCGGAATGGGCGGCCGCCACCGGTTTCAGCACGCCGATCAAACGCGCGATCTTTTCACGGTTGGCCTGGCTGAAGCGCGGATTGCCGTGGCGCTGGTCATCTTCCGCAAAAACCCGCTCCGGCCCGACCTTGCCCGAGAGGAGACCGAGCGCCAGCGACGAATAGCTGAGAACCGAGACGGCATTCTCCCGGCAAACGGGCAGGAGCGCCGTCTCGATGTCGCGCTTTACCATGGAATATTCTTCCTGAATGGCATCCAGCGCCCCGGTGGCGATATAGGCTTCCAGATCGGCCTGCGAAACGTTGCTTGCCCCGATGGAACGGATCTTCCCCTCTTCCTTCAGCCGCACCAAAGCCCCGACTGTCTCGGCAATCGGCGTCGTGGCATCCTGCCAATGGGTGACGTAGTGGTCGATATAATCTGTCCCAAGCCGTTTCAGGCTCTCTTCGACCTCGTACCGGATGGATACGGCGCCGAGATAACGATAAACCGGCTTGCCATCCTGATGGAAGAAATAAGCGCCCTCATTCACATGCCACACAAGCCCGCATTTGCTGACCAGCACCACCTTGTCGCGTCTGCCGGCAATTGCCTTGCCAATGATGGTTTCGGCAAGCCCCATGCCATAGGCTGGCGCAGTATCGATGAGGGAAATCCCCGCATCGATGGAGGCCTGGATGGCTGCTATGGACTGCCGTTCGTCGGTGCCGCCCCACATCCAGCCACCGATGGCCCAGGTTCCAAGCCCCACGGCAGATGCGTTGATACCGCTTTTGCCTATCGTCCGGGTCAATATTGCGTTGTCCGTCACGAGGTCTCCCCTCCTTCATGATCCAATAAGTAGCCGGCTATCGCTTCATCCACGACCAGCGAGGTCAGATAGTGGCCGGCAAGCGTGGCCGCCACCGGGCCGGCCTTGATGGCGCCTGCTGCGACACCGATGATGTTTGGGCACCGGGCAAGCTGCCCGGGGTCCAGCGCCACGACGCGCGAGTTGAGATCGATCCGGGCAAGCTGCCCGTCCGCCATGGTGAGGTGGGCGAGAAACTCGCCGGCAATGCCGGCATCCACCAGCGCCTGTCCGCCACGGGCGGCATCCGGCAGAAGATCGTAATAGCCAGAGCCTGGCGCCTCCACCGAACCAATGCCGACCAGCGCCACCTGCGCCTGACGCGCAAGATCGAAAACCTCACGGATCGACGCAACATTCATGAGGAGATCGCGCTGTTCCTCGTCTTCGGCGAATAACGGTGCGTGCAGCAGCGAGGCGCTGCCGCCAAGCTTTTCCGCCAGTTGCGTGGCGAGATGATTGACATCGGTGTAATGCTTGCCCTGCACCCCGCCGGTGAGCGGCACTACCCGCACATCGAAACGGCGCTCCGCCTGCAGATTGTCGACAACCGCACTCACCGCCTTGCCGCCCGTAATCGCGATCACATCGCCGTCGCGGATCGTTTCCAGCAAATGGTTTGCGGCCACCCGCCCGACCATTTGCAAGGCTGTTTCCGGATTATCCGATACCGTTGGCGTAACGACGGATTGTCTAAGGCCAAACCGGCGGGTGATCTCGTTTTCAAGGTCCACAAGCCGCTGATAAGGACTGGAGATGCTGATCTTCACCATGCCCGCCTTGCGGCCGGCCGCAATCATGCGGTTCACCTTGGTGTGGGAAAGGTTTGAGCCGCTCGGCGATTTCGGACTGTTTCACCCCTTCGATGAAATGCAGCACCAAGACGGAATACATCTGCCTCTGTTGATCGAAATCGTCCTTGATATCCAGCATGATCGTCTTTCTCCAGTTACCTTCGGGCGAGCGAACGGCGCTCAACGGCGGCGCCTGACCAGATAGTGGTCGAACAGTACCGCAGCCAGCAAGATGCTGCCCCTGATGATGTCCTGCCAGTAGACAGACACATTGAGCAAGGCAAGCGAACTGGAAACCACGGAGAGAAGGATGGCTCCCAGGATCGCGCCAAGAATCGTACCCGAACCGCCCGAAAGGCTGGCGCCGCCGATGACCGCGGCCGCAATGACGTTGAGTTCCATGCCGATGCCGAAGCTTGGCTGGGCAGAACCGAAGCGCGCCATGTAGATAACACCTGCAACACCGCAAAGCATCGAACAAAGCGTTGTGGTGGCGAAGACCACGCGGCCGACACGGATGCCGGAATAGGCCGCGGCCTTGGGATTGCTGCCGGTGTAAAAAACCTTGCGGAAGGCAGTCGTGCGCCGCAGCAGCAGATCGAAAGAAACGACCACCACCATAAATATGATCAGCACCAGCGGTATGCCGCCAATCACACCCTGACCGATGAACTTGAATTCCGGCGGCAGGGAGTAGAGCCCGAGCGGCCGCCCGCCGGTCGCCAGCAGGCAAACACCGCGCGCAATGACCATGACGCCCAGCGACACGATGAAATGATGCAGACCGATGACCGTGGTCAGAAATCCCATGACCATGCCGACCAATGTCGTCAGGCAGATTGCCAACCCCGCCGCCACCCAGGGGTCGACGCCGTTGAGGAAAAGCCAGCCGGCTGCCACCATCGCGAGCGCCGTAACGGATCCCACCGAAAGATCGATGCCACCAGAGATCAGAAGAATCGTCATGCCCACCACGACGATGCTTTCGATAGCGAAGACCATGGCCATGGCCCGCAGATTGTCCACGGTCAGGAAGTACGGCGAGATGAAGGACATCACGGCAAAAAGCGCGAGAATGATTACGATCAGCCCGGTTTCCCGCGCCTTGAGCGCCGGCTCCCACCACGCTGTCCGGCGAACCGCCGTCCCGGCAAGGCTTGAAGGTGTTTCCGATGTTGCCATTTTCCCGCTCCCTCAGGCTTCCGCCGCATTCTGCATAATAGTGATCGACGCGAGCTGCATGATCTTCTCTTCCGTCATGTCGTCCCCCTCGACCTCGCCGGTGATGCGCCCCTCGCGCACGACAAGCACACGATCGCTGACGCCGATGAGTTCCGGCAGTTCGGAGGAGATGACGACCACGCCAACCCCCTCACGCGCCAGTTCCCGGATCTGGCGGTGGATTTCCGCCTTGGCACCCACATCCACCCCCCGTGTCGGCTCATCCAGAAAGATGACCTTCGGTTCAACCGACAGCATCTTCGCCAGCGCCACCTTCTGCTGGTTGCCGCCGCTCAGGGTCGAGACGGAATCACCGACGCTGTTCGCCCGCAGTTTCAGCCGGCGCCCCAGCTCATCTGCGCGCTTCATCTCTTTGCGCCGTTCGATGAAACCCATGCCATTCGATATCCTTCCTATGTCGAGCGCGGAGACATTGGCGGCGATGGACATGTTCAGGAACAGCCCATCCCCCTTGCGGTCCTCGGAAAGATAAACGATCCCTTCCCGGATGCTGTCACGATAGTCTTTCAGACCAAGCCGCTGGCCACGTAACATAACCTCGCCTGTCGGCTTGCCCTCCAGCCGGCAGACCGCTCGCGCGATCTCGCTTCTTCCCGCACCGATCAGTCCAGCCAACCCGAGGATTTCACCCCGACGCAGATCGAAACCGACATCGAAAACGCGCTTTCCTTCATTCAGACCCCGAACAGAGAGAATGACGTCGTCAGATTTCTCATCATCCGAGAGCTTCGGCGGGTAGAGCTTGTCGAGTACCCGTCCCACCATGCTGTTAACGACTTCCTCAGGGGAAAGAAATATCAGCAATATTCTCCGTCCTGATATGGCAACCGTCGCGCATGACGGTGATGCGGTCGCAATGTTCGAAAATCTCCGCCATGCGATGCGAAATATAGATGATGGCAATGCCGCGCTCGGCCAGCCGGTGCATGATCCGGAAAAGTGTCTGGGCTTCGGTCTCTGTCAGCGCTGCCGTTGGCTCATCGAGGATCAGGATGCGGCAATCCAGCGTCAACGCCTTGGCAATCTCAACGATCTGCTGCTGCGAAATCGAAAGGCCGCCCGCGCGGCTGGCGGGATCGATGTCGCCGATCTCCCGCAGCACCGCTGCCGCCCGCTTTTCCAGGTCGCGGTAATTCATGAACCAGGAACGGCTTCGACCGGTCTCTGACATAAACATGTTTTCGGCAACCGAAATATCAGGGCAAAGAGCGATCTCCTGATGCACGAAACCGATGCCGAGCCGGTTCGCCACATTAGGCGAGGAGATCTTGACCGGCTTGCCATCCAGCAGGATCTCCCCTCCATCGGGCTGCAGAATGCCGTCAATGATATGCATCAGCGTCGACTTTCCGGCACCGTTTTCCCCGGCCAGCGCGTGGATTTCGCCGCGCCGCAGGTCAAGTGCAGCACTCCGCAGCGCCTTCACGGGCCCGAATGCCTTATGAATATTCGTCATGCTGAGGATGACCTCACCCATAACGCCCTCCCGAACCGGCTTTCCACATGGCCGGCGAGGCGTAAACCTCGCCGGGTCCAGATCGACGCCTCAGCGCCCCTTCATATATTCGTTGAGATCGAAGGAGGCGGCGTTCGCCTTGGTGATGACGGCAAAACCATTGTCCATCGAAGGCACCTGCATCGGGTTGAAGCCGGAGACCTTGTAGTCGTTGAACGGGTCGATCAGGTCCGAATGAGCACCAAGAAACGTGTTCATGAAACCCATGAAGCCCTGAACCCCCTGATTGGGATTGATGGCCATATAGATATTACCCTGCTTGATGTGTTCCAGCGTTGCCGGCGTGATATCCGCATGCAGGATCAGGACCTTCTTTTTTGCCTCGAGAACGGCGGTCGTCGCACCTTCAGCCGAACCGGCCTCAGGGATCCACAATGCACCGAGATTGGGATTGGCCTGCAGTAGTGCGGCGGTTGCCTGATAAGCGACGTTTGCATCCTGGTTGGTCGCTTGCCGGCCAACGAGCTTCATCTGCGGATAAGTCCGCCCCATATAGTCTATGAGGGCGGTAACGCGCAGATCATGGTTGCTTTGGCCCGGATTTTCCAGAACGGCATATTCGCCTTTTTCGCCGAGCTTCTTGACGATTTCGTCAGCCGCAAACTTCGCCTCTGCGACATTGTCCGAGGTAATATAGGCGGTGCGCTTCGACTTCGGAGAATCGGCCGCGAAGGTGGTCACGGAAACACCTGACGCAATCGCCTTGTTGATCGGCTCGATGAAAGGATCGGCCTGCATCGGGTGCAGGAGAACGCCTTTCGGCTTCTTCACCAGCTCCTGCTCGAAGGACGCGATCTGCTTTGTGATGTCATATTCCGGCGTGCCGGTGAAAACAGCTTCGCAGCCGAGCGCCTTGGCGGCCTGCTTGAACCCTTCAAATACCGGAACCCAATAGGGATGGCTGGAAACCATGACATTCATCACATAGGTTTCGCCGGGTTCACAGGCAAACTTGCCTGCGGCGGCGGCAGGCGAACCGGCGCCAGCCGCAAACGCCACGGCCAATACACCCGCAGCAACGGTCGATTTCAGAAAAGCCAACATATTCCCCTCCCAAGGATAATGACTTGTCGTGCAATAAATTTTAGTCTCTGTAATTTATTGCACGCTGATGGGATAGCTTGAAAAACTGGAGACGTCAACGGCATTGAATTTTATTTTTCAATGCGAAATTTATTGCAAACATACCCCGCCACCGCAGTGACTTGAAGCTCGTGCGCAGGCGAAAGCCAGCAGCGACAGAAATCGCTTCCGAGGAAAAAGGGCTGGGCTGAAGGAGAAACGAAAAAAGGGGTTTCTGACTGCTCAGAAACCCCTTTATGAATTCGGATGGTGGGCGTGACAGGGATTGAACCTGTGACCCCTACGATGTCAACTTTCGGCCCCCGATGGAAAGTCCCGCATTTCTAGGACATATCCGCTTCGTAAATTGCCATTTCAGGTCTCACGTTCCGCCTGTGTTCCAAATTTCAGGTTCGCTGAACCTAAGGAGCACTTCGTAAATCGGGCCATTGATATCGTTATCAAACTGCTTTCATTACCGGGTCAGAGGTTCGATACCTTGGGGCCGGGTCATTCATTTTCATGTCCAAGGTCTGCGCCAGGTCACGCAGATGCTCGGGAGAGTACCGGGCATATACCTTCTCAGTGATACGGCTATTGGAGTGTCCAAGGAACTGGGCAATCCTCGTCATGCTGTGTCCGTCCTCTGCGAGCCACACCGCGGCCGAGTGCCGAAGCATGTGCGGCGACACGTCGTCCAGATATGCAGCCTTGGCCGCAGCCTTCAGCCCCTTCTTGATTGACTTCACCGGTACGCCAGCCCACTCGATGACAAACGGTGAAAGGGCGGCGTCCTTTGCCTCCTTCAACGCTTCCATCAATGTGTCGTTCATCGGCACGGTTGCCCTGCCCTTTCGTCGGGACTGGTCGAACGGGTTGTGCAGCTGGATAAGCCGGCGCTGAAAAATCGACACGATCCCACGTCAACTCAAGCGCAGCCGCATTTCTGGCGCCGGTACCGATCATCAGCAGGATTGCAAGCTTGATGTGCGGTACCTTGGCGCGTTCCACCAGCCGCATGACTTCGATACGCGTCAAGTATCCATCCTTCGGATCCGGCTTTGGTGGCCGCTCGATATGCGGCGCGCGATCGATCAGGCCGTTCTTCATAGCCCAGATGCGCGACAAGCGGTAGCTACTGCGATATCGCGCGCCCGGTGCGTCCTTCTGTCGATGACCAGATGACGCCAGAAACAAAGCGGCAAATCCTCACGGAAAATGAGAAGCTGATGAAGCTTTACGGGGTGAAGCCATGACCGGCGCCGAGATCATGGGCGCCGTGGGTTTCTTCGTGTTGGTGTTCGGTTTTATCTTCGGTCTGTGGAAGTACGTTGACGCGAAGATCAGCGCGGCAAAGACAGAGGCATCCGCAGCGGCGTCAGCGGCGTCTGCGATGGCGTCACTGGCACGAGAGGAGCTTGCCGCCCATAGGCTCCACGTGGCCGAAACGTACGTTTCCAAGTCCGGCCTGCGCGAGCAAACGGAGCAGATCATGGGCGCTATCGGCGCCGTGAAGGACGCCGTCGACAAGATGACGATGCGCGTCGATAGGATTGTTGAAAATCAGTCTAAGCCGCGGACGACGAGGTCTGGGTAAAAACAAAAAGCCCGACGCTAAGGACGGGCTTTTAATGCTTATAGCGAATGGCTATCAGAACTTCACGCCGAGGCCGACGCGGATTGCGTGCCGCCGATCCACAAACGGTCGAAGATATCATGCTTGTCCATAAGACTGTAATCCTGTAGGTCCAAGCGCAATTTGAACAGTCGTTTATCTCGAAGGATGGCGCGCGGTGGAGACAGGTTACATTAACGGTTTACGCGCGTTCGCCGCCATGTCCGTCCTTGTTGCTCACTGCATGATTTGGTCTGGTTGGCCCGGCTTGGGGCTTCCAGACTATATCCCCAATCCGGGTGAGTTCGCAAAGATGGCGGTGGATCTGTTTATGATACTGTCTGGTTTCCTGATGATGCTGAATGCACATCAGCGATCTACGACGGAGCCAATGTCCGAAGCCAAATCTTGGTCACTTTTTTACCTTCGACGCCTCTTTCGGATCGTGCCGACCTATTATCTTGCTGTGTTTTTCGCGGTCGTCTTAGGAAGCCAGGTCGCTGACGGCATGCATATACTTGCTGGTCGCGTGCCGTGGTTGGACAGGCTTTTGGAGATGCGAGATGCAGATCTAGAGGCGGCAAGGTTGATTGTCAGCAGCTGGTCGCAGTATTTCAGCTACGATTTCGTGAATATTTTTATGCACATCACATTCCTGTTTGGCCTGTTCCCGCTTTGGGTGAGTGCATTGCCTCTTCCGGACTGGAGTCTGAGTAGCGAAATACAGTTTTATCTTGTGTTTCCCGCGCTCCTTATTTTGAGCCAACGCTTCGGTGTCATCAAATTTTGCACGGTGTTAGCCCTAATCTGCGTACTCGTGACAGTGAAGTGGCGTACCAGTTTTCCGGAGCCATCACTTCTACCTTTCAAGCTACCAGTCTTTTTTGCGGGCATGACGATATGCCAAGCTATGCTAGTTCGGCCCGGCGCTTATCGGATCGCGCTTAATGTTTTTTCCGTTGCCCTGATGGCAACTCAATACGAGTTCTATGGCGGAAGAGTTGCCATCGTCATGGCTATGTCGGCCTTTATTGTTTTCCTCGCATCGGATGCCAAAAATTCTTCGTTCGCATCGGTGCGTGATAATGCACGGCGACCGTTTCAAAATAGCCTCGCCAACTTCTTATCTGACTTGGCCTATCCGATTTATCTGTTTCATAGCTTTTGGATCATGCTCTTGGGAGGGGCGCTGTTCCGCGTTCCAATCTTTGCCGAGTTAAATCCTCACGTCAGAACTGTTTTATTTATTGTCGCGATTGTCCTGGGGACGATTGTTGTCTCGAAACTGATTCATCGCTTCATCGAAGTGCCGGGAATTAATGCTGGTCGGTGGGTTCTATCGCGTCTTTCGGCGAGAAAATCCCAATTTGCCGAAAGCAAGATGTAACATTTCGTCCATTGTAGTTCTGGTATCATGCCATCATTCGCTGCTCTGCGTTCTTCTGGCGAGTGATGCTGGTTATCATCGTGGCAGCTCCCTGTATGGATAATGCTCCCAGCAATGCCAGGATGATTTCTCGGCCTTCGACCGGCTGAAGCCAAACCCACCCCACTGCTTACAGCCCGGATGCTCGCGCCAGTGGTTCTCGAATAACGCCTTCAAGAAGGTCGTTTAAAAGGCGAGGCGGTGGGCGATTATCGAAATAGGGCTAAGATGCTCTCTGGCTCACTGTTTGCAATCTGCAGCGATTGAATACCAAGCTGTTGCTGGGTCTGGAGAGCCTTAAGACGGGTCGATTCCTCATTCATATCCGCGTCCACTAAGCGGCCGACACCGCTCATTACAGAATCCGAAAGGCGCGAAGCAAAATTGAGCTGCAAGTCAATCCTCCCCGCTATAGAGCCAAGCGTTGCCGCACCTGAGATCGCGTTAGCGGTCACGGTTTCGATATATGTAATGTACGATCCGAGCATGTCGGGATTCTGGGCTATATCAAGATCGAGAAAATTCAGGATAGAGCGCGGTTCATTACTGACACGTATTTCGCTGAAGTTGATCCGAGTTCCGTCACCCCATTGCCGGTCCACAGCTGGATCTGATTTGATCACAACTTTCCCAGCATTTGCTTCGATTATAACATCCGGCCAGTCAGCTTGTAGCAGTGACTGCATCAAGGTTGCCATATCTTCTGCTGACGACACTTTACCGTCATCGCGAGACAGAAGTTGGTTCACGTAAGCACGGTCGAAGGAGTAAGCTTTCGGTGCCGCCCCGTTCACAGAAAAGGTGAAATTGACGCGGATTCCTTTATCATCGATGCCGTCCCTGAAGACGATAAATGGTTCAAAATCGAGGGCAAGCCCTGAACCTCTACTGCCGAAGTCGGCAAGTGGCGTGAGGCCGCCTGCGCTCACGCCCACGTTCGACACTGCTGCAATCTCGACGTACGACCCGTATCCGTGCTGCGGAAGTTGCAGTGTTGTAATAGAAATCTTTTCTGGATCATGGACAGGGGGGTCGCCCTTTTTAAAGTTTGCCGACGCATAAGCGCCGTGAGAACTCAGTTTTGAACTCAGCAGTGCTGCGTACTCTTTGTTTGTAGATATTACCCCTCCTAAGGCTGGATCATACGCGTCCACATCGGCTTTGGTGATTGTCACTGTTGCGGAGTAACCGTTGAAGTATGGTCCTGGGAGATTCTGAAGATCTCCGCTTACCCCAGGGTAGCCGTCTGGATTTGAGGCCTCTTTATCCAGAACTATTGTAAAGCTGATTTCAGCACCGGGCAGATTGAAATCGAGCGGCGCACTGGCTGGGAAATCAATTACGACCGTGCCGGGGCTACCTGCGTTCCACACCGGTGTCATGTATCCGCTTGAGCCGTCGATCCCGTCATAGGGAGTGTAATCTGTGCCGAGGGAGCTGGGATCTGATATGGATTGTAGGTTTCTGAGACCGCCTATGGTCTTCATGTCCCGCGCATCCTGCTGAAGAAGGCCGCCGCCAGTACTGTTGAACAGAGATACCCGCGAAAGATCGACATCAATCGTCCTAACGCCAACGGAAGCAGCGGTGCGGACAAAAGAAGAGACAACAGTGGAGCGATTCAATGCGCTGTCATAGATGTCGACAATACCGGTATTCAGCCAATTTTGGCTGCTGAAGCTCGCAGAGGTAGCAATACTGACAACCTGCTGCTTCAGTTGATCCAACTCAGCCTGAATCTTGGCTTTGTCTACGCCTTTCTCTGAGGCTGTGACAAGTTTCGATTTGAATTCGTTAAGAACAGCGATGACTGAATCCATTTCGGAATAGGCTGTATCAACCTTTGCAGCGCCGAGGCCAAGCGCGTCTTGAACTGCTGAAAGAGCACCATGGTCGGAGCGCATAGTCGTGGAGATAGACCAATACGCTGCGTTGTCAGACGCGGACGAAATGCGAAGTCCGGTCGAAACTGCCTTTTGAGAGTTTTGAAGTCCAGAAGAGATAGAGCGAAGTGTTTGCAGCGCCGTAATTGCCGCGCTGTTTGTCAAAATAGATGTCATGAGGAGCCTTCAATAAAATAGACGCGCGCTCCTCATGAGCAATCAGTGATTGCATCGATATAAATAGTTTGTTGGTTAATGAATGGTTAATTGCGGATTGCCGGAAATCGCATTTCTCCGCAGGTTCCACTGACGGGTGCGTTTAGAAGATGATGTGGACGTTACCTGGGGCTTCCATGCGATACAGATTTCACATGCTCACCTCGACATTTTGGCTATGGTGACTCCTGGAATGCCCCCACCGATCTTCAGGACGATGGTAGCTGGCTTATGGAGTGAGGATGGTGATTATAGATGACTGTAGACCAAGAAGCGCAATCCATTCTAAAGCGGAAACGCAGGATCTGGCCTTGGCTGCTGGTCTGCGCGCTGATCTTGCTCATCGCCGCTGCTATCTACGCCTATCTGGAAATCACTGCGATGATCGAGGATCTAGGCCGGCTCTGGGATGACCTGGTGCAATTATTCTGGCTGATTGTTCCGGACGGCGAGAAATAGAAATTCTTCCGAAAGAAACCTTGCCGAGCAAGTCGCGCAGCCCGCAGAGAAAACTGGAAAAACGAATTTGGGACTAAAAGCTAAAGAATTGGCCACCCTGCTGCAGAATGCGCTTGTTGGCGACTTTAATACGACGAGGGTCTCAAGCGTGGCTCACGAGATTTATCAGCGATATGGTTTGGACCTCACACCAGAGATGGACGGCACAATCCTCACGTTGATGGCGATGGAGGAGGGCCCGGAGTTTGAGCTCAACGAGAGCGAGGTTCGAGAACTCATAGTGCAGCTTGCGTCCATGTAGTGGGGCCCGAAGACTTTATTATTCCCTCGGATAATCGTTAGCGGTGTTTTCCTCGCACGTTGACCAAGCGCGTTAGGCCGTTCCGAGAGCTACCGCTGCGGTTAGATGGCAAGAATGGGCCAGAAGCGGTCTTACTTGTCCATCAGCTCTGTTTCAGGAAACTTCCAGTTTCCGGTCGCAAGTTCCGGGCGTGGTCGATATAGTCGGACTGTGTAGTTCCAATCCTTCGTGATCGGAAGGCAGTTTGACGTTTCCTTCTTGCACCCGCCGAACTGAACGGTGATGCTGCCATCGGCATTGGGATTTGCCGTCAAGTTGTTCAGCGAATAGGCATTGAGTGCGTTCCTCTCGAAGAAGCCTTTGGCATTGTAGACGCTGATCGACCAGAATCCGTCGAC
Organism: Agrobacterium sp. SORGH_AS_0440; assembly: GCF_031453135.1. Classification (NCBI taxonomy): domain Bacteria; kingdom Pseudomonadati; phylum Pseudomonadota; class Alphaproteobacteria; order Hyphomicrobiales; family Rhizobiaceae; genus Agrobacterium; species Agrobacterium sp. SORGH_AS_0440. The sequence goes on along the minus strand of NZ_JAVIYR010000001.1, from coordinate 1,041,423 downwards.
AGGAACATCCTTGACAGTGATGGTTTCAATCTTCGTGCCGCTTTCGTCTTTCGGCTTGCCGGTGATATAGATCGCTGCAGAAGCGGGATTTCCGCCCCAGCCGACGGCTGACCCGATTAGGTATCGAAGAGGATCGACCTCGCTGCGAGCCCCGAACATGTGGTCGGAGTTCGGCAATGTGGCTCCGAGAACCTTGAGCGCGTTCCTGATCTTCTCTTGCGATGTCTTATCCCAATTCGGCAGAACCAAGTCGCCTTTCGAGGCCTGTTCGACCTTGACCTGGTCTTGAAGCGCATGGACCATCTTGATGTCTTCGCCGTTCGTAGGATCAACCAGGGTGCGGATGGTCACGATCAGATACCGAGTGCCGACCTGGTCTTTCGTGTAGGTCTTCGATCCGGGCGCATAGGCGATGTCATGGGTGTACTGATCTTCATCCAGCACCTGCGCCATCATGTAACGCTTGCCCGCGTCAGGAAGCATCAGGGTGACCGGCCCGGCATCAAGATCGAAGACACCAAATGAATAGAGGGTGTCGCGGTTCATCCGCACGACCTTCTGATCGTCAATCGACGGCGGCGTGCGCGAGTGAAGCAACTGACCGAAGGCTCCCTCCTTGGCATAGGCGGCGATTGTAACATCCGTTTCAGCCCGTGGAAAATTGTCGACCGTAACCTGAACGGTGTCCGCCGCGTAGCAAACCGATGAGAGAAAAACACCGAGCGACGCAATCGAAATTCTCGCTGGGAACAAGTGGTCTCGCACTTCACCTCTCCTATAGTGAACACGAGAAGCCTAATCGCCAGGGTTTGGCTCGCAAGTACGTTACCGTAAATGTCGGGGTAAATGTTAATCCTAGTTTGTGGAGTTAGTCTGGTCGCCTAATCACGTGTGCCGAATGTCCGCTTGGGGCCAACAGCAGACTTTTACCTGTCTGTTCACCCCGAATAGTTCCACGGCATCAGCTCGCCGATCCGGCTCATCTTATGGCCATTTACGATGGAGGCGAGCGTGGTCGATCGGTCTTACACGCTTGAGGCTGGGTCTCCACCTTCATCGATGTAGGCAATAAATTCGTGATCAGGAATTGACACCAAGCCCCCCAGCTTCGCTCACTGCTTCTTCGCCTCGTCCCGTTTCATTTCGGCATCGCTGCCTTTTGTGATCCTCAATGCCTTATCGGCGGCCTTGCTGGCTTCCTCGGCCGCTGCGCTCGCCCTAGCTTCAGCCTCGGCTTGTTCTGCCGGCGTCCGTGTTGGGTAGTCCCCTTGCGCTCGTTCCCCGATGGTAAACCAATGATCTATCATCAGCAGACCAATAAAAGTCACGATGGCCACCACCGCAAAAATTCCGCAGATGAGACGTGCCAGGCTGATCATTTACGGCCCCGATTCACGCTTTTTGGTCTCGCTGTGTTTCACGATAACCGTTAAAGCCTTGAAACCCCTGATAGGCAATATCAAAGAGTGCACAGGAGCAAAGGTAAGCAGGCTAGTCGTCCCAGTAGTTCAGCTTAGATGGCGGATCACCTTCGGGATCATGAAGTGGATCCGGATCCGCGAAAAGCAGCTTGGCCTCTAAAGATGTCTGAATTGCCTCAACACGCGTTTGCTCCTCAAGCTGCATCAGCCGCTTTCGAGCCCACTCAAGCATTCGTCGGTAGTCCGCTGGGAGATCTTCACAATACGGAACGGAGGAAATTGTATCGCGTAAATCGTCTGCCTCACGGCGCGCATTGGCAATACTCTGTAAAAAGGAAAGGCGATCGCTTTCACGCTTCGCACGTTGCTCTGCCATCTTCCTACGAGACGCCATATGCGCTCGACGCGCAGCCTCCTGACGATTTCGCTCATCGTTTTCGCGCGCGGCGACGTGCGCAATCCGATAGTTTTCTACAATTTTGGCTAGATGGGCCTCGATCGTTTTGGCGTCGGTATCGCACCACTCCGTTTTGACGCCAGCACTCGGGCCGTAAAAGTGTAACCTCAATCTTCCTACATGTGCGTAGGTGAAGCGCTGCCAGCCACTGCGGGATATCTCGACTTGTCGCTTTCTCGGAGCGTCAATAGCGAATCTCAATGTTGTGCCATCTTTCTCGAAGCCCAGCATGGTGGACGTGGCGGCAAAGGCAAAACCATAGGGTTCGAGCTCAGCGCAGAGGCTGTTTAAAATAGCGCCGACGCGAGGTACATCTTTTGGGGTAACTTTTGCGCCCTTCAGTGAAACGTACCCGTCGCGATCGATCTCACGACCTCGGAGTTCAGCCAAGAACGATTGGACTTCAGATCTAAGCTTTCCGCTCTCCATTCTGACAGATGGCTCGGCTTTGCTTGCGGATATGCGAGGGGAATTTTGTGGGTTAGGCTGTACAGGAGGAGTGCTCTCATCCGCGGACGGCTGACACACGCGCTTATTCTCGTCCTCGATTTCGCGCAGAGCCGTCTCAAGAACTTGCGCTAGATACGGGCTGCGAGTGCTCACCGGCCTAGCGCCTATGTGCACCGTATGGAGCGCCGTATTCTCCACCGCACGCAGTGGGGTCTGCTTGACGGTTTGCCCTGCATCGACTTTTGCCCAATATCCCCTTGACGGCACTGGGACGAGATATCGCTGACAGGTCTTAGCTAATCCTCGATCTGATAGTCCGTACGTCTCCGCCAGTTTCTGCATGGGCGTCGACCATACCAGTGCATAAAGCTCCTCGCGGCTCATTGAGCGTTTCGGTTCTTCCATGAGCGCCTCCATTCCGGACGAGAAGCCATAAGGCCCCCTCACCCTCTGTACGCCATCGCGAAGTAACCATTTTGACAGTCAACCAAGTTGGAGCTTTATGCATCGGATGCGCGCGCTCCGAATTAGTCAGGTTCGGTGAACCTTGAGGCCACTATGTAAAAAGGCCCTGCGATTTCTCGCAAGGCCTTGATATTACAGCAATTCGGATGGTGGGCGTGACAGGGATTGAACCTGTGACCCCTACGATGTCAACGTAGTGCTCTCCCGCTGAGCTACACGCCCTCCGTGGCGGCGGATAGACCACAAAACCGGTTCATGCGTCAACTGCTTTTTTTCGGTTTTGTGAAGGTTTTTTGAGAGGCCTTACGCCACAAGGAGTTTGTTGACCTCATCCACCAGATCGCGCAGATGGAACGGCTTGGAAAGCACCTTGGCGTCCTTCGGAGCCTTCGAATCGGCATTCAGCGCAACCGCTGCAAAGCCGGTGATGAACATGACTTTCAGGTCCGGGTCGAGTTCGGTCGCGCGTCGTGCAAGCTCGATACCGTCCATTTCGGGCATGACGATATCGGTGAGCAGAAGGGAAAAGGGCTCCTCGCGCAGCCGGTCGTAAGCGCTTGCGCCATTGTCGAAGGAAGAAACCTTGTAACCGGCTTTTTCCAGCGCCTTGACGAGGAAGCGGCGCATATCGTTATCGTCTTCAGCGAGAAGAATTTTCTGATTCATGGTTAAGTGACCGTAACTGCTCAATGTTTGGAATACCCTAGCCCGATTATAGGATTTTCACGGTAAATATCCTGTGAACACGTGAATCGGTATAGCGCTACTTGGGCGACAGTATGGACTTGCCGCACCGTAACTGGCAACATGAACCTCCTGATAGTTTGCGACATGGTAAATGGCCTGAATGGACTGGGTAACAGGTGAATATGAGCTGTTCGAAGTAACGGAACCTGCCGTTCAAACCCTACCATTCGTCTATAATTCCCCCCATAGCGGCCGCTGCTATCCCATCTCCTTCCTAGAGTCGGCGCGGCTCGATTCGCATGACATCCGTCGTTCCGAGGACCACTTCGTCGACGAGCTTTTCGGCGCCGCCCCAGAGATTGGCGCGCCGCTGTTGAAAGCGAATTTTCCGCGCGCCTATCTCGACGTCAATCGAGAGCCCTACGAGCTCGATCCCCGCATGTTCGAGGGCACCTTGCCGCCCTACGCCAATATCGGCTCCATGCGGGTTGCAGGCGGCCTTGGCACCGTGCCGCGTATCGTTGCGGAAAACATGGATATTTATGCCCATCGCCTGCCGGTGGATGAAGCCCTCTCCCGTATCGAGACCATATACAAACCCTACCACGCCTGTCTGCGCCGCCTGCTGTCCCGCACGCACGCACATTTCGGCATGGCGGTCCTGATCGATTGCCATTCGATGCCCGGCAACATCCGGGTCACCGGGTCAAACCTCAGACCTGATATTATTATCGGCGACCGCTACGGCACCAGCGCCTCCCAGGAAGTCTCGCGTGCGGCCCTGCATTTCCTCGAAGAACTTGGCTTCGTCGCCGTCTGCAACAAGCCCTATGCCGGCGGCTTCATTACCGAACATTACGGCCGTCCAATACGCTCGCTTCACGCGCTGCAGATAGAGGTCAACCGGTCGCTTTATGTCGATGAAAAAACGCTTTTGAAGAAAGGCGATTTCCCCGCCATTCAGGCTTCGCTGGAAATATTCATGCGCCAGCTCGGGGCTTTTGTGTCGGAATATGCGATCGAAACCTCGCTCGCCGCCGAATAGCACAGCCAAGCTTCTCAATTAAATCGTTCGCCCCCTTGCCTGGCTGTGCGCCGGGCAAAAAAAACCGCGCCTTGGCGCGGTCAAGTCTAGGGAGGAAACACCCAAGGAGGGTATTTACAGTCAAAGACTGTACCATCACGCTACGCAGTAATTGCACAATTGTCAATCATTTTATTTTTTGCATGTTTTTTGTGCTTTTGCCGAAAATATGGAAACCGCGGCTTCGTCACCATACGAGTGGACGGCGGAGGTGATTCCGGTCTATGCATTTCGCCACACAATTGAGGCCATCAATTCACGCAATGAGGTTTCGCATGCTGCCCGACCGGAATTTCTTCTTCGAACTTGCTGATGCGGCCAGCGCCGAAACGCTTCCCCGCTTTCGTACGGGCGTTGCCGTTACCAACAAGCAGGATGGCGGCTATGATCCGGTGACGGAAGGCGATCAAGCGGCCGAAAGCGCCATTCGTGCGCTCATCGAGGCTCGTTTTCCCCAGCACGGCATCCTCGGCGAAGAACATGGCAATGTCGGTCTCGACCGCGAGCATGTCTGGGTCATCGACCCCATTGACGGCACACGCGCCTTCATTTCCGGCGTTCCCGTATGGGGAACTCTGATCGGCTTCCAGTCTGCCGGCCGCGCCACGATGGGCATGATGGACCAGCCCTTCACCAGGGAGCGTTACTTTGCCGACGGCACCTCCGCCTGGTATTTCGGACCCGAGGGCGAACGAACCATCCGCACGCGTGACTGCGCTTCGTTATCGGACGCAATACTTTTTACCACAACACCCCATATTTTCACCGCCGAGGAAAAGCCCTTCTACGAAAAGGTGCAGGATCAGGTCCGCCTTTTCCGCTACGGCGTGGATTGTTACGCCTATTGCCTGCTGGCCGCGGGTCATGTCGATCTCGTCATTGAATCCGGCCTGAAGCCCTACGATGTGGGCGCACTTATTCCGGTCATCGAGCAGGCCGGCGGCATCATCACCACATGGGATGGCGGACGTCCTGAAAATGGCGGCCGCATTCTGGCCGCCGGCTCCAGATCCGTACACGAACAGGCGCTTGCCATTCTCTCCAGACTATAGACCTGCCCTGCAAGGCGGCCATCACTCCGGCGCGAAAAACGCGTCGATGGCGGCCAGTGCCTGCTTGCGGAAAACATCCCGCTCATGCAGCAGTTCATGACGCGCGCCGGTGATGGGAAGAAGCTGCGCTGCCCGGAAATTGCGCGACAGCTCTTCCTGCGCCTTATAGGGCGTTATCGTGTCCAGCATGGGCGCCAGAATAAGGGTAGGAATGGTTATATTCGTCAGATGATCCTGACGGGTCACTCGGCCCATGGTCTTCAATGCCTCATAGACCCAGCGGGCCGTTGGCGCGCCAATGAACAGTTCCGGAAACTGCCTGTGCAGCGAGAGATTCCTTGCGAAACGTTTTGCGTCCGAGGTTAGCGGATTGCCGTCAAAATCCCGTTCGCGCTGGTCCCTGCCAAGCTGAACTTTTCCCAGGCCGGCAAGGCTCAAAGCCGTGGCGACCAGCCGGATAACGGATGACGGGACGGATTGCTGACTGTCGAGTTCTATGAAGGGCGAACAAAGCGCCAGCCGATCAATCCTGTTCGCGAGCCCGGGCGCTGCGGCAAGCGCGGCAAGCGCGCCGGTAGAATGTGCAATCATGAAGAACGGCAGCCTCGTATCCGGAAGCACCACCTGTTCCAGAAAAAGGCTGATGTCGTGCTGATAATCGGAAAAGCGCCGCACGTGCCCGGCACCCGGCCTTTTCAGCAGCCGTTCGGAACCGCCCTGCCCGCGCGTATCGAACGTCGCGACCCAGAAGCCCATGGCCGTCAGATCGGCCACTGTTTCAAAATATTTTTCGATACATTCGTTTCTGCCATGCAGCAGAACCACCGTTCCGCGGGCAACATGACGATGGGTTCGAAAGATCGCATAGCGGAGCTGTTTGCCGCCATGGCCAGAAAAATATCCAACCACATGGCTGTCGGGAACCGGATTGTCTTCACTGGCGCGCAATGTGGCTTCGATCATCGGTCTTTTTCCGGCTTTTCAACTCTTTTCGGATAGGTCGGCGGCGCGGGAAGGTCAAAGAAAAAATTGCCGGAACCGTCGGTTAAAGCAGTCGCGGTTCCGGCGAGTAAGACAGAAGAAGAAGGGACGTTATTGCTTCTGTCCACGGAGAATGTCTCCGATGACTGGAGTTTTATGGCTCTCAAACTGAACGATGCCGGAACCAGATGTTCAGACATGGTTCATATTGCATCCCCCCTTGACGCCGCGCGACGCCATTCCCATCTCCTTCATGCGGTCGCCAAAGCGGGGCCGCGCCAAATGTCCGACCGTCGCCAGAATGGGATGGCGGACTTAACCGCAAACAGTCGCTTCTTAAGGAGGACACCATGCGTCACGTTGATTTTTCCCCTCTCTATCGTTCCACCGTGGGCTTCGACCGCCTTTTTTCGATGCTTGACGGCCTCGGCCAGCCTGAGCAGGCCCAGTCCTATCCGCCCTACAATATCGAGCGGACCGGTGAGAATACCTATCGCATCACCATGGCGGTTGCCGGTTTCGATGAAAATGAACTCAGCATCGAATCCCGCGCCAATGCGCTGACCGTGAAAGCCGAGAAGGCCACGGATGAGAAGACGACGGAAGGCGAATTTCTGTATCGCGGCATCGCCACGCGCGCCTTCGAACGCCGCTTCCAGCTTGCCGACCACGTAGAAGTTCAGACCGCTTCCCTGAAGAATGGCCTGCTTCACATCGATCTCGTTCGCAATATTCCGGAAGCCATGAAGCCGCGCCGCATTGCGATCTCGTCCGACAGCGCCGATGCGCCGAAGACCATCGAAGCCCAGGTCACCCCGGCTCAGGTCAACTAAGTATTCCACATGCAAGACAGACGGCCCCCTTGAGGGGCCGTTTTTGTTGGCCGGAGCGCGTTTTATCGAGCGGAAGCTGCGGCGCCTTCTGCCGCAGCCGCTTCGGCTATCGCTGCCTTTTCATGGGCCTTGCGGGCATAACGCTGGGCAAGGACAGCGCAGACCATCAACTGGATCTGATGAAAGAGCATGATCGGTAAAACGATGGCACCGATGCTCTGGCCGGCGAAGATCGCGCCGGCCATGGGCACGCCGCTGGCGAGGCTCTTTTTCGAGCCGCAGAAGGTGATGGTGATCTCATCGGCCTTGTCGAAACCCAATAGCCGGCTGCCGAACATCGTCACACACAGGACAAGCGCCAGCAGCAGGATATTGATGACGATGACCACACCGATATCCCGGAGCGAAAACGTGTGCCATATGCCCTCGATGACCGCATCGGAAAAGGCGAGATAAACGACCATAAGAATGGAGCCGCGATCGACCGGAGAAAGCAATTTCTTGCGCGCCCTGATCCAGTCACCAATCCAGGGCTGCAGGACCTGACCGACGATGAAAGGCAGAAGCAGCTGCAGGAAGATTTGCAGGAAAGCATCCAGCGAAAATCCGCCGCCATGGCCGCCGACCGTGAACAGCAGGCCAACCAGCAACGGCGTCAGGAACATGCCGAAAATATTCGAAGCCGAGGCTGAACAAATCGCCGCCGGCACGTTTCCGCCCGCCATTGACGTGAAGGCGATGGATGACTGCACGGTGGATGGCAGCACACAGAGAAACAGCACGCCCATATAGAGCGGTGCCGGCAGGATGCTTTCGGGAATGAAGCCTATCGCCACACCGAGAAGCGGGAAAAGGCCGAAGGTGACGAGCAGGATCGCCAGATGCAGACGCCAGTGCAGGATGCCCGCAATCACCACATCCCGCGAAAGCCGCGCGCCGTGCAGGAAGAACAGCAGAGCGATCGCGAGTTTTGTCGCAAGCCCGAAATATTCTGCCGGCTCGCCGCTAATCGGCAGGATGGAAGCCAGAATTACGGTGGCCACCAGCATCATGGTGAAACGGTCGGGCAGGAAGCGGGTCATGGGAGGTCTTTCCGGCAGCGGTTTTGCTTGAAACGCGCGCCACTATCGCTCATCATGATTTCGGATGCAAAGATTAACAGTTATCATGATTTGAGATAATGCTGAACCTTCAACATCTTGCCAGCTTCGTCATGCTCCAGCAAACCGGCAGTTTTACCCTTGCTGCCGAACGGCTCGGCATTGGCCAATCCACTGTCAGCCAGCATATTCAGAGGCTTGAAGCCTCCCTTGGCCGCCGATTGATCGCACGCAACACCCATCAGGTAAAACTGACCGGCGAGGGTGAGGCATTACTCGGTTACGCTCGCAACATGCTTGAAATCGATAGCAAGGTCTCTTCGCTCTTCAGCGAAAGCCGCCTGCGTGGGCGGCTGCGGCTTGGTGTGTCGGAAGATTTTGTCGCCAGTCGCCTTACGACCATTTTGGAGGAATTCATTCGGCTTTACCCGCTGGTTGACCTTGAACTAACGGTCTCGCTCAGCGGTGTGCTTTACCAGATGCAGGACAATGGCGAACTTGACGTGGTGTTGGCCAAGCGTCGTCTCGGCGACAAGCTTGGTCATTTCCTTTATCGCGAACCGCTCGTCTGGCTGGCGCGCGATCCTGAGCGGATGCTGAACCAGCCGGATGCGCTCCCGCTGATTGCCTTTCCGCCACCGAGCATCACCCGGAAGGCGGCGCAGGAGGCACTGGACCGGGCCGGTCTCGCCTGGCGGATCGTCTGCACCTGCGGCAGTCTCAGTGGACTAACCGCCGCAGCAAGGGCGGGCATGGGCATTCTGGTGCAGCCGCGCAGCATGGCGCCGGCTGGTCTGAAGGAGATTGCCGCAGGCGTGCTGCCGCTGCTGGAAGACGTGGAATTCGTGCTTCAACCGAGCAAGGGCGCGGAGGCGGAGCTGGTGCGCGCCCTTTCCGATCTCGTTTCCAGCAAGAGCATCGCACCCGGCAGTTTCGTGTAACCGGCCTTAATTGTCCCGTTTCGAGAGGCAACGGCCGACGCTGTCGCGCCAGCCTGCGATGGCGTTCTTCCGCTCGCTCTCTTCCATCTCGGGGCTGAAGCGGCGGTCGCGCCGCCAATGGTCGGCGAAGGCCTTGCGGTCCGGCCAGATGCCGGCACGTGAGGCCGCAAGCCAGGCGGCACCAAGGATTGTCGTCTCGAGAAACACCGGTCTATCGACGGGCGCGGCGAGAATATCCGCCAGCCGCTGCATCGTCCAATCGGAGGCGACCATGCCGCCGTCGACCCTCAGCACCGTCTTGCCATTGTCACCTGCCCAGTCCTTGCGCATCGCATCCAGCAGGTCGAACGTCTGATAGGCAACGCTTTCGAGCGCCGCGCGGGCAAATTCCGCCGGGCCCGTCCCGCGTGTGAGGCCGAAGATCGCACCCCGCGCTTCGGCATCCCAATAAGGCGCGCCAAGACCGGTAAAGGCAGGCACGAGATAAACGCGCTGCTTCGGATCGGCCTTTTCGGCAAGCGCGCTGACTTCTGATGCAACCGAGATGAAACCAAGCTCGTCACGCAGCCACTGCACCGCCGCCCCGGCGATGAAGATAGAGCCTTCCAGCGCATAGGTCGTCACGCCGTCGAGACGATAAGCAATCGTCGTCAGCAGCCGGTTTGTGGAGGCCACCCGGTCTGTGCCCGTATTGAGAAGTGCGAAGCAACCGGTGCCGTAGGTCGATTTCATCATGCCCGGCTCGAAGCAGGCATTGCCGATCACCGCCGCCTGCTGGTCGCCCGCAACGCCGAGGATCGGAATTTCCGCGCCCAGAAGCGACTTGTCAGTTACGCCGAAATCGGCGGCGCAATCCAGAACCTCCGGCAGCATGGCGCGGGGGATGTCGAGGATGGACAGGAGCTCATCATCCCAGACATTGTCTTCGATATTATAGATCAGCGTTCGCGAGGCGTTGGTGGCGTCGGTCACGTGCCGGCGGCCGCCGGTGAGACGGTAGATCAGGAAACTGTCGACGGTACCGAAGCAGATTTCTCCCTTGCCCGCCCTTTCGCGAAGACCGCTGACGCTGTCCAAGAGCCATTTCAGCTTCGTGCCGGAAAAATATGGATCGAGCAGCAGTCCGGTCTTTTTAGAGAAGAGCGGTTCCAGCCCCCTTCTTTTCAAATCCTCGCAGACCGGGGCGGCACGGCGATCCTGCCAGACCACGGCGCGGTGCACCGCTTCGCCGGTGTTGCGGTCCCACAGCACCGTCGTTTCCCGCTGATTGGTGATGCCTATCGCCTCTATATCGGTTGCGGCGATGCCGGCATCGGCAAGTGCAAGTCGGATGGTTTCAAGCACACTTTTCCAGATGTCTTCGGCATCGTGTTCGACCCAGCCGGAGGCAGGAAAATGCTGCGGAAATTCTCGCTGCCCGACACCGATGACCCGCATGTCGCGATCAAAGACCATCGACCTTGTCGATGTCGTGCCCTGATCGATCGCCAGAATATAACCGCCCATTATGTCACTCCCTTTCAAACGCAATGACGGGGCGGCAGAGCCGCCCCGATTTAAGATTTTATGCAGACATCACTTCTGCCAGCTTTTCACCAGTTCGTCATAATTGACGGTGACCGGCTTTTCCTTTTCGTTGGCGATCTTCAGCTGCGGCGCGAGATTGCCCTTCGAAACGGCGTCCTTGTTCCAGTATTCGATATCATGCTCTTCCGCCAGCTTCGGGCCGATATCGCCCTGCACGCCAGCACGTTCCAGGCGGCTCATGACCTTTTCCTGTTCGGCGCAGAGCGAGTCCATTGCAGCCTGTGCGGTCTTGGCACCCGACGACGCATCGCCGATTGCCTGCCACCAGAGCTGCGCCAGCTTCGGATAATCAGGAACATTGGTGCCGGTCGGCGACCACTGAACGCGGGCCGGCGAGCGATAGAACTCGACAAGACCACCGAGCTTGGAGGCCCGGTCCGTGAAGCTCTTGTGATGTATGGTACTGTCACGAATGAAGGTGAGACCGACATGGCTCTTCTTCACATCCACGGTCTTTGAGGTCACGAACTGCGCATAGAGCCATGCGGCCTTGGCGCGGTCGTCTGGCGTGGATTTCATCAAGGTCCAGGAACCCACATCCTGATACCCGAGCTTCATGCCGTCCTTCCAGTAGACGCCGTGCGGCGAGGGTGCGACGCGCCATTTCGGCGAACCGTCCTCGTTCACCACAGGCAGGCCGGGCTTGGCCATGTCGGCAGTAAAGGCCGTGTACCAGAAGATCTGCTGGGCGATGTTGCCTTGTGCCGGCACCGGGCCTGACTCGGAGAAGGTCATGCCCTGCGCTTCCGGCGGCGCATATTTCTTCAGCCATTCGAGATATTTCTCGATGGAATAGACCGAAGCGGGACCATTGGTATCACCACCGCGCGCAACGCAGGAGCCGACCGGCTGCGACTTGTCATTGACCTTGATGCCCCATTCATCGACCGGCAGGCCGTTTGGCAGGCCCTTGTCGCCATTGCCGGCCATGGAAAGCCAGGCATCGGTGAATCGCCAGCCGAGCGAGGGGTCCTTCTTGCCGTAGTCCATATGGCCGAAGACCTTCTTGCCGCCGACGTCGCGGCCGGTGAAGAATTCGGCGATGTCCTCATAGGCCGACCAGTTGACGGGAACGCCGAGGTCGTAGCCGTACTTGGCCTTGAAGTCCGCTTTGTTCTTGTCGTCGTTGAACCAGTCGTAACGGAACCAGTAGAGGTTCGCGAACTGCTGGTCGGGAAGCTGGTAGAGCTTCTTGTCCGGTGCCGTCGTGAACGCGCTGCCGATGAAGTCCTTGAGGTCGAGACCGGGATTGGTGACATCCTTGCCTTCATTGGCCATGAAGTCCGTCAGGTTGCGCACCTGCTGGTAACGCCAATGGGTGCCGATGAGGTCGCTGTCGTTGACCCAGCCATCGTAAAGGTTCTGGCCGGTCTGCATCTGGGTCTGGATCTTTTCGACAACGTCACCTTCCTGGATAAGGTCGTGCGTCACCTTGATGCCGGTAATGGCGGTAAATGCAGGCGCCAGAACCTTTGATTCATATTCATGCGTGGTCAGGGATTCGGATACGACCTTGATCTCCATGCCCGCGAAAGGCTTCGCGGCATCAATGAACCATTGTACTTCCTTTTCCTGCTCTGCACGGGAAAGCGCCGACATGTCGCCGATTTCCTTGTCCAGAAACTGCTTTGCTTCCTCCATTCCGGCAAAAGCCGAACCTGTCATTGCCAGCAGCATGGCTGCCGTCGTCGTCATCAGATGCCGTCGCATATCAGTCCTCCCAAGGGTTGCGATTGCATGAAGTCTGCGAGATGCGGTTTTCCTCCGCCGCATCTTTTCCTGCTCTAGACAAAACGGAAAACGCCAACGGCGTAGACCACGGATAGAGCGAGAGCCCACCACAGGTTCGGGCCGACCAGCCCGAGCCATGCGAGATGAATGAAGGCGCTGCCAAGCAGCGAGATGAACAGCCTGTCACCACGCGTCGTTTCGAAGCGCAACAGGCCGAAGCGGGGATTGCCGCCGGGCGAGAGACGTTCCCAGAACCACATGCCGACCAGCAAAACCGCGATGGTGCCGAAAAAGGCCGCCGTCTGCCACGTCCACGCCATCCAGGTAAAATCGGGCATCTTCGTCATGGTCAAACCCTTCCCAGCGCAAAGCCTTTGGCGATGTAATTGCGCACGAACCAGATCACCAGAGCGCCGGGTATCAGCGTCAACACGCCGGCAGCGGCAAGCAGGCCCCAGTCCATGCCGGCGGCAGACACGGTGCGCGTCATCGTCGCGGCAATCGGCTTGGCGTCCGTCGTCGTCAGCGTACGGGCGATCAGAAGCTCGACCCACGAGAACATGAAGCTGAAGAAGCAGGCGACGCCGATGCCGGAAGCAATGAGCGGCATGAAGATTTTCACGAAGAATTTCGGAAAGGAGTAGCCGTCAATATAGGCGGTCTCGTCGATTTCCTTCGGCACGCCGGACATGAAACCTTCGAGAATCCACACCGCCAGCGGCACGTTGAACAGGCAATGCGCAAGCGCCACGGCAATGTGGGTGTCGATCAGCCCGAAAGCGGAATAGAGCTGGAAGAACGGCAGGGCAAAGACCGCCGGTGGCGCCATGCGGTTGGTCAAAAGCCAGAAGAACAGGTGCTTGTCGCCGAGAAAACGGTAACGCGAAAAGGCATAGGCCGCTGGCAGCGCGACAGCCACCGAGATCACCATGTTCATGACGACATAGATGATCGAATTGATATAGCCGGAATACCAGGATGAATCGGTGAAGATCGTCCTGTAGTTCTGCAGCGTCGGCTGATGCGGATAGAGCGTCATGGAAGAGACGATTTCCGCATTCGTCTTGAAGCTCATATTGATAAGCCAGTAGATCGGCACGAGCAGAAGCAGGATGTAGATGGTCGGCACCAGCCAGGAAAACCGGGATGGCCCGTGATGGCGGCGTGAGCGCGCCGTTGCGGCAAAGCTGGGTCTTGCCGACGTGGCAACGCCCGACGAGCCGGAGACCAAGCCGTTACGTTCCACGCCGGTCGTGACATTGGAGGCGCTCATGACTCAGGTCTCCGCGTCGTGGCTGGTCATCACGGTATAGAACACCCACGATAACAGCAGGATGATGAGGAAGTAGATCAGCGACATGGCCGCTGCCGGGCCGAGGTCGAACTGGCCAAGTGCCATCTTCACGAGATCTATGGACAGGAAGGTTGTGGAATTGCCCGGGCCGCCGCCGGTGACGACGAAGGGTTCGGTATAGATCATGAAACTGTCCATGAAGCGCAGCAGGAAGGCGATCAGCAGCACCCGTTTCATCTTCGGCAGCTGGATGAACCGGAACACCGCAAAACGCGACGCGCCATCGATCCTTGCCGCCTGGTAATAGGCGTCAGGAATGGAAACGAGGCTGGCATAACACAGAAGCACGACAAGGCTCGTCCAGTGCCACACATCCATGATGACGACGGTAATCCAGGCATCGACGGGATCGTTGACATAGTTGTAATCGAGCCCGAGCTGATTGGCGTAATAACCGAGAAGTCCGATATCGCTGCGCCCGAAGACCTGCCAGATCGTGCCCACCACGTTCCACGGCACCAGCAGCGGCAGTGCCATGGTGACGAGGCAGATCGGCACGCCGATGCCGGATTTCGGCATTTTGAGTGCGATGAAGATGCCGAGCGGAATTTCAATCGCGAGGATGATGCCGGAGAATAGCAGGTTGCGCCCCAGCGCATCCCAGAACCGGTCCGACGCTAGGATTTCCTCGAACCATTGCGTTCCCGCCCAGAAGAACTGGTTGTTGCCGAAGGTGTCCTGCACCGAATAATTCACGACGGTCATCAGCGGAATGACGGCGGAGAAGGCGACCAGCACCAGCACCGGCAGCACCATGAACCACGCCTTGTTGTTCCAGCTTTTTTCCATGGTCAGGCCCCCATCTTTACACGCCAGGAATCGGCGAAAACACCGATCGCGGCCGGGTCGAAGCGCACACCCGCCTCCGCCGGGATTTCCTCGTCTTCGGCCACGACAATTGCCAGTTTCTGGCCGGCGAACCGGGCGCGCACGATCTTCTGCCGGCCGATATCCTCGACCTTATCGACAGTGATGGGCATACCGCCGCGTTCCAGCCGGACGAATTCCGGGCGGATGCCGATTTCGATGCGCTGCCCCGATGCGATCGTCGGCGCACCTGCCAGCGGCACACCAATCCCGCCGACCACAGCCGTCGTCCCTTCGATATTGGCGGGCAGCACATTCATGCCCGGCGAGCCGATAAAATAACCGACAAATGTATGCCCCGGCCGCTCGAAAAGCTCAGCCGGCGTGCCGATCTGGACAATCTGGCCGTCATACATCACCACCACCTTGTCGGCGAAGGTCAGCGCTTCGGTCTGGTCATGGGTGACGCTAGACCATAGTGAAACCGGACTGGCGATGCAGGCGCTTCAGCTGCGAGCGCAGCACCCATTTCATATGCGGATCGATGACCGTCAGCGGCTCATCAAAGAGAATGGCGTTGACGTCGGAGCGTACGAGGCCGCGCGCCAGCGAGATCTTCTGCTTCTGGTCCGCCGTCAACCCGCGGGCCCTGCGTTTGGCCATACCGGAAAGGTCGGTCATCTCAAGGATTTCCCGCACGCGGCGGTCGACCTCGGCCTCCGGCACATGCCGGTTGCGCAGCGGAAAAGCAAGATTGTCGTAAACTGTCATCGTGTCGTAAACGACCGGGAACTGGAACACTTGGGCGATATTACGATCTTCAGTCGCACAATCCGTGACGTCTGTTCCGTCGAACGCGATGCGGCCTTCGGAGGGGCGCAGCAGGCCAGAAATGATGTTGAGCAGCGTGGTCTTACCACAACCGGAGGGACCGAGAAGTGCATAGGCCCCGCCATCCTCCCATTCGTGATGAACCTCCTTCAGGGCATAATCGCCGGCAGCCTGCGCCTTGGCGTTATAGGCGTGGCGGATATGATCGAGCGTGATACGTGCCATGACCGATCCCCCTTACGCCGCTTCGCCGATGGCGCGGCCATTTGCGTCGAATGCCATCAGGTGGCTTGTATCGAGAAACAGCTCGATATCCCTGTCCGGTTCGATGTCGTGGATGCCATGCGCCAGCATGACCCAGCGTCGGCCCGAAAATTCCACATGCACGAAGCTTTCCGACCCGGCGATTTCCGAGATCAGCGTCCGCGCCCGTATGGATTGCCGTGCTTCACCCTTCGCCTGCGGGAAAAGATGATGCGGCTGGAAAGCGATGGTCAAAGGTCCATCCGGCACGGTGGCAAGGTGCGCCGGCACCGCGACAACGGCGCGATCAGCACGGGTAAAGGCTCCACCCGTCTTGATGACCTCGATGGTGTTGAGCGGCGGGTCGGCGAAAATTTCCGCCGTCACAATATCCACCGGGCGCCGGTAAACCTCGATGGTGCGACTGAACTGGGTTACCCTGCCCTCGTTGAGTGTTGCCGTATTGCCGCCCAACAGCAGCGCCTCTGACGGCTCTGTGGTGGCATAAACAAAGATCGCGCCCGACTCCGCGAAAATGCGCGGCAGCTCCTCGCGCAATTCTTCGCGCAGCTTGTAGTCGAGATTGGCCAACGGCTCATCGAGCAGCACCAGAGTGGCGTTCTTGACGATGGCGCGGGCAAGTGCCGTGCGCTGCTGCTGGCCGCCGGAAAGATTGAGCGGGGTACGGTCGAGATAGGGCGTCAACCTCAGAAGCTCCGCGGCTTTTCTCACTTCCCGGTCGATGGTTGCCTGATCCTTGCCCGCAACCCGCATCGGCGAGGCAATGTTTTCGTAAACGCTGAGCGCCGGATAGTTGATGAACTGTTGGTACACCATGGCGACGTTGCGCTTCTGGACCGGCCAGCCGGTCACATCCTCGCCGTTGACCAGGATCGAGCCGCTGCTTGGCTTGTCCAGCCCTGCCATTAGCCGCATGAGCGACGTCTTGCCCGAAAGCGTCGGTCCAAGCAGAACGTTCAGGCTTCCGCGCTGCAACGTCAGATCCGTGGGATGAATATGATAGTCACCGCCCACCATCTTCGAGACATTTCGCAATTCAAGCATGGTGATCCAAAGCCTCCTCCGCTTTTGTCCGGATCGTCAGATTGCCTTCAATCGTCCACCTGCAATGTCATCGATGTAGTCCTCCAACCCACGCACCTCGTCGGGGGTCAAAAAAAGCCCCTGCTTGGTACGGCGCCACAGAATATCCTCCGCCGTCAGCGCCCATTCCCGCGCCATCAGCCAGCGAACTTCGGCTTCGTAGAGCGTGCCGCCGAAATACCGCCCAAGCGCCGACGCGTCTGTCGCATTGCCTATCATCGCCGCCACATCGGTGCCGTAGCAGCGGACGAGCCGCTCCGCATGACGCTTTTCCATGAAGGGATAACGCGATAGCAGCGCAGAAACCTCCGCAGCATAAGCTTCTACATTGAAATTCCCGCCCGGCAGATGAGAACCCGCTGTCCATGGGGCTCCCTTTGTTCCCAGCGCATCGCCGATCTTTTCAAGAGCATGTTCGGCAAGTCGCCGATAAGTGGTGAGCTTGCCGCCGAAAATATTGAGAAGTGGTGCCTCGCCGTCGGTCCCCTCGGTCTTCAAGACATAATCACGCGTCGCCTCCTGCGCTTTTGACGCGCCGTCATCAAAAAGCGGCCGCACCCCGGAATAGGTCCAGACGATATCGGCCGGCTTTACCGGTTCGGCAAAATATTCACTCGCCGCGCTGCAGAGATAGCTGATTTCCTCGTCGCTGATCTTAACAGCCCGGGGGTCACCGGTATAGTCGCGATCCGTCGTGCCGATCAGGGTGAAATCCTGTTCGTAAGGGATGGCGAAAATGATGCGGCCATCCGGATTCTGAAAGAAGTAGGCGCGCGGATCGGAGAACTTCTTGCGCACGATGATATGGCTGCCCTGGACGAGGCGAACATTGTGAACGTTGTTTTTGCCGAAGGTCGCCGACAGAACCCTGTCGACCCATGGACCGGCGGCATTCACCAACATCCGCGCCCGGTGGACCTGCGTTTCTCCGGCGGCATTTCTCGTCTCGACCCGCCAGAACGCGCCGTCGCGCCGCGCGGAAACCACCTGCGTCCGATTGAGGATCAACGCGCCACGGTCAGCGGCATCACGGGCGTTCAGCACGACCAGGCGGGCGTCATCGACCCATCCGTCGGAATATTCGAAAGCCCGGGCGAAAATCGGTTTCAAAGGCTTTCCGGCCGGATCACGGCGCAGATCGAGCGAGCGGGTGGCGGGCAGAAGCTTGCGGCCGCCAAGATGATCGTAAAGGAAGAGCCCGAGACGCACGAGCCACGCCGGACGCACACCGCCCTTCTGGAAGGGCAGCACGAAACGCATGGGCCAGATGATATGAGGCGCCATGGCCCACAGAACCTCGCGTTCCATCAGTGCTTCGCGCACCAGACGAAACTCGTAATGTTCGAGATAACGCAGGCCGCCATGAATGAGCTTGGTTGCAGCAGACGACGTACCGGAGGCGAAATCGTTCATTTCCGCAAGTGCGACGGAATAGCCCCTGCCGACGGCGTCGCGCGCAATGCCGCAGCCATTGATACCGCCGCCGATCACGAAAATATCGTGAATTGCCTCGTCAGACATGCACCCTCCCGCGCTTTCATCGACGCTCTCCTCATCGATATATTGAAAGCACTACCATCTAATTCGAAGACAAAACGAATGTCAAACGAAATTCCGACAGCCCGTGGATCAGGTGCCACGGGCCTCCGTTTCGATCAGCCGGACATCGTGATCGGCGCAGATGCCGCGGATGGAATCAATCGGACAATGATCGGTGATGAAGGTATGAACCTGCGAAAGATGGCCGATGCGGACAGGGGCCGTCCGTTCGAATTTGAGCGAATCCGACACCAGAATCACATGGCGCGCGTTGGAGATGATTGCCTGCGCAACCTTGACCTCGCGGAAATCGAAATCCAGCAGGGCGCCGTCCTCATCGATGGCGGACACGCCGATGACGGCGAAATCCACTTTGAACTGGCGAATGAAATCCACGGCCGCTTCGCCGACAATGCCGCCATCGGAGCCGCGCACGACACCACCGGCAATCACCACCTCAATACCCGGGAAAACACGTAACCTGTTGGCAACATTTATATTATTCGTGATGACCATCAGTTCGTGATGATCCGCCAGCGCTTCGCCCACCGCCTCCGTGGTCGTGCCGATGTTGATGAAAAGCGACGAATTGTTGGGAATGAGAGCGGCGGCAGCGGCCCCGATCGCCTGTTTCTCTACGGAAGCAATCGCCCGCCGAGCCTCGTATTTGACATTTTCATTGCCGCTTGGAAAAAGCGCGCCGCCGTGGATGCGTGTCAGAACACGGGTATCGCAGAGGTCGTTCAGGTCCTTGCGGATCGTCTGAGGGGTGACGGAAAACCGCGATGCCAGCTCGTCGACCAGCACTCGCCCGTTCGCTTTCGCCAGCGCGACGATTTCATCCTGACGCGGTGTGAGCAACATTTCGCCCTCCCTCCTCTTTCAATTTTTTCGTTTTATTGAAGAGCGAACGAAAAACCAATGTCAAGGGATGGTTTAGGCCGACCGTGGGTGGCCGCGTCGACGTCATGTGTCAAAAATTTGCGCCGGGGCGGCGCGTGGTCCGTCATCGAGCTATCAGAACGGGTGGAAGGATCTCCTTTGCGTCCATCAAGGACAGCGCCGGGGAAGCGGCGCGGAACGCATCGCCAATGCCGATCAGAACGGGCTCGTTTACCCCCAGCCGCTCGATTGCCGCAGACAGTTGCGTGAGTGGGCCGCACCAGCGCTGCTCATTCGCCCGGGTGACGGAAACCACGACGGCAACGGGCGTCGAGGCGTCCATGCCGTGGGCGAGCAAGGAGGACTGGATTGCCGCCGCGGTTCGCCCGCCCATGTAAAAAACCGTGGTTACGGCGGGGTCGGCAAGCGATGTCCAGTCAATATTCTCCGGCAGCTTTCCCTGACGGGAATGGCCGGTGATGAAGCGCACCGACTGGGCGTGGTCGCGATGGGTCAGGGAAATGCCGAGGCGGGAGGCCATGGCGCTTGCCGCGGTGATGCCGGGCACGACATCGACGGGAATGTTTTCAGCCGCCAGCGCGGCGATCTCCTCACCGGCGCGCCCGAAAATCATCGGATCGCCGGATTTCAGGCGCACCACCCTTTTTCCCGCCTTTGCAAGCCGGATCATCATGTCGTTGATATCTTCCTGCCTGCAGCTTTCGCGACCGCCGCGCTTGCCAACCAGCATGCGCTTGGCCTCCCGCCGCGCCAGCTCCAGCACCTCGGCTGAGACAAGATCGTCAAACAGGATGACATCTGCCGCCTGCAGGGCGCGCACCGCTTTCAGCGTCAGAAGTTCGGCGTCTCCAGGGCCGGCGCCCACAAGCGTCACCTGCCCCCCAACCTCGCAAGCCTGCATTCCGGTAGCCGTCAGCAATCGTTCTTCGCTGTCTTCGTCCAGCCTTTCGGTAAAGGCCCGATCGACGAATTTCTCCCAGAACAGCCGCCGGGACGGACCTGGCGTCAGCCGGAGGTTGACCCGCTCACGGATGGTCTGGGCAAGAGCGCCCCAATCCCTGAGCGAGGGCGGCAGCAATGTCTCAATGCGCCGACGGATGGCCTGAGCCAGAATAGGGGCTGCGCCATCGGTGGAGATCGAGACGACCACTGGCGAGCGATTGACGATGGAGCCGAACTGGAACTGGCAGAATTCCGGCTTGTCGATGACGTTGACGGGAACACCCGCCGCCCGCGCAGCGGCATGAAAAGCTGCCGCCCCCATATCCGTTTCGCAATCCGCCAGCGCCAGTTCCGCATTGGCGAATATGCCACTATGCCAGCGCATGGCATGGAAATGCAGGCGAGTGCTTCTGGCAACGAGCCCTGCAAATGTCTCGGACAGGTCACCCCTCTCACAAAAGACATGCAATTCCGCGCCGCAGGCCAGCAACAGCTCCGCCTTCCAGGCGGCCCCATCCGATCCGCCCGCCAGCACTACGCGCTTGCCCTCAAGCCCCCAGAAAACCGGCAGCTTGGCGAGTTTCTCCATACGGGCCGGTTCATTCCGCTGCGGTTTTAAGGCATCCATTGATGACCCCCTTGATTTCGGCGCGGCACGAGCCGCAATTGGTGCCGGCATTCAACACCTTGCCGATGGCTTCGACGCTATGGCAGCCATCCCGGACTGCGGCCGTGATCTGGTTGACGCCGACATTGAAGCAAGAGCAGACCGTGGCCCCCGGATCGGGACGGCCGGCTCCGGGGCGACCGGCGATCAGCGCAAACCGCATTCGCAAGTCCTCATGGCGCTCGGTCAATTGTAAAATCGCCCAGTTGCGGGCAACAGCCACCGGCCGCCTTGCGATGAACAGCGCCGCCAGCAGTATATCGCCATCGAAAAAGGCAAGGCGCAGATCGCCGGTTTGCCGGTCGCTGTAACCCAGCGGCTCGATCCCGGCGTCGATGCCGAAGACCTGTCGCGCCCAGAGCGTCCAGTCCTGCGGCTCTTCTGCAAAGGCAAGCTCCATGCGATAGCCGCCATCCGCCTTTGCAATCGCCCAATAGGCGCAGTCCGGCGCATCGGGCCGGGTGCGGGAAATGGCGAAACCGTAAGCCTTCGCTTCGAAACGTCTTGCCCTCACGCCCGTGTTTTTCGAGGCGGGCTGGCCGGAATAAGGGTCCGTGACCGGGGCCACAACCATATCGATCCGCGCCAGCGAGGCGAACTGGTCGTTCCAGTGCATCGGCGCGAAGACCGACCCGCGCGCCTGCCTTTCGCTGATCAACGCCCGCAGCAGAACCTTACCATGTGGACTTTCCAGCTCTACCAGATCGGCGCTTTCGATGCCCAGCGCCTGTGCATCGCGCGGGTGAAGCTCGGCGAATGGCTCGGCGATATGGGCGGTAAGGCGTGCGCTTTTGCCGGTGCGGGTCATGGTATGCCACTGGTCGCGAATGCGCCCGGTATTCAGCGTCAGCGGATAGTCCGCCGACGTTCTGTCCACCTCCGGCAAGGCTGTGACGATGAACCGCGCCTTGCCATCGGCGTGATAAAACCGGCCATCTTCGAAGAAACGCGCCGTGCCGGCGTCACCTGCCTGCGGTCTTGGCCATTGGAAGGGCGCCATCCCGTCATAGACTTTCGGGTCGACGCCACTGATGTCGAAATCGCGACTGCCCAGATTTTCGAAGCCAGACAGAGCCGCATGTTCGGAGAAAATCTCCGACGCGTGCCGGAAGGCAAAGGCTGCGCCGAAACCCATGCGTCGGCCCACTTCCGCCATCTGCCACCAGTCCGCTTTCGCTTCACCGGGTGCATCGAGAAAACCGCGCTGGCGGGAAATGCGCCGCTCGGAATTGGTGACCGTGCCGTCTTTTTCCCCCCAGCCAAGCGATGGCAGAAGCACATGGGCATGGCGCGCCGTATCGGTCTTGTCCATGACATCGGACACCACGACGAATGGACAGGCCTTGATGGCCGCTTCGACAGCACCGGCGTCAGGCATGGACACCACTGGATTGGTTGCCATGATCCACAGCGCCTTGATGCGGCCATCGGCCACGGCCCGAAACATATCAACGGCTTTGAGGCCGGGTTTTTCCGCAATGGCAGGCGAGGCCCAGAAGCGCTGCACGCGATCACGATCCCCGGCACTTTCGATGGCCATATGGGCGGCCAGCATGTTGGCCAGCCCGCCGACCTCGCGCCCGCCCATGGCGTTCGGCTGACCGGTCAGCGAAAACGGTCCCATGCCGGGCCTGCCGATGCGACCGGTCGCAAGGTGGCAATTGATGATAGCGTTGACCTTGTCGGTGCCGCTTTGCGACTGGTTGACGCCCTGGCTGTAACAGGTGACGGTTTTTTCGGTGCGTTCGAACAATTCGTAAAAGGAAATCAGTTCGGCAATCGTCAGCCCGGTGGCCTCAGCGATATCAGGCAGGCTATATTCGGTTGCTGCCTGCATCGCAGCATCAAAACCGACCGTGTGATCTTCCACAAAGGCGTGATCGACTGCAGGACTACCGGAAAGATGCGCCAGCAGGCCGGTAAACAAGGCCACGTCTCCATCCGGGCGGATGGCGAGGTGCATATCGGCAATATCGGCGCTCATCGTGCGACGCGGATCGATGACAACGACTTTCATTTCCGGCCGTGCCGCCTTTGCCGCCGCTAGCCTCTGGTAGAGGACGGGATGGCACCAGGCGAGATTGGAACCGGTGAGGATCACCAGATCGGCAAGCTCCATATCCTCATAGGTGCCCGGCACCGTATCGGCACCGAAAGCGCGGCGATGGCCGGCGACCGAGGACGACATGCAGAGCCTTGAGTTGGTATCGATATTGGCCGAACCGATGAAACCCTTCATCAGCTTGTTGGCGAGGTAATAATCCTCGGTCAGCAATTGGCCGGAGACGTAAAAGGCAACCGAATCCGGGCCATGTTCGGCAATGGTGTCGGAGAAGCGGGAAGCGACGAGATCAAGCGCTTCGTCCCATGTCGCCCGTTTGCCATTGATCTCAGGGTGAAGAATGCGTCCTTCAAGGTCGATGGTTTCGGCGAGAGCCGAGCCCTTGGAGCACAGCCGGCCGAAATTGGCGGGGTGGTCCTGATCGCCTCTGATGGAAACGATACCATCGTCGTTGACGGTGGCGATGACGCCGCAGCCGACGCCGCAATAGGGACAGGTGGTTTTGGTTTCAACGGGCATGGGTTTGCCCTCTCAGCGTGTGGCGGTTACGCCGCCTCAACGTGTGGCGCTTACCCCCCTGTGCCCTGCCGGGCATCTCCCCCTCAAGGGGGGAGATCAATCGCGGCACAAACTTCCATTCACAACTGGCGTCGTCGCCGGTGGAGAGGGAACGAGGAGCCCTCCGCTTGTCGATCTCCCCCCTTGAGGGAGAGATGCCCGGCAGGGCAAAGGGGGGTAAAGCCACCGCCATCGCAATTCACTCCGCCGCAATCATCAGGGTTTCGAGCGCTATCGAAAGCCTTCCATCCAGATTACGTACCGGAATGGTCCTCACCTCGCCCTCATCCGCCCCCAAGGCCTTGCCGGTTTCCAGCGAAATGACCCAATTATGCAAGGGACACGTCACCGAAGCGCCATGCACGATGCCCTGGCTCAGCGGCCCGCCCTTGTGCGGGCAATGATCCTCGATGGCGAAGACATGATTTTCCGCTGTGCGGAACACGGCGATCTTGCCCATCGGCGTTTTTACGCACCGTGCGCCGCGCAGTGGGATGTCAGAGATGTCACCAATATCGATCCAGTTGACGTCCATCGTTCTCACTCCGCTGCCTGATTGAAACCGATTGCCGCCATGGGCCTGAATTCGTGCTTGTCGTGGCCGGACACACGCTCGGATACCAGGGATCGACCTGCGCGAATTTCTGGCTGAAGACGAAGCGTTCGAAATAGGCCCGACGCTTCTCCGCATCATTCATGATCTGGCGACGAACCTCGTCGTAGCCGATGCGCTTGGCCCATTTGTAGATGCGCTCAAGGTAGCGCGCCTGCTCACGGTACATTTGGGTGAGCGCCACGATATGCTCCAGCGCTTCATCCTCGGTTCTGACAAGACCCAGAACTTCAGTGCCCTTGATATCGAGGCCGGCGGCACCGGCGAAATGGATTTCGAACCCGGAATCAACGCAGATGACGCCAATATCCTTGCAGGTGGCCTCGGCGCAGTTGCGCGGACAGCCGGAAACGGCAAGCTTCAGCTTGGCGGGTGTCCACGATCCCCACATGAATTTTTCAATGCGGATGCCAAGCCCGGTGGAATCCTGCGTGCCGAAGCGGCACCATTGCTGGCCGACACAGGTCTTCACGGTGCGCAAGCCCTTAGCATAGGCCTGGCCGGAAATGAACCCGGCCTTGCCGAGATCGGCCCAGACCGCCGGCAAATCCTCCTTCTCGATGCCGAGAAGGTCGATGCGCTGGCCGCCCGTCACCTTAACCATCGGGATTTCGAACTTGTCGACCACATCGGCAATCGCCCGAAGTTCGGAAGAGGATGTCACACCGCCCCACATGCGCGGCACGACGGAATAGGTCCCATCCTTCTGGATATTGGCGTGAACACGCTCATTGATGTAACGCGACTGGTAATCATCGGCATACTCATCCGGCCAGTCGCAGACGAGGTAATAATTGAGCGCCGGCCGGCATTTTGCGCAGCCACAGGAGGTTTTCCATTCCAGCTCCTGCATCACGGCTGGAATGGTCTTCAGACCCTTGGCCTTGATGAGACGGCGTACATCGTCGTGGCCGAGATCGGTGCATTTGCACATGGGCTGCACGGCAGCGGGGTTATAACTGTCGCCGAGCGTCAGCGTCATCAGCTGTTCGACAAGGCCGGTGCAATTGCCGCAGGAGGCGGAAGCCTTGGTGTGGGCGCGCACATCATCCAGAGACGTCAATCCCTTGGAGGTAATGGACGAGGTGATCTTACCCTTGCAAACGCCGTTGCAGCCGCAGATTTCCGCATCATCCGGCAAGGCTGCAACGGCCGCCATAGGGTCCAGCGGCGACCCTCCCTGATAGGCCTGACCGAAGATCAGGGTTTCGCGCATGGCGGAAATATCGGTGGACTTCTTCATCAGATCGAAGAACCACGACCCATCCGCCGTCTCGCCGTAAAGCACCGCACCGATGATGCGGTTTTCTTTCAGGATGAGGCGCTTATAGACGCCGGCCGTGGCGTCTCGCAGCACGATTTCCTCGCGGTCGTCGCCTTCTGCGAAATCGCCGGCGGAAAACAGGTTGATGCCGGTGACCTTGAGCTTCGTGTTAGTGACGGAGCCGTGATATTCGGCCGAACCGCCGCAAAGGCGGTCGGCTAACACCCGGGCCGATTCATAAAGCGGGGCAACCAGCCCGTAGCACATGCCGCGATGTTCCGCGCATTCGCCGAGCGCATAGATCGAGGCGTCCGACGTCATCATGCCATCGTCAACGACGATACCGCGATTGACGGCAAGACCGGCTTCCCTGGCAAGACCGGAAGCGGGACGGATACCGACCGCCATCACCACCATGTCGCCTTTGATGATCCTGCCGTCTTCCAGCTCGATGCCCTCGACCTTCTCCTTGCCAAGAATGCATTTGGTATTGGCCTTGGTGATGATGTCGATGCCGCGCTCGGTGAGCGCCTTCTCCAGAAGATAGGCCGCTGCCGGATCAAGCTGACGCTCCATGATCGTCGGCATCAGGTGGATGACGGTGACGTCCATTCCCTGACGCTTGAGACCATAGGCGGCTTCCAGCCCGAGAAGGCCGGCGCCGATGACAATGGCGCGGCCCTTTCCTTCTGCGATCTCCAGCATCTTCGTCACATCATCGAGATCGCGATAGGCGAGCACGCCGGGCAATTGATGGCCGGGGACGGGAATGATGAAGGGCAGAGAACCGGTGGCGATCACCAGCTTGTCATAGGAAGCCGTAATACCGTTTTCGCTGGTGACGGTCTTTTTGTCCCGATCGATACCGGTGACCTTCGCACCCTTGTGCAGCGTCACATTATTGGCCGCATACCAGTCGTCATTGTGGATGACGATGTCCTCGTAGCTCTTTTCGCCTGAAAG
Organism: Agrobacterium sp. SORGH_AS_0440; assembly: GCF_031453135.1. Lineage (NCBI taxonomy): Bacteria > Pseudomonadati > Pseudomonadota > Alphaproteobacteria > Hyphomicrobiales > Rhizobiaceae > Agrobacterium > Agrobacterium sp. SORGH_AS_0440. The sequence goes on along the minus strand of NZ_JAVIYR010000001.1, from coordinate 1,014,784 downwards.
CACCGGCGAGAGCATGATGCGATCGTAATTAACACGCGGCTCAGCGTTGAAAATGGTGACATCGTAGAGGCCGGGCGCGGTTTCGAACAGGTTTTCCAGCATGCGCCCCGGCGCCATGCCATTACCGATGATGACGAGTTTCTGCGTCATGGTCGTTACTCCGCGGCTTCGACGAAGCGGTGACGTTCATAAAGGAACTTCAGCACGGCCTCGCGGCATTTGAGGTAGGTCTTGTCGGATGCAAGCTCGATACGGTTGCGCGGGCGTGCCAGCGGCACCTCGAGCACTTCGCCGATGTGAGCTGCGGGACCGTTGGTCATCATCACGATACGGTCGGAGAGCAGCACAGCCTCGTCCACGTCATGGGTGATCATGACCATGGTGTTGCCGAGCCGGGCGTGGATTTCCATCACCGCATCCTGAAGATGAGCGCGGGTCAGCGCATCCAGCGCCCCGAAAGGCTCGTCCAGCAGCAGGATTTTCGGCTCCATGGCGAGCGCCCGGGCAATGCCGACACGCTGTTTCATGCCGCCGGAAATTTCCGAAGGCTTTTTGTCTTTCGCGTGCCCCATCTGAACGAGATCGAGATTGCGCATGACCCAGTCATGCCGCTCGGTCCGGGTCTTGGTGTTGCGGAAGACCTTCTCGACAGCGAGATTGACGTTTTCATAAACCGAAAGCCACGGCAGCAGGCTGTGGTTCTGAAACACGACGGCGCGTTCAGGTCCGGGTTCGTTGACCTCCCGGTTTTCGAGGAGCACGGCACCGGCGGAGACTTTCGTCAACCCGGCGATGAGGTTCAGCATGGTGGATTTGCCGCAACCGGAGTGGCCGATGACCGAGACGAATTCACCCTTTTCGATAGTGAGGTTGATGCCTTTCAGCACCTCGGCGCGCGAGCCGCCCTTGTCGAAATATTTGTCGATGTGATCGAGCTTGAGATATACGTTCATAGTTATCGCCCTTTCAGTTGGCCGCAGCGCCGCGGGTGATGACCTTGCCGAGCGCCGCCACCAGCTTGTCGAGCATGAAGCCGACGACGCCGATGTAGGCGAGTGCCACGATGATGTCGGGCAGGCGCGAGGAATTCCACGCATCCCAGATGAAGAAGCCGATACCGACGCCGCCGGTCAGCATTTCCGCCGCCACGATCGCGAGCCACGAAAGGCCGATGCCGATGCGCAGGCCGGTGAAGATGTAGGGTGCTGCCGATGGCAGCATGATCTTGAAGAAGAATTCGAGCTGGTTCAGCCGCAGCACCTGCGCCACGTTGCGGTAATCCTGCGGAATGTTCCGCACGCCGACTGCGGTATTGATGATGACCGGCCAGATGGAGGTGATGAAGATCACGAAAATGGCCGACGGATTGCTGTCCTGAAAGGCGGCCAGTGAAAGCGGCAGCCAGGCGAGCGGCGGCACGGTGCGCAGCACCTGAAAGATCGGATCGAGGCCGCGCATCGCCCAGACCGACTGGCCGATGACAGCCCCGAGAATGATGCCGGCGATGGCGGCAAGGCCGAAACCGTAGGCCACCCGCTCCAGCGAGACCAGCACGCGCAGGCCGAGACCTATATCCTGCGAGCCATTATGGAAGAACGGCGATACGATGAGATCGTAGCTCTCCTCGAAAACCTGGCTCGGCGGCGGCAGGGAGGCGCCGGGGGCGGAACAGAGCAGCTGCCAGACAGCAAGCAGAATGGCGAGAACGACAAACGGTGGGATGATGTTGCGGGCCGCTACCACAGCCCATTTGCGCAGATCAATCCGCGGCGACTGTTTCGGCGCAAGCGCCACGACACTTGCCTTCTTCGCTGCCTGCTGCTGCGGCTCTTCGTTGAATTTTCGGGCCAATGCGGACATGGGCATTTCCTCTTGATGTCGGTTACGGTCTGGGCTCGCCCCTCACCCGGTCTTCAGCCGCACCGGTTGGGAAGCGCGGCCGGCGGATGAAGGGCGACGCCCGGGTCTCCTCCTCAGGAGGCCGCCTTGATGGACAGGCTTTCGAGATAGGCCGACGGGTTTTCCGGGTCGAAGACCTTGCCGTCGAAGAAGGTTTCCTTGCCGCGCGAGGTGGAAGCGGGCAGATCGGTTACGCCGAGATCCTTGGCGGCAGCGCGCCAGATATCCTCTCGGTTCACCTTCGCAACCAGCGCCTTCACATCGGTGTCGGGCGCGAATTTGCCCCAGCGGATGTTTTCCGCGATGAACCAGCTGTCGTGGCTGCGGAAGGGATAGGAGGCATGGTCCTGCCAGAACTTCATCTGCAGGCCGGTGTTTTCGTCGAGCGCGCGGCCGTTGCCGTAATTGATATTGCCCTTCAGACGGCCAAGCACATCCTTCGGCGGCACGTTGAACCATTGGCGTTTGCCGAGGATGGTGGACATTTCTTCCTTGTTCGCCATCTCGTCGCACCATTGCTGCGCTTCCATGACCGCCATCAGCAGCGCCTTGGCGGCGTTGGGGTTCTTTTCCACCCAGTCGGCGCGCATGCCGAGCGCCTTTTCCGGATGGCCCTTCCAGAGTTCGCCTGTCGTACAGGCAGTAAAACCGATGCCCTGATTGACCAACTGCTCGTTCCAGGGCTCGCCCACACAGAAGACGTCCATGTTGCCAACCTTCATGTTGGCGACCATCTGCGGCGGCGGAACGACGATGGTGGAAACGTCCTTGTCGGGATCGATACCGCCGGCGGCAAGCCAATAGCGGATCCAGAGATCATGCGTGCCGCCCGGGAACGTCATCGCGGCCTTGATTTCCTTGCCTTCCGCCTTCTTTTTCTCGAACGCCACCTTCAGTTTGGAGGCATCGAGTTGAACGCCGGTATCTGCATATTCCCTGGCGACGGAGATGCCTTGGCTGTCGAGGTTCAGGCGGGCGAGGATTGTCATCGGCACCGGCACATTGTTCTGGGTTACCTTGCCCGTATGCATCAGATACGGCATCGGCGTGAGAATATGCGCGCCGTCAATACCGTTCGAAGCGCCGCCGAGCACCAGATTGTCGCGCGTTGCGCCCCATGACGCCTGCTTCAGAACCTCGACGTCAGGCATGCCATGCTTGGCGAAGAGGCCCTTTTCCGCGGCGATAACGAGCGGTGCGGCGTCGGTCAGTGCGATGAAGCCGAGTTTTGCGCCTTTGACCTCAGGCTCGGCGGTGCCTGCGAAAGCCCCGGAGGGAAACGCGCCGCGTACCGCAGTGACAAGGGCTGCGGTGGCCGTGGTCTTCAAAATCGCGCGGCGGCTGACAGCGCCGGAGAATATCTTTTTCATTCGCATGTTCCCCTTATTGGGCCACCCGTAGGTGACGTTTTCGCTTGCGAAAAAACCGGAAAATAAAAAAACGCCGCTCGGTGTTTGCGTCTGCGGACGGGAGAAGTCCGGACTGCAAAACCTTGCGACGTCTGTGTCTTTGAAAGCGCCTATGCCGCGCCCTGCTTGCTCCGATCGCCGTTGACCGGTGCGAAAAACAAAAAGCAAAAGGCGTGCCAGTTTATCAAAATTAGATTACAACCCTGAAAAGAAAGGCGTATTTCAGGAGATGAGCCATACGATTAAATTTTGATCAGGGATTTTCTTGACTTGCATTTGGGCAAATAGAGAAATCCAGCGCTTGAATTTTACGCAGCTTGACCAGCTTGGGTGCCGTTTATGCCTCACCGGAAGCTTGAGAAACAGCCGTAGATGTACGTACTGAAAATTCCTTCACATAGCCTTCTATGTCGGCGGGATCGAATATGAGGCCATCTACGAAACGATCACCCTCTTCCTGCCCTTCGACACGGATATCGGCATCATCAGGCGCATTGGCGTCGCCCAGCACCGCCCGGTAAATATCCGGCCGGTAGGAAGACAAGGCGGCCGCCACGCCTTTGCGAGAAAATTCCGCCTGCCCCCAGCGGATCATCTGGCTGTAAATCCACAAAGCCTGACTTTGCCGGGGATAATTCGCATGGCCGCCATGAAAGGTGAAATATTTGTCGATCACGCGCCTATTCCCCCGGCTATCAATGCTGAATTCACCGGCAAGCACACGACGGATAATCGCCTCAGGCGCTCCGATGTAACGCGGATCGGCAAGGGCCCGGCTTAGTTCATCGTGATTTTCTGCAAGGTCGCACCAGCGCGCGGCCGCATCAAGCGCCGTCAGCAGCCGTCCGACCGCTTCTTGTTGGTTTGCCGCCCATTCGGGCCGCATGCCGATGACCTTTTCGGGTGCGGAAGGCCACAAATCCTGCTTGGCGGCAACGATCCGGCCGACACCGCGTTCGGCGGCGACGATATTCCACGGCGCTCCAACGCAGAAACCGTCAATCGCTCCCGCAGCGAGCGCATCCGATGTCAACGGCGGCGGCACGACCACAAGCTTGACATCGTTATCGGGGTGAATGCCACCAGCGGCAAGCCAGTAGCGAAATTCGTAATTATGCGAGGAAAACGGGTAGGTCATGCCAAGCGTCGGTGGCGGCTCGCCGCGGGCACGCATATCATCGAGCACACGCTTCAGCGCCTTAGCATTTTCGAGCGCTCCCGCCGTTTCGGAAAGTCCGGTCACGGCCTTCATGCGGTCAAACAGGCGGGTCGAAAGCGTGATCGCATTGCCGCCGCGTCCGAGTGAAAAAGGCGTAATCGTCGGCGACGGGTTGGAACCGAGCCCGAGCATGGAGGCGACTGGCATTGGCGATAGCATATGGGCAATGTCGAATTGCCGGAACGCCAGCCGGTCACGCACATTTGCCCAGGAAACGTCTTTCACGAGATCGAGCGTAATGCCCTCGCGTTCTGCAAAGCCGAATTCGGCCGCTGCGATAAGAACCGATGCGTCAACAAGGGGTATAAAGCCAGCACGCAGGATTTTCTGCCGGTCACCACCGACCCTTGCCGGTGCGCCCGGGGTTTTCGTCGCTCCGCTGTCTGGTCCTGCCGCTTGTTCCGGTGCCGCCATGTTATTCACTCCACGCTGTCCGGCTGGTCTTCGTCACATCAACAGACCGGCCGCGGTGACCACGCTTTGCGCGATCTCGGAAATCTTCTTTTTCTCGTTCATTGCCGTTTGCCGCAGAAGTGCAAAGGCCTCTTCTTCAGAAAGGCCGCGCATCTTCATCAATATGCCTTTGGCGCGTTCGATGACCTTGCGCTCCTCAAGCGCCGATTTCGCATCGGCCAGCTCCCGCTGCAGGCGGCTGAAAGCATTGAAGCGGCTGACCGCCATATCGAGAATCGGTTTCACACGCTCTTTCTTCAACCCGTCCACCACATAGGCGGAGACACCGGCCTCGACGGCTGCCTCGATGGAGGCGGTGTCGGAACGATCGACAAACATGGCGATAGGCCGGCCAACCGTGCGGGTGAGCTGAAACAGATGCTCCATCATGTCACGATTGGGATTTTCAAGATCGATGAAAATGACATCAGGCTGCAGCGTCTCGATGGTGCGCGCCACCCCGTTCACCTCGTGGATGACGGTAACGCGCTGATAGCCCGCCTCGCGCAGGCCCTCCTCTATGATGGAAGCGCGGATCGCGTTTTCGTCGATAACGAGAATTGTCAGGTCGCGAAGCGTCATGTCAGCATTGATGACGCAGCGCAGCAAACTTGGCAATCGCCCTGATCGGCAAAAGTGAAACAGTACGGCACGAGACGTTTCGCCGCCGTCGCCCGCTATGTCAGGAGGCGTGTTCCACGGCACGTTCGAGCGCTTTCAGGACCGTACGCTCTGAAAGATTGAGATAGGTGTCCATCTCGTCGCCCGCTTCCTGCGCCTTGCCTTCCTCCATCAGTGACAGAATTTTGCTGTTCATGTCGACAAATGGAGAATGAAGCTGTTCGGGATCTTTCAAGAGACCGAAACACAGCCGGAGTTCAGCGGCAATACGCTCGTAAAAATCGCTGATCCGGGCACTGTCGAGGAGATCAACGACAGCTGCATGAAATTTCATGTTGGCGCTGCCCACGCCCAGCCAATCAGCAGCCTCACGCTTCACCTTCGCATCCTCAACCGCCGCCCGCATCGTTTTGATCGCGGGGTGCTTGTGCCAGGCCTGCCTCAGCGCGCCGCATTCCACCATGCGCCGCACCCGGTAGATATCGATGACCGAGGACATGGTGGGAACTGCGACGAACACACCGCGATTGGCCTCATGACGCAGAAGCCCATCCTTGGTCAAAAGCCGGAATGCCTCGCGCAGCGAATTGCGGGAGACATCGAAACGTTCACTGAAGGCTGCCTCTGACAGGCGCTGCCCCGGCGCCAGCTCACCTGATATCAGCAGGGTACGAATACCCTTGGCCAATCGATCCGCAAGCGGCAGACCCTCTATCGTTTCCGTCATGGCGCTCCTTTCCTAAGAGCAATGCAGCATCGGGAATTCCGTGACAGGCATGTTCGGACACGGCATGTTCTGCCCATAGCACAAAGCATTAGCAAAGCACGAAAAAAACATGCTGAATTCATGCGCATAACGTCCAACAAATAGACAAAATAAGAGAACGATTATTATTTATTGTTGAACAATGTTGACAATTTCGCGGAACAGGCCAAACTCGGTCTCATAAAGCATCCGCGAGGGGCGGATTGCAAATGGAGCGGAGAAAATCCATGGAGCAGAATAAGCTCTCGCCCGCCGACCCTAACGAGGTTGCGCGCAAGGCGAAGAATCAACGGTATGCCTTGCTTTCGGCAATGTTCTTGATGTCGATGTCGGCCGTCGGACCGGGCTTCATCACACAGACCGCAAATTTCACGGTTAAACTGGGCGCCGCATTCGCATTCGCCATCGTCATTTCCGTCCTCATCGACTTTGTCGTGCAGGCCAATATCTGGCGCATCGTCACCATTACCCGCATGCGGGCACCGGCCATTGCCAATGCCGCTATTCCGGGTTCGGGTTATCTGCTTGCGATTCTCGTCATTATCGGCGGCCTGTTCTTCAACATCGGCAATATTGGCGGCGCGGGCCTCGGCTTCAACGCCATGATCGATCTCGATCCGAAGATCGGCGGTGCAATCGGTGCACTGGCGGCCATCGGAATCTTCCTGTCCCGCCGCGCCGGCATTGCCATGGACCGCGTGGTTTTCGTCGCGGCCTTTGTCAAGCTGGCGCTGATCGTTTATGCGGCATATATTTCCGGCCCGCCGGTCGCGGAAGCCTTCCGCCAGACTTTCCTGCCAGACACCATCGATTTCGTCACCATCACCACCATCGTCGGCGGCACGGTTGGCGGCTACATCACCTATGCCGGTGCGCATCGCCTGCTGGACAAGGGCATGGTGGGCATTGAAAATATCAACGCGGTCAATCGCGCGGCGCTCAGCGGCATCGCCATCACCGGCGTTCTGCGCTACGTCCTGTTCCTTGCCATCCTCGGCGTTGTCGCAAGTGGCGTGGTCATCGATCTCTCCGGCAAGGCGGCGAATCCGGCCGGCCAGGCTTTCCATGCCGCCGCCGGCAATATCGGCTACCGCCTGTTCGGCGCCGTCTTCCTCGCCTCGGCCATGACCAGCATCGTCGGCGCGGCCTATACCTCCGTGTCATTCCTGACAGCTTTCAAGCCTGACATAACGGAGCGTCAGCGTAATCTGGCAACGGTCGGCTTCATCGCCATTTCGCTGATTGCCTATGTCATCATCACCACCCCGCCTGCAGCCATGCTCGTCTTCGTCGGCGGTCTCAACGGTCTCGTCCTGCCGATCGGTCTTTCAATCTTCATGTATGCCGCCTGGAAGCGCGCGGATCTGATGCACGGGTACCACTACCCGCGCTGGCTACTGGTGCTTGGCGTGCTGACCTGCGCGCTCACCTGGTATATGGCCTATAAATCGGCGGGCGCGATCTTTGCCCTGCTCGGCTACTGATGGAATAAGGGAGGCAAACATGGCCGCTATCGATCTCAACAGCGATCTTGGCGAAAGTTACGGCGCATGGCGTATGGGTGATGACGAGGCGATGCTCGCCATCGTTTCCAGCGCCAACATCGCCTGCGGATTTCACGCAGGCGACCCGGCCGGCATCTACCGCACCGTCAAGGCCGCTGCCGAAAAGGGCGTGGTCGTTGGCGCCCATGTCTCCTATCCTGACCGCGTCGGCTTCGGCCGCCGCGATCTGGACGCCACCTCGGAAGAACTGATTGCCGATGTCATCTACCAGATAGGCGCGCTGAAGGGTGTTGCCGCCGCTGCGGGCACCACGGTGCGTTACGTGAAGCCGCATGGCGCACTTTACAACCGCATCGCCAATGATGCGAAACAGGGGCAGGCCGTGATCGACGGCATCAAGGCCATAGATTCTTCACTGGTGTTGATGGGCCTTGCGAACGCGCCCATCCTCGATCTCGCCCGCAAGTCCGGTCTTGCCGTCGTTGCCGAAGCTTTTGCCGATCGCGCCTATACGCCTCAGGGCCAGCTCGTTTCCCGCCGGGAAGCCGGTGCCGTATTACATGACGCGGCAAAAATTGCCGACCGCATGGTGCAGCTTGCGCGCGAAGGCACGCTGGAGGCGATCGATGGCAGTATTATAAAAATCGAGGCGCAATCCATCTGTGTACATGGCGACAGCCCCGGTGCGGTCGCCATCGCCCAGGAAATCCGCCGGCGCCTCGAGGCTGATGGCATCGACATCCGCTCTTTTGCATCCAATCGCTGAAAGGATAGCCGATGACGATACCCACATCCTATCTCAATCACACGGACGCGGACGCCGCCCGCAAGGCCCGCGCCACCTATCGCGCTGGTCTTGTCGCCCCTACCTCCGGCATCGCGCCCGGCTTCACGCAGGCGAACATGATCGTGCTGCCGCGCGACTGGGCTTTCGATTTCCTGCTTTATGCGCAACGCAATCCCAAGCCCTGCCCGGTACTCGACGTGTCCGATCCCGGATCGCCGACCACTCTTCTGGCGCCTGGCGCCGATCTCAGGACTGATCTGCCGCTTTATCGCATCTGGCGTGACGGCAAGCTTGTTGAGGAAACCGCTGATGCCACCGCCGCATGGGCTGAGCGCGACGATCTCGTCGCCTTCCTCATTGGCTGCAGCTTCACCTTCGAAACACCGATGGTGGAGGCGGGTATCGAAATCCGTCATATGACGGACAAGAGCAATGTGCCCATGTATCTCACCAACCGCCCCTGCCGTCCGGCCGGTCGGCTGAAGGGCAATATGGTCGTTTCCATGCGGCCGATCCCGGCGTCGCGCGTCGCTGATGCGGCGACCATTTCGGGACGTTTTCCAGCGGTGCATGGTTCGCCCGTGCATGTGGGTGCGCCCGAGGAGATCGGCATTACCGATCTCGCAAAGCCCGATTTTGGCGACGCGGTGCGGATTGAACCCGGCGAGGTTCCGGTCTTCTGGGCCTGCGGCGTCACCCCACAGGCCGCCGTGATGGCATCCGGTGTTCCCTTTGCCATTACCCATGCGCCGGGACACATGTTCATTACCGATATTCCCGATTCCGCCTATCACGCGTGAGGATATGATGCGTTTTCTTCCCGTCAGCCTCGCCACCATTCTTGTCGAACTCGCCGATCTCGATGAAACGCTGGCGCTTTTCGCCTCGCTGCAGAACGATCCCGTCGAAGGCATAGAAGAGACGGTGCCGGCTGCCCGCACGCTGATGATCCGGTTCCGGCCCGAGAAGATCGGCTCCGAAGCGCTGGCTGCGCGGCTTGCGAGCCGCGATCTATCGGCAAAGATCGCGCCGTCGGACAATCTTGTCGAAATCCCCGTCCGTTATAATGGCGAAGACCTTGCAGATGTTGCCGAACTAACCGGCCTGAGCATCAAAGAGGTTATCCGCCGGCACACCGAAAGCGAATTCACCGTTGCATTCTGCGGCTTCGCTCCCGGTTTTGGTTATCTGGTCGGAGGCGATCCCGCGCTGCATGTCCCGCGCCGGCAAAGCCCGCGCACCCGTATTCCGGCCGGCTCCGTAGCATTGGCCGGTGCTTTCAGCGGCGTCTACCCGCAAAACAGCCCCGGCGGCTGGCAGATCATCGGCACCACGCCGGTGAAGATGTGGGACATCGACCGTGAGCCCGGCGCGCTTTTCCAGCCGGGTTACCGGGTGCGTTTCTTCGACATGGACAAGGCCGGCAGAACAGTCGACATTCCAGGCCCGACACAGCGCGAAAAAGGGCAAACAAAGGACGGCCCGCATTTCGAGGTGCTCGCCGCTCCGATGCCGGCAATTTTCCAGGATCTCGGCCGCTTTGGCCAGACCGGACAGGGCGTATCGGCCTCCGGCGCGCTGGATCGCGGCGCGTTCAACGCCGCAAACCGTATCGTCGGCAATCCGGTCAATACGCCGTGCCTCGAACTGACGCTCGGCGGTTTTTCTTTCAGGAGCACGAGCAGAGCAGTCATTGGCACAGCCGGCGCCCCCTGCCCCATCACCATAACGGCGGCAGATCGCAGTTTCGTTGCAAAGGCGCATGCACCGGTTTCCCTTGAGGCCGGTGATGTGGTCACTTTCGGCCAGCCATCGAAAGGTATGCGTTGTTATCTTGCGGTGCGCGGTGGCTTCGATGCCGAGCCGGTGCTCGGCAGTTTCGCGACGGATACACTTGCCGTTGTTGGCCCGGAGCCGGTCGGTGCAGGCGCCATCCTGCCGCTTAAGGGTGAGACGTCCGGCCTTTCCAGCGTATCGATCAACGAGGTTCCGGCTTTCGAGCCGCCGGCAACGGGCGAGATCGTGACACTGGATATCGTTCTCGGCCCTCGAACGGACTGGTTTACGCAGAAGGGTATCGAGACGCTGACCAGCCAGCTCTGGCAGGTCACCCCACAATCGAACCGGGTCGGCATTCGCCTCTCAGGCGACGTGCCGGTGGAACGCAAGGACAGTGCGGAGCTTCCGAGCGAAGGCACGGCAACGGGCGCGATCCAGATTCCCCATAGCGGCCAGCCGGTTCTTTTCCTTGCCGATCACCCGCTGACCGGTGGTTATCCCGTCATCGGCGCAGTGGCCGAATATCATCTCGATCTTGCCGGGCAGATCCCCGTCAACGCCAAAATCAAATTTCGCCCGATCGGCTCCTTTGCCGAAATCGCGGCCAAAAACATAGAATTCCGAGGAGAAAAGCGATGAAAAAAGTGCTGATTGCCAATCGCGGCGAGATCGCGGTGCGCATCATCCGCGCCTGTCGCGATTACGGCCTGCAATCGGTCGCCGTTTATGCCGATCCCGATCAGGACGCGCTTTTCGTCCGGCTGGCGGATGAGGCCTATGCGCTGGAGGGCGTGCGCCCCGCCGAGACCTATCTCGACATTACCAAGCTGATCGCGGTTGCCAAACGCGCTGGCGCGGACGCCGTGCATCCCGGTTACGGCTTTCTGTCCGAACGCGCGGAGTTTGCCCAAGCCGTCATCGATGCCGGCCTGATCTGGATCGGTCCCGACCCTCATGTCATCGAGGCGCTGGGCGATAAGGTCGAGGCACGGCGCATCGCCACCGGCGTTGGCGCACCACTGGTTGCCGGCAGTGATGGCCCCGTCTCTTCCGCCGCGGAAGTCACCGCCTTCGCCGAACAGCACGGCCTGCCGGTCGCCATCAAGGCTGCCCATGGCGGTGGCGGGCGCGGCCTGAAGGTTGCCTGGAAAATGGAGGAGATCGCCGACCTCTACGAATCCGCCGTGCGCGAAGCAACCGCCGCCTTCGGTCGTGGCGAATGCTTTCTCGAGCGCTTCCTTGACCGACCGCGCCATATAGAAGCGCAGGTTCTGGCCGATAAACACGGCAATGTGCTTGTTCTCGGCACCCGGGACTGCTCGCTGCAACGCCGGAACCAGAAACTGATCGAAGAGGCTCCAGCCCCCTTCCTGTCCGATGAGCAGCGCCAAAAAATCCATGACGCCGCCAAGGCGATCTGCGCCGCAGCCGGGTATTCCGGCGCCGGCACCGTCGAATTCCTGCTCGGCGTTGACGGCACGATTTCTTTCCTCGAGGTCAATACGCGCCTGCAGGTGGAACATCCTGTCACCGAGGAAACCACCGGCATCGATCTCGTCATCGAACAGTTCCGTATTGCCGAAGGCCAGAAGCTGCGTATCCTCGAAACGCCCGAACCCCGCGGTCACTCCATGGAGTTCCGCATCAATGCCGAAGACCCTGGCCGCGGCTTCCTGCCGACGCCCGGCTCGATCTCGGTTTTCGACGCGCCGTCCGGTCCCGGCATTCGCATGGATAGCGGTGTCGTCAGCGGCTCCGTCGTGCCTGGTGTCTTCGACTCGCTGATGGCGAAGCTCATCGTGACAGGTGTTGACCGCGATCAGGTTCTGCGCCGTGCCCGTCGCGCGCTGAAGGAATTCCGCATCGAGGGTATCGCGACCGTTCTTCCGTTCCATCGCGCCGCGATCGAGACGGACGACTTCATCGGCACGGATCGGTTCAAGGTTCACACCCGCTGGATCGAAACCGATTTTGCGGCCATGCCCGACGCCATGGAGCGCCCGGCACCGGCCGACGATCCTTCCATGACACGAACCTATCTCGAGATTGACGGAAAGCGTGTTTCGGTCGGCCTGCCCAGCATTCTCCTTTCCAGCCTCGGCAGCGTCAACGGCGGCCAGGCGTCCGTTTCCGGCACTGCGGTCGACAGGAACGAGGGTGAAATCACTGCTCCCGTTTCCGGCACCTTGCAGTCCTTCAAGGTAAAAGATGGCGACACGGTCGCGGAAGGTGATCTCCTGGCAATCATGGAAGCAATGAAGATGGAGACGCAGATTGTCGCCACCAGGGCCGGCAGGATCCGCCTGATCGGCAAGGAAGGCGACTATCTTCAGGCCGGCGATAGGGTGCTCGAAATAGCCGGCTAATATTGAAGCGCCGCAACGACCTCATAATCGCAGATCGCGCATCCCCGGTGGCGGAACCCTTTCGTCACCGGGCCGTTTATGGCGCGACCTGCTAACCATCGTGAGGGACATATGGCCGGACGCACCTTGCTTCAATTCTTCCATTGGTATTATCCGGACGGAGGGAAATTATGGAGCGAGGTGGCCGAGAAGGCCGAAAGCCTTGCCAAAATGGGCATTACCGACGTCTGGCTGCCGCCCGCCTACAAGGGCGCCGCCGGCGGTTATTCGGTTGGATATGACACCTACGATCTCTTCGACCTCGGCGAATTTGACCAGAAGGGCACCGTCGCCACCAAATACGGTGATCGTGGCGCCCTCGAGCATGCGGGCAAGACGCTGAAAGAGAATGGCATCCGTGTCATTCACGACGTCGTTCTCAATCACAAGATGGGTGCCGACGAGAAGGAAAAGGTACGGGTTCGCCGCGTCAATCCCGACGATCGCACGGATATCGACGACGAGGATTTTTCCGCACTCGCTTATACACGTTTCACCTTTCCCGGCCGAGGCGGCGTGCATTCCAAATTCATCTGGGACCAGAAATGTTTCAGCGGCGTCGATCACATCGAAGAGCCGACCGAAGACGGCATTTTCCGGCTCGTCAACGAATATGGCGACGGTGAGTGGAACGAGGAAGTCGATCAGGAAAACGGCAATTTCGACTATCTCATGGGCGCGGATGTCGAGTTTCGCAATCGGGCCGTCTATGAAGAGCTCAAATATTGGGGCCGCTGGCTTTCCGAGCAGGTCCAGGTGGACGGCTTCCGTCTGGATGCCGCGAAACATATTCCGGCATGGTTCTTCCGCGACTGGGTCGGCCATATGCGCGAGACTATTGACCCCGATCTTTTCGTCGTAGCGGAATATTGGCACCCCGATCTTGAGGCCTTGAAGAGCTATCTCGAACTCGTCGACAAGCAGCTGATGCTTTTCGATGTCGCCCTTCACCACAGCTTCCACGACGCGTCGAAACAGGGGGGTGATTTTGACATGCGCAGCATTTTCGATGGTGCGCTTGTTTCCGCCGTTCCCGATCACGCCGTCACGCTCGTCGATAACCACGACACCCAGCCATTGCAATCGCTGGAGGCTCCGGTGGAGCCCTGGTTCAAGCCCCTCGCCTATGCGATCATATTGCTGCGTGAAAACGGCGTGCCTTGCGTTTTTTATCCCGATCTGTTCGGCACGAGCTATACCGACACGGGTAATGACGGCAATGCGTACAAAATCGATATGCCGGCCATCGAATGCCTGCCGAAGCTCATAGAGGCGCGCAGCCGTTTCGCCAATGGCGTACAGACGGACATTTTCGATGACCCGAACTGCATCGCCTTCATTCGCCATGGCACCGCCGATGCGCCGGGCTGTGTCGTGGTGATGTCGAATGGCGAACCGGCGGAAAAGCATGTCGATCTCGGTCCGGATCATGCAGGGGCGGTCTGGCGCGACTTCCTCGGGCACCGTCAAGAGGAGATCACCCTCGATGAGAGCGGCAAGGGCGTCTTCCCCACCAATGGCGGCAGTGTCAGCGTTTGGGTGCCAGCCGAATCCGGGTGAGCAACAAGGCTAACGGTCCGAAAATTATGCTCACTCTGCCGAAACGAGGCGGCGGGGACCTGCGCCGTTATCGGCGAGAACATCGTTCGGATTGCGCAACGGACAATCATCCAGCGAAAGGCACCCGCAACCGATACAGCCGGTAAGCTGGTCGCGCAGCATGATCAGGTTGTTGATGCGGAGCTGGAGCATTTCCCGCCAGGATTGGGAGAACCTGCGCCAGTCGGCTGTTGTCGCCACCCGATCCTGCGGCAGGTCGGCCATCGCGTCCCTGATGATGCTCAGCTGTATACCCGCCCGCTGTGCAATGCGGATGATGGCGATGCGCCTCAGAACCGCGCGATGATAACGGCGTTGATTGCCGGCGGTGCGCCAGCCCTCGATCAATCCCTTCGCCTCGTAAAAATGGATGGTGGAGACGGCGATGCCGCTGCGGCGGGCAACCTCTCCCACCGTCAGGCTGTGTTTGAGTATGGTATTTTCCATTCTGGCTCCTGCTTCCGGACCGATTTCCGCTCGGAAACGCGGAAACACAACGAAGAGCAGCCGATATAATTCCTCAACCATAGTTGAGGTCAATAGACCAACGGTCAAAAAAAGAGGCGCCCGATGGCGCCTCCGAATTTCGCGGCTATGACTGGATCAGAACTTCGCTGTCATGCTGATCCAGAAACGACGGCCTTCCATGACGGTGTTGAAATCGTCGGTGCCGACATCCTTGTCGAAGACGTTGTAGACGGCGGCATTGAGATCGACATTTTCGGCGACCGCATATTTCGCGCCGATATCCAGCGTGGTGTAGGCGTCATATTTTCGACCGGCCTTGCCGTTGATCGTCACCGGCGTGCCGTTCGTGCCGATGCGCGGGCCGGCATTGATTTCCGATCCGTGGTAATTCAGCGAGGCCCAGGCTTCAAGACCATCGATCGGTGTCACCCAGTCGCCGCGCAGATTGGCCATATGCTCCGGTGTCCGCGCCAATGGAAAACCTTGGTAATCACCGGTCTTCTGTTCGGAATGCGTATAGGTATAGTTGCCGCGCAGCGTCAGTTCCGGCGTCGCGTACCAGGTCGCCGTCAATTCCACACCCTGAATGACCGCATCGTCGATATTGTAATTATACCAGAGGCGGTAGTTGCGGTCTTCGCTCCAGCGGACAGGCGTTCCATCGGGATTGAGCACCAGCGCGTTGGAAATCTTGTCCTTGAAATCGGTGTAGAAATAGGTGGCCCCCAGAGCGACGTCACCATTCTCCCAAAGTGCCGCCACTTCGTAACTCGTGCTTTTTTCCGCTTCGAGGTTGGGATCGCCGATGATCACACCGCAGGTGCCGCTCGGACCATAGGTGCAACCGCCCCCACCTGTCGTATAGGCATAACCCGGCGCGATCTGACGGATTTCCGGTGCGCGGAAACCGGTGGAAACGCCGCCCTTGATGGTCAGCTCTTCCGTGGCGCTCCAGACGCCATAAAGACGCGGGCTGAAATGATTGCCGTATTTTTCATGGTTATCGAGGCGAAGCCCGCCCGTCAGCGCGAAATTGTCGACGATGCGCCACTCATCCTCAAGGAATAGAGCCCATTGCGTGGCCGAAAACGTCTCGTCCCGGCCGGTACGGCGGCCCGGGTTCTGGTCCGTCAGCCGTGCCTCGAAATATTGGCCGCCCGTGACCAGTGTGTGGTTGCCGAAGAGCTCGAAAGGCGTGGTGAACTTGCCATCGAGCACGGTATTGCGCACCTCCGGCGAGCGTGCATTTTCAGTCACGCGGCCGGTTCGGATGTTTCTGGTGAAATTGGTGCGTTCCGCCCATTCCTGCTGCAACGAGAATTCGGATGTGGTCGGTCCCCAGCGGCCGGTGTGCGAGAGTGACCAGTGGTCACGCGTGTTGATGTTGTAGGTGCCGTCGCTATTGGCCGCGAGCGATTCGCCAGGCTCGGCGCTCCGGCGTAGCCTTGTCTTGCCACCCTCGAGATAGATGTCGTGATCTTCGTTCGGCGTAAACGTCAGGCGGCCGTTGAAATCATATTCCTTGGCGCCGGTGGTCCCGCTCAAAATGCGGTCTTCGCCGCGCGTGAAGCCCCTGCCCCAGAGCTGCAGACCAAGCTGATCCTTGAGGATCGGACCGTTCGCATACCAGGAGACCTGGCCGCTGTTGCCGAATTTCGAATGTTGTTGAACCGTGCCCTCGGTGGTGACGGAGCCCGACCAGACGTCGCCGACCTTGCGGGTGATGATGTTGATCACGCCGCCCATGGCATCCGAGCCATAAAGCGAGGACATGGGACCGCGCACCACTTCGATACGTTCGATCGCCGAAACCGGCGGCACGAAGCTCTGTTCGAAGCCGGAGTTGCCATTCGTGCGGGCATCGCGCGTGCTCTGCCGCTTGCCGTCAACGAGGATCAACGTATAGGCGCCCGGCAAGCCGCGGATGAAAACATCCTTTTCGTTGGCGATCCCGGTGACGGACACGCCCTGCACTTCGCGCAAGGCGTCAGTCAGGTCGCGATACGCCCCCTTTTCCAGATCCTCCCGTGTGACGACGGTGATGCTGGCCGGAGCGTCTTTTACATTCTGCTCGAAACCGGACGCGGTGACGACGATCTGCTCAAGAACAGTGGTATTTTCGGATACCTGCTGCGCAAAAGCGGGCAGAGCAATATTTAACGCGGTTCCCGCCATTGCTGCCGAAAAAGTAGTCTTTATTGTCATCGAAGCCTTTTTGCAGCCCCGGTACTTCAATTCCATGTTATGCCCCCGCATTTAACTTGAGAATTTCACCCCACTTATTTACGAGGGGCGTGTAGGCGCAACAGGTTTGTTTTCGAACAGTTCTAAATTCTAGAAATTGCAAAAAGGGCTCCCTCTTAAGAGGAGTGGAGTAAAAATTCGCCAGATGACAACCAGCAAGAGAAAAGACGGACCGGCTTCCACGGCAAAACCCGACAGGCTTGGGCAGCTGAAACTGCTTGTCGCTTTTGATGCTTTGTTGCGGGAAGGTAGTGTCAGCCGCGCCGCGGCGGGCATGGGACTTCCAACATCATCGATGAGCCGGATCTTGCAGCAGCTACGGGAAAAATACGGGGACCAGCTCTTTCTCCGCACCGGCCAAGGCCTGCGCCCCACCCCCTTTGCCGAAGCCATGCGCCTGCGCATCCGCTCCCTGGCGGCAGAGGCCGAAAATCTGATCGATTACTCGCAGGAAGAACCCGAGGCGCCGGCCACCATCAATAAGAGCGGCTGGGAGCAGCCGGCATTGATGAAAGCACCGCCACTTTCCCTTCGCCCCAGCATTCTTCTTGAAGGTCAGCCGACGCCGGAAAACATTGCCGAGCGTCTCGCCCGCATCGGCCACAATTCCGCCCCACAGGAACGGCTCGCCAAGTATATTGCAACGTCTGCGATGGGAATAGGCAACAGCCGTCCGCTCAGCCAATCGGAGGCGACGGATGCACTGTCGATCATTCTGGAAGGGGATGCCGATCCGATACAGATCGGGGCACTGCTCGCCACCATGCATTATCGCGGCGTGACGGCGGCCGAACTGGCCGGCTTCATCCAGGCGACGTGGCGACATGTCGGGCGAGACCGCTACCGGCCTGTCACCGTCGATCTCGACTGGCCGGCTTATATGTCCCCCAAACACCGCGACGCGCCATGGTTCGTGCATTCCGCCCGCCTCGTTTCCATGGCGGGGTACAGGGTGCTGCTGCACGGCCATGTTGGTCAGGGCGAAAATGGCGGCAAGCTCGAACGCGCCGCACAAGCCTGCGGTATTCCCCTTTGCCGTTCGCTTTCGCAGGCGGCCGAGGCCACGTCATCCGAACGGATCGCCTATCTACCCCTGGGCGGCCTGTCTGTGCAATTCCAGAGCCTGCTCAGTCTCCATGGCATTCTGGAAATGCGCCTGCCGGTGCATACTGTCGTCCACCTTCTCAATCCACTGCGCGCAAGGAGCACCATTATAGGGCTTGCCCGTCCGGCCTATCAGGAGCTGCATCGCGATACCGCCCGCCTGCTCGCCGTGGAGAATCTCGCCATACTCGGTAACACGCGGGATTTCGCACAGTTCACGCCATTCCGCAGCACACGGATTTTCGGTCTTTCAAGCGGAAGGGACGTGGAGGCCCTGGTCCCCGCCCGCGAAGCACCGCCTGCCGAAATGCCAACCATGTTTACCACCTTCGAATATTGGCGTGCAGTCTGGACGGGAGCCGCGAAAGACGAAAGGGCGGAAACCATCATCATATCCACCGCCGCCGCCGCGTTGATGCTCGTCAATGACATGGGGCTTTCCTTTGACGAAGCTTACGCGAAAAGCCTCAAGCTCTGGAACGAGAGGACGCGCAATCTGGTCAGCGTCTGAGCATTCGAGATCACGCCGTGGCGACTGACTTTTTCAGAGCCAGATATTCCCACAGGGCAACAAGCAGCAGAATACCCGTGCTGGCCAGCTGCAGGATGAATAGCGGAATGCCCGGCACCGGCAACAATAGGCAGAGCGCTGCCACGCCCGCAAAATGCGAGACGGGGCGCTGATAGGTCGCTGCGATCTTGACACCGATATTGCCTGCCAGAAAGAGGACGGGACCACCGACGATTGCGATGGCCTCCCTTATCGTTGCGGCCTCGTGGGCGTGGGACAGGCTGAAATCCTCTCCCACCGCCGTCAGAATGATACCGGCGACGATTGGCAAATGTCCGTAATTGAAGAGATTATGGGCGATCTTCGCCTTCTCGTCGGCGTTCTCGGCTTTTCTGGAGGCTTCCGCCTGTCCGTGATGGAAATAAATCCACCACATCGCGACGGTGCTTATGAAGGCGGAGCAGAAAACGACAAATGTCAGCCCGGAGTTCATATATTCGGTTGCCGTCCGGCCAGTGGTCAGAATTGTTTCCCCCAGACAGATGATGACAAACAGGGCGCAACGTTCCGCCAGATGCTCTCCGGAAAGATGCAGACTGTCGTCATCGCGAGAACGCAAGCCGGGGACAACATAGCGGCAGGCCGGACCGGCATACTCGATTGCGAGCGCCATGCCCCACAGGAGAATGCGTTCCCCCAGATCGCAAAACCCGCCTGCCAGCCAGAACAGGCTCGAGATGGCCAGCCAGATCGTCACCCTCACGAACACCAGAAACGACTGCCGGTCTTCATCCCTGAAGGCATAGAGAGCAAACAGGCTTCGACCGATCTGCATGACGCTGTAGATCAGCGCGAAGACCAGGCCCTGTTCGGCAAAGGCTTCCGGCAAGGCGATGGCCAGCAGTACACCGCCAAACATCAACACGAAGAGCAAAATCCTGACCGGTTCTTTCTCAGTATTCAGCAGATTGGTGATCCAGGTGGTGTGTATCCACAGCCACCACAGGGACAATATCAGGATGCCGGCTTCCAGCACCGCCGTTGGCCCAAAGTCCTTCGCCAGAGAATGGGATAACTGAATAAGAGCGAAAACGAAAACCAGATCAAAGAACAGCTCAGGAAATGTCGCCTTTCCCGTCTCCTGGCCGTCATGCCGGATCCAGCTTTCTGCACTCGGCGCCCGTCGGGAAATCTTGGTTCCTGTTCTCATTCTGCTTCCGTTTGCGGAGCATAGATCATCGCAATCCCTCACTGTCGCAAGACGTGGGTTTCAGCCCCGGTATTGTTATGATCTGACCCGCGGCCGGGGAATTCCAGCCCACGCGCGCTGTCGGGAAGGAACTGCGGTCCCACCAGCCGCACCGTTTTTCCGGAGACATCAGTAATGTAACTTTGGGCGGAAGGCGCCGATGAAACCGCTGCGTTACCGGCTTTTTTATCTTCCAGCCGGCTGATTTCCAGGGACTGGGAAAATACCGGCACGACCGTTACGGAGACGAGGCCGGCGGCGAGAAAGAGGGGCTTGGGTAACATCGAAATTCCCTGACGCTTTTATCTGCGCCAATAACAGCCATCCCCTGCATTTGTTCCGCACAGCTTCAGGCATCGCCGTCAAGGTAAGTGCGGTATTGCACGTAATCACCGCTCGATTGCCCATCGACGACTTCAGGCGGCCGCCCCTCGCCCCCTGGGAGATAGCCGGTGTCTTCAAGGACTGATTTCACAAGCTCTGCAATCGCAATATGTCGGGGCAGAGCTTTATCCGCCATGTAAAGAGCGACGGCCAGTTCTATATCATCCGGAAATGTCATGAGCGTGGCGTTCCGTTAAACCATTGACTGGAACGCGCAGTGCCAGCGAAAGTTCACTTCGTCGGCGCCAAGGTAGCGCGGATTGGCGACATATCGCGGAACTTTTTTCGAGGCCGCAGGGAGGAACTTCTGCCCGAACTGCACAGTCTGATGTGTTCAGACCGCTACTCCGCATTCAAAATGCTCCAGACTCAAGCAATTGAAACCAATCACGGAAAAGCGCAAACGAAAGCTAAATTGGACTTAACTTTCGTTACTTTGCATTAACCACGGGAAGCCCCGATCGGACACAAAGTGTTCTAGCAGCTTCGTTCCAACGAATCTTTTGGTGTTTGCGTGAACAGCAAGAATCTAACCGCATAGCCGGTTTTTCGCAAGCTGCCGCCGCTCCGCTCATCACGCCCTCATGATCTCGTTCCCGCCTCCTGCTTGTCTGTCCGGCCACGCAGTTGCGCCGTGAGCATAGCCTTGAGATCGAAACTACCTTCCTGGGCCTTACGTGTGAGATTGCGCAGATATCCGCCAAGCGAACTGATTTGATCAGCCTTCTGCAACAGGCAAGCGAGGATGGCCGCTGTTCCCTGCCTCCCGAAGGTGGCCAAAGCGTCCTGATAGGCCGACTGGCTGATGCTGAACATGGTTCTGATGACGGAAGTTGCCACCTCCATATCTCTCCAGCCAGTCACCGCACCTCCAGGTGCATAGAGTGAGATGTCCGGGCACGCTTTCAAAACCAAAACAATATCAGGAACAAAAAATTGCTTATGAAGATCGTTCTTGGGTGTTGGTTTTGGAGGTGTGACACCAGTGACCGCGGCATCTGCGGATGTGGACGCGACTGTTGCAGCATTTCGAACCGGCGCGGCATCCTCCAATTCCTGCGGTTCAGATATGGATTCGGATTCTGAATTCTTTATGAGGCGCTCATTTTGGCAGTCATTGCCGCTCAAATTTTCCGATTTTTCAAGATTTTCCAGATAGTTGGTCACTTCTGTGCGCAGTGAAGCCAGAAAACCGGCGATTTCCTTGAGTTCAGCTGTCTTCGAATTGCGCCCTAGAGCCCGCGCGATGTCGTTGTAACGGGCCTGAAACCCGTCAAAGATCTCGATCTTGCCGCTGGCAGCAATCATTTCGCAGAGTTTCTGGATGTCCCGACGGCAGAGGCTGATCGTCTCGCGAAGCCGTTGAAGATCGAGCCGTTCGCCAATGATGCGTTCGGCCAGTTCCTCTATTTCCGTTTTACGAGCAAGAAGCGGTGCGAGTGAGAACCCGTAGGCTTCGCTGATCTCGCCACCCCTGTGCTTCCGTGCGTAACGTTTCCCATTCGGGCTGTCCTTGCGGATGATGAGGCCGGCTTCGACAAGAGCCGAAAGATGCCGACGCAATGTCTGTTCCGCCATGCCATGTGCCCTGAGCGACAACTGCGTATTGGATGGAAACACCACCAATCCGGCTTCGCTGGAAAGCTCATTTTTGGGATAAAAGCTCAGGAGCGCGTTCAGAACGGCAAGCGAGCGATCGGTTACGCCGAGCAGCGGTCTTGCTTCACAGACCGACCGATAGAGTTTCCATTTGTCGACTGCTTCGCATTTTCTGTTTTTCTGCGCGGCAAACTGGGTTGCGAGCACGCCAAACGACATCGCTCGCCGCCCAAAGGGCGTCGTTACACATGTGCTGTCCATGTCTTTCACCTTTCACAAGGCAAAAGAAAATCGCTCACCGAAAAATTCGATGCCAAGACTCTTGACTATGATTCGCGGAAATGAGATTCTTCGGGTGCTTAAATCAAAGAAAGGCTTCCGCGCGGCAACGTTCGGGGGCTTTTTTCTTTTGTGATGCGTCTCCTGTTAGTCGTTCGGGTTAGAAATCACTGCTTGGACCGATACTCGGCAAACAGCGTCTGAAGATGCTCAAGAACGAATTCGGCAAATTCCGGTGCTTCGTTCTTGTCGATCGATATATCCAGCTTGCGGTCGCTCTCGACCACTTTCGCCAGGCGACGGCCCGTATCCGAAGACCATACGCCGGTTTTCTTGGCCTGTGCCTTTGGCTTCAAAAAGTCCAGAAGCGCCTTGAAGCGTTCTTCGGAAGGAAGCGAGGCAACCGTCGGTTCGCTGACATATGCGCGGGCCGCCTCCTTGACCTGTGAGGAGGAAAGCTGGTCGGCAAGATCCATCCAGTTGCGCCGGCCGACAGTGGGTGCGGGGCCTATGAGATCGACCAGATCCTCTGGAATGCGTCCAACGACCGAAAGCATATTGGACAGATCGCCCTTGTGAAGCGACATTGCCGCCATGATCGTGTCTCGAGGGAACCGCATCTGCAGTTTCTGCGCAAACCGTGCTTTCTCGATATAGGTCAGGTCGCGGCGTTCGTTATTTTCCTGGCCCTGGGCCACCACCAGCTGTTCATCGCTGAGATCCCGCACAACGGCCTTGACCGGAATTCCAAGACTTGAAACGGCGCGAAGGCGGCGATGACCGAAGGCGACCTGATAACGGCCCGGGAAATCGGGATGCGGGCGCACGAGAATCGGCACCTGCTGCCCCTGCTCACGAATTGCCTCCACCAGACCGGCATCGGCCTCTTCGGAAGCGGGCATACGATCCGGTATGAAGGAGGGATCGATATCCGCGGGGTCGAGAGAGACAATCGTCAGTCCTTCGGCGAGCTGCTTTTCAATGGCTTCAGCCCGTTTGGCGCGCTCCGAGACTTCATTCAGCGATTGACCGATCATACCAACGGGGGAGTTCAAAACATCCGTCACCAGCTCGGGGGAGCCGAGGATAGGCCTGATACGGGGTCGTGAACGCTCCGGCGTGGTATCGTTGTTGTCGGTACCCGGTGTGCCAAGATTTGCGAAGATTTGTTTTCTGCTCATGCTGCCCTACCCCACGCTTTTTTAATCAGTCCTTCGATTTCAGCGTTTACATTGTTCATGGCTTCCAGCGCGCGATCATAGGTCGACCGGGTGAATTGCGTCCTCTCCACTTCGAAAAGCGTCTGGTTGGTCAATCCAGCGTCCGAGACCGCCGTGCTTTTCAGCATCGGATGATTGAGGACGTTTTCACCAAAGATCGATCGCAGGAAAGCGACCATCTGGTTCTGCGGCCCGTCGCTCGGTTCGAAACGGGTGATCAGGTAACGCATCCAGTTATAATCCGACCGAGCACCGGCCCGGCCAATTTCCGCCAGAAGGTCGCCGGTCATGGCGAGGAACTGGTTCATGGACATCACGTCAAGCATCTGCGGATGGACGGTGACGAGCACCGATGTCGCCGCTGTCAGAGCCGAAAGCGTCAGATAACCGAGTTGCGGTGGGCAATCGATGACGACAACGTCGTAGAAATTTTGCGCTTGGGCGATCGCCTGGCCGATACGGGCGAAAAACAGCGTGTCACCCGGTGCACGGCGCATCAGCGCACGCGGAGTATCGTGTTCGAACTCCATAAGTTCCAGATTGCCGGGAACAATGTGGAGATCGGGAATATAGGTGCCACGGACAATCTCGGCGATGGGGCGGCGTTCATCGTCATAACGGATCGCGCCATAAAGCGTCTCGTTCGGCCCGACATCAATCTCGGGCTGGTGACCAAAAAGCGCGGAAAGGCTGGCCTGGGGGTCGAGATCGATGGCAAGAACCCGATAGCCACGTAGTGCCAGATATTGCGCCAGATGGGCAGAGGTGGTTGTCTTTCCCGAACCGCCCTTGAAATTCATGACGGCGATGACCTGTAACTCTTCGCCCTCCCGGCGGTGGGGCAGGTAGCGGCGTGTGCCACGCGCACCCTGGTCCAGAAAACCCCTGATATCGCGCATGTCTTCTACGGAATAGGAGCGACGCCCGGATACCTGCGCGGCATCAAGCTCAGGCAACTCGGAAGCGATCTGGCGCAGATAAGCTTCGCCAATGCCGATGAGCTTTGCGGTCTCCGCCGGAGAGAAATGCCGCATGCTCTTTTCGGTATGGGGGGAAAATGTATTCGCGTTATGCGCCTGCAACTGGGCTGACAACGCAGCCGAATGCTGTTGTATAAGACTCGTCAGGTCAGGTGCTCCTCCGGCACGTCTTAAATCGGCACTCTGTGTCATCGGTCTTCTTTCGCTCGAAATTGCAGTAGCGGTTTTTTTCGAAAAAGGCGGTTTTTTCCGCAACTGAGATATAAGCGCCGATTCTCTTTTTGGCGCAATAGGCTTTTTTCTCATGTACAGAGACGCCGCTAAAGCATTGTGGAAGAATCACTTTTCCCTTCTTGGCGTTTTCTGGTTTGCCGCGGCTAACTTGGCCTCGTTTTCCCCTCGCTCCCTCGCTCCCTCGCTCCCTCGCTCCCTCGGCTTGAGTTATGACAGCAGGGGGGCCGGAAGTTTGCCGCGGCTAACTTTCGCTATCTTGCCGCTAGGGAGGGGCAGTCGGGAAATTCAAGGGTGGACATTCGCAGCTGGTTAATCTCTACTGCATGACTAGAGTATGGGATGCCTCGCGCCGGTTGCCGGGCAATTCCATTGTCGTTGGTTGGAGGATTGAATGTCCTATGACGTCGCTCTAGTCGGTTCGGGTTTCTCGGCCATTTGTACAGCAGCCCATCTCCTGTCATCACTGCCAGCGGAGGCGTCGATTGCCATCGTTGGTGACGAGTCGGACTTTGGCCGCGGAACCGCCTATCGCACGGAACTACCCTATCATCGGCTGAATGTGCCCGCGGGGCGTATGAGCGTCTTCCCGGACGGCCCGGACGATTTCGTCGAATGGTTGGCGCAGAACGGGCTGGGAAACGATCCCCTTCTATTCGCCTCGAGAGGAGATTATGGGCTCTATCTGCGGGACCGGCTCGCCAGTCTCCTCAGAAGCCGGGAACAGCGGGCGCGTGTGGATTTTATTCGGGCGAAGGCATCCGCTTGCCGGCCCGAATCACAAGGCGGCTTTATCTTCACCCTGGAAAATGGCGAGACATTGCAGGCACGCAATGTCGTTCTGTGTCTCGGCGTTGGCGCTGCAAGTTTGCCGGTGCAAACTGCCGCAAAACGTGAAGAGGGCGTGCAGCGCGTGGTGAGCCATTGCTGGCAGCCGGGATGGTTGTCCCGGGTGAAGAGCGGGGACCGTATCTGTATCCTTGGTTCCGGCCTTACGATGATCGATCAGGTGTTGACGCTGCGCGGAAAAGGTCACCGGGGCCCGATCCATGTCCTGTCCCGCCGCGGGCTCATTCCGCATCCGCATGTTAGTCCGCCTGTGCCGCCTAGTGCTCCGCGTCTGCCTGAAGGTTCCACTGAGATAAGCGAGCTCTTACGATCTCTCCGTCAACAGGTGGCCAACGGGGCGCCATGGCGCTCGGTTATGGACGGTTTGCGGCCAAAAACACAATCGCTATGGCAGAGCCTCAGCTCACAGCAACGCGCAAGGTTTTTGCGGCATGCGCTGCCTTGGTGGAATATCCATAGACATCGCATCGCGCCTGAGGTGCATGACGCCTTTGACAAGCTGTTGTCAGACGGCGTTCTCACTATCCACGCGGGTTATCTCCAGGCGATCGATGAACAGGAGGAGAGCATCTCCATTCGTTATCGCGTTCGGCATACACAGATGATTAAGGAACTGCAGGTCGATTGGGTCATCAATTGCACCGGCATGGAACGCGCGGGTATCGGCCACTCTCGCCTTCTGGAAAGCATGCGATCTGACGGGGTGCTTCGGCTCGATTCCTTTGGCCTTGGTGTCGAGGTCGACGGCGATTCCCGGCTGCTTCGCACGGATGGCCAGGCATGGCCAGGTCTCTTCGCCGTCGGCGCGCTGACGGCAGGCCAGTTCTGGGAAATTACCGCCGTTCCGGATATACGGATCCAGGCTCGTGATATAGCGCATTTCATCACTGACAGAGTGATCGGTAAGCGCCTCATATCCGCGCAAGGCTGATGCCTGTTGCGGACCCAACAATGGTGCCGGACTCTCCGGCCTCCTCATTTATACTGCGTAGTTTGCCGCGGCAAACTCGTCGGTTGAGTCACGGTCACCGCGTGGATGACGCTCTTTGGCCTGGATGCAATAGGTCATATTCGACGCGTGGCGAAAAATCGCCGGCCGTTAAGTAAGTATCCGCAACATTCAAAAAATGTCGCGAAAAGCGAACGAATCTCATCATTTGCTAAATAATTTACATGGGTTATGGAGTATCGTCGTTAAACCGGCTATAAATGCAAGAAAAATTGAACATCATGAAAATAATTTGCGAGGCTTGAATGGTGAAAAATAATTTGGTGCGGTTCGAGGTCGCAGATAGCCAGGCCGGTGGGCAGCGTCGGCCCTTCGCCAAGGCCGTCCGGGCCGGTGATTTCGTCTATGTGTCCGGACAGGTGCCCACCATTGATGGCGAAGTGGTGACTGGCGGTATCGTCGCCCAGACCGAGCAGGTGGTGGCCAATCTCAAGGATGTCCTGGCGCTGGCTGATTGTACGCTTGCCGATGTGGTGAAGGTGAATGTCTGGCTGGATGACGCCAGGGATTTCTCCAGTTTTAACGCCGTGTTCCAGAAACATTTCATCGATCATCCGCCTGCACGCTCAACCGTACAATCCCCGCTGATGGTTGACGCCAAGGTGGAAATGGACGTTATCGCTTATAAGCCTTTGGCTTAAGTATCTGATTTATTTCGCTTAGAGAGCATATGATGACCTATCCATGGCCTGACGAGGGCGCAAAGCTTGATGCCATTTCGACGCCAATGCCGGTGATCGACGAAGACCGGCTTGCCGCAAATATAAAGAGAGCGCAGGCCTATCTCGACAGTCATGGCAAGGCCTTCCGGCCGCATATCAAGACACACAAGATACCGGCCATCGCCCGACAGCAGCTTCAGGCCGGCGCTATAGGCATCAATTGCCAGAAAGTTAGCGAAGCGGAGGTTTTCGCAGACGCCGGTTTTGACGATATCCTGATTACCTACAATATTCTTGGTGCCGCGAAACTGTCGCGGTTGAAAGCGCTGAATGCCCGTATAGCTCAGCTGAGCGTCGTTGCTGATAGCGACGTGACGGTTGCCGGCCTCGCTGCCACATTTGATGAGGGGCGGCCGCTCGCCGTGCTTGTTGAATGTGATACCGGCGGAAAGCGTTGCGGTGTGCAGACGCCGGCGGCGGCAGCGGCACTTGCTGAGAAAATCGTCGCCGCGCCGGGACTTATATTCAAGGGTATCTTGACCTATCCGGCACCGGGCGGAGCTGAAAAGGTGGAAAGCTTCCTGCGCGACACCATGGCGCTGCTTGCGGCAAAAGGCGTGGACTGCCCGGTTCGTTCCAGCGGCGGCTCGCCGGACTTCTATGCAGCGCATCTCGTCCCCTCTGCAACCGAACACCGGGCAGGCACCTATGTCTATAATGACCGGGCGATGTTGCGTGCCGGCCATTGCACGGCCGATGATCTGGCAATGCATGTTCTCGCTACCGTTGTCTCGCGGCCTGCAGCGGACCGCGCCGTGCTTGATTGCGGCTCCAAGGCTTTGACCTCCGATCTCCTCGGCTTCAACGATTATGGGCTGATCGAAGGCCACGAAGGTGCAAAAATCATCTCACTCTCTGAAGAACACGCGGTTGTCGATCTTTCCGGCTGCGCGTCCGGCGGTCCCCGGATCGGCGATGTCGTCAGGGTCGTGCCGAACCATACATGCGTCGTCAGCAACCTTTTCGACAGGATGGTGTTCCATCGAAACGGCGTTGTTACCCGCGTCGAAGAGGTCGCTGCACGCGGTACGGTCTGGTAATGTTACCCGGCTAATTAACTTGAGGAAACGAGCTCAGCCCGCAGGCAGCTCCGGCAACGAGACCCCATAAATGCGCATATTCACGGCGTCGCTCGCCACCGAAACCAACACGTTTTCACCTGTTCCCACGGATATGGATGCCTTTCGTGCGGCTTTCTATGCCGGGCCGGGTGAACATCCGGACACGCCGACGCTATGCTCCTCGCCGGTCCCTATTCTGCGGCGCCGAGGCAAGGCGGAAGGGTTCACGGTCATCGAGGGCACGTCCTGCTGGGCGGAGCCTGCCGGCCTCATCCAGCGCCAGACGTATGAAACACTGCGAGACACCATTCTTTCGGAGCTCCGGGCAGCCCTGCCGGTCGATGCTGTGGTTCTTGGCCTGCATGGCGCCATGGTGGCGCAGGGCTATGACGATCCTGAAGGGGATTTCCTGTCGCGGATGCGGGCAATGGTGGGCCCGGACGTCTTGATTGCGGCGGAGTTCGATCCCCATAGCCATCTCACGGCATTAAGGGTTGAAAGCCTGGATATCATGGCGACGTTCCTGGAATTTCCCCATACCGATTTTGAGGAACGCGGCGAACATGTCGTCGAAATGGCGTTGCGTACTCTGCGCGGCGAAATCAGGCCCGTCATCTCGACTTTCGATTGCCGAATGATCACCATTTATCCGACCAGCCGTGAGCCGATGCGTTCTTATGTGGACCGGCTGAAGGCGATGGAGGGCAAAGACGGTATTCTCTCCATCTCCGTTATTCATGGATTCATGGCGGGTGATGTACCGGACATGGGCACACGCATCGTCGTTGTTACGGATGACGACAGGACCAAAGGGGACGCGCTGGCCGAAAAGCTGGGCCGTGAACTTTATGCCATGCGCAGGCTGACCGCCATGCCGATGCTGGATACGGAAGCTGGTCTCGACCAGGCCGTTGCCATTCGCAGCGCAAATTCGCAAAGGCCGGTGGTGGTTTCGGATATATGGGACAATCCCGGCGGCGGTGTCGCGGGTGACGCGACCCACATTCTGCGCCGCATGGTAGAGCGCGGCATGGACAGGATCGGCGTCGCGACGATCTGGGATCCCATCGCAGTCTCTTTTTGCCATGCAGCGGGGGAGGGCGCAGAGCTCGATCTTCGCATCGGTGGAAAATCCAGTCCGCAGGGCGGCGATCCGCTGGATTTCCGAGTAATGGTTATGCGCACCGTCGAGACGGGCTGGCAGAGTTTCCGTAATAGTCGCGTCACGCTCGGCCGCGCCGCCGTTGTCCGGCCGCTCGGCACCGAAATCGACATCATTCTCATTACCAGTCGAACGCAAACTTATGAGCCGGATATCTTTTCCAATCTTGGAATCGATTTCGCGAAAAAAGACCTGTTGCTCGTCAAGTCGACCAACCATTTTCACGCGGGTTTTGCGCCGATCGCTTCAGAGATCGTCTATATCGCGGCCCCGACCTCCTATCCCACCGACCCGGCAAAAACACCTTACCGCAAGGCAAGCCTTGGCCTATGGCCACGGGTTGCCGACCCGCTCGGTCTCGATTGAGGGAAGCAGCTTAGACCTGATCAAACGTCACGACGAAGAAACGACCATCCTCTTCCATGCCCTTCACTGCAAATCCGGCGCCGCGCTCCAGCAAGAGGCTGTCGCGTCGCTGCAAATGCACCGTTTGGCCGGCCGATGAGACGCTGACGGGATCAACGGCAAAAATTATTGTCGCCGTTGAGCCTGTCGACTGGACAGTGAGTGTGGTGCGGTGTCTTTCGACGCGATGCGAATATTGCTCGCGACGGGACATGACATTGAGATCGACGATGGGACCGTCTGCCAAAACGGCGTCCACCGGAACATCCGCGGCGAAGGGCAGGGGATCGCTTGCCATCGTCAACACCACCGGCTCGCGTGCGTCGATGCTGAGGCTCATGCCTTTCCCTTCGAGGATGCAAAGGGTGCGATCAATTCCGGGAAATATGGAAAAAGGCCCGTCTTGCGCAACGTTGGCCATGCTGATGCGCCAGTCGAAATCCGCCATCGAGGCTTTTGCGGGATGAACGATGATCTCCGTCGTTACACCGCCGCCGTTTTTCCAGGGCATCGATGTATAGGCGGTGTTTTCTAGGTGTCTCATCTTCTGCATTCCCTGGTCGTTTGTCTGGACGATGGCACTATTTATCGCGGTCGCCAGCGATACGTTGTTCAAGCTTTTTTTGCGCGGCGCGTAGATCAACACTTTTTCCAGCGAGTTTTTCGATTGCCGCGACCACAAGATCACGCGCAACGTAGTCCGACTTGTGTCCGAGATTCCTCACAACGATCAAGCTCGACCCGTCAATAGCGCGTGCAAGCTGGCGGGAATGAATTTCCGGTGAAACAACATTGTCGGTGTCGCCGGTTATAATGACGGTCGGCGCCTTGATTTTGGAGTAGTTCGGTGAGGCGCTCCGCGCCCATGTGTTCAGCGCGGCGACTTCCTGCGCGTTATGGCGAAAAGCCTGCGGTCTTAACGCCCCCCATGCGCGCGTTGCCTCCACATAGCCAGGAGGACGATGATTGGGGGCGAAAACCCCGCGCGTCGCCCGGTCGAGCGCAAGGAAACCCACGGGCGGTGCGACGAAGATCGAAAAAAGCGGGCCTGTCACCCGGGCGCTTGCCGCCGTGTAATACCAGGCGATGCCTCCAGGCCAGGGGTAAACCGCCGGAGAAAGAAACACCAGGCCCGACACCATTTCCGGGTGGCGAAGCGCGAATGCCGCGGTAATGGCTCCGCCAAAGGAGTGGCCGACGATGATGGCCTTGCGGATGCCGCGCTTTTTCATCAGTTGAGCCACGGCGTCGGCCTGTCCGTCGGGCAGGATATTATCTTTGCCGCCGATGTCGGAACTGCCATGACCCGGCCTGTCGACGAACAGAAGTTTTGCGCGACCGCGGAATTTGTCCGCAAAGGACAACAGCGGATCGTAGAGACTTGCGCTCGCGCCATGCAGGAAGACGATCGGTGGCAGCTCTGCCTGCTTTTGCGGTTCCAGCAACAGGCTGTTGAGCTTATATCCGCCAACATCGATTCTTACCGGCACAGGCTCTTGGGCCTGGGAGGATGCAGGGACGGTCAAAGAAAAAGCCGGAAAAATTGCACCAACCAAAAAGCTGAAGGCAAGTGAAATACGCCGTGGTGCCATGCTGTCGTCCGCACTCCATTAAAAGCTTGCCGCGCCGTTATAGACGCTAAAAATGATCGGCTATGACCGACCAACAGCTAACAACGAGAAAATCGAACCGGAAGTTTCAGTCAAAGGAGCGTTGGGTAATGCCCTTAGGCTTTGCCGACGCAAGGTCGGAGTGCCGCGCGGCGATGGACCGCGCGGCACGCTCATCAATTGCCGAGAATACCGGGGAGACGCAGTCCCTGCTCCTTGGCGCATTCCACGGCAATCTCGTAACCTGCATCGGCATGGCGCATGACGCCGGTTGCCGGGTCGTTCCACAGAACACGCTCGATCCGACGCGCGGCGTCGTCGGTGCCATCGCAGCAGATGACCATGCCGGAATGCTGGGAAAAGCCCATACCAACACCGCCGCCGTGATGCAGTGATACCCAGGTTGCACCGGATGCAGTGTTAAGCAGTGCGTTAAGCAGCGGCCAATCCGATACGGCATCGGAACCGTCCTTCATGGATTCGGTCTCGCGGTTGGGCGAGGCGACGGAGCCAGAATCGAGATGGTCGCGGCCGATCACGATGGGCGCCTTCAGTTCACCGTTCCGGACCATTTCATTAAAGGCAAGCCCGAGACGATGGCGGTCGCCGAGCCCCACCCAGCAAATGCGGGCAGGCAGGCCCTGAAACGCGATGCGCTCGCGCGCCATATCCAGCCAGTTGTGCAGGTGTTTGTTGTCGGGCAGTAGTTCCTTCACCTTGGCGTCGGTCTTGTAGATGTCCTCCGGGTCACCGGAAAGTGCCGCCCAGCGGAACGGCCCGATGCCTCGGCAAAACAGCGGGCGAATATAGGCCGGCACGAAGCCGGGGAAAGCGAAGGCGTTTTCCAGCCCTTCGTCCTTCGCGACCTGGCGGATATTATTGCCGTAATCGAGCGTCGGAACGCCGGCGTTCCAGAAATCGACCATGGCCTGGACGTGAACTTTCATGGAGGCGCGAGCGGCAGCGGCAACGGCCTGTGGATCACTCTCCTGTTTGGCGCGCCATTCGGCCACGCTCCAGCCAGCAGGCAGATAACCATGGATCGGATCGTGCGCCGAGGTCTGGTCGGTCACGATATCGGGCCGGATGCCGCGACGGAAAAGTTCCGGGAATATCTCCGCTGCGTTGCCGATCAGGCCGACGGACTTGGCCTCGCCGGCCTTCGTCCATTGATCGATCAGCGCCAGCGCCTCATCAAGTGTATGCGCCTTCGCATCAACATAACGGGTGCGCAGACGGAAATCGACGCGGGTTTCATCGCATTCGACGGCAAGGCAGCAGGCGCCGGCCATGACGGCGGCGAGCGGCTGCGCGCCGCCCATACCACCGAGACCGCCGGTCAGGATCCATTTGCCCCTGAGATTGCCGCCATAATGCTGGCGGCCAGCCTCCACGAAGGTTTCGTACGTTCCCTGCACGATGCCCTGGGTGCCGATGTAAATCCACGAACCCGCGGTCATCTGGCCGTACATGGCCAGGCCCTTCTTATCCAGCTCGTTGAAATGATCCCAGGTGGCCCAATGCGGCACCAGATTCGAATTGGCGATCAGCACGCGCGGCGCATCCTTGTGGGTGCGGAAGACGCCGACCGGCTTGCCGGACTGCACGATCAGGGTCTCGTCCTCGTTCAAATCCTTCAGCGTCGCGACGATGCGGTCGAAATCGTCCCATGTGCGGGCGGCGCGGCCGATGCCGCCATAAACCACCAGCTCATGCGGTCGCTCGGCCACATCAGGGTCGAGATTGTTCATCAGCATGCGCAGCGGCGCTTCCGTCATCCAGCTTTTGGCATTGAGCTCGGTGCCCTGCGGTGCGCGAACGTCGCGAATATTATGGCGCGGATTGTTCATAAGATTTCCCCTTATCGTTTCGTGTCGAGCGCAAATTCTTCCATGCGCGTGAGAATCGTCTTGAGATGCTGGCGAAGGCGTTCGGCTTTGCCCGCGTCATAAGCAAAAGGCGGCACCTCGCTTTGCAGATGCGTGGATTGTGCCAGCTCCATCTGGATTGCGTGCACACCTTTCTGCGGCCTGCCATAATGGCGCGTCGTCCAGCCACCCTTGAAGCGGCCGTTCAGAACGCTGTCGTAACCTTGCGCGGCGGCGGTGGCCTCAACGGCGATGTGTTCGATGGCGGGATCACAGGTTCTGCCCATATCCGTGCCGATGTTGAAATCCGGCAGCTTGCCTTCAAAGAGGAAGGGGATGTGCGAACGGATCGAATGGCAATCATAGAGAATGGCGATCCCATGGATGCTCTTGATCCGCTCGATCTCGGCCGCAAGAGCTGTATGATAGGGCGCGTGGAAGGTTTCCAGACGGTCCGCAATGTCATCCGGCGTGGGTTCCTGCCCTTCATTCCAGATAGGCTTGCCGTCGAAATCGGTGTCCGGAACCAGCCCGGTCGTGTTCTGGCCCGGATAAAGGCTCACCCCGGCCGGGTCGCGGTTGGCGTCGATGACATAACGATGGAACGTCGCCCTCACGGTTGTCGCGTTTTCCAGAAGCCCGGCATAAAGCTCATGGATGTGCCAGTCCGTATCGGCCAGAATTTTGCCGTTGTCGTTGAGGCGGCTCCAAATCTCCGCCGGAACATCCGTGCCGGTGTGAGGCAGACCGAGTATGATCGGCGAAGTGCCTTGGTGAAGGGCAAAGGGAGTCTTCATCGATTGCCTCTCTTTTCCGTGGGTTTAGCCCCTGCAAGAAGAGAGTTGGCGAAGGTTAAAACGTGCCTCATCTCAAGCCTCCAGCTTCGGCAGGATGCCGTCCGAAATCGTGGCGACCAACGCACCGGAGGCGATCAACTCCGCCGCCGCCTTGAGATCCGGCGCCATATAACGGTCTTCCTCCAGCGAAGGTATCGCGGCCCGTAGCACGGCAATGGCCTTTTGCAGTTCCGGGCTGGTTTTCAGTGGCCCGCGCAGTTCTACGCCCTGAACGGCTGAAAGCGCCTCGATCCCGAGGATGGCGAATAGATTGTCGGTCATCGGCAAAAGTCGCCGCGCTCCGTGGCAGGCCATGGAGACATGGTCTTCCTGGTTGGCCGAGGTTGGCGTCGAATCCACCGAGGCCGGATGTGCCATCTGCTTGTTCTCGCTCATCAGCGCTGCGGAAGTGACTTCGGCGATCATGAGCCCGGAATTCAGCCCCGGCTTCCTGGAAAGGAAAGCGGGCAGGCCATAAGAAAGCGCCGGATCGACCAGTAGCGCGACACGGCGTTGGGCGATGGCCCCGATCTCGCAAATCGCGAGCGCCGTCTGGTCGGCGGCGAAGGCCACCGGTTCGGCATGGAAATTGCCGCCGGACACGACGGAATTGTCAGAAAGCACCAGAGGATTGTCGGTCACCGCATTGGCTTCGATTTCCAGTGTGCGGGCCACCTGCCGCAGGAGGTCAAGGCAGGCGCCATCCACCTGCGGCTGGCAGCGGATGCAATAGGGATCCTGCACCCGCTCATCGCCTTCAATGTGGCTGATGCGGATTTCGGAGCCGTCGAGCAGGCTGCGAAGCGCAGATCCCGCGTCGATCTGCCCCTTGTGGCCCCGCAGTCTGTGAATATCCGGGTGAAATGGAGCGGAAGACCCCATGGCGGCGTCCGTGGAAAGTGCGCCGGTAATCAGCGCAGCCTGTGCGGCGCGATGGGCGCGAAAAAGCCCGGCAAGCGCCAGTGCGGTGGAGGTTTGCGTGCCATTGATCAGGGCAAGCCCTTCCTTGGCGGCGAGAACCACCGGCGTCAGCCCGGCTTTCGCCAGCGCCTGGCCGGCGGGCAGCAGAGCGCCCTGATAAAAAGCCTCACCCTCGCCCATCATCACCGCCGCCATATGGGCAAGCGGCGCGAGATCGCCGGAAGCGCCCACGGAACCCTTTTCGGGAATGACGGGAATAACGCCCTGTTCCAGCATGGCCTCGATCAGCCGCACCAGTTCCAGCCGCACGCCGGAAGCGCCGCGGCCAAGCGAAATCAGCTTCAGCGCCATGATCAGCCGAACCACATTTTCAGGAAGCGGCGCGCCTACACCGCAGCAATGCGACAGGATGAGATTGCGCTGCAGCGTTGCCACGTCGGCTGCATCGATCTTGATGGAGGCAAGTTTTCCGAAACCGGTATTGATGCCATAGACGGGGGCATTACCCGCGGCAATCTCGGCAATGCGGGCAGCCGCCTTTTCGATGCCGGCGTCAAACGAGCGGTCCAGCTTCGCGGAGCCGTTGTTCCAGTAGATGCCGGCCAGGTCGGCCAGGGCCACGTTGCCGGGGTGAAGCGTAATGGTCGTCATGGTCATGGAGAAACCTTCTGTCCCTTGAATATGCGGGCATGGAGCGGGTTGAAACCGATGCGATAGACAAGCTCGGCCGGGCGTTCGATATCCCAGATTGCAAGATCAGCGGATTTCCCGGCCTCCAGCGTGCCGGTTTCCGCAAGCAGGCCAAGCGCCTTGGCGGCATTGCGCGTTGTCGCCGCCAGGCATTCCTCCACGGTCATACGGAAAAGCGTTGCACCCATGTTCATGGTCAAAAGCAGGGAAGTGAGCGGTGAGGTGCCTGGATTGCAGTCGGTGGCGAGGGCGATTGTCGCGCCTGCATCGCGCAATGCCTGCATCGGCGGAGCCTGTTTTTCACGAAGCGCATAAAAGGCGCCGGGCAAGAGTACGGCCACGGTTCCCGCCTTGGCCAGTGCCCTGGCGCCTGATTCATCCAGATATTCCAGATGATCGGCGGAAAGCCCGCCGCAGGAGGCGGCAAGTGCTGCGCCACCCAGGTTGGAGAGCTGCTCGGCATGCAGCTTGACGGGCAAACCAAGCTGCCGCGCCTTTTCAAAAACGCGTGCTATTTCTTCGACGGAGAATGCGATGCCCTCGCAGAAGCCGTCCACCGCATCGACCAGCCCTTCGGCCTGTGCCTTTTCCAGCCCGGGCAAAACGACATCGGTGATATAGTCACCGTTCCTACCCTTATATTCAGCGGGTGTCGCATGGGCGGCCAGATAGCTGGTGACGATCCGCACCGGCCGCAGCGTCTCCAGCCTGCGGGCAACACGCAGCATTTTCAGTTCGGTATCTATATCGAGGCCGTAACCGGATTTGATTTCGATCGTCGAGACGCCCTCGGAAAGAAGCGTATCGAGACGGGGGAGCGCTTGCGCCATCAAGACATCCTCTGAAACCGCGCGCGTGTCGCGCACGGAGGACACGATGCCGCCACCCGCCTTGGCGATCTCTTCATAAGTCGCGCCATTCAGCCGCATTTCGAATTCCATGGCGCGGTTGCCGCCAAAGACCAGATGGGTGTGGCAATCTATCAGAGCGGGAGTGATCCAGCGCCCATCGCAATCGGTGATTTGCTCGGCGGCGGCGAGATAAGCGGGCAGATCGCTCTCCGGGCCAGCAAATGCGATGCGACCGCTGCTGACGGCGATCACGCCTTTTTCGATTGCGCCGATACCTTCCCTCAATGGATCGAAGGTGGCCAGCCGGGCATTACGCCACAAGGCCGTTGCGTTTCCCATCGCCGCTCCCTTTGCAGATTTGTTCCCGGGCATTGCTTTTCGCCTTTCCTTTATGGCGTAAATGTATATACATAATAACCGGCTTGGCAAGCCGCATTTTCTGTTCGAAATGGCCTTGCCGATGTCGTAACAAGAGGAGAGGGTGGTATGACGGCAATTCACGCGGGTGCGGCACTTCTCAGCGGCGGGTGGGCGCAGGATGTCCGTATCGTCTGTGATGGCGGGGTTGTTTCATCGGTCGAAACCGGTGTTTCTCCCGAGCGGCAGGATGAACGACATGCCGTCATCGTTTCGGCCATGCCCAATCTTCACAGCCACGCCTTCCAGAGGGCCATGGCTGGACTTGCCGAAATCCGCGGGCCTGCCGACGACAGTTTCTGGAGCTGGCGCACGGTCATGTATAAATTCGCCCTCTCCATGACGCCTGACCATGTCGAGGCCGTTGCCGCACAGCTTTATATGGAAATGCTGGAGGCCGGTTTCGGCAGGGTCGGAGAATTCCATTACCTGCACAATGACAGGGACGGTTCACATTACGGAAATATCGCCGAAATGGCTGAGCGTATCGGCGCTGCCGCCGCCCAAACGGGCATAGGCCTGACATTGCTGCCGGTCTTTTACGCGCATTCCGGTTTCGGCGGTCAGCCGCCAATCGACGGGCAGAAACGTTTCATCCATTCGATTGACAGTTACGAGAAGCTGATGCAGGGCGCACAGGCTGTCGTCAAATCCCTTCCGGGTGCGGCGCTTGGCATCGCGCCGCACAGCCTGCGCGCGGTGACCGGCGATGAGCTTGCGGCCATCGTGCCGCTCGCAAAGGACGGGCCGATCCATATTCACGTGGCGGAACAGATCAAAGAGGTCGAGGACTCCCTCGCTTTTTCCGGTGCGCGGCCAGTGGAATGGCTTCTCGGGAACGCGCCGGTCGATAAGCGCTGGTGCCTCATACACGCCACGCATATGACGCAAGCGGAGATACGCCGCATGGCACGGAGCGGCGCGGTTGCGGGCCTCTGCCCTGTCACGGAGGCCAATCTCGGCGACGGTGTCTTTTCCGCTCCGGATTTTCTCGCGGAAGACGGACATTTCGGTGTCGGATCCGACTCCAATATTCTCATCTCGGTTTCTGAAGAGCTGCGCACGCTGGAATATTCCCAACGTCTGTCTCGGCGCGCGCGTAATGTCATTGCCGGCGCGGGCAGTTCCACCGGGGAAAAACTTTTCCAGGCGGCGCTGGAAGGCGGTGGCGGGGCACTCATGTCAGAAAGTAGAATCGAAAAGGGAAAAAGCGCCGATCTTGTCGCGCTCGATATTTCGGCCGTGCCCTATCTTCCCGTGTCGAAGATCCTCGATCAATGGTTATTTGCAGGCAATGTCCGTGTCGATACCGTTTGGGTCCGTGGCGAAAAACAGGTGCGGGCGGGTCAGCATATCCGTCGTCGGGAAATATCGGATCGTTTCAACCAGGTCATGGCCGAACTTCTTAATAGCTGATATGGGCTCGGCGAGAACGAGAAAGAGCCCGTGCGGAAAGGTATCACGGACGTGACAAAGGCATCGGCCGGACAGACCCTGCATCAGACGATCCTCAGCGATATAGAGGGGCGGATCGTCTCGGGGGAATGGCCGCCCGGTTACAGGCTGCCGTTCGAGGTCGATCTTGCCACCCATTATGACTGCTCGCGCATGACAGTGAACAAGGTCATGAGTCAGCTCGCCAAGGCAGGTTTGATCGAGCGACGCAAGAAATCCGGCAGTTTCGTTCGTCAACCGCAGATCCAGTCGGCAGTTCTCGAAATTCACGACATCAGGGCCGAGGTTGAATCCCTCGGTCTTGATTACGGTTTCAAGGTTCTGAAGTGCACGCAGCGTACGGCAACGAAAGACGACCGTACACGGCTTGACATGGCAGCTGGCGCGCCGCTGCTGGATATCGTCTGTCTTCACTTCGCGGGCGAGCGGGAATTCTGTATCGAGCAGCGCCTTGTCAACCTCGTGACCGTGCCGGAGGCTGCAGAAGCCGATTTCGGTGGCGTCGCGCCCGGCCCGTGGCTGCTCGGCCATGTTCCGTGGAGCAATGCCGAACACCGTATCAGTGCCGAAACGCCGTCGAAAGAGATTGCGCGCCTGCTGGCCATATCTGAAAAGCAGGCCTGCCTCGTCGTGGAGCGCCGGACATGGAGCAATTCCGGCGCCGTCACCTATGTGCGGTTCACCTATCCCG
Organism: Agrobacterium sp. SORGH_AS_0440; assembly: GCF_031453135.1. NCBI lineage: Bacteria > Pseudomonadati > Pseudomonadota > Alphaproteobacteria > Hyphomicrobiales > Rhizobiaceae > Agrobacterium > Agrobacterium sp. SORGH_AS_0440. The sequence goes on along the minus strand of NZ_JAVIYR010000001.1, from coordinate 975,526 downwards.
GAAATGCGCACGCTCTTGTCGCCCGCTTCAGCCCGTCTGCGGATTGATCGTAAGGCTTAAACCCCTCTTATTGCGAACATGAAACCCCATATAGGCGAGGCATGCTATGCTTCCTGCAAAGTCGTGCTGGAATCATTAATCGTTGGTAATTAATACGATAAATTGGAAACTACCTTTTATTATCAATAGCTTGTCTGATTTTTTTAGAATTCGCATTTTCGGCTGTTGACTTGTTCGGTGGGGTTCTCTTATAAGTCCGCTCACTGAACGAGGGCGGCGGCGCTGCTGGCGACGAAGTCTTTCGTTCTAAATAAATCAAGGAATGAGCTGGTTGCTTGTTTGGTTTCGAGGCCTGATGGTTTCGGGGATTTGATTTTTTGACTGCTTTTGGTGGTCAGTTTTTTGACAATTGAATATGAGAAGAAAGAGAAACGTGGGCGGCGAAGCTTGCGGGGTCTGAATGTAATTTGGATCTCAGGAATAGACTTTGACGGTCACGTTTGGATAAGAGAATACACCTCATTAT
>NZ_JAVIYR010000001.1:0-972500 GCF_031453135.1 Agrobacterium sp. SORGH_AS_0440 | reverse complement strand
CGTCGATGTCATCAGGAAGGACTTGATTGTAAAAGGTAATCAGGTTGCCGTTCCTTTGGAACGGCTATGGATGAGCATAGACAATGAGAACGAAGAAGTGAATTAAGGGCATTTGGTGGATGCCTTGGCATGCACAGGCGAAGAAGGACGTGATACGCTGCGAAAAGCCGTGGGGAGCTGCGAATAAGCTTTGATCCATGGATCTCCGAATGGGGCAACCCACCTTAAATGCTTGGAAAATCCAGTCTGTTTTAACGAACGGCCTGGGTTTCCAAGCATTGTGATAAGGTATCTTACTTTCGAATACATAGGGGTAAGAAGCGAACGCAGGGAACTGAAACATCTAAGTACCTGCAGGAAAGGACATCAACCGAGACTCCGCAAGTAGTGGCGAGCGAACGCGGACCAGGCCAGTGGCAATGATGAATAAAGCGGAACGATCTGGAAAGGTCGGCCATAGAGGGTGATAGCCCCTTACGCGTAGAACAGTCATTGTCCTTGAGTAGGGCGGGACACGTGAAATCCTGTCTGAACATGGGGAGACCACTCTCCAAGCCTAAGTACTCGTGCATGACCGATAGCGAACAAGTACCGTGAGGGAAAGGTGAAAAGCACCCCGACGAGGGGAGTGAAATAGAACCTGAAACCGGATGCCTACAAACAGTCGGAGCCCGCAAGGGTGACGGCGTACCTTTTGTATAATGGGTCAACGACTTAGTGTAACTAGCAAGCTTAAGCCGGTAGGTGTAGGCGCAGCGAAAGCGAGTCTGAATAGGGCGATTGAGTTAGTTGCATTAGACCCGAAACCGAGTGATCTAGCCATGAGCAGGCTGAAGGTTGGGTAACACCAACTGGAGGGCCGAACCCATAACTGTTGCAATAGTTCGGGATGACTTGTGGCTAGGGGTGAAAGGCCAATCAAACTCGGAAATAGCTGGTTCTCCGCGAAATCTATTTAGGTAGAGCGTCGACCGAATACCCTCGGGGGTAGAGCACTGGATGGGCTATGGGGACTCACCGTCTTACTGATCCTAACCAAACTCCGAATACCGAGGAGTACTAGTCGGCAGACACACGGCGGGTGCTAACGTCCGTCGTGAAAAGGGCAACAACCCTGACCTCCAGCTAAGGTCCCCAAGTCATGGCTAAGTGGGAAAGGATGTGAGGATCCCAAAACAACCAGGATGTTGGCTTAGAAGCAGCCATCATTTAAAGAAAGCGTAACAGCTCACTGGTCTAAATAAGGGTCTTTGCGCCGAAAATGTAACGGGGCTAAAGCCATGCACCGAAGCTGAGGATTTGCAGCAATGCAAGTGGTAGCGGAGCGTTCCGTAAGTCTGTGAAGGCGGACCCGTGAGGGCTGCTGGAGATATCGGAAGTGCGAATGTTGACATGAGTAACGATAAAGGGAGTGAGAGACTCCCTCGCCGAAAGACCAAGGGTTCCTGCTTAAAGTTAATCTGAGCAGGGTTAGCCGGCCCCTAAGACGAGGCGGACACGCGTAGTCGATGGGAACCACGTTAATATTCGTGGGCCTGGTGGTAGTGACGGATCTCGTGTGTTGTTCAACCTTATTGGATTGGTTGGGCGGCGAAGAGGTTCCAGGAAATAGCTCCACCGTATAGACCGTACCCGAAACCGACACAGGTGGTCAGGTAGAGTATACCAAGGCGCTTGAGAGAACTATGTTGAAGGAACTCGGCAAATTGCACGCGTAACTTCGGAAGAAGCGTGACCCTTTTGTACGCAAGTATGATGGGGTGGCACAGACCAGGGGGTAGCGACTGTTTATCAAAAACACAGGGCTCTGCGAAGTAGCAATACGACGTATAGGGTCTGACGCCTGCCCGGTGCTGGAAGGTTAAAGGGAGGGGTGCAAGCTCTGAACTGAAGCCCCAGTAAACGGCGGCCGTAACTATAACGGTCCTAAGGTAGCGAAATTCCTTGTCGGGTAAGTTCCGACCTGCACGAATGGCGTAACGACTTCCCCGCTGTCTCCAACATAGACTCAGTGAAATTGAATTCCCCGTGAAGATGCGGGGTTCCTGCGGTCAGACGGAAAGACCCCGTGCACCTTTACTATAGCTTTACACTGGCATTCGCCAAGGCATGTGTAGGATAGGTGGTAGGCTTTGAAGCAGGGACGCCAGTTTCTGTGGAGCCATCCTTGAAATACCACCCTTATCTTCGTGGATGTCTAACCGCGGTCCGTTATCCGGATCCGGGACAGTGTATGGTGGGTAGTTTGACTGGGGCGGTCGCCTCCGAAAGAGTAACGGAGGCGCGCGATGGTTAGCTCAGACCGGTCGGAAATCGGTCGTCGAGTGCAATGGCATAAGCTAGCCTGACTGCGAGACTGACAAGTCGAGCAGAGACGAAAGTCGGTCATAGTGATCCGGTGGTCCCGTGTGGAAGGGCCATCGCTCAACGGATAAAAGGTACGCCGGGGATAACAGGCTGATGACCCCCAAGAGTCCATATCGACGGGGTTGTTTGGCACCTCGATGTCGACTCATCGCATCCTGGGGCTGGAGCAGGTCCCAAGGGTATGGCTGTTCGCCATTTAAAGCGGTACGTGAGTTGGGTTCAGAACGTCGTGAGACAGTTCGGTCCCTATCTGCCGTGGGTGTAGGAATATTGACAGGATCTGTCCCTAGTACGAGAGGACCGGGATGGACGTATCTCTGGTGGATCTGTTGTCCTGCCAAGGGCATAGCAGAGTAGCTATATACGGAATGGATAACCGCTGAAGGCATCTAAGCGGGAAACCAACCTGAAAACGAGTGTTCCCTATCAGAGCCGTGGAAGACGACCACGTTGATAGGACGGGTGTGGAAGCACAGCAATGTGTGAAGCTTACCGTTACTAATAGCTCGATCGACTTCTTCGTTCCCATTGTTCATGCTCATCAAGCGGAGCTTGATGATCTGTTCTGTCTTCACGCTGACGTGGCCTTCGGCCACTACGCTGCAGACGGCGCGCCAAACGATTGGCGACGGACTAGCGTCCTGTATGGGCGCCACGCTCGACCTCGAGCAAGGCAACATACGGATAAGTCACAGAAACGACGTGTAAATTAAACAGAGCCTTGAGCTCTCCAGCTTCTCGAAAACAACGTTCATGTGAAAACATGAACAATGTTGCGTTTTGCCGACCTGGTGGTTATCGCGGGGCGGCTGCACCCGTTCCCATTCCGAACACGGCCGTGAAACGCCCCAGCGCCAATGGTACTTCGTCTCAAGACGCGGGAGAGTAGGTCGCTGCCAGGTCTGCAAAACGCATCAAAATCTTCTCATCACATCCCTCGGCCCAGCCGAAAAAAAAGGGCCGCCAAAAGCGGCCTTTTGCAGTTTAAGACAAAACTTAAGGAAAACGCCAAGTGCGTCCCTTACAGGAGATAAATTGCTCCGCAATTTACTCCGGCAAAGATCCGTCGTCGCTAAAGCAACGACGTAACCGCGACATTCGGCCTTGCCGAATGCGCTGGACGCGGGGTGGAGCAGCCCGGTAGCTCGTCAGGCTCATAACCTGAAGGCCGCAGGTTCAAATCCTGCCCCCGCAACCAAAATTACGATACAGTGTCCCAGAATAGCCCAAAGCTACGAGCCAGCGCGCTAAACAGCTACGATCAAGAAGGCAAAATTCTCGACTTAACAAAGCTCCTCCGCGTCAGCGTCGAGGAGCTTTTTGTGTTTCTGTTGCGTGTCGATCTCTCAACGTCCATGACCTTTGACCCTGTCCCCAGACTTTGTCCAGTTTTGAGTTCGCTCCAGCGGTTTGGGTTGCTGTATTCTGGGCGGTAACAGCGGGTTGAGGTGCCGATCCATTCTGGCTCCGCAGCACCTCATCACGTCACGTCGCGGGTTGATTGTCTGAGTGAAGAACTCGGCGGATGTCAGCCACCGGAGTCCAGAGTTCAGTCGATGATCGTTGGAATCGCTGCGCCAGTTTGAAAGCGCTGGTCGGGCGTATTGTCGATAGGCCAACTGCATTGTTATAATTCTGTCAGTGGCCGTAGCAATCGGTTGTCTCCTGCCTCGCCGTTCTGCGCGGCCATACGGGCGTATCGAGCAGGAGGGATGCCGGTGCGTCGGGCAAAAGCCACGCTGAACGTACTTGCTGATCCATATCCCACCCGCTCGGCTACATCCTCGATTGCGAGATCACAGCTCCGCAAGAGCTGCCTTGCCAACGCCATACGCCATGTCAGCAGGTATTCCATTGGCGCAACCCCGATTATTCGGTTGAAGCGCGCAAAAAATGCCGAACGGGAGAGCGCCGCCTCTTTCGCCAGATCAACGACGGTCCAGGGATGGCCGGGACGGTCATGCATAGCCCGAAGTGCCGCCGAAAGGCGCTCATCACCAAGCCCTCTGCCGAGGCCCTGCGCAGAATTGGTGTCGGTTGAGGACCGTAGTGCCTCGATCAACAGTACCTCGATAAGTCGTTCCAGAACCGGTTCGCGCGCTGCGCGCCGTTCCTGCGTCTCCTCGTCAATCAACTGCATCAACGTCGCAAGCCGGGGTTTGTCGCGAACCAGAATCACGTCCGGCAACAAAGAAACGAGCAGGGCCGCATCCGGTGTGCCGAAGCTGCAATGTCCGATACGCATTCGTAGTGCGGGTGGGCCGTCATGTGGTCCCACACGAAAATGTCCCTCATTGATCTTTGTCGGGACCGTTGCCGGCAAGTGGGCTGTGGCGTTGGAGCTTTCATTGACGAGATCGCGCATGGCAGGCGCGAGAATGAAGTCCCCGGCCTGCAGGATAAACGTTTGTCGGCCACCGAAAGTGACCCGGCATTGCCCTTCCAGGATGGCACAATAAAACGGCTCGCCTGTGCCCTCACGACGTATACGCCATGCACCGGCGCACTCCACCAGTTTCGACGCCCGGGCGGCGGGTTGCAGGAGTGTGACGATCTCGGTGAGCGGGTCTGTTGTCATATCCAGGACTATTACTAAAGAAATGAGGAGCCTGGAACATATAAAGTCTCCCTTCGGGTCGCTACCATAATGACACAGCCACTTATGGAGAAAATAATGCCCGCAATTCTGATAACCGGTTGTTCCTCGGGTTTTGGCCTGGAAACTGCAAAACTGTTCCTTGAAAAAGGCTGGGACGTGATCGCCACGATGAGAACGCCCGACGAAAGCTTACTCCCGGCGTCCGGGCGTCTGCGTGTTCTAGCACTCGATGTCACCGTCCCGGACAGCATCTCACAGCTTGTGAAGGCAACGGGTCAAATCGATGTTCTCGTCAATAACGCCGGGTTCGGAGCGCCATCTCCTGTCGAACTGACTGCATCCCAGACCGCACAGGCACTCTTTCAGACGAACACGATAGGCACTCTGGCGATGATCCAGGCCGTCGGCCCGCAAATGCGTCGTCGCCGGGCTGGCGTCATTATCAACGTTACGTCCTCGGTCACACTGAAGCCGCTGCCGATCATCGGGGTTTATCGCGCCAGCAAGGCCGCAGTGAATGCGCTCAGCGAGTCCCTTGCGATTGAAATGGAGCCCTTCGGCGTTCGCGTCCACATCGTTTTGCCCGGACGTTCGCCGGAAACGAGTTTCGGCGCCAGTGCCCGCCCACACCTGCGCGGCATGGACGATGCGGACTATGCGCCTCTTTTGCACCAGTTCGTCAGGAATGTTCAGGACGACAAGGGCCCTGTGACCCACGCGCGCGATGTCGCGGAAGCGATCTGGAAGGCTGCCACCGATCCGTCTGCGCCACTGCGCATACCGGCAGGTGCAGACGCAGCGCTATGGATGGCTGAGGCGGGCCTGTAATCTGCGAAATTGCGATCCGTCGCTTCTCTGTGGAGCGTTTGCTGTACCCGGTCATTCCAGATCGGGTACAGCGTTTCGAATTCTGGCTCAGACCTGCCGCAAGCCGCCATCGACGCACAGTTCGGCACCGGCGATGTAACTCGCCTCATCGCTTAACAGGAACAAGGCAGCTGCAGCCACTTCGGCGGGGCGCGCCATCCGTCCCATCGGGATCGGAGCGACAATGGCCGCGCGCATGTCTGGCTGAACCGCAGCCATCATTTCCGTATCGGTTGGACCCGGTGCGACGACGTTAACGCGTATACCCTTGGATGCCAGTTCTGCAGTCCAGGTTCGTGCATAGGAACGCACGGCTGCCTTGGTCGCAGCATATGTGCCATAGGAAGCATAGCCGCCGCTGTCTGCAATTGATCCGACGAGGACGACTGAGCCGCCGTCCCTCATCGCCGGCAGAGCCGCCTGGAAGCCGAAGACCATTCCTCGAACGTTAACGTCGAAGTGGCGGTCAAAGTGTTCAGGCGTTATCTCCGTGATCTGGGCGGGCTCGGAAAGACCGGCGTTCAAGACCAGCGCGTCGATACGGCCGTGTTCCCTTCTCACTTTTTCGACCGCCTCCCGCATATCTTCGGGGAGCGCGGCATCGGCGACAATGCCGACCGCACCATGACCGATGGCAGTTGCCGCCCTTTTGGCATCTTCGCTTCGGCGACTGGTGATGAAGACCATCGCTCCTTCGGCCGAAAGCCGCTCTGCAATTGCCAAGCCGATACCCTTGGCGCCCCCGACAATCAGGGCAACCTTGTTACTCATCCGAGCCATCGTAAGTCCTTTCAATTGATGGTCGCTGCATGATATACATTAGATATCTGGTATCAATTACGCACCTTAAGTAGCCTAGATATGGACGAGTATACTGACCTTGAAGCACTTTCTCAGTGCGCCCTTAGAGACATGGCGCAGGTTCGCCCCGTGCTCGACAAGATCGCGGACAAATGGACAATCCTGATCCTGACGGTGATTTGTCCCAGGCCCTCGCGCTTCAACGAGATCAAGCGCCGTCTCGACGGTATCACCCACAAGGCCTTGGCCGATGCTCTAAAGAGGCTTGAGCGGAACGGTCTTGTGACGAGGACCGTCCTGCCGACCCAGCCGGTGGGTGTAGAATACGCGATCACCCCGCTGGGCCATTCTCTGCGGCAACCGTTTGAGGCCCTGTGCTCATGGGCAGTAGCTAATGGCGATAAGGTCGAGGCCGCTGCGCTGCTTTATGACAACAGGGCAAATCATCGCTGATATCGCGATGGCCGCTTGAGCACCTACTGGCCGGAAGGCTCGTCGTTTTAAACCGGAGAGCCATACCCCGGCTAAGCAGGACGTTTCCGATAATCGTAGGCTGATTCGGATCTGCGGTCGCCGAACAGTTCACCTCGTTGAACGAAAGGAGATCGGCACTATTTAGAAGAGATGCGGAAACTCGAGAAGAGCGATATCGAACTGATCAGGACGTGGATGTTGTCGCCTGCGGTGACGCTGGGATCGTCCGTGCGAGCGAAAGGCATTCTGCAGGAAATGCAGGCCCGACTGCCTGCGGCTTTGAAGAAAGCGATCAGCCTGGAGGGCAACGAGATCACGCTCGCGATGCCAGCCCGCGACAAAAACGCCTTCGACGCCGCTGCGAGGACCGTGGCCGGCGTGATGATGGAAGCCGAAACTCTTCCGGTGATCCCGCGCGAGATACAGGACATCCTCGCCATCAAGACGAGCGAGCGACATCGCTGGCTCGCGGATGGACGTCTCAAGAGCGCCGGGACGAGAACCGTGCGGCTGAACGGCCGTGCCCGGCGCATCACCTTCCATGTCTTCGATCCGAAGGTGGTCGAGGACCTTCTCGATCGCGGGCTCGTGGAAGAGTGGCGGGTGGAGGACGCCGAGGCGAAGGCAGAGAAACGACAGAAAGCGGCCTATCAGAGGCGGCTGGCTCGATCGCTCAAAAAGAAGTTGAAGCCGGGAGAAAAGGCGGGTCAAAAGGTCGACGAAGGTGCGGCCGACCTTCGTGGATGGGGAGAGTTCGATCGGGATGGGTTCCTTCGGTAGGCAATCGGGCCAAACGTGGTGCCTCCAGCGATTTCGAGAAGCTGTCCCTCCAGCGTTACGGGAACGTTCTGTTGTTATCAGCAGCATCAATCGTGGCCGCGCGCTGGGTCGACCTTCGCGGAATGGAAGGTGGCATAGAGTTCCGGCCGGGACATAATGGAAGCCGCCCCACCACAATGTGGGAGAAACTTCTGATTGAGGGAACAAACAGGGCAAAATCCCCGTTGCTCGCACAATAATTTCTTTGGAGGCGCGTCATGAGACTCAAGCTGGCTTTAAGCGTGGTTCTAAGCGTTACCTTTACGGCGGCAGCGGCGGAAGCGCGGACACAATTGCATCTTTACGGTACCGTTCCGGTGACGGGTAACCATGTACTGGAGATGGCCTATCAGGCAGCCCTCGACAGATGCAGTTTCGAACGTTACCCATCATATGGCGACGTGGGTTTCTATGCAGGTGCCTATGGCTCCGCCCACGTGCGCAGTTGCATGTATCGCAAGGGTTTCGTTTTTGAGAATGGTGAGCCTTTCGCATATCCTGTGAGAAAAGCGACCTACCTTTCATGGTGACGAGATTACGAAGCGTCTGACGGCGGAGCGCCCGAGGGTTGCAATCTCGGAGTGAGGCCGTCTTCGCAATTCACAAGTTGCGGGTTTCAGGAGCATGTGATTTTTCAGTCGAGTGGCCCGAATCCGTATTGAAAACCGGCGGCAGAGTATCGATTTCAGGGGTAACCTGGAGGTCGGAATGATCTACGTTATTTTCGCGTTGTGCGCGCTCGCGGTAACATTCTTTGCCTGTCGGTATTTCGCCGCCAAGGCTCTCCTTGTCGAACGCGAAATCGACAAAGCGATCGCAAGGCGGTTTGAATCGAGCGGAAAGGTTATCGAACTGGCGGAGCTGCGAGAGGAAAACGCGGTCATGCGTAATCTTCTGCTGGACCTTCTGGAAAACGAAGCCGTTTTTCCAGTCCAGTCAGCACCTCCATCAAGGGTCGATTTGCGCAGGATGGGCGCCGCAAAGGTCCAGAGGTATCGCGAAATACTTGCTGAAAGTCAGTACGTCTTGCAACAGCGTGGAGCCACTGGGGTCTTCGAAGACCATGGCGCATTCAAGGACGATCAACGCAGGTCTTGAGTTTAGGAACAGCTCGCGCAGCTTCCTCGTGGGAGTGCGGTAGGAAGAAAGGCCTGAAGTTTTCCTTGTAGAGCGAGGCATCTTCACCCTCCTCGATTGCTTTACCCGATGCGACCGTCTGACGAACCGGTTCTGCGTGGACTCCATCTGGAATTCCCGACGTGTTTTGACTATCACGGTAGCGCCTCGCGTCGCAGCTGAAGCGAAGCAAAAAGTGTATTCGCATGAGAGCTGACAAAGGAATCCGGATGTCGATCACTGTACAGAGAACAATTCCTGCCGAGCGGATGCGCCAGTTCCATCAGATGGTTGATCGCTGGCTGGAAGAAGGTCCGATCAAGCTCGCGACGAACGCAACGATAACCGCCATGGAGAACGCCGGCATCCCAAAGGCCGAACAGGCAGCGATCATCGAGGACCGCGATATCATCATGAAATACAATATGCGCCTCGGTGTAATCAGCGAGGTATTCGGCCCCGCCATCGAGAAGGCGGTGGGGTCGTACCGCTCGGGAAGTGAAGCACAGGACGAGATCGCGCGTTTGATTGTAACTGCCATGGGTCTCCGGCAGGACGATGACAGCGAACTGGTCACGTTCACCTTCACGACCCAGAGTGAGGCAGATGTATTCGAAAAAGCCACTTGAAACATCAAATTCTGCCCGCCGCGCGCGGCCCCTGCGAATCAGGGCTTGGGACCGTGACCGTCAATGCGGCTGAAGGGCAGGCAAGATTAGCTCGGGCCTCTATCGATCAATCCATCAATCGGAAAGCGCGACTGGAAACCGATATCGAATTGCCAGACGGATCGTTGGAAGCGTCTCCATAAAATTCGATCGTGACCGGCTCGTCCGCGACATAGATCATTATGTAGCCAATTTCATTCGACGTTCCTTCTGCGGTTCAGATGCATATGCATCCCTCTAGTCGAACGCGCGCAACTCGCGCCGCATCAGGACCCACCATGTCAGGGTCAAGAGAATGCCGATCACAGCGACGAGTATGGCGCTGAACGAAAACGATACCCAGCGCATGAGCCCGACAGTCAACGCCGCACCGATGCCTATGCAGATCTCCTTGATGAACATGGTTTTTTGCCGGACAGAATAGTAGTCGATATGACCAAAGGTACATTCTGCCAGCGAAATCATGAACACCCAGACCACAGCGCCGGTGAATGTATGGACGCGGAATGCACCCGGAAAAGCCAGAAGAAGAAAGCCGGAGAAGATAAAGGCAAAGATCACCAACAGTCGGAAGCGGCCGGTCATCTCGATGAATTTTAACGTCGGTATCTGGCCAAGGACCACCACCGCACTGTTGAGGATGATCATCAGACCATACCAGGCAGGAAGCGACTGCCCCGATTTCAAAATTGTCTGTGGTAGCACCGAAAAAACACCAAAAAGCATCATTCCCATTGCTGTGCCGACAGATATCCACGCGACGATGGCACCGGCTGATTGCCCTTGGAATATTTTGACGTGAATGAGGGTTGTATCGAAGCGTCGAGGCATTGCGACAAGCGCGCAACCCGCGATCAGCGCGGCGGCGCCCCAGAAAAACACGTCCTGCCTAAGAAATGGCAGCATGATCACAAGTCCCGCCGTGAACGCACCGACATTCATGGCAATGCGGTTATTGGCCGAGCCGCGTTTGGATTGCGCCGCGACGTTCTTGATCAGATAGCCACTGTTTGCCGCGCCATAGGAAAAGAGGCATGCCGCAGAAAGCGATTGTATCAGGCTTCCATTGAGAGACAGCAAGCCGGCGCCTGCCGCCATGGCGGCAAGTGAGACCAGCAAGGACCGGCCACCAAACAGATGAATTGTCACTGGCAGCAAAACGAGGCCAAAGCGATAGCCGAGGGCCAGCACGGTATTTGTGGTAGCATCGAGCCAGATATTAGCTTCGCCCAAAACGGCAAAGAGCGTGACGGCCGTCACGATACGGATGCTGATTAAATTAAAATCATATGTCAATCGGCCACGGGAGGCCCCGATTTCAGGTTCGGCAATTTCAGCCACTTTTCAAGCTCCGCTGGACCTTAGCGCGAGAGGCGTCCGGCCCTGTTGTTTTGTGAATTGGATAAGCCGTTTTTGCAGTCTGGGATGGCCTTTAGAAGCAGGTTGGAATAGATTTCAGTGATCACGATCTGGAATAAATGGCATTACTAATGTTGGATCCCGAGGCGGTGCTGACCTTCATTTTGGTGAGCGAACACAAGAGTTTTACCAAGGCGGCGCACGCGCTTAACACCACTCAATCGGCCGTCAGCATGCGTTTGCGTCGGTTGGAAGAACAATTGGGGGTCCTGCTTGTCGAGCGATCGACACGGAGCCTGAAACTTTCCTCGCCAGGGCAGGCTTTTATACAGCCGGCGCGAGACTTTCTGAGCGCGCATGACCGGGCGATGGGAGTGTTCGAAACGCATCGACCACAATTGAGCATAGGAATAAGCCACCATTTGGTGGGCCTCGACGTCTCACAGGTTTTAGCATCTATCGCTCGCGAGAATCCCGGCCTGATTGTCAATCTCACTGTGGACGGATCGCAGGCCCTTCTCGCCCGATATGAGCAGGGCGAAATGGACGCAATTATCTTGATGAAGCACGCGTCAGGGAGACGGCACGGAGAGAAGATCGGCGTTGCCCGTTTCGGCTGGTTCGGGGCGCCGGATTTCGAGAGCGGGACGCGCGAAGAAATTCCGATCGTCATCTATCCCGAAGGATGCAGTATGCGAAATATGGTCATTAACTCGTTGGGCGATGCGAACGTGCAATGGCGCGAAGCCTTCATCGCTACGTCAGCCACTAACCTCCGCGCGGCGATCCTGGCGGGATTTGGCGTCGGCGCGCTATCGATCAATGTGACAGAAAACGGTTTGCTCGACCTTGGCGATACTTTCGGCCTTCCGCGGCTGCCGTCTCGCGATATTATGCTCTTGTCGCAGGTCCGCTCGCACCAGGCGCAGCGAGGCATCGAGACGATCAAAATGGCAATCAGCGATTTGAGTAACAGCTGAAGCGAATTGCGGTTTCGTCGGGCTTTCGGCAGCTCGGATTCCGCATGTGAAAGCGGCGGTCATCTTGTCGAGTTTACGACAGGTTGGCGACTGATCTGCGGGGCGAAAGGAGATACTCGTGGATGAAAACAGCCTCGACGTCCATCATGCGCCGATCACCAGGCGGTCGTCGAGCGTGCATTCGTCAGCCATGGCGCTCCAGTGCTCCAGCCGATTGAAATTTATCGCGACGCGCCGACCGTTGAGGTCAAGTGGCATTTCGCATGTTCATCGCGCCATGCGGCGCAATGCCAGGGGATCCCATATGTCGTCGAGCGGACCTTCGAGAGCGGTTCGCGGCGAAATGAGTGTCGGTTCGATAATGGTGACTTCGGGTTCGGTCCGGTTCTCTGCCAGAAGTTCGAACCCCTTGTTGAGCATTTGCGCTATATCGGGCTTGATCATGTAGACCGGGAACGGAAGGAACGATGCGAAGGGGTCGTAGTCAAAACAGCCGACAACGATATCGCCAAACGCCTCGCCGTCATGGCGCCCCATGAAACGCAGCAATCCTTCGAAATTGATCGATGAATTGACGAAGAAGCAGCGGGGCAGGCGGCCTTTGCGTTCAAAGAAACGTTCGAAAGCGAGTTCCGTCATGCGTGGTGAATAACCGGTGATTTCGATATCGTCCCCGTTATCGACCCCGAAATAGGCGGCCTTGGTGGCGTGGAAGCCATCTATACGGGCGCGGCTGGCGTGGTCGTCATGACCGCCGAACAGGATGACGTCGTCAGGGCCGAGAGGTCCGTGTTTTTCCGCATGGGCAAGGATTGCCGATGTCAATATTTCCGCACCATGTCTGTTGTCGGAAATGACCGAGGGTACAAATTTGCCGGGAAGGTCAATATTGACATGCGGTAGTGCTGCGCGGGCGCAGACCTGGTGCACGCCGTCGGGATCGGTCGCGCCCGCAATGAAGAGTGCATCGATCGAATAGGCGATCAGTGTCTCCACCGTGCGGCGTTCTTCTTCAGGATCGCGCCGCCCCGATACAACCATCGGCGAAAGGCCGCGCTTGCGTGCCTGCCCCTCGAATGTTTGTGCCATCGAGGAAAAGAACCGGTTGTCATAAATCGGGACCAGTAGGCCAATGAGTCCGGATTTCGAGCTCCTCAAACCTCTCGCCTGCAGGTTGGCGGTGTAGCGGTGCGTCTTGGCGAGCGAGAGAATTTTGTTGGCCGTTTCCTCGGAAATCCGCCTTTTTCGCCATGATCCATTCAGGACGGCGCTGACCGTCGACGCTGATGCGCCGGACAATAGCGACAAGTCGTATATAGTGGCCTTCTTGGAACTCATGCCCGTCATTGTGATCTCCCCAACTGATTCTAATTATTAGAGTAGGCGTCCCCTTGACGGAAGGGAGCTTCATGATATGGTTATTGCACCATCGATTGTGCAACTTGGCAATATCGATTGTGCAAGATGGTTGCTGTGGGAGTGGCAAGGGAGAGTCTCGAATAAGCGAGATGAGAAATTTTGAACGCGCCAGATGAAAAATGGCTGCGGCGGGTTTCGTTTGCCTGTTTTTTGAGGAGGAACATCATGAAGAAAATTATTGCTGCAGCGGTTGGTCTGTCGCTCGCGCTGCTCTCGTCCGCAGCCTTTGCCGAAGGGCCGAAGGTGGGCGTCGTCGTCAAGATCGGCGGCATTCCGTGGTTCAATGCCATGGAGGCCGGGATCAAGGAGCAGAGCAAGAAGCTCGGCGTTGACGGTTTCATGGTCGGCCCGACGAGCGCCGATCCCGCCCTGCAGGTCCGCGCCATCGAGGACCTGATAGCCCAGAAGGTCGATTTCATCGGCGTCGTGCCGAATGATGCCAAGGTGCTGGAGCCAGTTCTGAAAAAAGCCCAGGCCGCCGGTATCAAGGTCATTACCCATGAATCCCCGAAGCAGCTCGGTGCCGACTGGGATTTCGAACTCGCCTCCGCCAAGGGTTTTGGTGAAGCGCATGGCAAGCTGCTGGCGGAGAAGATGGGCGGCAAGGGCTCCTATGCCGTCTTCGTCGGTTCTCTCACCGTTCCGCTTCACAATGCCTGGGCGGACGCCGCCATCGCCTATATCAAGGCCAATTATCCGGACATGAAGCTGGTCGGTGATCGCTACGGCGTGGCGGAGGACCTCGACAAGAGCCGTTCGACGGCGCTGGACCTCATGTCCGCTAATGCCGACCTCAAGGGCTTTCTGGCCTTCGGCTCGCAGGGACCGATCGGAGCGGGGCGTGCAGTTGAAGAGCGGCGCAAGGATGGCAAGGTCTTCGTCATCGGCCCGTTCTCGCCGGGACAGGGCGCCAAGCTCATCAAGACGGGGGCGCTGACGGGCGGCTTCATGTGGAACCCGAAGCAGGCCGGTGAGGTATTCATCACGCTCGCGGATCGCATCGCCAAGGGTGAGGCACCCAAGGCCGGCGGACAATATCGAAGGTCTCGGCACCATCAATCCCGAGGGCAACACCATCGTCGTCGATCAGCTTCTGAAGATCGACAAGGAAAGCATCGACAAGCTCGTTTCCATGGGCCTCTGATCCTCCCCAAGGCAAGGGCGTCGCGCGAGGTATCATACTCTCGCGCGACGCCTCATCTGGAAAACATGCCGAGCGCCACGTCTGCAATGCTGCCGCGGCGAAGGAGATTTACGTTATCATGAGCGCAGAACCGCTCCTGTCCCTCAAAAATGTCAAAGTCACCTTCGGCGGTGTTCGCGCGCTGAAGGGTGTTTCTTTCGAGGTCAATCCGGGTGAAGTGCATTGCCTTGCCGGCGAAAACGGCTGCGGCAAGAGCACGCTGATCAAGGTCATAACGGGCGTTTACACGCCCCAAAGTGATGCTGAACTCTATTTCGACGGCAAGCCGATAGCCGCAATGACCCCAACGCTTGCGCAATCGCTTGGCATTCAGGTGATCTGGCAGGATCTGGCGCTGTTCGATGAGATGACGGTGGCTGAAAATATCGGCTTCCAGTACGCGGTGAATGCAAAATACGGGCTGGTCGACAAGCGCGCCATCGAGCAGGCTGCCGAAAAGGCGTTGGCCCGGCTCGGTGTCGAGATCGATCTCGACAGGCCACTCAAGGAACTGCCCATCGCCCAGCGTCAGATCGTGGCGATTGCCCGCGCGCTGGTCGGTGAGGCACGGCTCGTTTTTATGGACGAACCGACCGCGTCGCTCACGCAGTCGGAAACGGATTACCTGATCGACATCGTCCGCAACCTGTCGGCCTCGGGTGTCGCGGTTGTCTTCGTCTCGCACCGCCTTGCGGAAGTGCTTGAGATTTCAGACCGCATAACCGTTTTGCGGGATGGCTCGCTTGTCGGTGTCTTTCCCGTTGAAGGCATGACCCAGTCACGGGTGACCGAGCTGATGACCGGCCGCAATTTCGACAGTGCCGTCATTGCCGCCGATCACGATGACAAACCCGTCGTTCTCTCGGTACGCGGGCTGAGCCGTGCCGGCGAGTTCGAGGATGTTTCGTTCGATCTGCGGCGGGGCGAAACGCTTGGCATAACCGGCCTACTGGGAGCCGGCCGCACGGAACTGGCTTTGACACTGTTCGGCATGCATCGGCCGCAATCGGGTGAAGTACTGATTGACGGTGAGAACGTTGATTTCCGTTCCAACCGCGATGCGATCCGGGCGGGCGTAGCCTATCTTTCCGAGGACCGGCTTTCGCTTGGTCTCAACCAGCCGCAATCCATTGCCGACAATCTGGTCATGGCCTCGCTCGACCGGCTGCTGCGCGGCGGCCTGATCTCACCGTCGAAAAAGGCGGATGTCGTTTCCCGCTGGATTTCTGCGCTCGGGGTGAAGATCGGCCTGCCCGAAGACCCGATCCGGACGCTTTCGGGCGGCAACCAGCAGCGTGTGGCGATCGCCAAGTGGCTGGCGATCGGGCCGAAAATCCTCATTCTCGACGCGCCGACCGTGGGGGTCGATGTCGGCGCCCGCGCCGGCATCTTCGAAATCGTCCGCAAGCTCGCCGCAGAAGGGCTCTCGATCATCGTCATCTCCGACGAGCCGCCGGAAGTCTATTTCAACACAGACAGGGTCATCCACATGGTCGAAGGCCGGTTCCACGCCACCTATGATCCGCGACGACTGTCGTTGACCGAACTGGAGGCCGCCATCTATGCGTAGGCTCATCCTCGGACATACGACCGAATTTACGCTGCTTGTGGTCATGGTGCTGCTTTGCACGGGACTGTCCTTCGCCACCGACCGGTTCCTCACCATCTCAAACGCCTTCGATGTACTGAATGTCTCTGCGGTCAACATCATCTTTGCGGTCGGCCTGCTTGTGGTGCTGATCTCGGGCGGTATCGACATTTCCTTCGCGGTCGCCGCTTCCGTCGTTCAATATGTGACGGTGCTGGCGCTCAATGCGCTCGGCGGCGGCAACTGGGCGGAAGGTTTCATCATTGCCGGCGCGGTTGGGCTTGGTCTCGGTTTCGTCAACGCTTTCCTCGTCTGGCGGCTCAACATCATTTCAATCGTCGCGACGATCTCCACCTTCAACATCTTCTTCGGGTTGCTGATGTTCTTCACCAAGGGTGTGTCGATCTACGACCTGCCGGAATGGCTGTCGACGCGTGTGGTATTTTACGAACATGAAATGCCTGATGGTTCATGGGTAGAGCTGACGCTGCCGGTCGTGGTCATGATCCTCTGCTGTATTGCAACGTGGTTCATGATTTCGCGCACCACTGTTGGGCGCAGGCTTTACGCCTTCGGCGACAACCCGGAAGGTGCTCGCCGCTTCGGCATCAATATCGGCGCGATGCATTACATTTCCTTCGGCTGGCTTGGCCTGATGGCGGGCATTGCCGGGCTCATGCAGGCGCATTACGCGCAGGAAGTGGTGCCGAACGCGCTTTATGGCCGCGAGCTGGATGTTCTTGCAGCAACGGTCCTCGGCGGTGCGCGGCTTGGCGGCGGCAAAGGCTCTGTCATCGGCTGCGTGCTCGGGGTTCTCATGGTGTCGATCACCCAGAACGGTCTTAACCTCATGGGCGTATCACCCTTTGCCTTCAAGATGATCGTTGGTGCCATCATTCTGATCGCGATCACCCTCTCTTCCACCCGGTTCGACAAGCTTTTGCCGAGTGCGCTTCGCACGTCCACGAGAAAGGGGAGCGCCCAGTGATGAGCAGCCTTGTCAGGAAATTCAACGCCATTTTCGGTGCCGATATGGCTGGACCGGTGATTGCCTTCATCGCAGTCATGCTCATCTTCGGAACGTTCGCGAATAACTTCCTCTCGCTTGCGACATTCGGTTCGGTGGCCTTCCAGCTGCCGGAACTCGGCCTTCTCACGCTGGCGATGCTGCTGCCACTGCTGACGGGCGGGATCAATCTGTCCGTCACCTTCGCGGCCAATCTCTCAGGACTTGCCGCAGCCTGGGTACTCCAGGCCCATGGCGGCGTAGATGCACCGCCGAGCGCCTTTCTCTTCGCCTGCCTTGCTGCATTTGTCACCGGCGGGGCTGCCGGTGCCATGACGGGTGCGGCGATCGCTTATACCCGCGCGCATCCCATTCTGGTGACGCTGTCGATGATGATTTTCCTGCGCGGCCTCGGCGAATTTCTGACGCGCGGCGGTGACGTGTCAGGGTTTCCCGCCTACATGGCGCCGCTTGGCCATGGCACGCTTCTCGGTCTGCCGATCCCGCTTCTGATTTTCATCGTCTGCGTGGCGCTCTGGCATGTGCTGCTGACGCGCACGAAGCTCGGCTTCGGGCTGTTGATGATCGGCTCAAATATCGAAGCCGCGCGTTATTCCGGCCTCAACACGCGCAAGATCCAGGTGCTCGTCTACACGCTCTCGGGTCTGATGTGCGCGGTCGCCGGCATCATCATGCTTGCCCGTTTCAACTCCGTCCGTGTCGGCCACGGGGAGTCCTATCTGCTGATCACGGTGCTCGCGGCCTTTCTCGGCGGCATTAATCCCTTTGGCGGTTTCGGTCGTGTGCTTCCCGTTTTTGTCGCGCTCATCGTCCTGCAGCTCCTGTCCTCCGGCCTTAATCTTCTCGGCGCCAACCAGCATCTCGCCACGGCCCTTTGGGGTGTCCTGATGATTGTCGTCATGGCGGCGCGCGGCCTGTTTTCAAGCTACTTCGCATCTCTCAGAAAGAAGGTATGACGTGAAAGGCTTCGGTGTTCACGCAATGATGTGGTCTCTCAAATGGGACCACGAAAACGCCAGGCGGTCCATCGCCGCTGCTGCGGATTACGGTCAGGATTTCATCGAGATCCCGCTTATCGATATCCCCTCCGTCGATGCAAAACACACGCGCACCCTGCTGGAAAAATACGGTTTGCGCGCCGTCTGCTCGCTGGTGCTGCCGGAGCCCGCATGGGCGTCCGTGCGTCCCGATGCGGCAATCGACCATCTGAATGCCGCGCTCGACAAGGCCGCAGAAATGGGCGCGGAAGCGCTGACGGGTGTTACCTATGGCGGCACCAATGAGCGAACCGGATTTCCGCCGACACAGGGTGAATATGACAACCTGACAAGGGCGCTCTCCAGGGCTGCCGGCCACGCAAAAACACTCGGCCTGCAATTCGGCATCGAGACGGTCAACCGCTACGAGAACCATCTGCTCAACTCCGCCGAACAGGCGGTGGCGCTGGTGGAGCGCATCGGTGCGGACAACGTCTTCATCCATCTCGATACGTTCCATATGAATATGGAGGAAAAGGGCATTGCCAATGGCATCATCGCCGCCCGCAACCATCTGAAATACATGCATATGTCGGAAAGCGACCGCGGCACGCCGGGCTGCGGCAACGTTGCGTGGGACGAAGTGTTCTCAGCGCTCGCAGCCATCGGCTTCAAGGGCGTGCTGACGCTCGAAAGCTTCGCCGCGATGCCCAAGGAGATGGCGGGCGCGATTTCAACCTGGCGCCCGGTTGCGCCCAGCGCCGATGAGGTTCTCGACAAGGGACTGCCATTCCTGCGCGACAAGGCAAACCAGTACCGCATTTTCTGAAAGCACTCATTATCGGGGCAAGCACCTTGAACACTATTGACGATAATGCCCGCGAGATTGTGGGCCTTGCTCTCCAGCGACTGGAAGGGTCAAAGGCCCGGCGTGTGATGGTTGCGATTGCCGGTGCCCCCGGATCGGGAAAATCAACCATCGCCGAGCGTGTGGTCGATGCGTTGAACGCGGGCGAAGGCGTGTCCGCCGCACTGTTCCCGATGGATGGCTTTCATTATGACGATGCGGTGCTTGAGGAGATGAACCGCCGGCCCTTCAAGGGCGCCATCGATACGTTCGATGCTCACGGCCTACGCCATATGCTTGAGCGCCTGAAAGCCAATCAGGACGACGTCGTTGCCGTCCCCGTCTTTGACCGCGCCATCGAGATCGCCCGCGCCGGCGGCCGTCTGATCCCGCAATCCGTCGATATCATCGTCTGTGAGGGCAATTATCTCCTCACCAGCCAGTCGCCATGGGATCGTCTAAAACCGATCTTCGATCTCACTGTCTTCGTTGATGTCGACGAGGACGATCTGCGTGCGCGGCTGCGGGATCGCTGGCGGAGCTTCGGTCTCGGCGAGGGGGAGATCAACCGGAAGGTGGAGGAAAACGATCTCCCCAATGGCCGCTTCATCACATCCACAAGCACGGAGCCGGACCTTCGCATCGGAAATCCGGGAAGCACTCCCGCGTCGTGAAACGGCCTGAAGGGCTGCGCCTCCCCACCCAAAGTCAAGCAAAACAGAAAAGCGAAAGAGACCCCCATGAAACACGGCATCTATTACTCTTACTGGGAACATGAGTGGAGCGCCAAGTTCGGCCCCTATATAGAGAAGGTTGCCAAGCTCGGCTTCGATATCATCGAAGTAGCCGCCCATCACATCAATGAATACAGTGACGCCGAACTCGCCGTCATCAGGCAGAGCGCGAAGGATAACGGCATCATACTCACTGCCGGTATCGGCCCTTCGAAAACGAAAAACCTGTCGTCAGAGGATGCCGCGGTTCGCGCAGCCGGCAAGGCGTTCTTTGAACGCACCCTTACCAATGTCGCCAAGCTCGACATCCATACGATTGGCGGCGCGCTGCACTCCTACTGGCCGATCGACTACTCGCAGCCGGTCGACAAGGCAGGCGATTATGCGCGCGGCGTGGAAGGTATTCACGGCATTGCCGATTTCGCCAATGACCTCGGCATCAACCTTTGCATCGAAGTCCTCAACCGCTTTGAAAACCACGTGCTCAATACGGCTGCCGAAGGCGTCGCTTTCGTCAAGGATGTCGGCAAGAACAACGTGAAAGTCATGCTGGATACGTTCCACATGAATATCGAGGAAGACAGCTTTGGCGAGGCCATCCGCACGGCTGGCCCGTTGCTGGGGCATTTCCATACCGGAGAAAGTAATCGCCGCGTACCGGGCAAGGGCAGGATGCCCTGGCACGAAATTGGCCTCGCCCTGCGCGATATCAATTACACCGGCGCGGTGGTCATGGAGCCTTTCGTCAAGACCGGCGGCACGATCGGCTCCGACATCAAGGTGTGGCGCGATCTGAGCGGCGGCGCCGATCTCGCGAAAATGGACGAGGATGCGCGCAATGCCCTGGCATTCTCCCGTTTCGTCCTTGGCAGCTGATGCCCCATGGCGCGGATGGAGCGGGATGACTTGATCAAGCGTGAGCCCCATCCGTGAGACAAGCGGTCCAGTCTGGTATCATTGACGCAGGCGGCACTTGCGCGGTTGCCAGCTGGCCGCGCTTTTTGCGCCAGGGCAATGCGGGACATGACCAAGGGATTATCGCGGGAAGAGGTGGACACACTGGTGTCTTTGCTTCGGCGGGTGCTTGATAACGTAGAGGCACTTGAGGCGTGAGTAGCTCTCCAAACGCCCTTATATGCACATGGGTGACGCATGCAATGCAAGAGGATCACCCATGAGGCCGAGATCGCTCCACAAGGGGTATCGATCTGCCAGTGCGATTGCCAGAGATTAACGGGAACCGCCTAGGAAGCAAGAGCATGCGGCTCGATCGGGACGACGGCTAAAACCGCTCTTCCAGGATTTGGTGTCAAGAACCGATGTCCTGACCCGCCCCACAATCGGCAAGGAGCCTCGATCTCCTAGCCGGTCCTTTCGCGCTATGAACAAGGCCTATCGGGAACTCCTTCTGCTGCTCATTCGTTCACGGGTCAGTTTTCAATGATCCGCGTTCTCGCCCCTTGATGCGAAACCTTTGATTTCTCCAATCGATGAAGTGGAACTGGCGATGCCAGGCACCGGCATATTTGAACTTTCACGCCGAAACTTACTTATATCTTCGGCCGCGACGGTCGCTGCCACCACTGTCACCAGGGGAGCGGCAGCTCAGTCAGGAGGAGAAATCATGAAACACACGTCAAGCGTATCGTTGAAGGTCAACGGACAGGTCCGAGACCTTGATGTTGACAATCGCACGTCTCTTCTCGACGCACTGCGCGAACACCTTCACCTGACCGGAACCAAGAAGGGTTGTGATCACGGTCAATGCGGGGCCTGCACCGTACTGGTCGGTGGACGCCGCATCAACTCGTGCCTCTCGCTTGCCGTGATGCATGATGGTGACGACGTTACGACGATCGAGGGCCTGGGACAGCCCGGCAATCTGCACCCGATGCAGGCGGCGTTTGTCAAGTATGACGGCTTCCAGTGTGGCTACTGTACGCCGGGACAAATCTGTTCCTCCGTGGCGGTGCTTGAGGAGATCGCGGCAAACATTCCGAGCCATGTCACGCTGGATCTTAACGCGCAGACATCGGTGAGTGAGGGCGAAATTCGCGAGAGGATGAGCGGCAACATCTGTCGCTGCGGCGCCTATTCCAACATTGTCGAGGCTATCGTCGAAGTTGCGGGGACAAAAGCATGAAAGCCTTCACCTACGAAAAGGCCTCATCTATCGAGGCTGCAACCAGATCCGCCTTTTCGAACTCGCAAGCAAAGTTCATTGCAGGCGGCACCAATCTCCTTGATCTGATGAAGCTCGAGATCGAGACGCCGACACATCTGATCGATGTGAATGGTCTCGGGCTCGATACAATAGAAAAGACGTCTGAGGGAGGCCTGCGCATAGGAGCGCTGGTTCGCAATACCGACCTTGCTGCCGATCCAATTGTTCGACGTGATTATGGGCTCCTGTCGCGCGCCTTGCTTGCAGGGGCTTCGGGCCAACTTCGCAACAGGGCAACAACCGCAGGTAACCTCTTGCAGCGAACACGATGTCCATATTTCTACGACACCGCACAGCCCTGCAACAAGCGTTCGCCGGGAAGTGGCTGTTCCGCCATCGGCGGCTTCAGTCGCCAGCACGCCGTGGTGGGTGTGAGTGATAGCTGTATCGCCACGCATCCCAGTGACATGGCCGTTGCCATGCGCGCACTCGATGCGGTTATCGAGACGGTAAAGGTCGATGGTAGCCGCCGAACAATCCAAATCGCCGACTTCCATCGCTTGCCGGGCGATACCCCTGAGATCGAAACGGTTTTGGAAAAGGGTGAGTTTATCACCGCAGTGGTGCTACCGCCGCCAACTGGGGGAAAACAGATCTACCGCAAGGTCCGCGACCGCGCTTCCTACGCGTTTGCTCTGGTCTCTGTGGGTGCAGTCATTCAGCCTGATGGTACTGGCCGGGTGGCAATCGGCGGCATTGCTCATAAGCCGTGGCGCGTGGAAGCTGCGGATGACGAACTCTCAAAGGGAGCGAAGGTCGCAGCGAAAGCTCTCCTCAACGGCGCTCGTCCGACCGAGCAGAACGAGTTCAAGATCGATCTGGTGGAGCGCACACTCGGCGCTGTAATCGCCGAAGCGAGGGGGTAATTGCCATGAAGTTCGATACACCCGCAACGACCAATCCGATCGACCAGCTGAAAATCGTCGGTCAGCCCGTTCACCGCATCGACGGTGAGCTCAAGACAACGGGGCGGGCCATGTACGCCTATGAGTGGCATGATCCGAACCTGGCCTATGCCTACGGTTACCCCGTCGGATCGACCATCGCCAAGGGCCGCATCATCTCGATGAATATCGAAGCTGCCGAACGCGCGCCGGGCGTGCTTGCCGTGGTAACGACGCTTGACGTCGGCAAACTTGAGAAGGGCAAGTACAATACTGCGATACTTTTCGGTGGCGATGAGATCCAGCACTATCATCAGGCGATTGCCGTGATCATCGCCGAAACCTTCGAACAAGCCCGCGCAGCGGCAGCGCTAGTAAAGGTGGATTACGCGGAAGAACAGGGTAGTTACGATCTCGCCGAGGCGATGGGTTCGGCAGTCAAGCCGAAAGATGCGGGCGGCGCCCCGCCCGATACCGCCGTGGGAGATTTCGAAGGTGCGTTCAAGTCCGCGGAGGTGACATTGGACGAGACCTACACAACGCCGGACCAGTCACATTCGATGATGGAGCCGCATGCCTCCATCGCCGCCTGGAATGGTGACGAGCTGACGGTCTGGACTTCCAGCCAGATGATCGATTGGTGGCGGTCCGACCTTGCAACGACGCTTGGTGTTGACAAGGAGAAAATCCACCTCATGTCGCCGTTCATCGGCGGCGGCTTTGGCGGTAAGCTGTTCCTGCGTGCCGACGCTGTTCTGGCCGCGTTCGGCGCGAAGGCAGCAAGGCGGCCTGTAAAGGTGGCGCTGCCGAGGCCTTTCCTCGTCAACAACACGACGCATCGTCCAGCAACGATCCAGCGCATCCGCATTGGTGCAGCTCGCGATGGAAAAATAACGGCAATCGCCCATGAAAGCTGGTCGGGCGATCAGCCCGATGGCCAGCTTGAAACGGCTGCCATGCAGACGCGGCTGCTCTATGCCGGTGAAAACCGCATGACGGCGATGCGGCTGGCGACGCTGCACCTTCCCGAGGGCAACGCCATGCGCGCACCCGGGGAGGCGCCCGGACTGATGGCGCTCGAGATCGCCATCGACGAGATGGCCGAAAAGCTCGGAATGGATCCAGTGCAGTTCCGTATCCTCAACGACACACAAGTGGATCCGGAAAAGCCCGAACGTCCGTTTTCGCATCGCGATCTTGTCGGTTGTCTCCAGCTCGGAGCAGAACGGTTCGGCTGGCCGGGGCAAGCTCAACCCGGCTCTCGTCGCGAAGGCAACTGGATGATCGGTTCCGGTGTTGCGGCTGCGTTCCGCAACAACCTTCTGGTGCCATCCGGCGCGCGCGTCCGTCTGGACAAGGAAGGGGTCGTCACCGTCGAAACCGACATGACGGACATAGGCACCGGGAGCTACACGATCATCGCCCAAACCGCGGCGGAAATGATGGGCCTACCGATTGATAAGGTCGCCGTGCAGCTTGGCGATTCTCGCTTTCCCGTATCTGCAGGCTCCGGCGGGCAGTTCGGCGCGAACTGCTCGACCTCAGGCGTCTACGCAGCCTGTGTCAAGCTTCGGGACGCTATCGTCAAGAAGCTCGGCTTCAACGAACAGGACGTCGTCTTCGAAGATGGTCAGGTCCGTTCCGGTTCGCGTTCGGTTCCGCTTGCGGAAGTGGCGGGTTCCGAAGGGCTCGTCGCCGAAGACACGGTCGAGTGGGAAACGCTCTCAGACAGTCATCAGCAATCGACCTTCGGTGCGCATTTCGTGGAGGTGGGCGTCGACGTTGCCACGGGCGAGACGCGGATTCGCCGGATGCTTGCGGTATGTGCCGCCGGCCGCATTCTCAATCCGATCACGGCCCGCAGTCAGGTGATTGGTGCGATGACGATGGGCGCCGGTCTGGCGTTGTCAGAGGAACTTGCCGTCGACACCCGTCGCGGGTTTTTCGTCAACCACGACCTCGCTGGCTACGAGGTGCCGGTTCACGCGGACATCCCGTACCAGGAAGTCGTGTTCATGGATGAGACTGATCCAGTTTCCTCGCCAATGAAGGCG
The DNA here is from genome assembly GCF_031453135.1 of Agrobacterium sp. SORGH_AS_0440. Taxonomy (NCBI): domain Bacteria; kingdom Pseudomonadati; phylum Pseudomonadota; class Alphaproteobacteria; order Hyphomicrobiales; family Rhizobiaceae; genus Agrobacterium; species Agrobacterium sp. SORGH_AS_0440. Next base: position 947,513 of record NZ_JAVIYR010000001.1, on the reverse strand, counting down.
AAGGGTATTGGCGAACTCGGACTATGCGGAGTTTCGGCAGCGATCGCGAACGCGATTCATAACGCAACCGGCATCCGCCTGCGACACTATCCGATGACCTTGGACAAGCTTATTGGGGGCCTGCCAGACGTTGCGTAACTGCGCCATGCCCCTGGAAATCGCCATCCTGAAGCCGCTTGGCGAACAGGCATACGCCGCTGCGTAGGCTCTGAAATCGGCATATGTCCCAAGCCCTCTGTTCAGGTTCAACATCGTCAATCACAAGATGATCCGGAAGGCGGGGTCAAAACGACGCTTATTTTCCTGCCATTGGGCGCGTGGGTAGATTTGCCAGGATACGCGAGCTCGTCATCAATGGTCCGCCCTACGTCGCCGCCTTATTGATTGCCGAGGCAACAGTTCGAATTCTCAGCGTACTCCATGGCGTGCTTGCGTCGCTAACGGTCGCAGTGCAAAGCCACAGTCCGGAAACCGTCATGCGGATCAGATGTCGCTCAACGTCTGGGCAGTCACCACCGGGGCACGCGACGTTCGTAATCTGGTTCAAAGAGCTTCATGTAGGCCGTGTCGTCTCGCTCTTTCATGGCTGTCTGTTCGTACAAACCAGCGAATATTGACAGTTTGTGTCGATCTAACGATATCCCCAATCCTGGATCCTTCGGCACCTCCAGGCTGCCGCGTTCGAAGACAAAAGGGACTCCTTCAGTCACATCAACACCAGTCCAGGGAAAATGCGTATCGCAGTCATAGCTTAGATTGGGTGTCGCCGCAGCGACATGGGTCATAGCAGCGAGCGTGATCCCGAGATGCGAGTTGGAGTGCATCGACACTCCGAGCCCCAATGTCTCGCAGATTTTGCCGAGATGCGTTGAAGCACGAAGACCGCCCCAATAGTGATGATCGGACAAGACGATTTGAACGGCGTTCTTTCGGAAGGCTCGAGCAATCTGGTCAAACTCAAGGACGATCATGTTCGTGGCGAGCGGAATTGATGTCGCCGCTGCGACCTGTGCCATCTGGTCCATACCGATGACAGGATCTTCGAGATACTCCAGAACGCCTTCCAATTTGCGCGCTATGTAGATAGCAGTGTCGATGGTCCACCCCCCATTGGGGTCGATCCGCAAAGGGTGATCTGGAAAGGCTTCGCGCAGTTTCAGCATCGTCTCGATTTCGAGATCGGGATGCAAAACACCCCCTTTGAGCTTCAGTGACTGGAAACCGTATTTATCCACCATCCGTCGGGCTTCCCCGACCATCTGGTCTGGCGTCAGCACTTCCCCCCATTCGTCCGGTTCTTCTCCAATATGAGCGGCGAATTTGAAAAACAGATAGGCGCTGAAGGGAACCCTGTCGCGAACCGCACCACCAAGCAGGTCACACACCGGTCGCCCGAGCAGCTTGCCCTGAATATCGAGGCATGGAACTTCAAACGCCGAGGCGACAACGTCCGTCAGTTTGTGGTCGGCAACGGCGCTTTTTGCATTGATGCCACCACCACCTGGCAAAGCGGCAAGGACCCGTGCCTTCAATTCGTGAAGGTGAAACGGATCGAGACCGATCAATGATGGAGCCGCACGTCTTAGACCGTCCAGTGCTTTGATACTCCCGTAGCTCTCTCCCAAACCAACGGTGCCGTCATCACAGGTGACTTCAATGATGGTTCTCAGGGCGTGAGGCTGGTGAACACCCTTGCAGTTCAGCAATGGTTTGTCGGGAATGGCAACCGGCGTTAGTTGAATGTCGGCAATACGCATAAGTACTCCTATCGCCACCAGGCGCGCGCTGCGATCAACGCGTCATCCAGACGTGGCAGTTCGGGATGCCAGTGGCGCTCCCATTCGAGACTGAGAGGGAGGTGTCGGTCATTCGATCCGACAAGCGACAGAAGATCCGCCATGGGGAAGTTACCCTGGCCTGGAAGCACGTAATGGCGTCGGCCGTCGTCTCCCATCTTGCTGTCCTTGACATGTAAATGAACGACATTGTCGACAATATCAGGCCAAAGGCGCTTGATATCGGAACCCTTGGCCCAGGTGTGATGGGTGTCCCATAATATCAGGGCATTTGGCACAAGCCTGATGAAGGTAGAGAGTTGCGTTGCATCCGCTAGAGCATCATGGGTTTCGATCATCAGATCGACATTCAGCCCCCGTGATTGCCGGTCGACTTGCCATTGATCGAGCACTGCACCTGCACGTGTCATCTCGCCGGTCGTTAACCGATTTCCGCCGTCAAATATCCTGAGATGTGCAATGCCTGCCGCTTCCGCCCACGCAATGAAGGGCTCAACGGCAGACATATCGCCGCTATCAAACAACCGGATCGATGTATTGAGCGCCGTGACCTTGAGGTCACGTTGCGCCAGAAACGCAGCAAAGATTGAAGGGCTGCCAAACTCACCCTCCAGTGCCGAAATCAGGTCGACGGAACCGCAAAGCGTGCGCAATTCCACGGACGAAATACCGTGCCGTTTCGCCAGGTCAGCGGTTTCATGCAGGTTGAGTTCGGAGCAGCCAAGCGTGGAAAAACAATAGTTGAAAGCCCTCATGCCATGCGCTCCATGTCATGTTTGCGAACGGGGTAGAGCGGTGGAAGACCCGCAACAAAGCGCTCGATTTCAGTGATTGCGACATCAGAAAGCGCGCGCAATTCATTGCCCAACGCACCGGCGATGTGTGGGGTCAGCACGACATTCGGCAAGTCGTAAAACGGGCTGTCGACCGGTAGCGGTTCGGGTTCCGGCGTATCGATCAGGATCCGCAGGCGACCGGATCGCGCCTCTGATAACAGTGCTTCGTGATCGACCAGCCAGCCACGCGCCGTATTGATGAACACCGTATGGTCGGCCATCAACGCAAGCTCTTGCGCACCAATCATGTGACGGGTTTGCGGCAAGATCGGTGCATGCAGCGAGACGATGTCGGACCATGCGAGAAGCGTATGCAGTTCCATTTTTGTCGAGCCAAGTTCCGTTGCCTCAACCGCGGACAGGAATGGATCATAAACGCCGATTTCGAAACGGCCCCGTGTCAGCATATCGATAACCAGTCGTCCAATGCGGGAGGCACCGACAATGCCGACCTTGCGGGAATAGCTTCCAAGCCACGGCAGGTTCATGCCACGGCGGCTGCCAAACCCACCGGTGCCGCGCTCAGCCCGGTGTTCATCTCGCAGGCGAAACACGTCCTTGCTGCACATGATGATGGCCGCATAGGTAAATTCCGCCACTGGCGCGGCCATGGCAGACGCTGCGGTTGTCACCAGAATATTGGAGTTGTCCCAGAATTCAGCAGGCGCGACGACGCGAACGGATGATGCCGCATAGGCCAACATCTTGAGGTTAGGTGCTCTGGCAAGGCGTTCTTTTGTCAGCGAAGGTGTCCCCCAGGCCGCCAGCAGAATGTCGGCCTCGGCCAAAGCCCGGCGACCTTTCTCCGTGTCGAAGTCCGTATAGGGAAATCCGTCAACGATATCGGTCACCGCATTCAGTCGCGCCCATTCGCGCGCGCCCGAAAAACCCTTGCGGAAGCTCGCTGCGCATGGCGATCAGCAGCTTCGGCTTTCCACCGCCCTTGCTCATGCACACACCGGACTTGAAACGGGCCGTACATCAATGCGCGTAATATCGATGCTGATCGGCTTTGAACCAGCCTGCAGCAGGACATCAAGATATAGCTCCGGCGGTGCAGCACCCGGCCGGAGTTTTAACGGCGGCGTCCGCAAAGCACCTTTCCAATGTGTATCAGGGAAGGGGAATACTGAGCCGTCTTCGGCACGAAAGGGACTTAGCGCACATGCCTCTTGCCCTTCCTCGGCAATATCTTTCAAACGTAGTGTTACTCCGAGAATGCCTGAATGCGCTGGCACGTCGATATCGCAGATTGCCTCAACCCAGTTACCGGTTCCAGGATGCACAATCTGCCCACCAAGACGGTGGCTTTGCTCCAAGCTCTCTGTCAGAGTTTTCGCGGACATTTCGGTTGCCAGATTGCCGGTCGGGTTGTTGACGGCGTCGAAACGATCATCTCTTGGCAAAACGCGGTCTGCCGCACGCGGCACAATGTTTGCGAGATAGCCTGCCAGCAGCTTGCCGACGGCAAAGGCACCGCGCACCGAAAAATGCGTTCCATCGTCGGAGTAACCGGGATAGGGCTCTCCAAACTCGCTGTTCGGATCGACCCATGCTGCGTTCCAGTCGAATACATGGCAATTGGCGTGACTGGCGGCAAATTCAGCACTCTGGCGATTGATCCAGTGCGCCTTTGCCCGTTCGGAGCCATGCGCCGGCCATTTACCCACGCCACGCGCCAGAATGGGCAGCAGAATGACCGTCTTTCCAGCCGCCAATAAAGCGGACGCAATCCGTGCTCTGGTATCTGCAATTGTCTGGCGCGTTTCCACCATCATGTCGTTGGTGCCGGCATCCAGCAGGATCAGATCGAAATCTGATTGCAGCAATCGCGGCAGTCGTCGTTCGATTTCGATCGCCTTCTGGCCAGAGACACCGAAGTTGAGGCCGGCAAAAAACCGGCTGACGCCCGGCCGATTGCTCGGCTCCCAGCCCGGTGGCACCGATGGATCGTGATGGACCGGGCAATGCAGCCTGCCGTGAGACAGAACCTCGGCCCAGCTCATCCAGCCGCGTGCCGATGTCGCAAGCATCCTGGCATCGCCAATGTGGTTTTGCTGAACGAGCGACGTGCCAAGAATGGCAACGCGGCTCGCTCTCGGTAACGATACGGACATGGTTTTACCAGGATATCAGGAGAACAGGACGCCGCCATTGATGTCGTAGCAGGCACCAGTGATGTAAGCGGCATCATCAGATGCAAGGAAGGCCACCAGACCGGCAACGTCCTCACTCGATCCTTCGCGCTTCAACGAAGTCGCACCGGCCACTTTTTCACGTACTTCGGGTTTGGTGAAGGTGTCGTGGAACGTCGTCGAGATCATGCCCGGGCAAACTGCGTTGACGCGAATATTGGGACCAACTTCCTTGGCGAGACCACGTGTGAAGGTCATTACCGCACCCTTGGATGTCGCATAAGCCAAGGCGCCGGGACCGCCGCCATCACGACCGGCTTGCGACGAGAAGGTCACGATGGAACCGCCTTTTGCCATCTTCGGCACGGCGGCCTTGGCGATGAGGAAAAGCGACGTTAGATTGACATCAAGAACCTGATGCCAGAAAGCCTCGTCCATATCGGCCAGAGATTTCCGGGCAATCAGACCGCCTGCCACATGCACCAGACCGTGAATGTCTCCGAACTTGTCGGTCGCACCGGAAATCGCAACCTCTGCATCGGCCGCCTTGGTGAGATCGGCCTTGATGGCCAGTGCCTCGCCACCGAGCTTCTTGATCTCGGAAACGGCCGATACTGCGCCTTCCGCCGCGCCGTTATAGGTCAGCACAACATTGGCGCCTTCCCGAGCAAACCGGATAGCGCATGCGCGACCAATATCACGACCTGCGCCCGAGACGACGACCGTTTTGTTTTTGAAACGTAGCATTTTGGAAACCTCGTATTGATTAGAACTGCTTGGCAAGAGAGAGTTTGAAGCGCTCGTCATCGACATCGCTGAAGTAGATGTCCGTCGAGAAACCCTGATCATCGATGAAATTGAAAATCCGCTTCGGTTCGCTCAGGATGTAAGGCACCAGAAGAGTGACCAGACGGTGCCGCGTTGCTGCCGGCACGGTCGCGCAAACGTGGTGATGAATTTCGAGCCCTTCAAATTCCTTCGGGTCGATACCCTGGAAACCTTCAACGGCGGAAATCTGCGGTGCGCCAGAGGATGAATAGACAAACTGGCCGTAGAAGCCGGCTTTTTTGCCAGTGTAGCGAAAACTGGAACGGCCGGTCTGGGGGGCACCGATCGTGTGACAAAGCCATTGCAGTTCCTGTGGCTCACTGCACTCAACCTCATCGACGAACACAAAATAGCTGTCGTTGACGAAATGGATTTCTCGCTCTGCCTTGCGCACCAACGGGTTCGCAACCTGATAGGCCGCCGTTGCATCGCCGACGATTTTGATATGGCCGGGTTGCTCGTCTACCGAAACGATACGCCCGGCTGCACGCCGCGCCAGCGCCTTGTCCTTTTCGGCATATTGGCCTTTGCCACCTATCAGCACCGCATTTTTTGACCGGGTTTGACGGCGCCAGTTCACATGCATCTGTGAATTGAAGGCAACGTAATGACCGGATTGGATCGCGAGGTCTTCGCCGTAGGCGTAAAGCACAAAGGCGTTCTGATCGCCGTGGCTGTGGCTCAGCGAACCGTAGGGACTGGACTTGAATACGAATTGCAGATGCCGGTCCGGATCTTCCATGTGTTTCTGGATTGTCACCCAGCCAATATCGTTGAACACGGAAAGGGCTGGAAGATCGGTCGGCGCAACGGCCGCCACCTGCTGGTAATCGTGACGATAAACGAGATCGTCGAAATTCAGGTCCCACCAGCCGTAATTGTAGAAGGCCATTTCTGTGCCGGTGGCATCCTGCTTAATGCGATCGAAATACCATTGGTAATGGCCATTGCCGGTCACACCAGCAAACTGGCGCACATTGTAACCAACCTTCAGACCGGGCAGATCGCCCATGGTGGAATCGTCACCAAAATTGGCGCGACGTGTTCCGGGCGCCTTGGTGTAGAGAGGGAACCGGCCGGTGTTCTGGAAGAAGGGGCGCTGATAGAGATCGTAACCGATATAGGACCGGATCAGGTTAGCCGCTTCAATCAGATAGGCCATGCCAGTCATCCAGTAGTGCGGACCTTCGGCCCAACCACCATCGGTGCCAGCCCATGGAGAATAAAGTGTCGACAGGAACTCAACCGTATAGTCGAGCCATTCGCCGCCTTCGTCGCTTTCACCCAGCAATGAAATGCAGGCAGGTGTCAGCACGGCAGACAGGGAGCGTACTGCGTGGCTGTCGTAGGGGAAGACGTGGATACGCGCATGCGAGATCACATGGTCAGCGACCTCACGCGTACGGCGCAGCAGAACGGCTTTGACCGTTTCGCGCTCTTTCGCACTCAGATGGTCGTAAAGCCAGTCATATCCCCAGGCCAGTGCAACAACGACACGAAAGGCGGCTTCATCATTATAGGCGCGGGAGGTCGGGCCAGACGGATCCCAGCACGCCACGGCCAGCAGCCAGTCACGCGACCTGTCGAGCAGGTCTTCCCGCCCCAGAACACGTCCCGCAATCGCCAGATGGCGAATGGCATAAATCACTTCCTGGCAGTCAATATACATTTGCCGCCACAAGGTCGCGACACGGACATTGTTCGGATAGGGTTTCGGTTCCAGGATGATCGGCCGGTCCAGCCAGGGCTGGACAGATTTTTCGAAAAAGTCAGACCATCCGCAATGATCGGCATCCTTAGCAACAGCAGCCGAGAAAGCTTTCAACTGGTCGCCATTCAGCCAGAGCCTTGGATGGCTCGTATGGGCGGCGGCACGTCGCGCCGCCCGGCCGGGTAACGGGGTTTTTGGCAATGCGGCAGTGATTTCGAAGCCCCGCGCCTTGCTCCAGTTGGAAAGAGGTTGCCGTGCATTCTGGTCCCAGAGCGCGTAACTCCAGTGATAATGGCCATCCTCCAACGCCACGTCTGGGGTGAAGAAATTCCAAGCTAGATCTTCAAACACAGTTGTCTGTGCGTCAGGGAAATTGGGGTCAGTCGAGATGCGCAGCACATAGCGCGCACCATCATCAATATCGGGAAGCCAGGAAAAACGTGGGGGATTTTCGGTAGGCGGTAATTGCTCACTTGGCATGTAGCCAATGGTCAGGGAACCTGGGCGCGGTTCATCGAGATGAGCTTGTCTGGCAATCGCCGAGGCAGAGGGACGCATTGCGCTCTAACTCCTATAAGAACAAAGAGAGGAGATGGCGGCGACAGGGCCGCCATCACAATAGCCTGATTTATTGGGCCGATTTGTACTGACGGTCGTAGGCTGACTGCATCATCTTGATGACCTCATCGTAACCGAGTGCCGTCAGCCTTTTCTTGTAGGCATCCCAACCGGCATCGACATCCTGCGCACCAAGGATCCAGGTTTGCTGCATCTCGGTCATGTATGTGAGAATGCTCGGCCAATAGCGGTCGAAGGTTGCCTTTTCCTCGGCGTTCAGCGACACGCCCATGAACTCGTCCTTAAGGCAATTGCACTTGTCGTACATATCGATACCTTCAAGCGCGATTTTGTTGGTCCACTGGCGTTCATATTCGTAGTCCATCCAGTAGCCGCGCGGTACCTGCGCACCCACAGCCCACAGCTGGGCATTAACCGGGTCCTTGTTTTCAAGAACTTCCTTTTTGAACTGCGGTTTGCCGTCGACCATCTCATAGGTCAGGCCTTCGACACCGAAGTTCGACAGGACACGGCCCTGCTGGGAGAACCAGAAATCGAAGTATTTGATCGTTTCGACCGGATGTTCATTGGCGGCCGAGATCGCCCAGCCAACCGGCTGAACACGCAATCTGCGGGCATCTTCGAAACGTTGACCGGAGACGGTCTTCGGCGGCAACATTGGCTTCAGCGCGAAACCTTCGATCTTTGGCGACAGCGCGTCGTTATAGGTCGAGGTGCTGGCGAACCAGTCATGCGTCATGCCGCCGAGATTGTTGCCTAGAAGATATTCACGCGACCGGGCGCCGCGCGTGAAGATTTCCTTGTCGATCAGGCCTTCCTTGTACCACTTGGCAACGTTCGAGATGCCGGTCCTATAGTTTTCTTCAGCCCATGGATGGCGCAACTCGCCGTCATAGACGGCAAAGTCACCATAACGTTCAGAACCTGAAACCCGGGCATCCCAGAGATTGATAAGGCGAACCGCGTCGATCTCTTCACGGGCAAAATACGGTACTTCGTCCTTCTTGCCGTTGCCATTTGGGTCCTTGTCGCGGAAGGCTTTCAGGACCTCATAGACTTCTTCAGGCGTTTCCGGCTGTTTCAGTCCCAGTTTGTCCAGCCAGTCCTGGCGGATGAACCAGCCACGGGAGTATTTTCCGTCCGGCACGTAGGGAATGAAATAGAGTTTGCCATCCGGTCCGGAAATCGCGTTGCGGATATCCTTGTGGCTGTCAAAGAATGCCTTGAGGTTGGGGGCGTGTTCCTCGATCAAATCATCAAGCGGAACAAATGCACCTTCCAGCCCGTAACGAATGAAGTCTTCCTTCAGTCCGCCTGACGCATCACCGCCGACGATGTCGGGAAGGTCACCCGAAGCGATCAACAGGTTGAAGGCATCGCGGCTGCTGGTGGTCGCCAGCGATGCGACGTTGCGCACACGGATATTGGTGATCTCCGCAGCCTTCTGCTCCACCGGCCACTTTTCCGAATAGACGTATTTGTCGCGGAAGTGGAAGTGGATCGTCAGCTCCAACGGGTCTTCTGATATTTTGCCCGTATCTTGCGCGAAGGCCGGCAAGGCCATTGTCGCTGCAGTCATCAACGCCAGAAGGGGCGTGCCTTTTCGCAGTTTTCTCACAGGTTCTCCTCCCTTGTGCAGCTACTCTTTGACCCCGCCCAGCAAAATTCCCTTTGTGAAATACTTCTGGGCGTAGGGGTAAATGATAAGGACGGGGATGATCGACGCGATCATGATCGCGGAGGTCACCGTCTCGAATGAATAATGGGCTGTGAGCAGGCTCGAAGCGAACTCGTCGTTCGAATTGAGGTCGACGATAACGCGCTTGAGGTAGACCTGCAGCGGGATTTTCTCCTCGCCACGCAGGAGCACCATTGCCCAGAAATACCCGTTCCAGCGCGAGACAATGCAGAACAGCGCCACCGTGACGATGGCCGGTTTGGAAAGCGGAATGAATACTTTCCACAGCAGTTGCAACTCGCTTGCGCCGTCCATCTTGGCGGCTTCCTCGAAGGATTTCGGCACGGCTTCGAAGAAGTTTCGTAACAGGATGACATTGAAGGCGCTGGCCGCGAACCCGATGATGATACCAAAGCGGCTGTCGAGCAGGCCGAGATCCCGCATGTTCAGGAAGAAGGGGATCATGCCGGCATGAAACCAGAGCGTGAAGGCAATCGCGATATTGAAGAACGTGCGACCGCGCAGACGCCTGCGTGACAATGCATAAGCGCCCGGGATCATGATCAGCAGGCTCATGAATGTACCGCCGAACGTGTAGATGAACGTGTTGCCGTAAGCGATCCAGAACATCCTGTCCGAGAGGACATGTTCATAGGCCGCCAGCGTGACATCGACCGGCCAAAGGGTGACGCGACCGGCAGTCACCGCGGCCCCTGAGGATATCGAAACTGCTGCGACGTAAATGAACGGGTAAAGCGTCGACAGAACGAATAGCCCTAGAAGAATGGCGTTAGCCCAGCCAAAAATCCTGTCGCCACGCGAATAGAGATTGAAATTTGTCATTTTCAGTTCCTCACCACAGCGATGTCGACGAGACTCTTCGGCTGATGCGGTTTGCCGAATAGACCAGCACGAAAGCGATAACCGCATTGAACAGGCCGGCGGCCGTTGCCAGGTCGTACTGGGTACCTTGCAGACCGGTGCGGTAGATGAAGGTCGAAACGACGTCGGCAGTCTCGTACGTGGAAGCGCGGTAGAGAAGGATGATGTATTCGAAACCGACCTCGACCAGATTGCCAATGCGAATGATGAGCATGATGACAATCGTGGGGAGAATGCACGGCAGCGTGATCCGCCACATCATCTGCCAGCGCGAGGCTCCATCGACCCTCGCGGATTCGTAAAGGGTTGGGCTCACACCGGCGATTGCTGCCAGATAGACGATCGATTCAAACCCCGACTCCTTCCAGACCGACGAGCCGATGAACACAGGCCGAAACCATTCGGGCTGCGTAAGGAAATATACCGGTTCAAGCCCGATGCCCTTCAGCAGAAGATTGACGATGCCGATGGATGGTGAGAGGAAATTGATGACGATACCCGCAACGATCACCACGGAGATGAAGTGGGGCAGGTAAACGATCGTCTGGGCCCAGCGCTTGCCGATTTCGCTCTGAACCTCGTTAAACATCAAGGCCAGAATGATGGGGACCGGAAACGCGAAGATGAGACCGAGGCCACTGATGGTGATGGTGTTCCAGAATGCACGAACGAACATGTCATTCTGGAAAAGCTCGATGAAATTCGCAAAGCCGACCCACGGACTTTTCTCGATGCCACGGAAAATCGAAAAATCCTGAAAAGCGATGACCAGGCCGTACATCGGCTTGTAAAGAAAGAGTGCAAACCAGATGGCCATCGGGGCAAGAAGCAAATAAAGCTGCCAGTCACGGCGCACATCTTGCCAGAGCTCGTGTAGCGACTCCTGAAGATACTGTCTCATGGCCGCGCCCTGCCGGCGGCCTTGAGAGATCTGCCGCTTGCGGCGTCAAAAACATGGATGCGCGCCGTATCGATACCGAGCCGGGTAACGCCGTTTAGCGAGTGATCCGCATAAAGCGTTTCGGCTTTGGCGATGAAGGACTGGCCATCGGCCTTCCCGTGCAGCAGTGCCTCGGCACCAAGCGGTTCAACGAGGTCGATGCTGCAATTGAGCACGTCCTGTCCATCGGCCACTTCTACGGACATGATTTCGGGTCTGATGCCGAGTTTCACCGGCTGGCCCTGCACCGCGTGCCGGGCAAAGGCATCGGGGATCGTCAGGCTTTGTCCGGCATCACCCGTGAGGACGGCGTTGGTGCGGCCATCCTGCTTGTCGATTGTCGCGTCAAAAAGGTTCATGGGCGGAGAGCCGATGAAGCTGGCGACAAAAACATTGGCCGGCTCAAGAAAGACTTCCATCGGCGAGCCGACTTGCTCGATATTGCCGCGGTTCATGATGACTATACGGTCGGCCAGTGTCATCGCCTCGACCTGATCGTGGGTCACATAGACGCTCGTCGCCTGCATGCGCTTGTGCAGCTGCTTGATTTCAGCCCGCATATGGGTGCGCAGCTTGGCATCAAGATTGGAAAGTGGCTCATCGAAGAGGAAAATCTTGGGGCGACGTACGATCGCGCGCCCCATGGCAACACGCTGACGCTGCCCGCCCGACAGGTCGGCTGGCTTACGTGCCAGATATTCCGTCAGACCAAGGATTTGGGCGGCTTCGGCAACGGCCTTGTCGACCACATCGCGCTTTTCGCCGCGCACGCGCAGGCCGAAAGCAATGTTCTCGGCGACGTTGAGATGCGGATAAAGCGCGTAGTTCTGGAACACCATGGCGACATCGCGATCTTTCGGGGCGATCTTGTTGACCACCCGCCCATCAATCGCGACGGTGCCGCCGGAGATATCCTCAAGACCTGCGAGCATGCGCAGTGTGGTGGATTTTCCGCAGCCCGAGGGGCCGACGAGCACGACGAATTCTTGCGGTTGAATGGAAAGGTTGATGCCATGTACGACTTCGAGAGCACCGTAGCGCTTGACGACGTCGTTGATTTGAACTGCGGACATGAAAGGCCCCTCCTCAAAAGCCTTGAATGTTCAGTCAGGCAGGGGCCTTGGCTCCTCTTGACACACGCTTCCTGGTGACGCGCGTATTGACCTGTTCGATGAAGGTCCAGATTTTGGGGTTCTTGGAGAGCTCTGCGATTTTGGATTCCAGCGATCCCAGATGACGCTGTATGGCGTCACGCGCTGCCTCGACGTTGCCAGACTCGATCGCATTCACGATGGCATCGTGCTCTTCGATAACCTTTTCCGTGCGACGTACAGCAAATACCCTTTTCAGGTGGCGCATGCGGTCCATTTCACCTTTGGCCTGATTGACGACGCTCCAGGCGCCGGGCAGGCGAGCCGCTGCAAAAATCGTGCGGTGGAATTCCTCGTCGAGCAGGAAAAAGTCAGTAAACTCTTCATCGGCCGCGGCGGTACGCTGCTGCGAAAGACAGGTCTTCAGGCGGGCGATATCTTCAAGTGAGTGCCGCTTGGCAGCCTCTATCACCGCGCCTTCTTCAAGCTTGAAGCGGATGAAACACGCTTCCATGTAACGCTGCACGTCGATCGGCGAGATATAGGTACCACCCTGCGGTACAACCGTCACGAAACCTTCCTCTGCAAGGCGAATGATCGCCTCGCGCACCGGCGTCTTGCTCACATGCAACAACGCCGCGATTTCCTTTTCGGACAAAGCCCGACCCGGCAGCAGCTTCACTTCCACAATCAATTGGCGAAGCAACGCGTGGATCCGATTGGTCATGTTTCCCTCAACCGGCAAGTCCTGCGGCGTCACAAGATCGGACAGAGGCAAAGATGGGAATTCAATGGTGTTAGACATATCAATAACCAAACTGAGATATCAGAATATAAGTTGACATATCTGTTGGTTTTTCGGAAGTCAAGCTTGTGATGACAATGGAGATGTCGACATGCCCACAAATCATCCGGATTTTCTACAGAAAGCATCTTCACCCGCAGGGGCTAACACATTGATTAAAAAACATTTTCAGTCCGCCTGTGAGTGGCTCGGAATATGCCGTTCGAAAGCGGTGCGTCCGGGACAGTGTGAACATCCGGCGCAGTTGTTCGGGAGGCTTCGACACGTTTGATCGCTGCAATCGAAGCTGGCGTGGATTCAGACGCAGGCTGAATTCGCCATAGCAAAGTTCGTTGACAAGCTGATTTTGGGCCAGCCAACATCAATTCCGCCAACATTGCTTCGTCAACCTTCGCTCCTTCGAAGCATAGAGCAGAGGCCCATTTTGGAGACGTGCGATCACAGCGCGCGATGATGCAGTCCAGAGGCAATATCAACGTTCCATCCATCGCACGTGCGGCGTTCTACCGGTTGATGAAATACAGAAGTCCCCAGTCCTATTGCGGGAAAAGAACGCTTAACAAGAAAGTGGAGATCCAAACAGGAAATCAATTGGATCTGGATTAGTCCGCCGGGGCGCTTGGGTTCGAATCTCGACAAGTGTTGATCTATCGGCGCTCGAGAGCTCCTCGCCGGATGTCTATTGAGGAATATTCGCGAAAGCATGAAGCGCCACGCCGATCTTCTGAGCCGCAGCGGCGAGGCTTTTATCCGTCGTCCACGAGCTTGATCATCGATCGGGGAGGATTGAAGTCAACAGATGGGCATCAGTATGCCAGCGTCAGTCAACGGGCTATACCGTACGGATCGCTAAGCCTGCTCAAGTGCTGGTGCAGCCTATCTATAATCGCGACGCGCGTCCCGGCCCGCCTTTGCACGAGCCCGATAGGCCGAAATATCTGCGGCTCACCAAATGGCGCCGAGACAATCGGCACAGCGATATCTCTCAGCGCGATCCAGGGCACCACGGACACGCCGAGACCATGAATTACGCAGGAGACCACCGACGCGATCGTGTCGATCTCGGCTATCAGGTTCGGGGCGACGCCGGTTTTTGCAAGCTCGGTCTCGATGATCTGGGCCAATCTGAACCGACTGTTGAACCTGACATAAGGCATCGTCGACAGCATGTCGATGCCGGACATTTGGGGAGTGCCCTTGGGAGCGATCACCAGCAGAGGTTCGTTGATAAAGGGGTGCCACCTAAGCGCTGAGGGGATTCCAGAGTACTCGGCGACCATCGCGCAGTCCAGGCGGCCGGACAGGACGCCGCTCATCAATTCATCTGTATTGGCGACCTGTAGCTTGATCCTGAGATCAGGATAATCTGCCTTGAGGGCGACGATTGAGAGAGGCAGGAGCGAAAGCGCACTTGAGCGAACGGAGCCGATTGTGAAGGTCCCGCTGATGGCTCTGCCGGAGATAGTGTCAATGATGTTGTCTGCATCACGCACCAGAGTACGTGCTGCTTCGAGCATCTGCAGCCCATGGCCGTTAAGCGTGATCGGCCGGCTCGAGCGATCGAAGAGTTCTCCGCTGACCTCTAATTCCAGTGCCTGCATCTGCTGACTGACTGCGGATGGGGTCAAACCGACGGCCTCAGCAGCCTTTGCAAAAGTTCCGTGCTCAGCGATCGCGATGAAGGTCTTCAGTTGCCGCGTATCCAAACCATCCTCCGACTAATTAAGATTCTCTGTTCATCTTGGCCAGAATTATTCGCTTTAATCAAGAGAGGCTTATGTTAACTTCCGCTCAGGAGACGCCAGGAGGAGCTTTGGCGTATGGGAGGATGGCTACGCTGCGCGCTCAGCGCTCGCGTCCTCGCGCATTCCAGTTCGAGGCACGCATGGGAAGCCGAAACATCCTGGTCACTGGACCAGCCATCAACGAACAAGCAGTCAAGCTGATCGCCGAGAACGGCTATCAGGTGTCTTACGTTCCCCCTTACACGAGCGAAGACGACCTGGTCCAGATTGTGACGGAACTTGATCCTGTCGGCGTGGTGGTGCGCATGGGGCGGTTCGGCTCCGCAGCGATTGAAGCCGCGCCTTCGCTACGTGTCCTTTCCAAGCACGGGGTTGGGGTTGACAACATCGACGTGGACGCCGCGTCTCGCCGCGAAATCCCCGTTGTCGTCGCCGCTGGCGCAAATGCGCTTTCGGTCGCTGAACATGCGATTGCACTACTTTTTGCCGTGGTAAAGCGGATTGTGCCGCTCGACAGCAGCCTGCGCGCTGGGCGCTGGGAGAAGGCGGGCTTTGCTGGCAAGGAACTGGCTGGCATGACTATCGGCCTTGTCGGGTTCGGCGCGATTGCTCGGCAAACTGCCTTGTTCGCTAAGGGTTTTGGCTTGAAGGTCCAAGCCTTCGACCCCTTTACAGATGAGGCGGCGTTTGCCGAGGCAGGTGTCCGCCAGGTGACTGATGTCGACCGCCTCCTCTCCTCGTCGGATATCTTGAGCCTGCACTGCCCTTTGACGCCCGACACGCGGAATTTGCTTGATGACCGCCGGCTCGGCCTGATGAAGCCGGGATCGTTCGTTATCAATACAGCCCGGGGCGGCCTGATCGATGAGGATGCCCTTCTTCGCGCTGTCGAAAGCGGACAGATTGCCGGGGCCGGGCTTGACACGTTCCAGACAGAGCCTCCTGGAGACGACCACCCGTTCTGGCAGAATCAGCGGATCGTCGTCACGCCGCATATCGGCGGCGTAACCCAGGAGGCGAACGTTCGCGTCGGCGTCGATGCCGTCGAAGGCATTCTTGCGATCGTGGAAGGTCGTGAGCTTGGCCGCGAGAGGATCGTGAACCATCGCGCGCTGGCAAAGACACCTGCCTGAAAAAGACAATCAAGAGCATCGAGGAGAAAACGTTGACTATAGGATTTAGGGTCCGCAACAGGGACAGGATCGTCGAACAGGAATGGATCGACAAGTTCAGGGAGCTTCCCGTCGCCAACATCAGCGATAGCATGCACCGCATGTACGCGGGCGGCGCTCAGCTTCGCCCGATGCACCGCGACGGCAAACTTGTCGGCCGCGCACTGACCGTCAAAGCGCCTCCGGGCGACAACCTTATGCTCCACAAGGCGATGGACATGGCCGTGGACGGCGACGTCATCGTCATGGATGCCGGCGGCGACGTGACCCACGCCCTGATGGGGGAGATGATGCTCGACTACGCTCATCGCCGCGGTGTTGTGGGCTTCGTTCTCAACGGTGCGATCCGCGATGCGGATGCGTTTCTCGAAATGAACGTCCCCTCCTACGCGGTCGGCGTGACCCACCGTGGCCCCTATAAGAACGGCCCAGGCGAAATCAATACGCCCATTGCCATTGGAGGAATGGTTGTGATGCCGGGCGACCTGATCGTAGGCGACGCGGACGGGGTCGTCGTTGTTCCGATCGACGATGTGGCGGAGGTTTACGAACGGACGGTTGCCAAGCACGCCGCCGAGCAAAAGCAGATCGAGAATATCAAAGCTGGCACGCACAAGCCGACTTGGTTCAACGACGCCCTCGTCAAGGCCGGATGTGAGCTACCGCCGACTAACTGAACGAAGCTGGCCGATGTTCCGGAGGGGAAATGTCGGCCGGTCACCGAGACCTTGGACGGTACCGTCCAAATACAAACTATCCTGGGAGGATAAGATGAAGCATTTGATTAGAAATACCGCACTGGCAACGACGCTGCTTCTCGCCACAGGCGTAGCCCACGCTGACTGGCCAACGGATCGTCCGATCGAGTTTATCGTGGCGTTTGCTCCGGGCGGCGGCACTGATGTGATGAACCGTACGCTTGCTCCTTATGTGGAAAAGGAACTGGAGGCGAAGATAACCGTCCTAAACCGCCCAGGTGCATCCGGTGAAATCGCCTATACTGCGATGACCCAGGCTCGCCCCGATGGCTACACAGTTTCCTCGCTAAACACGCCTGGCTATCTGACGATGCAAATGGATCGCAAGGTGCGGTTCGACCCGAAAAAGCTCTGCCTCGTCGCGCGCATTGTCGAAGATCCCGGTTCGTTCATTGTCCAAACCAATTCCAAGTTCAATACGCTCAAAGACCTCGTCGCCTATGCGAAGGACAACCCCGGGGCTGTTACCGTCGGCACAACTGGCCTCGGAACCGACGAGCATCTTGCCATGCTTCAGTTGGAGAAGTCTGCAGGTATCGATCTGACTGCGGTCACCTTCAATGGGGCGAACGAGGCTCGCACCGCGCTTCTCGGCGGGCACGTCGACACGATCGGCATCAACGTCGGGGAGTTCGTGGGCAGCGATCACTCCGCGTTTAAGAATCTCGGCCAGTTTGCCGAAGAGCGCGCCTCCATCGCTCCCGATCTCCCAACCGCAAAAGAACAGGGTTTTGAAGTCCTGATGAGTTCTGAGCGCGGAATCGCAATGAGCTGTGACGTGCCGGACGAAATTCGGACGAAGTTCTCCGCCGCGGTGAAGAAAGCTCTCGACGATCCAGAGTTCAAGGCAAAGGCGAAGCAGATGTCGCTGGCCATTTCCTATCGCTCGTCCCAAGATTGGGACAAGGAGCTTCCCGTGCGCGCTGAGCGCCTGGGCGCGATCTGGAAACTGGCCAAGGAACAGAAGTAATGGCCGCTCCCCGCAAGGCTGGAAGCACCGGTGACCGGCCGGACCTCTTCACCGCAGCGTTATTCATGGGATTCGGCGCGCTTGGCCTATGGGCCGGGGGCGACCTGACCATGGGCACGGCATCCGCCATGGGCCCAGGTTACCTGCCTCGAATAGTGTGCTGGCTTCTTATCATCATTGGCGCCACGATCGGCGGGTTGGGCGCGGTCCGGGCACGGGTCGACATCGACAAACCGAAGCTCTGGCCGCTTATGGTCATCCTTGCAGCAGTTGTTGGCTTCGCCTTCATCGCGGAGTTCTTTGGTTTCGTTGCGGCGTCCGTATGGTTGCTTCTGGTCGGCAGCATCGCTGACCGCGATTCACGGCTTCGCGAGGTCATCCTGCTGACCGCTGGGCTTACAGCGTTTGGCGTTTTGGTCTTCATTGTCGGCCTTGGCGTGCAAATGCCTATCTGGCCGTTCTGAGGGAGGTACACATGAATTTCGTTGACCTTCTCATGCTGGGCTTCAGCGAGGCCCTGACGCCGACGAACCTGGGCTTCTGTCTGCTTGGCGCTCTGCTGGGAACGCTGATCGGGGTGCTACCAGGTATCGGGCCGACGGCGACGATCGCGGTTTTGCTGCCGATTACGTTCTACCTTCCGCCTCTGGCGGGCCTCATCATGCTCGCCGGCATCTATTACGGCGCGCAGTACGGTGGATCGACGACGGCTATCCTCGTCAATCTTCCCGGAGAGGCGTCGTCGGTCGTGACCGCTGTCGACGGTTACAAGATGGCTCAGAAAGGAAGGGCCGGGTCGGCGCTTGCCGTCGCGGCGCTCGGTTCCTTCTTCGCCGGAACGGTCGCGACGTTCGGTATTGCTATCGCTGGTCCGACGCTATCGTCTTTCGCCCTTTCCTTTGGCCCGGCAGAATACGTGTCGCTGATGCTGTTCGGCCTTCTGGCGGCCACTATCCTCGCCCGCGGGCCAGTCCTGAAGGCGATCGGCATGATCCTTCTCGGTCTGCTGCTCGGCATGGTCGGGATCGACGCCAGTTCCGGGGAGGAACGCCTTACGTTCACTGCAGTCGAACTCTTCGACGGCATCGACTTCGTGGTCATCGCCATAGGTCTGTTCGGTTTCGCGGAGATCATCGAAAATCTTGAGAACGTCGAAGCTCGTGGTGTGCTTGTCAGCAAGCTCAGCCGCCTGTGGCCGACCAAAGAGGACTTCAAACGGGCCTGGCCGGCTGTCCTTCGCGGCACGGGTGTCGGGACGTTTCTCGGCGTACTTCCGGGCGGCGGAGCCACTCTTGCCTCCTTCTGCGCCTATTCGGTCGAGAAAAAAGTATCCAAGCGTCCCCAGGAGTTCGGCGAGGGTGCCGTTGAGGGTGTCGCCGGACCGGAGGCTGCCAACAATGCCGGCGCACAGTCCTCGTTTATCCCGCTTCTGACCCTGGGCATCCCATCGAACAACATGATGGCGATGATGCTGAGTGCGTTCATCATACACGGCATCACCCCGGGACCGACGGTACTGGCAACCCAGCCGGAAATCTTCTGGGGACTCGTTGCCAGCATGTGGATCGGCAACCTGATGCTCGTCGTGATCAACCTGCCACTGATCGGCGTGTGGGTGAAGCTCCTGACGGTCCCGTATCGTCTGCTGTATCCGGCAATCCTTCTCTTTTGCTGCGTCGGTGTCTACAGCATCAACAACCGCATATTCGACGTGGTACTGGCTGCCGGGTTCGGCCTGCTGGGGTATGCCTTCCGCAAGGCCAAGTGCGAGCCCGGTCCGCTACTTCTGGGGTTCGTCCTGGGACCGTTGTTGGAAACCAACATCCGTCGCGCCCTGACAATTTCGCACGGAAACCCCAGTGTCTTCGTGGAGCGGCCGATCAGTCTGGTCCTGCTGATCGCGACAGCCGGCGTGCTTCTGCTGATGATCCTGCCGTCATTCCGCAAAACACGCGAAGAAGCGTTTCAGGAAGAAGAAGCCTGAGGCTGATCTTAAATTGAGCGGCCGCTTGAAAGCGGCCGCTGTTCTCCCTCTGAACCTGGTGTCCCCCCAAATGCCTCATGCTTCCAGCAAGCCTCTTCGGATCGTCCTTCTCGATCGGAAGACCTTACCCGACGATATTCACTTTCGTGCGTTCTCCTTCGCTCATGAGCTCGTTCAGTTTGACCAGACGGCTCCCGACGAGGTGCCGGAGCGCATCAAGGAGGCCGACATCGTCATTACCAACAAGGCCCCTGTGCGCGGCTCAGCGGTCGCGTCCGCTCCCAAACTTAAACTGGTCGCCGTAGCGGCGACGGGCACCGACGTCGTTGACGTCGCAGCATGCGCGCAGCGTGGAGTCATCGTCTCAAACATCCGCAACTACGCCGTCAACACCGTACCCGAGCACACTTTCGCTCTGATCCTTGCGCTTCGCCGCAGCCTGCTCGCCTATCGCAATTCGGTGCAGGCCGGACGCTGGCAGGAAGCAAACCAGTTCTGCTATTTCGACTTTCCGATTAACGATCTCGCCGGTTCGACGCTCGGCATCATCGGTGACGGTGCCCTCGGGCGCTCGGTGGCCGATCTTGGTCGTGCTTTCGGGATGAAGGTTCTTTTTTCGGACTACAAGGGCACCAGCGGAATGGGGCCGCTCTATACGCCGTTCGAAAAGGTCCTCGCGCTCAGCGACATCATCACCTTGCACTCTCCCTTGATGCCTTCGACCCGCAACATGATCTCGACCGCGGAGTTCGCACGGATGGCCAGGCGGCCTCTTTTGATCAACACCGCACGCGGCGGGCTCGTCGATGAGGCCGCGCTGGAACACGCCTTGAGAAGCGGCCAGATCAGCGGCGCCGGCTTCGACGTCGTCACCACCGAGCCGCCTGCACACGATCATCCGCTGATGCGGCTGCTCGATCTGCCGAACTTCATCCTGACGCCGCATGTGGCGTGGGCGAGCCGAGAGGCTGTGCAGTCGCTGGTCGACCAACTGATTGATAATGTCGAGGCGTTCGAGCGCGGCGCACCCACGAACACCGTGGCCGCTTGATCATGGCGGCAGTCGCGGACAAACGCGCGCAGCCTTCGGGATATCTCTGCCTCGATGATTTCGCGGAAGGTATCCGCCCATTTTATCGAGGCGAAGTAAATCTCTCGACAAGGGACTTTTGAACTTTAGCTGTGTCCCAGCAGTTAACCGGTTCAAATAGCTTCAAGAGTTTAAGAACGCCCAGCGTTCACTGGCATCGAACATCTGCACGCCGGTCATTCTCTTGCAAATTCGCGAGCAGCCTGAATGAATGCGGTGAACGCTGCAGGGGGGTTCTTCCTACCAGGGTAATACAACGCCAGCGGGGCCAACGAGGGCGTCCAGTCCTCAAGAACGCGCACCAGTCGCCCAGCCTCAATATCCTCTCGAACATCCGCTTCCATGAGATAACCAAGCCCCACCCCATTTTGGGCTGCTATCGTAACGAGGCTTGGCTCGTCCAGAGTGATCGCGCCTTGCACGTCGATCTGGAGTGCATTTCCGTCTTTCTCGAATTTCCAACGGAAAAGCGCGTTGTTCGGAAGGCGCGCGCGAATGCAGCGAAACCTGTAGAGGTCAGTTGGTACAATTGGCTTGCCATGTCTGCGCAGGAATTCCGGTGATGCGACGACCGCATTGCTGCGCTTCAAGCCCAAAGGCACGGCGATCATGTCGGCAGGAACGAGATCGGCCGGTCTCAGACCCAGATCAAAACCCGCCGCGACAATATCGACAATCCGTCCCTCCGTGACAAGGTCGATATGCACTTGCGGATACTTCTCCAGAAATGACAGGACGAGCGGCGCCATTACTTCCCGTGCTGCCGTGGCGAAGGCGTTGATGCGCAATGTTCCGCTCGGGGTCTCCTGAAGCGACTGGGCCGCGAGCATTGCGTCGCGGATGTCGGTCACCGCTGGTCCGACCCTTTCTACAAACGTCTTCCCCGCATCGGTCAGGGACACGCTTCGCGTCGTCCTGTTGAACAGCCGGATACCGAGGCGCTGCTCCAGCTTCGCGATGGAGTTGCTCAAGGCCGTTGTTGACATTCCAAGGTCGAGAGCCGCTGCGCGGAAGGTTCCAAGGCGGGCGATGCTGAGGACGGCATCAAGGTCAGCAAGGACGGAACGGGTCATTTATCCCTCTTTTCGTAATACCTCATCCTTATTTATCCCGCTTATCCCGTCAATAAGCTTGATCTATCTTCCAGCCAGTGGATATCGCGAAGGCGGAGCCACAGCCCAAGATACCAAAAAGACGGGAGATACTACGATGATCGAACTACCCAGCGCTATCGAAGCCTATTTCGAGGCCGACAGGTCAGGCTGTCCGGACGCCATCGCTGCCACCTTCACCGAAAACGGGGTCGTCAAGGACAAGGGGAAGATTCACATCGGGCAGAAGGCCATTCGGGCGTGGATGACCGATGAGGCCCAGCAGTACAGCTACACGGTCAGGCCTTTCCTGATCGCCGTCGAGAATGGAAAGACCCAGGTGATGGCCCACGCAGCCGGCAACTTCCCCGGAAGTCCGATCGACCTTCGCTTTATCTTCGTCCTTTCGGGCGACAGGATTGCTGAGCTGGAGATCACCCTATGACGCCGTTTCTGACACTGGAGGGCCGTCGAACTCTCATCACCGGCGGGACGTCGGGCGCTGGCGCTGCGACTGTGGCTCAGTTCAAGGAGCTCGGCGCCCGCGTGCTGACAACCGCACGCAGAAAGCCGGAGGACTTTTCCGGCGCGGCCTTCGTCGAGGCCGACCTGACCACGATGGATGGCGTTCAGACAGTTGTTGACGCAGTCCACCGGGAGCTCGGCGGACTCGATATCCTCGTCAACGTGTTGGGCGGATCCTCAGCACCTTCTGGCGGCTTTGCGGCGTTGACCGAAGAGGAATGGGAAAAGGAATTTAACCTTAATTTCTTCCCTGCGGTGAGGCTGGACCGCGCCCTTATCCCCGGAATGATCGCGCAAGGAAGCGGCGTCGTCATTCACGTAACGTCGATCCAGCGCGTCCTTCCGCTGCACCAGGCGACGACCGGATACGCCTCCGCAAAGGGCGCGCTCAATACCTACAGCAAGAGCATCTCCAAGGAGGTTTCTCCCAAGGGTGTACGGGTGGTTCGTGTTTCTCCCGGCTGGATTGCAGATCCGGGCTCCAACGGTCTTGCGCTTCGTATCGCGGAGGAAGCCGGCATCAGCTACGACGAAGCTGTGCAGACGATCATGGACTCGCTTGGTGGTATACCGCTTGGCCGGCCGGCCAGGCCTGGAGAAGTCGCCGACCTGATCGCGTTCCTTGCGTCGGATCGAGCGTCGTCAATCACGGGTACAGAGCATGTGATCGACGGTGGGACCGTACCGACCGCCTGAGCGTTGAGGCGATTTACCACTATCGAAGGTCAGGCGGGTGCGTCCCATCCGCCGATCTGGGAATAGATCGCGTTACGGAGATACCGGACATCGCGGTTAAGAGCAGCGAGTTCCTTTGGCGTCTGTGTAGAGGCCGCGAGCAGAGTGTCGCTGAGGCAGCCGGCCTTGTGCTGCAAGGCACGGCCGTCGTCGGTCAAGGCGATGACAACCTGCCGCTCGTTGCTAAGGTTGCGCGTCCTGCGCAGCAAGCCGGCCGTCTCGAGTCGCTTCAGCAGCGGTGTCAGCGTGCTTGATTCCAGAGCAAGGGCCTGGGCGATGGCGCCAACCGTCTGTCCGTCCTGGCTCCATAACACGTTGAGTACGAGATATTGCGGATAGGTCAGGCCCAGTTCATCGAGAAGAGGCTTGTATGCACGCTGGATCGCAATGCCGGCGGTGTAGATCGCATAGCATAGCTGGTCGTGCAGGGGCGGTGGATCGTTATGGGGTCTGGTCATTGTGAACTCCTGTTGCGTCAAATGTAACGAACGAAAGCACGAAAAACAATATCGCGATAATAATTATGTTGACGCACAGCTCAAAATCTGCGAGTTTGAATGTATCGCAATAAATGTTATCGCGAATAGAAAGAGGAGAAAGTCATGACACGCAAGATCCCGCCCACCGTCGCAGCAATTGCAGCCGTAGCCACATTAACTGCCGCATTGCCGGCAAACGCAGCCGATACCATCCCCAGGGAGCAGTCCGTCAGAAACGTTGTCCTCGTTCATGGAGCCTTCGCGGACGGCTCCGGCTGGAAAGGGGTTTACGATAATCTGACCAAGCGTGGTTACCGCGTGACCATCGTCCAGAATCCACTGACGTCTCTCGCTGATGACGTTGCCGCGACTGCCCGCGCGCTTGAGCGTCAGGATGGTCCGGTCATTCTTGTCGGACATTCCTGGGGCGGCACTGTCATCACGGAAGCCGGTATCGATCAAAAGGTTGCCGGCCTCGTCTACGTCTCCGCACTTTCTCCGGATGTCGGCGAAACGACGGCTCAGCAATACGACGGTTTTGCTCCTGCATCGGAGTTCGTCATCGAAACCACGAAGGATGGATTTGGCTATGTCAGCCCGGACAAGTTCAAGGCTGGGTTTGCCCATGACGTCAGCGACGCCGATGTTGCGTTCATGAAAGATGCCCAGGTCCCGATCAATATGTCGGCGTTCAGCACGAAGCTTGAACATGCTGCCTGGCGTATGAAGCCCAGCTGGGCTGTTATCGCAACCGAAGACAAGGCGTTCGATCAGGCAATGCTGATCCATATGGCCGAGCGCATCAAGGCAAAAATCACAAAGGTCTCGGCAAGTCACGCACTGTTCATGACCCAGCCGGAGGTCGTGGCCGATACCATTGATCAGGCCGCCAAGGCCGTCTCCGCGAAGAAGTAATGCCAGGCAAGGCGTCATCGCAACAGCCAAATTCCCTGGTCGAAACAGGTCTGGAAACACCGGAATATGGCTGGACGATGTTCAACGGACTTGCCCATCCGAAGAGTCGGGGCCGGTTGCTACTCTCCGGCTCCGACGCAACTGATCCGATCCTGATCGAATCGAATTCACTCAGTGAGCCGGAAGACATGGCTGCCGCCTTGGCCGCCGGGGAATTGTGCCGCATGCTCGGGAATAGTGACAGTTTCGCACCTCCGGTGAAAGGCGAAACTGCTCCGGGCGCGCGCGACCGATCGGGCATGATCAATTTTATTCAGCGCTCTGCCGTCACCTACTGGCATCAGTCCTGTACTGCAAAGATGGGTCGTGACAGCATGTCTGTTGTCGATAACAAGCTGAAAGTCTACGGGATCGGCGGCCTCCGTATTGCGGACGCCTCCGTCATGCAGGCATCTCCGGTCTTCATGTGTCGGCGTTGAAGTGGGTCTGGCTAGAATCTCGGACGCCGAACAGTTCGTCTCCTTCCAGATTGCACAGAGTATTTTGCATCCTCACCGAGCTCGAAGAGCAAAACCTTCGGAATGCTGATGTGATTACGGACGAGATCACAACGACTGGAGAGGGGCGGCATTGTGCGACCGATTGTTCTGCACGGTTTCGACACGTCGTTTAGCATCTTGTTTCTGCTGCGAGTGTGCGCCATGGCGGCGAGGAGGTGGGGACTTCCGATGTATAGCCCAGGTCGTCTCGCCTTTCATGGCTTTCTCAAACAACGTGTGGTGAGCGTTTTTCCTGGTAGGTTCACACGCCCGTAAGCAAGTCTCGGATACTCACTCGGCAATCCTAGTTGTGTATTCCGGGTTTCGCGCCTTGTAGACGACAGCCTCCAAAGCGGGATCTGCGTAGGCATTCACATTGGTCAGGTGACCATTATATCCGCCGACTTTCGTAAGCGTCGCACCGTTTCGCCAAACCATCATGAGTCCGCGTTCGACATCCCAGCCGCACTCAGCCTGCATCACGACGTACCAGTTTTCATCCTCCTTTCGCCCTTTCTTGACGGTAACAGGTCCGGGAGTGACATGATCCCATATATCGGCGGGTGATTGTGGAACGCCCATTTCCGCGTCCAGCCATTCTGGTTTCCCGGCCTCTTCGTAATAGTCCTTGTAGAAGGCAAAAACGTGCCGCGTGTCCAAGAGCCTGTCCGCCTCCGTCAGCGCAAGAAACGAGGCCAGAGCAGCAGCGGACCCCGGAGCGTCAGGATCAGGCTCTTCGTCCAGTTCAACTTCAGCGCCATCAAAATAAGAAACGACGATCGTAGTCATAAATCTGCACCTTCAATCCTGCCGCACGCCGATTTTCAATGCGCCTCCACGGGAGCATCGGAGGCGCACTGTATCATGATGTTTCGCTGCTGGAAGGGATTGAGGGCGCTGGCAGCGCAGACCGCGACGGGCGGCCTAGAGGCCAGACGCCTCTATCAGGTCCTCTGTATCTCCTTAACGGCCAATATAACGAACATGGTCTAACCGTAGTAATTGAAAGTTCGGGTCGAATTAAAGCGCGGTGATGGGGCGGCTTTTTGGAAGACCGGTTCGTTTTTTGTTCAATGCTGTTAGTGAAGTTAACCCGGCCTCTGCGTGCACCAGATTCCATCCAATTGCTGTGGTCAGAACAGATGATTTTGGCGATGGATTAAAGGCCCGCCAAGTTTTTTACCCGCCGTTCACGGGTTTCGCCGTACTGGTCACGACTTCTGAGATGGGACATCAAATGCCCGATTTTTATACGCTCTTTCTCGTTGTCTTGCTGCTCGGTCTTTCTCAATGCCTTATTTGGGGTCTGGTGGTCTATCGCTACGGCGAGCTGAAAGCGGCACGTTATTGGTTCTCAGGCAGCGTTGCCAGTGTGCTCGGAGGAGCTATTCTGGCCCTCCAGGGAAATGATGGTCTGCTCGTCCAGACTGTACTCGGTAACAGTTTCATAGTTCTGGGATTTTATCTGAACTGCGTGGGCGCCCGCTGTTTCCACGGCGCTCGATTAAAGTTGCTTTCTGTCGCTTGTCTTTTCGTGATCAGCGTAGTGCTGATGCTGGCAACTTTTTATCCCTGGTACGCGCGCAATCCTGTTTACACGTTGGCGCAGTTGTTGCCGCTAGCAATCACCGCAGTCTTTCTCTTGCGACACCATGGCGGCGAACTCGGCGCAATTGTCAGCAGCGGTGCTATGATCGTGGCCGTTTCCTCGCATGCGGTAATTGCTTGCGGCAACATCTTGATTGTCACCCGCCTAACGCCAGAACTGGACCTCAAAGCGGCAGCCGCTGTTGATCTCTTGGCATTCCTTTTTGCCGCAGTGGTCTGGAATTTCGGGTTCCTGTTGTCGGCTGTCGATCGGCTTCGAGGTGAAGTCGAACGCCTCGCCAATGAAGACGAACTGACGGGTCTCGCCAATCGTCGAATGCTGATGAACAAGCTTGCAGATATGTGTGGTCCGTCCGATACCAAACGTGTTTTTAGCGTCATGCTTTTCGATCTCGACCGCTTTAAGGCGATCAATGACAAGTATGGGCATGCTGCCGGGGATGCTGCGCTCCGGCATGCCGCTGCCGTTGTTTCCGAGAAATTATCTGCCAACGATGTTTTTGCTCGGCTTGGCGGGGACGAGTTTTGTCTGCTTCTACCCGGCGTGTTACCCGTCGATGCCGCCGCCAGGGCGAGGACGATGATCAAGGCGCTCACGGCAACACCGATGATATGGAATGACTGTCCCTTGGTGATAAAGACAAGCATTGGCATTGCCTGCTGCACGACCCTGGATAAAATCGATCCTGAGGCACTTCTCGACCAGGCGGACCGTGCATTATACGAGACCAAAAAACGTAGTCGAAACGGATACTCTGTCTATAGAGGTTCGTCTGGCGCTGCGATCAGCGGTAACGTGATACAGCTTAATGATTTCGTCGCAGCCGAGGCAAAATCCAAGTCTTGAAAGTGGAAGCCGAGGGAACTCCCACGACTTGCATCGCTCCTTCGACCGAAAACCCGCTTTTAATCTGCAAGCGAAGTTTCCGATCCAAGGCACTCGTGATGATGATCAACGGCCGGGCGGTTGGTCTGTCGCGCCGCGGCCGTAGATTTTTAGAACTCCTCCCAGCTGTCTTGCGCAACCGCGGCAGCCGAACCACCCCCGAACGCGTTCGCAATCTTGCGGCCAAGGGCTCTAGCCGGTGATGCTGCAGGTCGTGAAGCTGGCGATGCCGAGCGAACAGCCGCAGGGGCTACAGACGAACGACTTGTGCTTGCGCCATCGGCTAGATTGAAACGCGATAGCAGCTGGTTGAGGGATGCCGCCTCCTTGGCGAGGCTGTGGCTTGCGGCTGTCGACTGTTCGACCATGGCGGCATTCTGCTGTGTGCCCTGGTCCATGGTGTTGACGGCCGTGTTGATTTCCTGAAGGCCAACCGACTGTTCGCGCGAGGATTCGACAATCGCGGCGATATGACGGTTAATCTCTTGCACTTCCGTGACGATCACTTCGAGTGCCCTGCCGGTTTCACCCACCAGTGTCACGCCGGAGCGAACGTGTTCACCGGATGTCGTGATCAATGCCTTGATCTCTTTCGCAGCCTTTGCAGACCGCTGGGCAAGTTCGCGAACTTCCTGTGCGACGACCGCAAAGCCCTTGCCGGCCTCGCCGGCGCGGGCGGCCTCAACGCCTGCATTCAAAGCCAGAAGATTGGTCTGGAAGGCAATTTCATCAATAACGCTGATGATGTTGGTAATTTCACCGGATGAACGTTCGATTTCGTTCATGGCGGTAACGGCCTGACGTACGACTGCTCCGGACTTTTCCGCACCATCACGGGCCCTCGCGACCAGATGGCCGACTTCTTCGGCACGGTTGCTGCTGTCCTTCACGGTCGTGGTGATTTCCTCCAGAGCGGCGGCTGTTTCTTCGACTGAGGCAGCCTGCTGCTCAGTGCGCTTGGACAGGTCGTCGGCGGCAGAGCGAATTTCGTTGGCACCGGCATCGATGCCGCGAGCGTTCTCGCCGACGGCGCGCAACGCGTCATTCAGATTCGCGACCGAGCCATTGAAGTTGTTCCGCAGAGTATCGAGATGGGCAACAAACGGTGTCTCGATGCGATACGCGATATCACCATCGGCGAGACGGTCGAGCCCCTTGGCCAGTTGGTCAACGGCAAATTGGGTGTCGGCAGCGTCCTTCGCCTTTTGGGCCTCGCGTTCCAATCGTTCCTGTTCGGAAAGGCTGCGATTGGCATCAGCTTCTTTTTCCAGACGGATTTTCTCAAGAGCATTGTCGCGAAAAATGGAGACCGCCTTTGCCATCTGACCTACTTCGTCCTTGCGATCCTGACCATCGACGAGTGCAGTGGTCTCCCCCTGCGCCAGAGTGATCATGCGCTCGCGCAAAGAGGCGATAGGCGTTGTGATCCCCTTGGCGGCAACAACGAGTGACGCGATGATGCCGAGTGTGAATGTGATGCCGACAACCATCAGCGAGGTAAAGATGGTGGAGTTTGTTTGGTCGGTCAGTTCGTCACTTCTCGCAGCCACGGATTTCAAGACCTGGTCCAGAAACGCTGCGTTGTCGGTCGTCAGGGGAAGAATCAAAGAGTCCGCTTTTGCCAGGGTCGCCCTTGCCGGTTCGTCCTGATCAGCTTTACCCAGTTGAACGGCCTGGTCAGTCAAGACGATGACTTCTTTCGTTCTCTCAATGATTTTGTCTATCGCAGCGCTCTCACGTGGGAGAAGTTCTTTCGTGTGCTGGAGACGCTCAAGAAGCTTGCCTTTGCTATCGCTGTAAAAGTCGATGGCTGTTTTCATGGCCGGATCGTCTTGGCGGTAGGTCAGGATTTGATAGGCGGCGTAAGCAGTTGCGACGACATTTCGGTTTACGCGCGACATCTCGACACTGGCGCCAGCATCATTGGAAATGAAATCGGAGTAGCTCGTATCTGCTGCTTTGTATCGGGTTGCGATAAACGCCGTGGCACACAGGCCCACCACGCACAGAGGTATGATCAGGGATAGAATTTTCGTGCGAATGCTCGCATTTTTAAGAAACGACATATTTCCTCGCGGTTCTGTTTTGAAATCGCGAACACGAAGCAGGGAGCATTGCGACCGGGAACTGGTCGAATGAAAAAAGAACTCTGCTGCAGGGGATTCGGCATGGATATGAAGAATTACAGAAGGTGCATGCCGTCATGGCGACCTGATTTTGCTCTGTCGGCTGTATGGTAAATTAGTTATCGTTTAAATGTAATTAAAGAAACGGCGGCGCTCATAACAAAAGCCGAGGAGACAGGACTTCGCTTTTCGAGCCGAAGCGACCTGTATCCACGAAGTGCAATTTGGCACGTCACCGGATCATCTCTTCAAGATCGAGGACGCCGAAACGGCATTTTCTTGCGTGGTATGCCGACCGCCAGTTGCAACCGTTTTGCGCCTTCATGCTGGCCACAGAAACCAGCTTGGCCGCTGACCGAAAGCAGACGTCACCAGCGATGCGCGCCTTGACATCCGACAACCGTCGGAGCCCGGCGCGCTGCTGTCACCGGATTCCGTTGCTTGGGGAGTGTCACAATGTGCCCATGCCACCGTCGATCATGATCTCGCTGCCGACCGTGTAGGCGGCTTCGTCCGATGCCAGGAACACTACCGCCTTTGCAATCTCGGACGGTTCGCCAAAGCGGCCGGCCGGGACCAGATTTTGAATGCTCTCAGCGACATTCCTCAGGTCAGTCTCGGTGAAACCCAGCTTGCCATAGAGCGGTGTAGAAATGGGACCTGGGCTCACCGCATTCAGCCGGATACCGCGTGTGATCAGTTCGCCGGACAACGTGCGGATGAATGACTGTAGTGCCGCTTTCGAGGCGGCGTAGACACTCGAGTTAGGCATGCCGATGTGGGCATTGACCGAGGTGTTCAGTACGATCGAAGCCGGGTTGGCCAGTATCGGCAGCAGTGCCTGCAGCAAAAAATACGGGCCTTTCACATTGATGTCGAAGACCCTGTCAAAGCCTTCTTCGTCCCATGCTTCCAAAGGCTTGAGAAGGGCGACGCCTGCATTGATGAAGACGATGTCCAGGCTCCCGAATGCCTCCCTGATCGTTTCAGCGACGACCTTCTGGCCCTTCACGTCGGCAGCGTCTGCCTTGATGACCAGTACACTGGGACCAAGCTCCCGCCGTGCAGCTTCCAGCGTCTCGGGATTGGTTCCCGTGACTGCTACCCGCGCACCCTCACTGATGAATTGACGTGCTGTCTCAAGTCCGATGCCGCTGGTGCCACCGGTGATGAGCGCCCGCTTGCTTTTGAGCCTACCCATAATCCGAATTCCTTCTCGTTGTGTGGGTTTTCGTAAGTGCGAATGTGGCGCAAGCATGCTGTTCGTACTACTGTGCCAATGGCGGACGTACCTTTCGGAAAGGCCGAACAATGAAGCTGGATGGCATTTCGAGTTTCGTGGCTGTCGCCGAAGAGGGCTCGATCAGCGGGGCGGCACGCACGCTCAGGCTGTCAAAATCGGTCGTGAGCGAACGTCTGGCGGAATTGGAACGCAGCCTCGGCGCTACTTTACTCCACCGTACGACACGTCGCGTTTCGGTGACGGAAGATGGCGCTGCCTTTCTCGAACGCGCCAAGCGCATCCTGCGAGAGGTCTCTGAGGCAGCGGCGGATTTGTCCGAGCGGCGTGGAACGCTGGGCGGTCCAATCCGCATTGCTGCGCCTGTTACCTTCGGGCGGATGCACCTGGGACCGGCTCTGTATCCGTTCCTGGCTGCCAATCCCGAAATTGAGATGTCGCTCGAACTCGACGATCGGCGAGTCGATATTGCATCAGACGTTTACGATGGCGTCGTGCGCCATGGGGCGATTGACGATTCGAGACTGATGGTCTGGCGTTTGGCGCCAAGCCGCCGTGTCCTGGTGGCCTCCGAGGCCTATCTGTCGGTCAACGGGATGCCTGCAACAACTACCGAACTCGCTGCCCATGAGGGTTTGTTCTACACGAACCGGGGTGTTGCGGATTGGCGTTTCCTTACGCCTGGAGGCATTGAAATCGTTCGTGCACGCATTGGATTCAGAGTGAACAACGGCGACATGCTGCGAGATGCGGCAATCGCCGGTCTCGGTATTGCACTCCTTCCGCTCTTCATCGCAGGACCGGACATTCGCGATGGGAAGCTCAAGATCGTCGATGTCGGCGTTCGGCCGGATGCGGAATTCGTCTTTCTTGCGCACCCCGAGGGTCGCCGTCCTTCGGCAAAACTGCGCGCACTGGCGGCTCACTTGAAAGCGTCGTTCGGGGACCCGCCCTATTGGGAGGATGGCGTGGGTTAAGGGACGCATCATAACGGCCCCGCGCGCCTGCGCCTCGTCAGAGAGTTATATATACTAACCCGATGAAAAGTTACGTATTGATCGTCGCGGTGGGCTAGGGTGGAATAGATCGAATATCTTCATCGATCGGCCGGTTTAACGTAAGTACGGTTGCCGGCCGGGCGCGGACAAGCTGGGTCAATACAGCTCGCCGCTGAATTGTCATGGTGATCGAAATTCCGAATGTTGAGCTGGAGTGAATCCGGCGCTTTCATGGATTTGTCAGGCCCTGAACACGCACATTATAGGTTCGTACGGTGCCACGCTGATTTTCAGCGTATGCACGTAGCGAGCCTGCAATTCCGGTTTTGATGAAGGCTTCGAACATCGTCTTCGCATCTTCAAGGACCGAAACCTGCGTCGAGAGGTAAGCCTGGTCGAACTCACTTTGTGAAGCGGTTTCTAAAGCTCTCATCTTCTCGGCATATTCGGCGCTCAGGTCCGTCGGGACCGAGGTACCATCCTTTTTAGCAGCATCGCCGAGATCGACGAGCGCTTTCTCATGGTCGCGCATGATGTCATTAGCGAACATTTTCGTCGCGTCATCCTGCGCGCTTTTAAGCGCCAGCCTGCTTGCCTCCACCTCAAACTGATTGAAGGAAGCCGCCTCGGCAGTGAAGTCCGCGGGTGATTGCGCGTTCGAGAAAGCGGGCATTAACATCGAAAGACATAGAGCGGCGCAGCAGGCATGGAATGGCTTCATGTTAAACTCTCCCTCAATGACTATTGTGGTCAGGGCGTGTGTTCTGGCTGCCCGGCAGCGCATTCCTGTCAGCAGGCCCCGCAGGTGCTTGGTCTTCCGTCTGCCCCCTGTCTGGTGAATTTGACGGTGCTGTATCCGGAGTCGTCCTGACGAAGTAGACGGCCACGATCATCGCGAGAGCCACAGCCGCGGCTCCTACCAAGGGCCATATGGTTCTATAGTTCATATCAGTCTCCGCTTCCGGTTACTTTCCGTCGTAAAGCTTATGAACCTTGCGAGCTTGTTCTTGTTGCTCCTTGGCGGATAACCTGCGCTGACGCAGCAGGACATAAACGACCACGGCGCCCAGCAGCAATGGGCCTCCAGCGACAACAACCAGCCAAAATACATCCGCCATAATCCGTCCTGTCAGTTCATGAGGTTGGTGCCACGACGAACCACTGACCAGAGCCAATGTTCCTGGAAATTTGGAAAGCAAGCAGATGGGACAAAAATCGCCTGTCGGATGAGGCGCTGAAGCAACGCTCAGACGGTGGATTTCATCGCGGAAATTTCGCCAGCCCTTTGGCCAAGATCGGTCCGGTCGGTCTGCCTGTCGGCGATCCTCCCGCTTGTTCGAGCGTGATCTCGTATAGCTGGTTGTCACGCGGGGTGGGCAATGCGGGTCCATCAAGGCGAGCCGAGCGAACGCCTTTCAGCAATCCGAGCGAAACAGGCCCAATTTCTCGAGACGGAAGCGTCCAAACCTCTATCGTCTTATCGTTCGGCACCGCAAAGTCGGCCAGTATACGGATCATCGCCCGTTCATCGCCAAAGTCCTCGACAACCGCCTGAATATCTCCAGCCTCATTGATCAAAACGGCGACGACAAGCGGCTCCGCCTTGTGAATGAGGCTGTATCCAAGACCGATGGCAAGCAACAATGCGGCGGCAATTGACGAAAGCGCAGCGATCTTCCAGCCTTTGCTGTTATTGTCATTCGCGAGCGTGGAAACAGACATGTAGCGGGTCGCAGGCTGCGAAGTCAGCCCAGATTCAATGCGATGCCACAGGTTCTCGTTGACGGTTGCCGGTGTGATAGCGGTGTCGAGGGGCAGGAAACGCTCACGGCTTGCAGCAATCGCGGCCTTGAGTTCGGAATCTCGTTCCATGGCGTCCTCGATTTCCGCGGCGGCGGTGCTTTCGGTCAAGCCCAACACATACTCGTCAGCGAGGTTCGGTATATCCTTGCGGTCGTAGATCATCCCATGCACTCCCGAAGCGTCAGAAGCCCGCGCCTGATCCAGGATTTCGCTGTGCCAAGTGGAATGCGCAGCCTTCCGGCGATCTCGCCGTGAGAATAGCCTCCAACATAGGCCATCAGAATACCGTGCCGCTTTGTCTCATCGAGCGATCCCAGGCATTCGTGCAGGCGCGATTGTGTGTCCAGACGGTGCCACGCACCCATGATCGCGTCTGCCTGTTCGGCTTCCTGAAGCGCGTCTACCTCTTCGACCGAATGTTCAAGTTTGCCATCCCGCAGGAGATTGAGCGCTCTGTTTCGAACAATGGCATAAATCCATCCGCGCGCGGAGCCACGGTCCGCACTGTATTGATAAGCGTGGGTCCATATTCGGATAAAGGCTTCCTGCACGACCTCTTCGGCAAGTTCGCGACGTCCAACGATGCGTTGCGCCACGGCGACCAACCGCCCAGCCTCCTGATCGAAAATTCGGCGTAATGCCGAACGATCACCCTTAGCGCAGGCAGCAAGCGCCTTATCCAGATCGTCCGGCCCGGAACCCATTAATATCCTTCCATGATCCAGCGGTGAAAATCGTCAGCTTTCACGAACTATACCCATCCGGCGATCAAATGGATGCATCCTGAGAATTATTTTTACGACCTGCATCCATTCGCCTCCCTTGCGGTGTCTTCAATGGTGAAGGGTCAAGCGCCGAGTGCCTGACGCCTTCTCGAATGTTGAACGCACGGGAGAAAGACATGAAGACCATCCTTTTCGCACTGACCGCCTCCGCCGCCTTTGCTGCCATGGCATCGACAGCCTTTTCGGCACCCGTTCTCGGGCTGACGAGTGACAAAACACTTGTCATGTTCGATACCGCGAAGCCCGCCGTTACAAAGACCATGGAAGTAACTGGCGTCGATAAGCTCGTCGGCATTGATTACCGCCCCGCCAACAAGACAGTGATCGGTGTTACTGCGGACCATCGTATCGTTACCATCAACCTTGAAAGCGGTGCTGCCACTGATCTCGCAAAAATGGACAAGACGCTGACGGTGACACAGGCTCCGATCGTCGTCGATTTCAATCCGGTGGCTGATCGTCTTCGTTTCATGACTGGCACCACCAACCACCGTGTCCATCCTGACACCGGTGCAGTGACGGTCGACGGCGTCCTGGCCTTCGAAGATGGTGACATGCACAAGGGCGAGACGCCGAACATTGTCGCAGCCGCCTATACCAACTCCATCGGCAAGCCTGAAAAGACCGCAATGTACAATATCGATGCGACGATTGGCGCCTTGATCCAGCAGACCAAGCCGAATGACGGCACTTTGAAAGCAATTGGCAAGCTGGGTTTCAAAGACAAGCCAGCCACCTATGCTTTTGACATTCAGGGCACGGAAGCCGGAAAGAACACTGCCTATCTCGCTGCAAACAAAATGCTTTACACCGTTAATCTCGACACCGGCAACGCTACCGAAGTAGGCGCTATCACCGGCACGGACAACGAAGTCCGCGACATCGCTGTTCTTCCCGAAATGTGACACAGGAAGACGGGCGGAGGCCGATGACCAGCAATCTGCCTCCGTCCGATTACTCTTCGAGTAATCAGGCCTCAATTGTCCTTGCGAGCTCGACCTGTCAACGGTCGAGCCGAGCCTTGCAGGTTTTTGCCGACCTCAGGACAAGATCCAGGTCTGCGGCACTCGCGATGCAATCCTCAACATGCGAGAAGTGCTGGCCATTTTTGTCGAGAGTAGCCCGAATCATGGCGCCGTTGCGATCGCCGCAATTACCAGCTGTACAAATACTTCGTATCCCCCGTTTGCTAATTGCCGCCGGCTTGCGCGCCTGGAAAGTGACGGAGCTTGGCATTCGACCTGCGGCATGGGTCAAGACCTCACTGGTGCCAGGCTCGCTTACCGCGGAGCGATATCTCCGCCGCGCGGGCTTCCTGCCGATCTGGAAGCTTTGGGTTTGGGGGTGGTGCGAATGTCACCCGCACCGTGCGAGGATCGGCTTTGAGGAAAAAGGCCTCCTTCCGTTCCGGTCGAATAAGTCCCACCCAAATTTGGGCACTAAGTCCCAATCGATGAACCCCTCCGCATAATGAGTGTTGATTGTTTGGAAGTTGTCGCTCGAGGAACTCCAGCCGGGAACGATCCGAAGAACTCGACACAAGCCAATCATGGGCGCATTTCGCGCCCGGCGTCTCGGATACGCAATCGGTCGCACAGCATCTGATTGCAGAACGTAAAGAGGATAAGATGGACCAGAGCTTACGACCTGAGCCTTACACCGTTGAGCAACTTCAACAAAAATACTCTCTGAGCATTTCGAAGGCAGTCGACATTCTGGATCACTGTAACGGAGACAGGGCCCTGATCGACAAAATGTTGAAGAGATGCCACCAGAAGCAGCTCGATGCTCATCCGAAAAGCGATACGGACGGGAGCTGCTGACGCTTACTTTTGAGACCACGTTGCTTTTTTGGTCGCGCTGAACCAGCGGGAAAGTGCGGGGTTTCTTCACATTGTTTTACGCGCGGCTCTTGTGCAACCACCACGTCAGTCGCTTTCAGACGGCGATTATTTCAGAACAAGCGGGTTCAAGACTATCCCAGGTCAGTTCTCAACCGAGCCAAACTCTGGCAGCCTGTGCAGAGATAATTGGTTCGCGTCCATTCCGGCAGGACGGCAGATATGGAGAACGGAGTGCGTACAAGAAGAAACATGCTTAAGTACCTCTTCACCTTTCCCATGGTCGGACGGCCCGTGGTTGCGTTGATCGCTGTCCAATTCTTGCAGGCCGCTGGTGTTCGGGTTGCTGTCGCTCAAGGCAATGGCGGCGGCAACGGTAACGGGAATGACGGCGGTAATGGCGGAGGAAACAACGGCGGCGGCAATGGAAACGGAAATGGCGGTAACAGCGGCGGAAACGGAAGCGCAAACGGTGGCGGCAACGGCAACGGCGGCAGCAATGATGGCGGACATGGAAATGGAGGTGGCAAAGGGAACGGAAACGAGAGCGGAAGCGGGAAAGCACCAGATCCTGGAGCAGCCGGAAATTCCGGTCAGAACCGGGCTGGCGTTCAGCAGTCTGGCCAGGCTCTCGAAGTGCGTCACGCCAATGGCATCACCGAGACTTTACGAAAAGGCCGGTATTCGATGCGCGACAATAAGGGCCGTGTCATCGTTGATCGGCTTGCGACGGTCAAGGATCGTTTAAGGTTTCAGGGCTCACGCTGAGCAGAGATACGATCTCTCCAAAGAAGTGCCGCCTCCGTGCGATTGCTGACCTTTAACTTGGCAAAAATCCTTGTCACGTGATGCTTCACCGTTTTCTCGTGGAGACCCAGTTTGCGGGCGACAAGCTTGTTGCTCATTCCGATGGCGATGAGGTCCATGACTTGCCGCTCTCTTCTGCTCAGATCCTGACGCTGCTCGACCAGTTCCGATGCGGCCTTTCTTTCAGCCAGCAACTTGGCGCCCAGTTCGGGTGGAATGTAACGCCCGCCGTCTGCGATGGTCCGCAGCATCTGTACCAGCTCACGAGAGCCGACACCTTTCAAGGCGTATCCCGCCGCGCCCGACTGGATTGCTGTCTGAAGATCATCCACGCTCTCAGATGCTGTGAGAATGAGAATTCGAATGGACGGAGACAGGCTCAATATGGATTTGATCGCCGCTAGGCCGTTGCCGGGCATCGAGATATCCAGAAGGATGATGTCCGGCGCTAATCTGGTTGCAAGGGCTAGTGCGTCGTCGGCGTTTTCTCCTTCGCCCAAGACGTCGAAACCACACTCTTTCAGGCTCTGCGATACACCCGAGCGAAACATCGGGTGATCATCAACGATGACGACCTTTATATTTTCTGTCATGGATCGCTCACATCGACGGTGTTCAGTCTCATGGTGAGGTGCGTTCCGCGTGCCGATGTCTGCACTTCGAAACGGCCTCCCAGACTTTCAATTCTTTCTTTAAGGCCTGACAACCCGATGCAATCGGGTCCAATCTCGTCGAACGAAAAACCACTGCCGCCGTCTGAAACAGTAGCGACGATCTCTGTGCCTTCCTGTCGGAGTGACACGCATTGATTTGTTGATGCTGCGTGGCGCCAACCGTTGTTCAGACCCTCCTGGACGAACCGATAAACGCAGATTTTAACGGGAACTCCGACTTGCGCGTTCACATCCTCAATTGAGGTCGTTATTCGCGTACCAGCACGGGACTGATGATGTTCAACTGCCCGACCAACAACGTCTTCGATGGGCAGATTTTCTATATCCGGCAAAACAAGGCCGCGGCAGATGTTGCGGATATCCCGGATAGCTTCATCCAGACTGGCCTTGATCGATGTCGTCTCGGATTCTCGTTCATTCCGACTTGTCTGGTCACTGACGAGCTTCTCGCTGTCCACCCGAAGTGCTGCGTAGGCGATGAGCTGTGCAGGCCCATCGTGCAGATCGGCACCGATCTTGCGCAACAGCCGCTCGTTCAAGGCCACCGTGCGCTGCGATCCTTTCTGCACGCGACGCGCCAGGTCCTCGATCTCACGCAGTTGATGCCGGATCATCCTGCTGCCCTTGAGCACAATTGTGGAAAGAACGGCGAAAAATGCAGAGGCAACCGCGATGACGACGATCCAGCTCTTCCAGCGCGCTCGCGCCAGGCTTTTTTCAAGATCCGTTGCCCGCTCATAAAACTCTGCGACGGCAACCACCTCTCCGGACCATGGCTGCAACACGGGATTATATATCTCCAGGAGGGGTTCCCCGAGCGCTCGCTCCGCGTCGCTCTCTGGGTCTCCTGCCTCTTCGAAATTTGCGACGAGCTCGCCGGCGAACGCTTTTGTCCTGTTTTCGCCAGGCGGCACGACCATGTTCATCAGCCGCTTGTCGTTCGAGTAGATAATGGTTCCGTCTTTTGTCCACAGCCGGAAGGAAACCAGTCGTCTGCCCAGTGCACCCTCTCCCAGAGTTTCATCCAGCGTTCGTTCGATGGAATCGTCGAGTTTTGTCGCGCGGGTAAGATCCGGCAGGATAGGTGCAATGATGCTGTCGACGTAAAGCGCGGTTGTCGAGCCTGCATTCCTTGTTACAGTCTCAACAATCTGATCTGTCACCAGCAATCCAATCAAAACCGTCGCACCCAACGTAACAAGACCGCCGGCGAGGAAAAACTGTTGGGCGAGTGACAATGAGCCCAAGGTCTTCGATGAAAGACGAGTGATTGTGCGACCTGACATAGTGACACGCGTGCCTGTGACTTTGCCGCCGAGGGTCAGCCCAGCGAACTTCAGACAACAGTAAATTATGATCCCGAGGACGGAAAGCGAAGCCTGAAGGCATGAAGATTTTTATTTCTGAAAATACTAATTTATTCCCCTAGGAAAAGGCCTGCCGGGAAGAAAGCCCGGCAGGCAATGCCATCAGTTGATAACCTGCACGACTTTGCGCGTGGTCGGTTCAACGATTACTCGCTGCTTGTTGACGATGGCATAAGAATATTTCGGTTCGTCCGGAACCTGATGAATGACCACAGTCGAAGGAAGCGGCTCGCCCACAACGACCTTTTCCTTCACGACAACTGTCTCGGCCGGCATCGGAGCCTCCCGAACATAGGTAACGACGCGCGGGGGCGGCGGATCGATAGCTGTGCCTGCGACGGCGCCCACGACGCCACCAACGGCTGCGCCGACCGGGCCGCCTACGATTGCCCCGGTAATCGCGCCGCCAGCGGCGCCGGTTACAGTCGATTCCTGAGCCTGAGCTCCGCCGGCGACCAGTATTGCGAACGTCAGGAAAGAAAGCTGTTTCATCTGCATGGGTGTTCCTCCTTCGGGCAGAATTTCTACAGCCAAACAATATTTTTCGATCTGCATCAGTTCCGGGCATAGGACTTTGTGCCCTGTCTGGAACACTTTCCGCGCAATTTGCTTGAAATCCCACCTGCAACCGCAGGCAAAAAGCAACACTTGCCAAGGTGGAATGATATGAAAACCCGAGTCCTCGCAATGACGGCTGCAATGATCGTCATGGGCACGTCGAGCGTTCTGCACGCGCAGACCGTCGTGATCAGCCCGGAACAGGAAGTTGTGATCCAAAAATACGTGACTGCGCACACGGTCACCTCAGTGGATGTGCCAAATGTCGATGTCGTGGTTGGCACTGCCCTTCCGGAAACGGTGGAGCTGCACAGGATTGATGCACCGGATGTCACCTACAGCTACGTCGTCGTTAACGGAAAGACCGCGATCGTCGATCCCGGCACCCGCAAGGTCATCAGGATCATGAACTAAGCCGGTAACCCGGGCGATCGATGGAGGCGAGATGTCACGTCGTCGTTCATCGATCCTGCAGGCTGTAAGATCATCTACGTTTTTACGATCTGACAGCTTTCCCGGCCACTCAGCGTTGGTCGCGGTGGCGCGACCAACAATTTGATCGGCTACCCGTGTGCCGAGCGGCACGAAATTTTCCGTCCTGCTGCTCTGGCGATATTTCGATGCTTTTTAGTGATGCGCCATGCAAAACGTTATCGTCGGCTCCCTACTGTTTCTCTGCTCATTACCCGTTGTTGGCGGTGGAATGAGGATTGCGTCCGATCTCAGGTCGCAGTCCCGGCCACCTGTCATTCTTGATGTAAATGAGGAGCCCTTGTGGACCACGCAGGTCAAGCGTGTTGATCCAAATGAGCAAGCCTATGAGCGTTTACCGGCTGACGTTGATGACGCGCTCCTCGCTTCCAATGATGTCCCGCGAAGCAAGCCATCCATAGAAGATAGCGGTCTACCGCTTGGAAAAGCGACTGAGATTGATGTTGCGGAGCACAAATCAGATGAATGGTGCTCCCGCAAATACCGGTCTTATGTGAAGGCCGATAAAAGTTACCAACCCTTCAGTGGCGGGCCACGCAGGCGCTGCGTCCCACCGATAGATCTGGTCGAGACGGAGAAGCGACCGCAAATTGCCTCGCTGAACGACGACCATGTTGCCTGGTGTATGAGCCGGTATCGGTCTTACCAGCCTGAGGACAATTCTTATCAGCCGTTTTCAGGTCCGAGGAGAAAGTGCCAATCCGGTCTAGAAACGCCAGATCAGCGCTACCGGACAACTCTACTCGCCCAACAGGTTCCCAATTAGACAGACGACCTCTGCCGTCCTCGATGGCGGCTCTTTCAGTAGGCCAGCCAGCCAAGAAATTGCCGATACTCCAACATCATTGTCTGAATTCCATTGGTTGTCTCCTTCCCCTCGCCGTTGCGTGCTGTCATGAGGGCGTATTGAGGAGGAGGGAATGCCGATGCGCCGGGCGAAGGCCACGCTGAAAGTGCTTGCTGAGCCAAATTGGCGCTGTTCGGCTACATCCTTAACTGCAGGTTCAGCGCTAAACTAGCAGGTATTTCACCGGTGAGCCCTGGTGCTGACAGTTGCAGTCGGGAGCAATGGACGGTCGGTCGAAAACTGGTTTGCCGATCATGGTTGCCCCTCATTATGGCTTCGGCTCGATGTCACTGCTCAAGCTGTGAAACCAGCGCCTGCATGGTCACACGCAGTCCGTCAGGATCGTAATTGATCTCGACGCCCCCGGTTCCCAGAAGGCCCATGCGGATCAGCTTCGATCCAAACCCTTTTGCCGACGGCAGTTCCACCGGCGGGCCGTCCTGTTCGTTCCACTCCACAACAACCATGCCATCGCCACCGACGGGCTCAACCCTCCAGGTCACGATGACCTTTCCACCGTCGCTCGACCAGGCGCCATATTTCAGGGCATTGGTGCCGAGTTCGTGCATGAGAAGGCCAAGGCTGAGCGCAGTCCGCGGCCCGATTTCAAGGTCGGAACCTGACAGACGGTAACGATCCGGAAGAGAGAGTTGTCGAAGTGCGGTATCGATCACGGTCATCATACGCGCCGATGACCAGTCGTGAGTGAGCAGTACTTCATGCGCTTTTGAAAGTGCGTGCAGTCTGCTGACAAACGCTTCGACGGGCGCTCTGTCGGTGACGGGCCGAAGGGTCTGGGTCGCAATTGCCTGAACCATCGCCATCGTGTTCTTCAGCCGATGGCTTATCTCATGGTTGAGAACCTGCTGTTCCTGTTCCGCACGTATCCGCGATATTGCTTCGCGGGTGCGATCGGCAATCGTCCGCACGAAATCCCGTTCTTCTGAAGAAAATTCGTGCGGCTTTTCGTAATGCACAAACATGACGCCGACGAAAGCGCCCCGCTCAAGAATAGGGACGTTGACGAGGACGGAGATGCCCAGCGAGTTCAAAAGCTCCGCTGACGCCGAGGTTCTTGGATCGGCCGCAACGTCAGCTATGATGACCAGTTCGCCACGCTTCAGGTCTTCAATATAGGAACCGTAATCGCGAAATTGATGCTGGCCGGCAACGGTGAACATCCCGGGCGCGCGCCAGTCCGGCAGCATCTCCACGGTCTCGGCGATCGGATCGACGATGCCATAACCGGCTCGCGTTGCCCCTTGCAGGTTTCGAGCCATGATTTCCGCTGCTGCGAAAGCGACCTCGGCGACCGAGTCGAGTTCGCGGATCTTTTCGCCCAGCTCCAGAAAAGCGAGCTGCCGGTCTTCCGACAGCTTTTGGGCTGTCGCGTTTCTCGCAACCTTGATGAAGCCGGAAAGATGGGATGAGGAGTGATTGGGCATCGGGCGTATGGTGCCGTCAAGAAACACCCGCGTCCCATCGGCGGCAAGATGCCATCGGCGATCAAGTGCAACACCGTCGCGGCCCGCCGTTTCGATCTCAAACTGCGGAATATTCGCCGCCCGATCTTCCTGTGTAAAAATTTCTTCGAACGGTCTGCCGAGCATCTGCGCTTCCGACCAGCCGAAAGTCTCCTCCGCGCCGCCGAACCAGCTGGTGATGCGTTGGTTTTCAT
Organism: Agrobacterium sp. SORGH_AS_0440; assembly: GCF_031453135.1. Classification (NCBI taxonomy): domain Bacteria; kingdom Pseudomonadati; phylum Pseudomonadota; class Alphaproteobacteria; order Hyphomicrobiales; family Rhizobiaceae; genus Agrobacterium; species Agrobacterium sp. SORGH_AS_0440. Next base: position 904,519 of record NZ_JAVIYR010000001.1, on the reverse strand, counting down.
CAAGCGTCAGGATGATGTAATCCTTGGCGCCTTCGACGATCAGTCGCAGCTTCGTCTCGCTGTTGCGTAGCGCCTCCACCGCCCGCATCCGATCGGTGACGTCAACGAAGATGATGACGAATTTATCGTTGCCAGTCGCCTGGACATAGCCGTCGAACCAGCGATTCAGGGAGCGAATCTTGCGAGTGAAACGCTTGCTTTGCCTGGTCTCCATCGCTTCGGCGACATCGGAAATCCATTCTTCCTCGAAGTCGGGGAAGACATCCCGCATTGTTCGGCCCGGGACACCATCTCCGGGCAAGCCAAGGAGAACACTCCAGGCCGGGTTGATTGTATCAAACCGCCAGTCGATGATCGATCCTTCAAGATCGCGGATCACGGAGCCGACGACGATGCCTTCTTCCAGCTGTTGAAAGAGTGTTCCCCATCGACGCTCGGAGAGGAAGGTCGCAATCTGATTGGAGACGACGCGCCCGATCCGGCTCAGCAACTCCAGCTCGCTTTCGGTCCAGTTTCGCGGCTCTCCGTCGATTGCCGCGAGCGCACCGATTACCAGGCCATCCGGCATGGTGACCGGAACACCCATGTATGAAATCACGCCGAGATCGGTGATGGCCAGATTGTCCCTGACGAGGTCGTGGAGCGTCGCATCCCCGATAATGAGGGGTATCTTGTCGCGAACCACGTGCTGGCAGAAGGAATGCGTCAGCGGCGTTTCTGCCGCCTCGGCCCATTTTTCCGGAAGGCCGAGATGGGCGATGAAGACCTGCCGGTGCTCATCAAGAATGGAAATCAGTGCCACCGGAGATTTCAGCCCGGCTTTGACAACCTCGATAATATCCTGGAATTCGGATTGGCCCTGAACATCAAGCAAACCAGAATTGCGAACGGCTTCAATGCGTTCAGATGGTGAGTTCAAGGTCAATCCCTAATCACGGATGCGTTTCACGCCGACAGAGCGGCGAGCAAACGGGGTGACAAAACGAGGCTTGGAGGCGCGGTGACGGACTGGTGCTCACCGTTCACAATGGTGTCGATGAATTCCAGCGCATTTTGCAGTCCGTTCATGGTGTAAGGTTTTTCGATCGCACCAAGGGCGCCCGCAAAATCCTCAGGAATCCGCTTCAGATTTCCGGAAACGAAGACATAGGGAATCGAACGGGACGCAAGATGACGGCCGACGTCGATACCCGTGGGACCGTCCAGCAACTGAATATCCACAAAGGCGAACTGTGGCGAGGACTTTTCGATCAAGGATAGAGCCTGCTTGCTTTCGGCGGCGACGCCGACGATCTCGTGCCCGGCCTCTTCGACCTCGCTCTCAAGCTCCATAGCCAGCAAAGCCTCGTCTTCAACAATCAAGATTTTCACGCGATATCCTTTCAGTCTTTTACAGAGAGCGTGACCCGCACGTCAGTACGGCGACCATCGACGGTCCTTACGATCGTTGCACGCAACTGCTTTAGTGACGCTTCCAGCATCTTCTTGCTGAAGGCGGCTTGTTCGCTATCCACTTCCACCGGGACAACGGTGTCAACGACCCGGATGAGGAAGTGACCGTTGAGTCGCTTCACTTCCAGATGCAGTTCACCACCGCCTTCTTTCAGTCCCCGGCCAATCGCGTCTCCAATGAGTTCGTTGATGATCAAGGCCAGAGGAGATGCCTTGGTTGCTGGAACCACGACCTCGTGAAGGTCTGTCGTGAGACTGATATCGGTCCGTTTTAAGGCACCGATCTTGTCCAGCATCAGGGTGTTGGCGAAATCCGCCACGTCGAAATGGCCAACATCCTCATCGTTCAGAAGTTTGCGCTGAACGGTGCTCAGTGCTTCGACGCGGTTCAGCACGGACATCAGTGTCCGCTCGACGACCTCGTTGTCTGTCATTCGCGCCTGGAGCTTGACGATGGAAGCGATCGTCAGAAGATTGTTTTTCACGCGGTGGTCGACCTCATGCACGAGCGCGGTTTTTGCGCGCAAGGCCTCGGTCAGATCGGCCGTTCTGAGCGCCACTTCTTCCTCGGCAATGTGCCGGGCGCGGGCGAGTTCGGCTTCCTTACTCTTGATATTGGTGAAGTCGAGCTGCGAGGCGAAAAAGTAGATCACGGCTCCGGACACGTCGCGCACCGGGCTTACGAAAAGTGCATTCCAAAATTTGGATCCATCTTTCCTGTAGTTGAGGATATCGACGGCAATGTCTTTTTGCGATGCAACGGCGTCACGAAGTTTGGTGACGGCGTCCGGATCGGTCTGTGGTCCCTGCAGGAGTCGGCAGTTGCGTCCAATTAGCTCGCCAACCTCGTAGCCGGTGAGGGTGCAGAACGCTTTGTTGCAGAAAATGATGGGATTGTCCGGCTGCCGTGGGTCCGTAATCAGCATCGGCATGCGGGTGGCCTTGAATGCGGCCGCAAACGGATCTTCTGATGCATGCGCTGACACAAGACGCTCACCGGCGTCTTTGGCGTCCTGCCGGGAGTTCTGGTTGTCGATCATTCAGCGCCCTGAGAATTGTACGCCGATGAAATGGGCCACTTCCGATTTTGTTCCAATGTCGCGGAAAAAAGAGCCCTTCTCCGATGCTCCAACGGACTCGCTTCTTATGACGCCTGCAACAAGCTGCCGGTACACAGGACCAATTGCAGGGGCGTTCCCCTGACGGGATTTGTCGCTCCAGGCCAAGACACCTGGTTTCCAAGCCAGGTTGGGGACGCCGTCACGCCATCTCAGGATGCGGGGATGCCGTCCCCTGAGCGACGAGCGGCGCAGAAGACTTAGAATGCGGGTGGGAAGCGTTAAGTCGCCGGGCAACAATATCGTGGTTGAGCCAAAGGACGGGACCCGCGGGTTCAGACGATTCGCCAAAGATCAGTTGCCCTGTTGCAGTCACAACGAGACTGCTCAGGAGATCACTAATCATCGTCTTGCCATCCCGATGCATCCGGGTGATCTCGTTTGACGTGCCGATGGTCAAATCGGCCTGTGCCTGGCTGTTTGCCATGGGCCATGCCGAAAAATCATAGAATGGACGCATGACCTCGCTGGCCTGCATGTCGGTGATCTTCCGCAAAACATCGTTCATGGTTAAGCCGTCCATGAGTAACTGCTCGCAGGCCTGCCATTGTTCGTCGGCCCATTCGCTCCCGTTTTCCTTCTTCAACGCAAGCAGCAGTGGTATCAGGGGCAGCTCGATACCGGTGAACACGTCGGACGAATTGGTCCGGATTTCAGGGCAGTTGTAGACGGTTGCCTTAATGCCTTTCGCCCAGGCATCCTCGGCGATGCCTTCGAGACGCATCTTCGCATATCCCTGGGTGTAGTTGGTATAGGTTTGCCAACGATAGCTCCCATCGATCAGGACCGCCGATCCGTGATAACCATAGGCCGTATATCGCACTTGTCCGCCCGAGGCTTCGATGCGCTCGCGGATCGCTGTGCTGAAGTCGATGAGATGGCGAAAGGTGTTTGCAGAGACGTCGTCAAAATTCTGCAGAATGAGTTTTCCCATATCGCTGTCGAGCAGCGTCTGAGAAGACATGTGGCGGGGGCCAGTTCCCTTGTAGATTCGATTGGCGACGACCAGGAATGTCTTCGCCTTCGGAATGCCGCCGGCCATTGTGTGGGCGAAGAAAACATTGCGGCCATTAGCGATCATTCCGTCCAGAGCGGTCATGACCTTTGACAGCGACGCCTTGAAACGCGCAGTGGCAATGTCTCGACATTGCTCCAGATAGTCCCAGTCGAGCCTGTCGTGTTCCCAGCTCTCAAGCGTCATCTTTGCCAGAAGATCGGTGGGCGTTGGGCCGTCTGCTGGCGCATCGAGATCGAAACCCGCCATAAGCGGTATGTTGATGATCCTACCGCCCAACTGGGCCTCCGCAGAAGACAGTTCCTCGGCGTCGAGCGGCCGCAGGGCGTTATTCTCGTCGCGCCGTCCGACGGTGATCCCCACGATCTCCATTCCAGCCCGTCTGGCTTCGTCTAGCAGGCCGGTGGCATACCCGCGACCGAACAATTCGCCGAAGAGTACGAAAACATCGCCCTTACGGAAGATCGTGTTTTCGGAAAGACGATTCAACGCAACCGGATTTTCCATACTGTCAACTCTTTGCTTCGCGTTTCGTCGAGCAGGTGCCCATACGATCTGAGCAAGACATGACCGCATAGTTCGCCGATGGGAACTCATTTTCGGTGACTGCTCATTTCAAAACGTGAAGAGCCGCGCAATCCGAAAACACCTCGGGATTACATCCGCCTTTCGCCGCGGTTGCTTCAGTACGAATTAGCGACAGCATTGCCGGCGAAGAGTTGGGAATGATACCCATATTGCCGGTTTTCTATACGCAGACAGATTTTCGCTAAGCGGTTTCAGCGCGTTATTTCTCGGCGGCCGCCAACCTGCTCTTTTCACGAGTACTCGGAAGCGCCGTCTATAAACGGCTGTCCTTGACACAATCGAATTATAGGCGACCGGCCAGTTCCCTTGCACGTTGCTCTCGATCACCTGAACCGACTTTGGCGCGGCCGTATATTCGCCTGGCGAATGATGAATGGAAAAAACATTCATTTGATAAATCAGGCGGAGGCCGGAATAATACTTTACGAGCCAACGTGGCCAAGGCGGTTCATCGCTCAAAGAAATCAATAAAAAAGGGAACGAAATGAGGAAAAGTGCGGTTTTTCTATGCTTGGCGGCCTGCGCCAGCTTTGCGGTTTCTCCGGCTATTGCGAAGGATATTAAGGTAGGATTGAGCGGCACCGTGACATCGGTTGATCCGCATTTTTATAATGCCTCTCCAAACAACAGTATCGCCATGCAGATATTCGACAGGCTGACCGAGCGGACAGCCGAAGGGCAGCTTGTCGAGGGCCTTGCAACGAAATGGGAGGCCGTTTCCGAAACCAAATGGCGTTTTACCCTTCGTGAGGGCGTAAAATGGCACGACGGAAAACCCTTCACCGCCGATGACGTTGTTTTCACGCTCAGCCGCGCTGGAAATGTTCCAAATAGCCCCGGCGGGTTCGGCGGTTTCATCAGAAATGTCGCAAGCGTCGAAACCGATGGAAATCTTGCGGTCCTCATCACCACGAAGGCACCGGCGCCTACCCTTCCGGGCGATCTTGCCAATATAGCGGTCATATCCCGGCACGTCGGGGAGGGCGCGGACACAGCAGACTACAATTCCGGAAAAGCGGCAATCGGCACCGGCGCCTTTCGCTTCTCGACTTTCAAGCAGGGCATCGAAGTTGGGCTGGAGCGCAATCCAGACTGGTGGGGCAAGAAAGTGGTCTGGGACCATGCGACCTACCGCATGATCTCCAGCGCCAGCGCGCGCACCACGGCTATTCTGGCGGGTGATGTCGACATTATCGACGCCCCCGCCGCAACCGATATCGCGCGATTCAAGTCGACAGCAAATCTTTCCTTCGTCTCCACGCCCGGTCTGCGCGTGATCTATCTGGCGCCGACGACCTCGGGAGAGAGCTGGAAAGCCAATGTAAAGGGGCCGAATGGTGAAGCGCTGGAGACAAACCCGCTTGCCGATGCACGCGTCCGCAACGCTTTGTCCGTGGCGATAAACCGTCAAGGTATCGTCGATAAGATCATGGAAGGTACAGCCACGGCATCCGGCCAGTGGCTGCCCAAAGGTGCCTTCTCCTACACCGACGACATTCAACCACCGAAGCCGGACGCGGCAAGCGCCAAGAAGATGCTGGCCGATGCTGGCTTCCCGAACGGTTTCCAGCTGACGGTTCATGTGCCGAACGACCGCTATCCCAATGCGCCTGCCGTCGTTCAGGCCGTCGCGCAGATGTGGACGCGCATTGGCGTGAAGACGAATGTGGAGGCCCTTCCATGGACCACCTTCTCTTCGCGTAAATCGGAATTCTCCATGAAGCTGCTGGGGCTCGGTAACGCCACCTATGATGCAAGCTCCATGTTGGTGAACGTTATCGGAACCGTTGATCCGAAGCGTGGACTGGGTGCTTCAAATGACAGCGGATACTCCAATCCGGCACTCGATGATCTCGTCGCGAAGGCGATGACGATTTACGACGACAAGGCTCGCGAGACGGCCCTTGTGGAGGCGGTCAAGGTTGCGGTAAATGACGGCGCCATCATACCGCTTTACCAGCAGAGCAACGCCTGGGTTACGCGCAAAGGCCTGTCCTATGCACCGCGGATCGATGAGCGTACGCTCGTGAAGGATATATCCGAATAAGTCTGCCTGACGGATCGGAATTGTTTCGATCCGTCACCGTCACCTCCTGCGCGCAGATGAGCGGCTTTTGCAAGAAGGCAAAGCCTGAAATGCGGTATATCTGACAGCGCCCGCATGTCGAAATCGGCGGGCCTGCGCCACATCATCAATGTTTTGAGGGTATCATGACCCTATGGATTATCCAGCGCCTGTTGCAAGCGATACTGGTCGCTCTAGCAATGGCCGTGATCGTGTTTGTTGGTCTTCACCTGATAGGCAGCCCGATCGAAACCCTGCTTCCGGCGGAAGCCACGCATGAAGACCGCCTGCGGCTGATCGCCGATCTCGGCCTTGATCGCCCGCTTTACGAGCAGTTCTTTCTGTTTCTGAAAGGCGTACTCCAGGGAAATCTCGGCATCAGCTATGTCTACAAGGAGCCGGCTGTCGAGCTGATCCTGTCCCGCCTGCCGGCCACGTTGGAGCTTGCCTTTGCGGCCGTCCTGCTGTCGCTCGTCTTCGGCGTGCCCCTCGGCCTCATGGCGGGTTGGAAGCCCGAGAGCCCATTTTCCCGCATGATCATGGTCGGTTCGATCTTCGGTTTCAGCCTGCCGATTTTCTGGATAGCCATTCTGCTTATCATGATATTCAGCGTGCAGCTGGGCTGGCTGCCGAGTTCCGGTCGCGGTGCAACCGAAACCCTGTTTGGCATTCCATGGTCCTTCGTCACGCTGGATGGCCTCAGGCACATGGTGCTGCCGGCAATCAGCCTTTCGCTGTTTAACATTTCCATGGTGACGCGCCTGACGGAAGCCGGTGTCCGCGAGGCCATGTCCAGCGAATATGTGCGGTTTGCCAAGGCCAAGGGCCTTTCGCCACGGCGCATACTCGGCATTCATGTCCTCAAGAATGTCATGATACCGGTCGTGACCGTCGTCGGGCTCGATATCGGCCAGACAATCGCCTTTTCTGTTGTCACTGAAACGATTTTTGCCTGGCCCGGCGTCGGGAAGATCATCATCGACAGTATCGCCGCGCTCGATCGCCCCGTGATCGTGGCCTATCTCATGCTTGTGGTCATCATGTTCGTCATCATCAATCTCGTCGTCGATGTCACCTACAGGCTGCTCGATCCGCGTATTCGACTTCAGGGAGAGTGACGTGCAAGCTATCCCCGTCTCCGCAAAATTCCGACCCGGGCTGCAATTCCTGCGGCAGTTTTCACGCTCACCGCTTGCGCTCATCGGCCTCATCCTGATCATACTTATTGCCCTTCTGGCGATCTTCGCTCCGATGTTATCGCCTCAAAACCCCTACGACCTGATGCAACTGGACATCATGGATGGCCGCATGCCGCCGGGATCGGAGGCTTCCGCTGGCTTCACCTTCGTCTTCGGCTCGGACGATCAGGGGCGCGACATGCTCTCCGCCATTCTCCACGGTCTGCGGATCAGCCTGATCGTCGGTCTCGGATCGGCGGCTATCGCCTTCGTCATCGGCACCGCTTTCGGCCTGACAGCCGCTTATGTCGGCGGCAAGGTGGAGACGGCCATGATGCGCATTGTCGATCTTCAGCTCTCCTTTCCCACGATCCTTTCGGCGCTCCTCATTCTTGCGCTGCTCGGGAAAAGCGTCGGCAACGTCGTTTTCGCCATCGTGCTCGTGGAGTGGGCGACCTATGCCCGCACCGCCCGCGGCGCCGCGCTGACCGAACTGCGCCGCGAATATGTTGAAGCGGCAAGGTCGTTGCGCCTTCCCCACCGGAATATCCTGTTTCGCCAGCTTCTGCCGAACTGTCTGTCGCCGCTGGTGGTGCTGCTGACCATGCAGGTCGCGCGCGCCATCACGCTTGAGGCGACGCTCAGCTTTCTTGGCCTTGGCGTGCCCGTTACCGAACCGTCGCTCGGGCTCCTCATTTCCAGCGGCTATGAATTCATGTTGTCGGGCACCTACTGGATCGCGCTTTTCCCCGGAATAGCGCTGCTCGTCACCATTTTTGCGATCAACCTCGTCGGCGACCGCCTGCGTCAAATGCTCGATCCGAAGGCTGCACAGAAATGACCGCCATGCTCGAAATCAAAGGTTTGAAAACCGAAGTCGTAACCGCCGAAGGCCGCGTCACCCTTATCGACGACATCAATCTCGACCTCGCGGCGGGTGAAGTTATGGGCCTTGTGGGAGAATCGGGATCGGGGAAATCGGTAACCGGCCTGTCGATCATGGGATTGATGGATAAACCAGCGCAGGTGACGGGTGGCCAGATACTTTTCAAGGGCAGGGATCTGCGGACGGTCTCTGAACGGGAGTTTCGCTCCATTCGCGGCAACCGGATTGCCATGATTTTCCAGGATCCGATGTCCACGCTCAACCCCGTGCTGCGTATCGATACGCAGATGATGGAGGTGGTGCGTGCCCATGAAAAGATCAGCAAGCAGGTGGCCCGCGAGAGGGCGCGTGATGCCTTGGGCATGGTCGGCATTCCAAGCCCTGAGGAGAGGCTGAGCGCCTATCCGCATCAATTCTCCGGCGGCATGCGACAACGAGTGGCCATCGCCATCGCACTCTTGATGTCACCGGATCTCATTATCGCCGATGAACCGACCACGGCGCTTGATGTCACCATTCAGGCGCAGATCCTTTCGATCGTGCAGAAGCTCGCGCGCGAAAAGGGAACTGCCCTCATCTGGGTGACACACGACCTCTCGGTCGTCGCTGGCCTCGCCGACCGCCTTTCGGTCATGTATGCCGGCCGCATCGCCGAACAGGGCAAGACGGCCGATCTGCTTCGACGCCCCATGCATCCCTATACAAATGGCTTGATGGCGAGCCTTCCCGCGCACAACAAACGCGGTTTCAGGCTCAAACAGATATCGGGCACGACGCCCTCCGTTGCCAATATGCCGAAAGGTTGCGCCTTTCACCCCCGCTGTTCGTCAGCCACCGAGCTCTGTCTCAGTCCACCGCAGCTTGAGCCCGTAGAAGCCCGACTTCTTCGCTGTTTTCACCCCGTCATGGAAGGAGCGCCAGCATGAGCAATCGACTGGAGGTACGTAACGTCAGCAAGCGCTTCAGCCGCAAATCCGGCCTGATCGAACGTGGCGCCGAATTCATCGGCCTGAAATCCCCCAATCCCGTCGTCCGCGCTCTGGATGATGTTAGTCTTACCGTCGCAGAAGGCGAAGTCGTCGGCATCGTCGGTGAATCCGGCTGCGGGAAGTCGACGCTCGGACGGGTGGTGGCTGGTCTGCTGCAGGCGTCAGACGGAACCGTGCTCTTTCGGGACAAGCGCCTTCAGGACATGCAGGGCGACGAGGCGGAGACGGCGCGGCTGAAGGTCCAGATGATCTTTCAGGACCCGTCCTCCTCCCTCAATCCGCGGCAGCGGGTGCGTGAGATCATTGGTGCTGCGCCACTGCATCATGGGCTGACCACGGCGCGGGAGCTGGATGACTACGTCAACCAGCAGATGGCGCGCGCCGGCCTTGATCCGTCACTGGCGTCCCGCTTCCCTCACCAGTTCAGCGGCGGGCAGCGCCAGCGTATCGGCATCGCACGCGCGCTTGCGGTTCAACCGGACATGCTGATCTGCGATGAGTCGGTCGCGGCTCTCGATGTGTCGATCCAGGCGCAGATACTCAATCTTTTTCTCGACCTCAGAGAACAGCTGGACCTGACTTATATCTTCATCAGTCACGACCTATCGGTTGTTGAGCATATCTCCGATCGCGTGGTGGTGATGTATCTCGGCCGTGTCGTGGAAGAGGCGACCGTGGAGGAATTGTTCGCCCATCCCAATCATCCCTATACCCGCGCCCTTCTTCAGGAACGACCAAGCCTCGATCCCGTGCAGCGCAGCTTTACCGCCATCGAAGGCGAAATACCAAGCCCGCTTTCACCGCCGTCAGGATGCCACTTCCACCCCCGTTGTCCGCTGGCGATGGAACGCTGTCGTGTCGAGCGGCCGGAGCTGCGTTCAGTCGGTTCGCACCACAAGAGCGCCTGTCATCTGAACGACTGACGTCGGCAAATCCAAAACCAAACCGCAAAAGGAAGAAATATGTCTGTTTCAGCACCTCTGGAACATTTGTCTGCCGAGCAAGGCCAGGAATTTCCGTCACAGGAATGGAAGCAGGTCGATAATCCTGCCAACCACGGTCTTTCCGCCGATGCTCGCTCGAAAGTCGATGCGGCTCTGGAAGCCTTGCCGACCACCTCGTTTATCGCGGTTGCCGGCGGCGAAATCCTCTATAGCTACGGTGATATTTCCGAGGTGAGCTATCTCGCCTCGACCCGCAAGAGCATCCTGTCGATGCTGATGGGCAAAGCCGTTGCCGAAGGAAAGATCGATCTTGATCTGACCATGGCAGACCTCGGCATCGATGAGGATCACGGCCTGTTGCCTATCGAAAAGACAGCGACGCTGCGGGACCTTCTGATCAGCAGTTCCGGCGTTTACCATCGGCCTGGGAGTCCCGGCAGCAATACCAAGAACATTCCAGAGCGCGGCTCCAAAAAACCCGGCACGTATTTCCATTACAACAACTGGGATTTCAACGTGCTCGGGGCCGCTTTTGAACAGTTGACCGGCCGCAGTGTCTTCAAGGCATTCGAGGAAGATTTCGCAGGCCCGATGCAAATGCAGGATTTCGACCTTTCTCGCCAGCGGATGATGGGTTACGAGGGCGCATCGCGATACCTTGCCTATCACTTCTTCCTGTCCGGGCGCGACATGGCGCGGCTGGGGCTTGCGATGGTCCGACAGGGTCGTTGGGGCGACACGCAGGTGATGCCGACCGAATGGGTTGCAGAAAGCACAAAGATCCGCGTTCCTGCGGAAAGCATGAATGAGAGCGAAAAGTCGCGGATTGCCGGCTACAGCTATCTCTGGTGGATTCCCGTGGTGACGGATGAGACGCCGGAATGGCAGGGCGCCTGTGTTGCCGCCGGCCATTTCGGGCAGTTCATCCTGTGCCTGCCAGCGCTCGACATGGTTTTCGTCAACAGGAGAGCAATCCCTGATCATCTGGCGATTGCCCGCAATGACGGCAGCTTCAAGGAAGAATTGCCGGCGGTGACCATGGAAAATTTCCTTGGCGTCGCCGATCATTTCATCCGCGCAAAGTTGACGACCGGATGATGCTGCAAGGCCGCTGATCCATCAGGGCGCGTCCCCGATGAAACAGTCGGAAATCTGCTCCCGCAGCCACTGGCTTGCCGGATCGCGCTCCTTTTCGGCAAGCCAGATCATGCTGGTCGACTGTTTTTCTTCTGCAAAGGGAGATTCCAGCAGCAACAATTCGTGCGAACGTTCGAAGAGTTTCGCAACGCTTTCCGGCATGATCGCCACAAGATCGCTGCGGGCTATGATCGCCACCGCTGCAGAAAAATGCGGCACGACGGCAACGACTCTTCGCTCAAGCCCCATGGCGTCCAGCCGCTCGTCGATCCAGCCACGACGGCTTGGCGCGGAGGTGACCTTGACGTGTCCAAGCGACAGCAGCGCATCCAGCGTCAGCGGCTTCTGCGCCGCCGGATTGGTGGCCGACATGATGCAGACGCGCCTCTCCGTAAAGAGTGAGGTGCAGCGGTAACGGGCCGGAAAATTGTCCGCCGTCATGACGGCGACATCAATCGTGCCTTCATCGAGATGCTCCTGTACGACGGGGAGGAAGTTTCGATTGTTGGCTACACCCGTGCGCGGCATGTGAATGACTTCCAGCACACAATGCTTAGCCCTCGCCTGCACACGTTCAATCAGGCGAGGCATCAGGACGACGGAGAAATAGTCGTTCATTCCGATCCTGAAGGCGCGGTGCGATGTTTCCGGTTCGAATTTGAGATGTGACAGCATCACGGTTTCGGTATCTTCGATGATACGCCGCACTGCCGGAAAAATCTCCGCGCAGAACCGCGTCATCACGAAACCACCTGACGTTTTCCGGAACAATTCATCACCCGTGATGGCACGAACGCGCTTCAGCGCATGGCTCATGGCGGGTTGGGAGAGACCGATATACTCGCCTGCTGCCGTCATGTTGCCTTTGACGACGAGGGCGTAGATGACCTTGAGTAGATTGAGATCGATGGATCCCAATGAAAATCGCTGCATGCGAACCTGCCTTAGCCTTCAAAACGTGCATGAACACAATGGCATGGACCGCGCCTGGCGAAAATAGGCGGCACCCCTTCGCTTGCGGTCTCAGGCGTTGGCTGCTTGCTGCCGCAGCTCGGCTCCTTCGAGACATGACAATGTGCCTCATGCTGGCCTCCTTGCGGATCAGTCAACGCAACACCGCCCGGCATCCCGGTTTTATTCTCTGTCCCGCACGTTTCCCAGCCACCTGAAGATCGTTGGTGCATACAGTCCGCCGGCGAGAAACGCCGCCAGCATGACCAGCGATACGCCGAGCTGGATGATGTCGAACCTGACCGTTCCATCTGCGACGAACCACCCCGTAATGATACCCGCTATCGCAAAGGGAAGACGTGCCAGGATTGGAAACCACATTTTCAGGCTCCTATTGCCAGATGATCAGGAGAGGTGCCCCGCCGCCCGCGCGAGCCAGGCACGCTCTTTGATCCTTTCAAGGCGTGGTCCGGTTCTACCACGTCATCTTCAATCCCAACTTCCCGTTCCAGGCGTACTGGTCGGCGTCGAAAGTCGTGCTGAAGTTGACGTTTCCATAGAGCGATGTGCTTTGCGATAGTCGTGTTGTGCCGCCAATCCCGATTTCGAGCCAGGTTTCCTTGAGGTCGCTTGCGAAGGCAACCGGGCCGTTGGCGGACGATATGTCCGTCTGCGCTTCCGCCGCGAATTCGTGCCACAGGCTCGCGCGGCCCCACACCGTATAAGATCTCTGGGACGTTTTATCCGTGTCGTCTGCATTCCAGGATCGCGCGAGCCGCGCTCCGATCCTGCCTGTAACCGAGTTCGACGTGTCGAAGTCGATATCGGCCGCCCCGTCGTTGAAGTCCCCCATCCGGATCGTCTGCAGCACCAGCTGTGCCTGAGGTTCGATCTGCCAGCCGTCCGCGAGATGAAAAGCACGCCCAGCCTCCAGCGATGCGGCAAGACCCACGCCATCGGCGTCCTGTTCCGGAAAGCCAATTGCCGTGCTGCGGTTCGATCTCGTATTGAAGCCGTACCAGGTTCCCTGAAGCACGCCGTCCAGATACCAGCCGTCGTCTGCCAGACGGGTCCAATATCCGCCGAGCGTGACGGCGTCGAACTGGTTGCGACCTGCGCTCCGCTCTTCGAAAATCCGGTCCTGGGTCACATCCATGATGCCATGACCGTAGGCAAGGTATAAACCCGCGCGATCGGTCAACCCGTTGGCTTCATTGGAATAAAGGTCCAATCCCGCCTGAAACGCAGCGAAGCGATAGTCGAACTCAGGCGCACCGTCATATATGCCCCGCGGATCGCCAGAGCGATGTCCCCAGTGGCCGATCGCGCGCATCCATGTACGCGGTTCGGTCGATTGCGACAGGGCATCTTCGGAGCGCTGACGTTGCTCCTCGTCACCAACGCGCTCGTGAAGCGTATCTATCATATGCCGACCGTAAATGGCCGCCATGGTGGGAATCGCCGCATAGAGCGACACCTCGGGGCGATAGTCGGGCAGAGGGTCAGGTCCGGGAGGCGTGGGATCGGGGCCGGGTGGCACAGGTGCCAGTTCCGAACGAAGATACCAGTTTTCGGCCGCAGTGCCGTCCGCCGCTCCTCTGAACAGGGAATATTCGTAAGGTCCTGCCACGACGGGTCCGGCGAGCGTAAAGGCCTGTGCACCGGTGTTGCCTCCGTTGATGGCGTCGACGAGAGAGGATACCGTTTCCGGTTGTGAGCGCTCCGCCGCCCCCTGTATTGTTCACTGACACACCGGTGCTGCCCGATGCCGTCCCGCCGTTTATGATCAACCTGTCGGAAGGAGATGTGTCATCCTCGAGATAGGCGTTAAAGCCGATACGCCCATCAATTCCGCCATATGCGCCGACCGAGAGCGTCTTGTAGCTCGGCAAAAGCAGCGGATCGGAGGATGGCGCCGAAAACTGGATCAGACTTTCGGTGTTCGACAAGGCGGTCAGGTTCGAGGATCCTGTGATGGTCCAGATGCTTCCGTTCGTCAGCGAGACATCGGAGGTGCTGCCTGTAGCCGTCGTCGCCGAACCCGTCAGGCTGCTGCGGGACGCGTCGAGATCAAGCGACCCTCCGCTTCCGACTTCTATCACTCGGCTATTGCCGATCATCGTTGAACCTGAAAGGTCGAGATCGAAGGTGCTGCCAGCACCCCATGCCAGAATGGCGGATGAATTTTCCGCTTCCACCAGCGCATTGGTAAGCGTCGCCGCGTTCGCGCCGCCCGCGCTCCAGAGCGCTCTCGCTCCGGTTCCGACCGTTCTTATGGAGCCACCTTCCATTACGACGTTGCTGCCACCGAGAAGATAAATCCCGTAGGCGGATGTGCCGGAGGTGACCACGTCCGTGTCAGTCAGTTGGATTATCGCCCCGGATGCGGTCTGAATGCCTATTGAACTACTCGAAAGCAACGAACCGTTCAGGACGAGTGTCCCTTGATCAACATATGCTCCTTGTTGTGCTGATGTCACCATGGCCCCGTTGCCGACGATAGTCGAACCCGGATTGACCCATAGTGCGAGCCGGGTATTCGTCTCGACGACACTGTCGGTCAGGGTGACCACGCCTCCTGTGAACGTCGCCACTCCGCTGCCGACGAGTACTCGCAGAGTGCCGTTCGTGAATTGGATCTCACCGCCTGTTCCCGCGATAAGCCCATAGCCGACACTTTCTGTCAGGACGTCGGTGCCTTCGGCGACAACCATACTTCCAAGTCCGGATGCGACGATGCCGTCAGCCTGGTTTCCGAACGTGTGGATCGAACTACCGTCGGTCAGGAATATCTGGCCCCCAGAAAGCGCTTGCGCACCGATCGCGCTCCCGCCCCTTGTCGTGATCGTCACGGGCGAGATGCTCTCTATTACGCCGCCGTTGCGGGCGCGAAGCGCAATGCCGTCGTCACCGCTTATGGTGCCCATGTCTATCGAGCCGCCGGTCGTCACGATTGTTCCCGGTCCGTCGGCCAGAACCTGCTGAGCCGTGACGGGTTTAGGCAGGGAGGCCGCGAAGATTATCAGAACCGTGGCGACCCATCGGCGTTGCGATGCGGATGATGAGGGCGCTACCATCGCGTTCAAGATATTCAGTTCCATCGCCAGTCCCTCACTTCCGGCATGTCCTCGCCGAACTGCTCCACGTAGGTCCGATGCTCGACCAACTTCGCCTGAAGCCTTCCAATTGTTTCGGGAGCCTTTTCCGCCAGCCCGGGTACTCTGGCGATCGCCTCCAGTGCGAGATGGAACCGATCCAGCCTGTTCAGGACGGTCATGTCGAATGGAGTCGTTGTCGTCCCTTCCTCAATGAAGCCCCTCACATGGATGTTCCGATGGTTGGTACGACGATAGGTGAGCCTGTGTATGAGATAGGGATAGCCGTGATAGGCGAATATGACGGGCTTGTCGGTTGTGAAGATCCTGTCGAACTCTTCGCTAGAAACCCCATGTGGATGTTGCTCCGGATCCTGGAGAGCGAGAAGGTCGACCACGTTGACGGTCCTGATCCTGAGCGCCGGAATTTCCCTGCGCAATATCGAGATGGCGGCAAGGGTTTCCATCGTCGGCACGTCACCGGCGCAGGCCATGACAACGTCCGGTGCTACTGAATCGTCTTCGTAGCTCGCCCAATCCCAAATACCCATTCCCGCACGGCAGTGCTCGACAGCCTCTTCCATCGACAGCCACTGGGGAGCGGGTTGTTTTCCAGCGACGATGACGTTGATCCGGTCATAGGTCTTGAGGCAATGGTCTCCCGCCCAGAGCAGCGTGTTCGCATCCGGGGGTAGATAGATTCGGACAATGTCTGCCTTCTTGTTGGCGACAAGATCGACGAAGCCGGGATCCTGATGGGAGAAGCCGTTGTGATCCTGCCGCCACACATGGGAAGTGAGCAGGTAATTGAGCGAGGAGACCGGCTTGCGCCATTCCAGCTCCCGCGAAACCTTCAGCCACTTGGCGTGCTGATTGAACATGGAATCCACGATGTGGATGAACGCCTCATAGCATGAGAAGATGCCGTGGCGGCCCGTCAGCAGATAACCCTCAAGCCAGCCCTGGCAAAGATGTTCGGACAGAACCTCCATCACTCTTCCGTCTCTGGCGAGATGGACGTCGTAGTCTTCTATCGCCTGCATCCAGACGCGCTGCGTCTCCTCGAACACGCTGCCCAGCCTGTTGCTTTCGGTCTCGTCGGGTCCGAAAACGCGGAAGTTTCGGTCGTCGGCGTTGAGCTTGATCACCTCCCGAAGGTAGTGGCCGAAAATCTCGGTCGATTGCACCTGGTTTTCGCCCCGGCGGGTGACGTCCACCGCGAAGTCACAAATAGGCCTCGTCTTCAGCTCCTTGCGCAGAAGGCCGCCATTTGCGAACGGCGTCGCGCCCATGCGTTTCAGCCCTGCGGGTGCAAGCGATCGCAGCTCGTCCTTCAGCCGCCCGGAGTCATCGAACAGATCTTCGGGATCGTAACTCCGCATCCAGTCTTCGAGGATGGCGCGATGGCCGGCATCTCCCCGGCAGTTGGCCACCGGCACCTGATGTGCGCGCCAGAAGCCCTCCACCTTCTTGCCGTCGACCTCCTTCGGTCCTGTCCAGCCCTTGGGGCTCCGGAGAACGATCATCGGCCATCGGGGAACGCCTGGAGGGTCCGCCTTGCCCCGGGCCTCCCGCTGAAGTTCCCCGATGCGGTCGAAAGCGTCGTCCAGGACGTGCGCCATCCGTTCGTGCATCGGTCCCGGCTCGTGACCTTCGACGAATACAGGTTCGTAGCCGTAGCCCTTGAAAAGGCTCGTCAGATCCTCGTCGCTGCTCCTTCCCAGAATGGTAGGATTGGCGATCTTGTAACCGTTAAGGTGGAGGATCGGCAGCACGGCGCCGTCCCGGCGCGGATTGAGGAACTTCGAGGAGTGCCATGCGGCGGCAAGGGGGCCGGTTTCCGCCTCGCCATCGCCTACCACGCAGGCCGCGATGAGGTCGGGGTTGTCAAAAACGGCCCCGAAAGCGTGGACGAGCGCATATCCCAGCTCGCCGCCTTCGTGAATGGAACCGGGGGTTTCCGGTGCAGCATGGCTTGGAATTCCTCCGGGAAACGAGAACTGCTTGAACAGCTTCCGCAAGCCTTCGGCGCTTTCCGGAACGTCCGGATAGACTTCGCTGTAAGTGCCCTCGAGATAGGTGTTGGCCACCATTCCCGGCCCGCCGTGACCGGGGCCGCAGATGTAGAGAATGTCGAGATCGCGCGCTTTTATGATCCGGTTCAGGTGGGCGTAAATGAAGTTCAGGCCGGGCGTCGTTCCCCAGTGCCCGAGCAGTCGGGGTTTGATGTGCTCGGGCTTCAGAGGCTCACGCAGAAGCGGATTGTCCATCAGATAGATCTGGCCGACGGACAGGTAATTGGCGGCGCGCCAGTAGCGATCGATCAGAGACAGCTCAGTGTGATCCGTGAGATGCGTCGAACGCTCATTCATGATCTTCTCCTTGAGATTGCTTTGCGACCAGAAGCGACACCGCTTCGTCGGCGATCGTCTGTTCCTCGTCCGTGGCAATGACGAGTGCGGCGACAGGACTTTCCGGAGTGCTGATCCTCAACTCGTTTTGCGCGTTGGCGGATTCGTCGAGCTCGACGCCGAGCCATGTCAGACGGGATACGATCCTGCGGCGGATTTCAGGTTGATTCTCGCCTATGCCGGCAGTGAAGACCAATGCATCCACCCCGCCGATCGTTGTCGCCTGTCGGGAGATTTCGCCTGCCACCCGCAGGCAAAAATGGTCCACAGCCTCCTGCGCCTGTATCGAGTGGTCGCCCACGAGCTTTCGCATGTCGCCGCTGATGCCGGATATGCCCAGAAGCCCACATTCGTGATAGAGGAACTGCTCCAGGCGGTCCGCATCGGCCTGTTCGTTGCGCAGCATGTGAAGGAAGACACCCGGATCGAGCCAGCCGGGCCGCGTCGACATCGGTATACCGTCGAGAACGGAGAACCCCATGCTCGTATCTCTGCTCAGCCCTTCAGACAGTGCGCAGACGCTTGCGCCGCTTCCAAGATGCGCCGCTATGATCTTTCCGGCTGCTGCCGTCCGGTCAAAGCCGGCGAGCTGCTCCATTACCGACTTGTACGAAATTCCATGGAAACCGTAGCGCCGGATGCCGTTGTCGTGCATCGCGCGGGGGATTGCCATTCTCGTAACGGCATCCTCCTGTGTCGAATGAAACGCGGTGTCGAATGAGGCGGTCTGCAGGATATCCGCTCGATGCCGTCCCACAGCTTTCAAGACCCGCAGAGCGGAAGGTTGATGGAGGGGAGCAAGCGGTACGAGCGCCTCGATCTGGCTGATCGCCCGGTCGTTCAGTCGCGCCGGGCCGGTGAAAATTCCGCCTCCGTGGACGATGCGGTGGGCCGCGATAGCAACCCTGCCCGAGACGACGCTTTCGACATGCTCAAGAACTTCCTGCGCCTCACGGTCGAATTCCTCCCCGGATTCACTGATTTCCTCTTCGAAGTGCCTGTCACCGAGCGAGCCGTCGAGCAGCAGCGGAGACTTGAGGAAATCGAGCTTCAGCCGACCCAGGGATTGTGCCGTTTTACCCTCCACCCTGAAGACACCGATCTTGAGCGACGACGAACCCGCGTTGAAGGTGATTAGGATGTTCTGATCCATGCCTAGATCCTTGCAATCTCGAACTCCTGTTGTCGTTCGAACAGCGACGGGTCGGTGTGGTTCCGACCGCCGCGCGGGCGAGATGGTTGTGACGGGCCCCCATGGTGGACCGCCGCGGCAACCGAGTTGCCGCGGCGGTATGCGTTATTTCGGATCGGCGACCGCCACGTAGACAACAGTGTGACCGTCGTAGCGGGGCTCGAACCAGTTTCCGTTGCAGTCACGGTAGGAAACGCCCTTGACGATGACGGTGACGCAATCGGCCGGTACGGAAGCGATCACCGTGCCAACAGCAAGGGCTGTTACCGCGTCCCATGCTGCCACCGGCCCCCAGTAGCCCGGCCAGAACGGGGCTGGCGGCGGCGGCGGTGGTGGTCCCGGTGGGCGCGGCCCGGGTGGATGTGGTCCTGGGGGTGGACCGGGCGGATGGGGCCCAGGCCCGGGGTGCGGTGTCGGAGGATGGGGATGATTGCCACCACCGCCCGCAGGATGCGGGGCGGGGTGGGGGGCCGGATGCGGCGCGGGTCGTGGACCGTGTGGAGGATGCGGCGCGACGGCGGGATGGAAACGCGGTTCGAAATGCGTTGGGGCGTTGAAGCCGCGGAAGTCGCCGCCTGGATGAAAGCCGCCGCCTCCATGGAAACCCCCATGAAAACCGCCGCCACCAAAGTTCATTCGTGGCATACGGCCGCCGAAACCGCCTCTGGCTTCTGCAATTTGTGGCGCGACCAGTGCAGTGGCGAGCAGTGCGCTGAAGAGAAGACGTGTCTTCATTGCTTTGCCTCCTCATTCAGAAACTGGATCTTCTGCGCCCCTTCGCCGGGTCGATACTGGAAAACGTCATCAGCAATGGTTGCGTTCTCCGTCCATTCGAGAACCGAAGTAATGCGCGGACGGGCCATGTCTTCGCGATCGACCAGCGATATCTTCAAAGGCAAGGGGCTGCCTTCTGTGGCAATCCAGATCTCCGCATCCTGATCGGGTCCACGAAACGCCCAGTGATCAGCCTCTTTGCCGTTCACATAGGTGTGCCCGACAAAAAATCCTTCCCTGATGATGTCGATCGGAGCGTCCGGCGTACCCCAGGAAAACAGATCGGCGAGTGGGAAGGTGAGGCTGTACTTCTGGGCGGCCTCTTCAAGGGTGTCCTTGATGGTCGCCGGCGTGGCGGTGCCGCCGATCTCAAGTTTTTGATCTGTATCCAGGACGACCTCCGTCGTCGTCGTGGCATTCAAGCTGAAGACCTGCAGGCTCTGAAGATGCTCCCCCATTTTTTTCAGAGCTTCGACCGACTCCGGCTCGATGAGGGGCTGTTGAGCGTGTCGTTCCTGTGCCATCACCGATCCGACCGATAAGAGAACCGTCGCCGAAATCAGTGCGGCGCGCGATAGTTTCAAATCGAGCATCACGTCGCCTCCCTTTCTGCCCACCTTGCGTGGACCGGTCTAGGCTAGGCGCTCAATTCGTGACGACGTAAGTACGCAACTGTAAATTCGGGCGTAAACTACGTCGGATTTGTCCGGTTTTGAGATCCAACCCGGATGTTTGTCAGGGAGCGTGGCTCCATTTCGGTTGTTTCCGCCAAAACAAGAAAGTCTCGGGAGAAATCCGTCCCCGACTGACAAGGCGGCGTTCGATAGGCGTCAGCTTGGTGCAGACGATGCGTTCTTCGCTTCCTGTGCTCGAACGGCTGAAATCGCGGCCGCTGCTTCGGCTGCACCATTATCTCCGCTTCCCACCTGAACGCTGGGGGTTGCGAATTCTATGCCGTTGGCAGTGAAAACCTCGCGAAGCAGGAGGTTTGCGCGGCGCCTGATGAAGGATTGCATGGGCGAAGGTTTCAGTGTCATCCCGAAACTCAGAACCAGACCGTAATCTCCAAACTCTTCGAGGCCCTTCATCTTCAAGGGCTCGATGAAGAGCGGACCAAGCTCTGGATCTTCCATCAGTGATGCGCCGATTTTTTTGGTGAGCTTGCGAGCTTTCTCGATATCGGTGTCGTAGCCGACAGATATCCGGAATTTCACCACTCCCCAGTCGCGGCTCATGTTCTCGACGGCACCCAGTTCGCCAAAGGGAACGGTATAGACAGGACCACGATGGTGCCTCAGCCGTACGGATCTCAAACTGAAGCCCTCGACCGTGCCCTTGTAATTTTTCGCCTGAATATATTCCCCGACCCGAAAAGCATCGTCCAGCATATAGAAGACGCCGCTGATGACGTCCTTGACCAGTGTTTGCGATCCAAATCCAAGCGCGACACCAAATATTCCGGCACCCGCGATAAGGGGCCCGATCTCGACTCCCAGTTCGGCCAGAACCATCAATGCCGTGACGACGATCACCACAACGGCAAGCGCATTGCGGAAGATTGGGAGGAGCGTCCGGAATCTCGCCCTGCGCGCAGCGTCGACCGCAGGCAATCCCGCAAGATTGCTCGATTCCGACAGCTTCCTGTCGATCCATTCCTTTGCAAGCTGCCAGGTGAGATCGGCGAGCAGAAGAACAACGACGCTTTTCAGAAGACCGTAAAAAACCGATGTGACGGTCGCATTGTCATGCCCGAGACCATCGGGGTTCATTTTCCAGACGAGGGCAAGCCAGCCGATCGCGAGTCCTACAACGATCGCACGCACGCCGCGCACGACGAGAATGCCTTTCAGGCTTGATGAGGATCGGGCAGAAGCAGCGGCAGCAATTGTGCCGGCGGCTCGCAGCAGACCTGGTAATACCAGAATGTAGACCCCCAGCCAGAACAGGCTCATGAGATCAAGGGACCAGAATATCCAGATGACAAGGAGTGCGCCGCTTCTCACGGTTTTTCCCACCCGCGAAAAACCGAATGCCGACCAGATAGCCTCTACAGCGCATAAAAGAACGAAGACTGACAGGAGGTAGGAGATCGCCCGCGTTGTGGAGGTGGGAATCCCGATTGAGGGTCCAACGAACGCGCCCGCTACCCCGAAAATGATGGCTCCCAAAAGCAGTTTGGCGCGACCCCGGAGCCTTGCTCCAGCTGCGACGTCGACGAGAACCGCCGCCAGGCGATAAATTACGAAGGCCGTGAGGTAGACCAGCAGGACGATGCGCGCAAGCGGCGGCCATTCGATGGCGAAAAAGATGATCGCCATGGTTACTGCAAAAATTGCGATCGGGGCGAACCTCGCCATCACGCCATCGGTCGCCTGGCGTCTGCTGCGATAGAGCCATTCCGCAACAAGACCGACGGCGAGGAGCCCACCGAAGATGATGAAGACCGGAGCATAGCCGTGGGAGACGGCGTCGGCCCGTGTGCGCAACGCGGCGGCGGCGATGTCCGAATGAATGCGCGGCACGGCTTTCGCAATTTCGTCAATGTGTGCACGCAGCCGCGTTTCCCACGCCGCTATTCCGTGCCCGGAAACGCTCGGCTCATTTGGTTGGGACCGCGTGCGATCATTGCTCATGAGAAGCGACTGGACATCGGGGTCCTGAAGCAGGTCGACCAGTTGATCGACTTTCTGTTGCGCGGAAACATCCGTCTGGGCCTCGGCGGCACCGCAAAGAAACAGGCCCAGAACCAGCGCAATCCACCACCTCATTCTGATGATTTCCGGATCGGAAACTGGAAATTCATGCCCGCAAAGATCTGCCAGCGCGGTGCGCCGGCGCCGTCATGCCAAACCGTGTATTGGGGTTCGATGAAGGCGTTCATGGTGATACCCTTTTCCAGGGGAATGACTTTGCCGACACCGAGGCCGACGGGAATGTAGCTCTTGCCGTTCTCGAAATTGAAATTCCATGTCGCAGAGGAACGCAGGTACCAGCCATCGGAAAGATTGACGTTCACAATCGGTTCGAAGGTGAAGAGGTTCACATCATCGCGGTCGCTTACACCTGCAAACGAGGTCTGGTATGTCACCAGGCCTGCAAGAAGGCCCCAGCTCTGCGGGGCGACCACGACGCCCGCCGCGCCAATCTGCCATTTTCCGCTTCCCAGGGACTTGTCGGTTGCAGTCGGGATAACGACGAGCGGCCCGGCACCGGTAGTGATTTCACCGTGTTTCGGGAGAATAAAAATATCCATCAGGGTCAGGTCGCCGAGACCTGTGACATAACCTCCGTCTTCATCGGGAGATGTCGCGACCGGCAGAGTGAAGCGCATAAGCTGCGGCAGCCCGCCGAGGTCAGAAGGCACCAGTCCGCGCAGAAGGAATTGGTTGGCCTTGGGATCGCCGGGGACGTCGAAAAAGCTCGGTATGAAATAGTCATGAAAATTGAGCGTGATTTTGGGGGTAAGAGGGTTGTTGGCCTCGTTGACATCTTGATGTTCCTGCGCGGCCGCGACACTTGCAAATAGTGCGAAGCCTATGGGGAGCCAACGCTTCATCATGTCCTCCAGTCCTGATCTTCCCCATCAAACCATTCCGGTAGCCCCAAGCGAAGTACGCAACAGTAAATCGCTGCGTAAACGTGTCCTCCCGCCGTAAAGATTTCCGCGTTTACGGTAACGTACTTTCCAAGCGCCACGATGATATCTAGCGTTACGCGATCACCTCGCGCGGAGGCTTTTGCGATGATGGGCAGGGAAAACGGGGTGGCTGGAACAACGAGAGATTTCGCGCGGAGAGGACTGTGGCGACTGATGTTGAAGTTGCCCGCATTACGAGGCCAGCTTCAGATCATCGCAGCACAGACCACCGATCTCAATGAACTCTTCGAAGCCTACGAAATGGCTGCCAGCGCGCTTGAAAGGTTCCGGAAAGAGGAAGACCGCACCCGCGTGCGGGAGTATGAAACAGTCTGTTCCGCCATCGAAGAGGACATAATTCAACACATCCTGCGCGGGTAAATAAGTGTATTTATAGCAATTTTGACAAATGTCATTTTTTCGCATGCTACGCAAAAAACTACATTATTAGTTCTTACTATTGCAACCATACGTTTTCGCCCACATAAAACACATGTATTTTTCAGTGACGAGTATCTATGGGGCGGACATGAGTACTGAAATACCCGATGATCAGCCGGATGAAGTGAGTCTGGAAGCGGCAAGAGAAGAATTGCACAGGCTCTTGCAGGATATCAGGTTCCGGGCCTCGGATCGTCAGAGAGAGATCCTCGTCTATCTTGCGCAGCGGCGTTTTGCCGGGCAGAGGGAAAATGTCAAGGCGTACTCGATTGCGCTCGATGTTCTAGGCAGGGGTGCCGACTTCGATGCTTCGATCGATCCTATCGTTCGTATCGAGATCAGCCGTCTAAGAACGGCGTTAGCGACATATTATTCGGTCTTTGGTGGCGAACTGGGCGTCAGTATTGACATCCCAAAAGGTAGCTACATTACGGTTTTCCCCGCGAACGCGATCAACGCTCAATTTGATGTGCAGGACGATGTTCTCGATTTCACGGCAGATACCGCCGAGCAGCCCGCAAAACGAAAATTGACGGATGACTGGAAGGCGAAGACCGTCGTGGCAGCTGCGATATGCGTAGTCGCCATCGTCGGGATATGGAAAATCTCTGAACGACCGGCTCTCACCGCAAAACCTCTTTTGAGAATAGACGTGTCGGCCGTTTCTCCAGAGCTGCAAGGCGACGCGACGATAGCACGCGATGCTCTCATGACCGCGGTGGCTCAATTCGAGAATGTCATTGTCGCGGCCACCGGATACGATGCCGTCAGCCAGGGCCGTCAATATACCCTGAAGCTCAAATATTATGGTGACAGCGACGACCGCTCAATCTGGTGGCAACTTATCGACGATGCAAACGGTAATCTTCTGAAGTCGGGTTTGGAGAAGGCTTTCCTCGAAGGGAAAGCTCCGGCGGGCGTGAAACTGGAGCTTGCCGGAGCGATTGCCCGCAAAATTGCCGCGACAGGCGGGATCGTCAACATGATTGAAGTGAGGGACGCGCCGGCGAGTGCCCTCGGCAATGTTTGCATCGCCAGGGCAGATGTTATGCTCAACGGCGGAGGAGCGCGCGACCGCGACGCGGTGATCCATTGTCTCGAACAAACGCTTGCGCTCGGGAAGCAGGATGCGGACGTTTCGTCCACCTTGGCCAAGGTCTACGCACAGTCTGCGGACACGGCCGGGAAAAGTCTCGAACTTGCAGGGAATGCAGTGTCTGCAGCGCCGCTTTCCGATCGGGCGCATTCAGCCCTCATGGCGGCGCGTTTTGCCAATGGTCGAGTGGACGCAGCGATCGATGCAGGCAACAGGGCATTGTCGCTGAACCCCAACAATTCCGATACAGCGGCGAATCTGGGCCTCGTTCTGTTTTCTGCGGGATACTGGAAAGCAGCTTCCGATCTGGCGAAGGAAGCCACTGAAATGGAGGAAACGCCGCCGCGCAACGCATCCCTGGTCCTCGCGCTCGAGGCTTACCGCAACGAAAGGTGGTCGGATTCCTCCCTCTACGCCGAGCAGACACTTGGAGCGGACCTGCTGACCAAATCGATCCGTGTCGCCGCGCTCGCGAAACTTGGGTCAGACAGCGCAAATGAGTTGCTGAAGGAGGCTGAGCAAGGCAAGCCCGACTTTGCAATTGCGTTCCGAAAGGCGGCCAACGCCGCCCGGCTGCGACCCGAACTGGTGACGGCCCTGGAGAGGGGGCTTGCCAAGGCAGGGGCCGATTTCGATACGGTCGCAAGCATTTCGCACCCGTGATTTACAGAAGCATTTACCGTTACGTACTTGCCCGCAATCGTTTCGCACGGTCTTCTTACAAAGACGGTGCGAAGTCACTGTCAGGCGGATAGGGGAAAAGGCATGAAAGTTGGGCGTCGGTTAACGTTGATGGCGGCGGGCGCCAGCTTGATCTCATCTCCCGCAGCATTTGCCGCCGAAGGGGGAGCTGGTTTCTATCTTCTTGGCTCAAAAGGGCCAGCCGCAGCCATCACGCCTCCACCTGGCGTTTATTTTCAACACGACCTCTATATGTACCGCGGCGATCTAGGCGGAGATCGGGCGCTTCCTGCAGGTGGCCGCCTTGCCCTGGGCGTAGAAGGCGATGCCATCGTCAGCGTTCCGACCATCATGTGGGTCCTGCCCGAAGAAATTGCGGGCGGTCATCTGGGACTCGGCGCAAGCCTGCCGATCGGATGGAAAAAAACCGATGCGGATCTGACAATTGCCGGCCCGCTTGGCGGTGTGGGCACGGGGGCTGTCAGTGACGCAATTTTCACCGTTGGCGATCCGATCGTGAGTGCATTTCTCGGCTGGGAGACAGGTAACTTCCACTGGCAGGTTGGAACGATGGTGAACGTTCCGATCGGCGACTACCAGAAAGGCGAAATCTCGAACATCTCCTTCAATCACTGGGGCGCTGACGTCTTTGCAGCCGCAACCTGGCTGGATCCCAATATCGGTCTCGACATTTCAGGTGTGATCGGCATGACATTTAATGCCGAGAACCCCGCAACGGACTATCGCACGGGTAACGAGTTTCATTTTGAATGGGCTGCAGTACAGCACTTCAACAAGCAGTTTGATGCCGGCCTCGTCGGGTATTACTATAACCAGGTCACCGGAGATTCCGGCGCCGGCGCACGAAGCGCATTCAAGGGCGAAGTCGCCGCGATCGGCGCCACCATCGGCTACAGCTTCATGGCCGGTGAACTGCCTGTCTCGACAAGGCTCAAATTCTTTCACGAATTCGCTGCTGAGAACCGGGCCGAGGGCAATTCGGCCATCCTGACGATATCGGTGCCGTTATCCATCGCAAAACCGGTCTCGACCGAATAAAGATTTAAGACAACTTGCAGGCGCTGCGGTGAGATGGCACAAGCCAAACCATCCTCATCACCGCACGCCGGATGCCGAAAAATGATCACCTGCTACCTGAAATATACCATCGATCCGCACAAGCTGGCCGAGTTCGAAGATTACGCCAGGCTCTGGATTCCCATCGTCAATCGCATGGGCGGCACGCACCACGGATATTTTCTGCCAAGCGAAGGTGCCAACAATATTGCGCTCGCGCTTTTCAGCTTCCCGAGCCTTGCTGCCTACGAAGATTATCGCGCACGAATGGCCGTCGATCCGGAATGCATCGCCGCCTATGAGCTGGACAAACGCAACCGCAGCATTATCAGCTTCGAGCGCAGCTTCATGCGGCCGATGTTCGGTTGAGCGCAAGCAGCCTCGTGGAACTGACCGGCTAGTTCTCGAACGAAAACACCTTCTTCCAGTCATTCTTCATATCCACCACGAGCCAGTTGCGGCGCTCGGCTTCGTTCAGCGCCCTGTCGAGCTTTCCGAAGGCTGATTGCCGATCATAGGCATATTCCCTGTCGGCATCGGTGTGATGTACGAGCATGGCAAAGCCGGGTCCTTTTGCTGCGGTCACCCAGCGCATCATTTCGTAGTCGCCGTCGGAATTTCCCGCGACAAAGATCGGTTTCTTGCCGATAAACTTGTTTATGCCTGCCGGCTTGCCCGGACCGTCATCGATGAAGTCGATTTTGGGTAGCCGCTTCAATACCGGAACATCGCCTACGATCGCGTATTGCGTTGTTATGTTGCTACCGATCACCTGTTGCGGAGGTATGCCGTAAAGCTCTTCGGTCACAGGACGCATGAATTCAACGCCGCCGCCGGAGACGATGTAGGTGGTGAAACCGTTCGAGCGCAAAAAGTCGAGAAGTTCGCGCATCGGCAGGTAGGTCATTTCCGTGTAAGGCTTGCCGGTCTTCGGGTGCTTTGCCTGCGCAAGCCAGTCCGTCACGATCTTGTTGAACTGGTCTGTCGTCATCCCCGCATGTGTGGCCATGCCGAGTTCAACGATACCTTTCTCCCCGGCTTTCGCGATCCCCTTGAGATCGCCTGACAGGATACTGGCAAACGGTTCTTTCGTTTTCCACTCCGGGTGCTGGGGCGCGAGTGTCTTCACCCGGTCGAGAGTAAAGCCAAGCTGCGTGTAAAAAGGCTGCTCCGTCCAGAGCGTGCCGTCATTGTCGAACACCGCGATCCGGTCTTGAGGGGCGACATAACCTTCACCGCCTTCGGTTGTCGTCGCTTTGACGAAGTCAACGATACGCTGTTTTGATGCCGTGTCATTCCATGAGGGGAGCACTTCCTGCGCGAAAGCCGGGGATGACAGGGTGCCCGCCGCAAGCATCCCGCAGAGGACGGTTGCGGTAAAGGCTCTGCGCGAAAGTTTGGCGTGTCTCGTCATTTTCCGTCTCCTGAAGAAGCAATCCGTTTCACGCAACGAAAGCCGACATGGCTTGTCGATGTGTCCTCCGGCTCTGCGTGTCGCGCAGCCGGCCTGTACCTGCGGCAATAGTTCGGAGCGCAAAGATGCGAGCCGCCTTTCAGCGCGCGGCGAGCAATCCTTATCTGTGGCTGCCGCGGATCGTAGCTCTGTTCCATTCCACCGCCTCGCGGATTGGCGGGTATGCAACAGGAGTGCTTTGCCGGTTCGGGGTGCCGTGTTGTCCAGTAGTCAGCCGTCCATTCCCATACATTGCCGATCATGTCATAGAGGCCGTAGGCGTTTGGGGGAAATGAGCAAACGGCGGATGTCCGCTCCTGCCCCTTTGGCTTTGTCGTATGCGTGGGGAATGTGCCTTGCCAGGTGTTGGCCATGGCTTTACCACCCGGCATCAGTTCGTCACCCCAGACATATTCCGCCTCGGATCCGCCTCTGGCGGCAAACTCCCACTCGGCTTCTGTCGGCAGTTCAAGCCCGGCCCAATCCGCGTAAGCCCTGGCGTCGGACCATGCGACATGGACGACGGGATGATCGAGCTTCCCGCGAAGATCGCTGAGCCCACCGAGTGGACGGCGCCAGTTCGCGCCGAATTTCAAATTCCACCATTGCGATATGTCGGAACCGCTTACCGATTTCGGTTGAACAAAAAGAAGGGAACCGGCACGCAGCATTTCAGGGAGCGCGCCGGGATAATTTGCGGGATCCGGCGCCTTTTCAGCCACGGTGACATGGCCGGTCGCCTTGACGAATGCCATGAATTTTCGGTTTGTCACCGGGGTCTCGTCAATCCAGAAGCCATCGACGCTGACGGGATGGGCGGGGGCTTCTTCGGGATAATGCGCATCGGAGCCCATGATGAAGGTGCCGCCGGGAACCCACCGCATCCCATCGGGTATGGTTTCTGTCACGTCTTCGAATGCAAGAACCATAAGAAGCCTCCGTTCACCCTCCGACCATCACGTCTGAAGCGGGTGAGCGGAAGTACGCAACTGTAAATGCAACGTTGTTTACGCGGCAGGCGCGTAAAGCAGCTAGCTGGACGGATTGAGTTCGGGAAGCGGAGAGTTGTTCATCTGCTTTCTTGGGCGCACCCTGGCGGATAGCGAGTTAGCCGCAATCCTCCGGTCGAAATATCCATGATGCCTAGAAAAGAGCATACGCTCGAGTTCATGAACTTCGTTCGAAAGCTCCGGAATATTCGCAACGCGATCCCGAAGGGTGCAGAAACCGTCTGAAACCGCCCATGCGTGAAGGGCGGAATAGACGGTCGGTAATTCGCCGCCAAGCACTGTTTGGCGCAGCTTGTGCAGCCGGTACCTTTCCGACCGCAAGATGGTTTTCCTGATGTCTTCAAGCCGGTTCAGTATTAGTTTGGGTAGACCACGCAACATCCAGACGAGAGATGCCAGCCCAAGCGTAATCAAAATCCGGAGAGCGATCTGCCGTCGATGTTCCGGGAGAGAACGGTGTTCGGCGACCGGCTCCGGCGCAATAGCTGCACGAAGCTTTGCTTCGGCCACAACGATGTGGACAGCTGGAAGCGCGGCGTTGGCCTTGCCGGGCCGGTCGAGATCGTACCATTCATATCGGATCTCGGGCAGCGTGAACTCGCCCTTTTTTTGGGTCGTATAGACGACTGTTTCCGTCCGCCTGCTGAGGGTTTCGCCCCGCCCCGCCGCGACGCCATCTGCAAGCTGCGCGGGCTTGGTATATTGTTTCAGTCCGGTCACCGCACCGGTATCCACTGGGGGCATGAGCATTGCCTGCGTCTGTTTTGCGGTGACAATGATCGTTCGGACGAAGGCATCACCTTCCCTGAGTTCAGCAAGGCTCTTGTCGAAAGACTGGGAGATTTCGACATCTTTCGCCGAAAACAGAGAGGGTGTGGTGTTCGCGTCGGAGACTTCGAAGCCGGTCATCGCAGTTGCCACCGTCCCCCTGGTGGGTGCGCCATCGGCTGAGTAGGTAAAGTTGATGCTGATCGGTGGAATGGAGAACGGTCCGGCGCGCTCGGGAACAATTGCATACTGGCGACGGATGCCCGCATATTGAACACCATCGATCGTCTCAACGAGGTTCTGTGCTCGCTCCTCGGGAAGCGTGACAAGCGCGTCCTCCATTTCGAACAAGGGGAGATCGGGAGGTGAGGTGAAAAAACCGGGCGCGAAGACATCCACCGTCAGCCGCAATTGCTGGCCGGGAACGATGGTGTCGGTTTTCTCGATGGCGCTCCGCGCGAACGGTTCCGCTGCAATGGCGGGCAGGGCGCTCAACGCCAGCAGGAGCGCAATGACCATCCTCACGGGCTTTTCTCCGCGGCTTCGATGGCGAATTTCCGCGCCATCAGATCGGCCGGGTTCGCCTGGATGTTCTTCATCCACATCTCGGAGGTTTCCTCGGCCATATCGAGTGTTGCAGCCTTGCCCTTCTTTCCCTTGTCATCGAATTGCACGCCATCGGGTTTCTCGTTCGGCTGATCGGGCTCCTCATTGTCCTGCTGCTGCTTGAGCAGCCGTTTGGCGAGCGCCAGATTGGCATCAGCCTCCGGCCAGCCCTTTCGCTTTTCCAGGGCATTTTCGTAGGCAGCGATCGCCTCCTCGAAACTGCCCAGATGCAGAAGTGCGTTACCCTGATTGAACCATGCCTGCGCAGTGTTGGATAAGGCGAAAGCGTTGGCAGCTTCCTTGAACTGTCCGGCACGGTAATAGGCCGTTCCTTTCCACATGGGGTCCTTGAACACCGCAGCCGCAGTTGCATAGTCGCCGCGCTCATAGGCAAGACGTCCCTGCTGGTCCGGTGTCAGCCAGATATCCTCGAAAGTTGCAGATTGTGCCGGGTCCGGAAGCACGATCCGGACTGCAACCAGCAGGACAGTAACGCGCGTCACCCAGCCCCGACGGAAGGACAGAGCGTAGAAAAAGGCGGTGGGAAGCAGAAGCCACCAACCAAGGTCGCGCCACCGCTGCCCCTCCGAAGCAGACTGCTGGCTGAAATTTGTCGCAACACGCTGAACGATCCAGCGAATGTCGGCATCGTCGTCGGTCATGGTTGCGACCGAGGCTCCGGTGTCGCTGCCGAACCTCTTCAATCCTTCAATGTCGAGTTTCGAAACGCCGCCTCCGGCAATTGCACCACCCTCCTGTGTGCCAACCGCCAGGATAATCAGATCGCTCGCGATTTCTCTGCCAGGGGAGGCGGCGGCATCTTCGATCCCGTCGGTCAAAAGGAGGATGGTTCCCGAGCCCCCGTCCTCCCGGAGCAGGCGATCGGCAAGCTGAAATGCCGCTCCCGTATCCTTGCCGGGTTTGGGCATCAGTCGTGTCGCCAGGGCATCGGTGTAGGATTCGATGAGTGCCGCGTCCTCCGTGAGCGGGACGACAAGGTGGGCCGTACCCGAATAGGCAATCACGGCGGTTCGTGCACCCGCCCGTGCAGCCAGCACATCCCGGATCTTGAGTTTCACACGTTCGATCCTGCTTGGGCTGATGTCCGTGGCGTCCATTGTCGGCGAGAGATCAACGGCGATGACCAGTGACGCCGTGTCGGAAACGAATGGCGGTGGCTCCCGCTGCCATGTGGGTCCTGCGACACCCAGCACCACCAGCATCATCACCATGCCGAGCAGCCAGACGGGGCGAAGCCGGTTTTTATGATCCGGTTCGACGATGAGGCTTTCAAGCAGGTGCGGGGCTATCATGCCTTTCCATCTGTCACGTATGTCACCGGAGCGCGATGCCATCCAGATGAGCAGAGGTGGCAGCAGAAGCGCAATCAGCCACCAGGGGCGCAGGAAGTGAAAGTCTGCGATCATGTCGCAACCCTCCGGCGTCGAAACATTCCCCTGATGCCATCGAAAGCGTACCAGCCACCGAGCAGCGTCAGCGCGGCCGCCAACGGCCAGTGAAAGAGCTCAATCCGTGGTCTCCAGGAGAGCTTTTTCTGGTCTTCGGGTGTAATCGCGTCAAGCACGCCGTAGATCGTCGCAAGATCCTGTCGGCTACCGCCAAAGAAATAGCGACCGCCTGTTTCAGACGCGATCTTTTCCAGCGTAGTGGTGTCGAGTTTATCTTCGCCCGTTGCTGCGGGGTCTCCTATCCCAATGGTATGGATGACGATCTGCTTGTTTTTCGCAATCTCCGCGGCCTTGAGCGGCGGCATGCGGCTAGCGGTGTCGTTACCGTCGGTCAGCACGATCAGGACTTTTTCCGGAACAGTCGTATTCTCGAACATTCGGATCGCCAGGCCGAGAGAGTCACCGAGGGCCGTTCGCGGCCCCGCGATACCCGGCAGCAGCCCGTCGATCATGGAGCGGACAAGGGCATGATCCATGGTGAAAGGCGCAAGCGGATAGGGGGCATCACCGAAGGCGATCAGGCCGATCCTGTCGCCGGTACGTTTTGCGACAAAATCGGATACGACGCTGCGGACGGCCTCGACCCTCGCTTGTGAGCTGCCATCAGGCCCACGGAAATCCTTCAGGTCCATCGATTGGGACAGATCAAGCGCAAGCAGAATGTCGCGCTGCGGTTCGGATTTCTCGACAGGAGGTTCCAGATATTGGGGCCGCGCGAGCGCCAATACGATCAGGCACCACGATATGGCTTCGATTACCGTCTGGACCGGGCCACGTTTGGGAATGACAGATCCTTCCGATGGATTTAAGCCCGCGGCCTCGGCCACATTGTCGAAAAACGGCAACCGTATCGATGCGGAAGTCTCCCTTCGGGCGGGCAGAATCCACCACACCAGAAGGGGGACCGGTAGCAGAACAAGAAACCAGGGCAAATCAAGTTGATACATGATGCCTCTCGATCCATCCGCGGGCTTCCTTGAACACCCTGTCGCAATCCTCGGACGAGGCAGCCGCTTGAGACGGCGCATTCCGGTATTCGGCATCATTGAGCAGATTGGCCAGATGATTTACCTGCGGGCCTTTCGCACTGTCGTTCAGAAAGCCGACAAACGCGTCTCTGGAAAGCGCGGCCACGCGATCTCGTGGCCATGCTGCCAACGCCGTTCGTTTCAACAGGCTGGCAAGCAGAAGCAGGGCACCATCGCGCCTTGTCTCATCCCGAGCGGCAAGGGCTGCTGTTTCGAGTTCGTGCAATGCTTGCCTTCGATAGGCGTTGTGCCGGTAACGCCGTGCCGCAAACAACGCCCAGCTGCACAGGAACAGCAGCAGAATTGTCAGGATCGCAGCCCAGCCCCAGGTTTGTGGAAGCCAGGAGACTGCGGGCGGGACAACGATGTCGTGCATCGTGCGCAAGGCCGTTTCAACAGCCGGATCGAGTTTCGGCGTCTCCATCAGCGTCTCCGTTGCTGCCAGGCGGATTGCTCCAGAAGCCGCCGAAGCTGGGGCGCCGTTTCCTCGGCCGCAGATATTGGCAGTATCGGCAGACCGAGTTCCCGCTGCCAGGCACGCAGTTCACGCCCGCGATCCTTTGCGAAACGTTCAAGCGCCTGACGGACAGGCCTCTGGCCGAAAATAAGCTCCGCCTGCAGTTTTCCGCCGCTGACGACAAGATCTCCTTGGGTAGGCAAATCGAGAAGGAAAGGATCGAAGATCAGAAGGCAGATGACATCGTTGCTCGCCGAGAGCCTAAGGAGTATGTCCCGCGTGATGTTATCGTGGCCGTTCAGATCGCTGACCAGAATGATCAGATGATCGTGATGTGCAACTGCAGCAACACGGTGAAGAACCTCGTTCAGAATATCGGGTGAGGGGGGACGGGCGTAACTGGCCGAAAGGGCCAGGTTCTTCTCGGCAATCCGGTCGGCAAGCGCGATGACCGCATTGCGGCTGCGATGCGGTTTGATTTCCTCGATAGCGTCATCGGAAAAGACAAAGCCGCCGACGCGGTCACCCGATCCGAGAACACGCCAGGCGCAGAGCATCGCCGTTTCCGCCGCTGTTACCGACTTCATCGAGCGGCGACTGCCAAAGAACATGTTGATGCGCTGATCGACGAGGAGGAGCGTTGGGCGCTCCTTTTCCTCACCATAAATGCGGACAACGGGTTGGCCTGTCCGCGCCGTCACGCGCCAGTCTATGGAGCGAATGTCGTCGCCGGGCAGATATTCTCGTAATTCCTCGAAAATCAGGCCGCGACCGCGCAGCGCCGACTGCATGCGACCCGCAAGCCGCTGGTGGCTTCTGGCTTTTTGGACGAAGGAAAGATCACGTGCAAGGCTTTCGAGAGCGACGAGCTCAGCTGTCGCGACGTGAACGCCGCTTGTGGCCTCGCCGTGCGACTTCATGAAACGGCTACCAGTTCTGTAATCCGGCCTATCACTTGGTCGGCGCTCGTATTGGAGGCGTGCGCATCGTAGGAGAGGATGATCCTGTGCCGGAAGACATCGTTGACGACGGCTTTCACATCGTCGGGAGTGACATAGTCGCGGCCGTCGAGCCAGGCATATGAGCGCGACACCTTGTCGAGTCCGATCACGCCCCGCGGGCTAACGCCCACCTGCAGCAACTTTGCAAGGTCCTTGTCGTATCGATCAGGATATCGCGTCGCGAAAACAAGTGCGACGATGTATTTTTCCACCGGATCGGACACCGTGACGGTGCCGATCTCTTTGCGCGCCTCGAAAACGATCTCAGGCTCAAGCCGCACCGGCGTCGCACGTTGAGCGTTTCCTTGCGCCGCGTTTTCCTCTTCACGATTGAGCCGCATGATCGCGCCTTCGGCAGCCTCATCGGGGTATCCGACTTCAACATGCATCAAAAAGCGGTCGAGCTGCGCTTCCGGAAGCGGGTAAGTTCCTTCCTGCTCGATCGGGTTCTGCGTCGCCATGACCATGAAGAGGTCAGGGAGCGGGTAGGTCTTGCCGCCGACCGTCACCTGTCGTTCCTCCATCGCCTCCAGTAGTGCCGATTGCACTTTTGCCGGTGCGCGGTTGATTTCGTCGGCGAGGATGAGATTGGCGAAGATGGGACCCTGCTGGAATTTGAACTCGCCCTTTCCGCCTTCCGAGAAGTAGATATCCGATCCGGTGATGTCTGCCGGCAGCAGATCAGGAGTAAACTGCACGCGTGACAGTTCGGAATTCAGGTTTTTGGCAAGGCTCTTGATCGCGCGTGTTTTTGCCAGACCGGGAAGCCCTTCCACCAGCAGATGGCCGTTGGCGAGGAGGCCAAGCAGCAACCGCTCCACCATTGTCTTCTGGCCAATGATGGACTGACCGATGCGCTCGCCGAGGGCGAGAATGTCGTCGCGTGCCGTCATATGAGATGTTCCATCGCGAAAAGAGAATGGCCATTGGCAGGGCGCGGAAGGCGGCCCATCGTGAAAATGGACCGCCACTCTGGTTTTATTTTTCGATGCCGCGTTCCTTGAAGGACTGATCGATCGCCTTGTCGACCTGCGCGCGAACGCCTTCGATGTTGAAGCTGGCATTGCGCTGGCTAGGCGGATACTTCACGAAGGTTTCCAGGAATTCCGCCGCTTTCAACTGGTTCCTCACCAGCAGGAAGTCATTCCGCACCAGCCAGTCATTATACTGGTCAGATACGATGTCGGCGCGCTCGTAAGGATCCATCCGCAGGTTGAACAGCTTCGGTACGCGCCAGGCCACGAGCGGTGTCTGCCAGACGGCGAAGCCACCGGGTGCAGGCTGTTCGTGGAACACAACTTTCCATTCGTCGTATCGTGTCGCGACGAGATTTCCGTCGTCATCGAAATAGAAGAACAGATTTCGTGCGCTTTTATCCGACTTACCCGTCAGGAAGTCGAGCTGGTTATAGCCGTCCAGATGGTTTTTGAAGGTCGTTGAACTTCCCTCCGGTCGCCATCCCTCAAGCAGTCTGCTTTTGACGTCTGCATCACCAGCAGCAGCCAACAAAGTCGGAAACCAGTCCAGACCCGAGAACATCTCGTTCGTGACCTGATCGGGTTTGATCTTGCCTGGCCAACGCACCATGGCCGGCACGCGGAATGCGCCTTCCCAATTTGTGTCCTTCTCCGAGCGGAACGGCGTTGTCGCTGCGTCCGGCCAAGACCACTGGTTGGGGCCGTTGTCGGTTGTGTAGACCACGATCGTATTCTCGGTAATGCCGAGATCGTCGAGCTTTTTGAGCAATTTGCCGACATCGCCATCATGCTCGACCATGCCGTCTGCGTATTCGTTATAGGGCATGCCGCTCTGGCCACGCATGGATTCACGAACGTGGGTGAAGGCGTGCATGCGTGTGGTATTCATCCAGGTGAAGAACGGTTTCCCGGCCTTTACCTGACGATCAATGAAATCAATCGCGGCCGCGGTTGTTTCGTCGTCGATTGTCTCCATTCTTTTTTTGGTGAGAGGGCCGGTGTCCTCCACCTTGCCATCAGCAGAAGCCTTGACGACGCCACGTGGTGAGTAGGCTTTGAGGAAATCAGAATCGCTCTTGGGCCAGGTTGGCGCTTCCGGCTCCTCCTCGGCATTCAGGTGATAAAGATTGCCGAAAAATTCGTCGAAACCGTGCCGTGTTGGCAAATACTCGTCCTTGTCGCCAAGGTGGTTCTTGCCGAACTGTCCCGTCGCATAACCGAGCGGTTTAAGCGCTTGGGCAATCGTTATGTCTCCAGGCTGAAGACCCACGGGCGCACCCGGCGCGCCAACCTTGCACAGGCCCGTACGAAGGCAAACCTGGCCTGTAATGAAAGTCGAACGTCCCGCGGTGCAGGAATTCTCCGCGTAATAATCGGTGAACTTCAGACCTTCCTTCGCGATGCGGTCGATGTTGGGTGTACGGTAACCCATGAGACTGTCGCTATAGGCGCTGATGTTGGTCTGCCCGACGTCGTCGCCAAAGATTACGAGAATGTTCGGTTTCGCGGTTTGCGGGGCTGTCGCTTGTTGCGCCTGTGCCGGAGACAGGAACGTGGTTGACGTCAGCGTCATGGCGACGGCGAGGGTCGCCGAAAAGAGCTTTCTGGAAACAAAGGTCGTCATAGCGCCCTCCGAGTGATGTAGTCGTACGACATTGCGGTCTCCCTTGGTTCGCGCAGGTGCGCCCTGCCGATGTGGACGGTCGTCTATCGACGCCGGGAGAGACTTGTTCTTTCGAGGGGTCTTCGGAAGTACGCAACAGTAAACGTCCGCGTAAATAGCAGTAAACAAAGGTTATTGAGTAAGCAGTTCGGCTTTTGCGTTGCTCCGCAACGTGCTTTCGATGTCCGTTGGCGCCCTGGTTTTTTGCGACTGTTCCATTACAGTCAAAGGAGCGGCGACAGCGGCTCCTGCGACATTGCCGACCGTCCGGACGGTGCCGCCGATGACGGTCGCGACGCCTTCGCCAAGGGTGATGTTGCTGTCGGTCAACGTCTGCCCCGTCATCAACCTTTGGCCGATAAGCTGGACGATCTCGGGACTTTCGGCAAACTTGCCATGGTGCAGGCCATCACCCGCATCGACTTTCGTCAGGTCGATCGCCGTAATTCCGGCTTGCTCGAGTTTGGTTCGGTAGGGTTCGCTGGAGGGATCGATCGCTCCCAACCGCGAGACATTTCCGGTTATGAAACTGGAGGCGGCAAGAGCCCTGTCGTCCTGTGAGACAAACACGGTGAATTTCGGTCTTGGCGAACCCATTTCAATAAACTGTTTGGCAAAAACCTGCGTATCGATATCCGGTGAGGCGAGAATGACGTTGCGGATCTTTGCGTTCACCCGACCGTCACGGATGCCCATCTGCCGCAGAGATTCCATCGCCAGCCACGTCCCCATCGAATGAGCAAGGATTGTGATTTCCCGGACGTTCGGGTCCGCGGCAAGAACCCGGAGCGATTGCTCGAGCGCAGTCCTTGAATAGTTCGTGCTTTCCCTATCGTATTCATAGGCCGTCAGCTGGGCGCGCGATGGCCAGGTGAAGAGCACAGGTGTCGCCTTCATGCCGCTGTCATGGACGATTTGAGCAAACCGGAAGACCGAATCCTCATATCGATTGTTGAAGCCGTGGATGAAAACGAGGGCATGTCCGCCTTCGATGTGCTGCCGGAACCAGGCCCGTCCCTGCGGTATGGTTTCGATCTGCCTGACCCTCGTCACCGCAAAATCGGTCGCGGGATTTGCCGGCAGCCGGCGCGGCCATTGTACGTCGCCGGCCTTGCGGTTCGGCGGTATCGAAACGGCGACATCGGTCAGATAAGGTTTCGGGCTGCGCTCGCCGCTAAAGAGCGTTGCCGGATCGCCGGATGGCTGCCGCGTCGTGGCAACAAGCATGTCAACCTGTGAGCTCTTCGGGGAGGTGCCTTTTACCTCGACGGGCGCCATTACGCCGTGTGGGTGGCCGCAGGACGAGAGGAGCAGGACTGCTGCAAACGCGATGATCGTCTTCATTGAGGCTCCTTGGCTGCGCGGCAAGAACACTACGGATCGACACGCGGCGCGGGAGTACGCAACCGTAAACGACGGATGATTTACGGTTGCGGAAAAGCCGTTTACCGTTGCGTACTTATTCGCGCATGATGGATGTGGTCGTCTCTCATCGACATTGAGGGGCGACCATATGCACGTCAAAGATACAATGATCCGCAGTGCGGCACAGACAGCTCCTGCGTGTCTTGCAATCCTGCTGAGTTCCGCGACCCTATTCGCCGCCGACTACAAGATGACGACGCCCCGCACACTGTTTTATTATGCGGCGACGATAAACACACCCGCCATGGCGGTTGCAATGCCAGGGGTCGGCTCTCAATACGCGGCAGCCAATCTCGACAGCGAGGGTAACCCCTTTAACGGCGGCAAGACATACGTGCTGCATGTACCGGCAAACGTTCCCGCAAAAGATTTCTGGTCGGTCGTCATTTACGACACGCAGACGAGATCAATGCTGCAGACTGACCAACCGTTCCCGAGCCTCTCCAGCGAGAAAGACCTGAAGAGAAATCCCGACGGCTCCACCGATATCGTATTTGCTCCCGAAAGGCCCGCTGACAATCCAAACTGGATTCAGACCATTCCGGGCAAATCCTGGTTCACCATTTTCCGCCTCTACGGTCCGCTTACGCCATGGTTCGATAAGACGTGGAAACTCGAGGACATCGCCGCAGCAAGGTAGCGATCGGTAGACGGCCTATTTCACCGGAGGAAAATCCTTATGAAAGCTCAGATTATTGCGGCCTTGCTGCTGTCTTCGTCCTTTATCTCGCCTGCGCTTGCCCAACAGGCAGCAACGTACAGCTTCGAAAAAGGCTATCCGGCCGCAGAAACCTCGAAAAAGGCGCGGGATGACGCAGACCTTCAGCGAGCTCTCGTCGCCTATCGCTTCTGGTATCCGACCGTTTCAGTCGAAGGAATCTTCAATGGCAACCGGGCCGTCGGCATCGACGATAATGAAGCCTATGGCGGGGCTGCGGCGGGGCCGCGTCAGGTTGGTTTCACGCTCAATTCGGACACACCCTATGGTTCCGCAACCCTCGATGTTTCGAAAGGGCCAATGGTGGTTGAATTGCCGCCCGGGGCCTATATCGGCCTCGTCAATGACCACAATCAGGGCTGGGTGCTCGACATGGGCATTCCCGGACCGGACGCGGGCAAGGGCGGCAAACATCTGATCGTCGGGCCGGACTACAAAGGCAAGATCCCCAAAGGCTATCTGGTCGGTAAAACCCCCACTTACAAGAACCTGCTCGCAGTTCGCGCGCTTCCCGTTGGCGGCGATCAGGAAAAGGCGCTGAAGGCACTGCAAGCAATCAAGATTTATCCGCTTGCCAGTCCAAAACAGCGCCTGAAATTTGTCGACACGACCAATATGGACATCGACAGCACGTCGCTGAAATGGGAGGACAATTTACAGTTCTGGCAAAAGCTGAATGAGATCATCCAGCTGGAACCGATCGTGGCGAAGTTCGAGCCGATGTATGGGCTGCTTCAAACGCTCGGCATCGAGAAGGGCAAGCCTTTCAGCCCCGACGACAGAATGAAAGCCATCCTCGAGAAGGCCGCCCGCGATGGTCGCGATCAGTTGCTGGTATCGGCATTCGATAGTGCCAGGACCGACAAGCTCGCCTGGCCTGACCGCCAATGGGAATGGGTTGGCCTCGTGCCGGGAAGCGCGCAATTTGAGACGGCGGCTGGCATTGATCTTGAAGCGCGAGACCGCTGGTTTGCTCAGGCAATCGTGACATCCCCGGCCATGTTCCGTCGAACAGCAGGAGCAGGGTCACTTTATTGGCTGGGTTCCCGCGATGCGTCGGGTGCCTGGCTGGATGGCGGAAAGACCTACAGGCTTTCGATCCCACAACCAGTGCCGGGTAAGCTTTTCTGGTCCGTCACGGCATATGATGCCCAGACACGATCTGAAGTGCAGACCGATCAAGCCAAAGCGGCGCTTCGTTCCCTGTTTGAATTGAAGGATGCGGACAAGGCTCGGGCGACCGAGCTCTACTTTGGCCCCACTGCACCGCAGGGCCACGAAGATCGCTGGATAAAGACCGTGCCCGGTCGCGGGTGGTTCGCATATATCCGCATCTATGGACCCGATGCACCCGCCTTCGATGGCAGCTGGAAACCGGCTGATTTCGAGGAGGTCAAGTGAGGGCCTTTGCCGCGACCGGCGGAAACTGCTGAACGTCCGGGTGGAATTCCATGGGATTTCCACCCGTGCCGTCGTTGAATGCGGCCCTCTTCCCCGAAAGGCCTGGGCCAGAGACTGTCACAGGTGATGAAGGGAGCGCTAAACATCATGTTTCTGGACTACCTGGCTCTGGCGATACTGGTGTTCATCGTGCTCGTGTTCATCTATGGCATCATCGCGATTCACGACATCCCCTACGAGATCGCAAAACGTCGCGACCATCCGCATCAGGATGCAATCATGGCGGCTGGATGGGTCAGCCTCTTCACGCTGCATGCCATCTGGCCGTTCCTCTGGATCTGGGCGATGGCGTATCGGCCCGGGCGCGGGTGGGGTGGCGGGGTCGATCCGCAGCTGGCCGAACGTGTCGCCAAATTGGAACAGCGCCTGGTCACGAGGAGGCCAAGCGAATGACGACGCTCCTCTGTGTGATCTACGTGGCAATCTGCATCGTCACTTTTCGCTTCCTAAGGGTTCCGTTGACGAAATGGACGGTAACCACGGCGGTCGTCGCGGGCGTTATCCTCGTTGGTGGTATCGTTGTCGTGATGAACTACAATCACCCGTTTTCAAGGGACGGACGGATTTACTTCTACGCGACGCCCATAAGCCCCGCCGTGAATGGTCAGGTCGTCGAGGTTCCGGTAACACCAAACTCCCCGGTCAGGAAAGGTGACGTTCTCTTCCGTCTTGATCCCCGGCCTTTCGAATATGGCGTAGCGCGCCGCAAGGCGGCCCTTGCTGCCGCAAAACAGACCGTTTCAGAGCAGCAGGCGGCGCTGAAGGCCGCCGATGCGTCAGTCAAGTCCGCGACAGCCAACCGCGACCAGGCAAAAGACGATTATGAGCGGCACAGAGATGCCAACAAGAATCCGCGCATGTCACCGTTTTCCACGGAGCAGGTCGATGACCTCCGAAATGCCTATCTCGCTTCGGAGGCCGCGCTGGCGACAGCGGAAGCCCAGGCTGAACAGGCGAGGCTGGCCGCCAATAACCAGATAAACGGTGTCGATACGAACGTTGTCCAGCTGGAAGCCGAACTGGCGCGAGCGGAGTTTGAACTCGAGCAGAGCGTCTACCGCGCGCCGACGGACGGGTATGCGACACAGGTATTTCTGCACCCCGGGATGATGGCAGTCTCGCTGCCACTGAAACCCGTGATGACCTTCGTTCATACGGACAGGAAGGTTTTTGCATCTTCGTTCGACCAGATTGCGTTGCAGCGTGTGAAGGAGGGTGACGAGGCCGAGATTTCCTTTG
Source organism: Agrobacterium sp. SORGH_AS_0440 (assembly GCF_031453135.1). Classification (NCBI taxonomy): domain Bacteria; kingdom Pseudomonadati; phylum Pseudomonadota; class Alphaproteobacteria; order Hyphomicrobiales; family Rhizobiaceae; genus Agrobacterium; species Agrobacterium sp. SORGH_AS_0440. The sequence goes on along the minus strand of NZ_JAVIYR010000001.1, from coordinate 862,517 downwards.
CCGGGGTACCGGGAAGGGTCTTCAGTGCGAAGGTTCAGACGGTGCTGAAGTTCATGGCGGAGGGTGAGCTCGAACCTTCGGGCACGCTCCTGACCCCCAAAGCGCCCTTTGGTTCAGGACGCGTGATAGCTGTGCTCGAACCGACCGATGACCTCTCGGCGTTCGAACTTCCGGGCGGGGCGACGGCGGAGGTCGCCATCTACACCGGACACTGGACCGAGTTCGCGCTGATCAGAAGAATTCTGCTGAGGATCCGTGCATGGGAAAATTTCCTGGTCTTTGAGCGATAACGCCAAGCTTCTTCCTCATCGCAAAGTAGCTTCGGTGGCGGGCTCGCTCATTGCATGGCGGTTTTCTGCGGGAAAAGGAACGTCACGCCCGCCTTGATGCCCCATTGAGGCCCATCGTCAGCGCCTTCTATATAGTACTTGGCACCGAGCGAAAGGCTGAGGGTCTGCTCGCCGACCTTGACGATCTGGGAGAATGACAACGACACCGGCAGGGTATAATCGCTTTCCACCCAGTCGTAATTGAAGTCCAGATTGGCGGAAATGGTCTTTCCGCCACCGATGTGCCACGCGACAAATGGCTGCAGTTCGGTCTGGCTGACGCGTGGTCTGTCGCCCGCACCGGCGACCGACCAGAGATGGCTTGCCGATAAACCCAGGCTCATTGATTTTGTCTGAAGAAGTAACAGCCCTGAAGGACCTATCGACAGTTTTCCGGTTCCGAAACGGTCGTCCGTGGCCGTCGGAAAGGAGAATTCCGGTCCAAAGGCCCATATAAGCGGTCCATGCCGCGCGGGTGTGAAGGAGAGGTTCTGACTGATATCCCCGAGCCCCAGTTTTCCCCCCGGCGTGCCGATTGGATCATTGTAGACAATCGGAAAATCTGTGTGAGAAATCATGTTCCAGTCGTCGTTCAGCGCGAAAGGTATGACCGGCTCAATATCCAGTGTTGCCGAATATGTGTCATCACCGCCCCAGCGACCGATGTCGAAATCCGAATGGACAGGGACGCTTATCATGAACGATGCAGGGTTGGAGACCTTGCGGGCCAACTCGTCGACGTCATCCTCCGCTGCCGATACCCCTGACATGGCACTCAAAAGGAAAAGCAAGGACAGACCTGCGTGCACTACTTGACCCCCGTTGACGCTTACATCCTGCTTGAGATGAAAAGGAAGGATAAGTACGCAACAGTAAACAGGGCTCTGTTTACGCTGCGAATGCTGGGAATCGGGGTCCGTCTCAGAGGGTCACCCTCGTCGAAATAGTCGTCGGGAACCGGTTGCCATGTCTGGTTACCCGTCCGGGAGGCGTGACGGGTCGATCAACCCGTCCTGATGTTGAGTACACGAAGGGCATTGAGAATGACGACCACGTCAATGACCTGCTGCAATAATGCGCCTTCAACGACTGTGAGGTAACCAAATGCAGCAGCAAGCATGCCGAGCGTCGACAATCCCATGCCGGCGACGACGCTCTGTGTGGCAATCTGCCGACACCGTCTCGAAATTCTGATGCCTTGAACCACCAGGTCAAGGCGGTCCACAAGGAGGACGGCATCCGCGGCCTCGGTTGCTGCGGCTGAGCCATGGACCCCCATTGCAAGACCGATATCCGCTGCGGCGAGGGCTGGCGCGTCATTGACGCCGTCGCCAATCATCAGAACAGGCTGTTTCCTTTTTTCTGCGTTTACGATCTCGATCTTTTGTGCCGGAGAAAGTTCCGCACGGACCTCGTCCAGGGGCAGATCCGCACTGATCATTTTTGCGACATCCTGCCGGTCGCCGGTCGCAAGGATAATGCGGTTTACGCCAATCTCCTTGAAGTTTCTGAGAACGGCACCGCTTCCGTCTCGGAGCCTGTCCGAAAAGAGCAGAATGCCACCGAAGTTGCCATCGATTGCGACCGCAGCTGCCATGGTTCCGGGGCGATCGGCGTGGGGTATGTCGATGCCAAGCTTATCGGCGATATAGGCTATTCCCCCGATCGCCACGTTTCGACCGTCGACGATGCCGGAGACACCTTCGCCAGGATTTTCGGCGACGTTCGTCGGTTGTGAGAGTTCCATGGTGCGGGCCTGGGCTGCCTGCACCAGGGCTTTTGCCGCCACATGGTTCGATGCCTGATCCAGGGATGCGGATAATCTCAGAAGCTCTGCCTCAGGGATTGCTGCATCGATCCCCGAAAGTGTTGGTGAACCTTCCGTCAGTGTTCCAGTCTTGTCGATAACGAGGATACGGATCGTTCCAAGGCCTTCCAGCACACGGGCGCCTTTTACGAGAAGTCCCAGACGCGCCACCCTGGATACGCCGGCCGTCCAGGCGATTGGAACGGCCAATATCAGCGGGCATGGGGTAGCGATGACGAGAACTGCAACCGCGCGAACGGGATCTCCGGACAGCATCCACGCTAGCGAGGCAAGCCCAATCGTCACCACCAGGAATAAAAGTGCGTAACGGTCAGCCATTCGTGCCATGGGTGCCTTGCTGCGTTGTGCGGTTTCCACCAGGCGCAAAATTCCGGCATATGTGCTATCCGCGGCGCGTGTCGTCGCGGTCATTTCGAAGAGGTCGCCGGCGTTGGCAGCGCCACTCAGAACTGTTTCACCCCTGTTCCGCGTGACTGGCAGCGGTTCGCCCGTCAGGGCAGATTCATCGAGCGTTGCGATGTCATCGCCAATTATCCCATCGACGGGGACAAGGTCGCCACGGCGTACGACGAGGACATCGCCCATGTCGATTTCCTCAATTGAAACTTCCTCGATGTGATTGCCGTTTCGCCGGTTGGCTTTCCTGGGGGCTCGCGACAGGAGGGCGGTCATCTCGCGTCTGGCGCGTCCTTCAGCTGCATGCTCAAGATATTGCCCGCCGGAATACATGAGCGCCACGACGGCCCCCGCCATGTATTCGCCAAAAACAAGCGCGCCAGTCATCGATATCATGGCGATCAGGTCGAGCCCGAGTTCACCCGCGCGGAGACTTTTCAGGATTTGAAAAACCAGAGTGACGAGAACCGGAATTGTCCCGGCGATCAGCGCGAATTTTGAGAGTCCGATAAGATTGCCGTATTGTGCCCCGACGCCTACCGCGAGCCCGAGGATTGGGAAGATTGGCAATAGCATCCGGATTATTCTTGTCGTTTCATACGGAAGCATGTGCGACCTTCTGACGATTGCTCGACATTGAACAGGTATTTTACATATATTAAAAATTGCATTCAAAAAAGATATCCACCTTAAGACTTGATATGTAGGAGTTGTCGAAAGAGCGGTTGAGCAGGATGCCAGGGGCGGAGGGCGGCAGTGACAGACCTAGCTATTTTACACGTATGCAGTCCCAATATTGGCGAAGCCCAAATATTGTCCGTGGTAAACGCCACGAAGGCCCTCTGCGGATATCTTTCCGTTTTTGTCATTGGAACATCCGCCGTTCCTCCCATCGGAGCACACGTCAGCAATGTCTCTGTTCCCTGGATGAACGAACGGCAAAGGGACCAAGCGCAGATTGATAAGACGGTGCGGGAACTCGAAGGTTTCCTGGCTGGCACGGGTATTCCCTACAATGTGGAAAGTGCCTATACGGAAGTGTTCAGCGTTGATAACGAGGTTGATCGAAGGGCGAGACTAGCCGATCTTGTCATGATCGGTGCCGATCTTCTCGGCGATCAAAACACCTTGGAGGCCGTTCTTGACGGTGCCTGGTTTCATGCCGACGTGCCTGTGCTGTTCGACCCCGCAGCATCGCTGGTTTTCGACAATCCGACTGTAATGATTGCCTGGCAGGAAACCGCGGAGGCGTCTTCTGCGGTGAGGGCCAGCGTGCCCCTTCTGAAGCTCGCCGGGTCGGTCCACATTGTCATCGTTGACGATAACCGCGATCTACGCGATCCGGCGCCAGGCTTATTATCCTATCTTTCTTCTCGCGGCGTCGAAAACCTGTCAGCACAAGTCGTGCCGCGCAATGATCGCTTGGTGTCTCACGTTTTAGATGATCACGCCGAGAGAGTAGGTGCGAATCTTGTGGTGATGGGAGCCTATGGCCACGCAAGACTTCGGGAATGGGTGTTCGGCGGGGTCACGCGTTCCGTTGTCCAGCATCTGACAAGGCCGACATTTATGGCCCGCTAACCGGCGCGGGCGTCGCTGGAGCCTGCCCCCCTCGGTTCATGCCCGGCGGAAACAGCGGGGTGGAGGAAACCTCTAGCCAGCTTTCTGCCCGTTGACATGAGCTGCAGCCCTTTCCGGCACGAAAAGATTATCAGCCATGAAGTCAACGAACACGCGGATTTTTGGCGATAGATAACGGCTTGTCGGCCAAAGGACGCGGAAAACACCCGCTTCTGCTGTGAAGTCTTGGAGTACCGAGACCAGCGTGCCCTGTTCGATCTGTTGAGCCACGGCGAAGTGTGGCAGGCAGGTTATGCCAAAGCCGTTTTCTGCAAGGTGGATAAGCGGTTCAAGCGTGCTGGCAACCGTCGTCGTCGGCGGCGCGATGCGCAGATTTTTGCCGCTTCTGGCCAGCGGCCATGGCTCCAGTTTGCCCGAGTTGGCAAATCGGTGGTGCATGCAGCGATGACTTGACAGGTCCTCGGGAACGAGCGGGATGCCTTCTCTCTCCAGATAGGCAGGCGAGGCGACTATCCGGTGTCGGAAAGAACCAAGTTTGCGGCTCATCAGCCGCGTGTCGCGCACCTCGCCAGTGCGGACAACGGCATCGAAACCTTCTTCTATCACGTCAACCAGTCGGTCGGTAAAATCGAGATCCAGCGTGATGTCGGGATATGCTTTCATGAATGCGCATATTGCCGGCATAAGCAGCATTCCCGTCAGCGGAAAACTCACGCGCAACAGGCCATGAGGTTCGCTGTGGGACCTTGAAAGCTGCGCCTGCGCCCTGTCCAGCTCAGACAGAACGCGCCGACAGGTATCGAGAAAAAAGCTCCCTTCCTCCGTCAGCGTCATGCTGCGGGTCGAGCGATGGAAAAGCCGTACTCCCATCTCCTGCTCAAGCCGCGCAATGGCCTTGCCAACGGCGGAGCTGGAGAGCCCCAGCCTTTGAGAGGCTGCAACGAAGCTGCCGCCTTCCGCCGCCTGAACGAAAATACTCAGCGTCCCAAGCTTATCCATATCGCTCCCATTAAGGAATATTATTCCGCTCTGATTGGAATACGCGACTGTTTATCGCTTATCGCTCGGCCGATATCCAGTGGGACCCGACAATGGGTAACGATTTTCACGAAAGGAAAGCATATGGACAGCACATTCACCGCCGGATTTGCCATCGCCCCGGAGCCGACAACTTTCATCGTCAATGTCATTCATGCTCATCCGGGCAAGCAGGATGAAGCGTTTCAAATCATTCAGGACGTGGTCCACTACGTGGCAGAACGAAAGCCCGGATTTCTGTGGAGCAATCTTGCAAAGAGCACTGACGGGCTGACCGTGGTCAATATCGAAGCAATTCAGGGGGCGGGCAACGTAGACGAATTCTTTTCAGATCCGGTTTTCGTTGAAAAATTCCGTAAGCTCGACACCGTCTCCACCAGTGAATTCCATACATACTCTGTCGGCGATCTCGTTTTGCCCAAATTGGGCAAGACGGGCTGACACCATGTCACATTCGTTCCCGGACAACCGCAAAACAGCCGCAGGATCAGATGGCAATCGATTGCCGATGGCGGCGCTGCTTGCCCTTGCCACGGCTGGCTTCATAACCATTTTGACGGAGGCCCTGCCAGCAGGGCTTCTTCCACAAATGAGCACGGACCTTGGCGTCAGCCCCGCTGGTGTCGGCCAACTCGTCACGGTTTACGCCATAGGGTCTCTGGTGGCGGCCATTCCGCTCGCCGCAGCCACCCAGCGGTTTCGCCGCAAACCACTTCTCCTCTGCGCCATTGCCGGTTTTGCCGTTGCCAATACGATAACATCCGTCACGGACAGTTTTGGCATCCTGCTGATGGCGCGATTTTTTGCCGGCGTATCCGCAGGCCTGCTTTGGGCGATGGTTGCCGGTTACGCGGCGCGCATGGTTCCGGATGAACTCAAGGGGCGCGCCATCGCTGTCGCGATGGTCGGTACGCCGCTGGCCCTGTCATTAGGTATTCCCACCGGGACGCTGATAGGGTCCGAGATCGGTTGGCGAAGTACATTTTCGGCCATGACCGCGCTGACCGTGGTTTTGATCGGCTGGGTGTTGGTGAAGGTGCCCGATTATCCGGGCACCACGATCAACGAACGGATCACGATCGGCGGAGCGTTGGCAACAGGTGGGATCAAGTCTGTCTTGATGGTGACGTTGCTGTTCGTCCTGGCGCACAACATCCTCTATACCTACATCGCCCCGCTCGTGGCTCCCGCGGAATTAACTCAGAAGCTCGACGTTGTTCTGCTGTTGTTCGGGGTAACGGCCATCGCAGGGATTGGTATTGTCGGCTATCTGATCGGGCGCTGGCTGCGCGAGCTTGTGCTGGCAAGCATCATGCTCTTCGCTGGCGCCGCCTTGACCTTCGGCCTCGGAGGAAACGTGCCTGAACTCTTCTGGCTGGCAACCGGTGTATGGGGATTGGCTTTCGGTGGCGCAGCCACACTGTTTCAGACCGCTGCCGCCAAAACCTCGGGAAAGGCGTCGGAGGTAGCGCAAGCCATGATCGTGACCGCCTGGAACCTTGCGATTGCGGGCGGCGGCATCATTGGTGGCCTGTTGCTCGAACACTCCGGCATCAACTGGCTCGCCTGGTCGGTTTTGGCGCTACTGTCTCTCGCTTTTATTATTGCTTACCTGGAAAAGGAGAGGGCATTTCCGTCGAAGCAATCTACTTGATGACAGACGTGAGCCGAATGCGGACATGATTTCCGCAAACGGCTCACGTCGTTCCTAAAAGCCGTCATCGCGGACGCCTCGGACCAATTTCACGGCGCCGCGCCTGATGCCTGTCGCCATCGTTGCAACTCAGCAAGTGTAAAGCGCGGCGTTATGTGCTGGGGGCAGTTCCAGTCGAAAGCTTCCACGCCGATGAGGACAAGACGTTCCACCCGAGCGGAATAGTCTGGCATGGTCAGCCTCTCCGCCAGCGACGGATCATCTGCTGCGTCGATGATCCGGATGCGTCCAAAAATTTTCAGGCGTTGCCGGTGTGCGTAGTCCATCAGGAACAGTGACACACGGTCATTTGCCGTCACATTACCCGTCGTAATGTATTGCCGGTTGCCGCGAAAATCTCCAAAGCCCAGGAGTGCCGGCTCGAGAACGGTGAGAAAACCGGCTGGTCCGCCCCTGTACTGGACGTAAGGCCAGCCCGTTTCCGAGACACTGGCAAGATAAAAACCGTCACGCTCCCCGATGAAGCCTGCCTCTGCGAGGCCAAGGCGCTGGCCCCGGGTCGTTTCATCCACGCCACCGCGCGCGGCAATCCGCGCCCATTGCTCCGCGCTTCCATACTTATCCTGCGCGGCCGCGACGGAAGGAGTCGTGGCAATATCAAGATATCTGCTCATTTTCCATCTGCCTTTCCAGAGGCCTGAACCCGCCTCAGTCTTGCAATGCCCAGTCCGCAACCTGCCAGCGGATTTGTCCCCGATCGGCAACGACGTGGCCCAGCCCCGGGAACGGCATGTGCGTCGCCGCTATGAGTGTGCCTTCCGAAGCAGCGCGGGGAAAGAAGCGGTCGCGCATTGCCTTGGCCGCTGCCCGGTCCTGTTCGAACAGAAAGAACACGTCAGTCGCTGCCGGATGTACGACCGGGAAGATCATGTCTGAAACCATGATAAGGCTCTTTCCCTCATCTTCCACGCGAACACCGATATGGCCGGGTGTATGGCCGCTCAGGTCGACAATCGAGACGCCCCGCACGATTTCGCGCTCCCCGTCGATCGCCTGAAGTCTGGGGTAGAGACGCACGACCTCTTCCGCCATCTGAAAGCTGGTCTGAAGGTAATCCGGTGCGCCACTACGCTTGGCCGGGTCGGTCCAATGCTTGACGTCGCGTCGATCGATATAGACTTCCGCGTGCGGATAGTTGTTCCTGCCGCCGGCGATCAGGCCGCCCATGTGGTCCTGATGCATATGCGTCACGATCACCGCGTCAATCTGATCAAGCCGCAGACCGAGCCTGGCGAGGGCCTGCGGCAGGTTGCCGGTTTGCCCGATGGAGCCCGCTGCGCCGGCATCAATCAGGATGCGGCGTTGGCCATCATCGATGAGATACTGATTGAACAGAAATCGCACTCCGCTTGGCCTGGCGGTGAACTGGGCGGCAGCCGCCTGTTCCACCTCGGCCGGATCCCGCCCCGGGAAGAAGTTATAAGGCATATCCGCATAACCATCCGTCAGCGCCGTCACCGTAAAGCGGCCGATGCGGATCTGCGCCAGCGGGGTTACGTTGGCCGGCGTCGCGACCGGTTCCGGCGTTGCGGCGATCGCCTGCGCACTATGGATCAGTCCTCCCCCGAGGAGGCCAAAAGGAAGGGCGCTGGCAAAGGCACGACGCGAAAGATCGGGCATGATGTCTTTCTCCTTATTGTGGCAATGGGGGAAGATCCCCGACGTCCTGAAAGCTAGGATATCCAAAACCAATAGGGTATCCTGCGATTTCAGGAGATTACCTCTCAATTTATGGAAGGATGGAATGGATCGGTTCGAAGCGATGTCAGTGCTGCTGGCGGTGGTCGATGCCGGCAGCCTCTCGGCCGGCGCACGGCGATTGCAGGCGCCGCTCGCCACGGTCAGCCGCAAGGTCGCCGACCTCGAAAAGCATCTTGGTGCCCGTCTGGTGCTGCGTACCCGCCGCGGGCTGACCTTGACGGAGGAAGGGCGAAATTACGTCGCGGCTTCCCGGCGTATTCTGGGGGAACTGGACGCGGCTGAGCGGCAGGCAAGCGGCGATTACGGCGCGCTGCGCGGAGGGCTGCATATGACGGCTCCGATCGCGTTCGGGGAGCGCCACGTTCTGCCCATAGTGCTCGAATTCCTGAGGGAACAACCCGAAATCGACATGCGGCTGACGCTGACGGACCGCCAGATAAGTCTGGCGGATGAACCCGTTGACGTGGCGCTGCGCATCGGCCATCTGGCCGATAGCGCGCTGATCGCAACCCGTGTCGGTTCGGTCCGTCGGGTCGTCTGCGCCAGTCCTGACTATATCGCCCGGCGAGGCGTTCCGCTTGATCCCGATGACCTCGCCCGGCACGACGGTATAAGCTTCCAGGGCTTCGCGACCGCGCCCGAAGTTCGTTACCGCCGCGACGGGACGACCTTCAATGTCGAACCCCGCCCCAGGCTTGCGGTCAACACGACAGAGGCCGCAATTCAGGCAGCCATGTCCGGTATTGGCATCATCCGGGTGCTCTCCTACCAGGTCGCCGATCAACTGCGATCCGGCGCCTTACAGGAAATTTTGACCGAGTTCGCACCTGAACCGCTGCCTGTTAATGTCATTCATGGGCCGGCCGAGCCCTTGTCGATGAAAGTGCGGTGCTTTCTCGACTGGCTCACACCCCGCCTGCGCGAGCGGATGGCTCAATAAGTTCCGCTCCGGAGCCACGACCGAGCTTCATTTCTGCAGCCAACCGAGCGCAAGGTTGCCTGCCTCATGTCGTCGGAGGCGTCCGAGCGGTCAGTTTATTTCCATCGGGATCGCGAAGATATGCGACGAACGCCCCGTTCGGACGCGCCGTCGGCGGGCTCTCGATTGCCGTGCCGCCATGCGCGACGCCGGCGGCATGCCAGGCTAAAACATGATCGGGGGTCGCCGCCGCAATACCGATCGTTCCGCCGTTGGCGGCAGTCGCCGGCTTGCCATCGATCGGTTTCGTGATCATGAGCCGCCCACCCTCATGGGCGTAAATCAGTCGGCCTCTTGCATCCATTTCGCCGGGCTTGCCGCCCAGTGCAACAAAGACGGCATCGTAGAATTTCCTGGCCCGCTCCAGGTCGTTGCTGCCGATCATGACGTGGGTGAACATGTTTTATCTCCTCTCAGGTGTGGCGGTGTTTTTTGACGTTCAGCGGTCGAAATTTCCCAGATATCGGGCAGGTGATGTGCCAAGCGCCTTCTTGAACATGGTTATGAACGCAGACACGGATTGATATCCTAGATCGCCCGAAACCTGCTGCACCGTTGCCCCCGCGGCAAGGCTTCGGATCGCGACAATCACCTGCAATTGTTGTCGCCAGCGGCCGAAGGTCAGGCCCGTCTCGTTTTGGACGAGGCGGGCAAGCGAATTCTCGCTCATCGCCATTCGTCTTGCCCATTGTGCCATCGTACTACGGTCGGATGGATCTTCCGCCAGTTCCGATGCAATGCGTGCAAGCCGGGGCTCATCCGTCACCGGCAGATGAAGATGCTCAACCGGCATCCGCGACAAGGCTGACAGAAGCAGCGTTGCCATGACTTCCGAGTCAGCAGTCGCCACTGCGGACTGGTCGGCCATCTCTATGATCAACTCCCTGACGAGCGGGGACAGGGAAAGCGTGCAGCACCGGTTCGGCAGATCGGCGGCCCCCGGCTCGATGAACAGGAAGAACAAACGCGCGTTGGCGGTCGCCACGTTGCTGTGACGCATGCCTCCTGGAACCCAGACGCCACAATGAGGCGGAACCATCCACATGCCTCTTGGGACGCGGCATGTCACGCCTCCCCGCAGAGGCATAACAAGCTGGCCTTTGCGGTGCTGGTGTTCCGGAGCCTCGCGTTCGTTCTGCGACACGTCGATCCTCACAGCGCGAACGCGCGACGAGGAGCTTTCGAGATCATGGTCGGCGAGGGCGCCGGACAGGGATATCGGCGCCTGGTGGTATTTAGTGATCATTAGAGAGAATATCTAAATTCTTCTTCCGGTTTTGTCGATAGGGTCATCCGGAAAGATGCTGGAGAAGAAGATTATGGCACTTCAAAAATACGACGACCGCTGGTGGTCGGATATTATCCGGACTGAAATTCGTCTTCCCCTGAAAGGACCTCGCGGGTTCTGCGCCCTTCTCCCGTTACGACCGGGAGCAAGGTTGGCCCGCGCTACGGTGCTGAAAAAGATGACAGACGGGCTCGTTTCGAAAGCCCGAGCGCTCGTTGCCCGCCATCCACCGGCCATGTCGCCCGGTGAGTCCGCCGACCCGGCCGAAGCCTATCTGCACGCCTGCCTCGCCGTACCCTTCTTTTGTTATGTGTCGCCAGCGACTTATGGCCTCGCAGACGAGATCACCAGCAATAAACAAGGCATCGAGCGCAGCGCCCCCGCGCCGGAGGATGCGGTGTGAGCAGCCGGCCAGTTGTCACCAGCGGGAATGTCATCTTTTCGCTGAAATCATTCCTTGCGGCCATGCTGGCATATCTTGTTGCCATCAGCTTCGATTTGAACCGACCGTCCTGGGCAGTTGCAACCGTCTATATTGTCGCTCATCCCCTCTCCGGTGCGATATCGTCGAAATCGGGATATCGGCTTCTGGGCACGGTCATCGGCGGCGGTGCGACGATCCTCATGGTCCCGAATCTGGTGAACGAACCGATATTGCTTTCCGGCGCGATCATCGTATGGGTCTCCGGGTGTACCTTTGTCAGTCTTCTTGATCGCACACCACGCAGTTATGTTTTCCTGTTAGCCGGCTATACCGTTCTTCTCGCAGGACTGCCGCTCGTCAACGCCCCGGCAAACACGTTCGATATTGTCGTTTCCCGCACCGAAGAGATCGGGCTCGCGATCATATGCGCGTCGATTGTCAGTCACGTTGTTTTTCCAGTTCACGTGGGGACGGCGCTTCTCAACCGGATCGATGGATGGATGGCCAGGGCGCAGAAGCTTTTCGAAGCCACAGCAACCGGCAAAATGGACGAAACCCAAAATCGGATGGAACGCCACGCCCTAGCGGGGGAGGCGGCCGATCTGCGGTCGTTCGCGGTGCATCTTCAGTATGACGGATCCAGATACCGAAGCAGAGTGGCGCTGGTGAAGTCGCTGCAGCACCGGATGGTTTCCTTCCTGCCCCTACTGAGCGAACTTGAGGATTTGCGACGATCGCTGGGGAGGTTGGACCCTGCCGGCCGGTACAAGGCATTGGCGATAGTCGCGGAGGCGGATTCGCGTCCGGGAGGCTCCTTCTCCACGATCGATGCGCTTGCCTTCCCCGCCTCGCTGCCGACATGGGAAAAACTCCTCCTTGTCAATTTTACCCGAGACTTGCGGACTTTTTCCCGGCTCTCTGACGAGTGCCTTACTCTTCGAAAATCCATTGAAGATGAAAACGGAGAAAGAGGTGCCCGCGCGCCCGACAGAGCGCCCGCACCGCATCGCGATATCGGAATGGCGTGGCTGTCGTCGGTGGCGGTTGCAGTATGCCTCGTAACATCGCTCTTCTTCTGGATCGCCACCGGCTGGTCCGACGGAGTTACCTTCGCCCAGATATCCGGTGTCCTTTGCTGCCTCCTTGCCACCATGGACGACCCGGTTCCTGCCATGCGCAAGTTTGTTAATGTGACGATCGGTGCAGCCATTGCGGCATTCGTCTACGGCTTTGCAGTCCTGCCGGTAATCGACGGGTTTGCATCGCTCTCTGCTGCGTTGGGGCTGTTTCTGATACCGGCGGGCATATGTCTTGCAGTGCCTTCACTCGCCATTGTCGGCATGGGGCTTTGCATAAACTTTCCCCTTCTTCTCACCCTTCAGGCATATCCCGCGACAGACTTCGGCACATTCGTGAATGCCGCGGGGGCGACCATACTCGCAATGGTCTGGACGATCGCGGTTTGCGGCCTCTTTCGATCCGTGCGAGTTGAGACAAATGCGAGAAGGCTTCTTTCTGTTGTCCGGAAACATGTCGCGAACATCGCCGTTGGTAAACAAACCGACATTCTCGCCGCCCATTATCGCATGATTGACGTTGCCGGCCTGTTCGCCTCAAGACTGGCGAAACTGCCTCCGGTGTCGGAGGTCGGCGGCTATGACCCGTTAAGGGATATCCGGGCAGGGCTGCATCTTATTGCAATGCAGGAGCTTTTACCCAAGGTTTCGAACGGTATTCACCTTGCTGCACAACCGGTCTTTCAGGCGGTCACAATTCTATACCGCGGCCGTGCCGGTAAAGGTGGAAAAATCCTGGAAAGCGCCGTCCGGGCGCTGGATGATCTGATCCTTTCTCCTGCGGCCATCACCGTGATGGATAACGAACTTCTGCTGCGCGCCGCTGCTCTTCGCCTGTGCATTGCACCGGACGCTGACGCGCCCGTTCCCCAGATACCCGGGTCTTGGAGGAAAGCCGCTTGAAGGAACAGCTCGATCTCTATGGCATTTTTCTGCCCTCGTTCGCAGCGCTCGCATTGTTTGCGTATGCAGGATTTCGTCTTCTCACATCACTTCTCGAAAAGATGGGGTTTTACCGGATGGTATGGCACCGCTCCCTGTTCAACCTTGCGCTTTACATTACCCTTGTCGGCGGATTTTCTGCCGCTATCGACTGGTTTCCATGATCATGAAAAATCTGACGTTTACCGCGGGTCGAGTGCTTCTCACCTTCTCCATGACGGGATGCGCTGCGGTGCTGGGCTGGCACCTATGGTCTTTCTACATGGAGGCACCGTGGACGCGTGATGCCCATGTCCGGGCGGATATCATCCGATTGGCACCAGATGTTTCCGGGCCTGTCGCCGAGGTTCTGGTGTCGGACAATGCACAGGTGGAGAAAGGAACGCCGCTGTTTCGCATCGAAACAGATCGCTTCGAGCTCGCGCTGCGCGAGGCAGAAGCGCAGGTTACAGCGACAAGGGCGGCGGCGGAGCTGGCGAAAACCGATTTCGAACGGTATCAACTGCTTGCATCAAAGGAGGCGGCAAGCCTCAAGGAGCGTCAGTACGCGGAAAGCCGGATGTATCAGGCAGAGGCCGCCTATCAATCTGCGCTGGTTGCCCGGGATCTGGCAAGGCTCAACCTTGAGCGCACAACGGTCAGGGCACCGGCATCCGGTGCAATCACCAACTTTTCCCTGCGCAGGGGTAACTATGTCGTTTCCGGCAACGCCGTGGGAGCCCTGGTGGAAGAAGAATCCGTCTATGTCGCAGGATATTTTGAAGAAACGAAGCTCCCCCGGATCCACATTGGCGATCCGGTAACGATCAGTATCATGGGCGAAGCTCAGTCGGTCACCGGACGTGTCGCAGGCATTGCCGCAGGCATTGAGGATCGGGAGCGAAGCGATAATGCGGGTTCTCTGGCAAGCGTCGCCCCGACATTCTCATGGGTCCGACTTGCCCAGAGAATCCCGGTGCGGATCGAGATCGATGACGCCCCAAAGACGGTTCGGCTCGTTGCGGGAAGGACCGCAACCGTTTCGATCGAGCAGAGGAGTAACCGGGTGGCACTTCGTCATCCGTTACCCTCCGCGATCACACCCTGATCGCTACCGAAGCAGAGTTTTGAGGGGGGCCGCGGTTCCAAGCCACGGCAGGCCGAGATGGAACCGCTGGTGGCAGAGACCGTTCGTTCCATGATCCAAGGGGAGCGCGATGTTTGAAAATTTCAGGCTGGAAATGATCAATGTCCCGGAAACGACGCTCCGGGTTCGCCATGGCGGCAAGGGCCCGCCGCTTCTTCTGCTTCACGGACATCCGAGAACACACACAACCTGGTACAAGGTGGCTCCCATTCTGGCCGACAAGTTCACGGTTGTTTGCCCCGATCTGCGAGGTTTTGGCAAGTCTGGCAAGCCGTCTGACCCCTATGATCATGAAGCGTCGTCAAAGCGGGCCAAGGCTCGTGACTGTGTTGCGCTCATGGAACATCTCGGTTTCGACCGGTTCTTTCTGGCCGGCCACGACCGTGGAAGTTACACGGCATTTCGCACCGCGATGGACCACCCGGCAAGAGTTGAGAAGCTCGCGATCCTCGACGGTGTTCCGATCCTCGAAGCGCTGGAGCGATGCAATCTTCGCTTTGCACAGCAATGGTGGCACTGGTTCTTTTTTACTCAACACGACAAACCCGAGCGGGCCATCCTTGCCGATCCCTTGGCATGGTATGGCGGGAGCGAGGCTTCGATGGGAAAAGAAAACTTCGCGGACTTCCGCTCGTCCGTCGAAGACCCCAGGACTGTTCAGGGCATGCTGGGTGATTATCGCGCGGGTATCCACATAGATCATCTCCACGATCTTGATGATCGAAATTGCGGAAGAAAGCTGACATGCCCACTTCATGTCCTTTGGTCGCTGCAGGACGATCTGGAAATGTTGTACGGAGATGTCCTGTCGGTATGGCAGCCCTGGTCAACCCTTCCCGTTTCGGGTCTGGGAATAGACAGCGGACATCACATGGCAGAAGAGGCTCCAGCGGAACTGGCGCGTGAGCTCATCTCGTTTTTCACCGAATAAGGCTGTCGATTTCGTCCGCCCCTTGCTGTGTAGGCGATGGGCATTGTCACCGGATTTTACCGCCCCGCAGTCGAGCACCCGAGACCATAGAGTTGCACCTCTTCCATTCGATCAGGACCGCGACCTCAATCCGGAACGGAGCAGCAGCATAAAGGCGGGCGCACCGATAATTGCGGTGATGATGCCCGCCGGAAGTTCAAGTGGCGCGATAATGCTGCGACCGATCGTGTCGGCGAAAGCGAGCATCACAGCGCCGAGCGCCATCGCGACAGGAAGGCTTTTGGCATGGCGCGCTCCGGTAAGGAGCCGAGCCGCGTGGGGCGCGAGCAAGCCAACGAAACTGACGGCTCCGATGGAAGAAACGGCGATTGCCACCGCGACGGCGGCATAGAGCATCGCGTATTTGCTCGCATTTCCCGTCGCGAGGCCCAGTGAGCGGGCTTTTTCGTCCCCAAGCAAAAACGCATCAAGATGACGGCTGAACAACAGGCCGATGGCCGACAGGGCGAAGACCCATGGCACCAGTACGACTGCGTCGGCGTAACCACGGGCGTGCGTCGAGCCGATGAGCCACGAAAGTGCCTGAGCCGTTTGCAGGCGAGCCTCCACGACGATGATCGTTGCGGCCGCGCCCAGGCTTGCTGCGATTGCGACACCGGCCAGAACGAATTTCTCGGGAGAATATTTCGGCGCCAGCAACCGGAGCAGCAAGAGCACGGTAATGGCCCCGGCCAGAGCGACCGCCTGGAAAGTTGGCGTTGCTGGCGCAAATCCCAACAGGAGCGCGACGAGGCTAAACAGCGCTGCTCCCTGTGTAAGGCCCAGCGTCTCCGGCCCGCACAGCGGATTGCGTGTCACCGCCTGAAGGACGGTGCCGGCAGCAGCCAGCAATGCACCACAGCCAAGTGCCACAAGAAGGCGAGGCGCGCGCAGGTCGAGGTTTCCCGTCACCTCGGCAATCGTCAGTGAAAGCCCGTCGCCTGTCGCGAGACTTGCCGCGATGACTATCAGGCCCAAGGCGGCAAGTGCTGTCGCGGCAAGGGGCAGGGGCGGGGGCGCTATCCCTACGGGCAAGCCGATTCGGCGCTCTCCCCCGATCTTTGCCTTCCGGAGCAGGAGCAGCATGGCCGGTGCACCAAGGCAGGCAACCGTAACGCCTGTGGGTATGCTCGCGCCATTGTGCGCGAGGGACTGCGTGACGACATCTGCGAGGAGCAGGGTGTTTGCTCCCCAAACCATCGAAAGCGGCAGATGGCGATGATGCCGAATTATACCCAATGCGCGCAAAACATTCGGGACTGCAAGGCCGATGAAGCCAATTGGCCCTGCGAGGGTAACGGCGGCGCCGCAGAGAAGAACGCCGACGAGCAGACCGAAAAGTGTGACGGCCCGCGTCACCCCGAGACTGGCCGAGGCCTGATCTCCCAGTCCCAGCAAGTCCAGGGCGCGCGCCATCACCATCAGCATCAGGAAAGACAGGAGCACCAAGGGGATCGCCGTGGCGACCCTGGCCCATCCGGTCTGGTCCAGGATACCGGAGGACCAGAGCAACAGACCGGACGCCCGTTCGTCGGCGAGAAGCACGATGGCCGATGATATGGCGGAAAAACAAAGTGATACGGCGATACCCGAAAGAGCCAGCCGGCCGGGCGCGGCTTGAAAGCCGCCTGCCAGCGCGAGACATGCAGCTGCGCCGGCGAGACCGCCCGCGCTTGTCGCGATGATGGGTGGCAGAGCCAAGGGCAGCAACAAGGTTGATATGACTAGGAAAAGCTGCGCGCCGCTGGTAACGGACAGTATATCCGGAGCCGCCAAAGGGTTTCGCAAGACGGTCTGGAGAACCGAACCTGCCAGCGCGAGGGCGGCGCCAGTTGATATTGCTGCGACCATACGGGGCGCCCGGGTCGTTTCCAGAATTGCCTGCGCGAGTGTTTCCGGGGCTGTCGGAAAAAGAAACACGTCCCTCCAGCCGACCAGCCTGCTCCCCACTCTGAGTTCCAGCGCCGCCAGGAGCAGCAAAAGGATCACGCCAACGGGCCAGACAAGGGATGGAGCCAATCGATGAAGGGCGAGGCGAGACAAAGTCATGGTTGAGCCGAAGCCGGGCGGTTTTGCCGATTGCCGGTGCCGACCCAGTCGACCATGCAATAGGTTCGCGCGCTTCCGTCGGGGTGTGGGACGAGATCGACGTGGCACTCAAAGGCCTGCCGCAGCAGGTCAGCCCGAAGCACCTTGTGTGTCGGCCCAGCCGCGAGAACCTCACCCTTCTGCATCAGGACGACGTCATCGGCGACATCCATAACCTGATTGAGATCGTGAAGCACCGCGATGATCGTGAGCCGTTCCTCCGAGTTGAGTTTGCGCAGGAGTGTCAGCAGCTCGGCCTGATGTCTGATGTCGAGAAAGCTCGTGGGTTCATCAAGAAAGAGGACACGCGGTTCCTGCGCCAGAGCCATGGCCAGCCAGGCGCGCTGCCTTTCACCGCCGGAGAGGGTCGTGAGTTGACGCGCACGTAAGTCCTGGAGGCCGACGCGGAAGATGGCGCTTTCGATAATTCCGCGGTCCCGTGTCGACAGGCGTCCCAGCCAGGGGCGATGAGGATAACGGCCTTGTTCAACGAGTTCCTCGACGCTCAGACCGATCGGAACCTCCGGCGTCTGGCTCATGACGGCAACCTGACGGGCGACGGTGCGCCGTGACAAAGCGTTGAGTTGCTGCCCGGCCAGGTGGACCTCGCCCTCCGTCGGTTGTTCGAGCCCGGCGAGGCATTTGAGCAGCGTGCTTTTCCCGGAACCGTTCGCGCCGCATATGACGGTAATACGGCCTTCGAATGCGATTGAATCGACCTGCCGAAGCGCTTGAGCCTGATCATAGATGACGCTGAGACCAATCGCCTGTGCGGCGATTATCTCCGTCTTCTGTTTGCTTGCGAGCCCCGTCATCCGGCAGCCTCGCGCATAGCTTTGCGCAGAGAGGAAAGGCTGCGATAACCGACGTCTGCGGCCGCCTCTTCCAGACGCGCTCCCTCCGCCTGCCGGCGCATGACATGCGCCATGCGCAAGCGACGCCGCCATTCGGCGAAACTCATGCCCGTCTGGATTCGGAATTTCCGGGTCATGGTGCGCCGGCTCATGCCGAGATTGTCTGCCCAGCGGTCTATATCAAGATCGAGCGATGGGGTTTCGGAAAGATCCCGACACAGCCGCTGCAATCGCTTATCACTTGGCATTGGAAGCGCAAACGGGCCTTCCTCCGCATTGGCAATTTCTTCGAGTATCAGAGCTGCCAGATGTCCGCCGCGCCCATTTTCGTCATAAAGAGTTGGTTCCTTCAGGAACGCTCCAACCGTGGCCGAAAGGAGCGTCGAGGTCGAGATGACACGTGGCGGCTCCCACGGCATGGCGATCCCCGGGTCCGGCTCGATATAGACCGACTGCATGGAAACCCGCCCGTGTGAATGGACGGCATGTGGTATCTCCGGCGTTATCAGCAAACCGTAACCACAGGGGATGATGAACGAGGTGTCGGGGGTGCGGGCGGTCATGAAGCCGTCGATGATCTGGAGCAATTGCCCTCGGCGATGGCTGTGCCAGCCAAAATCGACGCTTTGCTCGTAGGTCCGCGCCATGGCAGCGACAGGCCGCGGCACATTTTGAAGATCGGCTGCCCTTTGCGGCTGTTTCATCGTGTTTCCAGGCAATGGGATTCCTCACGGGGGCCTTGCCGCCGCATCCAACGGGAAGAGCCATAGTCGCGTCGCGTCCGTATTTCAAAAGGAAAAATTGGCCCGATGGAGCAGAATAATATCATTTAACAGGGTCGGGCCACAAAATGGCCCGCAAGAGCTCGATTTTGACCTGACAATGCTGATAAAAAAAGTCTAGTTAAGCGGCCAAGCGTGCGGGAAAAGAAAATCACTGCGGACAGTCCGGAGTAGCCTTTACGCAGTATTCCTATCACAGGTCCTCGAATGCAGAACATCCACCCTCGCCTTCGCACATCAACCTGCCACGTCACCAGACAGCAGCTCCTGTTTCTGGTGTCAGGCGTTGCGTTGGGAGCGCTTGTCCTCCAGCCGGGAAGGGTTGAGGCGCAAGAGGCAAATGGGTCCACCGTGCTTGAGCCAATCGTCGTACAGGGAAAGACGGCGGCCAAAGGGGCGCGTGTCGAACAGCGTGGCTACGTTGCGACGCAATCGGCTTCGGCCACCAAGACTACGACGGCGATTGCCGAGACGCCGCAATCCGTCTCCGTGATTACCCGTGGCGCGATGACGGATCGAGCCGTGCAGACGGTGGCGGACAGCCTGCTCTATAGCGCGAACGTCAACGGCCAACGCTACGGTAACGACCCCCGTTCGGATTACTTCAGCATCCGCGGCTTTAGCGCCGATCTCTATCTCGACGGCTTGCGCGTGCCGCAGATTGCAAACCAGACCGGTGGCTATGCCGGCTTTCGAGTGGAACCCTACTTCCTTAATCGCGTGGAAGTGCTGCGCGGACCAAGTTCGGCGCTTTTTGGACAAACGAATGTCGGCGGCGTCGTCAACATGATCAGCAAGGATCCGTCAGAGACCGCTGGCGGAGAAGTCTACGCGCGCTTCGGAAGTTATAATCAGAAGGAAGCAGGGTTTGACGTCACGGGCCCTGTCGGTGCGGATTCAAATCTTACCTATCGCCTGGAAGGCATTATCCGCGATAGCGAAACAATGAACGATTTCGGCAAGAACGACCGTTTCGCCATCAGCCCGACAGTCAGGTGGTCGCCGGATGAAGATACCAGTCTCACGGTTTATGGCGCCTATATGAAGGATGACGCCGGCCAGGTGCCTTCGCTTATTCCAGCACTCGGGAGCATCTATTCCAATAGTCTCGGTTTGACGATACCGCGCAGCTTTTCGGACGGCGATCCCTCGTTGGCGATTTACGACAAGGAAACGGCCTATATTGGATATCGGTTCGAACACGCAATTAACGACGATCTCGTTCTACGCCAGAATTTCCGGTACTCATATCTGGACGTCAATTATCAAAACCTTTTCGGCAACGGCCTTTCCGCCAACCAGCGCACGCTTTCACGCCTCGTTTACAATGCGCAGCCAACGCTCAACGCCGTGGCGCTGGATACCAATCTTGAGTACAAGTTCGACAGTGGGCCAATCAGCCATACGCTTCTCGGCGGTATCGACGTGCAGTGGCAAAACCTTGTGAACAGGACAGGATCGCGCAGTGGCCCCACACTCGACCTGTTCAATCCGGTCTACGGCATTGGCGTGCAGCCGGCAGCACTGACGACACGTCTTGATCAGACGCAGCGTCAGGTCGGTTTCTATCTCCAGGATCAAATGGAACTCGGCGGGCTTCGACTGACGGTTGGCGGCCGCCAGGACCATGTCAGCAACGATTCCGACAGCACCACGCTTGCCAGCGGTCTTACCACCCGATACCGGCAGGACGATAGAGCCTTCACCGGCAGGGTCGGTGCCGCTTATGTCCTTGATAACGGCCTTGTGCCCTACGCGCTTTATTCCACGTCCTTCTCCCCGGTGCTGACATTGGCGCCAACGCCGCTGAAGCCAACCAAGGGCGAGCTGAAGGAAATCGGCGTGAAATTTGCGCCACAGGGCGAGGACTTCAGCCTTACTCTTTCCGGCTTCGAGGCGACGCAGCAGAATGTCGTCAACCGTGTTGCAGGCGTTTATTACCAGACTGACGAGGTGCGCGTCCGCGGGATCGAACTGGAGGCCAACGCCACCCTTTGGGACAGTCTCAATGTTACTGCGGCGGCGAGCTGGCAGGATCCTGTGGTAACCGAGAGCCAGACGCCCACCCAGATCGGGAAAATGCCGTATACCGTTCCAAAGCAGCAGCAGTCGCTGTTCGTGAGTTATGATCTGCCGATGCCGGACAGCTGGAACGGCAAGCTGACAGTCGGTGGTGGTGTCCGACGCATCGGCAAGACTGCCGGGGATACCGCGAACTCATTCTTCGTTCCCGGTTATACGCTGGTCGATGCCTTTGCCCGTTACGAACATGATCGCTATTCGTTCCAGCTCAACGGCTACAATCTCGGAGACAAGACCTACGTCGCCGGTTGCAACACCACCACGCAGTGCTATTACGGGCAGGGTTTGACTGTTGTCGGAACAGTGAGCGTGAAGTGGTAGCGGGTATAGGCAGACGATCGTTCTTGAGTGGCGCGGTGGCTTTGATTGCGGCGCCAGGGTCGCTTGCCGCCTCAGGACCCTCACGCCTGGTCACGCTCGATTGGACTGCCACCGAGATTGCGCTTTCCCTTGGAATATCGCCGGCTGGATGCGCGGAAATCTCCGGGTACAGAACATGGGTCGATGTCGCAAATGAAGGCCTCTCCGATGCCGTCGACGTCGGACGACGACAGCAGCCCAGCCTCGAGGCGGTCCGCAAACTGCTGCCTGACCTCATCTTGACGTCGCGGTATCGGCACGCGTCCATCGCTCATGCGCTCGGTGAGATCGCTCCGGTTCATCTGATCGATGATCAGGAAAATGGCGGTGACATGCTGGTGAGCGTCTGTCAGAGCGCCCGTCAGGCGGGCGCAGCGCTTTCGCGATCGGATGACGTCGCAAGGCTCCTCGGACGTTTTGATGATGAGATCGAAAACCTGAAATCGCGCCAATGCCGGGCAGGTGGCAGGCCGCAAGCTGGTCGTGGCGCAACCGTTGCCTGGCGTCCCGCGGTTGCGCGTCTTTGCGCCCAACGCCGCAATTTCCGGCCTTCTCAGGAAGATCGGCTTTGCCGATGGCATTGAAATGTCAGCGCAACCTTTCGGTTTTACGACAATCGATCTTGAAGGACTTGCCTCCCTTGGGAGCGACAGCACCTTGTTCATCCTTGGCGAGACCGTTCCGGCTGATCTTCTCAATGCTTCGCTCTGGCCCATGTTGCCGGTCGTAGCGCAAGGAAATGTCCGTTTGACCGGCATGCCATCCTGGCCATTCGGCTCCACGGCCTCACTGCAGCATCTGGCTCGCCAGATTGTCATCCGGCTCGTTTAGGCTGCGGGAGCGTATGCGAAGGTCGGAGATTCTTGGCGAATTGCTGCGGCAGTCGGCACATTCGCAATGGCGGGACTGCTTCCGGCTCAGGCGGCCCGCCGATCTGGCTTTCACTGAATTGCTGGAGCCCGATTGTCTTTTGGCTGTCCTCAACAGTTACGGTCGCCGCCACGGGGCGAACGCGCCCATTGCCGCCGTTGCCGGGGAGTGGTCAAAGCGGTACTTCGCAAAGGTGATGAGACCGATTGCCACCGCAGCCATGTTACTGGATTGGCGGGTAACTCTGACGCCGGCGGACTTGAGCATCGAAATAAGCGGTGAAGGGGAGGTCGTTTCGCTCGGCCTGACTGATTTCGGCCACCCGGTCCGAGCGAAGTCCGCAGAGGACCGTTTCGATTTTCTGATCAGGGGCAATATCGAAGCAGTTATCCGAGCTGTGTCCGAGGTGAGCGGGCTGTCTCGCAACGTCCTTTGGTCAAATGCGGGCAACCTGTTCGAAGGTATCGCCCGCGGTTACGCCGTGGTTAATGATTGCCCTGGTGCAGGCGTCGCGGATGCACTGGCATTGCTTGAACTGCCTCAGATGGCAGATGGCTCACGTAACCCGCTTTTCAGACCTATCCTTTACCCTGAAAGCGATGGCCAGCCGGAGCGGCTCCGCCGCGTCTGTTGTATCCGATATCTGATCGACGGACTGGATTACTGCAAGACGTGCCCGTGCCCGGGGCGGCACTGTTCTTCGGGAAAAAATTAAGGGCCTGCCGAAAGCAGATAGCGTGCCCCCTTTCAACAAATTTGCAGGACCTCAAACAACCGAAACGACGGGGCGCTGGCTCACGGCACCACGTAGCGGCCCTGTCGACCAAACTGGCGCGCCATGGTACGGTTGCGATCTGTCCGGCAGGTAACGGCAAGTTGAGGATCAATCCGGGACGCCGTCGCGGCCGATCTTGCGGCTTTACTTCGGACGTGTCGACCGAGGACGGCCCAGACGGGCAAGGGAACTGTCAACTGCGCATCAGCCGGGCGCCGCGGCATGCCGACTTAGCTTAGGGGGATCTGAATGCTCATTCTTCTCGCAGTGCTGATAGGGCTTGTCGCCGGTCTGCGCACCATGACTGCCCCGGCCGCAGTCTCCTGGGGCGCTTATCTCGGGTGGTTCGATATTTCTCCAAGCGTTCTCTCTTTCATGGGCTCGCTCTGGGCTGCGGCGATTTTGACTGTGCTTGCCATCGTGGAACTGATTGCCGACCAGCTTCCCGGCACGCCCTCACGCAAGGTACCCGTTCAGTTCGGAGCACGGGTTATAATGGGCGCTCTCAGCGGTGCGACGGTCGCCGCAACTGCAGGAATGGTGGTTCCCGGGCTTCTCGCGGGGGTCATCGGCGCCGTCGTCGGAACCTTCGGCGGTGCATCCGGCCGCGCTTATCTCGCCAGGCATTTCGGCCGCGACCTTCCCGCCGCCCTGATCGAGGATGCGGTCGCCATCCTGCTCGCACTGATCGTCGTGGTGTCCGTGTCATGAGGGAGTATGACGCGATCTTCATCGGGGCCGGTCAGGCCGGACCATTCCTTGCCGCCCGCATGGCGGCGATGGGCCGCAAGGTGGTCCTGATCGAACGCAAATATCTTGGCGGCACCTGTGTCAACGCCGGGTGCATGCCGACCAAGGCATTGGTCGCCAGCGCCAAGACCGCGGAGGTTGCGCGGCGCGCATCCGAATTCGGCGTCACCATCAGCGGTGAGCCGATAGTGAACATGCCGGCCGTAGCGGCCCGCGCCAGGAAGGTGACCCTTGATGCGAGAAACGGTTTGGCATCCTGGTTTGACAGTCTCGAGACGATGGATGTGATCCACGGCCAGGCCAAATTCGTCGGTGCGAAGGCCGTGTCCGTGGACGGGACAGACTATACTGCGCCGCAGATTTTTATAAATGTCGGCGCGCGGCCACACATCCCCGACATTCCTGGCCTTGAGGACGTGCCATACCTCACGAGCACGTCGGTGATCGCGCTCGAGAAATTGCCGAAACATCTGATTGTTCTTGGTGGCAGTTACATCGGACTGGAATTCGCCCAGATGTATCGGCGCTTCGGCGCCGAGGTTACGGTCATTGAGCGTGGGCAGCAACTGGCGCCCAGGGAGGATACCGATATCTCGCAAGCCATTGCGGAGATTCTGAGTAGGGATGGCATCGAGGTTCTTTTGAACCGCAGACTCCTGTCCTTCACCAAGGAAGATGTGGGCGTCGTCGTGCGGACCGATCAGGGCGAAGTCAGTGGGAGCCATGTCCTGGTCGCCCTCGGACGGCGGCCGAACACCGATGATCTCGGTCTCGATCTTGCTGGCATCGAGACTGATCGACGCGGCTTCATCACGGTGGATGAGCGCTTGCAGACCACCGCAGAAGGCATTTGGGCCCTTGGTGACTGCAACGGGCGAGGCGCATTCACGCATACGTCCTACAATGATTTCGAGATCGTCGCGGCAAACCTCCTTGATGGCGGCAACCGAAAAGTGTCAGACCGCACCCTCGGTTACGGCCTCTACATTGATCCGCCGCTCGGACGCGTTGGCATGACGGAGCGTCAGGCGAAGGAGGCCGGTCACCGGATCAAGGTCTCGACCCGACCGATGAGCCGCGTCGGCCGGGCCGTCGAGAAAGGTGAAACGCTTGGCCTCATGAAACTCGTCGCCGACGCCGAAACCGACCGGATACTCGGTGCCGCTTTCCTGGGGGTCGGAGGTGACGAGGCGGTCTATGGCGTGCTCGACGCCATCAACCTGGGGGCCACAACTGAAGAACTGCGCTGGGCGGTGCCAATCCATCCAACGGTCGGAGAGCTGGTGCCGACACTGATTGGCGACCTCAGGGAAACCTGACGTCCAGCCGGCCCGGCGAGGAGCGCAAAGGCTTTTCCGGATCGATGAGGCGACTGTCGCTCGTTTCGTTGGTGCAACGCCGGCCTTACGCACCACACGTGTCCGGCTGAGCTGCTCACTCGATTTCGGGAATGGCTTCTGCGGTATCCACGAACCGCAATCAAGAGTTGATATTTTCAGAAATAGCGATTTCTTTGCAACTTGCCAATCGGCGAGAAGTGAAGTTAGTGATTTGTTAAGCATAATCCTCCCACCATCGCTGTTGCTTGGTTCAATTTTTCAACTAGGTCTGCGATGCAGAAAAGCCGTTTCCTCCATAACGTTCGTGCACCCCGCCAATGCCTCATGTCGACGGCACTGTTGGTCGTGGCGCAGGCGACGCTTTCGCCCGCCTGGGCACAGGTATCGATTGGCGGCGACAGCACACCATCGGATCCCGCGCTCGTCGATGGCAGTGTCGACCTGGACATCGGTTTTACCAATTTCGGCAGCTTGACCGTTTTCAATGGCAGCATATTGACGAACAACGCAGGCTACGTCGGCGGCGATGCGGGAGGATTTGGCGTCGTAACGGTCTCGGGCCAGGATTCGCGATGGGACAATCTGGGGAATGTCGTCATCGGGCAATATGGCCGAGGAACCCTCGACATCCTGGCAGGTGGGCTCGTGACCGGGGAAACCGGCTACATCGGCGCCAGCACCGGCGGCATCGGCATCGTGACGGTTTCGGGCGATGACGGTTCCGGCACTGCATCCAGCTGGTCTCTCCGGCAGGACCTGAATATCGGAGAGGAGGGGGCCGGTACTCTGAACGTCACGCAGGGTGGTCATGTTTCTATCGCCGGGCGGGTCAGCGTCGGTTCATGGGGGCAAGGCAATGTTGAGCTTTCCGATAGTGCCACAATCTCAAGCTATGACGCCATTATCGGTATCAGCGGATACGGAGAGGCCCTTCTAACGTCGGGCTCGTCCTGGACCGTCACGGATCAGTTCACGGTGGGGTTGTTCAGCCAAGGCGATCTGCGGATCGAAGACGGCGCCAGCCTGACCAGCAGCCAGGGCTATGTGGGCGCCAATTCCGGCGGCAATGGCAACGTCACCGTCACCGGCGCGGGATCGAACTGGGAAATGACCAGCTTCAACCTTAACCTGGGCAATTACGGAACCGGCGTCATGACCATCGACGATGGCGCAAGGGTCTACGCGAACAGCGGCGTCTATCTTGGCATATCGGACACCACGGCCAGCGGCACGCTGAATGTGCTGGGTGCGCCGGGCGCGCGCGGGGTTCTGGAAACCAGCGGTTTCCGAGGCGGGCTGGGCACGGCGAACGTCACCGTTAATGGCGGCATTGTCCGCGCCATCCGAGACAATACGAATTTTTTCAGCAATTATGGCGCGCAGCAGGTCACCCTGGGTTCCGGCGGCGGTATCATTGATACCAACGGTCACAATATCCGCGTCGCTCCGGTAATGACCGGACCGGGTAGTCTTACGAAGGACGGCCCGGGCACGCTGACGCTCACGGGTGCCAATAGTTATGGCGGCGGTACGACGATTGCAGCCGGCGTCCTGCAGCTGGGCGATGGCGGGACGCGCGGCAGCATCCTCGGAAATGTCGACAACAGCGGCGTCCTGGCTTTCAATCGCTCCGACATAGTGACCTTCGGCGGGACGATTACCGGGACGGGTGGCGTTTGGCAGGTGGGTCCCGGGCAGACCATTCTCAGTGCCGATAGTTCAGGCCTCTCGGGTGTCTCCAGGGTGTATGGTGGCATCCTTTCGGTTAATGGTGTGCTTGGCGGGTCGATCGAAGTCATAGGCGGACGGTTGCAGGGCGTTGGTCAGGTAGGGACTACGGCGAATTTTGCCGGCGGAACCATCGCGCCGGGCAATTCGATCGGCACCCTTACAGTCGCCGGCGATTATGCCGGCAATGGCGGCGTGCTGGAAATCGAAACGGTTCTGGGCGGCGACAATTCGGCCACGGATTTGCTGGTGGTAACCGGTGGTGCGTCGGGCAGCACAAATGTTCGCGTCATCAATCTCGGCGGCGTCGGTGCGCAGACCAGCGAAGGCATCAAAATCGTCGATGTCGGCGGCGTATCCACGGGCGATTTCCACCTGCTTGGGAACTATACCTTCGAGGGGGACGCTGCCGTCGTTGCTGGAGCCTATGCCTATCGTCTCTACCAGGGGGGCATAAGCTCACCCGCCGACGGTGACTGGTATCTGCGGTCGGCATTGCTCGATGGCAGCGTTCCGACTGGTCCGCTATACCAGGCGGGAGCCCCGGTCTACGAGGTCTACGCCGCGGCGCTGCAGGGGCTCAACGAGCCTGAAACATTGCAGCAGCGCGTCGGCAACCGTTCATGGATGACCGGCACGAGCGAGACAGGCGCGTTGACCGAAGCAGCTGAGGACAAAACCGGCATATGGGGCCGCATTGTCGGCCGCCACGCCAGCATGGATTCCCGGTTCTCCACCACCGGCGCCAACCTCGACATCGACACATGGCAATTGCAGGCCGGCCTCGACCAGGAGCTGTTTTCAGGCGAGGCAGGCAATCTTTTCGGGGGGCTATCGGTACGATATGGCACCATTGCAGGTGACGTGACTTCGGTTTTCGGAAACGGTTCAATCAGCAGCGACGGCTATGGTGTGGGTGGATCGTTGACCTGGTACGGATCTGGCGGCTTTTACCTTGATGCCCAGGCCAGCCTGACCTGGTATGACAGCAGACTTGATTCCTCAACCGCGGCAACCCGTCTGGCATCGGACAATGGCGGCTTTGGCTATGCGATTGGCGTCGAGGCCGGCCAGCAGATCGCACTTGCCGACAATTGGTCGATGACTCCGCAGGCGCAACTTACTTATTCCAACGTTACGTATGATCGTTTTACCGACGTCTATGGCGCCGCCGTTTCGCTGGACGAGGGTGACGATCTTACTATCCGGCTGGGCCTTTCGACCGACTACCAGAACAGCTGGAAGGATGAGGGCGGCGACACCAGCCGCATCCATGCTTATGGCATTGGCAATTTCTACTACAACGGTCTGCCGGATAGCAGGACCGAGGTCGCCGGCACGGCGCTCGTCAACACCCAGGACAACCTTTGGGGTGGTCTCGGGATCGGCGGGACATATGCCTGGGGTAACGAAAGATACGCCATCCACGGGCAAGTGGGCGTCAACACAAGTCTCGTCAGTTTCGGCAGCAGCTACAGTATTGTCGGCACGGCAGGACTGACCGTCAGGTTTTAAGACGGGCCAGGGAATTGCCGACACGCGGTTCAATTTTCCGGGAGTGACTTGGTCTTGCTCAGCGTGAAACCGTGTCTGAAGGTCCGTAGATCTTGAGAAAGAGGTCCACGCCCCTTGCAACCTTGTGCTGGATCTCGGCGTCCGTCAGAGGCTGGCGGGCTCCGAGCTTTATCTCCAGATTGACAAAACCCAGCCACAGTCCGGTCAGGTCTTCCGCAGCGACGCCGGGATCAAGAGCACACAGTTCATCTTTGGACAAAGCCTTTGCGATAATCTCGGTGAGCATTTTCTGGCCGCGGCCGGGGCCAGCGTCGAAAAATTTGCGCGGTAGATCAGGATGGGCCGTTGATGCCGACGCGGTCAATCTGTCCCATCCGTGCAGTTCACGTCCATTGATGAAATTAAGATAGCGCGTGCCGAAAGCGATCAAAGCTTCCTTGATCGACAGTGACTCGGACGCTCGAAACTGCCCGCCGGTGATCGTGAGGTCGGATTCTCGCTGGATTACCGCTTCGATGAGTTCTTCCTTGTTTGCAACGCGCGAGTAGATTGTCGCCTTCGATACGTTTGCATGGCGGGCAATTTCTTCAAGCGTGAAGGATAGGGCCGGCCATTTAACTCAACACCGGAGGATGCTTACAAAAAGAGCGCCGGTAAAGCCGACGCTCTTTTTGTGCTTAGGCCAGGTGATGCGGCTTGGTCATTCCGTATATGGGTGTCTCGATGCCCACCTGGCGGGCTTTCAACTGCAGTGACAGATATTGGGAATAATGGCGTGACTGATGCAGGTTGCCGCCGTGAAACCACAGGGCTTCCTGCTGTGTCGGTTTCCACATGTTGCGCTGCTCGCCTTCCCAGGGGCCCGGATCCTTGGTGGTGTTGGAGCCGAGGCCCCAGCATTTTCCGACCTTGTCCGCCACGTCGCGCGAGATGAGATCGGCGGCCCAGCCGTTCATTGAACCGTAGCCGGTGGCGTAGACCACGAGGTCAGCCGGCAGCTCCGTCCCATCCTTCAGGACGACTGCGTTCTCTGTCAGATGCGAGACGTCGACGCCCGACTTCAGTTTGATCGAACCGTCGATGACCAGATCGCAGGCCCCCACGTCGATGTAATATCCCGACCCCCTCCGCAGGTATTTCATGAACAGGCCCGAATCGTCGTCGCCGAAGTCGAGCATGAAACCGGCCTTTTCGAGCGCCTGGTAGAACTCGGCATCCCTTTCCCGAATCCTGTTGTAGATCGGGATCTGGAACTCATGCATGATCCGGTAGGGCAGCGACGCAAAGATCAGATCGGCCTTGCGCGTCGTCATGCCGCCCTGAACCGCCCGCTCGGAATAAAGATCGCCAAGGCCGATCTCCATCAGCGAGTCCGACTTGACGATATGGGTAGACGAGCGCTGCAGCATGGTGACATCGGCGCCGGCTTCCCAGAGCGCTGCGCAGATATCGTGGGCCGAGTTGTTGGAGCCGATGACGACCACCTTCTTGCCGGCATAGGCATCCGGACCCGGATGCTGGGAAGAATGCTGTTGCTCGCCCTTGAAGATGTCCTGACCGGGGAATTTCGGCACATTGGCCTTGCCCGACATACCGGTTGCCAGCACGAGCTGCTTCGGCTTGAGGACGACCTCTCTGCCGTCGCGATCGACGACGACGGTCCATTCGCCGGTCTTCTCGTCGTATTGGGCGGATTTGCAGGTCGTGGAGCCCCAGTAATTCAGTTCCATCACCTTGGTGTACATTTCCAGCCAGTCGCCCACCTTGTCTTTTGGGGTGAATACCGGCCAGTTTTCCGGGAAGGGAATGTAAGGAAGGTGATCGTACCACACAGGGTCGTGCAGGCAGAGTGACTTGTAGCGCTTGCGCCAGCTGTCACCGGGCCGCTCGTTCTTCTCTATGATGATCGTCGGAACGCCGAGCTGGCGAAGGCGTGCGCCGAGCGCGATCCCGCCTTGGCCGCCACCGATGATGACGACATAGGGCTGGGACGTGTAACCGAGTTCCGCCGCCTCGCTTTCGCGCTTTTCCTTCCAGGTCGTGCGGTTTCTGTCATGGCCGTGCTCCGCCCCCATCGGGCGGCGGAAGCCCTTCGGCTCCTCATGGCCCTTCAGTTCGGTCATGGTGGTCAAGAGGGTCCAGATCAGACCATCCTTCAAACGGATATGGCCATAGCCGCGGGCAACCCCCGTTTCGAATTCGAACCAGCCTTCGGTAACGCCGACCGCTTCGGAGGCGGCCTCCCTGGTGTCCTGCACAAAGTTGGACGGTTTGGTTGCGGCAAGCTGGCTGGAAAGCATGTCGCGGACCTGCTCGCGGCCTTCGAGGGTCTTCAGGTTCCAGGTAAAGGTCACCAGATCTCGCCAGTAGCAATCCGCCTGAAACAGGTTGGCGGCGGCGTCCACGTCGCCTTTCGCCAGCGCTCCTTCGAGCTTCGCAAGGGCCGTGTCGATCTTGGTTCCGGGGCTGATATCGAGCATTTATTCTCCTCCATGATTGCTTGGTGATGGTCACGGAACGCCGCTGCCGGGCGTTCCGTTAAAGCCTCCAAACCGCCGCCTTCAGGGCTCCTCTCCCTTCAGGCCTTGGCCGAGATGCTTATTTCGAGAGATCGATCAGGATCTTCAGGTGGGTGCCGGCCGGATCGAGGAGGGCGTCGAAGCCCTCTTTCACGGCCGTTTCAAGCGTGACGCGCTTGGTGACAATCTTCGTCGCCGGCAGGAGGCCGGATGAGATCAGGCTGATGACACGCGGCCAGTAATGGGTTGGATAGGCCCAGGAGCCTTTGACCTCGAGATCGCGGAACGTGACCTGGAACCAGTCGATCGGATTCTCATGCGGATGCAGGCCTGTCTGAACGACGACGCCCTGCTTGCGCACAGCATCCACGCATGCCTTCAGGGCGTGTTCGTTGCCGACGCATTCGATCGCAACGTCGCATCCCACCTGGCCCTCGGTCTGGGCGCGGACGACATCGCCAACCTTCTCGCGCTTCGGATTGATGGCGACAAGGTCGGGCAGGACTTTCTTGGCAAGCTCGAGGCGGGCATCGTTCAGGTCCGAGACGAACAGCTTGGTGGCACCGGCCGCTCGGGCCGCCAGCAGCGTCAGCATGCCGATCGGGCCGGCACCTGTAACGAGAACGCTGTTACCGGCGGTGACGCCGCCACGGTCGCAGGCATAGACGGCAACCGCCGTCGGCTCGACGAGTGCGGCCTCTTCATCGGTCATCTCGTCTGGGATCTTCTGGACATTATATTCGTGAACCAGCGCGGCTTCAGCCATGCCTCCGCCATTCCAGCTGAGACCCACAAGTGCGAGTTGCGGGCTGAGATGGAAAAGGCCGCGGTCGGCGAAGTAGTCGCCGGAGCGCGGCATGACGAGAGGCTGGATCGAGACGCGGTCGCCGATGGCGACCGAGGTCACGCCTTCACCGATGGCTTCGACAACGCCACCGAACTCGTGGCCGAGGACCTGAGGGCCGTGGGCGCCGGTAAACGGATGCGGCTCGGTCGGGATGAAGATCGGGCCATAGCTGTATTCGTGAAGATCCGTTCCGCAAATTCCGACGAAGCGGTTGCGGACGATGACCTGGCCCGGTCCCGCCTGTCTCGGCTCGGGGATGTCCTCGAGCCGCAAGTCCTTTGCGGCGTGAAATCTGAGGGCGCGCATGTTTCCTCCTTAATGCTGCTTTTCATGCCATCAGGAGGAGCAACCGCCGTGCCAGCCGAGCCGACCGTCGAGAGGGCTGGAAATCACAGCGTTTTCAAGGAAGGTGATGACGATTGCGCCACAGCTGTGGCGCAACAGGTGTGGCGGATGCTGCAATGAATGGCTCAGTGCGGACGCTCTATACCGAACCGCCTCATCCGGCGATGGAGCGTCGTGCGATCGATACCAAGACGGCGGGCGGCTTCGGAGACGTTGCCCTTGCAACTCGTGAGTACGGCACGCAGGTTTGTTTCGACGCTGTCGCCGATGCGCACGCTGGCAGGCTGCGACAAATGATCCGGCAGGTCCGTGATCTCGATCACACCATCGTCGCACAGCGCTGCGGCAAAGGCGATGGCATTGTCGAGTTCGCGGATATTGCCTGGCCAGCGATGGTTGAGAAGCAGCAGCCTCGCTGCGCCCGATAACGTCAGGCGGCCGTCCTTCGTATTGTGTTTATGGAGCAGCTGCTCGAGGAGCCACGGCAGATCCTCGCGTTCATGGAGCGGCTGTAACGACAGGACGGCGGCGTTGAGCCGATAATAGAGGTCTTCGCGGAACCCGCCTGCCGCGACCATGTTGGCCAGCGATCGATGCGAAGCGGAGACGACACGGAAACCCACCTTGCGAGCGACCGAGCCGCCGACGGGAAGCACCTCGCCCTCGGCGAGAACCCTGAGCAACCGGCTCTGGGCGGCATAGGACATGTCGCCGATCTCGTCGAGGAAGAGCGTTCCGCCCTCGGCCTCCTCGATCAACCCCTTTTTCCCCTTGGCCAGTGCCCCGGTAAAAGCCCCCGGGACGTAACCGAAAAGTTCACTCTCGATCAGCTGCTCCGGAATGGCGGCGCAATTGACTGCCACGAAGCGGCCAGAAAGCCCGCTCATCTCATGAATGATGCGGGCGAGATATTCCTTGCCCGTCCCGGTCTCTCCCTGCAGCAATATCGGCAGTCTGCTGGGTGCAAGTTTGACTACCTTGCGCCTGAGGTCGTCGATCGCCGGCACATTGCCGCCGAGCCCGTTGATCGCCGGCGATCGGCCGGAAGTGCGGGCAGAGGGCACGTTGCCTGTGCGTTGCTGCGGTTCTATGGCATGGGCAAAGAGCAGCGAGCCGTCGCGAACGGCGATCCGCCGTTCCTGGGGCAGGCTGGCGCGGGTCAGCGAGGCTAACTCGTCGAGCCCCGCATGGAAGAAGTCCGTAACGGGCTGGCCGATCAGAAGCTCGGGCGTGCGCCAGTCGAGACCGCGCGACGCGGCGAGAAGCCGGGCGCCGCCGTGGGTCATGCCGGTGATGCGCCCCGCACCGTCTACGGATATCGCCGCTTCCGGATCGACGTCGAGAAACTCCGGCGCTCCCGCAAAGCGCAGGACCAGATCGTGACGGCTGTTTGCCATGAGATTGGCAAGCTCGATCCGCCGCACCGTCGACGAGACGAGATGACGCGCCATGTTCTGGCTGGCTTTCAGGATTGGCGAACTGAGGAGTGAAATGTCGAGAACGGCCGCCAATGATCCTTGCGTATCATAGATAGGGGCTGCCGTGCAGGACAGGGGTGTATGGGTGATGTCAAAATGGTCGGTCTGGTGGATCGTCAGGGCCTCGCCCGTGGCAATGCAGGCGCCCACCGCGCAGGTGCCGGCCCGGGGCTCGGACCACTCGGAACCGAGATAGAGCCCCGCTTTGCGCAGATTGTTGTTGAAGGAGGGGTCACCCAGGAATTCAACGGTGACACCAAGCCGATCCGACAACAGCAACACGTAATTCTGTTCGGCAACCTGCCGGTAGAGCCGCTCGAGGCCGGAGCGGGCGATGTGTACCAGATCTTCCGCCTGCTGACGGTGTTCCCGCAGCCGTGTTTCCGAAACGATCACTGCCTCGCGCGCCTGCGCCGGATCGAGCTGGTAGGCGTCCAGACAGCGCCGCCAGGACTCCAGGACAACGGCGTCGCGGCCCGTGTTGGTTCCCTGTCCGACCCGCTCGATTTCCTTAACGTGGTCCGTAAAACCCATCAATCACCGGCCCTCGAAGGCCGCCTCCCGTGATCTGCCACAATAACATAGCCGCAATTGTTCAGTGTGACCAATGCTTCGGCGAATGCCGGACATCATTTGGAACCTCGATCTCCGCGCGGGACGGAATGAATGATTTCCGTGGCGCTCTCGTTGACTGTCCAGTCAACTTCGGCCAGCTTGCTGAACTCTGGGCCTGCCGGCGCCGGCAATGTCGAGCAGGCACCATGCAATCGCAACCGGCGTCTTAATCCTCCCGCAAGCAGCGGTGTGTAGTATTAGAGAATGAGAATAAGCGCGATCACCAACTGGGCTTACGGAGCGACAGTCGTCTTGACGGCTTTGTCTGGCGCGGCCTTCATCATGTCGTCTCGCAGCGCCGTCGAAGAGCGTGTCGCGGTGGAAGAGCATCTGACGCTGGATAGTCTGGCGGAAGACCTCGCACTTGGCGCAGAGGTCCGGTCCGACGAGGCCAGGCTGTTTGTTATGCGTGGCGAAGAACGTCATCTCAATGCGTTCCGGGCCGAAGATGGAAGCGAGCGAAGCCGGGAAGCCGCAGTTGACCAGCTCTTGTCGAAAGTGCTGCCGAAGGCCGAGGTCGATGCGCTGCGAAAGATCGAAACGGATGCGGACGCACTCGACAAGTTCGAGATCGCGGCGGTCGAAGCATTTCAGCGCGGTGAGAAGAGCGCTGCCCAGTCCACGTTGTTCGGCCCCGAGCATGAAAGACTGCAAGAGGATATTCTGGCGACTGTCGCGCATTTTCGCGATTTGACGGCCGCAAGGACCGGATCGCAGTTGGCCGCGGCGCGAGCGCGTAGCGACTGGTGGAGCGTCATCGCCAAGATCATGCTGGGGCTGACGGGGGGGCTGTTCCTGGCGGTGCTCTATTTCATCCTGAGACGCCGGATCGCCATGCCATTGGTGCGAATGAGCGGGATCATCGACCGGCTTGCAAAGCAGGATTATTCCGTCGAGGTGCTGCCCGACAGTCGCCGGGACGAGATCGGCGAGATGAACACCGCGATTGAAATCTTCCGGGCGAGCGGCATCGAGCGCGATCGGCTCGACGCGGAACGACGGGCAGACCAACAGACCAAGGACCTCATCCTGCAGATGATGCACCGCCTGCAGGCCTGCCAGAACCAGGGCGAGCTTGCCAGCATCGTCGCGCGCTTTGCGCCGCAAATCTTTCCCGGCATTGCCGGCGGTCTCTATATCCTGAACGAAAGCAAGAATATCCTCAATCGCAGTTCGGACTGGCTAGCGCCTGACAATGCCGGAGACAGTTTTCCTGCGTCTGCGTGCTGGGGGATGCGCCGCGGGCGGGCGCACGCCAACGGGTTCTCCGACACCGATGTGCCGTGTCAGCATCTGGATGATCCGGATGCTATCGCTCTTTGCGTCCCGTTGACCGCGCAAGGCGACATGATCGGGCTTTTTTACCTGGAAGAAAAAGAAGGGCAGGCGCTGCACCTCGATGCGTCACGGCTTTATCTCGAACTGATTGCCGAAAATGTCGGGCTTGCCATCGCCAATCTGCAGCTGCGTGAGAAGTTGACGCTGATGGCTATCGAAGACCCTCTGACCGGGTTGTTCAATCGCCGGCATCTGGATGAAAGGGTGCAACGTTTCGCGAGCGACGAATTAAAGACACCACTTGCCTGCCTGATGATCGATATCGACCACTTCAAGCGCTTTAATGACGAATATGGTCATGATGCCGGCGACAAGGTCATGCAGTATGTGGGCCGAACGCTTCGTGACACGCTGGGCGATCACGGTGAGGCTTACCGTTATGGGGGAGAGGAATTTACCGCGCTCTTGCCGGGGATGCTCAAGGGCGACGCTGCCGGTTTGGCCGAAAAAGTGAGAACGGCAGTAAGTGCTACAGCGATTTCCCATGCCGGGAAACTTCTTGGAACCGTAACAATTTCCGTGGGTGTGGCAACCTCGCCGGAGGCCGGGCCGCTGGACACGCTGCTGGCACGGGCGGATGCGGCCCTTCTGCTCGCCAAGGCACAAGGACGCAATAGAGTTGTGGCCTCGTGAATAACCGGCAACATCCGCGTCGGGCCAATTACGGCCATGACGGAAAGCGCTCACTTAGCTCTGCCGTAACGATGACTGAGCCTGCCCAGCTGCTCATGTGATCGATCCAGGACTGCGGTTCGCGTGCCAGCCCGCCGTTGCCGCAAGCCGATCTGCCTCAGAATCTGCGGATCGCCAAAGGGCCGCTGAAAGGCCCTCTGCTCCGTTAAAATCCGCTCTCGCAAAGCTCGCGCAGCTCGCTCGGACCGAGATGATCAAGTGAAAGCTCCGGCAGCAGGTCATTGTCTGCTTCCAGATTGTGTGCGACCGATGCGGTAAAGATGCGAACGCCTGCCTCATGCAGAACCGCAGGCCGGTTGACTATGCGGCCGAGAAGCACGGTTGGCAGTAGACCGAACGGCACATCTTCGAAAATGTAGCGGCTTTCGATGGAGGAAGGGCCCATTCCGCCTCGTCCTTCACGATGCATCTGCTGGTTCATTTCGGAAACAGAGGCGAGGGGCACATGGAAGGAGAGAGAAAAGTGTTCGCGAACTGTTTTGACCTCCAGGCCGAAGCTCTCGGCAATTGACAGTCGCTCGGCGTCGAGCGCCTCAATCAACTGACCGACCGCCGGTGTGACATGTTCGCCCTGTCCCCAGCTCTCCGCCTTTTCCATCCGTGTCAGGTTGAGCAATGCGATCCCGAGATGATTTTGAGGATTGAGGTTTGAGAGCGCGATGGCAAGCAAACCGTCACGTTCGACGAAGCGATCACCGAAGAGTTCAGTGCAAAGGCTCCGACCCTCAGCGGCTGCCGACTTCGGCAGGGTGGCAAAGTCCACCTTCTGGCGGATGGTGTTGACGACGACGCTGCGCCCGTCGGTTTGGCGGCGGGCCGTCAGAAGCGTGGTCCCCCAAGCAATGATCGGCAGGCGGAGCTGTCGTTCGGAAAGCCGCTTCGACAGATAGAGCGCTCCAAAGGAGCTATGGGAGCTGATGATGACGGGCAGTCCCGACCGCAAATGCGGCAGCGCCGCGTCGATGGCGGCACGATGACCGTTTGCAGGCATTGCAATGATGACCGCATCTGCATCCGCAACAGCAGTCTCGCAGGTTGCCGCGACCTCGACCGGACCGACGAAGTCCAACGCGCCGGTAGCGACGAGCGGTTCGCCTTCCGACAACGGCTTGGCACTGCGGCCGGAGGGCGACCATAGGGACGGATGATGCCCCGCATTGGCGAGGAAAGCCGCCATGCCATAAGCAATCGAACCCGCACCGAGAATGGCTATCCGCATGTCATCTGTCCTTTCGGTTGTAGGAGTGGACATGGCGCCACCCTCTGGTCTCTATCTTTCGCGTAGAACACAAACCGGTTCTGTACATTGCCCGCCGATCGTTGCGCAAATGCATCATTTTTTCTGGCGCGCCAGAGGCTGTGTTTTCGGTTCCCCTGCCTCATTTATCCGCGCGCCTGCCTACGCCCTCAGCAAATTCTGGCTCCTTCCAGTAAATGCATGTGCTGCACGAGCAAAAGCCACACCCCGAGGCTTAATTTTCTGCACAGTTCGAAGTCAGCAAGCCATCTTTTTCATCTTCCGCGTCCCAAACGAAAAATTCTCTTTTGTCACTAGCAGACATCATGCGTTTAATGCACATTAAATTTGTCATAATGCAAAGGATGCATGATAGCGATGGAGATACGCGAACTGGAGGCATTTCTTGCGGTTATGTCCGCAGGCAGCATCACCGGTGCTGCGCGCCTGCTTGACCGTTCGCAATCCCAGGTCACACGTCTTATCCAGGACCTTGAAACGTCGCTTGGATTTCCGCTGTTTGATCGCAATGGCCCGCGCATAACGCCGAGTGACAAGGGGATTGCTTTTCATTCTGAAGCGGAACGCTTCATCAGCGGCATCGAGCATCTGCGCAATCGAGCGCAAAGGATCAGTCTCAAGGAGCCCGAACCGGTCGAGATCGCCGCTACGCCTGCTTTTGCCACGGGTATGGTGCCGCTTGCTCTCGCCGAGCTACCGGAAGCCCTTCTTCCGCATACGGTCTTTTTAAGAAGCATGCCTGCCGAAGCCGCCGTTCAGGCGGTGCTGGGGCGTACCGCCGATTTCTGTGTGACGTCGCTCCCGGCCGAACAGCCCGGCCTCGAAGCGCACGGATATTTTCAGGGCCGCTGTGCAGCCGTTCTGTCCGTTCACGATCCGCTGGCCGCCAAG
Source organism: Agrobacterium sp. SORGH_AS_0440 (assembly GCF_031453135.1). Classification (NCBI taxonomy): domain Bacteria; kingdom Pseudomonadati; phylum Pseudomonadota; class Alphaproteobacteria; order Hyphomicrobiales; family Rhizobiaceae; genus Agrobacterium; species Agrobacterium sp. SORGH_AS_0440. Next base: position 823,997 of record NZ_JAVIYR010000001.1, on the reverse strand, counting down.
GATGTCATTTCCGTTGCCGACCTGGCCGGCCAGACAGTCATTACGCTTGCAAATCCGTTCCGTCTTCGTCGCCGGGTGGACAAGGCTCTGCAGGAGGCAAATGTTCGTGCACGACGGATCATAGCGACGAGCGCGGCGATGAGTGCGGTGCAGATCGCTTCGACCGGGATGGGGATTGCGATTGTCGAACCGGCAACCGCTTACGGTCCCCTGACCGCGGGCGTGACTGTGCGACCGCTCGACGTCGACATCCCGTTCCTCTGGGGAATCTTCTCGGCAACAGCGCGCCCGTTGTCGGCCACTGCCCAGGAGCTGATCCAGCTGATCATCCGTGTTGCTTCCGCACGCATGCCCGATTTCACCGCTCACGATCCTGGCGCATCAGGACGTGTTGCGGATGTCACCTATGGGGGAACCGTCGAAGGAGACGTTCCCTAAAAATGCAAGTGCTCTGCCCATCAAACCGGTCAAACAAAAACAAGGAGATTGCCATGAAAGAGTTTAAAGCGACCCGTCGTTCCACCCTCAAGCTGCTCGCTGCCGGCTCTGGCATCCTGGCGGCGCCCAGCCTGATGCGCTCCGCCCACGCGCAGGGCAAGGTCGTCAATATCACGACATATGACAAGTTCGTGCCGCAGTCTTTCATCGACCAGTTTCAGAAGGACACGGGGATCGAGATCCGCATCCGTCTGACGGACGATCAGGGCAAGCAATATAACATCCTTACGGCGGAAGGCGCCACGCCGTCGACTGATATCGTGACGGTAACCGGCCACCGGCTCTCCCAGTTCATCGGTTCCAACCTCCTTTCGCCGCTTGATACCAGCCGACTGAAGAATTGGGACAAGCTGGCAGCAGCTTACAAAGGCGCACCGCAGCTCACCATCAACGGCTCCACCTACGGCGTTCCGCTTTTGGCGGGCTTTGAAGGTCTGGCCCGTAACACGGAGTACACCAAGCCTTCCGATAGCTGGGGCATGATGTTCGATGACGAATACAAGGGGCTGACATCCTACATCATTTCGGACTTCCTTTCGCTGACCATGCTCTATCAGGGCAATGACGGTGACTATGTCACCTATGAAGGCAAGGAAGCCGTTGCCCAGGAAGCCACCAACAAGGCGCGCGACTTCCTGATCGGCCAAAAGGACAAGGTTCGCAAATATTACGATGCGGGCTCCGAGGTTCAGCAGATGTTCCTGAACGAGGACATCTACGTCGCGCAGGCCTGGTCCGGTCCGACGTCCAAGCTGATCATGGACGGTCACCCCATCGAGCTGTCCGTTCCGAAGGAAGGCACCTACGGGTTCCTCTACTCCTTCAACGTGGTGAAGAACGGTCCGAATGCGGACGCTGCCTATACCTTCCTGGACGCTATCCTCGCCTCGCCGGAAATCGGGGCTGCCATGGTTCGGCAGTCGGGCTTCGCCTCGGCCTTTGATGGCGTCGACAAGCTGCTCAACGACCGCGAACGGGCCGCCATGGCGCTTCCACAGGACCAGATGGAGCGCATCAAGTTCTTCAGCTCGGTCAACCGGGCCATGAAGAACGCGATGATCGACAAGGCAGCTGCCGAAATCAAGGCTGCCTGAGTTACGGCTGCGATGCGAACCCGACCTCGGCCGGGTTCGCAGGACCCCAATAAAAGCTTGTCCAGAGCTGGGAACGATCATGGTGAACACGACAATGACTGAACTGCGAGAGGAAGGCGCGCCAGCCCCGGCGCATTATTCCGGATGGATTGGCAAGGTGACAGGCTCCGCCCTTTACCGAACCACCATAGGCCGGCTGGCAGACAGTCGCCATGCGCGCCTTGCACTCCTTGCCGGGATACCCGTGATATGGCTTTTCGTCCTGCATGTCGGGCCGATCCTGCAAATGGCCAATATCAGCTTCACGGACAACTATCCGCCTCAACCGAACGAGGCCACGCGCTATACGCTCGCCAACTATGCCCTGTTCTTCTCGGATTCGATTTACGTGCTGCCGTTCATACGCAGCCTCGTATTTGCCGCCGTCGTTACCGTGTCGACCCTGGTGATCGTTTATCCGGTTGCCTATTACGTGGCGAAGGTGCTCCAGCCGAAGCAGCGTATGCGGGCGCTGCTGCTCCTGCTCATCCCGTTCTGGGCCGGAGAACTGATCCGGACCTTCTCGGTCATCATGCTTCTGGCCAATCGGGGAGCCGTCAACGTCCTGTTGCGCGAGATCGGCGTCATCGATCGGCCCATCCCGATGCTCTACACGTCCTTCTCGCTGAGCTTCGGCGTTATCTACCTCCTGGCGCTCTACATGCTGCTCCCACTTTATTCAGCCATAGAAAAGATCCCGGTACAGCTGGTGCATGCCGCTGCCGATCTTGGCGCAAGCCCTTTCCAACGCTTCCGCCGCGTTATCCTGCCGCTGTCGAAAGACGGTATCGTGTCCGGATGCAGCCTGGTTTACCTCACCGCCGTCGGCGTCTTCGCCGCTCCGCTGCTGCTCGGCGGGCCGAACGCCGTCATCTTCCCGGAGGTGATCGCGACGCTTTTCCACTCTTCCAACGACAAATGGCCTGAAGGCGCTGCCTTCGCCATGCTGATGCTCGCCGTGTCGCTGACGACGGTTGGTCTCTTCATGCGCGTCGTTGGCGGTCGCTCTGTCCGGCTGATGTAGGAGATGATGATGCGGTCCCCCTTAAACGACCTTCCGAAGACGGCACTTGGCGCCTGTTATGCCGTTTTCGTTATCTATCTGCTTTTGCCGCTGGCCCTGATGATGGCGATGAGCTTCAAGGATGCAAACTTCATCGCCTTTCCGATCAGTAACTGGACCCTGGACTGGTATGGCAAGGTACTTCAGGACAAGCAGTTCATCGAAGCCTCGCTTTATTCGGTCGGAATAGCGTTTGCCACCACGATCGGAGCGACCGTCATCGGTGTGTGGATTGCCCTGCTGATTTCTACCGAGGGCATCCGCGGCAAGGCCATCCTCTTTGCGCTCGCCTGCCTGCCTGCCGTCGTTCCCGGTCTCATCAACGCCATCTCAATGCGGATATTCATCCGGATGGTCGATATCCCCACGGGCACCTTCGCGATTATCCTCTCCCATACCGTCCATGCGGTGCCGTTTGTCGTGATCATGGTGCTGACGCGCCTGCGTTCCATGCCCGCCAATCTCGTGGATGCGGCAAGAGACCTCGGGGCTGACGCATTTATCGCCTTCATGCGCGTTACGGTCCCCTACATCCTGCCGGCCCTGATCGGCGGCATGATTTTCTGTGTTTTGACCAGCATCGACGATTTCGTGCGCACCTTCTTCCTGGGTGGATACAAGCCGACGCTACCGATGCTCATTTTCGCCAAAGTCCAGGGCGGCATGTCGCCCGAGATCAACGCGATGGCGACCATCGTCCTCATCGTCACCGCCGCCGTCGGCCTTTATGCCGAGCACTTCACCCGCCGTTCGAGGAGCTGAGTTATGCAGCCGGTTGTTCATTTTAAAAACGTCAACAAGTCTTACGGCGCTTCTCTTGCTGTCGATGATCTGGACCTGGCGGTCGCGCCGGGCCAATTCGTTACCCTGCTTGGCCCCTCCGGTTGCGGCAAATCCACGACGCTGAGAATGCTCGGAGGGTTCGAGACGCCATCTTCCGGCGAAATCTACCTCGACGGGCAGCCGATCTCGCATCTGCCGCCCAACAGGCGAAACGTCAATATCGTCTTTCAGGACTATGCCCTGTTTCCGCACCTGTCAGTCCAGCGCAACATTGCCTTTGGACTTGAACTGAAGGGGCTGGATTCGGCGTCCATCCACCGGCGGGTCATGGAACTCCTCGGTCTCGTCAAGCTGCAGGATTTTGCCGGGCGGATGCCTGAGCAACTGTCGGGCGGTCAGCGCCAGCGCGTGGCCCTCATGCGGGCGCTGGCGCCGGACCCGAACGTCTTGCTGCTCGACGAGCCGCTATCGGCACTCGACGCCAAGCTGCGCCATGAGATGCAGATCGAGTTGAAGTCGATCCAGCAGACGACCGGCAAGACCTTCATCTTCGTCACCCATGATCAGGAAGAGGCCCTGACCATGTCTGACGTCGTGGTGGTGATGAACAAGGGGCGGATCGAGCAGATGGGAGCGCCTGATGATCTCTATGCACGCCCCCGCAGCCGCTTCGTCGCCGACTTTATTGGCCAGAGCAACTTTCTCGAAGGCCGATTGGCGTCTGCCGAAGGCGATGTTGCAACAATTGGATGGCAGGGCAGCCTGATCCGGGCCGATCTTAACGGCCACCATCACGCGGTTGGCAGCCACGTCACGATCGCGCTGCGTCCGGAAGCCCTGTTCTGTCTTCCCGAGCAGCCGAGTGATCGTTTTGCCCTCAAGGGCCAGATCGAGCGGCGCGTGTTCAAGGGCGCGCACACGACGTTGACGATCCACCTTGATAACGGCGCACTCCTGTCGGCCCAGCTCGATCCGGTGGCGCTCTCGCATCTTGATGGCGAGACGGTCTGGGTGGGTTGGCGCGATCGCGACGCCGTGGTGCTCGCCGATTAATCCTCATGCCCGTCGGTGCCGATGGGCAACAGTGAATTTCAGGAGATCACCTGATGACTTTAGAACAGCAAGACCGGACCGAGCAGCAGAGACTAGCTGCGCTCAACGCCCGGGTGAGGCAGGATTTGTCCTACCTCAACTATCCCGCAGCAAACTGGTCGAAACCGGTCTCGACCTCAGACGGTCAGCTTGCCAGCGATGTCGTGATCATCGGTGGCGGCATGTGCGGCCTCGTCGCCTGGCATGCCCTGACAAGGGCAGGGATCGCCAATATCCGGATTGTGGACCGCGCCGCAAAAGGTGAAGAGGGGCCCTGGGTGACTTACGCGCGCATGGAAACCCTGCGCTCGCCCAAGAACCTGCTCGGGCCAGCGCTCGGTATGGCATCGCTCACCTTCAGGGCTTGGTACACCGCCCGCTTTGGCGAAGAGGCCTGGGAAGAACTCTTTCGCATCCCGCGACCGATGTGGATGGAATATCTGAGCTGGTACCGGCAGGTGATGGAAATCCCGGTTGAAAACAACATCCACGTCACCCGCGTCATACCACGGTCCGATGGGCTTCTGGAGCTTGAGATCGACGGGGGGAAGGCTGACCCGATCATCACCCGGAAACTGGTGATGGCAACAGGCCGTGATGGCCTGGGAGAACCGACGATCCCGGATTTTGTGAAGGGCATGCAACGTCACGTCAGCTGGGCGCATTCCGCCGACATGATTGATTTTCAGCGTCTGAAGGGAAAACGCGTCGTTGTCATCGGGGTAGGGGCGTCCGCTGTGGACAATGCAGCGGAAGCGCTCGAGCAGGGGGCCGGTGAGGTGCGTCTTCTTGCCAGACGCAAGACAATGCCGACGATCAACAAGTTGATGGGCATCGGATCATACGGTGTCACCGCCGGCTTCGCGAAAATTGACCCTGAGTGGCGCTGGCGTCTCATGGATTATTCCGTCAAGCAGCAGACCCCCGCGCCACACAATTCAACGCTGAGGGTGAGCCGACATCCCAACGCCTATTTCCATTTCGACTGCGGTATCCAATCGATGAAGGAAGAGGGCGGCGAAGTTGTCATCACCACAATCAACGGCCGCGTTTTTCGGACCGATTTCGTGATTTTGGGAACGGGATTCTCAATCGACCCCGTCAGTCGTCCCGAACTCGAAATGTTCAACGGGCAGATCGCCTGCTGGGAGGACCGACACACGCCGCCACCAGGTGAGGAAAACCCTGGGCTCGGGCGATTCCCCTGGCTGCAAGACGACTTCTCTTTCACCGAGAAAGAGCCGGGTACCGCCCCTTGGCTGCAGCAGATCCATTGTTTCAATTACGGTTCATCGGTCAGTCTGGGCAAAGTCAGCGGCGATATTCCGGCCATCAGCGAAGGTGCGCTCTGGCTTGCGCGAGGTATCGCAGCTTCGCTGTTCATCGCCGACATCGATCATCACTGGGAGGCGCTGAAGGCTTACGAAAAGCCCGAACTCGATGGGTCCGAATGGACAGATGCGGATGCCGACCCCACCATGCAGAAGACAGCCTGAGGTTAAGGCGATGAGCAGAAAAACCGTTTATTATTACCATGCGCTCAGTTCGCCCTGGGCCTATCTGGGCTGGCCACAGTTCAAGGCGCTGATTGAAAAGCACGATCTTGATATCGTCGTCCGCCCTACCCGCATCGTCACCGAAAACGGTGGTGTTCCACTTCGTTCCAGACCGCAGCCGCGGCAGGACTACCACGCCGTCGAACTGGAGCGCTGGCGCAAGCGTCTCGGTATGCCGTTGGTGCTGAAGCCCAGATATTATCCCACCAACAACGAGTTTGCCGCGCGCATGGTGATTGCGGCCGACAGGCAGGGTTTGCCTGCACTGGAACTCAGTCATGCGCTTCTGCGGGCACTGTGGGCGGAGGAGCAGGACGTGACCGATCCGGACGTTCGCATCGCCGTGGCAAACGGCCTGGGTCTTGATGGTCGTGCGCTGCGTGCGCTCGAAGACACGCCCGAGATCATGGCGGCCTGGCATGACAGCCACGCCGAAGCACAGGCGCGTGGTGTATTTGGAACCCCCACCTGGATTTACCGCGACACGCTCTACTGGGGACAGGACCGCCTGACCTTCCTGGATGACGCTCTTTCCGAGGATTGAAAAAACAATGACAGCTACACCTCCAGAAGACGTGATCGACCGCGTCCTCGGCCTTGATGAAAGCTCCGATCTGCTGAAACTCCGCGAGCGGCGCTCTAAGCTCAAACACCTGACGCAGACCAGCTATCTTGCGGCTTTGCGGCCGGCAGAGCCACGCAACTTTTCCTACGCCCTGCGGGCGGCACTTGCCGCGCGTATGTCCGCTTTGTGGAAGGCGAAAGAACTTCATGCGCACTACATCGAGCGGCTTGCCGAGGAGGAGGGAGGCTCCGACCACGCGTCGGTCGCTGATCCGTCATCGGTCCTTCAGCACGCGGATTCCCGCCTGCAAGCCATCCTGAACCACGTCGATCTCGTGACCCTTACGCCGAAGAACGCGACCCGGGAAAACATTGAGAAACTCTATGCCGTTGGTCTCGACGACCGCGATATCGTCACGCTCGCCGGCCTGATTGCCTATGTGAATTATCAGGTGCTGGTCGTTGCCGGCCTCAAGATGATGAGGGACAATTGATATGTCACAGCCCGTCCATGAATTCACCCTCGATGCGCTTGACTGGCATCCTTACGTCCAGCCTGTGGACCTTGCAAACGCGACCCCCGAGCAATTGTCGGCCCTGAAGGTCACCCCTTCCAATACCAAGGTATCGGCCTATGTCCTCGTGCTCGCTAACGAGGCGGAGGCGCTGAACGAGCGCACCCCGCTCTTCAACGATATCATGTATAGTGAAGGCGGATTGTCACGCGGTGGGCGCGAGATCGGCGCGCTGGCGGCATCCTTCGTCAATCACTGCATTTACTGCGCCGCTGTTCACGCCAACCGTTATATCCAGCTGGAGAAACGGCCCGAGGTCGTGGACGAAATATACAAGAACGGGCTGGATGCGGACCTTCCTGATTTCGAGCAGGCGCTGTTCAATTTCGGTGTCGATCTGACCGCCCATCCAGACAATGTGGGGGTCTACCAATTTTATCACTTGCGGGAAATCGGTCTGGATGATCTTGAAATTCTCGACCTCATCCATTCCATCGCCATCTTCGGCTGGGCGAACCGGCTGATGCATACGTTGGGTGAACCACATCGGAAAGAATAAGTGAAGGCAACGGCAATCACGGGGACCGAGGCAGCTGTCCGCCCGTTCGGCGTCGCGCATCGCGATGTCCTCAAAATCGCGATACCAATGATGATCGCCTATCTGTCGACCCCGCTTGTGGGTCTTGTGGCGACGGGCGTCATCGCGCATATGCGAAACGAGGCGCTGGTGGGCGGGGTGGCGCTGGCCTCCGTGATCTTCGATGTCATCTTCGTGACCTTCAATTTTCTGCGCGGTGCCACCACCGGCTTTACGGCACAGGCAATGGGTGCCGGCGACCGGGTAGGTGAACAGCGCATGTTGCTGAGCGGCCTCATCATCGCACTGGTGGCCGGTCTGTTGTTGCTGCTGCTCCAGGGCCCGATCGGTGCGCTCGGCATGAGCGTTATGGGCGCAGAAGGGATTGTCGCCGAAGCCGCCTCGACCTATTTCCACTGGCGAATCTGGTCGGCCCCCTTCGTTCTCTTCAATTTTGTCGCCTTCGGCTGGCTCATTGGCCGCGGTGAGGCCATGTGGAGCATGATCCTCCAGACGCTGCTGAATGGCCTGAATGCCGCCCTCAGCGTTCATTGGGTCATAGGGCTCGGCTGGGGAGTGGAAGGTGTTGCGATCGCCACTTTGGTTGCAGAAGCCGTGACCGCGGTGGCAGGCGCAGCCTTGATCCTGGCAAAGACCCAGCGCTCCTCCTGGCGGCTTCCGGATATACCGGCAATCAGACGATCCTTTGCGGTCAACGGCGACATGATGATCCGCTCCTTCGCATTGCTGATCGGCCTCTCCTTCTTCACCCGCCAGAGCGGCTTCCTTGGGATCGACGTGCTTGCCGCCAACACCATTCTGCTGCGTTTTTATTTCTTCGGGGTCGCCTTCCTTGACGGTGTCGCTACGGCGGCGGAACAGCTTGCCGGCCGCGCTGTCGGTGCACGTTATCGGCCGGCCTTTGACCGCACGATCAAGCTGACGACATTCTGGGGCCTGATTTTTGCAGCGCTGGTTTCCTTGGCCTTCCTGGCTGCCGGGGATTGGGTGATTGCGCTGACAGCGCCCACCGACGCCGTTGCGAGACTGGCCGATACCTGCCTGATTTACGTGGTGGTTTTGCCGGTTGTCGGCATCATCGCGTTTCAGATGGACGGCGTCTATATCGGGTCCACCTGGTCTCGGCAAATGCGCAACCTCATGGTGGCATCCCTGATCATCTATTTCGCCGCCTGGGCAGTCCTGCAGCCGCTTTATGGCAATGACGGCCTGTGGATTTCGCTTCTCTTGTTTCAGGGCGCCCGCAGCATCGCCTTCCGGTTCATGCTTCCGAAACTTGCGGCGGCGACGTTCCGGTAAAGATGGGACAAAATGAGTTCCCCGTCACGGCTGTTTCTTCCTTGCCAGATTGAGGAAGGCTTCCGACGCCCTCACCAGATGCTTATGTGAAACGTCGGCGCGGACAATCAAGCCCTGCTCAATTCCGCCTTTGTCAATATTTTCAGGGGTATGGCCGGCGTTTTCCTCCAATCCCTGATCGTAGGTTTTGACCTTAATGATGCGGCGATCCACGCCGATGTTCTCGAGATATTGGACGGCGCGCTTGGCGCCTTCTTCGTCTTCAAAAAGTCCCGTAACGATTGGCATTGTTTCCTCCTTCCTCGCGTCCCGGCCTGATGGTGAACCACGGGCGTGCCTCATCGTTCCTTCACATTGATCACGGGTTGTTGTCCCGATCGTGAGCAAAGAGGGGAACGCATCTCCGCAAGCGGAGTTGGGTGAGGGGTAGAATTGACATGGGGGCTCGAGACTTTGAGCGAAACAACTGTTCCGTACTGCGGACCAGCACCTGATTTCACCGACCTTGCATATGCATGGAACCTCGATCCGGTTCTCATCGCGATGATAGCGCTCGCAACCGTTCTGCTGTTTGGGACAGCGACCCGACAGGGGGCCTTCTTGCAGCGTGCCGCCATAATCTGCGTTCTTGTCGTTGCGTTCGTATCGCCGCTTTGTGCGCTGACGACGGCCCTTTTCTCCGCAAGGGTTTTCCATCATTTCATATTGATTGCCGTCCTTGCGCCATTGCTGGCGCTAAACCTTGAAGGACGCCTGCCGCGCTTACCCTGGCGGCTCCCAGCCCTTCCGGAAATTCCGTTTCTCGCGCATACCATCGTCTATTGGGCCTGGCATCTGCCGCCGGGTTATTCATTCACGCTTTCAAACTCCCTTGCTTACTGGGGCATGCAGCTCGCCTTGATTGTAACCGCTGTCTGGCTATGGAGGACGATGCTCGTCTCTGCCGGACCGGGAAGGAGAATTGCGCTCGCACTTGCAACGATGGCGCAGATGGGCTTCCTCGCAGCCATCCTTACATTTGCTCCTTATCCGCTTTTTGCAGAGCATCTGCTCACGACCGAGTCGTATGGAATGACAGCGCTCGAAGATCAGCAGCTTTCGGGCCTCATCATGTGGACATTCGGTCTTGTCCCCTATCTCGTCGTTGCGATTTCCTCCGTCCGGACCATGCTGCACATGAGTGCATGGCGGGGGGTGGAATGATCGCGCTCTTCAAGTTTGTCCATTTTTTAGCGATCTCCGTCTGGATCGCAGGCCTTGTCAGTCTTCCCGGTCTCTACGTGCAACGTGCGCATGTCCAAAACGATGACGATCGTTTCCGCCTGCAAAAGATCGTGCGGTTTTCCTATGTAAAGGTATTGTCGCCAGCCGCTTTTTTAGCAGTCGCGTCCGGAACCACGCTTATTTTCCTGCAATCCACATATTTATCATGGTTCAGCGCAAAGCTCGCCCTTGTGGCTATTCTCGTGTTTCTACACGTGCTTACGGGCTTGGTCATTCTCCGTCTCTTTAACAACGGCGAGATCTATCCTGTGTGGCGTTTCATTGTCGTCACGGCGTTCACCAGCATCATAGCCCTTGGCATCGTCTATCTGGCGCTCGCAAAACCGGAGATACCCGCACTGCTGCCTGACTGGTTCCATGAGCCTGGGGCACTAAAGCGTAACATCGCCCCCCTCATTCCTTGGGAGACACCATGAGGCCGATGCCGTGATCGAATATCAGCTTTCCGCCGTGCCAACCCGCGAGCGCAGTAAGGACCGAAGCAAGGAGGGACAGGCCGAGCCCATGCGGCAAAATCTCGATCATGCCGAATGTCCGCCCTCCCCAATTGGCGCCTGCCACGGAGATCAGCGCTATTGCGGCCACACCATGCGCCCAGCTGGCAACCCGGGCGCGAATTCCCGCGACAAGAAGCAGTTCCGCCGTGCCGATGATGCCGGCTGCGACGCCGCTGAAAAAAGCGCCTCCCGATGCCCAGACACCGGCGCGAACCCAGAACTCGTCTGCGGACCACCAATAAAGGAGGTCGCAAGCCAATGTCGTTATGACAAGGGCAATAGGGAAATGAACGGTCATTGCGTGCAGTGGATGGCCGGCAACGGCGATTGCGGAGTCCGTCGTCTTCTCCTCCACCTTGGAGATGACCGGGTTGGGTGTGTCGCTTTTTTCCATCTGACGTTTCCTTTTCGAGCGCTAACCTGCGGGAGAAGCGCGGGGTTCCGTTTGATAGCGCTCATTCCTCTGCTTTTGCTGGTTTCCGCTTGCTCCGGTGACCTCTCGACACTGGCGCCGGCAGGCCCGGCCAGTCGCAAGGTCGCGCTGCTGTGGTGGGTAATGTTGGGCGGCGCCTGCGCAATCTTCATGCTGATTGCCGTTCTGCTGGCGTTGGTCTTTTTCAGCCCGGCCTCCCTTGCTCGGGTGAAAACGCACCATTGGCTGATCGGCGGCGGCATCGGGTTCCCCATACCGATCCTGACGGCCCTGGTGGCTTTTTCATTCATGCAAGGAGAATCCCTCCTGCCACAGTCCGGGAGCGATCCGCTTCGCATATATGCGGTTTCACGCATGTGGAAATGGGAGTTTGCTTACGAAACACCGACCGGAGAAGTCCGCATTTCCGACGTGATGCATATGCCGGTGGGCCGTGATGTCATTGTAGAGGTCACAAGTGACGATGTCATTCACAGCTTCTGGGTTCCAAGGCTTGGCGGAAAGATCGACGCCATTCCCGGACTTTCCAACAAGATTGCCCTCACGGCGGATCAGACCGGCACTTTCGGCGGCATCTGCGCGGAATATTGCGGTACCGGCCATGCCGGCATGAGTTTCCGCGTTGTTGCTCACACGGAGAGCGAGTTTTCAAAGGTGATCGGGGGTTTGGGACAACGCTGATGAATGATGTGCGCACACCGAAGAAACACTCGTCATTAAGGCTTCACCGGGAACTCAATGAGGTCTGGAGTTCGGGCACCGGATTGCGGCGTCTCGCAGCGGTCAACCACACCGTCATAGGCAAACGCTTCATGGTGACCGCGCTTGTTTTCTTCGCCGTAGGCGGGTTCCTGGGCATGCTCATCCGGACACAACTGGCCACGTCATCAAACGCCTTCATGGATGCCGAGCAATATGCGCAGGTCTTCACGATGCACGGCACGATCATGATGTTTCTGTTCGCAATTCCTTTTTTTGAAGGACTTTCGATCTACGTCCTGCCGAAGCTCATCGGCGCCAGGGACCTCGCTTTTCCCCGCCTGTCCGCCTATGGCTACTGGTGTTACCTCTTCGGCGGCGGAATGCTGATTTTCGCCCTTATTGGCGGGGCTGCGCCTGCGGGGGGCTGGTTCATGTACACGCCGCTGTCGTCATCGCAATACAGTCCCGGGATCAATGCCGACATCTGGCTTCTTGGCATTACCTTCGTGGAGATTTCCGCTATCAGCGCGGCGATCGAAATCATCGTGACGATCCTGAGGTTGCGTGCACCCGGCATGTCCCTCGACAGGATGCCGGTCTTCGCCTGGTACATGCTCGTTGTCGCCGCGATGATGCTGATCGGTTTTCCGCCGCTGATCCTCGGTTCGATATTGCTGGAAGCTGAACGGGCCTTCGATATCCCGTTTTTCGACCCGCAACGCGGCGGTAGCCCGCTTCTGTGGCAACACCTCTTTTGGCTGTTCGGCCACCCCGAGGTCTACATCATCTTTCTGCCGGCGGCCGGAGCCCTGTCGACAATTATCCCCGTTCTGGCAGGAACGCGCCTGATTGGTTACAACATCATCGTTGCGGCGTTGATTGCCATGGCTTTCCTGTCCTTCGGACTGTGGGTGCACCACATGTACACGGTGGGCATCCCCCATGTGGCGCTGTCGTTTTTTTCTGCCGCGAGCGCGCTTGTAACCATCCCGACAGCGATCCAGATATTCGCCTGGCTTGGAACCATCGCAAGCGGCAAGCCGACGATGAGCGTTCCCATGCTCCACATCCTCGGGTTTTTCTGCGTGTTCGTCATTGGCGGCCTGACCGGCGTCATGCTGGCCATGGTACCCTTCGATCAGCAGGCGCATGATACACATTTTGTGGTGGCGCATCTTCATTATGTCCTGGTCGGGGGATTTCTCTTTCCCATGCTCGCCGGGCTTTATTACTGGGTGCCGCATATCAGCGGGCGCCAGCCCGTCCAGCACCTTTCCAGGGCCGCGTTCTGGATGATCTTCATCGGCTTCAATCTCACATTCTTCATGATGCACCTGACCGGGCTGCTGGGCATGCCGAGGCGTGTTTTTTCCTATCCAGAGGCTTCCCCCTGGGAGTGGCTCAATCTTCTCTCGTCGATTGGCAGCTTCATAATGGCCGCGGGCTTCATGCTGGTGGTGCTGGACTTCGCGCTGCTGTTTCGCTACGGGCGCGCCTTCAGGCGCAATCCGTGGGATGCCGGTACCCTTGAATGGGCCATGCCGACCCCGCCAGCGGCCTATGCCTTTGCGTCACAGCCGGAAGTGACTGCTAGAGCGGACAGCCTTCCGATCAACCGGATCGCGGCGACGCTCGCCGCGGGTAAAGGGTACCTCGGCTTTGTGAGATCCAGGAAAATGGAGACCATGGGGACGGATGCCGTAACCGGTGCGCCGCTGCAGATCGTCGTGTTGCCAGGGCCAAGCTTTCTTCCTTTGCTGACTGCCATGTCCACGGCCGCCTTTTTCATCGCATTGCTTCTCAAGGCGTATCCGGTGGCGGTTTTCGCTCTCGTCATTATTGCTTTGCTCTTCCTGGCGTGGACGCCGAACGATGATGCCAGACAGGAACGCGGACCCGTCGTCGCGCGTGGAGAAGAACGTTTTCCGCTTCATTACGAATGCGCCGATGCTCCGTCCGTCATGGCGGTGAAACTTGCCCTGATTGCGGACACGACGCTTTTTTCCTCATTGCTTTTCGGCGGGCTTTTCCTCTGGATTTCCGCTGGTGGCGAAAAGATCGTCTGGCCGCAGTCGATATCACTGCAGACGGTTTTCCTGTTGAGCGCCGCTGTAGCCACCATCTTTGGCGCACTGGCGAGACATCTGAGAGCGGCTGTGACGATGTCGATCATCAGCACGATTGCCTACGTGGCGGCGATCGTCTGTGGTGCAATGGTGCTGCGGGAGGAATATACGGCGGTAAGCCATGCAATCCACGGCGTTTCGGTTGCGGTCAACGTTTATCTCCTTTTGCACGGATTTGTCGGCCTGATCCTTGTGGCATTCGGGTGTTGGCGTCTGTCGAATGGCTACGTCTCGGACCGTCGCCGAAACGACCTTCGCATAGGCACCCTCTGGCATGTTCACTTGCTTTTCGCGACAGGCATATCGTTTCTTTTCCTGCAGACACTACGGTCATTAACGGAGGGAGGCTGAGATGCGCTACCGAACAGCCTTCAGTCTTGCCGGGCCCTTCATCACCTGGGCCCTGTGCTTTCTCACATTATATGCTGTGCAATTCGTCGGCTGTGCCTGGGGGTGGGATACGCGCTCCTGGGCCGGTGTTTCGATCCTTCGATCCGTACTGCTTGCTCTGTTCGGCTTATCGCTTTTCCTGCTTGTGCTGTGGATGAGGAAATTGCGGAGCAATCAAAAGTTGGGGAGCGATATCCTTTCGGTAATCTCTCATGCGGCAGCGCTCGCGGCGTTTGCTTCCACCGCTTTGGTTTTTCCCGGCGTGTTTTGGCTTAGCCTGTGTTAAGGCGATAACATCCGTCGCCGCATGTTCAAAGCTGCATCTGCGCTTCCAGCGGGCGGGACGGAAGCGGCGCGATGGGATCAGCGGGGTGAACTCTGAGCCAGAAGTCTGGCAACCGCGTCGGCGTCTATTGCCTCGATGCGGTATCGATCGTGGGGTGTGCCACCTGTTGTTTCCGCGGCGACCATCGCATTGATCACCGCCTCTTCCACGCTCTGCACCACGGCCTGATAGACCGGATCAAGCACATCGTCATTGACCATGTCGATGCTCAACAACGGTCCGGCCTTATGGCGCATCGGGTGTGGATTGGCCGTCGAAAAAGCGAGAAAAATGTCGCCGGAACTATTGCCGCCGACTGTGCCGTTGCGGCCGATGCCTATCGCGCCGCGCCGCGCCAGCTTCCGCAGCTGGTGCGGCGCAAGTGGCAGGTCCGTGGCAATCACAACGATGATCGAGCCTCGTTCGGACAGCCCCGGGTTTTCTTGTTGCAGCAGTTTTCCAACGGGTAGGCCGCTAATTGTCAGCCAGTCCCGCTGGCCGTGATTGGCCTGCACCAACGCCGCGACGGTGAACTCCTTGTCGTCAATTGCGATCAGGCGCGAGGCAGTGCCCGTGCCGCCCTTGAAACCGTAAGCAATCATGCCCGTGCCGCCGCCGACATTGCCCTCAGCGACCGGACCGCTTCTGGCAGCGTCCAACGCCTCCAGGACGTGCTCGACCGCGACGTGTTGGCCGTTGATGTCATTGAGCATGCCGTCATAGGTTTCTGCCACCACGGGCATGATCCACAGGTGGTCGTCTCCCTCGTAGGTCGATGCAAATCGGTCAATCATCCATCGCACGGCGCTTTGATGGGCGATACCTACGCTGTGCGTGTTGGTAATCAGGACAGGCCCGACAAAGTAGCCCCCGTCCTCGATCCAGTGAGATCCCGTCATCTCACCATTGCCATTGAAACGATGAATGCCAGCGAATACCGGTACTGGTTCGCCCGCTGCGGCGTGCGGCAGTATCGCCGTCACGCCGGTACGCACCGGCAACCTTCGACCGGGGCGGGGTGTCTCTTCACTGATCGTCGAAAAGCCGACATGGATACCGGCGATGTCGGTGATGGCGTTGAGTGGGCCGGGCGTGCCGTCGAAGGCAATACCGAAGTCACGCGCGCGTTTTTTTTGCCTGCTGAGGTCGTCTCGCTGATCATTGGTCCCTCCGATTTTCAGGCAGCTTTCAACAAATGGTCAGTTTCACGTCGTTGTTGTCCAGGCTTTCTGTCAAATCTTCGCCCAGCGCCTTATCGGTAACGACGTGCGTGATGTCCCGCCAAGCGGCATAGCGCGCGGGGAAGAGGCGGTCGTGCTTGGAATGATCGGCGACCACGACGGTGCGCGCTGCGCGAGAGACCATCGCGCTGTAGACCGCGCCACACTCCAAGAGGGCGTCCGAGGGGCCGTCTGGACCCAGACCGCTTGCGCCAAGAATGGCGAAATCGGCGTAGAAGGAATTGAGGAATGACACGGCATAGGCACCGACCGTCGCGCCCTCGGTGGCGTGGTAGTCGCCGGGGAGCATGACCACCTTGATTGTCGGGTTGATAGCAAGCACGGTCGCCACACCAAAGGAATGAGTGAGTACAGTGATGTTCTTCATCTCGACTGCTACGCGCCGCGCGGTGTGCACTGTCGTCGAGCCCGAGCCGATCATAAGCACCTGAGCGCCTTTAAGTATTTGGACGGCCGCCTTGGCGATCCTTTCACGCTCGCCGACAAAGAGCGCATGGCGCTCGGTCACCGAAGGCTCGGTGGAAAGCGAACGCACAGCGCCGCCATAGGTGCGGTTGAGCAGACCCTGTTCGGTCATCTCGTCCAGATCGCGCCGGATTGTCTCTGTCGAGACGTCTAGGCGCCGGGCAAGTTCAGCAACGCGCAGGCTCGGTGCCTGGTTAAGTTCAGTCAGGATGCGCGATTGGCGCACGCTTTTTGGTTTTTTCATCGCGCCTCACTCCCAATGGCTTTCCAGCGCAAAACTCGGCCGCGTGAGGAACAGCTCAGTGCGCCGTGTTCAACTGCAGCAGAGACGGAGGAATTCTTGTCGGCATAAAGGGCTTCGAGTGCTTTCATCGACCAAGTTGTGTCAGGAACACTCTGGGCGAACAAGCCCGGGGCGACTTTCGTCCCCGATTGTTTCATGCTTTGGCTGCGGCAGATAGCCGATCAACTCTTCCGTGGTCATCACGTTGGCATAGATCATGTGCAGTCTGGTCAGTTCACTGACGTGGAGTTCCATGGAGCCTGCTGCACACGCGTCATCGACGACGATGACGTCGAAGCTCTCGTCAGCGAGGCTGCGGACGGTGGAAGATACACACTGGTCGGTAAAAATCCCGGCGCAAACAACGTGGGTGATGCCCATATTGGTCAGCAAAAGCCTGAGATTCGTGCCCGTCAGCGCACTGTCTGTGGTCTTGGTGACAACGATCTCGCCGTCCTGCGGGGCAATTTTCGACAGGATCTGCGAAGCTTGCTCATCCTTCGGAAGCAAAAGATTGTTCCATCCCGGCTTCTTCTGGCTGAGCGAACGATCCCGGCCATCGGTGCGCAGACAAGCAATTCGCGCGAAAAACACGTCGAGGCCGAGTGCGCGAAACCGTTCCATGAGACGCCGGGTATTGGGGATGACGGTGTCATGCATGCGCTCGTGAAACGGCGTCCAGGCGTGATAGCGGACAAGATCATCACCAGACAGCGTGTCGGGAGCTGGGCGATCGAGATACGTGTTCTGCATGTCGATGACGAGAAGCGCCACCTTGCCCTTTTCAAGCGTCGGATCGTCGGGTTCCGGAGCGCCCTGATAGTAGAAGGAACGGCGGTCGGTTTTCCAGTTCATCGAGGCGTCCTCATGTATCCGCCTGACGACGGCGGACCAGCATGATGGCGAGACCGCCAGCCAGCAACAATATGGCAGCCGATACAGTGCTCATCGTGCCGAGCGCCGGCACCATTGGCGAATACCCGGCGACCATCTTCGAATAGAGCCATTTCGGGATCGTAGAGTCGACGCCGGCTGTATAAAGCGACAACGGAAAATTGCCCCAGGAAAGCAGGAACGCGAAGAGCGCGCCGGACCAGATGCCCGGCCACAGAATAGGCAGGGTCACGTCGCGCAGAATGAACCAGCGGCCCGCTCCGAGGTCACGCGCAGCCTCTTCCAGTGTTGGATCAAAGGAATAGACCTGGATGGCAATGACGAGCGTGACCACCGGAACGATCCAGACGAGATGCGCAATAACGGCCGTCTGCCAGCTCGGGTTGATGCCAAGCGCGTTGAACCACAGGAGGAGAGCGAGCCCCAGCACCGGCTGCGGAAAGAAGACTGGCAGAAGGATCGCCTTCTGGAAAAGCTTGCGCCCCTTCCAGTCGTAGCGGGCGAAGGCGAGCGCGCCGAAGAAGGCGAATATCACGGAGACAAGCGTGACGATGAAAGCGATCAGGAGGGAGTTCTGCACGAGAGCCTGAATCTCGAGCGAGCCAAGGGTCTTGCCCCACCATTCGATCGAAAAGGCGTTAATCGGGAAGCCGAAATAGCGTCCCCTGGACAGGCCGGCCATCGCTCCGCAGAGGATAGGAAGGTAAACGGCAAGGACGACAATGGATGTCCAGACCTTGACGAAGGCTCGGGCGCGGATTTGCGAGCGGGTTTCCATGTCTCACTTCTTTCCCAGAATGCGGTCGAGATCGAGCTTGGACAGAACGTAGAGGGCAAGCCCGCTGATGATCGCGACGAGCAGGAGGGCGAGCGCCGAGCCAAGCGGCCAGTTCTGTGCATACGTGAAAGCAACCTCGATATCCTGCGCGATGGTAATGACCGACTGGCCGCCGAGAATCTTGGATTCGGCGATCGCGCCGGCGCCGAGCACGAAGGTGAGCAACATGCCGATCAGGATACCGGGCATGGCGAGTGGGAGCTCGATCTCGCGCCAGATCGTCAGCCTGTTAGCCCCAAGGTCGCGGGCCGCATCGACAAGGTCCCGGGGGATCATGGCAATGCCAAGCGACATCGGGAACAGCATGAAAGGCAGATAAACATATGTCATGCCGAAGAGGATGGCGCCGGGTGTGTAAAGTATCTCGGGTCCGCCCGAGAAGCCGAGCCACTTCAGGCCGCCGTCGAGCACCCCGTTCTTGATAAAGAACAGCACCCAACCGTAGAGGCGTACGTTTTCCGAGACGAACAGCGGAAAGACGAACAGCACGCCGACCAGGCCAGACCATTTGCCGAACATGCGATTGAGACCGTAGGCGATGGGATAGGCGATCATCGCAAGCAATATGACTGTCGCAAAGGCATAGGCGATCGACCAGGCAAACGACATCCAAACGGTATTGGAAGGATCAAGGATCACCGTGAAGTTGGCGAGGGTAAAAGAGCGAAACACGTCGAAGCTCTTGGGCGTGGCGAAGGCATAGGCAGCTACCGTAAGAAGCGGTGCCAGAAAGCCAAGCAGCAGCAGGATCGTGACAGGAGCGGCCGCGCGCAGTCCTGCAGGGATAGACGGAAAATGCCTTTGTTCACCGGCCGCTTCAGCATGGGTCATGGTTACCATATCAGTCTCCCACCACGATCGCGTCGCGGGCGTCCCAGCCGATAGTGACCGTGTCGCCCGACGTGATGCCGGTCGCGGCGGCGCGTGCGGCCTCGACCAGATAGATCCGGTCGCCGGAATGAATCTGATACTGCATGCGCGAGCCGAGAGAATATTCGTTGTAGATCGTGCCGGAGATCAGATTGTCAGCGCTCGAGGAGCCGGTGACGAAGCGCATGGTTTCGGGCCGAACGATGACAGTTGCCGTCTCGCCAATCGTTTGTGCTACCGGGGCTACAGTGATCGGCCTGCCGTCGGCGAGCGTCCACACGCCTTGGTGGTCGCGCCTGACTTCAAAACTGTTCACCTCACCAAAAAATTCCGCGACGAAGCGCGTTGCCGGCTTGGTGTAGATTTCCTCTGGTGTGCCAATCTGAACGAGGCGGCCACGGCTCATTACCCCGACGCGATCAGACATGACCATGGCTTCCTCGAGCGAATGGGTAATGTAGACAAAGGTCTTCCCGCTTTCGCGGTGCAGGTCCTTGAGCTCCTTTTCCAGAACTTTCTTCAGTTTGTAGTCGAGCGCCGATAGCGGTTCGTCGAAAAACAAGACGTCGGGGTCATAAGCAAACGCGCGGGCGAGCGCCACGCGCTGTTTTTCACCACCCGAGCAGCGCATCACGTTCTTGGAATAGTAACTCTCAGGCAGGCGCACCATGCGCATGAGTTCGAGAGCGCGCGCTTTGCGTTCTGCGGCCGGCATTTTGCGAACTTTTAGCGGGAACTCGATGTTCTCGCCGACGCTCTTGTGCGGGAAAAGCGCAAGCGACTGGAAGACGAGACATGTCGGACGCCTGTCGGACGGCACGTTATTGATCGTTTCGCCGCGCAGCGTGATATAGCCTTCTGATGGTGATTCCATGCCGGCCAGCATGCGCAGAAGTGTGGTCTTGCCGGACCCGGAGGGTCCGACAATGGTGACGAATTCGCCTTCTCTGATATCGACACTTATGCCATCTACCGCGGCAAAATCGCCGAAAATCTTTCGAACGTCGACAAGTTGCAGCACCGGTTTCGGCGTTGGATGGATCGGATCCTCGATTTTCGGCAAGACGTCGGATAGGGTGGGCGAGATCATCGCAAGGCTCATGTTCTGTTCTCCGTCGGGACAGGCTTTGCTCAGCCGCGCAGGCGCCTGGCGGCGGTCATCAGTTCCAGTGCCTTGTCATAGTCAGGCACGATGTCGTATTGCGCCGAACGCGCCATATCCTCCTCGAGGCTGTCCCATTGGATGGCTTCCATCTCGTCCTTGGTGAAGAGTTCGTAGCACTTCGGGTTGCCCATCTGGCTGACCGGGTTGAATGTGCCTTCAGCAAAGGCGACGGTGTGGGCGACGTGCGGATCCTGGACGTATTTCAGAAATTCCAGGGCGAGTGGCGAAAGTTCGGGATTGTTGACCGTCGAGGTGATCTCGATCCAGGAAATACCGCCCTTGCCATCCATCGGGCCCTTGAGTGGCGTAATGGCGCGCAAGTTCGTATAGCCGTCGGCACGCGCCGGAGAGACGGAATAAGTGCCACCGGTCATATAAAGGTCGATCTCGCCCGAGACGAGAGCCTGATTGAGTGACGCCATGTCCCCGACCATCTTGGCGCCCTTGAAAACTTTTTCTGCGGTTTCGGCAAAGGCCTTGAACTCCTCCTCCGTGTGCTCCCTGAAGGGGTCAATTCCGGCGATGAGGAAGATGTTGAAGACGTTCCAGTCGTCGGATTCCTGTATGCCGTACTTGCCGGCGATCGAGGCGTCGTTGAACAGGTCCCAGCCCTGTTCCTCCGCCGTTGCTTTGCTGACCTTGTCGGTGTTGACAACAAAGCTGTAGGGCCCGAAGCGCTGCGCCATGCCGAGCAGGTCCTTGCCGTCGTCGCTCATTGCCCAGCGATAAGGCGCCTTGAAGTTGGGGAGCATGGTCTCGAAATAGGGCTCGAACTCGGCGCGCGGCAGCGGCTTTATCAGCCCGGCCGGCCCCATCACCTTTCGGGCCCAGGGATTGTTGACGTTGATCAGGTCCCAGATTTTGGTCTCGCCCGCGCGCAGGCGGTTGATCATGGTCGGGTCGTTGGTCAGGCTTTCAGCCTTGACGGTCGCTGACTGGCTGGATCGGAAGGGATCCAGGACCTGTGCGGAATTGTAGCCTTCCCAGCACAGGATATTGAGCTCTTTTTCTCGACCCGCAAAAGCGCGGGTCGCGCTTGCCATTGGGCCGGTAAAAGCGGCCGCACCCATCATCTGCATCATGTTGCGTCTGGAGATTTTCATCATAATTGTTCCCCTTTTTCTTGGCCGCTTCCGTGGCTCGTGGATCGCTTATGTTGGAACCTTGTCGTAAAAATGTGTGATTTACAACATCTATTTTCTGCTTCATGGTGCGGAGTGTGATTGGAGCGGTAGCACCTGGAGGCGAACGCAACTTCTGCAAAAATGGAGTGCTAAATGACTAATATTACTGTGCATTTGTTTTGTGCAGGCAGCGCCGGTCGTGTGCCGATGTTTTAATCTGACGCCTCAAATTAAAGCAGCAGCGGCACGTGAATTTGTGGAAATTACAACAAAAAAGTGAGTGGAACATGTTGAAGTCACTGCAAGGGAAAACGGTCATTGTCACCGGCGCAAGCCGGGGGATTGGCAAGGGCATAGCATTGCGTTTCGGGGAGGCCGGCCTGAACGTCCTCGTTGTCTCGCGCAGCCAGGTCGACGCCGACAGGGTTGCATCCGAAATCGGAGCCAATGGCTCGGGATTTGCCGCGGATGTGAGTACAGAGGAGGGCTGCAGGGCGATGGTCGATGCAGCCATAACCCGCTATGGCGGCGTCGCGATCCTCTGCGCCAATGCCGGCATCTTTCCGGCGGCTAAGCTGGGCGAAATGACGGCAGCCGACTTCGACCAGGTGATTTCGACCAATCTTAAAAGCACCTTTTTCAGTGTTTCCGCCGTTTTGCCAGCAATGACGAAGGCTGGCTCAGGCCGTATCATCATAACCTCATCAATTACCGGCCCGATCACTGGATATCCCGGCTGGTCGCATTATGGGGGCGAGCAAGGCGGGCCAACTCGGTTTCATGCGGACGGCTGCGATCGAACTGGCGCCGAAGAACATCACGATCAATGCGGTCATGCCGGGCAATATCATGACCGAGGGGCTTGAGGACAACGGCCCAGACTATATCGCCGCGATGGCGGCCTCTGTTCCGTTGCGTCGTCTTGGCGCGCCGGCGGATATTGCGAACGCCGCTCTGTTCTTCGCATCTGAAGAGGCTGCCTACATCACCGGTCAGTCAATTGTTGTCGATGGCGGCCAAACCCTTCCGGAATCGCTCGGAGCGCTCGACGCGATGGGCTGAAACCGGAAGAAGTCCGGGCGACATCGTCGCCCGGTGTACCTGAAAGATTTCAGGCGGCTCAACGCGCGTTCAGGATGCTGTCCAGCGTAGCCGAAAAAAGATCGGCATCCTCATTCGAAAAACACAGTGGCGGGCGGATCTTCAGCGTTGCGCCATACTTGCCTGCTGCCCCGATCAGGATACCGTTTTGTTTCAATTTATTGATCACTGTCGTTGCGAACGCCGTGTCCGGCTCCCCCGTGGCGGGGTCGACAAAATCGAGGCCGATAAAGAGGCCGGCCCCCCGCACGCCGCCGATGACCGGATGTCGGGTTTGTAAAGCCTGGAGCGATTGCTGGAAATGACCACCGACAGCTGCCGAACGTTCGATCAGATTTTCTTCCTCGATCACCCTGAGTACGGCATGGCCAGCGGCGGCCGCCACGGGATTGCCGCCGAAAGTATTGAAGTATCCGGTTTCCTCGCAAAATCTCTGGAGTAAGTCAGGACGCGTTACGACGCCACCCATCGGGAAACCGTTCCCCATTGGCTTGCCCATCGTGACGATATCGGGCGTCACGCCGTGGCGCTCGAAGCCCCAAAGACTGCCTCCCGTCCGGCCAAAACCCGGCTGGACCTCATCGGCGATCAACAGGCCGCCAGCACGGTGCACCACATCTGTCGCCTCCCTGAGAAAGCCGGCAGGATCGGCGTAGATACCGTCGCTTGAGAAGATCGTATCAACGATCAAGGCGGCGAACTTGATGCCGCGCGATTTGAGTTCGTTAATCGCCTGTTCCACAGATGCGGCAAAGCTTGCAGCAACGCTCATGCCGTCACGGGGCGCCGGCGCCGGAATGACCGCCACAAAGGGTGCGGGCTTGCGCTTGCGTAAGGACGAGGGGGAAATTTCGGTCACCAGCGCAGTATTTCCGTGATAGGCTGCTTCGGTGACGACGAAACCTTCGGCGCCAGTTCCGATGCGGGCGATGCGCATGGCAAGATCATTGCTTTCGCTGCCGGTGCAGGTCAGAACCACATTGCTGAGCGCCGCCGGGAATTTTGACAGAAGCTCTTCGCTGTAGGACTCGACGACGCGGCTGAGGTAGCGCGTGTGGATGTTGAGTTCGCCAATCTGGCGCGCAACGGCCTCGACCACCCGTGGATGGCAGTGGCCGACCGACGGTACATTGTTGTAGACGTCGAGATATCTGCGTCCGCCGGCGTCATACAGGTAGGCGCCCTGTGCACGCACCATCTCGATCGGCTGCTCGTAAAAGAGCACGGATGACGCTCCAAACGTTGCCTGGCGCTTGGCGACGCGCTGCGCAAGTTCAGCCGGGAAGCCCTCGGCACGGCTTGCATCGAAACGGTTGAGATCTAGAATTTCCTTGGTGGCGACGCTCATCGGGCTCTCCTCAACGGTGTTCGGCCAGATAGCGCTCCGCGAGCGCCACGGTACCATCGGTATAGCCTGTGCCCATGGATTGGGCCGTCGGCGTTTCAGCATGGGAAGCGATCCACGCGGTGAGTTGCATGCGGCGAAGCATGATGAACATCGGCAGGGCCGCCTCATGTTGCTCATCAAGAGCGGTGACGCGCCGATAGCCTTCGAGCCAGGCGGCTTTGAGGTCGGGGATGAAAGGCTCATGTTCCATGAAGCTGATCGAGGCTGCAAAATCGTAGGCGTACCAGGACAGACCGCAATCATCGAAATCGATCACTCCCAGTCTGCCATTATCGACCAGAAGGTTGGCGGCGCGCATGTCGCAATGAACGAGGCCGAAGCGGTCCTCACCATAGCCGTAGGCGGAGGTCTGGGCTTCGAGCAGCTTGTGCGTTCTCTCTAAAACGGACTTGCCGCCGAGCGTCAGTCCGAGGGCGTCACGCCAGTCACCCCAATAGGCACCGTCCCCCAGAATCCGGTTGAAGCTCCATGTCTTGCGGACGAAGTTCTCCGGTCGCGTCCATCTGCGGCTGTGGGCGTGCAGTTTCGCATTGATTTCCCCGAGTGTCCTGTACCAGTGGACGAGGTCGGACTCAGCATCTGGCTCCTTGCCCGCCATATATTCGAAGGCGACGGCATGGCGCATGGTTTCGCCGTCCGAGAAGACTTGGAGGAGGCTGCCGTCGTTTGCCGTGACTGGCCGCGGCGTAACAACCACCCCATCTTGCCGTAGCGCATCAATCCATGCGAGCTCGGACAGTATCTCCGCTTGGGTATGGTAGTCAGGGCGATGCACACGCACGATCAGATCGCTTCCAGTGGTCTCGTCAGCGATACGGAAGGTCGCGTTCTCGGAAATCGTCAGGAGCGTCAGGGTTGCATCCGGCGAGACGCCCCATACTGGTGAGAGCTCCTTGAGGCCTTGTCCCAACCTAGAAAGAAAATCTGTATGATACAACATTTATCGCGCCCGTTTTGATCATGATTGGCAAATCCAACAATATTAATGTTGGATTTGCAACATTTAATCCAAACCCATTGATGTTTTTGGATGTTCAAAGCGGCTGCTCGTCGCGACGTTCGCGACATCATCGGAAGGCTGATGAACATCGGTGGGGTGGTGACGACCGCCCGGCGTCCGGTCGCCATCAGCGGCCGCCTCGGCACTCCGGGGGCGATCGATCAGGGTCGCCGCTCCGAGGACTCTGGGATACTGTTCTTTCCTCGCTTTGCCTGCGGAGGCAGCGACGCGATCAAGCCGACCCAGCTGACGCGCCCGTCGCCTAAATCAACTCAGGCCCCGAAGCACATTCTTCTGATCAAAAACCCAGGCCCAGCTGCGATTGGTCCTCGTATTCAGCATCTTTGTCATTGGTGAGCGACGATAACGTTACCCCAAGGAGCCGGACCGGCCGTTTGAATGGATAGACACCGGCCAACAGGGTATTGGCCGCGTCTAGAATGTCTTCTGCGTTCGAATAGGGGATGGCAGTTGTCCTGCTCCGCGTCGCCTGGGTGAAGTCGGAATATTTGATTTTCACGGTCACCGTCTTGCCGCTGAAACCCTTGGCCTCGCAATAGGACCAAACCTTTTCCGCAAGTGGCCGGAGTTCCCTGGTTGCGAGCTCGAGGTCATCGATGTCCGCGGTAAATGTATCTTCCGCTCCGACCGACTTACGCACGCGGTCCGGTCTGACCTGCCGCTCATCGATGCCCCGGGCAATGCCATAGAAGTACGGACCGGACTTCCCGAAATGCTCAACCAGAAACGGCAAGGATTTTGCTTTCAGATCCGCTCCGGTCTCAATACCAAGCCGGTGCATCTTTTCCGCCGTAGCCGGGCCGACGCCATGGAATTTCTTGACTGCGAGCTGTTCGACAAAGGCCGGACCGTTCTTCGGCGTAATCACCGCCTGACCGTTCGGCTTGTTCAGATCGGACGCCATTTTTGCCAGGAACTTGTTATAGGAGATGCCGGCCGAAGCGTTCAGCCCGGTCACCGCCTTGATCCGGGCGCGGATTTCCAGAGCGATTTCAGTGGCAATTGGCATATCCTTGAGATTTTCGGTGACGTCGAGATAGGCCTCGTCGAGCGACAGAGGTTCGATGAGCGGCGTATATTCCGCAAAAATCTCGCGTATCTGCTGGGAGACGGCGCGGTAGACTTCAAATCGTGGTTTCACGAAGATCAAATCAGGGCATTTTCGAGCCGCCGTGACCGACGGCATTGCCGAGCGCACCCCAAATTCCCGTGCCTCGTAACTTGCTGCTGCAACGACGCCACGGGCAGCCGCTCCGCCAACAGCGAGGGGTTTGCCGCGCAGTTCAGGATTGTCGCGCTGCTCAACCGAAGCGTAGAAGGCATCCATGTCGACATGGATGATTTTTCTGGCGGCTGAGGCGGTGGTGAGGTCCATTGCAACCAAGTTCGCGGAGAGAAACGAAACAAGAACATAACAGCTTGCGACGTGACATCCAAGTCACCATTCGCAGTTAGGGTCATAATGGTGTTGCCGGAACGGAAGCGACGTCGTCTGATTACAATGGGTTTCAGAACCCATACATTGCCGAAATCGGTCAGGGCGGCATCCCAGGAGGCGCGGACAAATTTGCGAGGATCGTGTGCCGTGCAATTCACTCTCCTTATGGCGTGTCCATGCTGTGAGGTTAAGATTCAGTTTGGCGGCGTGCCGATGAACCTGTTCATGATCACGATTGGCACGACATAGCCGTTGTCCACCATGAGGATCCGCGAGAGCACTCTTACACTCTCTTGATCATCAGGGTGGTCGGCGACAGAGGCGTCCCGCCATCTGGACGATGGCAGGAAGCGCGTTATCGATGCGTTTGCTGGAATTTCGCGTAGTACTCGTCAGCCATCTTACGGAGCGATCGGCCAATCGCCGCGTACTCGTACTCGTTGAGATTGGCAAGCGACGCCCGACCAGAAGGGTGCTGGGTTCCAAAGCCGCGTCCCGGCAGCAAAACGATTCCGGTCTCATCGGCAATTCTGAACAGCAGCTCGTTCGGCGAAAATTCGTGTCTGACCCATGCTGCAAACTCGTCGCCAAAAAGCCGGCGGGAAATCTTCTCAAGATCCAGCAAGGTATAATAATCGACCGAATTTTCGTCGTCGGGAGTGTCCAGGCCGAGCTCAGCGTAGAGGGCTGCCTGTCTGCGCCGGATAAGTCGCTTCAGTGTTTTCTTGTAGTTGTCGTTTTCGTCCATAAGCGCGAATAACGAAAACAGCACCGTTTGGACCTGCTGAGGCGTTGAGAGCCCTGCGGTGTGATTGAGCGCCACGGTACGGCTGTCAGCAACCAAGCGGTCGATAAACCTCAATGCCGAAACGTCTGTGACAATCGATGAATACCGCTTGTCGAGCGACGCTTTGTCTTCCTCCGGCAAGTTCCTGATCGCTTGATCGATCACGTTGTCCCGTCTTAATGCGATGGTTCCCAGCCGCCAACCCGTAGCTCCGAAGTATTTCGAGTAAGAGTAGACCAGGATCGTGTTTTTTGGGCAGACGGAGAACAGCGATTTGAAGTCGTCCGCGAAAGTCCCGTAGACGTCGTCGGTTAATATCATCAAGTCTGGCCGATGATTGTCGACGATGTCGGCGATCTTTTCCAGGCTCCGTTGATCGAGCTTTACCGATGGAGGGTTGCTTGGGTTGATGCAGAAAAAAATCTTGATCGAGGGGTCTTTAAGCTTTTCGAGTTCGGAGTCCGGATACTGCCAGCCAGCCTCTGGGTCCGCACTGATCGAAACCTCTTCAAGCCCGTATGCGTCCAGTTGTGGAATCTCGATATACGGCGTGAACACAGGCATACCGATAGCCACCTTGTCCGATTTTTTGATCAGACGGTTTTTCTGCAGCGTGTCAAAAACATACGTCATTGCTGCCGTTCCGCCCTCAGTGGCAAAAACGTCTATGTCCTGGGGCGATATTTGTCCGCCGATCATCTCTTTCGCTAAATACTGACGGACAATCTGTTCACTGACACGCAGCATGCGCGGCGGAACAGGATAGTTGCAGCCCAATATGCCTTCCACCATCTCGTGGAGGAAATCGGAAGCGGAAAGTCCGAGCTGGTCACGCACGTAACTTATGGCGCGACCAAGAAACACGACGCCTTCCTGGTCTCGATTGTCTGAGACGAAGCGTTCGAATCGCGCTTCGATGCCTTCTATGCGCGGTAAGCCACCTAGGTGCTGCTCCATGTAGGAGTATGAGAGCTCTGATTCCGCAACAGCGAATAGGCCGAGCCTGAAAAAGCCTCGCCGGGGCAGGGTTGCCAGAAAATTCGGGTTGCCGCGTCCCGCGTTCAGCATTTGTTTTTCTTTTTTCGTGGACGCCAGTTTGATGAGCTCGTCTTTGAGTTCGAAGGGGCTGAGTTTTGCGAACTGACTGTAATCGTTCATACTTCTCTCTCCTGTCTGTTAAACGAGTGCCACCACGAGTGGGCCCAGCAACGTCAGGAAAACGTTGGCAAGTGCATACGTTATGGCAAAAGGGGTCGTGGGAATGGAGTTTCCGGCTTTATCGAGGATTTCTCCGAAGGCGGGATTGGCGCTTCGAGATCCACTCAGAGCACCAGCGAAAACCGCGACGTTGTCGTACTTTAGAAGGTAGCGACCAACGAGCATTGTTATCAACAGCGGGAGCACCGTGACGACGACGCCTATCGCAAATATCGAAAGACCACTTTCGGCGACGGTGTGTACCGCTTGTTGACCTGATTGTAGGCCGACCACGGCCACGAACCCTGCCAAACCGAGATCTCTCAGGAGAGTTGATGCGGGTGTTGGCATGTTGCCAAGCGTCATATTACGGCTGCGATACCAGCCAAATACGAGACCGGCGAGCAAAGCCCCGCCGCCCGCGCCAAGCGTTAGCGGGACCGAACCGATCCTCAACACGAGAAGACCAACCAGCAGGCCGATGGCCACACCAAACCCGTGGTATACGAAGTCTGTCTTGTCACTGGGAGTTATGACGTTGCCAACTTTGTTCGAGAGGCGCTGTAAATCCTCCTGTACTCCGTGCACGGTCACTATGTCGCCGGCACGTATAACGGTATCGTTGGTCAATTCCAGTTTCACACCGGCCCGAGTTACCTGGATCACGTAGATCCCGTGGCGCAGGTCTTTGCTTCGCTCCAATATCCGGGCGACGGTTTGGCCGGCGAAGTCCCTGTCTTTTACGACGATGTCGCGCGTTGTGACCACGAGTTCCAGGCCTTCCGCCGCGGCCACCTCCCTGCCGATCAGGTTTTCAAGACCGACGACGCCCGCACGACGTCCGACTATCAGCACGAGATCACCGTTCTGCAGACGAAGCTCGGGTTCAATGCCAACCAGAGCGCTGCCGCGTTTCACGCGTTCGATCGTGATGGGCCCTTTTGTCGACAGTGCTTCCAATTCGGCAATGCTTTTCCCAGCCGCATCCTCGACCCTGAATATCCGTCCGACGAGGTCCGGAAGGGCAGGTGCTTCACCGACGCCATATACTCGGGCGCCCTTGAGCATCTCTGCTTCCGCTTTCACGGCGTCATCCCGTATCCCCCGTTTCATGAACCAGGGAAGAATATTCACGCAGACGATGATGGCTCCAAAAGAACCAAATATGTAGGTGACCGCGTAACCGATCGCGACGTTCGCCTGGAGCCTCTGCGTCTCATCGGCGGCAAGGCCAAGTTTTTCAATAGCGGAGCTCGCCGTTCCGATAATGGCCGATTGTGTCATTCCCCCGGCGGCAATCCCCGCGGCGATACCCTTATCAAGGCCTGTCAACTTTGCGAGCACGACCACGGTGGCAAGACCGCTGATCGCAAGAACCGCAGCCAAGACGATCTCTCGTATAGATTGTTTTCCCAAGGAGCGGAAAAACTGTGGCCCGCTTTCAAAACCGACCGCGTATATGAAGAGCGCAAAGAGAACGGATTTGATCCCATTGTCGATTTGAACTCCCACCTGGCTTATCACGACCGCTACAAGAAGGGAGCCCGCGACGCCTCCGAGCTGAAACCTGCCGAACTGGACCTTTCCGATCCAATAGCCAAAAGCCAGGGATAAAAAGAGCGCGATTTCAGGGGATTGGCGGAAAATTTCGGCAACGAACGACATTCGACATCCTCTCAAGATGTGTAATCAAGCGTACAAACCGGCCGGGCTAGAGCTACGCGCATGACGAGCAAATTGTCTAGGGAATGCCCTGCAAAAATCCCCTTCAGGAAGATCGTGGTTACCAAAACATGACGGCTGAGCGGTCTGTGCGACCAGATGCAGCGATCGAGGCACAGGAAAACGTATCAGTAAGTATTTTAGCAACCAAAAGTTCCATGGCCTGTTCGTTTCGCGAAGCGATTAAACAACATCATCGACTGATGGCGAGCGAAGAGACTGACCTGAAATGGCGTGAGCCTCTTGGAGCGGCGGTTCATTTCGAGATGCGGAACGAAGCAACCAAGGCCCTTGAAAGTAGCCGAGACAAGTGGGCACCCCGTCGGAACCACGCAACTGGCCCATTGGCCAAAATCGCGGCTTTGAAAGCGCTCTTCTTTTCCACGATCGAAGTTTAAAGGCGGCCGGCTTTCACATTGCCGGTGGAATTTTGAGTGAAGGTCTGTATCACGCGCAGTCCATACAATATTTGCGCCGACAGCTCTAATTAAAGATCGGACAGCGCGAATGTTATTGTTCCATCCGAGACATCAGATTTCTCGGAGACACCGTAGATAATTGTTATGACAGATAATTAAGAATAACGGGGTATTATTTTCCAAGGCCGAACTTGGGAACAGTGTCATGGCATCCATTCAGCAGAAGATCATCTTTGCGGGCGTGGCAATATTTGCAATAGCCGGGGGCACCGCCGGGGTGGGGATATGGTCGGCATCGACGCTGACGCACAACTCTGAAAACGTAACCCGATCGGCTCAGGTCCTCCGCAACCATATGCAGGCGGACATGATGCATGACGCCCTGCGCGCAGATGTGTTTGCGTCTCTCCTTGCTTCCAATCCAGCGGCCGGCGTCGCATTCGACAGCGTCAAGGCCGATCTTTCAGAACACGTTGCGTCATTTCTCAAAATGATCGCCGCGAACAAAGCGCTGGCAACCGATGCGGCCACCCAGACGGTACTCGCCGGGGTCGAGAAACCCTTGCTCGCCTACATTGATAGTGCGAACAAGATCGTCGGTACGGCAGAAAAGGATCCGATCGTCGCCCTGGCGGCATTGCCCGATTTTATGAAGCAGTTCTCAGCCTTGGAAACCGCCATGGAGGAGACGGGCGACCAGATAGAGCAAGTGTCGGAATCTATCTCTGCCGAAAGCGCCCAGACAGCCGCTGCCATGCAGGATGTGCTGCAAGCTCTTCTCGGTCTGGCAGGATTGTTTTCGATCTTGCTCTTTGTCCTGTTCCGCCGCACCGTGAGCAAACCCATCCTCGCGCTCTCTGCCGACATGACAAGGCTGGCTGAGGGTGAGACCAACATCACCTGCGCGGGTACCGGACGGAAAGACGAGATTGGGACGATGGCGGCGGCTGTCGAGGTCTTCCGCAAGGCGGCAATCGTCAACAGGCAGCTGGAGGAGGATGCGGAGCGTGCACGCGGGCAAGCCGAAGCTGACAGGCTCGAGGCGCAGCAGCAGGCTGAGGCCGATGCCGCAGAACGGCTGCAGGTGGCGGTATCCGGTCTTGCCAATGGTCTCAAAAGACTGTCCTCCGGTGACCTTTCCTTCCAGCTCGATGAGCCTTTCGCTCCGGATTTCGAAGCCCTCAGGCATGACTTCAACACGTCACTGAAGCAACTGGGTAGGACGCTGAGCGCGATTTCCGAGAGCATTACGGTCATCGACAACGGCACGCGGGAGATCGCATCCGGTGCCAGCGACCTCTCGCGTCGAACGGAGCAGCAGGCTGCCTCGCTGGAGGAAACTGCTGCTGCCCTAGATGAGATCACCGCCAATGTGACCAATGCCAGCAGACGGACAGAGGAGGCACGCGGGGCGGCGACGGAGGCCGATCGGAGCGCTTCCCGCTCGGCTGCAGTGGTCAGCCAGGCTGAGGAAGCCATGCAGCGGATCGAGAATTCCGCGCAGCAGATTTCCAATATTATCGGCGTGATCGATGAGATCGCCTTCCAGACCAATCTTCTGGCTTTGAATGCCGGCGTGGAAGCTGCCCGGGCCGGCGACGCCGGCAAGGGTTTTGCGGTCGTTGCACAGGAGGTGCGCGAGCTGGCGCAACGTTCCGCGACGGCGGCAAAGGAGATCAAGACATTGATCAATACATCCACCGCCGAGGTCGACGGCGGCGTGAAGCTTGTGCGCGAGACTGGTGTGGCACTCAAGGAAATAGGTGAGCGTATCTCCGGCATCAACCGGCATATGGAAGCCATCGCGACGGCGGCCCGGGAACAGTCGACCGGTCTTTCCGAAGTCAATGGGGCGGTCAATACGATGGACCAGACGACGCAGCAGAACGCGGCGATGGTCGAGCAGTCAACGGCGGCATCCGCTGCTCTCGCGACCGAGGCGAGAAAGCTGCGGGAGCTCGTCTCGCAGTTCCACCTGGAGGCGGCCGGCTCCGTTACCTCTGCAGCGCTTAGACAAACCGCCCGCGCCATGGCAGAGCCAGCAGCTCGCGTTGTGCCCGTCGTGGCAGCCGTTAGGTGACTCATTTACGGTCTTTGGGGCATCCTGACTCAAGCGCAAGCGATATATCGGCAGGCTGGTCGAAACCATCCGGCCCGCCGAATGCCAAAAACTATCTCGAGAATACAGGGTGAGGCGAAATGCTCTAAGGCGAGCTGGCCGCGTATTTTACCGCAGGCGCTGCGCCGCATTGGCCTGCGCCTCGCGGATGAGGCCGGAATACATATTCTCCTTGCCCGGGTACCATGGCATCGTGCCGATGGAGCCGAACCCGGAAATTGTTTCCATATGCGCGACCATCCGGGCACGCATGCGCTCGTCCGGAAGCGGGCCTGTCATCGCCTGGACATTGTCACTCATATGGTCAGGGTTTGACGTACCGCAGAGCACGCTCGTAACGGCGGGGTGTGCCATGACCCATTTCAGAAAGAACTGCGCCCAGCTGGTCGCTCCAAACTCGGTTGCGAATCCGGGAAGCGGTTGCCCCTCGACGACCTTCATCAAACGTGCCTTTTCCAGCGGTAGATTAATGAGGACGCCAACGCCCTTGTCGGCGGCGGCTGGAAGGAGGCGTCGCTCCGCATCGCGATTGAAGATCGAGTAGTTCGTCTGAATGAAATCGACATCGTCGCGTTGAACAATCGCCAGCAGCTGGTCCTGTGCCGCCGACTCGTGATGGGTCACGCCGACATGCCGTATAAGACCTTCCTTCTTCCATGCCTTCATCAGCGGAATAACGACCGGCGCATTGGTGATGCTGTGGCATTGCATCAGGTTGATCGTGTCACGCCATGTCCGCATGCGTGACTGCCGAAAGCTTTCAACGGCATGGCTTTCGTCTCCGAGATATTCTCCTGTCGACCAGACCTTGTTGGCGAGGAACATCTCATCCGATCCCTCAAATTCGCCCATGAACTGACCGACGCTGACCTCCGCCGAGCCGTAGAGAGGCGATGTGTCGACCACGCGACCGCCTGCAGCGACGTATCGCTCAAAGACCTGTCGCAGGGCATCGCGGCGATCCCCGGGCTTTAGATCAAATGTCAGAAATGTGCCGAGACCGAGGGCTGTGACCCGTTCCCCGGTGCGAGGCAAGGTCCGGGTCAGCACCTCCGGGTTCGAGGCAGATGCGGCCGACGACACGTTCGTGCCTTGAGCCTGCGCGGTAGTGCTGCTGGCGAGTGCAAGTCCGGTTGCCGCCGCACCCACCGTGCCGAGAAAGCCGCGACGATTGATCTTTGACTGATCCATGGGAGATTTCCTGCTCGATTGTTGTTGACGTCAAAACTGCCAGTTGGCGGGGACCCAGGCATAGCCGCCATCGGTCTTCAGCATCCGGCCAAGACCGGGGAAAGGATAATGAAAGCCAAGAACCGGCATACGCTCGGCGGCCGCCCTGTCAAATATGCGACGACGGGAGGAAAGGGCTGTTTCCTTATCGCGGTCGGGGCCTGGCACCCAAGGCCTGTTGACGTTGACGACAGGGTGATAGGCAAGGTCTGCCGTCAGCAGCAGCTGGTCATTTCCGGAATGAACTAGGAAGGTCGCCATGCCGGGTGTGTGGCCAGACGCGACGATCGTCGCCAGACCCGGCGCAATCTCCGTGCCGGCCTCATATAGTTCAACATCGTTCCTGAAGGGTTCGAGGCTGTTCTTGATGTTTGCCGCAAATCGTGTCCGGAAATCCTCCGGGACAGGCATGTAGGATAGGTCCGGATCGGTGCGGACAAAGAAGTCCCAATCCGCCCTCGGGACAAAGACTGTGGCACGAGGGAAGGCCTTGCCACCGCCTGCAGTTCTTAAGTTGCCGACATGATCCGGGTGGGTATGCGAGATGACGATCACATCAATGTCAGCGGCATCGAGACCGATTGCCGCGAGGTTATCGAAGATGCGGCCACCGTTCGGACCCATGGTCTTGCCAGCGCCGGCTTCGATCAGAATCCGCCGGCCACCGGTTTCGATCAGCAGCGTGTTGAGATTGAGTGTCATGTGGTCGGTCGGCAGAAATGCCTGTCGCAGCACATCCTGAAGCTCGGCCTCCGGGGCATCACTGGCGTAAATGCGTGGCGGACCACCAATCACCCCATCGCTCAAGACGGTTGCGCTGATCTCTCCCACCCGAAAGCGATAATGACCGGCATTGCCGGCCGCTGCCGAAGCCGTCTGGGCACGGGCATTGCCCGGGCCGCCCAGGCTTGGGAGGATCATGCTTGACGCGCCTGCAACCGCGGACAGCATGATGGCACGTCTGTTCAGAGTGAAGGCGTTCATCTTTCTTTCCTCTTTTATTGAGCGCACTGCCTCGGTTTGCCCCTCAAATGGGGCAGAGGTGCACCAGAGCGCAGGCCTTAACTCAGGGAACCATGACATGACGTCATTGATCTGATAACCTGCATTAACTTTATCAACTTGATTAGAAAAACTTAGCAATGGACCCTGTTCGGCTAGACAGCTTCGACGTGTTTGTCGCCATCGTGCGCTGCGGCGGCTTCCGCGCCGCGGCATTTGAACGGGGGGTTTCTTCATCGGCCTTGAGCCAAACGATGAATGCTCTGGAGGAAGCTCTGGGCATCCGGCTTCTTAATCGAACAACGAGGAGCGTGTCTCCGACCGAGGCAGGGCAGCGTCTTCTCGAGCGTCTTGCGCCTGCGTTGAGCGACATCAGGCTCGCCATCGCAGAGGTCGATGAATTACGCGATAGCCCGTCGGGGACCCTCAGGATCAACGCGCCTGCGCCTGCAGTCGATCACTTCCTCTGCCCGCTGGTCTTCAATTTTATGGAGGTATACCGCGAGGTGAAGATCGAAATTATCAGCGACGCGGCCGTCATAGACATCGTGGAACAGGGTTTCGATGCCGGTGTCAGGTTCGGCAAGCAACTGGCGCAGGATATGATCGCTCTGCCGCTTGGTCCTGCACTTCGTTATGCAATCGTTGCTTCTCCTGATTACATCGAGAGGTGCGGGCAACCACAGACGCCGCACGAACTTGTCAGTCATGACTGTGTCAAACGCCGCTTTCCCGGCGGCACGCTGGTCACCTGGCGATTTGCCGAGGGCGACGAGGAAATTGAAGTCACCCCAACCGGCCGCCTGACGGTCAGTTCGGCGCACAATGAACTACAGGCAGCACTTGCGGGAAGAGGTATCGCCCATGTCTTTGATGACTACGCCAGGCCCTACCTTCAGGATGGTCGACTGGTGGAGTTACTCCCCGACTGGAGCCCGACCCTGCCGCACTGGTTCCTGTATTATCCCAGCCGCCGCCTTCCGAGCGCGGCCATGCGTGCGTTCCTCGACTATATGAAGAACTATAAATGGGAGAAGGCGAGATCTTCAATCTACAGGGCTTCGTAAGGGTCCCTGACATTGCACTGATGAACAACGACGGGTCTTGCTACGCTGACCGACGATGGCGCTAGGACTAACCTTTCAGCGTTCCGCCCGCGGCGTGTATCGCATCGGGCGTGTCTACGTCGAGCAACGCACCTTCTCCGATCTCCACATAAATGATGGGTAGGCCGGATGTTTCTATGATCCGACGAGCCCCAACATCGCCTTCGAGGTGGGTGACGGCCTCAAACAGCGATTTAGGAAGTATTACGGGGTTCCCCGGCTTCCCGTTTCCCGTCGCACGGACAACCGCCTCACCATCGGTCGTTCGAAAAGCCGCAATGAGCCGATCGAGATCGCCGCTTGCCAAGCCCGGCATGTCGGCAAGCTGGACCAGAACTGCATCCGCTCCCCGAGCATGGCAGTATGAGACCCCCGCCGCAATCGACGTCGCCATGCCGCGGCCGTATAGCGGGTTTTCGAGACACTCGACTCCCAGGCCATCAAGCGCAGCTTCGATTTCAAACCGGCGGTGCCCCGTTACAACGACCACACTGTCGGCAGTTGAACCGAGCACGACCTGCGCAGAACGTCGTACGAGAGCAACGCCGTCAAATTCCGCAAGCAACTTGGATGCACCTGTCTCTCCCATGCGACTGGAACGCCCTGCGGCAAGCAGGATAACGAAAACACGGGGGCCGACGGGGCGTTCTTTGGGCGGCGGCTCATTGTCGTCTCTGTTGGACACAGTTTTCCTCCCATGGTTTGTGGGCTTTCCATGAGCCTCTGTGACGAGGCGCTGCTGGAACCTGCAATATCCTATGGACGTGATCAATGGCTGGATTCCGCGGGGAGCGGAAGTCGTGCATCTCGTCGCTCAGCAACCGTTCGGTCTGTCGGTTTAACCTCGCGGGTTTGGCGGCCCCGTTACGGCGTTCAAGTTGTTGACTGGCGGTGGCGATGCGGATTGCACAGGGGTGGACGGATCAGCGCGACAAGCCGAATTCAGCCTCATGCGGGATTGACTGCAACTGAATTGCGGAGGCTTGATCATCTGGCATGCAAACGCGCAGTCGATGCGCTAAACGAGGTGATGACCAGAATCCGGGCTGGCTTAAAAATAAGTGCTGGGCGGGCACCCGAGTGATCGGCGAAACACGGCAGAAAAGGCGCTTGGGCTATTGTAGCCACACTCAAGGGCGACATCGAGGACGCTTCTGCCTTCTGCCAGCATCGTCAAGGCATCGAGCATCCGGGCCTGTTGGCGCCATTGCCCGAAACTCATGCCGGTTTCACGCCTGAATGTCCGCATAAAGGTGGCTCTGCTCATGTGAAGCCTGGTCGCTGCATCTTCGATGGAGAGATTTTCCGCCAAATTGGTACGGACCTGCTCGCACATTTGCGCCAAGCCGGAATGCTTCGGTATCGGCAGGTTGAGCGGCTGCGCTGGCTGAAAGGAAAGTTCCATCAGGAGCAGCCTGACGACGGCGTCCGCTTGCTCCCGACTTTGTGGCTTCTCAGCAAGCTCGGCAAGTTTCAGAATCAATTCCCGCAAAAGAGGGGTGATCGTCACCACAAGGCATTCGTCGGGAAGCCCCCCTATTTCGCTTGTGTCAATCAGAAGTGACCGGAACTGCACGCCTGCATGGCTCGACGTTTCGTGCGCCAGCTTGGGCGGTAGCCAGACTGCCCGGCTTGGCGGAACGACCCAGGTGCCCCGATCCGTCCTGATCGATACAACCCCGCTGACGGCATATAGAAGCTGAGCCTCTTCGTGACTGTGCCTCGGCCCCGAAAAGCGGTTTTCGTCGTGGGTGATGACGGCGATCTCGTTGGTAATGTTTATGCCGCTTTTCAAAACTGATCCTTTTGCGACGATCGATGATCATCCGGCGTTAGAATATCAGCTTCGCGCTCACTACGGTAGGCCATCTAACAGCAGAGAGTTTTCGCCAGGTGACCGACCGCAACCGCCTTATTGACTGCATCGAAGAGCCGTATCCTGCGGCGCTCGGCGTGGCCGTTGGACGCGCGGCCCATGCGTTTGCCTGTTTAACGGTTTGCGACGTGTTGCGACTTACCGGCGATCGTCGGGCCTGACGGCTTCCCGGCGATCGTAATGGCCGTGTCGAATCCTTCACAACACGCATCGCAACGGATCACGCCATGTTGACCAATCCTGAAATCAAATACCGCCCTTTCGTCTCTCCCATCGAGCTGCAGGACCGCAAGTGGCCGTCCAACCGGCTTACGAAAGCGCCCCGCTGGTTGTCTACCGATCTGCGCGACGGCAATCAAGCGCTTGCCGATCCGATGGATGTGGAACGCAAGCTACGCTTTTACGACATG
Organism: Agrobacterium sp. SORGH_AS_0440; assembly: GCF_031453135.1. Taxonomy (NCBI): domain Bacteria; kingdom Pseudomonadati; phylum Pseudomonadota; class Alphaproteobacteria; order Hyphomicrobiales; family Rhizobiaceae; genus Agrobacterium; species Agrobacterium sp. SORGH_AS_0440. The sequence continues at coordinate 785,423 of NZ_JAVIYR010000001.1, read as the reverse complement.
CTGCTCGCCGTGGGCTTCAAGGAAATTGAGATCGCCTTTCCATCGGCGTCACAGACCGAATTCGACTTTGTCCGTGCGCTGATCGAAGAAGATCGGATTCCCGACGACGTAACGATTCAGGTGCTTACCCAATCCCGTAAAGATCTTATTGTCCGCACCTTCGAAGCGCTTGAGGGCACGCGCCGGGCGATCGTTCACCTCTATAACGCAACGGCTCCGCTGTTCCGCCGCGTGGTCTTCGGGATGGAGCGGCATCAGATCATCGATCTGGCCGTCACCGGCGTCACGGCGATGCTGGAGGAAAGCCTGAAGCGACCCGACACCCACTGGACCTTTCAGTATTCGCCCGAAACCTTCTGCTTCACCGAGCCTGATTTTGCGCTTGAGATTTGTGAACGGGTGTTGGACGTTTGGCAGCCGACCTCCGAACGTCCAGCGATCCTCAACCTGCCGGCAACGGTCGAAGTCGCGACACCCAACGTTTATGCAGACCAGATCGAGTGGTTCGGCCGCAACATCTCGCGCCGTGATGCGGTGGTTATCAGCGTGCATCCTCACAATGATAGGGGAACGGCCGTGGCGGCGGCCGAGCAGGCGTTACTTGCCGGGGCCGATCGTGTTGAGGGATGCCTGTTCGGGAATGGCGAGCGGACCGGCAATGTGGACCTGGTGACGCTGGCAATGAATTTCTACACCCAAGGGATCGATCCGAAACTCTATTTTCCCGCGATCCGCGATGTCGTGAATACCGTCGAGCATTGCAACGGACTGCCGGTGCACCCGCGCCATCCCTATGCCGGCGAACTGGTGCACACGGCCTTCTCGGGCTCGCACCAGGACGCGATCCGGAAAGGGTTCACGGCCCACAGAAAGCGCAATGACAGTATCTGGGAAATGCCCTATCTGCCAGTTGATCCGGCGGACATAGGCGAGACATACGAGGCAGTCATCCGCGTCAACAGCCAGTCCGGCAAAGGAGGTATTGCCTGGGTGATTGAACAGGACAAGGGTTTGAAACTGCCGCGCTCCCTTCAGATCGATCTCAGCCGCCGTGTGCAGGAGTTCGCTGAGAGCACCGGCAGGGAAATCACGGCCGCTATGATCTGGTCGATCTTCGAAGATGCTTACCATCTAACCGGGCCGCAGCCGTTTGAACTGGTTGATTATCAGGATGAAAGCCGTCGGAGCGCCGGGAAGGAACGCGTTTTTGTCGGGCGCATCCGTCACAGAGGTCGTGTGATTGCGATCACAGGTCGTGGGAATGGCCTGATCTCCAGTGCGGTCTCGGCGCTGGAGGAGGGCTGTGGGGTGACGTTGGAAGTCCTCGACTATCACGAACATTCTCTGAAACGCGGCGCGAATTCCCAAGCGGTCGCCTACCTAGAATGCCGCACTCGTGATGGCGTCACGGTTTTCGGGATCGGCATCGACGATGACATCGCCACGGCTTCGGTCAAGGCCGTCCTCAGCGCAGCCAACAACGGCTAACCTCTCGCTATGACTGCCGCGTGATCCGCCCAGGAACAAACGAATGCCGTAGGTCATGCCCGGAGCGCTAAGGAGGCCGCCAGAGCGGCCAACTCGACGGTATGCAAACCGCAAAAACCATAGGCGAAGGGTAATGCCGGTGGTCTCTGCGCTCTTTGCCGATGGGCAGGGCTTACTGCCCATCCAGGCAGACAGATTTTGTGGACCGTTTACCGATATTGCTGTCGCTTGCAGGCGGGGTCGAGGTCCAAGCTGGACCTCGAATTTTAGTGCTCCGTGTCGGCGGCGAGCGGTTTGGACCTGGGTGGAAACGCTGAGGGCGTTGATGTTGTCGAACGCGTCAGTCGAGACCGGCCATCAGCTTGTCCAGGGTGACGGGCAGATCGCGAACACGAATACCCGTTGCGTTATAGACTGCGTTTGCAACGGCTGCGCCAACCCCTGTTATACCGATTTCACCGATGCCGCGAGCGCCCATCGGCGCCTGCGGGTCGGGCTTGTTGGTGTAGAGGATTTCAATAGGCGGTACGTCCATCTGCACCGGCACATGATAATCCGCCAGGGAGGCGTTCACGATGCGTCCAGTCCGCTCATCGAAATAGGTTTCTTCGGTCAGGGCAAGCCCGATGCCCATTATGATGCCGCCTTTGAACTGGCTGGTCGCCATTTTGGGATTGAGGATCTGCCCGGCGTCGAAGGAACCCAGGAAGCGGGAGACGCGCGTCTCGCCGGTGAGTGCGCTGACGCGCACCTCGCAGAACTGCGCACCATAGGAATGCATTGAAAAAGCTTCCATTTCGGCTGGGGCTGGTGCCTCTGCCTCGCAGACGAGCTCTTCTCGACCCGCCCTCTGGAGGATCGATTGGTAGCTCTCAAACCGGCTGCTATCGTTCACATGCGATAGCCCACCATCTCTCGCCTCGACTTCAAGAAGCGACAGCCCCGCAAGGGGCGAGTCATTCCCGGCAAGCTTGATCAACTCTTCCATGAAGACCTCGGTTGCGGCAATGATCGCCCCGCCTATGGAGGCGGTCTGAGTGGAGCCTCCGGCGATCACGCCTCTCGGCAGTCTGCTGTCGCCATACTCGAACGTGACATGCTCAAGCGGCAGCCCCAGTCGTGCCGCCAGGTGCTGCACCTGAGCCGTGGCGGTGCCCATACCCATGTCATGGACGGCCGTCGACACGGTAACATGGCCGTCTGCTGTCAGCTTGATCCGGGCCGCGCCGCCGGGAAAGCGATGGTAAGGATAGGTCGCGGTGGCGCATCCCATGCCGATAAGCCATTCGCCTTCACGTCTTTGACGTGGTGTCCGGCTCCTTTTATCCCAGCCGAATTGCTCTGCGCCCTTGTCGTAAGCTTCGATGAGATAGCGCGACGAGAACGGCTTGCCGGTCGTCGGGTCCTTTTCCGGCTCGATCCGCCGGCGCAGCTCGATGGGATCCAGTTCCAATTTCTCCGCGAGTTCATCCAGTGCACATTCAAGTGCGAAAGTCCCGACGGACTCGCCCGGCGCACGCATGAAAGTATTTGCCAGCATGTCCAGATCGGCGACATCCTGACCGATGCGGAACGTTCTGGCGCCATAGAGATGGCGGGCCGGAAAGGTGAATTGTTCCGGACAGGAATTGTGCGTCGTCATCGCCGCGGTTCCGGTGTGGATCAACGCATTAAGTGTTCCATCGGTCCTGGCACCCAAGGCCACGCGCTGTTCGGTTACGGTGCGACCGCCGATGATCCTGAAGACACCTTCCCGCGACAGCATGATGCGCACGGGGCGCCCCGCAAGTTTGGCTGCCGCGCAAGCCAGGATCTGATGATCCCAGAAACATTTCCCACCGAAGCCACCGCCGACATAGGGCGAGGTTACATGGACCTTGCTGATATCGAGCCCGAATATATCCGCGAGCTGGCCTGTGGTGAGGTCTAGCAGCTGGCTCGCATCATGAACGCGCAGCTCATCATCGTTCCAGACGATCGTTGCTGCATGCAATTCTATGGCATTGTGATTGTGGCGTGGTGTTCTGTAGATGAGATCGACCTTCACCTCAGAATTTGCAAGCGCGGCTTCCGCGTCGCCGATTTCAACAAATGGAGGCTGACCAAGCAGGTTTTCGAGCTGCCTGGGCGATTTCTTGGCTTCATCGAAGGACGTGACCGCCGGCAGCAGTTCATACTTTGCCGTGACCAACGATGCAGCGTAATCCGCCTGTTCCTGCGTTTCGGCCAGAACCAGAGCGATCGGCTGACCGTTCCAGTGGATTTCGTCGTTTTGCATGACGGGAAGATTACTCGCCCCGGCAGCTGTCGGAGACGACATCATCAGCGACGGCGCCTTCATCCTCGGTGCGTTTCTGTAGGTCATGACGAGAATGACGCCGGGCGCGGCCTCCGCTGCACTCACATTCAGCTCGGAGATGCGACCGCGGGCAATGGTGCTGAAAGCGAGCGCCGCATAGCTGATGTTGTCATAGGGAAATTCCGCCGCAAATCGCGTCCTGCCCTGAACCTTCATGGGACCTTCGATGCGCGATATGGATTGCCCGAGGGCGCCATGTTTGCGCAGCAGCGGATCTTTCGTAACGGCAGGTTGCCAGCGACCTTGTCTGCCCGCTTCCGGCAGCGTGTGGGTATCAGCGCTCATGCGTTTTCTCCCTTCAGTTCTTCCAGAACGGCGACAATAGTGCGTTTTGCCAGTTCGATCTTGAAAGCATTGTCTCGTAAACCGACAGCGTCCGCGAGTTCGGCCTCCGCCGCAGCGCGGAAACTCTTCGCGTTTGCCGGCTGGCCTTTAAGATGCGATTCAGCCGTGAGAGCGCGCCACGGCTTGTGCGCGACGCCGCCGAGCGCCAGCCTCACGTCGTTCACGTTACCTGCGCTATCGACATCAAGCGCCGCGGCGACGGAAACGAGAGCGAAGGCGTAACTCGCACGGTCCCTGACCTTTCGGTAAGCGGATCTTTTTGCAAAAGGCAGCGCTGGGATTTCGACGGCAGTGATGAGCTCGTCCGGATGAAGTGCCGTTTCTATCTGGGGTGTGTCGCCCGGCAGACGGTGAAGATCGCGCAGCGGCAGGCTGCGCGTGCCGGATGGCCCCTCAAGGTGCACCATTGCATCCAGTGCGACGAGCGCAACGCACATGTCGGAAGGATGGGTCGCGATGCAGCTTTGAGATGCCCCAAGGATTGCGTGGTAGCGGTTGAAACCTTCCAGCGCGTCGCAGCCCGAACTCGGTTCACGCTTGTTGCAATGGGCGGCATTGTCATAGAAATACCGACACCGGGTGCGTTGGAGGATATTGCCTCCGACCGTCGCGACGTTTCGAATCTGCGCGCTTGCTCCTGCCAGGATGGCCCGGGAGAGAACCGGGAATTGGATCCGTACCGCGCCATGGGCCGCGAGCGCCGTGTTCTTCACCCCCGCACCGATCAGCAGGCTGCCATCGGTGCGCTGTTCGATGCTGCTCGATAGCCGCGTGACATCGATCAGCGTTTCCGGTCTTTCGACCGTCTCGCGCATGAGATCGACAAGATTGGTGCCGCCGCCCAGATATTTCGCTGCCGGCCCGGCCTGTTTGAGCGCGATCGCCGACCCAGCATCAGATGCCTGGTGATAGGAGAAGATATTCATGCCCGTGCCCTCTCATCGGTTGGGACCGCCGTCTGCTGCACCAGCGTTTCAGATATGGCTTCAACGATGCCGTTATAGGCTCCGCAGCGACAGAGATTGCCGCTCATGCGTTCGCGAATCTCGGTGTCGTCGATGGCGATGCTGTCGCTCGAAAGATCGGCGGTGACGACGCTCGGAATATTTCGTTCAATTTCTGCCGCCATGCCGACGGCGGAACAGAGTTGGCCGGGTGTGCAATAGCCGCATTGAAAGCCGTCATGCTCTATGAAGGCTTTTTGCAGGGGATGAAGGTTGCCGTTTGCGGCGAGGCCCTCGACAGTCGTGATGTTACGCCCCTGATACTGGATCGCGAGCGCGAGACAGGAATTGATGCGCTCGCCATCCACCAGAACGGTGCATGCGCCGCATGCGCCTTGATCACACCCTTTCTTGGTGCCGGTAAATCCCAGATAGTTGCGCATGAGATCAAGCAGCGAAGTGCGGATGTCTGCCTCGACCTCCACTGCCGTTCCGTTGATGTTAAATCGCATTGGACATCTCCCTCGTCTGAAGGCCCGCGCTGGAGGATCTGTCGCGGCACCCATGGAACTCACGGTAATGGTTTGCCTGTGACCAGCCGTCGGCTTGTTGATGCGACGGTCTTCTGCTCTAGCTGTTTGTTACGTTGAACTGTCGCGACGCTGCGATGTCGGCGATGACCGACAGCGCCAGTGACTGAGCGTCTCTTGCCCGCCCGAAAACGCCAATCGGGGCCTTGATCCGGGCGATTGACTCATCCGAATGACCCCTCTGGCGCAATCTCTCGACGCGTTTCTCGTGGGTGCGGGAACTGCCGAGTGCGCCAATGTAAAAAGGCGATGCGCGCAGAGCGGCCTCAAGTAACGGGATTTCCCGATCCAGATCATGCTGGAGAACTGCAACGGCCGTGTCGGGATCAATCAACGATGCATCGATGTTGGTTCCCGGCGAATCCTCAAGGAGAACAACGTCGTATCCTGCAGCTCTCGCGACGCTGACGGCGTTTTCCACTTCGAGCGAGCGCCCGGAAAAAACCGTCCGTACTTTTGGCCGATAGTGGGTGACGAAGACATCGCCATCCCAGCCGGTCGGCTTGCTCTGGAGGCCGGGCGAGAGTTTCTCGAGACCCGGTGCATAACAAAGCGATGCGCATTGCCGGTGATCGACCTGCATGTTGGTGGAACAGAGCGGTTCAACGTTCCTGACAAGATGAATCGCAACCGTAATACCGCCTCCGCAGGGCAGCACGATATCGAAGAACGGCGAGCCTTCGCCCAGCATGACGAAGCGATCATGGCCGCTCTTCATCGCTTGCAAGGCTTCGGCGGCGATAGCCGCTTCCGTGCATCCGCCAGAAACATATCCGCAGTACCTGCCATCCTCCGCGACCGCCATATGCGCGCCAAGCGGCCGGGACGAGCCTCCGCGTATTTCCACCAAGGTGCACAGCGCCACCTCAAGCCCTGCCTTCATGGTCTCGATGGCAAAGTTCAGGACGTCGTAGGCCCTGTCAGTGGAAAAAGCTTGCTGCGGTGTTGCCAAGATTGAGGCATCGGCACTGCGACGCAACCAATCTGCGGGATTATCGTTATGTCTGATGCTATCGGCCGATCGTGTCATAAGTGCCTCCTGCATTGTGACATCAGAATGAGCGACAGAAGGTTAAGTTCCTCAGGAACTCTGGAGTTGTCGGGAGCTCATCAGCGCCAATCGTTGATTTCGGCATGACATCCGCCTCATATCTGATTTAAAGAAGCGAATGGCGCACCCATAAACGGAGGCGCCTCCGTTTAACTTAGTGGCTTGCAGTCGTCCGTCAAGCTATTTTTTAATGGAGCGGCCTTTCACGTGCCCAAGGAGCAGACGAGTCCGGTTGAACCGGCCCCTTTGCGTGCAGACGCCCGGCGAAATCGGGAAAAGCTGATTGAAGTCGCGGCGCTGGCATTTTCAGAGCAGGGCGCGGCGGCTTCGCTGGAAGATATTGCCAGGAGTGCAGGCGTTGGCATAGGGACACTGTACCGGCACTTCCCGACGCGCGAACATCTGGTGGAGAGCGTCTATCGGCGCGAGCTGGAAATTCTTGCGACGGCCGCGCGCGACCTGATCCGGGAAGAAGAGCCCGCGAAAGCCGTTGAAGAATGGATGAACCGGTTTGTTAGCTACATGGCGGCAAAAAGGGGCATGGCCAACAGTCTGAAACTCCTGTTCACCTCCAACTCCGCCCTTTTTGCGGAGGGCTCGAAGCTGTTGCACACGGCGTTCGAGGAGCTACTCGACAATGCCGTCAAGGCTGACGCCGTAAAGGGAGACATCGCAGGTGCGGATGTCCTGAACGCGCTCTTCGGCATCTATTCCATACCGGAAGGGCCGGATTGGCGTGACCGCGCGCACAGGATCGTCCGGCTGGTCATGGATGGGCTGCGGCGTTAGTCTGGTATCCAGATCATACAGGCGGATAGACACCCTCCAGCTGTTCGGGTGCTCGTGGCCGTGACGCATTCACTCTCCGACAACGGCTCCCTCGCGCCGGGGATCGGCGCTGCCGGCCAACCCGTTTGCGGTCATCTCAATGGCATGCAAACCGGAATTCATTTCACCCGGTTTTACCTCGTAACCCAGCGCCTTGAGCGATCCCACCAGATCTTCTGCGCTGGTGCCGGCCTCGACATCGTATGTGCCGAACCGGTTGATGAGATGTGGCTGGGCGACGATCGCCTCAACGGGCATGCCCCAGTCAATGTAGGCGATCAGCGCCTGTGCCACATAGCCGATGATCTGGCTGCCGCCGGGTGAACCAATGGCGAGCAGGGGTCTTCCATCCTTCATCACGATAGTCGGGGCCATCGACGAGCGCGGCCGTTTACCGGGCTCAACGCGGTTGGCGACCGGCAGGCCGCCGTCGTGAGTCTTGAACGAGAAGTCTGTCAACTCGTTGTTGAGCAGGAAACCATTCGTCATCAGACGCGAGCCGAAGCCGTTTTCGATTGTCGTCGTCATAGAGACCACATTGCCGTCCTTGTCGGCAATGACAAAATGGCTCGTGGAGGGCAACTCGAGCGCCGCATCCCGGCCCCAAAGGAGCGCGTGGTCCCATTCAGGCTCGCCGGCCTTGACGGCATCCTTGGCCAACGCCTTGTCGCCATCGAGCAGCTTTGCCCTTTCGCTTAGGTAGCTCTTGTCCAGCAGGCCCTTGATCGGCAGGGGGACGAAATCGGCGTCAGCGACATAACGCTCGCGGTCGGCAAAGGCGAGGCGTTGCGCATCGCCGATAATGCGCCAGCTTTCGACATTCTTCGGCCCCAGGCTCTTCAGGTCGAAATGCTCCGACAGGCCGAGTATTTGACCGATAGCGACGGCACCCGAAGACGGCGGTCCCATCCCGCACACATCAAGAGCGCGATAATTGAAGCAGACCGGTGCGCGCTCGATCACACGATAGTTGGACAGGTCGGTCAGCGACAAGACGCCCGGATTGTCGGCGGCCTCGCGCACGGTCTTGACGATCGCCTCGGCGATTGTCCCCTTGTAAAAAGCGTCGGCACCGCCTTTGGCAAGCACGGCAAGCGTTTCGGCATAGGCCGGGTTCTTCAACACGGCACCGGTTTGCAGGGCGGCCCCTGAGGCGTCGAAGAAATATGACCGGGCTTCTGCATATTTCTTCAGCCGGTCGCCCTCCGAAGCGATGAGGGAGGCAAGACGCGGTGATACTTTGAACCCCTCGGTCGCCAGCTTTTCGGCGGGCTTCAGAAGGCTCGCCCATTCCGCTTTTCCATACCGTTTATGGGCTTCCTCCAGAAGTCGCACCGTTCCCGGCGTGCCAACGGAACGGCCGCCAATGACTGCGTCCAGGAATTTAAGCGGCTGACCTTTATCATCGAGGAAGAGCTTAGGCGTAGCTTCCCGTGGCGCCGTCTCGCGGCCGTCCAACATCGTCAACTTGCCGCTTTTTGCATGGTAATAAACCAGGAAGGCACCGCCGCCGAGACCGGAACTCTGCGGTTCGACAAGGCCCAGCACTGTCTGCACCGCCACCATCGCATCTATGGCGTTTCCGCCCGCTGCGATCACGTCGCGTCCCGCCTCAGCAGCGAGCGGATTGGCCGCGGCGACCATGAAGCTCTTTGACTCGACACGTCTGGCAGTTGCAGCTCCCGTCGCTCTTTCGGGCGCGACAGTGTCAGAGGCCTGCTGAGCGGAGGCAATTGCGGTGGAGAGCACCAAAGCGACGACAGTCCCACCGAGAAATCTCGTTTTCATTCGCCTTGTCCTCCAGCGCGGCGCACCGCGTTAACATGAGAAGAGCATCCAGCTGAGCCGGCAGGCCAGTGAATCCCATAATGGCCGAGGCAGGGATGGTTGCCCGAACTTTCTCTTCGCTCTCGGAAGAGCCGGCCTCTGCCCGTGACGCCATTCAGTGACGGACCGTAGCGTCGCTCTATTGCTGCACTATGATGACTGTTTCGGCCTGTGTCCATCATGCCGGAAGGTGACACATGCGTTGAGGGCGCGTCATGGAGCCTCCGCCGCCAGCACTGTCGCGGTGGTGATTTGCCTGGGTGTCAGTTGTCTTGCGTGATCGGTCCGCTGGCGGACAATCTCATTTTTATCTCGGTCCCAGGTCAATCCTCAAGAAGAATGGCGTCGCTCAGGAGCTCCCGTTTAAGCAGTGCCTCCAACCAGTCTATGAAGACCTGCAAACGATGGGAGAGGTGCTGCCTGTGCGGATAGAGCAGCGCCATGGGCAGGGATTGGGCCCTGTAATCCGGCATCACCTCGATCAGGGCGCCGTTTTGCAAGTGATCTCGGACGTCGTAGGCAGGTATCTGAATAAGACCCATTCCTGCTAGACAACATGCAATATAGGCCTCTGCACTGTTGACCGTCACGCGGGCACGCATAGACATCGAGCGAACGGTGTCGTTTTCCAGCCATTCCCAGCTTTCAATTCTCCCCGTGGAAGGAGATGCGTAGTTAATTGCCCAATGTTGCGACAGATCGTCCGGGGCGAAAGGTGTGCCATGCGCGGCAAAATAGGCTGGGCTGCCGACGTTGATGAGTGGCAGCCTGCCTATCTGTCGCGCGATCAAACCGGAGTCGGTCAATGCGCCGACCCGCAAAACACAATCCACACTCTCTTCAATGAGATTGACTGCGCGGTCGGTGACCCCCAGCTCGATATCGATCAAAGGGAATCGATGAAGGAAATCCGGCAAGGCGGGCGCGATTATCAACCGGCCGATCCGGCCCGGAACGTCGATCCTCAGCCTGCCCGATGGCCGTGAGATGGTTTGTCGGAAGATGTTCTCGGTGTCCTCGACATCCGAGATAATGCGCTGGCACCTCTCGTAAAAAGCCAACCCATCCTGCGTCGCTGAAACCTTGCGGGTGGTCCGGTGAAGCAGGCGGGCGCCGACCCGCGCCTCCAGTTCCAGAACGGCAGCCGAAACCGTAGACCGTGGCAGGCCGAGTGTGTCTGCTGCACGTGTAAAGCTTGAGCACTCCACAACGCGGGCGAACACACGAAAGAGGTCGATGCGATCCACAAGAGCCTCAGATTGTGCGGGGTTTCAAACAAGTGAAACCAGAATGGATGACTTTATCACGAAAATCCAGACGATACTCTGGCTGGCGACGGCGGGCGCAGATGCGGCTGCCCATCTGCAAAAGGAGGCCATCCATGACCGATCGCAGCATCAAGGGTAAAACCGTCATCATCGCCGGGGGCGCCAAGAATTTGGGCGGGCTGATAGCACGCGATCTCGCCTCACACGGCGCAAAAGCAATCGCGATCCATTATAACAGCGCTGCCACCAAAGGGGAGGCGGATGCAACAGTGGCCGCAGTCAAGGCGGCCGGTGCCGAGGCAGTGGCATTGCAAGCCGACCTGACAACGGCGGGCGCCGTCGAAAAGCTGTTCGCCGAGGCTGTGGCTGCCATCGGCCGGCCTGACATTGCAATCAACACGGTGGGTAAGGTCCTCAAAAAGCCAATCCTGGAGATATCTGAAGCCGAATATGATGAAATGAGTGCCGTCAACGCGAAAACCGCATTCTTCTTCATCAAGGAAGCCGGCAGGCACCTTAATGACAACGGCAAGCTGGTAACGCTGGTGACCTCATTGCTCGGCGCTTTCACACCTTTCTATGCGAGCTATGCCGGCACCAAGGCGCCGGTCGAGCATTTCACCCGCGCAGCCTCGAAGGAGTTCGGTGAGCGCGGCATCTCGGTCACGGCGATCGGGCCCGGCCCGATGGACACCCCGTTTTTCTATCCCGCCGAAGGAGCGGATGCCGTCGCCTACCATAAGACCGCGGCGGCGCTCTCCGGTTTCTCCAAGACGGGACTTACCGACATCGAGGACATCGTCCCCTACATCCGTTTTATGGTCTCGGATGGTTGGTGGATGACGGGCCAAACCATTCTCGTCAACGGCGGCTATACGACCAAGTAACGACTGGGGGAACGGGCTTCAGCGCCCGTTCTCGCCTGCGAGGCATGAAAGGTTGGCATCATGCATATGATGTTGGTGATTCTGGGCGGCATTGCCCTGTTCGGTGTATTCTGCCTGTTCGGTTGGCTGTGGGGCGAGGATCCGGCAAGTGTGGCTCTCGCCGCGAAAGCTTTCATTCCCCTCTGGCTTGCGATGGCGCTGGTTAATATGTGGGTGGGCGTGACCAAAGCGGGTTACACGGTGATGCAGGAACTGCCCATCTTCGTGATTGTTGTCACAATACCGGCTGCAATAGCTGCGATCGCTGTATGGCAAATCGCAAGGGCCTGATACGTAGCGGCACGTGGCTGCCGGTTCGGCGCACGATTCCTTATCTTGCGTATGGTTGGCGCGGGCGACAACAACGCCATTCCATTCGGTCGGCGGAACCTGATCGATAGCTGCAAGCGGCATCCAGGCAGCAGTCCAAAGGTGAGGATCGGGAGAAACTGATACTGGATTGGGGCCGTTTGACCGTTGACTGCGCAACGTGCGCAGAAACCAGCGTGCACGTTCAACGGTCACCTGTGCGGGGTTCACGGTAAAATTTGCTGTCTCTCGAAAGCCGAAAGTCTTGCATATTCATCCGCCAGAAAGTCCAGAAGCGCGCGCACGGATGGCAGCAGCCCGCGCCGTGAAGGGAAGGCGGCATGGATGATGCCGCTTCGTGGCGCCCAGTCTGGCAGGAGGTCGATCAGCCTCCCCATCGCCATATCCTCCCTGATGACCATGGTGGGAAACTGGCAGACACCGATGCCCCGGAGTGTGGCAAGCCGCAGGGCCACCATGTCGTCGGTAATCAGCAGCGGCTGATAGGGAATGGCCGCGGAGGCGCCATTGGGACCAAGCAGGTTCCATTCGAAACTGCTGTGGGATGAACCCCAGGCAAGGCCGGGCATGTTGACGAGATCGGCCGGAATGGTGATGCGTGATTTGACAATGCTGGGGCTTGCGACTAACCGCTGTTCGCTTTCCGCCAGCTTGCGGATGACGAGATCGCTGTCTTCAAGCGGAGGGAAGCGCACCCGGATGGCAAGGTCAAAACCCTCGCGGATCACATCCACCCGTCGGTTCGTGCTTTCCAGATGGACTTTCACTTTGGGGTACTCGGCCATGAAGCGGGCGATCATTTCTCCAACCTGAAAATAGATCACCGATGCGGGACAGCTCACCCGCACCGTGCCCTGCGGTTCCGCTCGCCGGCGGTCGATCACTTCCAGTGCCGCTTCCGCCTCCACCACCATCGCCAGACAATGGCGGTAAAATTCCTGGCCGATTTCGGTAACTGCAAACTGCCGGGTCGTGCGCTGCACCAGCCTCACGCCGAGATCCTCCTCCAGCAGGCCGATGCGGCGGCTCAGCCGTGAGCGGGGAACGTCCAGTTTCCTTGCGGCGGCCGAAAAACCGCCCTGTTCCACAACGTCGACGAAGAGGCGCAGATCGTTCAGATCGGGCATGGTACGGCCTTTAATTGTCCTGTTTTCAGGACAGTATATCCTGATTTCCGATCTACCGGCCAGTTTGTTCCAGAATTATTTTGCTCTCACACGATCACCAGCGGCCCTTCGCAAAGAGAAGGGCACTCAGGAGACAATGATGAGACAGGTTCTTGGCGTTTACAGCAGCACATCGCCGCATTGGGTCGGGGACGGGTTCCCGGTCCGCTCCATGCTTTCCCAGATGACCCAGGGCGAACATATCAGCCCCTTCCTGCATCTTGATTATGCCGGACCGCAACGGTTTGAGCCTGGTAACGCGCCGCGGGGCGTTGGCGCCCATCCGCATCGCGGGTTCGAAACAGTGACCATCGTCTATCAGGGCGAAGTGGAACATCGCGACTCGACCGGAAGCGGTGGTCTGATCGGCCCGGGCGATGTTCAATGGATGACCGCGGCTGCGGGTATCCTGCACGAGGAACGTCATTCCCGTGCCTTTACGAAACAGGGCGGTACGCTGGAAATGGTGCAGCTCTGGGTGAACCTGCCCGCGAGGGACAAGTCCGCGCCGCCCGCTTATCAGACCGTACTCGACGGGGATATTCCCGCCGTGGTGTTGCCTGCCAATGCCGGAACTGTTCGTGTCATCGCCGGCGAGTATGCTGGACACAACGGACCGGCGCGTACTTTCACGCCGATCAACGTCTGGGATCTGCGTCTGAAGCAGGGCGGACTCGCGAGATTCGATCTGCCGGAGGGCCACAGCGCCGGTCTTGCCGTACTTCGCGGAACTGTCACCGTAAACGGGACACGATCGGCGCGAGATGCCCAGTTTGTCATGCTTGATCGCGAGGGAGGCGGCTTCGACATCACCGCCGACAGCGACGCGACGGTGCTTCTGCTGAGCGGGATGCCACTTGGCGAGCCGGTTGCGATGCAGGGGCCGTTCGTCATGAACACGCCTGAGGAATTGCGCGAAGCCTTCGTGGATTTCCGAGCCGGAAAATTTGGCGGCATTCCTGCATGAGCCATTCCCGCGGCTTTGCAAGGGCCGCGGGCCTTATCGGGGCAAGTGATTTCCTTCCCCAAGTCCATGCTTACCAACCAAGGAGACTTGAAATGAGTACACCAGCCAATTTTAACGGCCAGCGGCCTGTCATCGATCCCGATGATGCGGTGATGCTTTTGATCGACCACCAGAGCGGTCTGTTCCAGACGGTGGCGGATATGCCGATGCCTGTTCTGCGCAACCATGCCACAGCACTTGCCAGAATGGCGACGCTGACGAAGATGCCTGTTATCACCACGGCATCAGTACCGCAGGGGCCCAACGGTCCGCTGATCCCGGAAATTCATGAAAATGCACCACATGCGCAATATGTGGCGCGTCGTGGCGAGATCAATGCCTGGGACAATCCGGATTTCGTCGCCGCCGTCAAGGCGACCGGTCGCAAGACCCTGATCATTGCCGGTACCATCACCAGCGTATGCATGGCCTTTCCAGCCATCAGTGCCGTTCAGGATGGCTACAGGGTTTTTGCCGTGGTCGATGCATCCGGAACCTACTCCAAGATGGCCCAGGAAATCACTTTGGCCCGAGTCGTTCAGGCGGGTGTGGTGCCAATGGACACCGCCGCGGTGGCTTCCGAACTTCAAAAGACGTGGCACCGGGACGATGCCCAGGAATGGGCGGAAGTCTACACGAAGATCTTCCCTCCCTATCAGCTTCTGATCGAAAGCTACATGAAGGCGCAGGAAGTCGAAAAGAACAACGAACAGCTCGATTCACAACGTGGCTGATCGCGAAGAGCAAAAGGGCGGCGGAGTCTGCGCCGCCCTGCATTTCATCTCGTTCCTTCATGCGTGTATTCATGCAGGGCAGGGAGACGGTCCAGTGACACACCAAAAAGGACTCTGGACTGCAAGAGCCAGGCGGAGGTGATCGGGGGTGGGCCGCTCGGATTGAGATATATGGGGCTTTGATTGAGATACGATCGGCCATGATGACTTTCGGCTGATATCGACGGTCGGACACAGGAAACATGCCGCAACCGTGACAGACACTTTGCTCGCACCCGAAAGTTCTATAGGCTGCTTCTATAAATCCTCAGGTGGAGATCGTCGTCCTGGACAAGGTTAACACGCTCGCAGTTCCCGTATCCAGCCTCCTCGACACAGTGGACTGGGCATCAGGGCCACTTGGTCCGAAATCGGAATGGCCTGCCTGTCTGCATGCCGCCATCGGCATCATGCTTCCCTCACAGGCGCAGATCGTGATGTTCTGGGGACCGGAGTTTGTCGCGTTCTACAACGACGCCTACGCGCCAACCATAGGCAATAAGCATCCACACGCATTCGGCAGACCCGCCCGAGAATACTGGAACGAACTCTGGGACGACCTTGAGCCGCTGCTGCAGCGCGTCCTCGCGAAGGGAGAAACGGTCGCCGCAAAAGACAGGCCATTTTATATCGAAAGACACGGTTACCCCGAAACGGTGTACTTCGACATTTCGTATTCTCCGGTCGCGGATCAGGATGGCATCGTGCGTGGTGTGTTCTGTATCGTCAACGAAACGACCGAGCGGGTGAAGGCGGATGCGGCTTTGCGAGAGAGCGAGGAGCGTCTAAGGGCCATCTTCGCGCAGTCAGCCGCTGGCATAGCCCTCGGCGATCTGACCGGAAAACTCCTCAGCGTGAACGATCATTTCTGTCGGATCGTCGGTCGGCCGAGGGACGAGCTGATCGGCATCCGCATGCAGGAGATTACGTTTGCCGACGATCTTCCCGAAAACCAGCGCCTGTTCCAGCACATGGTTCAGACCGGTGAAAGCTTCGAGATAGAAAAGCGCTACGTCCGTGGTGACGGAAGTCTGGTGTGGGTCGCGAACTCGGTCTCCGCAATCCGCGATGACGGGGGAAACATGTCGCAAGCTGTCGCCATTTCGGTCGATATCGGCGAGAGACGACACGCACAGGAGATCGAGAAACACCTCGCGTCGATGATCGCCTCTTCCAATGACGCGATTATGGGCATCGATCTCGATATGAAGATCACCAGCTGGAACGCAGCTGCGGAAAAGCTCTATGGTTATTCTCAGGATGAAGTCGTCGGCCGGTCGGTGCTGATGTTGGTGCCGGATGGGAGGCAGGAAGAGGAGCCGAGGATCCTCACGGAGGTCAGGGCAGGCCGTTTCGTTGAACCCTACGAGACGCAGCGTCGTCGAAAGGACGGGCGGCTTGTCGAGGTGCTTCTCAGCGTGTCGCCGATCCGCGACGCCAACGGACGTGTTATAGGCGCCTCCAAGACGGCGCATGACATCACCGCCCGCAAGGATGCAGAGCGGCTGAAATCCATTCTCGTCAATGAACTCCATCATCGCGTCAAGAACGTCCTTGCGACTGTGACGGCAATTGCGAGACAAACGCTTGGTCGCGACAAGGCAAACCACGAGGAGGTGGAAGCCTTCACCAGCAGATTGGCGTCGCTGAGCAGAGCGCAGGACCTGCTGGTGCACGCCGATTGGCAGCACGCAGATCTCAAGGCCGTCATGCAGCAGGCCTTGTCACCTTATCCCGTCGACGCCTTTCAGATTGGCGGGCCTAGCGTTCCCTTGCCCCCGAGAGCGGTCGTGTCACTTTCCCTTGCTCTCCACGAACTGGCGACCAACGCGGCAAAATACGGTGCACTGTCCGCGCCTGGCGGTCAGGTATCCATCTCGTGGCAATTCGAGCCTCTTGCAGACAACCGCCTGCGGATTGTGTGGGAGGAGCGAGGGGGGCCGGAGGTTGCTCCGCCCCGGCGCAGGGGTTTCGGTTCGACTCTCATCGAGCGGCTTCTGTCCGCCGAATTGAAGGGCGAGACGAAATTCGTCTACGAGAAGAGCGGTGTGATCTGCGTCATTGAGGCGGAAATGTCGAAGGATGATGATGGCGCGGCGTAATGAGGCCGAAGAGCGCGGAATGGCTTATGATCGGGGCCCCGCCCGAGACGGGCGGGACTCCTTTGCAGATATGAACGGCTATCTCCTGTAGGCGAGTCCGCCCCAGATTCGTCCTTCATCCCTATGTCGACCACCGTGAACAGCGCCGATGTAAGCTGCTGCAGAGGACACGATTGCTGAAGCCGCCAATAAAAATGCGGTCAGAATGCCGGTGATTCGTGCTTTCTCCGCAACGTCAGCCGCCTGCCTCTTGGCATCCTCCAGCGCTTTCTCTGCCTGCGCCTTCATTTCGTCGACGCGCTTTTGGGCCTCATCGACTTTTTGCTGCGCTTCCGTCCGTACGGCCTGCACCCGCTCCACCGTCTGATTGACCCTGTTCTGGGCATCGGTCTGGCTGATGCCGGTACGCGTAGCAATCTGTGTCGTGAGCCAGTTTCTGTCAGCGTCGGAAATTTCGCCTGTCGACAGCAGATTTCCCAGGATGCCGCTTATTTGCCGCTGGTAGTCACCGACGGTTTGATCGGCCTGCGGCGACGCTGCCTGTCCATCCGTTCGCAACAGCGTATCAGTAAAATAATCGAGCGGATTGGCCCTGAGGCCCTGCGGAAGCATCTGCTCGATGCTGGGCGCTGCTGCCTGCCCGGCCCCTTGCGCGATACCGCCAGCGGCACTGCCGGCTCCTGAAACGATTCCCCCGGCGACCTGTCCGACGCCTTGCGCCGCTCCACCAACCGCCGTTCCCGTTGCCTCAATTGCTGTCTGGGCGGCGCTTCCAACAGCTCTTGCACCACCTGAAAGAACGCCCAGGGCCAAGAATGCCGAGACGACCGTTCCAATCCCCCAAACCACCAGCCCATTCAGGCCGTCACGAACGGTCAATTCGTTTCGGTCCGCCTGCCCTGCGGGTCTGCGCATCCGGCCGGTGATGTAACCGCCCAGCATGTAAGAGCCGACCATGGAAATGACTACGAAGAGGCCGGTTATGATCAGCCAGACTGAACTGATCTCACCGCCATTGTCCGCCGAGATTGAACTCAGTCCCAATCCGCTGGCAAACGCGGTGAGAACCGCCATTGCCCCGGAGGCAATAAACGCTCCGGCAAAAATGGCAGGCCAGTCGACGTAGCTGCGATTGGCGTCAGTAACGATTGGATCAACCATTAGCGTAACCCCAACAGTGAGAGAATGAACAGGACGACCACGACCAGCCCGACTAGGTAAATGATAGAGTTCACGGTATCTCCTCCGAAAGGGGGCAGATTCTCCGCATGGCGGATGACTGCATGCTGTGGGAAATGCGAGCTTCATTGCTCGTGAACCAAACTCGTCGCGCTCAAAAAAGTTTCACCCCCGATCGCCGTCGCTGGCAAATCCGGATTCAAGACCGATTCCCTGTCTGCGATGTGTCTTATCTCGCGTCGCCGGCCTCTAAAGAACCTTCGACAGTTAGACCCATTGACGGCGACGTCTGACGAGGCGCGGTCCCGGTGTTGTGCGATAGCTGAAGCAAGTGTTCGCAAGACCCACCGGCCAGGGCTTTACGCGACGCAAAGCAATCATTCTTGCTGGAACATCCGAGAGAGGCGCGGGTTAGATGCTGATCAAGGAGGCTTCGATGAACCAAAATACCTTTCAACAACATGGCAGTTCTGTTCCCGCGCCATCAGAGGGCGACGGACAGCCGAACCCCGCGGGTGTCCAGCCGCAAATCTCCGACGCTCCCCTCGTTGACGCGGCGCTTGCAGAGGTAGCGGAGCGCGATGACAGCCTTGCAGCGCAATTGAGCGATGAGATAAACGCACTGCGCGCCGAGATCGACAGTTTGAAAGTCCGTGCTGGCGAAACCGCTTCACGGGCTTTGGTGTCTGTAAATGCGGTTGCCCGGATCAATCGCCGCGCCGCACGCCGCGCGATCGGCAGAAGTCCTTGGGATTCACTTTGCCTGGCCGCGGGTGTGGGTTACGTGTTGGGCTGCAGCACGTTGCGAAAAGACGGATGGCGGTGGCGGTAAAATTGAGAACGGCCGCAGCAGCGCGGCGTTTCGCTTCAGATACGGCGGATCACCCTTGCCAGTCCTGGGTTCTGCGCCATGCTGGACATGGAATTGCGTCTTTCTTTTCCGGCGGCAGCATGACAATACCACGGCTGCAGACGGCCCGGCGGGGCATCAACCCCACCGGGCGGTGCCGACAGCAATGACCGGACCGGTTGCCTGACCGGTCGGTGAACCACCGAATGGTTCGACACTGATCGCGAAAGTCGTACCTTCCTTTATATTGCCACGCATGTCGGCGGGAATGACGAGGTCGCCATTCGTGCCGGGCTGGAAAACGCCGAGCGAGCGGGTCTTGCCGCCGTCCATGACGAGCCACAGTTCCAGTGACTTTTCGTCCGTCTTTCCGGTCGCTACGGGAACGATACGCATTCGGCCCGATTCCGCGTCGTAGGACGCGAGGAGATTGACCTGGCTGTCGGTTGTCGCAAGCTCGGCCACAAGCGGGCTTGTGCCGTCCCGTTGTTCCGGGAACGCGGCATAAACGACGGCAGCTACGGCGGTTGCGCTGGTGGCCACAGATATCCAGCGCCAGAAAGATGCGGAGTTCCACAAGGTGCCATTCGTGTTGACCGCTCTGCTGCCGAACAGACGCTCTTGAATACGGGCAAGAATAGCGGCGCTGGGCGTCTCTTCCTGGTAATCGGCGTTAAAGTCTGAAAACTCGGTCTCCCAGCGCTGCACCAGTTGCGCGAAGACCCTGTCCTCCTGGATACGCTGTTCCACTTCGCGGCGCTTTTCAAGCGGCAGGACACCGAGCACATATTCGCCTGCGAGTATTTCATCGCGCGAGTGCATTCCGCCGCTGTGGTCGCCCGTCGTCATCGCTGCATGCACTCTCTGAGTTTGAGAAGACTGCGCCGCAGCCAGGTTCTAACCGTATTCAGTGGCACGCGTAATTCGTCGGCGAGTTCGAGATAGCTCAGACCCTCGACATAGGCCCGGCGTATTGCCTGTGCGTGCACAGTTTCAAGTTCCCGCATGCAGTCGTCGATCCTGCGACCTTCATCCGCCAGAACAACATGCTGTTCAGGATCGCGAACGCTTTCGTCGACGAGGTCATATGCCTCGTCAATGTCATCGCCAGCAGGTCTGCGGGCGCGAATCGTGTCTATGGCGTGGTTGCGCGCGATGGTGGCGAGCCATGTCGCCGGTTTGCCGGCACTAGCGGCAAATGTGCGGGCGCGCTGCCACACCTTGATATAAATTTCCTGCAGCGCCTCCTCGGCGTCCGTTCTGTCCCGCAGGATTTTCAGGCAGATCGCAAAAAGCTTCGGGCTTGTTGCCTGGTAAAGCGAGACGAATGCTGAACGATCACCCATGCCGACGCGGTGGATAAGGCTTGCGATCTCTGTGCCCTGCATTCGAACCTTCCTTGCTATTCTTCCTTTATAGGATCGTCTTTCGAAGGAAGACAAGAGATGCTTGGGAAGTTCGTTCCGGACACGCCCTGTGATCATCGGGCGCAGGCTGCAGGAGGCGACGGTCATCATGGCCAGCCTGCCGAGTTTTCCAACGGGCCAATGATGCGTACCGTGACAAGAAAGCCGATGACGGCCGCTGCCGCGGAGACGAAGGTGCCCCACAGCAGATCGGCAACTGTCAGGGTCGTCGACCAGCTTTTCAGCGTCGCCTGATTGGTCAGATCATATGTGGCATAAGCCATGAAGCCCACGGCAGCGCCGTAAAGCAGCGCCGTGCTCCATTGTCCCGAAATAAGTGCCGGACGCACGGCGAGAAAAGTAAGGCCGGCGGCGTAGATGAGATAAAAGATGATCGCCGGAGCGAGACGGAAATTTTCCGCCAGAAGATCGCCGATGGCCGGTCGATAAAGTCGTGACGCCATGGTGCTCAACCAGATGAAATCGATCACCAGAAAGGCAACCAGGGTGAAGAAATAGGCGGCAAGATATGTCTTCATCGATTTTTTCCTTTGCCATTGATCAGGCGACTTTTTGGTCTGGTTGACGAGAGAGGGAGGATCTGGGACGTGGCTAGTCGATCCTGGTCCAGCTTATGCCCTTGCACAGCAGACCGGCGATGATGCAGCCTTTCGTAGTCATGTTGTTGCCTGCCACCGTCACCGTTATCTTGTAGGATTTATCCCGCTGCGGGTCGAAGGCCGTGCCGGTGTAATTGCCCGTCTCGCCCGGCCTTATGTCCATGATCAGGCGGTCGCCGGTCTTTTCTTTCTGGGTGCCGGGTTTGATCCATGTGTTTGTCGCACATATTTTCTCGCCGCAGGGAGCGATCAGCACTTTCGCCTTGCCGTCGCCCCGCGCCCAGTTGCCGTTGATATCGGCTGCGGTCGCACTTGTCCCTACCAGCAACGGAGACAGGGCGGATGCAATAGCCAATCCAAGAATCTTCATCGTGGTTCTCCGTTTTTTTGTCCCGCCTCATCCGTGTTCTATTGTGTACAGCCCGACGTTAATGGTTCCCTCGGCAAAACCTGCTTCGCAGTAGCAGAGGTAATAGTCCCACATCCGCCGAAAGCGCTCGTCGAAGCCGAGTAGGGAAATAGTCTGCCACCGAGCATGGAAACGCTGGCGCCATTCCGCCAGTGTGAGCGCATAGGACTGGCCGAAAAGCTCCTTTTCCGTGAGTTTGAGGCCGGCTTGCCCCACGGCTTTTTCCAGAGCTGAATCGGAGGGCAGGAAGCCGCCAGGAAACACGTATTTCTGAATGAAATCGGCCTTGCGCCGATACGTATCGAAGCGGTTTTCTTCAATGGATATGATTTGCAGCACCGCCCGACCGCCGGGTTTCAGGCAGCGCTTCAGCGTCCCGAAATAGCTTGGCCAATAGGCTTCGCCGACAGCTTCAAACATTTCCACGGAGACGATGTTGTCGAATTGACCTTTGACGTCGCGGTAGTCCTGCAGCTTCAGTTTGACCCGGTCAGCCTTGTCTGTTTTTTCCGCAGCATTTTCCGCCCAGCGCAACTGGGAGGGCGACAGGGTGATGCCGGTCACGTTGGCATTGTGCTGCGTGGTGAGGTGAATGGCGAGCGCGCCCCAGCCGCAGCCGATTTCCAGCACATCCTTGTTGCCGGTCAACTGCAACTTTTCGGCAATACGCTCGAGTTTCTTCTGCTGCGCTGCCTCGAGGGTTGGTGTCATCAGGTCGAAAATCGCCGAGGAGTAAAGCATCGAGGGATCGAGCCATTGCCGGTAAAACTCGTTGCCGAGATCGTAATGCGCCTCGATGTTGCGTCGGCTGCCACGTCTGGTATTGGCGTTCAGCCCGTGCGCAAGCCGGTTGATGAGGCGCATGGGCAGGCTGCCGCGCATTGATTTCGTGAAAGCATCACGATTTTGCGCGGCGAAACGGATAAGCGCGGTCAGGTCCGGTGTGGACCAGTCGTTCTCAATGAAGCCTTCCGCAAAGCCAATATCACCATTGACGAACAGACGGCGGATTGCCCGCCAGTTATGCAGAACGAGAATGGCGTCGATGCCTTCCGATGTCCCCGATTTTTCGATGGTTCCGCCGCCGGGGAGGGTGATGCGAAGCCGGCCGCGGTGAATATTGTTCAGCAGCCGGGTGATGAGCCAAGTGCCGAGGCCCATACGGCCGCTGACGCGGGTGTTCTGCACCGGTAATTCCGAGAGATTGTCAAACGGGGTCATGAATTCTGGCCTCGATTTGCGACGATGAAGGGTGAACGAAGGATATTGGCTGTGCGGGTGGCGGCGGGCGCTTTCTCAGCGCCACCCCCTTCAGCCAGATTTTCAGCGCTTCCCAGTGAATGCCGAGAACGACTTTCAGGGTCAGGAAAGGAATGGTGACAAAGGCTCTCAGCAAGGCTCGATCGGTCAGTTCGACCCTTCGGGCAAGATGCCGGGCGGTCAGGACGGCGCCATCATCGTCGAATGTTTCAATGACGATCTTCAGCCTCTCCCCAGGCGGGATGACGCGAAAAACATAGTGAAGGTCCATGTCCATGAAGGGCGAGACATAAAAAGCCTTGTCACAGCGCTGTACGATCTCCGCGCCCATGCCGGCCTCTACGGGGATCAGATAGGAATGCCGTTGGCCGAAAGTGTTGTCCACTTCCCAGAGGATGGCTTTGAGTTCCATGTCGCGGCCATGGCAGAAGAACACGCTGAGCGGATTAAAGGCCCAGCCAAGCAAACGCGGCATGGTAAGCAGGCGCACCGGCCCTCCATCCGCTGTCATGCCTGCCGCCGTCATTGCCGCATCTATCTGCTGGCGCAGCCCGAGCCCGCTGCCGTTGCCTCGGTCCTTGCGATGAAATGAAAACAGGTTGAACCGGTCCACCGAGAAAAACCGCAATTTCCGGTCCAGCGTCTCCAACTCATCGAGATCGAGAAACAGCGAATAGATCCGATAGTCCAGTTTGTGGGTTTTTGGCTTGAACCGGGCGTGGGTGACATGGCCAGGGAAAAGCGCAGAGACGAGGGGAGGCTTCATGCCGTCGCCTCCATGGATCGCGTGTCCCTGGCAATCGTCTCTAAATCGAGGCGGATGATCCGGCCGCTGTCGTCCGCCACCTTCCATGGGCGGGACAGGCCACCGAGATCTTCAGCGACGGCAAGCCCGGCCTGGAGGCCGTCTTCATGAAAACCGGAACCGAAATAGGCGCCGCAGAACCAGGTGTTTCGCAAGCCCTGCAAGGCCCATAGTTCCTGACGCATCTGTTCGGTTCCGGCGTCAAAGACGGGGTGGTGATAGGTTTCCTCGGCGATGATCTTTCCTTGATGCGGTTCCCGCGCCGGGTTCAAGGTCACGAAAATATCCTCGGCTTCGCCGAGCGGCTGGAGCCGGTTCATCCAGTATGTGATGCTGGGCTGGCCCGCTTCGGTGCGCGTGTCGGCCACATAATTCCAGCTTGACCAAGCCGCGCGGCGGCGCGGCATGAAGGTGTTGTCAGTGTGAAGCACGGCCCGGTTTCGCGTATAACCAAAGGCACCGAGAATGCGCTTTTCGACACGTGTCGCATCGGCCAGCAAGTCCAGGGCCTGATCCGCATGCGTCGCTATGACCACGTCATCGAAGCCGGCAATCTCACCCTGCGCAGTTGTAATTTCGACGCCGTGCGGCAGGCGGCGAATACGCGTCACTGGCGTTGACAGGCGAATTCTGTCTGCAAACGGTGCCGTGAGGCGTTTTACATATTCGCGCGAGCCACCAACGACGGTGCGCCAGACCGGCCGGTTGCGCAGCAACAGCAAACCGTGATTGCGGCAGAACTTGATGAAATGCGCCGCCGGATAACGGCCAACTTCCATGGCCGGTGTGGACCATATCGCCGCAGCCATCGGGTAGAGATGATCGTCGCGGAACGCTGCGCCGTAGCGATTACGCGTCAGATAATCGTCGAGGGACATGTCAGCCATCGAGTGCAGGTCACGCGGGGCGTTGCGATAAAATCGCAGGAGATCCGCAAGCATCGACCAGAAGCGGGGTTTTAGAGCATTTCTCTTCTGTGCGAGCAGGCCAAACCCGTTTCCGCCGGAATATTCAAAGCCGCCATTATCAAGGGAAACAGCGAACGACATGTTCGAGGCTGCGGTCGGCACGTTCAGCTTTCGAAAAAGCGCGGTCAGATTGGGGTAAGTCCAGTCGTTATAGACAATGAAACCCGTATCGACATGGATCGGGCCATTCTTCGTATCGAATGTCACCGTGTTGCTGTGGCCTCCGACGCGGTCTGCCGCCTCGAAGACCGTGACATCGTGCCTTTGCGACAAGAGCCAGGCTGCTGACAGACCGGAAATTCCCGTTCCCACTATCGCGATGCGGCGCCGGTTGTCTCGTCGCATTGTTTCGGTGTCGGTCATCGATCCTCGCTATCGCATTGTAGAAATTGTCTTTGGACAGCGCAGATACGAAGCAGCCGTCTGATAAGTTTCAGCGGCAGGCGGTTTTTCGAATTTTTTTCGAACCCTGAAACTCTTTTGCTGGTTAGGCCGTATTTGCCATCACGAAACCCGGCCTCGATCGATTAAAAGTGGTGAGCGAAGTAGTGATGTTTTCCGTGATCCTGACGCTTGCCATTCTGATGTCGCTGCTGATGGCGGGAGCCTGGGCATTACAAAGAGCGACCGGCTCGAGCGGCTGGATCGACACCGTCTGGTCGGCAAGCGTCGGGCTCGGCGGCATCTTGGCTGTGTTGCGGGCGGAGGGCGATGGCGGGCGGCGCAGTATCGTATTCTGTCTCGTTGTCGTATGGTCCCTGCGGCTTGCTGGACACATAGGCCTGCGCACGCGGGGCGGCGGGGAAGATCCGCGGTATGCAAAACTCATGGAGCAATGGGGCGAAACCGGCCCCCGGCGGCTTTTCTTCTTCCTGCAAATACAGGCGGTTGCCGCCTTCGTGCTTGTTTTGGCTGTTTACCTAGCCGCCAGCAACGACAGGATTTTCCCGCGTACCATAGATCTTCTCGCCACCATGGTTGCGCTTGTTGCACTGGCAGGTGAAGCGCTCTCGGACGCCCAGCTGTCGAAATTCAGGAAAACCCCCGAAGCGAAAACCGGTATATGTGAAACCGGTCTCTGGCGTTATTCACGCCATCCCAATTATTTCTTCGAATGGCTTTTCTGGTGCAGCTTGCCGCTGCTGGCCTTTCAGGCGCACGGCTTGTCCTGGGCGTCGCTTGCCGCGCCCGTCATGATGTACTGGCTGCTCGTCCATGTCTCCGGCATTCCGCCGCTTGAAGAGCACATGCTGAAATCGCGCGGAGAAAAATTCCGTGCCCTGCAACGCCGCGTCAACGCCTTCTTTCCGGGGCCGCGCAAAAACGAGGAAGCGCCATGAATATGCTCGCCTTTGCCATCAATGCCGCAGAACGCGCGGCGCTCAACGACAGCGTTACACTCGCCGGAATAGATATGCTCTGCGCAAGAACGAAACGGCGGCTCGCAAAAATACCGCCGGATGCCGAGGCGGCTTTTGCGGCGGATATGGCGAAATTCCCCGTCGCCAGCCATACCGACGAGGCGAACAGGCAACACTATGAAGTCCCCGCTGAATTTTTCGCACTGGTTCTCGGAGCCCAGCGGAAATATTCCTGCTGCTATTATCCCCATAACAAGACAAGCCTCGGTGAAGCGGAGACAGCTGCTCTCGCCGAGACGGTAGACCATGCCGAGTTGGAGGACGGCATGGACATTCTCGAACTCGGCTGCGGCTGGGGTTCGCTGTCGCTTTATATGGCAGCGCGTTTTCGCAATGCGCGGATCACGTCTGTCTCCAATTCCGCATCGCAACGGGAATCCATCCTTGGCCGCGCGCGTGAGCGCGGGCTGTCCAATCTTTCCGTGGTGACCGCAGACATGAACGATTTTGCGACCGGCGATCACTTTGATCGCGTCGTATCGGTCGAAATGTTCGAACATATGTCGAATTGGCAGGTGCTCTTCGAACGCGTTCGTACCTGGCTGAAACCTGATGGCAAGTTTTTCCTCCATGTCTTCAACCACCGCAGCCGATCCTATCGTTTCGACCACAACAACCCCGCCGACTGGATTGCCCGGCATTTTTTCACCGGCGGCATCATGCCCGCTTTTGATCTTCCCCATCGTTTCAGCGAGGTTCTTACCGTCGAAAGGGAATGGAACTGGCCGGGATCGCATTATCGGCGCACGGCTCTCGCCTGGCTTGAGAATTTCGATCGGGAAATCGGCCACATAAGGCCGATCCTGCAGCGTGTTTATGGCGCTGACGCGCGGTTATGGGAACGCCGCTGGCGTCTGTTTTTTCTCGCAACGGCCGGGCTGTTTGGTCACGAGGACGGTAACGTCTGGGGTGTGGGTCATTATCTCATGAAGCCCGCTGTTGTTGCCGAAACCTGAGAGGGACGTGGCCGACGGCGAAACAATTTCGTGTAAGCAAACGTTTACATCCGTAGAATAATGGCTAGGCTGGCCGCGTTTTGAGCAGGCCGTCGATCACAGAGCGGCTGGAGAAAGTCATGAGTTCAGTCACGCCGAAGCTGGATAGTTGCGGCGCCGAGCCCATCCACATTCCCGGCGCTATCCAGCAACATGGCGCACTCTTCGTGCTGTCCGCGCGTCAGTTGGCCGTCGTGCAGGCGAGCGATAACCTGCAGGATTTTCTAGATGCGCCTCTATCGATCGGGGTGATTCCAGACCCGGGAACATTGCCTTTTATCGAGGCGTTACCGGCTTGGTATTCCGGTGACGACAGCAGCTTCAGATATGTCTGGACCGAAAAAAAACTCGATGTCTCGGCGCATCGGTCGGGAAGCGTGATCATCGTCGAGCTTGAGAGAACAGGCCCGGGCGACGCCGCCGAAGCGCTGATGAGCGAATTGACAGGCCTCGCCCAATATCTCAACAGCACGCCATCGCTGAGCGACGCACTGTCTCGAGTTGCACAGCTTGTTTCCTCGATCAGCGGTTATGACCGGACCCTCATTTATGACTTCGGTCCCGACTGGAGCGGTCATGTCGTGGCGGAGGCCGGCAGCGGCGCGTTGCCTTCATATATCGGGCTTCGCTTCCCGGCTGGCGACATCCCGCCGCAGGCGCGCAAGCTTTATACGGTCAACCGTCTGCGTATGATCCCGGACGTCGATTACAGGCCCGTGCCTGTCATGCCGCAGGTCAACGCGGAAACGGGCGCAGTGCTCGATATGAGCCTTTCACAGCTTCGCAGCGTTTCGCCCGTTCATCTGGAATACATGCGTAACATGGCGACGGCGGCCTCGATGTCGGTGTCAATCATCGTCAATGGCAAATTGTGGGGGCTGATTGCATGCCATCACGCCGCCCCGCACTCCGTCTCGCTGGCCGTGCGCGAAGCCTGCGATTTCGCCGCCCAGCTCCTTTCGATGCGGATCGCAATGGAGCAAAGTTCTCAGGATGCTTCGCGCCGGCTGGAACTTGGTCATGTCCAGGCTCGCCTGCTCAAGCGGATGGCGGCGGCACAAAGATGGGTTGATGGCCTCTTGGGCGGGGAGAGCGAAAAGGACGATCTGCTGGAGCAGGTGGGGGCTGAGGGAGCGGCACTCCTTTTTGGCGATGAGTACCATCTCGTGGGCAAGACTCCCTCGCAGGAGCAGGTCGAAGGATTGATCCGCTGGCTCGGCGAACGCGAGGTTGCAGACCTGTTTGCCACAGACAATCTTGCCGGCGATTATCCCGCTGCTGCGGCGTTTGCGTCCGTGGCAAGCGGGATCATAGCGATGCGGGTTTCGGAATTGCACGGAAGCTGGCTGATCTGGTTTCGGCCGGAAGTCGTAAAGACGGTGCGCTGGGGCGGGGATCCGC
Source organism: Agrobacterium sp. SORGH_AS_0440 (assembly GCF_031453135.1). NCBI lineage: Bacteria > Pseudomonadati > Pseudomonadota > Alphaproteobacteria > Hyphomicrobiales > Rhizobiaceae > Agrobacterium > Agrobacterium sp. SORGH_AS_0440. The sequence goes on along the minus strand of NZ_JAVIYR010000001.1, from coordinate 757,106 downwards.
ACAAGACAGTGCATGAGAGCGGGCGCATTCATCCGCGCAAATCGTTCGAAACCTGGAAAGAGCAGGTGCGCAACACAGCCTCACCGTGGTCAGCCCCCGAGCTTGCAGCGGCGCGGGAGTTGCGTGGCGCGATCATCGGCATCGTCCTGCGCAAGGCGGAGGAAATGGCGGATCTGACAAAAGAATTGCAGAGGACCAACAAGGAGCTGGAGGCATTTTCCTACTCGGTTTCGCATGATCTCCGTGCGCCCTTCCGTCATATTGTCGGTTTCGCCCAGCTTTTGCGCGAACGCAGCAACGCCCTGGATGAAAAATCGCTCCACTATCTGCAGATGATCTCCGAAGCGGCACTCGGCGCAGGCAGGCTCGTGGATGATCTTCTGAATTTCTCGCAACTCGGCCGCACGCAAATCACAATGGTGCCGGTAGACATGGAGAAAGTCGTGAACGAGGTTCGCCGGTCCCTCGCTCATTCCATCGCTGATCGGCAGATCGAATGGCATATCGGCAATCTGCCCGTATCGCTCGGAGATCCGACCCTGCTTCGGCAGGTGTGGTACAACCTCGTTGACAACGCGATCAAATATTCCCGCCAGAAACCCGTTTCGATTATCACCATTTCCGCGGCAGAAATCGAAGGTGGCGTGACCTACTCGGTCGAGGATAACGGTGTCGGCTTTGACATGGCCTATTACAGCAAGCTTTTTGGTGTGTTCCAGAGATTGCAGCGGGTAGAGGATTTTGAGGGAACGGGAATTGGACTTGCGCTGGTAAGACGAATTGTTGAACGCCACCACGGTTCGGTCAGCGCTAAGGGAACTGTCGGAGAGGGAGCCACGTTCTCCTTCACATTGCCGGTTACGAAAGTTGAAGAGGAAAAAATTGCCTGAACTCAGACCTATTCTTCTCGTGGAGGATAATCCACGCGATCTGGAATTGACGCTAACTGCGCTGGAAAAATGTCAACTGGCGAACGAGGTCGTCATTGCGCGTGATGGTGCCGAAGCGCTTGATTATCTCAATGCCTCGGGTAGCTTCCACAACCGGCCTGCCGGCGATCCGACCGTGGTTCTTCTTGATCTCAAGCTGCCGAAAGTTGACGGGCTCGAGGTCCTCCAGACCGTTAAGGGCAGCGATCACCTCAAGCATATTCCGGTCGTCATGCTGACCTCCTCCCGTGAAGAACAGGATCTCGTAAAGAGCTACGAACTCGGCGTGAACGCCTTTGTGGTGAAGCCAGTGGAGTTCAATCAGTTTTTTAAGGCGATACAGGATCTTGGCGTGTTCTGGGCCCTGCTGAACGAACCGCCGCCGGGCGCGCGCCGCAATGGTGCGTGAGGCGATGCCGCAGATGGAGCAAAGCAAGCTTCTTCTTCTCGAAGACAGCTCGGTCGATGCCGAACTGATCGAGGATCAGCTTTCACGGATCTCTCCGCCCCCTGTCGTAACCAGGGCGGTGGGTAAAACTTCCTTCATCGAGGCTCTGGAAAATCAGCAGTTTGATATCATTCTCGCAGATTTTTCCCTGCCGGACTTTGACGGCATGGCTGCGCTTGATGTCGTCATGCAAACGAGACCCAACACGCCCTTCATTTTCGTTTCCGGTGTTCTCGGCGAAGACGCGGCGATCGATGCCTTCAGGCGCGGCGCAACTGATTATGTCCTGAAGCAGCGACTGGCGAGGCTGCCCTCCGCAGTGGGTCGCGCTCTCGCGGAAGCACGGGAAAAGGAGGAGCGGAGACGGGCGGAAATGCACAAGGAGCTGCTCGTCCGCGAACTCAGCCATCGTGTCAAGAACACAATGGCGATGGTCATTTCCATCATTCGTCGCACTGCAAAAGGCAGTTCATCCGTAGAGGATTATCAAGAGAGGCTCGTGGCCCGCGTGAGTGCGCTCGCCGAAAGTCATGCCCTGCTTTTCCAGAGCAACTGGGGGCAAACCGATCTCAAGGATGTCGTGAAGCGGGCAATTGAACCCCATAACACTTTTGCCAGCCGCGTCGAGCTCGACGGTCCGGACGGGGTTAGCGTATCGCCTAAATCCGCATTGGCGCTTGGCATGATTTTACATGAACTGGTGACGAATGCGCAGAAATACGGTTCGCTTTCAGAAGCGACCGGGAAGGTGCAGGTGTTCTGGAAAAGGCTTCGTAACGATGAAGGCCGGGACCTTATCGAGCTGCGCTGGCATGAAAGCGGTGGCCCGCCCATTTCCGCTCCGCTGGAGACCGGTTTCGGAACGACCCTTGTTACAAGGGGAGCCCAGTACGAGTTGCAGGGCGACAGTGAAATCCGCTATGATCGCGACGGCCTGAAATATCGGGTGATTTTCCCTCTGGACTGAAGTGTCGCCTATCAGCGTTACCGGACGTTGCGGGTATTTTCCCGCTAGCCGGTATGCGCGAATTCGGTCGCCAGAACATTCGGGAGATTATCAAAATCGCACGGCTTGGAAATGATCGTCAGCCCTGTCAATTGCGTGCGAATACCGGGTATCTCGGCATATCCGCTGCAGATGACGAAAGGTATGCTCTCGGCCCTCAGTCGTTCGATCACGGGAAAGGATAACTCGCCCTTGAGATTGAGGTCGATGACCGCTCCATCCAGATCGGTTGCGCTTATTTTCTCCAGCGCTGCGGCTATATCGGAAACCGGCCCGATGACGTCGACACCGAGGTCGGACAGAAAGTCCTCCATATCCATCGCCAGAAGGGCGTCGTCTTCCAGAACGAGGATATGCTTTCCCTGAAAATCATATTGCATAGCTTACCGCATTCACATGGTCGCAGGCGCGCCCGGACATTTTACCAACAGCGCTGAACGCCTGAAGATCGAGGTGGTTCCACCCTTGTGTAAAAAGAAATCATTCGCATCCGTCGCTTGCGTACTCTAGTTTGTGCCGCGAACTAACTGCCTACCGGGAATGTTACTGCTGTGACTGGTTTTTCACCGTTTGCCCAGCGAAGCCTTTTGATGCTTGCTGTTGGCGTTGCAATTTTGATTGGCATGGTCTCCACATCTTTGTGGCTGGTGCAGGTGAATAATCTCTATTCCCAGGAAACGGCGGAACTGCGCCGTGTCCGTGCCGCAATTCTGGATGTGCTGACGACGATGCAGGACGTCGAAACCGGCCAGCGGGGATATCTGCTTACCAACAATCGCGAATATCTGGGGCCTTACGAAGAGGCCCTTCAGGGCTTGCCCGAACGCCAGGCGCGACTTCTCGATCTTCTGAAAGGGGAAGAGCGATATAAGCAACCTCTCGCTGACTTGAAGCAGGCGATCGACGCAAAGCTCTCCGAGACACGCGAAACCATCGATTTGCAGCGCGCGGGTCGCATTACCGAGGCAGCCGAGGTCGTTCGAAATAACGACGGCAAACGCTTCATGAATGAGATCAGGAGTGTTCTGTCGGACCTTCAGTCGGATACCGACGATCGCCTGCGCGTCATCGTTGCGGATCAACTGGGCGCCGCCAATACACTTCGTTGGGTAACGATTGGCGGTGCCGTTGCAATTCTCATCGTGGTCGGCGGGTCGATACTGCTCGTCTTTACTTATATTCGCGCGCTAAACAGGTCGCGGGAGGATGTGGACGAACTCAATCGCCATCTTGAGGAGCGTGTCGAGGAAAGAACACGCGATCTTCGCCGGGCCAACCAGGAAATTCAGCGCTTCGCTTATATCGTTACTCATGATCTGAGGGCGCCGCTTGTCAACATCATGGGCTTCCTTTCTGAATTCGATACGTCGCTGAAGCCGGTCACCAACTATGTCCTGGCAGATGGAAAAACGCTGACGCAGGATGTGATCCGAGAGGCGCGACTGGCGGTTGAGGAAGACATACCCGAAGCCATCGGGTTTATCCGTTCATCGACCCGCAAGATGGACCAGCTGATCAACGCCATTCTGAAGATATCCCGTGACGGCCAGCGCAAGCTTCAGCCGGAGAAAGTCGATATCGAAACTTTGCTCTCCTCGCTTTCAGAGACCGTGCGCCATCAGATCACGGCCAATGGAGGCGAGATTCATGTCGACACGCCCAAGCTGACAGTCGTGACGGACCGCATATCTCTCGACCAGATTCTAGGTAATCTTCTCGATAACGCGGTGAAATATCAGATGCCTGGGCGCCCTCTGAGGTTAACGGCACGCGCCTATCCGGCCGGGCGCGGCGCGATCGCCATTGAAATTGGCGACAACGGGCGCGGTATCGGTGAGCAGGATCTTGAGCGTGTCTTCGAACTGTTTCGTCGGGCGGGCGAACAGGACCAGCCCGGTGAGGGAATAGGTCTCGCACATGTCCGTTCGCTAATCAGAAATTTAGGAGGTGACATTAGGGTGGAGTCGCGACTCGGGGAAGGCAGCACATTTATCTTGCTGCTTCCGAGTGACCTCAGAAGAGTAACGAAGGAAGGCGACAAATGAAAGCGACCGGTCAGGAAGTAACGATCGTGATGATCGAAGACGACGAGGGACATGCCCGTCTGATCGAGAAGAATGTGCGCAGAGCAGGTGTCAACAACGAGATCGTGCCGTTCACACTCGGTGCAAAGGCGCTGGATTACATTTTGGGCCAAAGCAGGGATGGGCTCGTCAGCAAGGATCGCTATCTGCTCGTTTTGCTCGACCTCAATCTCCCCGACATGTCCGGCATCAGCATTCTCGAGCAGATCAAAAGCAATGAATACACCCGCCGTCTGCCTGTCGTGGTTTTGACGACCACTGATGACGAAACCGAAATTCAGAAATGCTATGATCTCGGCGCGAATGTTTATATAACAAAGCCGGTCGACTATGAGGGCTTCGCGAATGCCATCAAAAATCTCGGCCTTTTCTTTTCCGTAATACAGATACCCTGAAGGCATGATGGCTCTGCGCGTTTTGTATGTCGATGACGACCCGGCTCTGGCGCGGCTTGCGAGCCGCGTCCTTGGTCGCCACGGAATGGAGGTGGTCCATGCCGCGTCCGTTGCTTCCGGGCTTGAGCTTTTCCAAAACGGGCAGTTCGATGTCGTCGTTCTCGATCACTATTTTCAGACGGCGACGGGAATGGAGTTTCTGGCGGCTATCGAGACGGTGCCGGCCCGGGTTCCCGTTCTTTACGTAACGGGGTCCAACGAGGCCCAGATCGCCATAGACGCGCTCAAGGCAGGTGCCGCCGATTACGTCATCAAGAATGTTGGAGACGACTTTTTTCCGCTGTTGCTGGCAGCCATCAACCAGGCGCTTGAAAACCATCGCCTGCGGCAAACAAAAGAGGAAGCTGACCGTCTGCTGATAAAGGCCAAAGAGCATGCGGAAATGATGGTGAAAGAGATGAACCATCGCATCGCGAATAGTCTCTCACTGGTTTCCGCCATGATCCGGCTGCAGATCAATACGCTGAAGTCCCAGGAAGCAGAAACGGCGTTGCTGGAAACGCAGAGCCGGATTTCTGCGATCGCCGGCGTTCATCGCAGTCTCTACAATACAGCGAATGTGGGGCTCGTATCCCTGAATTCCTATCTCACCTCGATCATAAGCGACCTGTTCCAAGCTGTTCCGGGCTCTTCCTCCATCACGGTCGAAACGTCGCTCTGTGAGGTTGATCTGAACGCCGACCATGCCGTTGCGCTCGGTGTCATCGTCACTGAGCTTCTGACAAACGCGCTCAAATATGCCTATCCGGATCAAGAAGGCACAGTGCGCATTAACCTGTCCGCCCAGGACGGCCGGTTCATTCTTGTTGTGGAGGATGACGGCGTCGGTGTGAAACCGGATTCAGCCCCTCGCGGCACCGGTCTCGGCACCAAGCTGATCATGGCGATGGCGCAGAATATTGGCGCCCGGGTCGAGCAGACGCACACGCACCCGGAACTCAAAAAAGGCACCCGTTTCTCGATGATATGGAATGAACGGTGACGGCATGGCCGCCGTGCCTTGCGATTATATCTCGATATAACGGCTGTCTAGCGGAGAGCGATTGGACCTCCTGGCCGTCCCCATAGCCTTCAGCGCGAACGAATGGTCAAAATATTTTGCCCGAAGCACGGAAGAGTGAAGCCGCTTTCGGCGCTCAGAGCAGAGCGACCTGCCGCCAAAGCGATTCTTTAAAATTTTTCTCTCTGCCATAGTGGAAACGCGGTACATTCTCAGGTTGTGCGCCCCGGTCGAGCAAAGTGCACAAGGCGGGTGCCGGCTGCCGCTATAAAGGCACAGCTAATATGGAACGACTGAAATTTGACCCAGGAAGTTTTCATGGGTGAAATTTTGCGTCCATAAAGCCGGCAGATGCATAGTATTTCGGCAATTTCGGAAAATGTCTTAATGCAATCTTAACGATGTTGCGCTGCAAAAAAACTTGATGGACTATTTTAATACTGCGGGAGGAAATGCTGTTCAACAAAACAGGAGTTCGTGCCATGCTGTTCCGCAATAGAGATAAAGAAAAACCTCAAGGCGCCTCGGTCAGGCTGGCCTCATATACTGTTCTCGGTGTTGTCGCCACAGTGTTTTCCTCCTCCGTGTTTCCACCTGTCTTCACTTCGCAGACAAACCGCGCCTTGATCAATGCTCCCGTCATTCCGCTGACGACCCCCATCAGTGGCGTGGTGAAAATATCCGGTAACGGCAGGGCGGCTGTTGAAAACGACAAGGTCGACAACACCACTCTGATCGGCCTGAAAGTGCAACTGGCGGCACTCGACAATGAACTTCGCCAGAAAAATGCGATTATCGGCGATTATGCTAGCCGGGTCGACAATCTGAACAATGATCTTCTCAGCCAGCAAGCGGCTTTACTGCAGAGAACAGAATCCGACCTTGAAGCGGCAAAGGCTGCTTTGCAGATGGTGACCTATTCGACCCGCATCGCGAAAGCAGAAGCGGTGCGCAAACAGAAGCTGGTTGCCAAGGGCGTTTATTTCGGAATTGGCGACGACATCGCCGATACGATACAACTTGAAGATACAAAACTGCAGGCCGCGAAAGTTGCCGTCGACAAGCTGAACAAGGAAATGAGCTTCGCGCGCCAGGGCATCTATATCGGTTCCGACCTGCAATCCCTGCAAAATCTTCAGCAGGAAATCCGCACGAGGTCCGCCGATCTGCTGCAAATCCAGATGCAGATGACGACCATGCAGACGCGGAAAAGCGAACTCGAAGCGCTTGCCTCCGCGGAGGCCGCGCGTATCGACAGGCTGACCCGCGCCGATCTCGCCATTCCGCCGGGCACGACGCTTTATAAGCCGGTTGCCGTGACGGGACGTGAAGTGGTGGCCGGCGACACCTTGGCGGAGGCGCTCGACTGTCGCAACGCTTTCGTCGTGGCAATTTTTTCCGAACGTCAGGCGCAGGCCCTTTCCGTGGGTTCAAGGGTAAAGGTAAATGCCGATGCGTGGGCGCAGGAAGCGGACGGGGTGGTAGAGCGGCTGGTGCCCCGGACCACCGAACGCGTCGACCTCGATTATGCCGTACCGTTTCCCCCCACGGAGCGGCGGGAGCTTTACGCTTATATCCGCATGGCCGGGACATCCGAGAGCCAGTTTATGAAAAACGGCGTCTGTTCGGTCGGTACCTGGGTGAGTGTAAGTCTGCCGCGCGAATGGCTCGGCAAGACCCGGGAATATGTTCATGAGGCATCGGCAAGCCTTTTCCAGTTTGCGCAGGCATCCGCCAGCGAAATGCCCGATGTGAGGCAGGCCGCCTGGACGCTCATCGAGACATCACGAGAGAAAATATTCGAGCAGATGGGCATGGGCGAGCAGCCGCAACAGCCGCCGGGAATAGCGGCGCCCACTACAAAGCCGGATATCATCACGCAGCATGCGATCAGCGGTGCAGATGCCACCGCGAAAGCACCGCGCACCCAATCCTGACACCCGCATGGATTGGGCAAGCCCCTGCGGGCGCGTCCACGACGCCCGCAGGGCGACCCACCTGTTTCACACAGTCGAAGCAGCCTCATTCGCGCACGCTATCGGGCGCGGCTTTTGGGACGTATCCGGTCAACCATGAGGACAAGCGATGTATTTCACTTCAGAGGGCGATGTTCAGTCCGTCCTTTATGTCAATCTCATCATCGCCCTCTGCGCGATCCTGTTCACCATGCTTGCCGACCCGCGGCGAACGCTGGACCGGCTGGCGTTCAGCACCATCATGCTGCTTTCGCTCAGCGTCTATATTTTGTGGCGCGCCACCGATACGCTGCCTCCCTTCGAGCTTTCGCTGGAAACCGCCTGGAATTACATCTATTTCACTTTCGAACTGATCTCCGTGCTTTATGCGATGGGATCGATCCTGATCCTGACAAGACGAACGGACTGGTCTTCCATTGCAGACGAAGCCGAAGCCGGGATTACGGGCGATCCCAATGCGCCGCTGGTCGATGTGTTCATCTGCACCTACAATGAACCTTTGAACGTGCTTGAAAAATCGATTGTCGCGGCTCAGGCAATGCAATATCCGCGGTTGCGCGTTTTCGTCTGCGACGATACGCGCAGGTCCGAGGTTCGGGACTATTGCGAAACAGTCGGCGTCAATTACGTGACGCGGCCGGACAATAAGCACGCAAAGGCGGGGAACCTGAACAATGCGCTTGTCCACACCAATGCGCTGTCGGAAATTTCAGATTTCATCATGGTTCTTGATGCTGATTTTGCGCCGCAGGCCAATTTCCTGTCACGCGTGACCGGACTTTTTGCCGATCCCAAAGTGGCCGTGGTGCAGACACCGCAATTTTATTTCAACAGCGACCCCATCCAGCATAATCTCGGTATCCGCAATTCCTTCGTGGATGATCAACGGGTATTCTTCGACGTATTCCAGCCTGCAAAGGACGCGGTCGGTTGTGCGTTCTGCGTCGGAACGAGTTTCGTTCTGCGGCGGGCAGCGGTGAACGAACTCGGAGGTTTCCCGCATGATGCACTTTCGGAAGACATGCTGCTGACCTACCGGTTGATGGAACGGGGGTATGTGACACGCTGGCTCAATGAAAAGCTCAGCGTCGGATTATCGGCAGAAGGCCTGCCGGAGTATATCACGCAGCGCACGCGCTGGTGTCTCGGCACCATCCAGATTGGACTTTTGCGCACCGGGCCGCTGTGGCGCGGCAATTTCACCCTGACGCAGCGGCTGCATTATCTGCACGGCCTGTTCTGCTGGCTTTCGAAACCCTTCATCCTTTGCCTGCTGCTCGCGCCTTCCATCTATTGGCTGACCGGCGTTTCCGCGCTCCAGGCCGATGAGTTGATGTTCATGCAACTCGGTCTGTCATCGCTTGCGCTGTTCTGGGCCTACTCCACCTGGATATCGGGAAAGCGCACACTGCCGCTTTTCACCGAGGTGACACACGCACTAACCGCCGTTCCGATCACGATCACGCTTTTTCAGGCCATGCGAAAACCTTTCGGACGCCCCTTCAAGGTCACGGAAAAGGGCGGAGACAGGTCACAGGTGCGCGTTCACGGCCCGACGGCGCTATTCTTTGCCCTTGTAACCCTCGCTTCGGCCATCTCCGTGCTGATTGCCGTTTATGGATGGGACGCACCCGTGGAATTTTCGGCGCGCGATTGTCTCAACCTTATCTGGTCGGCCGTCGCCATGGTGATTGCCTTCATCAGCCTTATCTGCTGCATCGAATTGCCGCGTTTCGACAGGGAGGAGCCGATCAGCGTAAACCTTGGCGGACAATTACGGCAGGGCAATGCGGTGACAGGGGTGAAGATCGTGGCACTCTCGACTGAAACCGTGACGCTTGCGGGTTTCACTTCTTCTACAGAAGCGCAGGCCATATTCGTGCCGGAGGTGGGCTGGTTGCAGATCGATGCAACAAAAGACCAGCTAATACCCGGAAAATTCTGCCTTGCTGCAACCGCCGAGCAGCATCGGGGTATCCTGCGGCTGCTTTTCCGCACTGCACCGGAAAATGTGGCGGAACAGGGCGACCTGATAAAATCCATGCAGATGTTGCTTGCAAGGGCCTTCAGCTAATCAGGGGGCTATTGAACAGGACTTTGCCGGACACAACACGGTCCCGATGGCCGGCTGCCGCCTTGAAAGGTTTCGATCAAACGGGAATTCCGCTCATGCCTCTCAGATCGATCATCCCTGCGATCCTGATGTCCTGTGTCATAACAGTGTTGGCTGGAGGTGACGGGCGCGCTGCATCCGGATCCGTCCGCGATATGCTCGCTTCGCGCTTATGCGCGGGTCTTGCCGGGAAGATGGATGGTTCTCCCGCGCCCTTCGTGTTCCGCAGCTTCGAGCCTGCGCCCGATGGCAAGGCGCTCGATCCGGCGCTTTCGAATACGGGTTTTACCTATGACAATGCGCTGGCATCCATCGCTCTTTTTGCATGTGGGAAAGACGCAGAAGCAACAAGGGTTGCCGATGCGCTGCTGCTGGCCGTGAACCGTGACCGCCGTTACAGTGATGGCCGCCTGCGCAACGCCTATCGCTCCGGCCCGGTCGTCAGCAAAACGGAGGTTATGCTCCTGCCCGGTTTCTGGAATGCCGCCAGCAATGCCTGGGTCGAAGACGGCTATCAGGTCGGCAGTGCGACAGGCAATCTCGCCTGGGCAGCCCTTGCCCTGCTTACCGCCTCTGAGCGCTCCGACAATCCAGCCTATTTGCAGGCCGCGGAAAAAATCATGCGCTGGATCGATGCATATACCAAGGGTGACAGCGACATCGGTTACACGGGCGGCACATTCGGCCACGAACCGTCTCCGGTGAAACTCGACTGGAAATCGACGGAGCACAATCTTGACGTTTACGCCGTTGCCAGCTGGCTCACCGAGAGTGGGGACGATAAAACCTGGCGGACGATGCAGGACAGGGCAGGCAAGTTCCTCGACGCCATGTGGAATGAGCAGCAGGGTCGTTTTTATGTTGGTAGCCTGCCCGGCAGCGATCGGCCCAATTTAACCCAGTCGGGAATAGATTCCGAACTCTGGCCCATCCTCGCCGTTCCGGAATTCCGCGGCCGCGCCGAGCGCGTGCTGGAATGGATCGACCGGCACTATGCGGTCGGGGAAGGCTTTGATTTCAACGATGACCGGGACGGCATCTGGCTGGAAGGCACGGCGCAGGCAGCGCTTGCGTTTCAGCATGCAGGCCACGCCGGGCGCGCCGAAGCCCTGCTTGCCACCATTGATGTTGAGGTATCGCCCGATGGTCTGGTCTATGCCACTGTCGGGCCGGAGTTGACGACGGGGCTGATGATCGGGCCTGCCTCGACCTCTGCCGATTTCAAATATTTCAGACTGCCGCATGTCGGCGCTACTGCCTGGGCAATCCTGGCGGCGAAAGACTGGAACCCGTTTTTGAGAGAAAGCAGTTGCACGCGTCCCTGTCGGAATTATACCCGCCCCGGCAGGGGGTAAGGAGGATGTTGTTGTCGTGGGATCGCGAGAAGAACGGATGGCGGCGGGCCTTGCGGTTTAAGATGCCGGGCAGCCGTCACAACGCTATCCCTTTATCCCGCTTGCTGCGATGCTGGAGATGAAAAGTCTCTGCAGACACAGGTAAAATATCAGCACCGGCAGGGTAATAATGGTGAGATAGGCCATGACTTCACCCCAGGGCGTGTTGAGCTGGAAGAAATACTGCAGCCCCACCATAACCGGCCGGTAAGCCTCGGACTGCGTGACGAGAAGCGGCCATAGATACTGCTGGCTGTACATGACGAGAAACTTCAAGATCGCAGCTGTTGCGATCACCGGCCCGCTGAGCGGCATTACCACCTGTGCGTAGATACGCAGCCAGCTGGCTCCGTCGATGCGTGCCGCCTCCAGTAATTCCTTCGGCAGATCCTTGAAATATTGGACGAAGAGAAAAATCGTCAATCCGTCCGCGATCCATGGAATGATCTGCACATGCCAGGAATTGAGCCAACCCCAGGTAAACCCGCCGCTGCCGATCCATGGCGGATTGTTAACCTCCAGCAGCAGTGGTACGGCAATCGTCTCAAACGGAATAATGAGCGTGGCGAGAATGATAGAGAAGAGAAGGTCCTTGCCGCGCCAGTTCAAAAACGTAAAAGCGAAGGCGGCAAGCGAGCCGAGCAGCAGGGCGAGAAATACGGTGACGCCAGTCACCACAACGGAATTGAATATGAAGGTCGCAATCGGCGCCCGGGCGAAAGCCGCAGTATAGTTTTCGAGCGAAAGATCTCCCACCGGCAGGAAGGCTCGTATCGAAGTCGCATCGCTCAACAGCTGGTCGTTCGGTTTTAGCGATGAGAACCCCATGAACAACAGGGGCAGGATGAAGATCGCCGCGAAGGCGAGCATGAGCGCGTAATTGCCGATGAGAAAAACGGGACTTTTGCGGCGTCCGGCCTGCATCATTGCTTCTCCCTTGTCAGGTAGCGCTGGGTCAGCGAAATGCACAGGACAAGCAGGAAAAGGACGACAGAAATTGCGGAGCCCGCCGCTATGTCCTGCTGGCGGTATCCTCGCTCAACCGCCTGATAGACGATGCTCTGCGTAGAGTCGCGAGGCCCGCCTTTGGTCATCACATCGATCTGCGCAAAAAGCGCAAAAGCCTGCATGGTGATGACGATGATAACGAGCACGGCCGTGTTGCGCAGCAGCGGCCAGGTTATCATGCAGAACTTCTGCCAGCGGCTCGCGCCTTCAATGTCCGCTGCCTCGTAGAGATCGGGCGAGATGGTCTGCAGGCCGGAAAGCCAGATGACCATATGGAAACCGACGCCCTGCCAGACTGACATCACCAGAATGGCCCATAAGGCGGTATCGGTTCTGCCCAGCCAGTCGACAGGCTGGAAGAGCCCGAAACTCATATAGCTCAGAAGGCTGTTCAAGAGCCCATTATCGGCGGCATAAATAAACCGCCAGAGAAGCGCCACCACCACCACCGACAAGACCACAGGCATGAAATAGATCGCACGAAAAATCGTGACGCCGGGGATTTTCTGGTTCACCAACAGGGCAAGAAACAGCGCCAGCGCCGCCTGAACCGGCGCGACCACGACCACGAAGGAAAGGGTGTTTACGACGGCTGTCAGGAATACGACGTCGCGTGCGAGAATGACGATCCGGTTCTCGCCCCAGCTGAAGTTCTTATATTCCCGCATTCCGTCCAGATGAGGATAGTCGGGGTTGTTGCGGGTGAAATTACGAATTCTCGGATAGGAGATGGAGCCATCCGCATCCCGGCTGATGCTTCCATCGGCCTGCCTTTCCGGCTTGAGCGTCAGCAAACCGACGCCCAGCAGCCGGCTGTAGTTTTCAAAGCCGACGAACTCCGTCGGGTTGGGAGATGTGAGCCTCTGGTTGGTGAAGGAAAAACCCAGCCCCAGCAGAAATGGTGTGATCAGGAAGAGCCCGATCAGCACCACCGCCGGTGCGGCCATGAACCAGCCCGTGAAGCTGTCCCGGGCCGGTTTTCCCTGTGAAGAAAAGAGCGCCATCGATCACGCCCCTATTTGGGTTGGTAACCGGAATTGCGTTCCAGATTGTTGTTTATCTCGTCCGTTGCATTATCGAGGGTATCGGCCACATCCGCACCGTTGGCAATGTCGGAAAGAGCCTTGGAGAAGACCGGCGAGATGAAGGCGTAGGCCGGAGTGACAGGACGCAACGTACCCTGGCGTCTGGATAGTTCGAAGAAAACTTCGAGCGGGCCGCCCTTCTTGTAATTCTTCGTCATCTGGGCTGCCGAGGGCGTGGCCGGGATAAGACCGATCGCATCCGAGAACTGCGCGAGATATTTGTCCTGGATGGCGAATTCGATGAAGGCGGAAGCGCCTTCGGGATGCTTGCTGGTGGCCGAAACACCAAACTGCCATGACCCCGCGCCGATTTTCGGACCCTGCCCGAAATCAGGCGCAGGCAGGAAAAGCAGATCGTCTCCGTATTTTTCCAGAGCCTTCACCGCAACCCAGTTGCCCATCCATTGCAAGGCGTGGCGACCTTCCAGAAATCCGGTTTCGTGGTCGGCGGGTGATTGCGATGTCCCGGGGGCAAGCTTCTTGGCGAACAGGGATTGCCACCACTCCCCGAACTTGACGGCATTGTCTCCATTGAGGAAGTCCTCGGCGGTTTGATAATTCTCCTTGCCGATCAGGCTGCCGCCGAAACTTTCCAGAAAGGGACTGAAGGCATAGCTGTACCATTCGGTTTTATCAGCCATGCCGAGATCGATGGCATATTCGAACTTGCCGCTGGCAGCGAGCTTCTCAAGGGCTGCGTTGAATTCCTCGCCGGTCCACGGCTGTTCAAGAGTTGGAATGCGGACACCGTTTTCATCGAGCACCGATTTGCGGGCGAATACCGCCACGGCAGCGTCCCACAGGCCGACCGAATATAGCTTGTCTCCCCACCGGCCCACGGCACCGGGCAGGAAATTCGCAAGCTTTGTCTCGTCGATCTTCAGTGGTTGCAAATATCCGGACCACGCCCAGTTGGGCATGTTCGGACCGTCGACATCCAAAATGTCCGGCAGCTTGTTGGAAAGCGCAGCAGCGGTGACGGATTCATTATATGCATTCTGGGGGAATTCCTGAAGCAAGACCCGCCAGTCCGACTGGGACGAGTTGAAGTCCTCGATGATGCCGGCCAGAATCTTGCGTTCTTCAACATTGCCTGCGCCGTGATACCACATCGTGAGGTCGGTCTGGGCCAGTGCGGCGGTGGAAAAAAGCATCGACAGGGCAGTTGCTGCCCCCGCAAAAATGGCTCTGCTGGTCATAGATGGTCCTCCTCCTCACGAAGGGTAACTTCAACATCTACAGATTGTTCCGCAGAAATTTGCGTCCAGACGCTATGCGGAGAACCGCGTTTTAAAAAATGCAGACAGGATCGCGGATTTGCCCCGCCCGAACCGCATCAGCAGCCAGGCGTTCAGATCCCGCCATTTGACGGCTCTGTCGCCGGTGCATTGTTGCTGACGGAGAGAGCCTCTTTTACCGCCAGTTCTGCCATGGCCAACGCGGCGTCGCGGGTCTTTGCAGCTGCGACAAACCGGCCGTTATGGCAGAAGCTCGCGCCTTCCACGCCACAAATCGCTTCCAGATCCTTGTCAGTCAGGCCTGCCCAGGCCGCCGGCAGATCCGCCCGCAACGCGAAGCCCTCGTCGGCGCGCCGGATACCGGTCAGGCACCAGTCGTTGTTACGCGGATGAACGACGAAGAGCAGATGATCGGCGCCTGCCTTCACGATGGCGGGCCGGAACGGCATTCCCATCGGCAACTCGAGAATATGCCCTTCGCCAGCATCCACGATAGCCTGCTTTACTAGCGCTTCGGCGCGCAACTTTGCGGCACTGTTGATTATTTTTGCCTCAACGAAGCTGCGGGCAATGCCCAGCGCCGCGTGGAAATTGCGATTGTCCGCTTCGGGATCGGTGTCATCAAAAACGGGTTTCAGAGTTTCGAGCAGGACGGGCAGGGTCAGCCCGGCGAGCGGTCCGGCCGTCGAGGGGCTGAGCGCCCCATTGTCAACCAGGTCAACAGGCAACACAAAACCGGCATCGAAAGAAGCGTGAATGGTTTCGATGTGGTCTTCTGGAACGCCGAAGGCAGCAAGATAATCGCGGCCGAAATGCTTCCAGATCAGCCCGAACGAACTGTAGGGCTGTCCGTCATCGCGTAACGGCGCGCCGCGCTGGTGGTGGTCGAACATTCCTCTTGCTGCGTCGTAGGCGCCGCCCACGTCGTAGATGATGCGGTCCGCACCGGCAGCGAGCCATTCCGGTGCCCTGCTGCGGATGAGGCGGGCCTGCGGGAAAAGCCGTGTCAGCACAACGCTCGACAGAAGTTCATCGGCATGGAAGCCGCCGGAATGGGTGACGAGGAAGTCCGGGTTCATGTCAGGATGTGCCTTGTTGCTTGCGGAAGAGCCGCCCGAGAATGGGGCACCTGATACCCTTTGCCGTACATCATCTCAACCCGCCACGACCCTAATTCGGATCGAAATTTCCCCCGGAAGGTGCGGACAGCATGCAGCCAGCGCGACATTGTCCGCGCGTTACGACGACCAGATGCGCCGCGTCTTGATCGTATTCATGACGAAGCTGGTCTCGATGGTGTCCACGCATTTCAGCTTCGCGATCTTGTCCTTGATGAAACGCTCGTAATCCTCCAGTCCGCCGCACATAACCTTCAGCATGTAATCCTTCGTGCCCGTGACAAGATGACATTCGAGAACCTCGTCCCACTCAAGAACCGCCGCTTCGAACATCCGGATTTCATCATCGTGCTGGCGGCTGAGGCGAATGGATGCGAGAGCGGTCATGGTCCATCCCTCGATCGCCGAGTCGATGATGGCGGAATATCCCTTGATGGCACCCATTTCTTCCAGGCGTCGAAGCCGGCGTAGACATGCGGATGCCGACAGCCCCACGCGCTCGGCGAGTTCGTTATTCGTGATCCGTGCATCGGCGGACAATTCCCGAAGTATCCGCCGGTCGATCGGGTCTGCAATTTTCTGCGACATAAATTACAATTCTCCGCAATATATTGCTTTATGGGGCATATAAACGCTCCAAAATGCAAGGCATTTCGAGTTCATTGCGTGTAACCTGCAGGAAGTTCAACGCCAGCTGAGGGATCATCGGAAATGACCGCGCCGCATCCGTCCAAAACCCATATCGGCAACCATGCTCTTCATCCCGAAACCCAGATGCTCAATTACGGGTATGATCCGGAGTTGTCGGAGGGAGCCGTGAAGCCTCCGGTGTTCTTGACATCCACCTTCGTTTTCAAGTCGGCAGAAGATGGTCGCGACTTCTTCGATTATGTCTCCGGGCGCAAGGAGCCGCCGGAGGGCAGAGGCGCCGGTCTCGTTTATTCGCGTTTCAACCATCCAAACAGCGAGATCGTCGAGGATCGTCTTGCAGTTTATGAACGGACGGAGAGCTGTGCGCTCTTCTCCTCGGGCATGTCCGCGATTTCGACGACGCTTTTCGCCTTCGTGCGGCCCGGCGATACGGTGCTCCATTCCCAGCCCCTTTACGGCGGCACGGAAACGCTTCTCGCGAAGACCTTTCATAATTTCGGCGTGTCGGCAGTGGGTTTCGCCGATGGTGTCAGCGAAACCTCGGTCATGGCGGCGGCAGAGGAGGCGATGGCGAAAGGCAGGGTGTCCGTTATCCTGATCGAGACTCCCGCCAATCCGACGAACAGCATTGTCGACATCGCCATGATAGGCCGGGTCGCCGAGGTGATTGGCAAAAGGCAGGGGCACAGGCCGATCATCGCCTGCGATAACACGCTTCTTGGTCCTGTATTCCAGCGGCCCATAGAACATGGCGCCGATATTTCGCTCTATTCGCTGACAAAATATGTTGGCGGGCATTCCGATCTTATCGCCGGGGCGGCGCTGGGGCGCAAGGATGTGATGAAGCAGGTGAAGGCCCTACGTGGGGCGATCGGCACGCAGCTCGATCCGCACTCGTGCTGGATGCTCGGACGTTCCCTGGAGACGCTGCAAATCAGGATGGAACGGGCGGACAGCAACGCCAGGCTTGTGGCTGAATTCCTGAATGCCCATCCCAAGGTCGAAAAAATCCACTACCTACCATTCAGCGATCCGGCATCCGCGGTTGGCAAGGTGTTTGCCGCCCAATGTTCGGGGGCAGGATCCACCTTCTCGTTCGACATTGTCGGCGGGCAGGCCGCATCTTTCAAATTTCTCAATGCGCTCAACATATTCAAACTTGCGGTAAGCCTTGGCGGCACGGAGTCCCTTGCTTCTCATCCCGCAACGATGACGCATTCAGGCGTTCCTGCCGATGTCCGTCAGCGTATCGGTGTGCTTGATTCCACGATCCGGCTGTCAATCGGCATCGAACACCCCGACGATCTTATCGCCGACCTGACCCTTTCACTGGATCAGGTCTGACGCTTCACGTGCCAACCAAGAGGTTGTCCTGTGCAGGCGGATCGATATATCTGGGGGTAGTGTAGGCACGTGAACCTTCAGGCATATGGAAACTTCGCTTTATCTGCCCGTGAAAGATTTCCTCGAAGAGGCGGGTTATACCGTCAAGGGCGAAGTCGGCGGCTGTGATCTTGTTGGCTTGAGCGATAACGATCCCCCCGTCGTCGTCATCTGCGAGCTAAAGCTGAGCTTCAATCTGGAGCTCATTTTGCAGGCTGTCGATCGCGCAGCTATCGCAGATGAGGTGTGGATCGCCGCCCGGGTCTCTGCCAGGGGTAAGGGCCGCGAGGCTGACAGGCGCTACCGCGATCTTTGCCGCAGGCTCGGGATCGGTATGCTGGGAATCTCCGATGCCGGTGACGTCAGCATCATCGTCGGCGCCGTTTCGCCGATGCCGCGAACCAATCCGAAACGGCGGTCGCGGCTCATGCGGGAACACCAGAGGCGGCGGGGCGATCCCACGGCGGGTGGGAGCACGCGCATGCCAATAATGACAGCGTATCGCCAGCAGGCGCTTGGCTGCGCCGTGGCGCTGGCGTCGGGTCCGATGCGCGTGCGTGAGGTCAGGTCCAATATACCCGATGCCGGGAAGATACTGCTTTCGAATGTTTACGGCTGGTTCGTACGACTCGACCGGGGAGTCTACGGTCTGACCGAGGCCGGACTCGAAGCCCTGCAGCGGTGGCCACAGCAGGACGTGCCGGCAAAGGCTGTCGACGGGATTGTGCGAGGCACGATCGGCTTCGAAGAAACCTGACGGCGAAAAACCTTTCCAAGACTTCAGGAGATCAGGATTGCGGGGTCAGGGGCCCTCCCGGGCATCCCCGACCCATCAGGTGACTACTGTGTCTTCCAGGTCTCCAGCAGCAGCCGGACGAATTTTTCCGCGGCGGGCGAAAGGGCACTGCTTCGCCTTTGTACAATGCCAATCGTACGGGAGACGACGGGATTGACGATCGGCCTGGTGATGAGAAATGGATGTTCGTCCTGCGGCGTGGCCAGCCGCGGCAGAACGGAAATCCCCAGCCCGGCTTCGACCAGCCCGAGCGACGTATTGAGATGAGTCACCTCATAAAACCAGTTCAGCTTTAGATTGTGTCTCGCAAGCGCGCCGTCTAGAAGGGTCCTGTTGCCGCTCGAACGGTCCACGACGACGAGCGGATAAGCTTCCAGCTGATTCCATTCAATCGTTTCGAAATTTGCCAACGGGTGATCTTTCCTCATCGCCAGCACGAACGGGTCATCGATGAGCGGTTCGAATGACAGTTCGGGATCGGAATTGCCCATCAGGTTGATGCCGAATTCCACCTCGCCTCTCGCAACCGCCTGCAGCCCCTCATTTGCCGTCAGATCCCTGATGCGCAGCCTGATGTTTGGATATTGCTGACTGAAGGTCTTGATAACCGTGGGAAGAAAGTAGAAAGCGGCGGTGGGAACGCAGGCCATCGTGATGAGGCCGCGCCGTTGCGCGCCATCTTTCATGGCGAACAGCGACCCATCGAATTCTTCCAGCATACGCCGGACAAGCGGCATCACCTCCTGGCCCATGGCGGTGGGAGCGACATGTCGAGTCGTTCTCTCCAGAAGCGGTGCGCCGATGGCCTGCTCCAGCTTCTGGATGCGGCGGGTGAGCGCCGGCTGGGAGATATGCAGCGCCTCCGCTGCCCTGTGGAAGCTCTCAAGCTCAACTACCGATTGAAATGCGCGCAAATCCAGTATTTCGCAATTGATGCTCATTTCGCAATAAACCTCCAAAACATTGCATTTAACAGATTAGACTCTTTTGCCCATATTGCAACAACGCGGCGCATTGATCCGCAAAATGCAAGATTGAGGCTAATCATGAACGATCTGATGAAGATACCCTGTGTGCTGATGCGCGGCGGAACGTCTCGCGGACCGTTCTTTCTGGCTTCCGATTTGCCCCGAGATCCGGCGGCAAGGGATGCGGCTCTGCTGTCCATCATGGGCTCAGGCCATCCGCTGCAGATCGACGGTATCGGCGGGGGCAATCCGGTTACGTCGAAGGTGGCGATCATCGGACCTTCCACGGTCGCCGGCGCCGATATTGATTATCTGTTCGCACAGGTGCGCACCGACAGGCAGCATGTCGATTATTCCCCCAATTGCGGGAATATGCTGGCCGCCGTCGGTCCCTTCGCGATTGAGGCGGGGCTCGTGCCGGCGCAGGGTAACGATACGCTTGTCAGGATTCACAACGTGAATACCGGCAAACTGATCGAGGCGAAGGTGCCGACGCGGGGCCGCGAGGTAATTTATCTTGGTGACGCATCGATCGACGGTGTTCCGGGTCTTGCAGCACCCATCGCATTGACATTCATGGATGCAGCCGGCGCGAAAACCGGCAGGCTGCTGCCGACCGGAAAACCCGTCGATGTGATCGACGGGGTGGATGTAACGGCGATAGATTGCGCCATTCCGATGGTTCTCATGCGGGCAGCCGATCTCGGCGTCGCCGGCTACGAAGATCCGCAATCGCTCTCCGCCAATCGAGACCTGATTGAACGGATGACCCGCATACGCATCGAGGCTGGAAAGATGATGGGGATGGGAGACGTTCGGGATATGGTCATTCCAAAGCCGGTGCTCATTGCGCCGGCGCGGCGGGGTGGAACGTTTTCGGTCAGGTATTTCATGCCGAACGAGTGCCATCCTGCCCTCGCGACAACCGGCGCTGTCGGCATCGCGACGGCGGCCGTAACGGAAGGCACCGTCGCCTATAGTGCGGCAGGAGGGCTTTCCGTGCCGACCCAGATCCGCATCGAACATCCCGCAGGCCGTCTGGATGTACAGCTGGAAATGCGAAACGGAGCCATAACAGCCGGACTTGTAAGGACGGCGCGCAGGCTGTTCGAAGGCTTTGCCTTCGCCAAGCCGATGGCTGTGATTGAAGACGCAGCATAGACAAGGCCATAGTGGCTAAAATATCGCGAAACGGGAGGAGACCCTCATGCGTAAATACCTGCTTGCAACGGCTGCGCTCTGTGCGCTGGCGGCAACCGCCAATGCCGAATCTGTCAGAATGAGCGTCGGCTCATACAACCTCAACAACCTGCCTTTCCCCGTTGCGGCCAGCCTCGGCTTTTATAAGGAAGAGGGGCTTGATGTGACGACCGAGAACTTTGCCCAGGGAGGCTCGAAGGTGCTACAGGCGCTCGTCGCTGGCTCCACGGACGTCGCCGTCGGTTTTTATGACCACACCATTCAGATGCAGTCCCAGAACAAGCACGTCGTGGGCTTCGTTCAGCTCGCCCGCAACTCGGGTCTGGTTCTTGCAGGCAAGAACGATACTGACTTCGATCCTGCAAAGCCTGAGACGATCAAGGGCAAGAAGGTCGGCATCACCTCGCCAGGCTCTTCCTCGGACTTCTTCATTCGCTACTATATGAAGCAGCACAATTTAAGCGACAACGATATCTCCATCATTGGCGTCGGCTCGGGTGCTGCCGCCGTTGCGGCCCTGCAGCAGGGCAAGATCGATCTGCTCGTCAATTATGACCCGGCGGCCACGATTGTCGTCGAACGCGGGCTGGGCAAAATCCTCATCGATGCACGCAGCGATCAGGGCGCAAAAGATGTTTATGGCGGCATCTATCCGACCTCCGTGCTTTACGCGACCCAGGAGTATATCGACGCGAATCCCGAAGTGATCCAGAAGGTCACCAATGCCACGGTACGGGCGCTGCACTGGATGAAGCAGCATTCGGCGGAAGAAATCGTCGAGAAGCTTCCTGACGACTTCGTGTCCGGGGACAAGAAAACCTACATCAAGGCCGTCGAAGCCGCGAAGGCTATCTTCTCGGAAGACGGCAAATTCGAGCCCGGCGATCTCGAAACGCCGCTTGCCGTTCTCAAGACCTTCAACGAGGCAGTGGCAAAGGCGTCGATCGACCTCAACACCACCTATACCAACAAGTTCGTCGAAGCCGCGGCTTCGAAGGCTGCAAACTGAGAGGCCGCCATGTCATCCCCAGTCAGAAAGCTAGAGCCAGTGGCGGACTTCAAACCACAGCCCATGGTCGCGATCGAGAACGTCACCATGGCATTCGGTGCGTTTGTTGCAGTCCAAGACGTTAACCTCAAGGTCGGCGATGGCGAGTTTCTTTCCATTGTCGGACCGACCGGGTGCGGAAAGTCGACCATCCTCAATGCCATTGCTGGCTTGCTGAAGCCCGCGCAGGGCACGGTTTCCATCGACGGTTCAGCGGTCCAGGGCGTGCAGAACAATATCGGATATCTGTTTCAGCAGGACGCCCTCCTTCCCTGGAAGACCGCATTTCAAAACGTCGAGCTTGGTCTGATGTTCCGGGGCGTTGCCGAGGACGAGCGGCGTGCCAAGGTCATGGCATGGCTTGAAAAAGTCGGCCTCAAGGGTTTTGGCGACCGTTTTCCGCATCAGCTTTCCGGCGGGCAGCGTAAACGCGTACAGATGGCGCAGGCGCTGATTACCGAGCCGAAGGTCATCCTGATGGACGAGCCCTTCTCGGCACTCGATATCCACACCCGCCATCTCATGCAGAACGAATTGCTGCGCCTGTGGCAGGAGGATCGCCGGGCGGTGGTCATGATTACCCATGATCTGGAGGAGGCTATTGCGCTCGGAGATCGGGTCGTCGTTCTGGCTGCGGGTCCGAAGAGCCGTGTCATCGAGAGCTTTCCCGTCGATCTCGAACGACCCCGCAACGTCGCTGAAATCAAACTCGATCCGAAATTCATGACGCTCTATCGCGATATCTGGGCGTCCCTGCGCGGCGAAGTGGAGAAAAGCTATGCAAGCCGTTAATGTTCGTATCATCCAGGTCGTTCTCCTGGTCGTGCTTCTTGGCGGATGGCAACTCGGTGTGTCCTCCGGCGCCATTGATCGCTTCTTCTTTCCCGCACCCTACGATATCGTCAGGCAGGTGATCGACTGGGTTGCGGATGCCGGCTTCTACAAGCATGTCGGCATTACCCTCAGCGAAACCGTGCTCGGTTATCTCATCGGCACCGGTCTCGGGGTAGGTGCTGGCGTCTGGCTGGGCCTCAGCCCCTTCGTCGCCCGCGTGCTCGATCCGTTCATCAAGGCGGTAAATGCCATTCCCCGCGTCGTCTTGGCTCCGATATTCGTTCTCTGGCTTGGCCTCGGTCTGTGGTCGAAAGTTGCCCTTGCGGTTACGCTCGTCTTTTTCGTCACCTTTTTCAACGCCATGCAGGGTGTGCGCGAAGTAAATCCGGTCGTGCTGTCAAATACCCGCATCCTCGGGGCGCGGCGCACGGATCTGCTGCGTCATGTCTATTTTCCCGCTGCGGCGAGCTGGATTTTGTCGTCGCTGCGCACCTCCGTCGGCTTTGCGGTGGTTGGCGCGATCATCGGAGAGTATCTTGGGGCTTCTGCAGGCCTCGGCTACCTCATTGCCCGGTCGGAAGGCAATTTCGATGCGGTCGGCGTTTTCGCAGGCATCATCATCCTTGCGGTCTTCGTCCTCATCATCGACCTCATTCTCGATGTCGCAGAGAAAAGGCTGATCACGTGGAGGCCCAACGCAGGCGAAGAGCGGCCTGCATGAGGCCGAGGTAGCTGAAATCCAGCGGGGCAGCCATTTGGCTGCCCCGTTTTTTTGAACCGTCCCGGCGATGTGGGCCATGGCCTTTCCGACATTACACGGCAGAGCTTCGAGTTCTGGAGCTGGACGATCGGGGATCGTCAACCGAAGATGATCGGCGTCCCGCTTCGCTGCGGTTCACCCGTTTACAGGCCAGCGCCTGTCTCTTCATCGAAGAGATGCATATCGGACGGGTCAACGTCGAGGCCGATGACCTCGCCGGCCTTGACCGGGCTGCGGCCCTGTATCGCAATCACCAGTTCCGTGGATGTGCCGAGTGTTAGGAAAGTTGCCGAGCCCGTTGTCTCCACAGCGGAGACGGGCAGTGTCAACGCCGCTCCCGTTGCAGTAGCGGGGCTGATATGTTCGGGCCTGATGCCGACGATGAGATGTTTGCCCGGCTGCAGGGGGGCGGGGCTCCTGATCGACTGCCGGGGTTCACCGTCGCCGAACCGCAGCTGGAGCGATGAGCCATCCGGACTCACGGTCGCCGGGATGAAGTTCATGGCTGGGGAGCCGATAAAGCCTGCGACGAAGCGGTTGACGGGATGGTCATAGAGCTCCAGCGGTGTCCCCTGCTGCTCGATTACCCCGTCACGCATCACGACGACATGATCGGCCATGGTCATCGCCTCGATCTGGTCATGGGTGACATAGACCGAGGTGGCATGCAGGCGGTCGTGGAGGGCGCGGATTTCCTTGCGCATGTGAACCCGCAAGGCCGCATCGAGGTTGGAGAGCGGCTCATCGAAGAGGAAGGCCTGCGGATTACGGATGATCGCCCGGCTCATGGCGACACGCTGGCGCTGCCCGCCAGAGAGTTCTCGGGGATAACGCTTCATGAGCTTGGAAAGCCCCGTCGTCGCGGCAACCTCTTCCGCGGCCTTGCGGGCTTCCGCCTTGGCGACACCACGCATGCGCAGCGAATAGGTGAGGTTTTCCTCGACCGTCATATGCGGGTAGAGCGCATAGGACTGGAATACCATCGCCACATCGCGCTTGCGCGGCGGCACGCCGTTCATCAGCGTGCCGGCAATGCGCATGTCACCGGCCGAGATGCTCTCCAGCCCGGCAAGCGAGCGCAGAAGCGTGGACTTGCCGCAGCCGGATGGTCCCACAAGGGCAACAAAGGTGCCCTTCTTGATGGAAAGGTTGATGTTCTTCAGGGCATGGAAAGCGCCGTAATATTTGTTGACGCCTGATAGTTCGATCTGAAGGGTCATTTGAGCGCTCCTGATGTCAGGCCGGATACGATGCGGCGCTGCAAGAGAATGAAGAGGGCGAGAATGGGCGTCACATACATGGTCGCATAGGCCATGATGTTGTTCCATTCGCTGGTGTTGGGCCCCATGAAGGAATTCAGGCCGACGCTGGCGGGCTGCAGTTCTACCGCCTGGATCATCGATTTGGAGTAAACGAACTCACCGAAGGCCTGCATGAAGATGAGAATGGCGCTGACGAGGATGCCGTTTCTGGCAAGTGGCAGCACGATATTGAAAAACGCGCCGACCCTCGAATTGCCGTCTACGAGCGCTGCCTCCTCCAGTTCCTGCGGCACGGCCATGAAGGTGGCGCGCACCAGCACAACGAAGAAGGGCATGCTTTTCGCCGCAATGGCGAGGATGACCGACAGGCGTGGATAATCCAGAAGCCCGAATTGCGAGAAACCGACGAAGATCGGCGTGATCATCAATGAAGCTGGAAGGACTTGCAGCATCAGGATGAGGAACAGACCGATATCCACCCAGACATTGCGATAACGGGCCAGCACATAGGCGCAGCCGACGCCGAGAATGGTGATCAAAAACACCGCACTCGAAGCGATCAGCACCGAATTCCACAGGTAACGGCCCATGTTGCGGCTGTTCCAGACATAGGCGTAGGTCTGCCATTGTGGTTCACCAGGCCAGAAGGAGGGGGGATTGGCGAACATCTCCGAGCCGCTTTTGAGCGAGGTCAGATACATCCAGTAGAGCGGGAAAAGGTAGATGATGGCAAGAATGATGGCGATTGCCAGCATCAGGCGGTTACGGTTGTTGATGCTCATCCGCGTACCTCATGCCGTGTGGAGCGCACATAAACGATGGAGGCCAGCATGACGAAAACGATCATGATGACTGAAATCGTCGCGCCCTTGCCGAAGTCATATTGCCGGAAGGACAGATCCCAGGCCCAATATTGCGCCACGTTGGAACTGTTATTGGGTCCGCCATCGGTAATGGCGGCAAATAGATCGAATTGCTGCAAGGTGAAGATCAGCCCGAGCGAGATGATCGCGCCGATGGTGGAGCGCATCATGGGCAGCGTGATGGTGTAGAAGCGCTGCCAGGCGTTGGCGCCATCAAGCTCGGCGGCTTCGTAAAGATCGCCGGGAATGGAGGCGAGGCCGACGGAAAGGAGGATCATGTTGAAGGAGGTGCCGAGCCAGATATTGGCGATCACAACCGCCCAGAGCGAAAAATTCGCATCCGAACGCCAGAAAATATTGCCTGATATCAGTCCGCTTTCGCGCAGGAAGAAGTTCAGAACCCCGAAGTCGCCGGACAAAATCCAGTTCCAGATGGCACCGACAACGAGGCCGGGCATGACCCATGAAACGAGGAACAGGCCCCGCAGCCAGGTGGCGCCGGGGAAATTGACCCAGAAAAACAGAGCCAGTCCGAAGCCGATGACAAATTGCCCCGCTATGGAAGCGACGACAAAGGTTACCGTATTCATCAGAATGGGCCAGGTTTCCGGCTGTCGGAACAGATCGACATAGTTCTTGAAGCCGACGAACGGGCGCACGAAGGTGCCCAGGCTGAACATGTCGACTTCCTGAAAGCTCATGACGATGTTGTAAAGCAGGGGTAACCCCGCCATCACGAAGAGGAAAGCCAAAGGAAAGGCGACAAGGGCGATATCGAAACCGCGACCATCGCTGATGCTGGAAAGCAGCTTTTTCATAAGAAATCCTCGCAAGCTCCGCTCGGGGCCGCCGCCGCTTATCACGGCAAGCGACCCCACCGGGAGGAACCCTGCGGATGGGGCCGGACATGCCGGCCGCCTCCCTGATCAACCATCGACGAGCTTGATTTTCTGTGCAGCCTGGTCGAGTGCGTCCTTCGGAGACATCTGTCCCGTCAGCGCGGCCTGAATGGCATCCTGAATGGCCTTCGAGATTTTCGGCCATTCGGGCGAGGGGCCACGCGGCTGTGCATATTTGAGCTGCTCGACGAAGGTCTTGAGCGCTTCATCCTTCAGCGCATTTCCGGTGGGCGGTACGGGAATGTCCGAACGCGCCGGCAATTGGCCGAAATTCTTGAACATGTCCTTGTCCTGCGAGACAAAGAACTCGATCGCCTTGAAGGCCTCTTCAGGATGTTTGGTCTTCGAGAAGATCGCCCAGTTATAGTCCCCCATGGCCGATGAGCGCGGCGCATCTGGCGCCGGAACCGGCAGCAGGGTGACGCCCCAGTCGAACTTCGCGTCCTTCAGCATGCGGTCGATTTCCCATGGGCCCGAAATGACCATGGCGGCGTTGCCGGCGTTGAAGGTCGCGGTAGAATCCCACTGGCTGCGTGTCAGCGTATCGGGCGAAGCCAGTTTTTCGTCCAGCATCAGCTTCCACGTCTCGAGCGCTTTCACGGCTCCCTCGGTGTTGATGTTCTTGTAGGTGGCGCCAGCCATCTGCGCCCAGGGCAGGAACTGGAATGTGCCCTCCTCATTCGCCTTGGCGCTGAAGCTGATGCCATAGACGTTCTTGGAAGGGTTGGTCAGTTTGCGTGCCGCGTCAACCAGCTCATCCCAGGTTTGCGGCGGCTTTGCCGCATCCAGCCCGGCGGCCTTAAACAGATCCTTGTTGTAATAAAGAGCGATCGTGTTGGTCGCCTTCGGGACGCCGAAATATTTTCCATCCCACATCACCGATTTCAGCGGGCCGGGGAAATAATTCTCCGTCTTGATGACATCGGACTTGGCTATCATGTCGGTCACATCGAGGAAGGCTCCGCGTGCGGCGAACATGGCGTGGTTGGGGTTGTCGATGGCGATGATGTCGGGCGCATTGCCGGTCGAATAGGCGCGCATGGATTCGCTCACCACGTCATCGAACTGCAATTGCCGGTATTCGATCTTGATGCCGTTATTGAGCGCGTTGAACTCCTTGATGAGATTTGGAGCCGGCTGGATATCCCGGTCCAGCGACCACAAGGTCAAAGTCACGTCCTCTGCCTGTGCCGCAATCGCGCCGGCGGACACGCCCGCCAACAGAAACGCGCCGGCCATCATGCATTTTGCGATACCCATAATCTCCTCCTCTTGGTTATCGTCTCTGCAATCTCGGGAACCTTCTCCCAAAAGGTTTCCGTTATGTCGGATCGACGACGAAATCGCCGCCTCGGCATTTTTTCAGATAGTTCAGGCCATGCACCTGTCCGGTCATTTCCAGCGCATCGCGGTAGACCGGGTCATGCCAGCCTTCGATATCGATCGAGCCGGACCAGCCGGCGAGGCGCAGCTCGGAAATAATGTCGGTCCAGTTGCTGTCGCCGAAACCCGGCGTGCGCATGAAGACGAACTTCTCCTTGCCGAAAATGCCGTGCTCGCGGATGACGTCCCAGCGGATGGTCGCGTCCTTGCCATGCACGTGGAAAATCTTCTTCGCCCATTTGCGGATCTGCGGTAGCGGATCGATCAGATAAACCATCTGGTGGCAGGGTTCCCACTCGATGCCGATATTCTCGTCCGGCGTTTCGTTGAAGATCAGTTCCCAGGCATCGGGATTATGCGCAATGTTCCAGTCGCCCGTCTGCCAGTTGCCGTCCATGGCGCAGTTTTCAAAAGCGATCTTTATGCCCTTGTCGGCGGCACGCCTGGCAAGCTCGCTCCAGATTTCCTTATATCTGTGCAGGCTCTCCGGCAGCGGCCTGCCGCGCAGGCGGCCGGTGAAACCTGCCACGCAATTCGCACCGAAATGATGGGCGTTGTCGATGCAATCCTTCCAGCCCTGCAATGTCTGAAGGTCGATATCGGTTTCTTCCAGCGGATTGCCGAACATGCCGAGCGTACTGATGGTGATATCGCGGTCGCCAATTGCATCAAGGCAGCGCTTGCCGAGTTCGGCAAGGTCCTGACCGTTGGTCGTCTGCCAGAAGAAGGGCTCGAAGCTTTCAAAGCCGAGATCGGCGATCTGCCCGATACGTTCGGCCGCCTGACCCTTGGTGGCGCTGATCATGGTGCCGATGCGGATGGATGTTGCCGGATTGCTCACGTCTGTCGGTCCTTATGCTGCAATGGAAACGCGCTGGCCAAGACGCGCGCTTTCGATCGCGCCCATCACCATTGCGAGGCTGTTGATATTGTCGAAGGAGGCTGTTTCCGGCATCTCGCCGGTACGCATGGATTCGAGAAATGATAGAATGACGCTGGCATGGCCGCGCGTGTCCCTGTCTGACACAACATCGGAAACGTTTACGGTCTTGAAGCCACGCAGAAGGCCCTTTTCGTTGCCAGCCACCGAGGCGGAAAAACCGTCTTCGCCATCCCAGAGAATCATGCCTTTGGAGCCGATCAGCCGCCAGCGTGCTTCCCAACTTGTCCGCTCGCCTTCAGCGCACCACGAGCCGCGATAGGTGAAGACGACATCGTTGGAGAACTCGAAAATCGCGTTGGCGCTGGCCCCATGCGCATACCACGAGCCCGCCGGGTTCTTCTCCACACAGAAGACGGAGAGCGGCTTTTCATTGGCGACGAAACGGGCCGCGTCGAAGGTGTGAATTGCCATATCGAGAAGCAGGACGTTTTTCATCTCCTCGCGAAACCCCCCGAAATGCGGCCCCAGGAAGAAATCGCAATGGATGGCGGTCAGATCACCGATAACGCCTTCCTCCAATGCGCGGCGTAGACGTCTGATGCCGGCCACGAACCGACGGTTTTGCACCACGGCGTGAATTTTGCCGGCTTTTTTCGCCAGTTCCACCAGCGTCGCGGCTTCCTCCATCGAGGCTGCAAGCGGCTTTTCGCTCAGCACATGGCATCCAGCCGCGAGACCGGCTTCGACTACGGCAAAACGCGCCTGGGGGATGACGATGTCAAAAAGAATGTCGGCTTTCGTTTCGGTGAGAACCGCGCGAAGATCGGTGCCGATGACCGCGCCGGTGAGGGCGAATTCCTCGGCAAGCGCGCGGGCCGTGCCCTCGTTCAGGTCCACCAGACCCGCGATTTTGATTTCGCCGGCGATTTCCGGCGTGGACTGGATGGCGCGCAGCCAGCCTTTGGCCATAGCTCCGCACCCGCATAAAACGGCATTAAAAGTCATCTCATCTCCCCGGACTCTTTCGCAAACTCCTCTTTGCGCAGAGCGTCGTAAACGTTTACGAGACTATGCCGATGATGTTAGATATGTCAAGACCATCAAGTGGCGCGCAGATTGCGGGCCGGGATTTGGAAGGGGAGCGCATGAAAGGAATTCGCCAGCTTGCCGATTACCTCGAGATATCGATCGGCACTGTTTCCCGTGCGCTGAACGGCAAGCCCGACGTGAACGAAGAGACACGGCGCCGCGTTCTCGAGGCTGCGGAAAAACTGGGTTACGTCGCCAACCAGTCAGGCCGCAGCCTGCGGCAGGGAACGACCAATGTCATTGGTCTGATGACGGGCAGTGACGCGCAGACGGTGGAGAACGCCGACAACTTCTTTCTCGGCTTGACGGATGGCCTGCAAAGCGTGTTTTCCGGTCACAACCTCGATCTCATCGTTCTGCCTTGCCCGGGAGAAGAGGACCCCGACGAATATCTCAAGCGTATGGTGGCGCGCCGCATGGTCGATGCGATGATCATTTCCGCCACCCGGCGAATCGACAGGCGTGTCGATTTTCTCAAGCAGAATCGGCTTCCTTTCGTAGCGCTCGGGCGGACCGCCTCCAGCACGGATCATGCCTGGGTGGATCTCGATTTCGAGGGCGTCGCGAAAAGCGCGATCGATCGCCTCGTGGCCTCCGGGCATCGTTCGATCGCGGTAGCCGCGCCCGACAGCGATATCAATCTCGGGCATGTGTTCCTTGATGGGTACAGGCGTGCGCTGGACGATAATGGCATCGCTTATGATTCCTCTCTGGTCATCCGGGCGAAATCGAGCGAGCAGGGCGGTTATCACGCCGCCAGCGAATGGCTGCAGATGCGGCCTCGGCCGACGGCGATTGTGCTGATCTATGAGTTGATGGCCGTCGGTCTTTATCGTCGTCTTGCGGAAGCGGGGCTCGAACCGGGGCGGGATCTCGCCGTCATCGGATTTCGTGACGGCCCGCGCGGCCAGTTTCTCGAACCGCGCCTGACAAGCTTCCGCATGTCGCTGCATGATCTCGGCGTCACGGTGGCGCAGACTCTTTTGTCGACAATGCCGGCCTATGCGCCATTTTATCCCGCCCAGGCCCGCCATTGCATATGGCCGATGGTGCTCGTGGCGGGGGAGAGCGATCCAGGTCCGGTATCGTAGGTCAGCCAGGTGGGGTTCCATCCAGCCCGCGGCGGGCACGATGTTTTGGCTGCTCACGGGAGCAGGCCGTTCATGAGCACGTCGAGGTGAACCTTGATGACGGCCTCCTTGTCCAGGCTGCGCCGGTCGTCGAAAATCAGCCTGAAAACCAATGTTCCGACCATTGGTGACATGACGACATGCGCAAGTTCGGGCGCGTTGGCCCTGAATCTCTTTTTCGCGACACCTTTGTCCAGGATAGCATTGATGCGGGCGAGCACCGGCGCCATCAGAATATCATGGTGGTGGTCTATCAGATCCGGAAACTTGGCTCCCTCGGCCACGACGAAACGAAAGAGTTCCCGCATACGCCGGTCATCCACCAGTGTTTCGAACAGGAATTCGAGAAGCAGGCGAAGCTCCTCGACGGGATCGTCGGAGGTGCGTTCGTAGGCCTCGAATGCCTCTTGGAACGGTCTGCCGACGTGCTCGATCATCGCGGCAAAAAGGGCTTCCTTGGTTTCGAAATAGACATAGACCGTGCCTTTCGTCACTCCCACCCGGTCGGCAATGTCTTCGACCCGCGTTGCCGTAAATCCCCTTTTGGTGAATTCCTCAAATGCGGCGTCGAGAATTTGCAGCGGACGTTGTATCTTCTGTTCTGCACGTGAGAGTTTCGTTTTCGCCATTACCCCGGATCCTTACATATTGTCGGCGCGTGCCCTTCTACCCGTCGTGATCGGCGGAAATAACAGGTGGTCTGCCTATCGCACCAGTGCAAAAACCGGAACCGATTTCTGCAGGTGGTTTGATGCTCGGTATGTCAACATATGCCTTTGATTGCCAGCGAATGCGTCAGGCAGTCTGCAATGATCCTTCTCTAGGGGAGCGATACCCCGAACAGCTCCCAGAGCGACGGCATAAGAATTTCATTGACTATACAGTCAGTCAAATATTATGGAAGAGGGCGAAGATCAAGAGGTCAGCATGAGAACCATTCTTATCGCATGGGCGGTGGGCGGCGTTTTTGCCCTGTCATCCTGCAGCAATGAAGAGCCGCCGGCCGAAAAGCCGCTGCGAACTGTCGATGTGGTCAAGGCGGAGAAGCAGCCGATCGACCGTGGCAGCATCATCACCGGCGAAGTGAGGGCGAGGGTTCAGACGGACCTGTCGTTTCGCGTCAGCGGCAAAATCACCGAAAGGCTGGTGGATGTGGGCGCGCGGGTGACGACAGGGCAACTGCTCGCCCGCATCGATCCGGAGGAGCAGAAGGCCGACATCGATGTTGCCCTTGCCAATCTGCAATCGGCCGAAGCACAACAGACGCAGGCACAATTGGCATTCGATCGCCAGCAAAGTCTTTTCCGGACGCAGGTCACCTCGCGCTCGGCCGTCGACAAGGCCCAGGAAACGCTGCTTACCACGCAGGGCGCGGTCAGATCGGCCCAGGCGCAACTCGATACGGCGCGCGACGCGCTGTCGTATACGGAACTCAGGGCCGATGCGGATGGCGTGATCACGGCGCGAAATGTCGAAGTGGGCCAGGTGGCGCAGGCTGCCCAGCTCGTATTCACGCTGGCGCATGACGGGCCGCGCGACGCCGTGTTTGATGTCTACGAATCTCTTTTCCTGGAGCGCGACATCGACAATCTCGTCAATGTCAGCCTCCTTTCGGATCCCGCCCGCGCCGTGGCGGCCCCCGTGCGGGAAATCTCTCCGACGATCGATCCGGACAATGGTACGATAAGGGTGAAGGTCGGTCTTAACGGCGATCTGACCATGCCGCTTGGTGCGCCGGTATCCGGCCATTTCCGCTTCAGGCAGGTGGATGCCATCGAGCTTCCATGGTCGGCAATGACGTCGCAAAAAGGCCGACCCGCCGTCTGGGTGGTGGATCCGCAATCCTCCGAAGTCTCCATGCGGCCGATCGAGGTTGCGGATTATGAGACCAGTCAATTCGTCGTCTCGGCGGGGCTGAACCCCGGCGATCTCGTGGTCACGGGCGGGACAAAATTCCTCCGGACCGGTGAAAAGGTCGCCTATCAAAAGGGGCAGGCACAATAATGTTCAGGATAAACAGAAGCTTGTTTTTGCTGCTGTCCGCGATGGCGCTCTCGTCCTGTCAGGAAAAGCAGGAGGCCGCCGCCGAGGCGCCGCGACCGGTGCTCTCGGTGGTGGTCGAGGAAAAGTCGGCGGATGCGCTGCAGCTCACCGGAACGGTGGAATCGCGCATTCAGACGGATCTCGGTTTTCGCGTCCTCGGGCGGATCATAGCGCGGAACGTCGATGTCGCCGATCTGGTCAAGAAGGGCGATGTGGTGGCCTCGATCGATCCGCTCGCGCTTGAACTGTCGGTGAAGAGCGCGCAGTCGGATCTTTCCAATGCCGAAGCGCAGCTCGCCAATGCCGTGACCACCGAACAGCGCCAGCGTGTGCTGGCGGAGGCGCGTAGCGGCACCGAGGCGGCGCTGGAGGAAGCCCAACAGGCGACGCGCACCGCCAACGCCTCCGTCGCCAAGGCCCGTGCAAACCTGGACAAGGCGGAAGAACAGCTGGGTTACGCGCAGCTCCATGCGGAATTCGACGGTGTTGTCACGGCCACATCGGGTGAAATCGGCCAGGTTGTTTCCGCCGGCCAGACGGTCGTCACCATCGCCCGCCCGGAAGTGCGCGATGTAGTGGTGGATGTTCCGCAATTTGCGGCGCAGCGTCTGGATATCGGCTCGACCTTCGAGATCGCCCTGCAGCTCGATCCAAAAATCCGAACCACCGGCGTGGTGCGGGAAATCGCCCCCGCAGCCGAAACGGCAACGCGCACACGACGGACCAAGATCAGTCTGCAGGATGCGCCGGCGGCATTCCGCCTCGGTTCCGTCGTCACGGCTTCCGTGCTTGCTGCTTCCGAACCGCGGATCATGCTGCCGGCATCGGCCCTGCTGAAAACGGAGGGCGGCTGGTCCGTCTGGATCGTTAATGCCGACACGGCGACCGTCACGGCGCGCCCGGTCACGATAGAGGGTGAACCTGCCGAAGGCGGCAGCGTGCGCATCACCGGCGGCGTCAAACCCGGCGAGCGCGTTGCCAGCGCCGGCGTTCACAAGCTTAAGGATGGACAGGCCATCAGGATCGATCAGGAGGTCCGTCAGTGAAGAAATTCAATCTTTCAGACTGGGCGCTCGAACACCGTTCGCTTGTCTGGTATTTCATGCTGGTTTTCGTTCTCGCCGGCGTTTTTTCCTATCTCAACCTCGGTCGCGAGGAAGACCCGAACTTCACCATCAAGACCATGGTGATCAGTGCCCAGTGGCCCGGCGCCTCGGCGGAGGAAGTGGCGCGGCAGGTGACCGACAGGATCGAGAAGAAGCTCGAAGAACTCGATAATCTCGATCATTTGCGCAGCCAGACGGTGGCGGGCCGCACGACGATCTTTGTGGAGCTGGTGCCGGAAACCAAGGCGCGCAATGTCGAGCCGACCTGGGTGCGGGTGCGCAACATGATCGGCGATATCAAGGGCGAGTTTCCGTCCGGCGTGGTCGGCCCCTTCTTTAATGACCGTTTCGGCGACGTTTATGGCAATATCTACGCCTTCACCAGCGACGGCCTCAGCCAGCGGCAATTGCGTGACCTGGTGGAAGATGCCCGCGCCAAGGTCTTGAACCGTCGACAATATCGGCAAGGTCGATGTCATCGGCGCACAGGACGAGACGATCTATCTGGAATTTTCCACGCGACAGATCGCGGCGCTCGGCATTGATCAGCAGTCCATCATCAAGACGTTGCAATCGCAGAATGCCGTCACCCAGTCCGGCTTCGTCAATGCAGGACCTGAGCGCGTGGCGCTTCGCGTCAGCGGCCAGTTCACGTCTGAAGACAGTCTGCGGGCGATCAACCTGCGCGTCAACGACCGCTTTTTCCCGTTGACGGAAGTAGCGACGATCCGGCGCGGTTATGTCGATCCGCCGTCCTCGCTGTTCCGTTTCAACGGCCAGCCGGCCATCGGCCTCGCAATCGGCATGAAAACCGGCGCGAACCTGCTGCATTTCGGCGAGGCGCTGGATGCGCAGATGAAGCGCGTGGTGGCGGATCTGCCAGTTGGCGTCGATGTGCACCGGGTGTCCGATCAGCCTGCCGTCGTCGATGAGGCGGTCTCGGGCTTCACCTCGGCGCTGTTCGAAGCCATCGCCATCGTCCTTGTCATCAGCTTCATCAGCCTTGGCCTCAGGGCCGGCATGGTGGTGGCGGTTTCCATTCCCCTCGTGCTGGCGATAACCTTCGTCTACATGGAATATACAGGCATTTCGCTGCAACGCATTTCGCTCGGTGCTCTCATCATTGCGCTCGGGCTTCTCGTGGATGATGCGATGATCGCCGTCGAAATGATGGTCGCGCGGCTTGAGGTCGGAGACGATCTCAGAAAAGCGGCGACCTATGTCTACACCTCCACCGCCTTCCCGATGCTGACCGGTACGCTGGTCACCGTTGCCGGCTTTATTCCTGTCGGCCTCAACAACAGCGCAGCGGGTGAGTTTACGTTCACACTCTTCGTAGTGATTGCGGTTTCGCTAATCGTGTCATGGATCGTCGCGGTTTTGTTCACGCCCCTGCTCGGCGTGACGATTCTGCCGAAGACAATGAAATCTCACCACGAGAAGAA
Organism: Agrobacterium sp. SORGH_AS_0440; assembly: GCF_031453135.1. NCBI lineage: Bacteria > Pseudomonadati > Pseudomonadota > Alphaproteobacteria > Hyphomicrobiales > Rhizobiaceae > Agrobacterium > Agrobacterium sp. SORGH_AS_0440. The sequence continues at coordinate 721,509 of NZ_JAVIYR010000001.1, read as the reverse complement.
GGGCCGGTTCGCCTCGGCCTTTTCCTGGCTTCTCGGCCGGGCGCTGCGCTGGCGCTGGGTGACGATCATCCTCACCATAACCCTGTTCGGCCTGTCCGTGGGTGGCATGAGCCTCGTGCAGCAGCAGTTCTTCCCGTCCTCGGACCGTGTGGAGCTCATCGTTGACTGGAACCTGCCGCAGAACAGCTCGATTGCCGAAACCAACCGGCAGATGGCGCAGTTCGAGCAGGAAATGCTCGCCAAGAATCCGGATATTGACCACTGGACGACCTATGTCGGTGAAGGCGCGCCGCGCTTCATCCTCTCTTTCGACGTGCAGACTCCTGATGTCACCTTCGGCCAGACCGTCATCGTCACCAAAGGGCTGGACGTGCGGGACAAGGTGCGCGCCGAATTGCAGGAATATCTGGACCGGACATTCGTCGGCACTGACGCCTTCGTGAAACTGCTCGATATCGGCCCGCCGGTCGGTAAGCCGGTGCAATATCGCCTCAGCGGCCCGGATATCCAGAAGGTCCGTGAGCTCGGGCAGCAATTGTCGGGCATTGTCGGCGAACACCAGCTGTTGTCCAACATGGTCATGGACTGGAACGAACCGACACGTGTAGTGAAGGTGGATGTGCTGCAGGACAAGGCCCGCCAGCTCGGCGTCTCCTCGGAAGATATCGCCAACGCCATGAACAGCATTGTCGAGGGATCTACGGTCACCCAGGTCAGGGACGACATCTACCTCGTGAATGTGGTGGCGCGGGCGCAGTTGTCGGAGCGCGGGTCCATCGAAACCTTGCAGAATCTGCAATTGCCGGCGACCAACGGCAAGGCCGTGCCGCTTTCGGCCATTGCCAATTTCCGCTACGAGCTGGAGCAACCGACCATCTGGCGGCGCGACCGGATACCGACGGTCACCGTCAAGGCTGCCATCATCGGCCCGACGCAGCCCGCAACGATCGTGACGCAGCTGAAGCCGAAAATAGAGGCTTTCGAGAAAACGCTTCCTGTGGGTTACAAGGTGGAGACGGGCGGTTCGGTGGAATCCAGCGCGGATTCGCAAGCGCCGATCGTCGCCGTGGTGCCGCTGATGTTGTTTGCAATGGCGACGATCCTGATGGTTCAGCTGCAAAGCTTCAGCCGGTTGTTCCTGGTCTTCGCCGTGGCACCCACGGCCCTGATCGGCGTGGTGGTGGCACTGCTCTTCTCCAATGCGCCAATGGGCTTCGTTGCCATTCTCGGCGTGCTGGCGCTGATCGGCATCCTCATCCGCAACTCGGTCATCCTCGTCGTGCAGATCGAGCATCTGCGAAGCGAAGGTGTCTCGGCCTGGCGTGCCGTCATTGAGGCGACCGAACACCGCATGCGGCCGATCATGCTGACGGCGGCGGCGGCAACGCTTGCCCTCATTCCCATATCCCGGGAAATCTTCTGGGGGCCGATGGCCTATGCGATGATGGGTGGCATTGTGGTCGGCACGGCGCTTACCCTGCTTTTTCTGCCGGCGCTTTACGTTGCCTGGTTTCGTGTTCCGCGCGAGGATGAGAAGCCGGAGGGCGCAGAAATCCAGGCGTGATATCGGATGCCGGGCGAGGTGGTGGCTGCACTGCCTCCTCGCTCCAATAAAAATATCCACCGTCGTTGTTCCCGCGTGCAGGATGATGTTAGGAAGGTCGGCTTAGCCGCGAGAGCGGCAGCCGTCCTTTTGTATTTGGGCGGTTGCGTCGATATCGCGGACATATTGAGAGTGCGGAGGATTTAAAGATGGGCGGTTTGTCGGATTGGCTTGCGGATGGACAGCCGATCAATCGCAAGAATGCCGCGGAAGCGGTGTTCGATGATATCCGTTCCGCCATCACGACAGGCCAGCTTGCGGTCGGTACCCGGCTCCCTTCGGAAGCACATCTCGCAACGCGTTACGGCGTCAGCCGGCCGATTATTCGCGAGGCCCTGCGGTCTCTCCAGACGCTCGGCCTGACGCAGACGCGCACAGGCAGCGGCACGTATGTGATGACCCCGACGCCGCCATCGGAACTGAATTACGGTGCCTATTCCGCACGCGACCTGATCGAGGCCCGCCCCTTCATCGAAGTGCCGGCTGCAGGGTGGGCCGCCTTGCGTCGCACGGACGCCCAACTGCAGGTTTTGCTCGATCTCTGTAATCGCATGGAAACCGAGGAAAGGCCGCATCCCTGGGTATTGCTGGACGGCCAGTTTCATTGCGCCATCGCGGAGGCCTCCGCCAACCGCCTCTTTGCCAAGGTGGTGGCGGACGCCCGCGAGGCCGTCGCCCAGCAATCAGAGATGGTTAACCTTATGGCCGGTCGCCGCGTCGCTTCCAATTTCGAGCATCGCCGGATCGTCGAGGCGATCCGGCGCGGTTCAGCGCCTGAGGCGCGTGAGGCGATGGAGCTTCACCTCGGGCAGGTGAAGCAGGTAGTGACGACGATCATCGGCGAAGATCGGCTTCGCCAGCCGTGACCGCTGGCAGATTGGCAAGGTGCCGTGGACTGAGCGCTTGCTGCAGTTCGGCCTCTGTCATGTAACCACGTTCAAGAACCACCTGCGGCACGGTACGCCCGCTGGCAAGCGCTTCCTTGGCGACTTCCGTCGCCGCATAATAACCGATCAGCGGGTTAAGCGCCGTGGCGAGACCGATTGATTCTTCCACGCGCTGCGCCATGATGGCCGGATTGGCGACGATGCCGTCCACGCATCGCTCTGCCAGTGTGCGGCATGCGGCGCTTAGCTGGCTGATGCTCTGGGACAGCGCACGCACGATGATCGGCTCGAAGGCGTTCAACTGCAGCTGCCCGGCTTCGGCGGCCATGGTGATGGTGATGTCGTTGCCGATCACCGCATAGGCCACCTGGTTGACCACTTCGGGAATGACCGGATTGATCTTGCCCGGCATGATGCTGGAGCCCGCCTGAACGGAGGGAAGGGTGATTTCGCCAATCCCGGCGCGCGGGCCTGACGACAGCAGGCGAAGGTCGTTGCAAGTCTTCGACAGCTTTACGGCGACGCGTTTCAGCACGCCGGATAGGTGCACGAAGGCGCCGGGGTCCTGTGTGGCTTCGATGAGGTCTGCGGCCGTCACCAGCGGCCGGCCGGTCAGTTCCGCCAGATGCCGGCAGGCAAGCTCGGCATAACCGCGCGGTGCGTTGAGCCCGGTGCCGATGGCGGTGGCGCCCAGATTGATCTCATGCAGCAGAGCGGCGGATTCGATCAGACGCGCCTGGTCTTCGCCCAGCATCACCACGAACGTGCGGAACTCCTGGCCGAGCGTCATCGGTACCGCATCCTGCAACTGAGTGCGCCCGATCTTGATGAAGCCGGCAAATTCCTGCGACTTGCGGTCGAAGGCGTCCTTCAGAACGCCCATCGAGGCTGCCAGGTCGTCAATCGCCTCGATCAGGCCAACGTTCACCGCGGTCGGATAAGCATCGTTGGTCGACTGGCTGAGATTGACGTGATCGTTCGGGTGAAGCCGGGCATAATCGCCCTTTTCGTGCCCAAGCAGTTCCAGCGCGCGGTTGGCGATGACCTCATTGGCGTTCATGTTGGTGGATGTGCCGGCTCCGCCCTGGATTTCATCCACAACGAACTGCTCATGAAGAGCGCCGGCGCGGATTTCGCGGCAGGCTTCCGCAATCGCCTCCATCCGATCCCTGTCGAGCAGGCCAAGTTCGTGATTTGCACGTGCGGCCGCCTCTTTCACATAGGCCAAACCCCTTAACAGGTAAGGGTTATGGCCAATGGTCACCCCGGTGATCTTAAAGTTTTCCACCGCGCGCGCGGTGTGCACGCCCCAATAAACATTCGCCGGAATTTCCTTCGACCCGAGCAAATCATGCTCACTGCGCGTCACGCTCACTTCTTCCTCCACTGGCTTCAAGCGTTGCAAAATCTGTAAAGCTGTCTTACAGATTTAATGACCATATTCCTGCGGAGGGGGAAGGTCAATATTGGCGAAAAGATCTTGACGAATGCCATTGTCTGGACTTATGACGGCGAAAATCTGTCATGCAGCTTTACAGCATGAGCGCATTCGCTGGCCATATTTCCAGCCTTGGGGACGACGCCAGTTCCACTTTGATTTCCGGCTAATTGCCGACTACAAGCGTTTTATCGGGAGGATAAATCCATGCATTCTGGAAAAACGGCACCCGCCGAACGTGAGGTCTTCGCCGAAGAGGATCTCGGTTACCATAAAGCCCTTAAGCCGCGCCAGATTCAGATGATTGCCATCGGCGGCGCCATCGGCACGGGTCTCTTTCTGGGTGCCGGCGGGCGTCTCGCACAGGCCGGTCCGGCTCTGGTTTTCGTTTATGCACTCTGCGGCTTCTTCGCGTTTCTCGTGCTGCGTGCGCTCGGCGAGTTGATCATGCATCGCCCCAGCTCCGGTTCCTTCGTGTCCTATGCCCGTGAGTTCTACGGTGAGAAGATGGCCTTTGCGGCCGGCTGGATGTATTGGCTCAACTGGGCCATGACCTCGGTGGCCGATGTCACCGCCGTTGCGCTTTATATGAATTTCTTCAAGCAATACGTACCGTGGCTTGCGGGCATCGATCAGTGGGTATTCGCGATGACGGCGCTGGTGGTCGTACTGGCGATGAACATGCTGTCGGTGAAGGTGTTCGGCGAACTGGAGTTCTGGTTCAGCCTGATCAAGGTGCTGGCACTCGCGATCTTCCTCGTCGTCGGCGTTTATTTCGTCATTTTCGGTACGCCCATCGAAGGCCACGTTACCGGCTTCAGCCTCATTACTGACAATGGCGGCTTCTTCCCGAATGGCATTCTTCCAGCCTTCGTCATCATCCAGGGCGTGGTATTCGCCTATGCCTCGATCGAGTTGATCGGTACGGCAGCAGGCGAAACCGAGGACCCGCGCAAGGTTATGCCGCGCGCCATTCGCGCCGTCGTCCTGCGTCTCGTCGTGTTTTACGTCGGCTCGGTGCTGTTGTTCACGCTGCTCCTGCCCTACACGGCCTACAAGGCCGGTGAGAGCCCTTTCGTTACCTTCTTCGGCTCCATCGGCGTGCAGGGTGCCGATGTCATTATGAACCTTGTTGTTCTGACCGCCGTCCTGTCCTCGCTCAATGCCGGGCTCTATTCCACCGGCCGCATCCTTCACTCCATGGCTGTCTCCGGCTCGGCCCCGGCAGCGCTGGCGAAGATGAACAAGAATGGCGTGCCTTATGGTGGCATCGCGGTTACTGCCGTCGTTACCGTGTTCGGCGTCGCACTCAACGCCGTTGTCCCCGCAGCCGCGTTCGAAATCGCGCTCAACCTGTCAGCGCTTGGCATCATCTGCGCCTGGGCCGTCATCGTGCTCTGCCAGCTCAAACTCTGGCAGCTTTCGCAGCGCGGTGAACTGGTGCGTCCGGATTTCCGCATGTTCGGCGCGCCCTATACCGGCATCCTCACGCTCGTTTTTCTGTTCGGCGTGCTGGTGCTGATGGCCTTCGACTATCCCGTCGGCTCCTGGACCATCGCTTCGCTGCTGATTATCATCCCGGCGCTCGTCATCGGCTGGTATCTGCTGCGTGACCGCATCTATCGCCTTGCGGCTGAACGCGCGGGAGCATCGCATTGAGCGGGCAGGGCGCGATACCTCTGGTGGCGGTCATCGCCACCGGTGGCACCATCGCCAGTCGGCGCGGTGCCGATGGTGCCAGCACGCCCAGCCTTTCCGGTGAAGATCTGCTTGCGCTGGTACCGGAAATCGGCGCCCGGCTGAAGGCGGTGGACCTCATGGCGAAAGATTCGTCCAGCCTGACGCTTGCCGACATGCAGACCATCAGCGATGCCGTTCGTATCGAACTCGACGATCCCGAAGTGGCGGGTATCGTGGTTCTGCACGGAACCGATGCAATGGAGGAATCCTCGCTACTCGTCCATTTGCAGCACGCCATCACGAAGCCGGTGGTCTTCACCGGCGCACAGTTTACGGCAGACCATAAGGACGCAGACGGACCGGCAAATCTGGCTCGAGCCATAGAAACAGCGCTCGATCAGGCGAATGCTGCTAAGGGTGTGCTTCTCTCCTTCGGCGGTCGCTGTCTCTCGGCCTGGGGGCTCTACAAGCTGAGCGCGGACGAGGCAGACGCATTCCGCTCGACCCGGCCACTGGCTGCCGCCCGAACACCGTTGCTTGCCGCCCCGGTGGCCGATCAGCGCGTCGATATCGTTGCCATTCATCCTGGCTGTGATGCCACCCATATCGATGCAAGCCTTCAGGCGGGCGCGAAAGGCATCGTTCTTGCTGGACTTGGTTCCGGGAATGCCAATCCGCGTATCGCCGAAGCCGTGAAGCGCTGCGCCGAACGCGGCGTTCCGGTCGTCGTCTCCAGCCGCGTGCCGGAAGGGCGGCTCGTGGCGAGTTACGGCGGCGGCGGCGGTGGACATGATCTCGTCGCAGCGGGCGCCGTGCATTCAGCCACACTTCGTCCGGGCCAGGCGCGCATTTTGCTGGCCGCGCTGCTGGCGGACAAAAGTCCGGCGGAAACCATCGTTTCCGCTTTCGGTGACAACAGCTGACTTGATTGGCGGAAGCGATGTCCGGTCAGCGGGCATCGAAATTCCTATAGGATTCCTATTTTATTGCCCCTGTGGCCGTCTCGAACCTTTATGCGGTTCGGGTGCATTCTTCTGTGCGGGAAGGGATGGTGTTTCTTCCCAGCCAGAAAGAATGAAAAGCGACGTCCCACATGACGGCGCTTTTCTTCCTGTCCGGCTCCTCGATTAAAAAGGAGTCCCATCAATGATGGATATTGTTCTGATCGGCGCAGCCACGGTGTTCTTCGCCCTCTGCTTTGCCTACACGCGCGCCTGCGACCGGCTTTAGACGGAGGCTGCGATGACGTTTGATTATATCCTGAGCGGCGCCGTCACGGTCTTTATCGCTGCCTATCTCACCTATGCTCTCATTCGCCCCGAACGTTTCTGATCGGGAAGCGGCGGCTGTTGAAAGTTTGATACCATGACCCTCAATGGATGGTTCCAGGTCCTGCTTTTCTGCGGGATCATTTTTGCGCTGGTGAAGCCGCTTGGCTTTTATATGGCGCGTGTCTTCAATGGCGAGCGCACGCTGCTGTCGCCGGTTCTTGTGCCGGTCGAGCGCGGACTTTACGCCCTTGCCGGGACAAGTGACCGGGAGGAGCAGCACTGGACGACCTATGCGGTCTCCATGCTTCTCTTCAATCTTCTCGGTTTCGCCCTGCTCTATGCCCTGATGCGCTTTCAGGCCGTGCTACCCTATAATCCGCAGGGAATGGCGGCCGTCGGACCAGAATTGTCCTTCAATACGGCCGTCAGCTTCGTCACCAACACCAACTGGCAGAATTATGGCGGCGAAAGCACGCTTTCCTATCTGACCCAGATGGCCGGTCTCACCGTGCAGAACTTCGTTTCCGCCGCAACCGGCATGGCAATCGCCATCGGCCTGATCCGCGCATTCTCGCGCGCTTCCGGCAAGGCGATCGGCAACTTCTGGGTGGATATGGTCCGCTCCACTCTCTACGTGCTATTACCCCTCTGCATCGTGCTGACGCTCGTCTACGTCTGGCTTGGCGTGCCGCAGACGCTCGGCGCCTATGTGAACGCGCAGACGCTGGAAGGCGCGCAGCAGACAATTGCCGTCGGCCCCGTCGCATCGCAGCTCGCGATCAAGATGCTGGGCACCAATGGCGGCGGCTTCTTCAACGCCAATTCGGCGCATCCCTTCGAAAACCCCGATGCCATTTCCAACATGATCCAGATGGTATCGATCTTCGCCATCGGCGCAGCTTTCACCAATGTCTTCGGTCGCATGGTCGGCAACCAGCGCCAGGGCTGGGCTATCCTTGCGGCCATGGGCGTGCTGTTCATCGCCGGCGTTGCCGTCACCTACTGGGCGGAAGCAGCCGGAAACCCGCTGATGCACAGCTTCGGTCTTGCAGGCGGTAATATGGAAGGCAAGGAAGTCCGTTTCGGATTGGCGCTCTCGTCGCTCTTCGCGGTCATCACCACGGCTGCGTCCTGCGGCGCGGTCAATGCCATGCACGGCAGCTTCACGGCCTTGGGTGGTCTCATCCCGCTCATCAACATGCAGCTGGGCGAGGTGATCGTCGGCGGGGTCGGCGCGGGCTTTTACGGCATTCTGCTCTTCATCGTCATCGCCATCTTCGTGGCAGGGCTGATGGTCGGGCGCACGCCGGAATATCTCGGCAAGAAGATCGAGGCCAAGGAAATGAAGATGGCGGTTCTGGCCATTCTCTGCCTCCCGCTCGCCATGCTGGTCTTCACCGCCACGGCCACCATCCTGCCCTCGGCCGTGGCATCGATTGGGACGGCGGGCCCGCACGGCTTTTCCGAAATCCTCTATGCCTACACCTCGGCGGCCGCCAATAACGGTTCGGCCTTCGGCGGTCTGACCGGGAACACGACCTGGTACAACATCACGCTTGGTCTCGGCATGTTGATGGGCCGCTTTCTGGTCATCATTCCCGCACTCGCCATTGCGGGTTCGCTGGTCACCAAGAAGACCGTTCCGGCCTCTGCAGGCACCTTCCCGACGGATGGCCCGCTTTTCGTTGGCCTGCTGGTCGGCACGATCCTGATCGTCGGCGGCCTTACCTTCCTGCCTACGCTGGCGCTCGGCCCGGTTGCCGAACATCTCGTCATGGCGGCAGGTCAGCTTTTTTGAGGTGATGTCATGAACGAAGGCAAATCCGCACGTCGCCGCATCGTTCCCGCCCGCAACGGCGCTCCCGTCAGAGGCAGCGCCACGCCCGGCGGCTGGTGCGCCTCCAATCTCATTCTCGCGATGATGGCGGCTCTGTTCGCCGCCGTTGTCGCTCTCGAAATTATCACGGGCTGATCGACCCTCATCGGTCGCCCTGTTCAAACGCTGGAGCCTCTTCATGAGCCAGTCCAAACAAGTGAGCATCCTCGATTCTCGCATTCTCGTGCCGGCCATCGCCGCCGCATTCAAAAAGCTCAACCCGCGCACGCTTGCGCGCAATCCGGTCATGTTCGTTGTTGCGACGGTGTCAGTGCTGACCACGGTGCTGTTCATCCGCGATCTCATCACGGGCGGCGCCAATCTGGGGTTCTCCTTCCAGATCAATCTCTGGCTTTGGTTCACCGTGCTGTTCGCCAATTTCGCCGAAGCCGTCGCCGAAGGGCGCGGCAAGGCGCAGGCGGATTCGCTGCGCCGGACCCGCACAGAAACCCAGGCGAAACTGCTCACCGGCGATGACCGTAGCCAATACAGTATGGTGGCGGGCACCAGCCTGAAGGTGAACGATGTCGTTCTTGTAGAGGCAGGCGATATCATCCCTTCCGATGGTGAGGTCATCGAAGGTGTTGCTTCGGTAAACGAGGCGGCGATAACAGGCGAATCCGCCCCGGTCATCCGCGAATCCGGTGGCGACCGCTCTGCCGTGACCGGCGGCACGCAGGTGCTGTCGGACTGGATAAGGGTACGCATCACCGCTGCTGCCGGCTCCACCTTCCTCGACCGGATGATTTCCCTGGTCGAAGGTGCTGAACGCCAGAAAACGCCGAACGAGATTGCGCTCAACATTCTGCTCGCAGGCATGACACTGATTTTCGTTCTGGCCACCGCGACCATACCGAGTTTCGCGGCCTATGCCGGCGGTTCGATCCCGATCATCGTGCTGGTGGCGCTGTTCGTCACGCTTATCCCCACCACCATCGGCGCGCTTCTGTCGGCGATCGGCATCGCCGGCATGGACAGGCTGGTGCGTTTCAACGTGCTCGCCATGTCCGGCCGCGCCGTCGAGGCTGCTGGCGACGTGGACACGCTGTTGCTCGACAAGACCGGCACGATCACGCTCGGGAACCGGCAGGCGACCGAGTTCCGCCCCGTCGCCGGCGTTTCCGAGCAGGAACTGGCCGATGCGGCCCAGCTTGCGTCCCTTGCTGACGAAACACCTGAAGGTCGCTCCATTGTGGTTCTGGCGAAGGAGAAATATGGCATCCGTGCCCGTGACATGCAGAAGCTGCATGCCAATTTCGTCCCCTTCACCGCCCAGACCCGCATGAGCGGTGTCGATTTCGAAGGCTCCTCCATTCGCAAGGGGGCGGTCGACGCCGTTCTTTCCTATGTTGACGGCGGCGCTTCGCAACAGGGCAATGTGGCGCTTGCCGTCAAAACCGAAACGGATGCCATGCGCGGCATAAGGACAATTGCCGAAGAAATTGCCAAGACCGGGGGCACGCCGCTCGCCGTTGTTCGGGATGGCAAGCTTCTCGGCGTCGTGCAGCTGAAGGATATCGTCAAGGGCGGCATTCGCGAGCGTTTTGCGGAGCTTCGCCGCATGGGCATCCGCACTGTCATGATCACTGGCGACAATCCGATGACCGCCGCCGCAATTGCTGCGGAAGCGGGTGTCGATGATTTCCTCGCCCAGGCGACACCGGAAAACAAGCTGGAGCTTATCCGCGAGGAGCAGGCGAAGGGCAAGCTCGTCGCCATGTGCGGTGACGGCACCAATGACGCTCCCGCGCTGGCGCAGGCCGATGTCGGCGTTGCCATGAACACCGGTACCGTGGCCGCCCGCGAGGCGGGCAACATGGTCGATCTCGACAGCGATCCGACCAAGCTCATCGAGATCGTCGAAATCGGCAAGCAGTTGCTGATGACGCGCGGTGCACTGACCACCTTCTCGATTGCCAACGACATCGCCAAATATTTTGCCATCATTCCGGCAATGTTCCTGGCGCTCTATCCGCAGCTTGGCGTCCTGAATGTCATGGGACTTTCGACGCCGCAGAGCGCCATCCTCTCGGCCATCATATTCAACGCGCTTATCATCATCGCGCTGATCCCGCTCTCGCTGAAGGGCGTCAAATATCGCCCGATCGGTGCAGGTGCGCTGCTATCGCGCAATCTGGTCATCTATGGCTTCGGCGGCATCATCGTTCCCTTTATCGGTATCAAGGCCATCGACCTCGCCATCACGGCGCTCGGTCTCGCCTGAGGAGTAAAGACAATGTTTAGACAGCTTCGTCCCGCACTGGTGCTGATCCTCGCCACCACGGCCATCACCGGCCTTGCCTATCCGCTCGGCATGACGGGCCTGGCGCAGGCGCTTTTTCCCGCGCAGGCCAATGGCAGCCTGATCGAAAAAAATGGCACGGTGGTCGGATCGCAATTGATCGGGCAGGCCTTCACTGGTGAGACTTATTTTCATGGCCGGCCTTCCGCCGCCGGCGATGGCTACAATGCGGCCTCGTCCTCCGGCTCCAATCTCGGGCCGACGAGCGCCAAGCTTATCGACCGGGTGAAACAGGATTACGAGGCCGCGAGAGCTGAAAATCCGGCCTCGTCGGTGCCGGCCGATCTGGTGACGGCCTCGGGCAGCGGCCTCGATCCGCATGTTTCGCCGGAAGCCGCCTATTTCCAGGTTCCGCGTGTCGCCAAAGCGAGGGGCGTGGATGAAGCGGCGTTGCGCGCCATCGTTGAGCGTCATGTCGAAGCTCCGGAACTCGGCTTCATGGGCGAGCCCGTTGTAAACGTTCTTGCGCTCAACATGGCTCTTGACGCAGCCGGCTCATGAATTGAAATGGCTATGGCTTGTTCGCAAGCCATAGCCTCGACCACTGGTGGTTAAATGCCTGACGATATCAGCAACATGCCCGGCCGGCCGTCGCCCGATGCGCTTCTGGAAAACGCCAGGCGCGAGGCGCGGGGCCGGTTGAAGATTTTTTTGGGCGCCGCACCCGGTGTCGGCAAGACCTATGAAATGTTGATGTCAGGCCGGGCGAAGCTTGCGGATGGCGTCGACACCATTATCGGCGTCGTGGAAACGCATGGCCGCAGGGAGACCGAGGCATTGGTCGAGGGGCTGGAGGTCGTCCCTCGCAAACGTATCGATTATCGCGGCCAGATGCTGGAGGAGATGGATATCGACGCGATCCTCGCGCGTCGCCCCGCCCTGGTTCTGGTCGATGAACTTGCTCACACCAATGCTGCAGGCAGCCGCCACCCCAAGCGTTATATGGATGTTCAGGAAATCCTCGCGCAGGGCATCGACGTCTATACAACGCTGAACATCCAGCATGTCGAAAGCCTGAATGATGTGGTGGCGCAGATCACCCGCATCCGTGTCCGTGAAACCGTGCCCGACAGCATCATCGACCGGGCCGATGATGTCGAAATCATCGATATTACGCCTGACGACCTCATCAAGCGGCTGCAGGATGGCAAGGTTTACCTGCCCCGTACGGCACGGCGCGCCATCGAGAATTATTTTTCGCGCGGTAACCTGACGGCATTGCGCGAGCTGGCGCTCCGGCGCACCGCGCAGCGGGTGGATGAGCAATTGCTCAATCACATGCAATCCCATGCCATCTCTGGCCCCTGGGCGGCCGGAGACAGGGTTCTGGTCTGTCTTGATCATGGCGGCAACGGCCCCGGTCTTGTGCGTTATGCCCGAAGGCAGGCGGACCGGCTGCGCGCACCATGGACCGCACTGCATCTCGACACGCCGCGGTCGCAGCAATTGTCGGAGGCGGAGAAGGACCGGCTGGCCGGCACCATGCGGCTTGCCCAGCAGCTTGGCGGCGAGACGGTAACCCTGCCGGCGCTTGACCTGACGCGGGAGATCATCTCCTACGCCAATACAAACAATTTCACCCACATCATCATCGGTCGCCCGCGAAAATCCTGGTGGCAGCGAATTTTTCAGCGCTCGTTGACGCACGATCTGATCGACCATGCCGGCGATATCAGTGTGCACGTCATTTCCGGCGACAAGAATGAAGAGAAGCCGGCGCAATCGGTGAAGGCCGCACCGTCCCGCTCGCGCTGGTCGATAGGCTCCTATCTCAACAGCACGCTGTTCGTAGCGCTCGCCATCGTTGTCGGCATCGTGCTTGACCGGACGCTCGACGTTCAGAATCTGGCGCTCGTTTTTCTCATGGCCGTGCTGGCGGCCGCTGTTCGCGGAGGACTTGGACCTGCGTTGTATGCCTCGCTGCTTGGCGCCGTCGCATTCAATTTTTTCTTTCTGGAACCACGATACACGCTGACGGTCAGCGCGCCGGACAGCGTTCTGGCGTTGCTTTTTTATCTCGGAGTGGCGCTTGTTGCCTCCAACCTCACGGTTGCGGTGCAACGGCAGGCGGCCTCGGCGCGGGTAAGGGCGCGCACGACGGAAGATCTCTACCTGTTTTCCAAAAAGCTTGCCGGAACGGCCACGCTGGATGATGTGTTGTGGGCTACCGCTTACCAGATGGCTTCGATGTTGAAGGTGAGGGTGGTGCTGCTTCTGCCGGAGAACAACGCCATCGCCGTCAAGGCCGGTTATCCGCCCGATGACACGCTGGTGGATGCCGATATCGCGGCCGCGCAATGGGCATGGGAACACGACAAGGCGGCCGGTCGCGGCGCAGACACATTGCCGGGCGCCCGGCGGCTTTATCTGCCGCTCCGCACCGGCAGCGGTGCCGTCGGCGTCGTCGGGTTGGATGATGACCGAAGCGGGCCGCTTTTGACACCTGAACAACAGCGCCTGTTTGATGCGCTGGCCGACCAGGCTGCACTCGCGATCGAACGTATCCAGCTTGCCTCGGATGTCGACAAGGCAAGGCTGGCCGCGGAAACCGACCGACTGCGCACCGCACTCCTCACCTCCATTTCCCACGACCTCAAAACCCCGCTCGCGGCTATTCTGGGTTCGGCCGGAACGCTGAAGGACTTTGCCGAGGACATCCCGCCCGATGCGCGCGCCGATCTGCTTTCGACGATCGTTGAGGAATCCGAACGGCTGAACCGCTTCATCTCCAATCTTCTCGATATGACGCGGATCGGATCGGGTGCAATGGAGCCGAATTACGGGCTGCATTTCCTTGGCGACATGGTCGGGACAGCGCTTTCGCGTGCCGCGAAAATCATTGTGCGGCATGAGGTTGTCCTGGATATTCCGCCTGATCTGCCGATGCTTAGGGTCGATCCCGTGCTATTCGAACAGGTCCTGTTCAACCTCATAGACAACGCGGCCAAATATGCTCCCGAACACACGGTCATCGAACTCCGGAGCTGGCAGCAGGGAAGGCACGTCTTCCTGTCCGTGGCCGATGAGGGACCGGGCTTTCCTCCCGAAGATGCGGAGCGGGTGTTCGACAGCTTCTACCGGGTGCGCAAGACCGATCAGGTGCAGGCGGGAACCGGACTGGGGCTATCCATCTGCAAGGGTTTCATCGAGGCCATGGGTGGCTCTATTCGTGCGGAGAACAGGCAGGATCGGGGAGGTGCGCAATTCACGGTAACTTTGCCCGTTCCCGCCAACGCGCCTGTGCTAGATCATGAAAAGGGCGCCGCCTGAGCCGAAATGGCGACCCCGCTCCCACTACGCCGCCAAAGGAGACCCTGGAATGACCAATTCCGCCGTTAACATTCTGATCGTTGACGATGAACCGCCGATCCGCAAGCTTTTGCGGGTGGGGTTGTCGACGCAGGATTATACGGTAAGCGAGGCGATGAATGCGAAGGTGGCGATGGAGCTGGTCGAGCAGGACAAGCCCGATCTCGTCATTCTCGATCTCGGCCTGCCGGATATGTCGGGACACGATCTTCTGGCGAAATGGCGCAGCGAGGGGGTGGCGTTGCCGGTCATCATCCTGTCCAGCCGAACCGATGAAGCAGGTATCGTCAAGGCACTCGAACTGGGAGCCGACGACTACATTACAAAGCCCTTCGGCATGAACGAACTCGTCGCCCGCATCCGTGTCGCGCTGCGCCACCGGCTCCAGAGCCAGGGTGAAAGGCCTGTCTTTCAGACCGGCGATCTTTCGGTCGATCTTGTCCGGCGTATCGTCAGGGTGGAGGACCGGGAGGTGAAGCTCTCCCCGAAGGAATACGATATTCTGCGGGTGCTGGTTCAGCACGCAGGCAAGGTGCTGACGCACCGCTTCCTGCTGGAGCACGTATGGGATGAACTGACCGACGTGCAATATTTGCGGGTCTATGTGCGCCAATTGCGCCAGAAGATCGAAAAAATCCCCGATCAGCCCCGTTACATCCTGACAGAAACCGGGGTGGGTTACCGGTTGCAGGAGGTTTGAGGGCGCCGCAAGGCGACGCCCTCCGATATCTCAGACGGCAGCGCAGATGGACAGGAATTCATCTATATCGGCCTCGGTCGTCGCAAAGCTGGTGACCATGCGGATCAGTACTTCGTCCTTGCCGACTTTTTCCGGCATGTCGCGCGGTTCCAGCCAGTCATAGAACCTTGCGCCTTTTTCCGTCGCTGCTTGCGCGGCTGCCTTTGGCAAAATGGCGAAAACTTCGTTGGCCTGGGTCGGCCAGGCGAGGCGCGCGCTGTTCAGCGAGCCGAAGCCCGCGCGCAGCCGGTTCGCCATGGCATTGGCATGGCTGGCGAGACCGAGCCAAAGATCATCCTGCAGATAGGCTTCAAACTGCGCTGCAATGAAACGTGACTTCGAAAACAGTTGCGCTGTGCGTTTGCGCAGGAACGAGAAATCCCGAGCGAGCGAAGGATCGAAGAAAACGATCGCTTCCGCGCACCAGCAGCCATTTTTCGTGCCGCCGAAAGACAGCACGTCAACGCCGCGTTTCCAGGTCATTTCAGCCGGCGTGGTGTCAAGGGCCGCCAGCGCATTGGCAAAACGCGCGCCGTCCATATGCAGCGGCAGGCCGTTTTCCTTGGCGATTTTGGAGATGGCTTCAATTTCGTCGAGTGTGTAGACGGTGCCGGCTTCGGTCGCCTGCGTCATGGTGATGGCGGCGGCACGGCCGTGGTGAACGGCATCCTGCGGATAGCGGGCAATGCGCTCGATCAGGTTTTCCGGCAGCATCTTGCCGTTCGGCCCTTCGACTGCGACCATGCGCATGCCGGAAAAGAAATCCGGCGCGCCGCATTCGTCCTCGATCACATGGGCTTCCGAATGGCAGAAGGTCAGGCCGCCGGCGCGAGCGATGCTGGCCAGCGAAAGCGAATTGGCCGCCGTGCCGGTGGCGACGAAAAACACCGCAACCTCGCGCTCGAATATCTCGTTGAAGCGCTTTTCGATGGAGAGATCGAGTTCGCTGGTGCCATAGGCGGAGGCAAACCGGGTGGATTCCCGCGAAAGCCGTTCATTGACGGCCGGATGGGCGCCAGCCCAATTGTCTGAAGCAAAAAACATCTCTGAAGGCTTTCCGATAGCTGGTGTTCTGATTGGGAAATGCATGGAGCGACGACTGGCAAAGTTCTAGGACCTAACTCCGCGATTGGCAAATCCGGCAATGAAAGCAACGGGGAGGCGGGATTTGCGACAGAAAGTTTCGCACAATAGGTCAGTATCGAAACTTCGCTATAAAACGACGGTCTCACTAATTGGATTCGCGCCCTTGCCAATTCCGCCGGTTTCTGCCAAAATCCTAGGGAATTGAGACAGTCTTGCTGTCCTAAATTTGATCCAGCCGGCGAGAATGCGGATTTTGCCAAAGAGCGAAATTTGCGTCGCGCCGGACCTTCGCATGAAACCGTGCAAGTAATTTGCAGGAGGGACAAAAATGACGAACAAGCCGCAGGCGGACATCGCCGCCGCAACCCTGACCACTGACTGTCCCACCGCGGCTGCGGCTGCACCCGTTTCTGCGAAAGCGCGTTTCGCGGGCGGCTTGCCGGAAAGGCAGGGTCTTTACGATCCCGCCAATGAACATGATGCCTGCGGCGTCGGCTTTGTCGCCCATATGAAAGGCGTCAAGTCGCACCAGATCGTCAAGGACGGCCTGTTCATCCTTGAAAACCTGACCCATCGCGGCGCCGTCGGCGCAGATCCGCTGATGGGCGATGGTGCGGGCATTCTCGTGCAGATTCCCGACCGCTTCTTCCGCGAGGAAATGGCCGCGCAGGGCGTGACATTGCCGAAGGCTGGCGAATACGCCGTCGGTCATATCTTCATGCCGCGCGATCCCTCCCGCATCGAGCACTACAAGAAGGTCATCGTCGACGTTATCGGCGAAGAGGGCCAGCAGTTCCTTGGCTTCCGTGATGTCCCGGTCGACAACTCCTCGCTTTCCAAGGCGCCGGATATCGCAGCGACCGAGCCGCACCATGTGCAGGTCTTCATCGGCGCCGGCCGCGATGCCGCGAGCAATGCCGATTTCGAGCGCAAGCTGTTCCTCATCCGCAAGGTTCTCTCCAACCGCATCTATGACGAAGGCGGCGGCAAGGAAACGCAGGATTTCTATCCCGTTTCCCTTTCTTCCTCGACCATCGTCTACAAGGGCATGTTCCTCGCCTATCAGGTGGGCGCATATTACAAGGACCTTTCGGACCCGCGTTTCGAATCGGCTGTCGCGCTCGTGCATCAGCGTTTCTCCACCAACACCTTCCCGTCGTGGAAGCTGGCGCACCCCTATCGCATGGTCGCCCATAACGGCGAAATCAACACGCTGCGCGGTAATGTCAACTGGATGGCGGCGCGTCAGGCTTCGGTTTCGTCCGCGCTGTTCGGTGACGACATCTCCAAGCTCTGGCCGATTTCCTATGAAGGCCAGTCGGACACGGCCTGTTTCGACAACGCGCTCGAGTTCCTCGTCCGCGGCGGTTATTCCATGGCCCACGCGGTGATGATGCTGATCCCGGAAGCCTGGGCCGGTAACCAGTCCATGTCTGCCGAACGCAAGGCATTCTACGAATATCACGCAGCCCTGATGGAGCCGTGGGACGGTCCCGCCGCCGTTGCCTTCACCGACGGCAAGCAGATTGGCGCGACGCTCGACCGCAACGGCCTGCGCCCGGCCCGTTACCTCGTCACTGATGACGACCGCATCATCATGGCTTCCGAGGCCGGCACGCTGCCAGTGCCGGAAGAGCGCATCGTCAAGAAGTGGCGTCTGCAGCCCGGCAAGATGCTGCTGATCGACATGGAAAAGGGCGCGATCATTTCCGACGAGGAAGTGAAGCACGAGCTTGCCGCCAAGCATCCCTATCGCAGCTGGCTTGATCGCACGCAGCTCATCCTCGAAGAGCTGAAGCCTGTCGAACCACGCGCGCTGCGCCGCGACGTGTCGCTGCTCGACCGCCAGCAGGCCTTCGGTTACACCAGCGAAGACACCAAGCTCCTGATGTCGCCGATGGCGACGACGGGCCAAGAAGCCATCGGCTCCATGGGCACGGATACGCCGATTTCGGCCATGTCCGACAAGTCGAAGCTGCTCTACACCTATTTCAAGCAGAATTTCGCGCAGGTCACGAACCCGCCGATCGATCCGATCCGCGAAGAGCTCGTCATGAGCCTCGTGTCGTTCATCGGCCCGCGTCCGAATATTCTCGACCACGAAGGTGCTGCCCGCGCCAAGCGTCTGGAAGTGCGCCAGCCGATCCTGACCAATGGCGATCTGGAGAAGATTCGTTCCATCGGTCACACGGAAGACCGTTTCGACACCAAGACGCTCGACTTCACCTATGATGTGGAGCGCGGTGCCGAGGGCATGCCCGAAATGCTCGACCGCCTCTGCGAGCGGGCCGAATCCGCCGTCCGCGGCGGTTACAACATCATCGTTCTGTCCGACCGCCAGCTTGGCCCGGATCGCATCGCGATCCCCGCACTTCTGGCGACAGCCGCCGTGCACCACCACCTGATCCGTAAGGGTCTGCGTACCTCGGTCGGTCTCGTCGTCGAAACCGGTGAGCCGCGCGAAATCCACCATTTCTGCCTTCTGGCCGGTTATGGTGCGGAGGCGATCAACCCGTACCTCGCTTTCGATACCCTGCTCGACATGCACAAGCACGGCGCATTCCCGAAGGAAGTGTCTGATGATGAAGTCGTTTATCGCTACATCAAGGCGGTGGGTAAGGGCATCCTCAAGGTCATGTCCAAGATGGGCATCTCCACCTACCAGTCCTATTGCGGCGCGCAGATTTTCGACGCCATCGGCCTGTCTTCGGAATTCGTCGAGAAATATTTCTTCGGCACCGCCACCTCCATCGAAGGTGTCGGCCTGACCGAAATCGCCGAAGAAACCGTGGCGCGCCACACAGCGGCCTTTGGCAAGGACCCGATCCTCGCCAACACGCTCGATATCGGCGGAGAATACGCCTATCGCATGCGCGGCGAAAGCCATGCCTGGACGCCGGACGCCGTCGCCTCGCTGCAACACGCCGTGCGTGGCAACAGCCAGGATCGCTACCGCGAATTCGCCGGCATGGTGAACGAAACGGCGCTGCGCATGAACACCATTCGCGGCCTGTTCAAGGTCAAGTCGGCGGAAGCACTCGGTCGCAAGCCAGTCTCCATCGATGAGGTCGAGCCGGCAGCCGATATCGTCAAGCGTTTCTCGACCGGGGCGATGTCCTTCGGCTCAATCAGCCGCGAGGCGCATACGACGCTCGCGATTGCCATGAACCGCATCGGCGGCAAGTCCAACACGGGTGAGGGCGGGGAAGAATCCGACCGCTACATGCCGCTGTTGAACGGCCAGCCGAACCCGGAACGCTCCGCCATCAAGCAGATCGCATCCGGTCGCTTCGGTGTGACGACGGAATACCTTGTCAATGCCGACATGCTGCAGATCAAGGTGGCGCAGGGCGCAAAGCCCGGCGAGGGCGGCCAGTTGCCCGGCCACAAGGTGGATGCGACGGTTGCAAAGACCCGTCACTCCACCCCGGGCGTCGGCCTCATTTCGCCGCCGCCACATCATGATATCTATTCCATCGAAGATCTGGCGCAGCTGATCTACGACCTGAAAAACGTCAATCCGGAAGCCGATGTGTCGGTGAAGCTGGTGTCGGAAGTCGGCGTCGGCACGGTTGCGGCCGGTGTCGCCAAGGCGCGTGCCGACCATATCACCGTCGCCGGTTTTGATGGCGGCACGGGCGCGTCACCACTGACGTCGCTCAAGCACGCGGGTTCGCCCTGGGAAATCGGCCTTGCCGAAACCCAGCAGACGCTGGTGCTGAACGGTCTCCGCTCGCGCGTCGCACTGCAGGTGGATGGTGGTCTGAAGACCGGCCGCGACGTCATCATCGGCGCGCTGCTCGGTGCGGATGAATTCGGCTTCGCCACCGCGCCGCTGATTGCGGCCGGCTGTATCATGATGCGCAAGTGCCATCTCAACACCTGCCCTGTCGGCGTTGCCACGCAGGACCCGGTTCTGCGCAAGCGCTTCAAGGGTACACCGGAACACGTCATCAACTACTTCTTCTTCGTGGCCGAAGAAGTGCGCGAAATCCTTGCCTCGCTTGGCGTGACCAGGCTGGACGAGATCATCGGCGCTTCCGAACTGCTCGAGAAGGATGAGATGCTGGCGCATTGGAAGGCGAAGGGTCTGGATTTCAGCCGCATCTTCCATAAGGTCGAGGCACCCAAGGAAGCGACGTTCTGGACGGAACGCCAGAAGCATCCGATCGATGACATTCTCGACCGCAAGCTGATCGAAAAGTCGCTGCCGTCGCTGGAAAACCGCGAACCCGTGGTCTTCGAAGTGCCGATCAGAAACGTAGACCGCTCCGCCGGTGCGATGCTCTCCGGCGCGCTCGCCAAGCGCTGGGGCCATAAGGGTCTGAAGGATGACACGATCCATGTGACGCTGCGCGGCACGGCGGGCCAGTCCTTCGGCGCGTTCCTCGCTCGAGGCATCACCTTCGATCTGGTGGGTGACGGTAACGACTATGTCGGCAAGGGTCTTTCGGGTGGCCGCATCATCGTGCGCCCGCCGGAAAACGCCCGTATTGTCGCGGAAAACTCGATCATCGTGGGCAACACCGTGCTGTACGGCGCCATAACCGGCGAGTGCTATTTCCGTGGCGTGGCTGGCGAGCGTTTCGCGGTGCGTAACTCCGGCGCGGTTGCGGTTGTCGAAGGTGTCGGCGACCACGGCTGCGAATATATGACCGGCGGCATTGTGGTCGTTCTTGGCGAGACCGGCCGCAACTTCGCGGCCGGCATGTCCGGCGGTGTGGCTTATGTTCTCGACGAGAAGGGCGATTTCGCCACGCGTTGCAACATGGCCATGGTTGAGCTGGAGCCAGTTCCGGAAGAAGACGACATGCTGGAAAAGCTGCACCATCACGGCGGCGACCTCATGCACAAGGGACGTGTCGACGTTTCCGAAGACATGACTCGCCACGACGAGGAGCGCCTTTACCAGCTGATCTCCAACCACTTCCATTACACGAACTCGTCGCGTGCCAAGGATATACTCGATCGCTGGA
Organism: Agrobacterium sp. SORGH_AS_0440; assembly: GCF_031453135.1. Lineage (NCBI taxonomy): Bacteria > Pseudomonadati > Pseudomonadota > Alphaproteobacteria > Hyphomicrobiales > Rhizobiaceae > Agrobacterium > Agrobacterium sp. SORGH_AS_0440. Next base: position 700,342 of record NZ_JAVIYR010000001.1, on the reverse strand, counting down.
GCGAGTTCCGTCCGAAGTTCCGCAAGGTCATGCCGGTTGAATACCGTCGTGCGCTTGAGGAAATGGAGCGCATGCGCATGGGCGTGGCGGCGGAGTAATCCGTCGCGTGAGGACACTACACCACCTGATCTCGCTGATAACAGCGGTCGCCATTCGTGGCGACCACTTGGACGGGCGGCGAGACCGGATTTGAGTTCATCGTGCTGGGGCGGCTTTGGGTTTCGCCACCTGGTACTGGGGCCCGACAGGCGCTCCGCTTTGATGTGAGGACATAAACGTGGGCAAGGTTACAGGTTTTCTGGAGATCGACCGGCAGGTGGGCAAGTATCAGCCCGCATCGGATCGTATCCGCCACTTCCGCGAATTCACCATTCCGATGTCGGATGCCGAGGTGCAGAAGCAGGCGGCGCGCTGCATGGATTGCGGCATTCCCTATTGCCATGGCCCGACAGGCTGTCCCGTGCACAACCAGATCCCCGACTGGAACGATCTGGTCTACAATAACAACTGGGAGGAGGCGATCCGTAACCTCCATTCCACCAACAACTTCCCGGAATTCACCGGTCGCGTCTGTCCCGCCCCCTGCGAGGAGGCCTGCACGCTGAATCTTGAGGATGCGCCGGTCGCGATCAAGACCGTCGAACAGGCTATTGCCGACAAGGCCTATGAGCTGGGCTTCATCGTGCCGAAGCCGGCGACGATCCACACCGGCAAGAAGGTCGCCATCATCGGTTCCGGTCCCTCGGGCATGGCGGCGGCGCAACAGCTTGGCCGCGCCGGCCACGAGGTTCACGTCTATGAGCGTGAATCCAAGCCCGGCGGCCTGCTGCGTTACGGCATCCCAGATTTCAAGATGGAGAAGAACTTCATCGACCGCCGTGTCGAGCAGATCAAGGGCGAAGGTGTTACCTTCCATTGCGGCGTCAATGTTGGCGTCGATGTGACGGTGGAGGCGCTCCTCGCCGACCACGATGCCGTGCTTTATTGCGGCGGCTCGGAAACCCCACGCCCGGCCGGCATCGGCGGTGCGGATCTGCATGGCGTTTATGATGCCATGCCCTATCTAGTGCAGCAGAACCGGCGCGTCGGTCGTGAAAACATTGACAGCGTTGGCTGGCCGGCCGATCCGATCCTCGCGGGCGGCAAGCATGTCGTCGTTGTGGGCGGTGGCGATACTGCATCCGACTGCGTTGGCACGGCGTTCCGCCAGGGTGCTGTTAAAGTCACCCAGCTCGACATACGCCCGATGCCGCCGGAAAAGGAAGACAAGCTGGCGGTTTGGCCTTTCTGGGCAACCAAAATGCGCACGTCGTCTTCGCAGGCCGAAGGCGCCATCCGCGAGTTCCAGGTGGCGACCCTCGAATTCGTTGGCGAAGACGGCGTGCTGACAGGTGTGAAGTGCTGCCAGGTGGATGACCGACGCAAGCCCATTGCCGGCACGGAGTTCATCATCAAGGCCGATCTCGCCTTCATCGCCATCGGCTTTTCCGGTCCCTTCACGGACAGCGTTCTGAAGGAAATGGACGGCAAGCTGACACTCAACACGGACCGCCGTGGCTCCACAAATGTCGTCGCCAACGAGACGGATTACAGGACCTCTGTCGACAAGCTCTGGGCGGCGGGCGATGTGCGCCGTGGCCAGTCGCTGGTGGTCTGGGCGATCCGCGAAGGCCGTCAGGCGGCGCGTGCGATTGACGAAGCGCTGATGGGCGCGACCGTTCTTCCGCGCTAAGCCGGCAAATGGATAAAAATGGAAAGGCCTGTCGCACCCGCAACAGGCCTTTTTTTGATGTCAGAGAACGAGCGCTCCTTTTTCAGCAATATGGAAGCGTAATCCGGAAGCAGGCCCCACCGCTGGATGAATCGCCGATAGTAATATCTCCGCCGTGATACCGCACGATTTCCTGCACGAGATTAAGCCCGAGGCCCGTGCCCCGGTCTCTGGGTTGCAGGCGATGAAAGGCATCAAAGACGAGTTCCCGCTCCTTTTCAGGAATGCCGTTGCCTTCGTCGGCGATCTCTATCACCCGATTGGCCGCCACTGTCATCGTTATGGTTCCGCGGTTGCCGCCGTGTTCTATGGCGTTTTGCACGATATTCATCAGGGCTCGCCGCAGGGAAGGGTCGTCCGCAAGTGCAAGGATCGGTTCTTCCTCCGGTTCAAATGAGAGCTCATAACCCTGCGAGATGGCAAGCGGTGCCATATCGGCAACAACCGATCTGCAGAGATTGACCAGATCGAGCGGCACCAATGGCGCCTTCTGGCCGCCGAGACGCTGCAGATCGAGCAATTGTTCGGCCAGCACGCCGATACGGTTGGCATCCGCCAAAATCCGGCTGCGTGCGGGCCCTTCCAGCAAAGTTTCGACACGCGTCTGTAGAATGGCGACCGGCGTGCGCAATTCGTGCGCGGCGTCGAGAATGAAGCGCTTGTGCCGTTCATAGCCATCGTCCAGGCGCTTGAGTGCACCATTGACGGCGTGCACCAGCGGCTGCACTTCCCGTGGAATATCATTGTCGGGCAAGCGATATCCGCGTCTGTCGATATCGATCGCTTCCGCGGTTTTGGCAATCGTCGAGAGTGCCCGAAATTCCCTGCGGATGATCAAGGGAATTGCTATCGTGGTCGCAATGGAGATGAGGACGAGGACCGGGAAAATCATGATGTTGGAAAACAGCAGAACAGGGAGCGTCATGCTGAAAAGATCGCCTTTTCCGACCATCACGAACTCTCCGGCTGGCCCGGATGCACGGCGAACAACCGCAAGGTAAAGAACGGCAAAATAGGAGTAGGACATCCCGGCTTCGCGAATGTTCGAAATCTTGATGTCGTTTAACTCCTTCTCCATGTTGCTGTAGGCCTCGGGAACAGGGCCACTCTGGATGAGCTCATCCTTGTCGCTCAGCGCAACAAACCAGAAATCGGGCATTTTTTCCCGGAGTTTGGCATATTCGGCCGTCTCTTTCAGCGTAAGCTTCCCATCCGTATCGCGGATCAAAGCGTTTGCAGTTATCTGCGCCGCCTCCGAGCTAAGAAGAGCGCTGCCGACGCCGTCGCTCAACAGATAGGCAAAGAATGCGACGCTGACGATCAACAGACAACCGATCTGGAAGAGGAGCAGTTGAATGGTCAATCGCCGCTTCAGTGACTTTCTCTTTAACAATCTCATCCCGTCGCCCTCAAAAGATATCCCACGCCGCGAATGCCATGCACCTCCACGGCGGCGTCCGCGGCCTGCAATTTGCGCCGCAAGCGGGAAATGTGGGAATCGAGCGCATTGGACTGGATTTCATCGTCAAAGTTATAGACGGCCTCTTCGAGCAGCGAGCGCAGCACTGTTCTGCCCTGTCGTCGCAGCAGGGCTTCGAGAATCAGCAACTCCCGTCTCGTCAGCGGAAGAAACGCGCCGTTGATACGCACTTCGCGCGTCTCGAAACAAAACTCCAGCCTGCCGAGTTTCGCCGTCATCGCCACGGTTCCGGCGGGTCGGCGCATCAGGGCGCGAATGCGGGCAAGTAGCTCCTCGACAGCGAAAGGCTTGGCCATATAGTCATCTGCACCGAGGTTCAGGCCCTTCACCCGATCCACGAGCCCGCCCTGGGCCGTCAACACTATGACGGGTGGGGTGACTGGCAGCAGACGCAGATTTTCTATCAGTTCGATGCCGTCACCATCGGGCAGTTGCCGGTCCAGCACAACGAGATCGTGGACACCATCCATGATGGCGTGTCGAGCGAGATCCAGTGTTCCGACCGTATCCACGATAATATCGAACCGATGGAGCGCGGCAGACAGGGCCGCTGCCATCTCACGTTCGTCTTCAACAAGCAGCAGGCGCATGAATTCGTCTCGGCATTGTCGGCACGCTTAGGGTGAAGCGTACACATGGAGTCAAAAACGACGGTGCCGTTGACGCTCATGGCAAGCGACGCGTCGCCGTCGAATACATTCGCCGTGCGAAATCGGTGGAGCGGCGGAGGTTTGTGACCGATCTCCGCATTCCTGCAAAGCTGCAGCTATCCTGTCATCGTGGGATTGCCTGAACATTACGCCGACCGACTGGGCGGCAGACGGCGGGCAAGCTTCTATTGCTTTGCCTGTGTGGTATCGGGCGTCATCCGATAGTCATCGATGCGGCCTGCCGGCGCATCGGCCATTTCGCCACGCTTGGTCAGCCTTTCGCGCGGGGATTCCACGACGAAGACGCGTGTTGGTGCGGCCGAAAGAGGGACATCACCGAGCAGTTTGTCGCCGCCATCGAGAGCAGGATCGGTAAGGCTGATCGGCTGGGTGCGCACCTGTCCCGCATCGATGCCAAGTGCCGGCAGGGAGGTGAGTGCCGGCAGATTGCTGCCGTCCAGTTTCACAAGGTCCGGTCCGGCGCCGTCGAGGTGCCGGCGGACGAATTTCTCGACGTAAAAGGCAAGCTTGCGCTTTCCGGCCTGCGTCATGCCGATACCGTCGGCCTCACGCAGGCGGGCCTGCTGACCGTTCATGTCGTAACCGGTGATGACGAATTTGCCGGCTTCGTCGACAAAACCGTCCCAGACATCCACGAACTCGCCGCCGAATTTTTCCACATGGCTGCGGTAAAGCCGGTTGAACCCAACGAGATCCGCAGAAAGCGAGGGAGACTGGAAGGCGGGCAAACCCACCCATAATAGCGGCACTTTCGGGCGGCCGGCGAGGGTGAGAAGCTCATCGATCCGCCTCTCATATTCCTTGAGCCAGACCTCCGTGCCGAATTTTTCCTTGATATCGCCGATCTGCATCTGCTGGCGATCGTTCGAGCCCATCATGATTACGATGGTGGCGGGGTTGGTCTCGCTTATGAACTGCGGCAGGTTTTTGAACCAGTCGTAATAATCGGTGCGCACCAGGCCGGAAGAGCCATTGGCACGCACATCTACCGCGATTGCCGGCGAGCTGGCAAAGGCATTGACCAGCTCTTCCCCCATTCCGCCGGCGAGGAAATCACCGATAACAAGGACGCGCCTGGCATTTTCAAGCTTGGCGGCAGGCTCCGGCTTAGCGGTTCGCATCTGCACCACCGAAGGCGCTTTCCTTGCTGGTTGCGGGCGGGTAACCGATCTTTCACGCGGCGCGGATGGAAAATCGCGCCGGTTGCGGGGCTGGTATTCGCGGCCTGATCCGCCATCGCGGCCCACCGGCCTGCCGAACAGCATTTCAAACAGGGTGCGCCGCTGTTCCTGTGCCAAGCTCTCGGAGGGTACGAGCGGCATGGCAAGAACAGCGGAAAGAAGGACAGCGCAGAAACGCCAGCCGGTTCTTCCAGTTTTTTCCGCAGGTTTCGTACTCATGACATCGGCCCTTCCGGATATTTCGGCGGCGTTTCGTAATTGCCGCCGAACTCGCCGGCACATTATCAGTTGCGAAGGGCTCTCAGCAACCGCTGCGACGGCTGGCCGTCCGCGTCCATCCCCATGCGTGACTGGATGGCACTGATGGCGGCCTTGGAACCGGAGCCGAAGTTGCCGTCGACTTCACCGTCATAATAGCCGAGTTCCTTCATGCGGGTCTGGAGTTCGAATTTTTCGCGAATATCCAGCGTACCGTCCGGACGCGGCCACTTCTGCTGCATGCCGCCGTAACCGGCGATTTCATCCGCGAGCAGTCCGACGGCGAGCGCATAGCTGTCGGAGGCGTTGTATTTCTTGATGGTGAAGAAGTTCTTCATCATCAGGAAGCCCGGGCCGTTTGCCCCACCCTGCAGTTTCAGCATCGCGCGGTCGGAACCACGGGTGAAATTCTTGCCGTTGGGGCGGGTGAAGCCAAGCTTTGCCCATTCAGCGATGGTCTTCGTCTGGCCTTCATACCGCGCGCCGCCACGCGGAACGGCGGTTTCGTAACCCCATGTCCGGCCGGGCTCCCAGCCGTTTTTCGCGAGAAGATTGGCGGCAGTTGCGAGAGCGTCCGGGACGGAATGCCAGATGTCCCGTTTGCCATTGCCATCCGCATCTACCGCATAAAGCAGGTAGCTTGTCGGGATGAACTGTGTATGGCCCATCGCGCCGGCCCAGGAGCCCGTCAGCTGTTTGGGGGTGACGTCACCCGCCTGAAGGATCCTGAGCGCGGCAATCAATTGCGTACGCGCGAATTTGGCGCGCTTGGGATCGGAATAGGCGAGCGTTGCCAGTGCCTGCGGGATGTTGTGCAGACGCTCCGGCTTTTCGAGAACCGCGCCGTAATTCGATTCCATCGACCAGATGGCGAGAATGATGTGCTTGTCGACGTTGAAGTTGCGCTCGATCCAGTTGAGGGTCGTCGCGTGCTTCATCTTCATTTCGCGGCCAATCCGCACCGTGTACGGATTGACGCGGGAGTCGAGATAATCCCAGATTTGCGTTGTGAATTCCGGTTGGAAAGTGGCCTTGCGCAACGCGTCGGGATCCGGCTCGCTAACGCCGGCAAAGGCTTTCTGATAGGTCGCCTTGCTAATGCCTTCTTTCGCGGCTGTTGCATAGAACTGGTTGATCCACTGACGGAATCCCGCATCGGCGCGGGCCGAAACCGGCGCCAGCGAGATTACGAGGCCAGCAGCCACCATGCAGCCGAATTTGCGGACATCTGAAAGGATCATCTTTGTCATCGTCTGTCTTTCGTTCTCTCGAATGTCATTTCGATTGCGAAAACGCATCGGGCGTCATCATGGATAACAAAAGAACGTCAACAAATTCTTTACCATTAATAGATGGTAGCGTCACCCTTTACAAAACGTTGTTGTTTTTGAAATAACAACAGCGTGCGGGGATTGTGATCAAGTGTTATCTCTCAGGAGGAATATGTGGTAGAACATAAGAAAATTCGGAAGGCCGTATTTCCCGTCGCAGGTCTCGGCACGCGCTTTCTGCCCGCAACCAAAGCAGTTCCAAAGGAAATGCTCACCGTCGTAGATAAGCCGGTTATTCAGTACGTCGTCGATGAAGCGGCAGAAGCGGGTATCGAGCATTTTGTATTTGTCACCGGCCGCGGCAAGGCGGTGATCGAAGATTATTTTGATATTCAATTTGAACTTGAACAGATGCTGCGCGAGCGCAACAAGAATGCCGAGCTGACACTGCTGGCCGGCCTTCTGCCCAAGGCAGGTACCGCAAGCTTCACGCGCCAGCAGGTGCCGCTCGGCCTGGGCCATGCGGTCTGGTGCGCCCGTGATATCGTCGGCGACGAGCCTTTCGCCGTGCTTTTGCCTGACATGATCATGCATTCACAGAAAAGCTGCCTGAAGGGCATGGTCGAACTTTACGACCAGACCCAGGGCAACGTCATCGCCGTGCAGGAATGCGCTCCCGACCAGACGCATAAATATGGTATCGTCGGCGTGGGCGAGACCGTGGGTGAGGGTTTCAAGATCACGGAAATGGTTGAAAAGCCTGCAAAGGGTACAGCGCCTTCGAATTTCTACATTAACGGCCGCTATATTCTTCAGCCCGAGATTTTCGATATTCTCGAAAATCAGGAGCGTGGCGCCGGTAATGAAATCCAGTTGACGGACGGCATGCTGACGCTTGCCAAGTCGCAGGAGTTTGCTGGCTATCATTTCCGCGGTCAGACCTTCGATTGCGGTGCCAAGGATGGCTTCATTCTGGCCAATGTCGCTTTCGCTCTCGAGCGCGGCGATATCCGTCCGGCAATCGAAGAGCCGATCAAGGCCCTGATCGACGGGCTGAAGTGAGAGACCAGAGAATAGATGACAAAATCCCGGCCTTCGCGCCGGGATTTTTATTTGGCGCTTATCGCTTCAGGACAAGCCCTGCACCGACGCGAAGTTCGCTGCTGTCATAAACCGGTGTCCACTGGTAGCTGACATCGGCAGTCAGATCGAGATAACGGTTGAGACCCCAGGTCAGGCCGGCACCCGCCGTATATTCCACGGCGTCCTCCGTGTCGGAGGAGGGGAATGTGCGATGCACGATTTGCCCGGTTAATCGCGCTACCAGATTGCTGCGCAATTCGTGGGTCAGCCCGGCATCCAGGCGATAGGAAACCCATCCGCCCTGCGGGCCGCCGGCGAAATCCTCTATTGTCGTGCGAAGGCCAAGATTGACATTCGTGCCGCGCTGGGGTGACCAGTTAAGTTCGCCATCCAGCGTCAACGCGCCGATCGACGCAAGGCGATCATCGTCATATTGTTTGCGCAGATAACCGATGGCGGCTTCGCCACGGGTCTTTTCGCCGAGATCGACCTCTGCCCCGATCTTCGCCCCATAGGCATTGGATGAACGGGCATAACCGGAATTGTCGAGGCGGCTGTCATATTTCGTTGTGCCGGCGTTCAGTTCGAGGAAGGGGATCAGCGCTGGTGACAGCTCATAGCCGAGGCGTCCGCGCAGATTCGCACCATTCTGGTCACGGTCACTGAGGCTGATCGGCCGGCCATCGAGACCCTTCGCGTCGGTATACACCGTACGGGACAGGTCAAGCGCGGCCAGACCTCGCAGCTTGCCGAAATCCCGCTCTATCGATGCCCCGGCGCTGAAACGGTGTTCGCCACCCTGCACGGCGGCGCCGGTCAAGGCATTGGGATCGGTCGTGTCTTCACGGCTGAATTCGTAACCGGCCTTGAGGTTGGCGGTTGTTTCTGATCCGAGGTCAAGACGCAGATCGGCCTCTATCCGCGCCCTTGGTTCTTCTCCGTCCTTATCACCGAAGTTTTTCTCCCACGCGCCGTCTCCGGTGACGGTCAAAGCATGGCGGGACCAGTCGCTGGTGAGCGTTCCGCGTATGCCCGTCGTCAGATAGTTTCGTCGCGAGGGACCACCCGTATTCCTCTGTTTTTCCGTGTTGATGGTCTGACTGATCGAAGGTCGGAGCAGAAGGGTGCCCAGCCGAATTCCCGGAGTCTGTCCGGGTTCGGTAACAACGCGTGGGTTTTCGCCCCCGTCCACGGTCGGCTCATAGGGGTTGTCTGCCTCGGCATAGGGTTGCCCCGCTTCGTCCTGCTGCTCGGAAATCGCGTCACCGGGATTATTTGAGGGACGCCAGAGTTGGGGCGTGGGGACAGGTGCCGTTGTGGCCTGGGCCGTACCCGCCGTTGTCCCGGGGGTCGGTCCGGGAGCGGCGGAGCCAATGCCATCGGCCGTGGCAGCGGCGCCCGGCATTGCCGGGGCGGCAGTCGCCGTCTGTGCGGAAGCATCTTCGTGGTGGTAAAAAAGGGTGCAGGCGAGCAGCAGGGTTGCTGCTTTCCGCGACGTCGGCAGACGTGTGGCGGTGCCCTTCACAGTCATTCCTTTTCACCCGGCGAATGGGCCGAATGCCGGACCGACAGTCCGCCAATACATTGCCGCAGGCCCTAGTCAGAAAGGCCGACGAAACGACATGGACAAACCAGGGACCAAACAGTCGACGCAAGTTTTAACATCGTTTTAACAATAGGTTTTTTATGGTTAACAGTTGATAAAGATCGCCGGAATTTCCTGATGTCACGGGGAGGCGTCCTGGAGTGCCGTCCACTCCCGTTACCTGCGCGCACCGGTCAGAGCTGGCGGCAGCGGGGCTGTTCGCAAATGCAAAATATTCCTAATATGAAAAGATTAAAACGTTTCAATTTGGCACGGAATCGCCCTATGATTAACGAAAGTTGACCTTCCATTGCCCGGCAAATCGTATTGAATTTTATTTTGTGTGACAGTGTCGTTTCATGAAAGCCGTTTTGAATATCAAACAGGTCGGTTTCTATTGTTGGGATATTACCAATGACCGCTTCTATTTGGATGAAGTGTGCGCTGAACTATTCGGAATTCCACTAAGACAGGCAATGCAGGGCATCAGTATTTTCCAGATACTCGAAAAAGTGGATCTGGATCATCGGAATCGGGTGATAGAGACCGCCTTGAACACCCTGAAGGACGCAAGCTTCTACAGTCAGGAATATGCCGTGCGCCGCACCGACGGTTCGGTTTCCTGGGTGAGGACCGCTGGCCGATATCTCGTCGATGAAGAAAACATTCCCTTTAAGCGGCTGGGAACCATGGAGGAAATTTCTCCGCCGGATCTGCGCCACTGAAGCAGGCGGCTCCGGCAGGGAGTGGACTTATTCCGGCTGAAAGAGTAACAGTCCCCCATGATTACGCGCGCCGTCAACTTGGTCGAAGACAATGCCATCGAATCCGCCGTACGGACGATTTCGATGGAGCGGGCGGGCCTTGCCGCCCTCGAGACGGCTCTGCGAGACGGTCTCTCGGTCCCCTTCTGCAAGGCGATCGAAACAATCGGCCAGTCGAACGGCCGTCTCATCATAACCGGTGTGGGCAAAAGCGGGCATATAGGTGCGAAGCTGGCGGCCACCTTTGCGTCCACTGGAACGCCGGCATTTTTTGTCCATGCGGCGGAGGCCAATCACGGCGATCTGGGCATGATCGGCGGTGACGACGTGGTTCTCGCCATCTCCAAGGGTGGGGAAAGTGCCGAATTGCGCAGCATTATCAATTATTCGCGCCGCTTTTCGATTCCGCTGATCGCGCTCACCTGTTCCGAGACATCATCGCTGGCGAAGGCTTCCGATATCGTATTGCTGGTTCCCAACAAGCAGGAAGCCTGCCCGCTTGGCCTTGCGCCCACAACCTCCACATTGATGCAGCTTGCACTTGGTGATGCCCTTGCTGTTGCGCTGCTGGAAGCGCGCAATTTTACGGCGGGCGATTTCAAGGTATTTCACCCCGGCGGCAAGCTGGGCGCCAGTCTCACGCTGGTCAGCGACATAATGCATACCGGTGATCGTGTGCCGCTGGTCAACAGGGGAACGGCCATGCCGGAAGCCGTGGGTGTTCTCTCCCGCAAGCATTTCGGCTGCGTCGGCGTTCTCGATGAGGACGGGCGTCTGTGCGGCATCGTCACCGAGGGGGACATGGCGCGCAACCTGTCGCGCAATCTTGCCGAATTGACCGTGGACGATATCATGACCCGGACGCCCAAAACCGTCAAAAAATCGGTCCTGGCAACGGGTGCGCTGGCAACGCTCGAAAAATTCCACATCGGCGCATTGATCGTGGTCGATGACGACAACCGGCCGATAGGACTGGTGCATTTCCACGATCTGCTGAGAATCGGCGTAGCCTGAGGCCAGCCGATCCTGAGAAGGCTGATCCTGAAACCTATCGCTCTAACGGCTCGACTGTCAGCGTTCGTCCCCGGGCGGAAGCGATCTTCACCCGGGTTCCCGCCGGCAGGTCTTCACCGTTGACCGGCCACCAGGTATCGTCCAGCCTGATACGGCCCCGCCCTTCGACAATCGGTTCCTGAAGCGTCGCCGTGCGGCCGACAAGGCTTGCCTCTCGCTGGTTGAGGAAGGGCTCGTCGCTTGTCGCCCGGTTTCTGCCGAAGTATTTCCGGCCGAGCAGAGCGAAAACGACGGAGAGCGCGGCAAACATCACTAACTGCAATTGCCACGCCCAAAACGCTGTTTGCCAAAGGAGCAGGGAGAGCGCACCGATGACCAGTGCGGCAAGGCCGATCCAGATCAGAAAGACGCCGGGGGCGATGAGTTCGGCAGCGAGCAGCACGAAAGCGACGATCCACCAGCTCCATGGTCCAAGTTCCGTGGCAAGCCCTTGCAGCATCGTCACTTCTCCGAGGAAGAACCGAAGGGATTGCCGGGAGCCGTGACGTTAATCGTCTGGCCCGAAGCCCGTGTCGGCGGCACGGAGCGGGAGGATGCAGGGGCGGCGGGAGCAGTGGGCGCGTCACCGCTGTTGCCGAAGACCTCTTTAGCAATCGTGCCGATACCGCCGAGAGAGCCGATCAGCGCCGAGGCCTCCATCGGCATCAGCACGATCTTGGCATTCTTGGCTGTGCCGATCTCGGCAAGTGCTTCAGTGTATTTCTGAGCAACGAAATAGTTGATGGCATGGACATTGCCGGCGGCAATGGCTTCCGACACCATCCGGGTGGCGTTGGCTTCGGCCTCGGCGAGACGTTCGCGCGCTTCGGCGTCGCGGAACGCTGCTTCGCGCTGGCCTTCCGCTTCCAGAATAGCGGATTGTTTTGCGCCTTCCGCGCGCAAAATCTGGGCATTGCGGGCGCCTTCCGCCTCCAGCACCTGCGCGCGTTTTTCGCGCTCCGCCTTCATCTGCCGCGCCATGGAATCGACGAGATCCTTCGGCGGCGCGATATCCTTGATTTCAATGCGGGTGACCTTGATGCCCCATGGTCCCACGGCCTCATCCACCACGCGCAGAAGGCGGTCGTTGATGGCGTCGCGGTTCGACAGCAATTCATCGAGGTCCATCGAACCCATGACCGAGCGGATATTGGTCATGGTAAGGTTCTGGATGGCGTTTTCCAGATTGGCGATCTGATAGGCAGCCTGCGCTGCATTCAGAACCTGATAAAACGCCACCGCATCGGCGGAAACGCTGGCATTGTCGCGGGTGATGACTTCCTGGGTGGCGATGTCGAGCACCTGCTCCATCACGTTCATGCGGGCGCCGATGCGCTCGAAGAAGGGTACGATGAGGTTCAGGCCAGGCTCGAGCGTGCGCGTATAGCGCCCGAAACGTTCCACCGTATAGCGGTATCCCTGCGGCACGGTCTTGATGCCGGCAAACAGCACCAGAATGACCAGAACCACGGCTGCCAAGACGACGATGTCGAAACCGCCCAATGCGATCATCACTTTACCCTCCAGCACATCATGATCAGGGTTTTACCCCCGTATCGTTATGGCAAGATTACACCCAGCCTTGCAACTCCCGCCGCACAACCTTTTCGAGAACGGTCATGCCCTCGGCACTGTCATTCAGGCATGGGATGTGGGCGAATTTCTCGCCGCCATTATGCAGGAAGATTTCTCCGGCTTCACCGGCAATTTCCTCCAGGGTCTCAAGACAATCCGATACGAAGCCGGGATTCATCACGGCTATACGTTTGATGCCTTCCGAGGCGAGTTTTTCCACCGTCTTGTCGGTATAGGGCTGGAGCCACTCTTCCGGTCCGAAACGGGACTGGAACGTGATCATGAAGTTCTTTTCGGTCAAGCCCAGAGCCTCCCGCAGCAGACGGGCGGTTTTCTGGCAATGGCAATAATAGGGGTCGCCCTTTTTGAAATAGGATTGCGGAATGCCGTGGAAGGAGGTGATCAGCATCTCCGGCTCCCAGTCCAGCGTCGCCAGATGGTTTTTGACGGAGGCGGCGAGCGCCTCGATATAGGCGGGATCGTCATGATAGGGCGGCACGGTGCGGATCGCCGGCTGCCAGCGCAGTTTCATCAGATGTTCAAACGCCTTGTCGTTCACGGTCGCCGTGGTGGACGCGGCATATTGCGGATAAAGCGGAAAAAGCAGGATTTTTTCGCAGCCCTGTTCTTTAAGCGCGTCGATCTTCGAGGCGATGGAAGGCTGCCCGTAACGCATTGCCCAGTCAACAACCACGTTGGGCAAATCCTTCAATGCCTGCGCCATCAACTCGCCCTGGCTGCGCGTATATGTGCGCAGGTAGCTTTCGTTGCGCTCGTGGTTCCAGATTTCCTCGTAGGCCTTGCCAACCTTCTGCGGGCGCTTGTTGAGGACGATGCCGTAAAGGATCGGATACCAGTAGAGGCGCGACCATTCGATAACGCGCTTGTCGCTCAGGAACTCCGCCAGATAACGGCGCATCGGCCAATAATCCGTACCATCGGGCGTGCCGAGATTGACGAGCAGCACGCCCACCTTGCCAAATGCGACACGGGGATGGTTCGCGGGGAGTGCGGATAATTCTGTCACCATGAATGATACCCTGAAACTCGAACTGGTTGTGCGAGGGACGCTCCGCCCCGGATAAAGGCTGGAAACGCTCCATCGTCTGTTTATTGACCCCAACGCAAACCGCAATGAAGTTTGGCCGGAAGTGCACGAGCTATACGCCCGTGGCGTTACTTTGTTCATCGTGTTCTAGACGAAATTCTTCAGGATTAAACCACCGCCACCGGCTATTTCCGCCATTCCGGCAGGCACATGCCTTCAGGCGGCAAAATTATTACCGTAAGTATCTGTTTTTAATTAGAAAAAAGAAGCCGGCCCAGAAATTCGAGGGCCGGCTTCGTGTCTGCGGCATATTGCCCTGTCTGCTGTAGCCCCGCTTATTGAGCCGGCAGTTCCAGCTCCTCGCCGATTTCGATGTGGTTCGGATGCTTCAGCGTGTTTGCCTTGGCAATTCTCTGCCAGAGCGCGCCGTCGCCATATTTCTCCGCAGCAATTTTCCAGAGCGAATCGCCTTTTTCCACCACATATTTGCTGGCGGCTGCAGCAGCTGCAGCAGGCGTCGTTGTGGGAGGTGCGGGGGTGGCAGGGGCTGCAGGCGCGGGTGCCGGTGTGGCGGCCGGAGCGGCTGTCGTCGCTGCCGGCGCGGGTGCTGCGGGCTTCGCCGGGGCGACGTAACCTGCGGGCGTCACTTCGGCGATGCGGCCATCCGTATAGGGCTTATAGGGGCTGTTGGCGGTAATATAGGCCGCGACGGCCTCCTCGAGATTGGGGCCGAAATCATAAGCGTTGATGGCTTTGGTCGCAAAAACCTTGAAGCCGTCACCCCCGGTCCGCACGTAGTTATTGGCCGCAACGATATAGGTCTTGGCGGGATCGAGAGGCACGAAGGCATCGCCTTCCTTGACTTCGACGGAAACGACGCGGCTGCCGGCCGGCTTCGAGCGGTCGAAGGAATATTTCATGCCGGAAACCTGCATGAAGCGGCCCGCACCGTCATCAATCTGGCTGACGCCGTTTTCGAGGGCGGCACGAATATCCTCGCCCTTGAGCTGGAAGGTTGCGACGGTGTTCTGGAACGGCAGAACCGTCAGCACTTCACCCATGGAGACATCGCCGCCATCGATGGAGGAACGCAGGCCGCCGCTATTTGCAAAAGCGATGGTGACGCCCTGATCCTTGACGCGGGCCAGCGTTGCGTCGGCCACCAGATTGCCCATCGAGCATTCCTTCACGCGGCAAATCTTGCGGTCGCCCTCGATCGGGCCCTCAGAAGTGCCGACCACCTTGGCTTTCAGGGCTTCGATCGGCGCCTTCAGTTCATCGATACGCTTCAGCGTGGCTTCATCGGGCTTGAAGGAGGAATCGACGAGGATCGGGTCTCCCTTGCTTTCCTTCACCACGCCGTTGTCGTCGAAGACGACTTTGAGGTCGCCAAGATATTTGCTGTACTGGCCGGCCTGCACGACAGGAACCTTGTAGCCGCCGGGATTGTCAACGAGCGTCGGATAAGGGCCTTCGGCTTTCTGGTCGGTGTTCGACAGCAGCGTATGCGAATGGCCGCCAACCACAACATCGACATCGGGAATTTTGGCGATGAATTCCAGATCGCGCGGGTAGCCGACATGGGTGAGCGCGATGATCTTATCGACGCCGTCCTGCTTCAGCTTCTGTACCTGTTCGCTAATTTTCGCGACATCTTCGGCAATGGTGATGTTGGGACCAGGTGTTGCCAGTTCGGCCGTATCGTTGGCAACGGCGCCGACGATACCGATTTTCTGTCCGCCGACCTCGAGCACGATGGACGGCTTTACCCGGTCGCCGATTTTAGAGGCGGCGGTGGCCACCACGTTGGCGGTTACGACGGGGAATTGAACCTTGTCGAGGAAGCCGGCGAGCCCGTCCTCGCTATCGTCGAATTCATGGTTGCCGACGGTCATCGCGTCGAACTTCATGGCATTCAGCATTTCCGCTTCCACCGTGCCCTTGTAGGTGGTGTAGAACAGTGAGCCCTGGAAATTATCGCCGGCATTGAGCAGCAGGACGTTTTTTCCCCCGGCCTTCAGGGCATCCCTTGTCTGGTTGATCGCTGTCAGCAGGCGCGCGGCACCGCCGAAGCATTCATTCTTGCCTTCCTCTTCCGCAGAGCAGGTCGAGTCGAATTTGTTGATCGATTCGATACGGGAGTGAAAATCGTTGATGTGAAGAATGTTGAGCTCGTAATCGGCCAGAGCCGCGCCGGCGGAAAGCGTTATCGCCGAAACGCTCAGCATGCCCAGTCCCAAAATTTTCTTCATGGTCCCTCTCTCCTGTTCAAAGCGGAAGCCCTGGCCGGTTGATCATTCTCCGACCGCGCTCATTCTTTAGTCCGAAAACATGTCAGTCTTTCGAAAACCGGATGTTTCCATTTAGCGGCAGTCGCCGCAAGCGAAATTATGACAGGTAGGCAATAAAGAAAAACGCACGCCAAAGGCGTGCGTCTGAGGGGTTTATCTCATTGAATAGGTAATATTATCAGCCCTGACGCGTGAGCGAGAACTGGCTGTTTGTGTCCGTCGTGCAGTTCAATTGTGACGGGGAGACGAGGGCGCAGTTGACGCGCGACTGCGTGTTGCGCACCAGCGACGTCATATTGATTTCGTAAAGCGTCGGCGAAATGGTGACATAGGTGCCGGAGGCCAGCAGCGTGTTGGTGTCGGTCGACCGGGTGGAGAAGGCGCCGTTCTGGAAGGTCGATACGATGCCGTTGCGGTCGATCCAGCGGCCGTCGACAGCCGGCCCGCGGGACAGGGACGGCGCCATCGAGGTTTGCTGCGATGGACCCGGCGCGACGCATGAAGACACCGCGATGGCGGCTGAAAGCAAAGCCGCGCTTGTCTTGAAGTTCATGAGCCTGTTCTCCTGCGATTCGATAAAAGCTTCTTGCTTCGACCATGCCGTGAAGCGTTCTTTATTTCAAGGCAACGTTGTTCGCTCTCCCCGGTTCCTGAGGTCATTCAGGAAAGTCCCGGCGTGGCAAATATGAGACTCTTCCATCAGCGCACGAGGATGTTGCGGAACTGCCAGGGATCGGACTTGTCGAGATTTTCGGGGAACAGGCCGGGACGACCATCAAGCGGTGTCCAGTCGGTATAATGACCCTCGACCGGGCCGAGATAGGGGCGCTGCACTTCAAGGCAGCGGCGATAGTCCATCTCGTCGGCTTCGACGATGCCGACCTGAGGATTTTCGAGCGCCCAGACCATGCCAGCCAGCACCGCCGAACTGACCTGCAGTCCGGTCGCGTTCTGGTTCGGGGCAAGCGACCGCGCCTCTTGCAGGCTGAGCCGGGAGCCATACCAATAGGCGTTTTTTTCGTGACCATAGAGCAGGACGCCCAGCTCGTCGGCGCCATCGACAAGCTCGTCTTCGCCCAGCACATGCTGAACCGGCTGGGGAATGCCGCCATTGCCGAAGAGTTCATGCAGGGAGAGAATCGCGTCGTTGCAGGGATGGTAGGCATAATGACAGGTGGGCCGGTATGTCACGTCGCCACCTTCGTTGCGGACGGTGAAATAATCCGAAATCGAAATCGCCTCATTGTGCGTGACGAGAAATCCATATTGCGGCCCAAGGCCCGGGCACCATGTGCGTACTCTTGTGTTGGCGCCCGGCTGATCGAGATAGATCGCTGCCTTGCTGCCCTTCTTCTGTTTTTTTGCGTTTTTCGGCATCCAGTTCTCATGCGTTCCCCAGCCGAGCTCGGCCGGCTGAAAACCTTCCGCGATAAAACCTTCGACGGACCACGTGTTCCAGAAAGCGCCGAAGGGCTTGGGTTCTTTCGCCCGCTGGGTGTCGCGTTCAGCCACGTGAACACCCTTGACGCCAAGCCGCTCCATCAGTTTCGCCCAGCCCTCCCGGTCATGGGACTGCGGCTCCTCGATGTCGACGCCGATATCCTTTGCGAGATTGACGAGTGCCTGTTTCACGAACCACGAGACCATGCCCGGATTGGCGCCGCAGGTCGAAACGGCCGTCGTGCCGCCGGGTCTGCGCGCCTTTTCCTTGAGCATGGTCTCGCGCAGCGAATAATTCGTTCTCGCGGCATTGTCGGCATCGGCATCGAAATAAAAGCCGGGCCATGGCTCCACGACGGTGTCGATGTAGAGCATGCCGTGTTTACGGCAGATACGCATGAGATCGACGGATGCGGCATCCACGGAAAGGTTGACGCAGAAACCTTGACCCCGCACGCCTTTAAGAAGCGGCTTGAGGACCTCCTTATAGTTCTCCTTTGTCAGGTGTGTCTGGATATGACGGATGCCCTTCTCGGCCAGAAATGGGGCGATGTCTGCGCGCGGATCGATGACGACGAGGCGGGTCCGGTCGAAATTGAAATGACGTTCGATCAACGGAAGAGTGCCGCGCCCGATGGAGCCGAAGCCGATCATGATGATTGGGCCATCGATATCGCCATAAATCGGGTGGTTTGCGTCCGTCATTCGTCAATTTTCCTTTTTCAGCCAATAAGTAAGCTAGATCACAAAAGCGTGCCACAATAAAGGGCAGGCAGATGACGGACATATGACGGTGCTGCCCGCAAGGTCGGTTCAGCTTCTCTTCCCTTCATTCTGCCTCTTCGCATTTTGGAGGGCGCGTTTATAATTGAACTCTTCTTTTTCGCCATTGACCAAGGCTCGGGGAGGGCTTGACGGGATGATGGAGGAGGGATTTCTCCATCACAGGAGTTGCCTGTTGAGTGATCTTTTCGCGCGTGTAACAGCGCTTCAGAGTGCCACCCCCGTTTTGATCGCCCTCTATGATTCCGACGATCGGTTGCGGCATGCCAATCCGTCGTTTCGGGAGAGCTTCAGGCTTGCCGAAGATGATTTTCCGACCTGGGCGGATATCATGCGGCTGAACCACCGGCTGCGGACCGGTGTCGTCATTCGCAACAATGATTTCGAGGGATGGCTGCTGTCGGCGCAGTCCCGTCGCGGCAAGCTGCCTTACCGCGCCTTCGAGATGGACATGTATGACGGCCGCTGGTTCTGGATGACGGAAACGGTGCAGCAGGATGGCTGGATGCTGTGCGTTGCAAGCGATGTCACCGAATTGCGCCAGGGTTACAGAACGCTGAGGCAGGACAGGGATCTGGCCGTACGCGCCTCCCAGACGGACGAACTCACGGGAACGGCGAACCGCCGCTTCGTCTTCGCCAAGCTGGCATTGCAGGTCGAGCAGGTCTCAAAGGGGCTGGAAGCCTCTTTTTGCCTTTGCACGCTCGATATCGATTTTTTCAAGCAGATCAATGATCGTTTCGGTCATAAGTGCGGTGACGCGGTGCTGCGCGATTTTGTCGGCGTCGCCCATTCCGTCATCCGCAGGGTCGATTGTTTCGGCAGGATCGGTGGTGAAGAGTTCATGCTCGTCCTGCCGAGAACGTCTCTTGCCGAGGGGCGGGACATTGTCGAGCGGTTGCTGCAGCGAGTTCGGCTTTCGCGACCTCTCGCGGATTTTCCGGATTTTTCCTACAGCTGCTCGGCCGGCATGACGGCCTATCGGACGGCGGAAAGCGCGGACGATATTTTCACGCGTGCCGATCAGGCCCTTTATGCGGCCAAGGAGAAGGGCCGCGACCGGCTTCTGGCGGTAACGGTTTAGATGAGTTCCGCCGCAACCAGCCCATGCAGCGAATTGCCGACGAAGAGCCTGCGGCCGGCAATGTCCTCCGGCCTCAGCGCCTGGCCACGCGCCTTGCGTTCGCGGATCAGATCGGCGCGCAGCACGCCCGGCAGAATGCCGCTGTCGAGCGGCGGCGTCAGCAATTGCCCATCTGGCATTTCCACGAAAATGCTGGTCGATGATCCCTCGCACAATTCGCCGCGTTCGTTGAGCAGCAGCACCTCGTCGGCCTCTCCGGCTGAAAATTCAGCACGGGCGGCGTCATAGGGTTCGCGGCGCGAGGACTTATGGCGATAGAAGGTATCAGTGGAATCGAGTGTGACGTTCCGGGCGATACGAACCCGCCAAACCGTATCCTGTCGCAGGGGCTCGAACTCGGTGGTTTCGATGTCCAGTTCCCCCTTGTAGTTCATCACCAGCCTGACGCAGAGCGGCTTGTCGCCGCCCACCGCCTTTTCCAGCGCCTGAACCGCATTGGCCGGGGCACGGAAACCGAGCGCGTCGGCAGAGCGCAGCAGCCGGCGGATATGCTGGTCAATGCGCTGAAAGCCGGTCTGTGGCTCCCAGCGCAGCGTTTCCCTCAAGGTCAGATCGGCGGGTTTGCGTTTCATGGCCTGTGCTCGTCGCCCGAAATTGATGACCGGCATCCTGTGCCGGCACTATCAACCGGCAAAGCTTATCCGGAACAGGATAGCCCTGCCGGTGGATGAGATTAAGCATGCCTGTTATCCAGCGCTTCCAGCTCGTCGATCAGCCCCTCGATCATCGAAAGCCCCTTGTCCCAGAAGGAGGGATCGGTCGCATCAAGGCCGAAGGGCTTCAGGAGTTCCGAATGGTGCTTGGTGCCGCCCGCCCTCAGAAGCTCGAAATACTTCTCCTGAAAGCCCGACTCGGCCTTCTGGTAAGCCGCATAAAGCGAGTTTACCAGGCAATCGCCAAAGGCATAGGCGTACACATAGAAGGGCGAGTGGATGAAATGGGGGATGTAGGTCCACCAGGTGTCATAGCCTTCGGAAATCCGGATCGCCGGACCCAGGCTCTCGGCCTGAACGGAAAGCCACAAGTCGCCGATCTGCTCGGAGGTCAGTTCACCCTGCTTGCGCGCAGTGTGAAGCTTGCGCTCGAATTCATAAAAAGCAATCTGGCGCACGACCGTATTGATCATGTCCTCGACCTTGCGGGCGAGCATGGCCTTGCGTTCCCGAACATCCTTCGTGTCATCGAGCAGTTTGCGGAAGGTCAGCATTTCCCCGAACACCGAGGCCGTTTCAGCCAGAGTGAGAGGCGTCGCGCACATCAGGGCCCCCTGTTCGCCGGCCAGAACCTGATGCACGCCGTGGCCAAGCTCATGGGCAAGCGTCATCACGTCGCGTGGTTTGCCGAGATAGTTGACCAGCACATAGGGATGGGCCGAGGGCACGGTGGGATGTGCAAAGGCACCCGGCGCCTTGCCGGGGCGGGCAGGGGCGTCGATCCATTCTTCATCGAAGAAGCGGCGGGCAATATCGGCCATTTCCGGCGCGAAGTCGCCATAGGCGGAAAGTACGGTATCCTTTGCCTCATCCCACGAAATGATAGTGTTCGACGTATCGGGAAGGGGCGCGTTGCGGTCCCAATAATTCATCTGCTCCATGCCCAGCCACTTCGCCTTCATGGCGTAATAGCGATGTGAAAGGCGCGGGTAGGCTTTTTTGACTGCCGCCGCCAGCGCATCGACAACCTCGCGCTCGACGCGGTTCGCCAGGTGGCGGCTATCGGCAATATCCTCGAATTTGCGCCAGCGGTCGGAAATATCCTTGTCCTTGGCGAGCGTGTTGGTGATGAGCGTGAAGACCCGCAGATTGGCCTTGAAGGTGGCGCTCAGCGCTTCCGCCGCCTTCTTTCGGGTTTCCGGTTCCGGCTCCTGAAGCATGTTGAGCGTCACTTCCAGCGGCAGGCTTGCGCCGTCTATGTCGAAACGCAGATCTGCCATCGTCTCGTCGAAGAGGCGGTTGAACGCCGCCGCGCTGGTCATCGATTTTTCAAGGAAAAGCTGTTCGAGCTGATCATCGAGCTGGTGCGGCTTGTCCTTGCGCAAATCCACGAGCCAGGGGCGGTAATGCCCTGCAGCTGCATCATTCGCCATGCAGGCATCCATCGTGGCGTCGTCGATGCGGTTGAGTTCGAGCGTGAAGAACAGGAGGTGGGAGGAAATATCCGTCAGTTTCGCCTGGGCGTCGCCGTAGAGTTTGCCGTTTGCCGGATTGGATGTGTCGGAAAAATAGGTGAGCCCGGCAAAAGAGCCGATGCGGCCGATAAGATCGTCCAGCGCTTCATATTCCTTCAGCGCCGCGCCGATGCCCTTTTCGCCCGTCGCGTTTGCGGCGGCCTCAAGCTTGCCCTTCCATTTCTGCTCGAAAGCAGCCGCCATCGACGCGGCTTTCTCCAGGTCACCCCTGTATTCGGCCGAATCTCCCGACGGATAAAGGTCCGAAAGCTTCCAGCCGGGCAGGTCGCCGAGCACTGGGGCGGCTGTTTCGGCGAGGGCGAAGACAGGCTGCGGAACGGGTTGGTTGAGGGTCATCGGATATGTCCTTCTGATTATGCTTTGCGCAGCATATGGGGCCTTTGTTTCCCGCGGCAATGGATAAAATGCAAGCAATTCTCAAAACTGGATGTTCAAGTCTCCCGTGCCAGAGTGCGGCACAAGGGACCGCATGACGCAGGTCCATAAACCGGAAACCGGAGCTAAAAATGACCGCGCATGTTCTTGTGATAGACGACGATCCCGTCCAGCGCCGCCTGCTCAAAAATGCGGTGGAACGTTATGGGCACCTGGCCCTGCTTGCCGAGAACGGCAAGGCCGGCCTGGAGCTCCTCAAGCAATATAGCGGTGAAATAAATGTCGTCGTCCTCGATCTCATGATGCCGGAGATGGATGGTCTCGGTTTTCTGAAAGCCGTTGGTGAACTGGGCGTCGACGTTCCGGTCATCGTCCAGACGGGGCAGGGCGGCATCGACACGGTGGTGCAGGCAATGCGCGCCGGCGCCTTCGATTTCGTCGTCAAGCCGGTCTCACCGGAAAGGATCGGCGCCGCCATCTCCAATGCGCTCAAGCTCGACAGAAGAGAGGCAAAGGCCCGCACGGGCAGGCGCGGACGGAGCAATGCAGTGAATTTTACCGATATCGTTTCCGCAAGCCCCGCAATGCTGAGGGTGATCGAACTGGCGCAGCGCGCCGCCCAGTCCAGCATTCCCGTGGTGCTTGAGGGTGAGTCGGGCGTGGGCAAGGAAATGGTCGCCCGGGCCATCCAGTCCGCCGGCGACCGGGCGAACAAGCCCTTTATTACAGTCAATTGCGGCGCTATTCCCCATAATCTCGTGGAAAGCATTCTCTTCGGTCACGAGAAGGGCGCCTTCACCGGCGCGACGGAAAAGCACGTCGGCAAATTCATGGAAGCGGATGGTGGCACGCTGTTCCTGGACGAGATCGGCGATCTGCCGCTGGACGTGCAGGTCAAGCTGCTGCGCGCCGTCCAGCAAGGCGAAATAGAAACCGTCGGTTCCGCTCGGGTGCAGAAAGTAAATGTGCGGCTGATCTCGGCCACCAACAAGAATCTCATCGAGGAGGTCAAGGAAGGCCGCTTCCGCGAGGATCTTTATTATCGCCTCAACGTCTTTCCGATTACCATTCCCGCCTTGCGTCGCCGGAAGGAAGATATCCCCCACCTCGCACGGGTGTTTGCCGAACGTTTTTCCGCGGAGCAGAAGCTGCCCAATCCCGTCGGCCTGGATGCCAGCGCGCTGGCGCTGCTGACCGCCTATGACTGGCCCGGCAATATTCGCCAGCTTGAAAATGCCGTCTTCCGCGCCGTCGTGCTGTCGCAGGGCGGGGAACTGTCGGATGCCGATTTTCCGCAGATCGCGCTGCAACTGCCGGAATTCTCGACAGGCGATGACGCAGAGGATGTCATCCGCTCGCCATCCGGATCGTCACTGAAGCTCGCAGCCTATTCGTCACCGGCACCAGCCGTCGAAAACCATGTCGTCACGGATGAACCGGCCGATGTTTCCACCACCATCTACAGGGGAGGAAGCCTGATCTCCAGCACGGATGAGACAGGCAACATCCGAAAGCTGGCGGAGATCGAAGAGGAGCTTATTCGTTTCGCCCTGCGTTTCTATCGCGGGCAGATGAGCCAGGTTGCCAGAAAGCTCGGCATCGGCCGCTCGACACTTTATCGCAAGCTGAAGGATTACGGCATCGATCCCGATGATCCGCTTCGAGACGTCGCATGATCGCGCAAGGCACTTATTCGAGGGCAGATCGCAAAATTCGTTAACTTCTGAGCAAGGATATCCGCTTACCGTCTATAAACCTCTTGTTAGTGGCTGATTCACTATATAGAGGAAGGTTGTATGTGTGTGGCAATTTTGCCATCGTGTCACCGTATTTGACGTTCATTTGAGGCAATGTGACAGAAATTGTCTTCCAGGCGGGGATCGAATTGCCATATCTGCATCGGAATAACGCGCTTTCAGGCAAGATGGCGCGCGGCTTGATCAAGGATATATGCACGAAGCTGTCGGCACGCGCTGTCACCTTTGCCTGCCTGATGCTCGCCGCAATGCCTTTCGTTGGTGTTTCGGCGACGGAAGCCGCCGCCGAAACGCGCAGTCTCAAGCTGTATTATATCCACACACGCGAAAAGGCGGTCATCACCTTCAAGCGCAATGGAAAATATGACCAGAAGGGTCTGCAGGAGCTGAACCGATTCCTGCGCGACTGGCGTCGCAACCAGCCGACACGCATGGACCCGCGCCTTTTCGATCTCGTCTGGGAAGTCTATCGCCGCAGCGGCGCCACCGATTATATCAACGTCGTGTCGGCTTTCCGCTCGCCTGAAACCAATGGTCTTCTGCGCACGCGCACCAAGGGTGTCGCAGAGAAGAGCCAGCACATGCTGGGCAAGGCCATGGACTTTTATATCCCAGGCGTGAAACTTTCCCGTCTTCGCGAGATCGGCATGCAGATGCAGATCGGCGGCGTCGGTTTCTATCCGACATCGGGATCTCCTTTCGTGCATATGGATGTCGGCGGCGTTCGTGCCTGGCCGCGCATGAGCCGCCAGGAACTCGTCCGCATCTTCCCGAATGGCAATACGCTGCATCTTCCTTCCGATGGTAAGCCGCTTCCCGGTTATGAGCAGGCGCTTGCCGATTACAAGAAGCGCGTCAGTTCCTCTTCCATTCAGGTTGCTTCCAGTGCCGGTGCCGGTCCGGCCTCTTCGGGCGGCGGCAAGCGCAAGACACTGTTGCAGGCCCTGTTTGGCGGCGGTGACGAGGATGAAGATCCCGATAGCATCGCAGCGCCCGAGCCCGCCGAACGTCCGGCGGTTGCTCGCCCGGCAGCTCCGCAGCAGGCGGCTCCTGAGCCCGAACCAACAATCGCCGTTGCTTCGGCCCAGGCACTTCCGGGTGTGACCGATGCCCCGTTGCCCACGGCCCGTCCCGCATTCGGCAACCAGCCGCCTGCCAATACCGGCCTTGCGACCGCGCTTTATTCGCCGGCGCGTAACGCAGCCCAGGATGCGCTGCAGGCAGCGACCACACCGACGCCCACATCCGCGCCTGCCGAGCGTCAGCAATTTGCCGATCTCGCCGAGGTCTCAGTTCCGGTGCCGACGCTTCTCGGGCCGCGTGGCATGAAGGGGGATGCCGAGGGTTCTGTTCTTACCGCTTCCGCTGAAGGCGCAACGCCCGCAGCAACGGGCGAACTGGCCTCTGTTCCGGTCCCCGCCAACCGTCCGGCTGTTGCGGAAGCCCTGCTGGCGGCCGCGAATGCCGATCCGGAGGGTGAAGACGACCTCGCCGAGACGCAGCAGGACACCCTTTCACCAACGGTGGTCGCAGCTCTGGAACAGAGCGGTCAGGCTGCCCGGTCGCAGGTTCAGTCAGCCGTCACGCCGACAGCCGCTCCTTTCCCGGCCGCCGTCAATCACAAGGTCACGGTCGCACCTGCTGAAACGGCCAAGGCAGAACCACAGCCCGGCTTCGGTGACGCTTTCGATCTGAAACCTGCCATCAATAGTGGTCTCACTGCCGGCCTGCCGACCAAGGGCGCACGCCCGAGCAAGCAGGATGCTGCGGTTTCCCACCAGGCCATGGTCGGCGGCGGGCGTCTGACACAGGACCTGATTTCGGATTGGGCGCTCAATCAGAACAAGGGCACGACCGGGCGTTCGGTCAAGGCGCCGCGGGTTGTCGCCAACCGCATGCTGAGCCACGATATGTCGGCTTCGGCGACGTCGGCAAGCTTCAAGCCGGGCGCGGTCGCCATCGAATCGAGCCGCTTCAGCACGCCGGTCAAGATGCACTGAGCCTTCATTGCCAATGCGGCCCGAGAGGCCAATAAAAAACCCGCCGGTGACGGCGGGTTTTTTTGTTCCTGACATCTGTCCGTCAGACGCCGCTCTGGCCGTCCGAGCCGATATAGGCAATACGCACCATGTTGGTCGCGCCGGGTGTGCCGAGCGGAACGCCGGCGGAGATGATGATACGGTCACCCGGTTTGCCGAAGCCTTCGGAAACGACGATGCGACAAGCGCGGTTCACCATGTCGTCCAGATCGCTGGCGTCGCCGGTGACGACGCAGTGCAGACCCCAGACAACCGACAGTCGGCGTGCGGTCTGGATGATCGGCGAGAGGGCGATGATCGGAACCTGCGGCCGCTCACGCGACGCGCGCAGACCTGTCGTGCCGGAAGATGTGTAGGTGACGATTGCCGCAAGCTTTAGGGTTTCGGCAATCTGGCGGGCGGCCAGCGAAATCGCGTCGGCGCCTGTCGGTTCCGGCTGGGCGCGCTGCGCGTAGATGATGTTGGAATAATGCGGATCCTGTTCCACGGTGCTTGCGATGGAGGCCATGGTGGAAACGGCTTCGACCGGATAATCGCCAGAGGCAGACTCGGCAGAGAGCATGATCGCGTCAGCGCCTTCGAAGACGGCGGTGGCGACGTCGGACACTTCAGCGCGGGTCGGTACAGGCGCTGTTATCATCGATTCGAGCATCTGCGTGGCAACCACGACCGGCTTGCCTGCGCGGCGGCAGGCGCGGGTCAGCTGCTTCTGAATGCCGGGAACTGCTTCCAGTGGCATTTCGACGCCAAGGTCGCCACGGGCAACCATCAGGGCGTCAGAAAGCTCGATGATTTCTTCGATGCGCTCGACCGCCTGCGGCTTTTCAATCTTGGACATAAGGCCGACGCGGCCGCGTGCGATCTTGCGCACTTCAGCCAGGTCCTCAGGACGCTGGACGAAGGAAAGCGCGACCCAGTCTACCTCGTTGGTTTCCAGCACGGCATCGAGGTCGACGCGATCCTTGTCGGTGAGAACGCCGACGCCGAGCAGAGTGTCGGGCAGGCTGATACCCTTGCGGTCGGAAATGCGCGTGCCGGAAATGACCGTGGTGACGATGCTCTTGCCGTCGCTCTTTTCAGCGCGCAGATGCAGCTTTCCGTCATCGATCAGCAGGCGATGGCCCGGTTTGACCGCCTCGAGAATTTCGGGGTGCGGCAGGAAAACGCGGGTGTTGTCGCCAGGTGCGTCGTTGTTATCAAGGGTGAAGGTCTGGCCAGGTACGAGCTCGACCTTGCCTTCCGCAAATTTTCCGACGCGCAGCTTGGGACCCTGCAGGTCGGCCAGAATGCCGATGGGGCGGCCGTTGCGGCTCTCGACCGAACGGATGCGCTGAATGAGCGTCCGCATCAGGTCGTGGCTCGCATGGCTCATGTTGATCCGGAAAAGATCCGCGCCGGCGAGATGCAGCTTTTCGATCATGGCCTCATCGGAGGAGGCAGGGCCGAGAGTTGCAAGAATTTTGACTTTGCGGTTACGCTTCATCAGTTTTGATTTCCCTGTGTGCCTGGCGTATCGGAAAGCTGGACCATCCAGCTGCCCTGTCTGCCCGTGTCATATTCCTTGAAACCCATTCTCTGGAAGCTGCGGGCATAACAATCATCCACACCGGTGATCTTGAACTCGTTTTCCGCCACGCACATGTTGACGTCACCGGTCCAGCGGCCGCCATGAGCGGCATCCTCGGCATAGAGATAATAATAACGTGACTGCAGTTCACCTTCGATCAGCGTCGCGCAGGTCGAGGCGGGGACCTGCCACCAACCTTCGCTGACCCAGCCCTCCTGTGCCCGATAGCCAATTGCGACCCCCACGAGATTCTGCGTGCTGTTGCAGACGCGAAAATCCGCATACGCGGGCGCCGCGATCATGAAAGGGGTCAGAAACAATGCCGCTATGGAAAAAAGACGGGCGAGGTGCCTGATGTGGCGGGGACGAGCGAGAGATGACTGAGTCACGGCTTCCATCCGGATTCCATGGTTATAATGAACACACTTCTTGGCGTGGCCGCCCAAGAAAGTCAACGCGAGTTTAATCGATTATATTGTTCGTGGGATCGTGAGTGCGATAAGGTAGATGGCTGTTCTTCCGCCGTAACTTGCGCCCGGCCTCAAGCCATGCCATCAAGTTTCTCTCCTCAATGCTGCCCCAGAAAAATCATCGATGAACGACTTCATACCCTATGAAATCATAGAAGGCGATTATGACAAAGGCATGGTTCTGCTGGCAGACCACGCCATGAACCTTCTGCCGGCACACTACGGTAATCTTGGTCTTCCGCAAACCGCTTTTCATCGCCACATCGCATTTGATATCGGTATAGAGGGGCTAACGCGCTCGCTGGCTGTGCGCCTTGGCGTGCCGGCGGTGCTCGGGCGTTTCTCGCGGCTGCTGATCGATCCGAATCGTGGTGAGGATGATCCAACTCTCATCATGAAAATCTCGGACGGAGCGATCATCCCCGGAAACCATCCGATTTCCGACGAGGAATGGCAAAAGCGGATCGAGACTTTTCACCGGCCTTATCACAATGCCGTGGACAGCGTGCTGACCCGTGTGGCCGAGGCCTCGGAAGAAGCGCCGCTCGTCCTGTCACTGCATTCCTATACACCGTTCTGGAAGGAAACGCCGAGGCCATGGCATGCGGCGGTTCTGTGGGATACGGATCATCGCGCCGTCGATCCGCTGCTGGCGCATCTGCGCGCTACCGGCGACATTCTCGTCGGCGACAACGAACCCTATGACGGAGCACTCAAGGGCGATACCATGTATCGTCATTGTATGGCGAAGGGTATACCGCACGCACTTCTGGAGGTCAGGCAGGATCTGATCGGGAACGAGGAGGGGATCGCCGAATGGTCAGACCGGCTCGCTCCCATTTTTGCCGCAATGAATGACGATCCGGTTCTGCATGAATATCAGCTGTTCGCTTCCCGCACCGGCCCCTATTGAGCCTGGAGTTTCGCCATGACAAATGAGAACGACAACGGGCAGATCGAGTTTGAGGCGGCCGCATTCCGGCGTCTCGTCAGACATCTTCGTGAACGCCACGATGTGCAGAACATCGACCTGATGAATCTCGCGGGCTTCTGCCGCAACTGCCTTTCCAACTGGTACCGTGAAGCGGCCGAGGAAGCGGGTGTTCCGCTCAGCAAGGAAAAATCCCGGGAAATCGTCTACGGCATGCCCTATGAGGACTGGAAAGAGAAATACCAGGGCGAAGCGAGTGGCGACCAGAAAGCCGCTTTCGAGCAGAACCGGCCCAAGGAATAAGTCTTCACCGACGGAATCGACTTGACGGGACGCCTTTCAGTGGGCAGTTCACAGGCCTGAATTTTGTTGCCTGCTTGCAGCGACCGGCGAACGCCTTGCCAGTTTGAATGAATAAGGCCCACATGCGGGCCGCCAATGAAGGATGATATGATGGACGAAACCAGCACCACCGAAACCGTCGCCGCCGCCGAACTGCGTCAGTTCATCGAGCGCGTCGAGCGCCTCGAAGAAGAAAAGGCTGCTATTCAGGGTGATATCAAGGATGTCATGGGCGAAGCGAAGGGGCGTGGGTACGATACCAAGGCGATCCGTACCATCATCCGCCTGCGCAAGAAGGATGCCAACGAGCGCATCGAGGAAGAAACGATTCTTCAGACTTATATGGCCGCGCTCGGCATGGAATGATCGGCTGAAAATGCCTCAATGAAAAATCGCCGCTTCTGCGGCGATTTTTGTTTGACTGCCCTCGACATCAGCCGCGCGTGCCAGCCAGCTTTTCTGAAAGGTCGATGGCTTCCTTGCGGGCGTCCTTGTCTGCAGGATAAAGCGCCAGATAACGCTCCCAGGCTTTCAGCGCCAGCTCGTCGCGGCCGGAGGCTTCGAGGATGTTGGCCAGGCTTGCGAGGGCAGGGAAATAGCGCGGCTCTTTTTCCAGCGTCAGGTTGATGTCCGCCATTGCCTTGCGGGTGTCGCCATCGGCGAAATGGACCATGGCGCGGCGATAGGGCGCTTGGACATAGTCGGGATCGAGCAAAACAACCTGGTCGAGAAAATCGTAAGCGGCGGCGTTGCGCTTTTCGTCGGCAGCTTCACCCGCCCATTGCATCAGGAGATTGATCGTTGCGCTGCCGGAGTCATTCCATTCGGAGGCGATCTGGTTGGCGATGCTGCGCGCCTTGACCGCATTCCGTTCCTTTTTCAGCGAAGCGAAAAGCGTGTCGATTGTCTTGGCGGGTGATGGCGCCGATTCGACAGCAACAGCTGGCTTTCCGTCTGCCGCCTGGGCAACAGCAGCCGTTCCCGCAAACGCGAGGCTTGAGACCATGAAGCCCTGAGCAATAATGAGAGCGGTGCAAAAACGATTTGGGCGCATGGGTTAAAGCTTAACCCGACTGCGCCCAATATCAAATGCAAACTTCTGGTCTGTCAACAAAGTGATCCGCGATCAGATCGCGAACCGCAGTCGCAGTCAATCAGCCCTGACGAGCCTTGAAGCGCGGGTTCTGCTTGTTGATGATGTAGACGCGGCCCTTGCGGCGAACCAGGCGGTTATCGCGATGACGGGCCTTAAGCGCTTTAAGCGAATTCTTGATCTTCATTTTACTGGTCCGCAGTTTTGCACGGTTTGTGCCGTGCTATTCAAACAATCAAAAGCGCGCAACGGGGCGCGCTCTTTTCGGTTGGCAGGCAGATACCTGTTTGAGCCCTGCCTGTCAACACTTGCCCGCGTCTTTGCCTTAAAAGACTAGGCTTTTCCTGTGTGCAGAAGCTGCGTCACGTGGCCCATCTTGCGGCCCGGCCGTGCTTCCGTCTTGCCGTAGAGGTGGACGAGACAGTCTTTTTTCGACAGCCATGCCGGTACGTCGTTGATGTCGTCGCCGATCAGATTGGTCATGATGCAGTCGGAATGGCGATCAGTGTTGCCGGGGTTAAGGCCCGATACGGCTCGGATATGCTGTTCGAATTGCGAGATCACACAGGCCGCCTCCGTCCAGTGGCCAGTATTGTGCACGCGGGGCGCCATTTCATTGGCGACCAGCGATCCATCCGGCAGGACGAAAAACTCAATGCCGATAACGCCGACGTAATCCAGAGCGGCCAGGAGCTTTTCCGCCGATTGCACGGCAATACCCCTTGCGGCATCCGAAAGTGCGGCCGGCACGGTGGATGTGTGCAGGATGCCGTTCAGATGAACGTTCTCGGCCGGATCGTAACAGGTCACGGTCCCGTCCCGGAAACGGGCGGCGATGATCGAAATTTCGCGTTCGAAGGCGATGAAGCTTTCAAGAATCAGCGGCACGCCACCAAGCGCTGCAAACGCGCCCGCGAGGTCTTCGCCTCCCCGGAAGAGGCGCTGTCCCTTGCCGTCATAACCCATGCGACGGGTTTTCAGCACACCTTTGCCGCCAAAGGCGGCCAGCGCGGCTTCCAGCTCTTCCTGGCTATCCACGGCGCGGAAATCGGCGGTTGGAATGCCGCAATCGTTGAGGAAGCGTTTTTCCGTCAAGCGATCCTGTGAGGCGCTGAGCGCCTGTGCCGGCGGATAAACGGGAACCGAGGCGCTGAGTTTTTCTGCTGCGGCAACGGGCACGTTCTCGAATTCGTAGGTCACGACATCACAGCGGCTTGCGAGTTGCGCAAGTGCGTTTTCGTCATCATATGCTGCCACGATCTGGTCGTTGCAGGCCTGTGCCGCGGGACAATCCGCCTGCGGCTCCAGCACGATGGTACGATGGTTGAGACGCGCCGCGGCCATCGCCAGCATGCGGCCGAGTTGCCCGCCACCGATGATGCCGATGGTGAGGTTGGTTGTCTTTGCCATGTCGTGTGTCGTCACTGGGCGCTGTCCATGGGGTATTCCGCGACAGCCGCCGACTGGCGCGCACGCCAGGCGTCCAAACGATCGGCAAGGTCTTCATCGCCAAGCGCCAGCACCGCGGCCGCGAGAAGGGCCGCATTGATCGCGCCGGCCTTGCCGATCGCGAGCGTGCCGACAGGGATGCCGGCGGGCATCTGCACGATGGAATAGAGGCTGTCCTGACCGGACATGGTCTTCGATTGGACCGGAACGCCGAAGACCGGAAGCGGCGTCATGGCAGCTGTCATGCCCGGCAGATGGGCAGCGCCGCCGGCGCCCGCAATAATAACCTTGAAGCCTTCGTCTTTCGCGCCGTTGGCGAAATCGTAAAGCCGGTCAGGGGTGCGATGGGCGGAAATGATGCGGGCTTCGTACTCGATGTCGAGCGCATCCAGCGTGTCGGCAGCGTTCTTCATGGTCTCCCAGTCGGACTGGCTGCCCATGATGATGGCGACGGGGGGCGTTTCTGCTGTCACGTAATGTCTCCGGGCTCAGGCGATGATATCGGGAATGACCTGATCTTCCAGCTGGGTCATCTTGTCCTTGACGGCCAGCTTCTTCTTTTTCATGCGTTGTATCCGCAGCGCGTCGCAGCTGGTCTGGATCATCGCATTGATCGCCGCGTCATAATCCTCATGCTCCTGGCGCAGCCGCGCCAGCGTGAGCCTGATGTCCGCCTGGTCCTGATCGGGCATCTTGTCATCCCCATTTTATGCCAGCCGGATAGCCTCCGGCGCGTATGTGATCGTTCACGAGCCTCTATCATCAAATCGCGGTAACGGGAAGTTATCCGTTGCGACCAAATTGCCCACTTATTGCCTTCATTTCGCCTTCGACAAGCCGACCGATCCGTGTCACATTGTCGTCGCAAACCTGAAACTCCAGCGATGGAGAGCTGGAGGTAGGTTCAAAAAGGAAGGACGTGCCGCATGACCATTCAGGCTCATATTGCATCGCTCGAAAAGAAACACGGTGCTCTGGAGGAGGAGCTCGAAAGTATTCTTGCTTCCCCGTCGTCTGACGATAGAGAGATCGCGGACCTTAAACGTCGTAAACTGCGCCTGAAGGATGAACTCCAGAGGCTCAAAGCCTCCACAAGACATTGATTTATGGCAGATCGCTGGCCCTCGATGAATGAGGGGTCGGCGGTCTGACCTTTCGAGCTCTGGCGGCGAAAACCTGCTGCCAGAGCTTTTTTATTGCCGTATTAGAACGGCAGTCCGTCCCACAGCAGTTTCAGTGCCGCAATCAACGCCATGGCATACATCAGCGGGTAAAACACGGATGGTTTAAGGTATTTCACCACTCTTGCACCGGCCAGCGTCGCCAGCATCGCGACGGGCAGCAGACTTGCCGATGTCTTGAGGTTGGTGGCGTCGAGCGCGCCAAGTGCGAAATAGGGTATGAGCTTGATCGCATTCATGATGGCGAAGAAGCGCACGCTCATGCCGGTATAGGTCTTCGGGTCGAGTTTCAGCGGCAGAACGTAGATCTGGAAGGGCGGTCCACCCGCATGGGCCACGAAACTCGCATAACCGGACAGGCTGGACCAG
This sequence comes from Agrobacterium sp. SORGH_AS_0440, assembly GCF_031453135.1. NCBI lineage: Bacteria > Pseudomonadati > Pseudomonadota > Alphaproteobacteria > Hyphomicrobiales > Rhizobiaceae > Agrobacterium > Agrobacterium sp. SORGH_AS_0440. The sequence goes on along the minus strand of NZ_JAVIYR010000001.1, from coordinate 667,183 downwards.
AGCGTGGCGGCGGCCGGCCTTTGCGGTTCTGCCGGAATTTCCTGACCGTTGCGGCTTTTGAAACTCTCATAAAAGTAACGCAACACGAACAGGATCGTGACCGAGGCGACGACGAGACGCATGGCATCTGCGGAGATCATGCTCGAAGTTGCCCAGCCGAGCGCAATGCCGGCGATAGCCCCCGGCAGCATGACAAGGAGCGTCTGGCGATGGTTGTAGTGCCGCCAGGCGAAGAGCGCGACAATATCCATGACGATCAGGATCGGCAGGAATATCGCCGCCGCCTGGACGGGCGATACGGCAAGCGCCATCAGTGGCACGCCCATCAGCGCCAGCGCGCCGCCCAGTCCCCCTTTGGAAAGGCCGACGAGAACCACTGCGGGAATGGCGACGAGATAAAAATGAAAATCGGTCAGCATGGATGTATGGTTGATCCTTTCGCCGGTCCGGTTTATCGGATTTGTCATATGAAAACGAGTGCAGATCGCGTCGGAAGCGTCGTCTGCCTGAAATGGACGAAACGATGAGCATTGTTGAAGACCGTTGCCGCCTTGTCCTGATCGTCCCGCAATCGGACGATGCGCAAAAGCAGGCGGCAGATGTGGAAGCCGCGCTGCGGGGAGGCGATGTCGCTTCGGTCATCATTCCGCAATACGGTCTGGATGACGCCGCTTTCCAGAAACGCGCCGAACTGATCGTACCCCTCGTGCAGGCGTCGGGTGCCGCAGCGCTCATTGCCGGTGACAGCCGTGTCGCCGGCCGGGTGAAGGCGGACGGGCTGCATGTGGTCGGTAACGCCGAGGCGCTTTCGGAGGCTGTGGAAAAATTCACCCCGAAACTGATCGTCGGCGGCGGAAATGCCGATGACCGCCACAAGGCGCTGGAGCAGGGCGAGGCCAATCCGGATTACGTGTTTTTCGGGAAGCTCGAAGGCGACATCAAGCCCGAGGCGCATCCCAAGAACCTGGCGCTCGGTGAGTGGTGGGCGTCGATGATCGAAATCCCCGCCATCGTCATGGGCGGCGCGGACCTCTCGTCCGTGGTTGCCGTGGCGGAGACGGGCGTGGAGTTCGTGGCTATGCGCAGCGGCGTTTTCGATAATGTCGGTGGCGCCGCCCAGGCCGTTTCTGAAATCAACGCTTTGCTTGACGAAAAAGCGCCACGGTTTGACGGTTGATACAGGCGATGATCATGCGCTCGTTTCATTTCTGCCTCTCAGTTTCGCTGCTGGCGTTTGTTTTCGGCGCGCCGGCGGGTGTCGCTCTTGCTCAATCCGGGCCGCAGAGTGAAAACAATGCGCTTTCCCGACAGCTGGAAAATGAGGCTCAGCCGACCCGGCAGGGCAGGGTGCAATCCGAAGAGCAGAAGGACTTGCAGCCTTCAGCCGGCGTGAACGTCTATCAGCGCATGGGTGCGGATCTGCCGGCACTGCCGCCTGAGAAGGAATTCAAGGGCCGGGTGGATGAGGCCTATGGCCATTTCCAGCGCGGCGAATATGTGCAGGCGCTTGATAAGGCGCTGAACCGCGCGCAGAACGGTGACGCACCCGCCCAGACGCTGGTGGCGGAAATGATGTCGCGCGGACTTGGCATTGCGCGTGACGAGAAAACAGCCGCGTTCTGGTATCAGCAGGCCGCACAGGGCGGCGATCCCGTCGCCATGTTCAAATTTGCCCTTATCCTGATGGAAGGGAAATTCGTTACGCGTGACAAGGCGAAGGCCGATGATTTCATGCGTCGTGCAGCGGAAGCCGGCAACGCCTCTGCCCAGTTCAACTGGGGCCAGATATTGGTTTCGGAAAATCCGGGCGCCAAGGGTCTGCTGATGGCTTTGCCCTTCTATGAAAAATCCGCCGAACAGGGCATTGCCGATGCGCAATATGCGGTATCGCAAATTTACTGGTCCGTGAAGGATGTGCCTGCCGAGAAAAAGGCAAAGGCTCGCGACTGGTTGATGCGCGCCGCAAAGGCCGGCTATGACACTGCACAGGTCGATCTCGGTATCTGGCTGGTCAACGGATTTGGTGGCGAGCGTAATCTCGACGAAGGCTTCCGCTGGCTCTATGGCGCAGCACAGCGCGGTAATGTCGTGGCGCAGAACAAGGTTGCGCATCTCTATATTCAGGCACTCGGTACCCGGCCTGATCCGGTTGAGGCAGCCAAATGGTACGTGCTTTCCCGCCGCGCCGGATTGAAGGATCCGTCTCTCGAGGACTTCTATCTCGGCATCAATGACGAGCAGCAGAAGAAGGCGATCGAGGCCGCAAATCGTTTCCGTCCGACCTGATGGAAGGGTTGCGTTCCCTGGCCGCGGTTGACCCATGGGCTTTTTACCTTGAATTTCCGCGCGTTTTGTGGTCTTGAACCGCAAACTTTCAATTCAAGAAAATAATGACGTGCCTGCCCGGTGAGCTTCCGGGCGGTTCGCAAGCTTTCCAGGAAAAAACATCGATGGCCCGTTCAGCCCTTCTCAATGTCATGGTTCAGGCCGCCATCAAGGCGGGTAAGTCTTTGTCGCGTGACTTCGGTGAAGTGCAGAACCTGCAGGTCTCGGTCAAGGGACCGAGCGACTTCGTTTCGCAGGCGGATCTGAAGGCCGAGAAGATCGTGCGCGAGGAGCTGATGAAGGCGCGCCCGACCTACGATTTTCTGGGCGAGGAAGGCGGCGAGGAAAAGGGAACCGATGGTGCACATCGCTGGATCGTCGATCCGCTCGATGGCACGACCAACTTCCTGCACGGCATTCCGCATTTTGCGGTTTCCATCGCGCTTGAGCGTAACGGCGAAGTCGTCGCCGGTGTGATCTTCAATCCGGCCACCGACGAACTCTACACCGCCGAGCGCGGCGGCGGCGCGTTCCTCAACGATCGCCGCATCCGCGTTGCCGCGCGCAAGGCGCTGACGGATTGCGTCATCGGCTGCGGCGTGCCGCATCTCGGCCGCGGCAACCACGGCAAGTTCCTGGTCGAGCTTCGTCACGTCATGGGGGAGGCTGCAGGCATCCGTCGCATGGGTGCGGCGTCGCTCGATCTCGCCTACGTTGCCGCTGGCCGTCTCGACGGTTACTGGGAAGCTGATCTTTCGCCGTGGGACATGGCGGCCGGCCTCGTGCTGATTCGGGAAGCCGGTGGTTTCGCCTCCGACATCAAGGGCGGCACCGATATCTTCGGCAGCAGTTCCGTTGCTGCAGGCAACGAATATATCCACAAGGCGCTCGTTGAGGTGGCCAACCGCCCTATTCCGGGCCGCTGATTGGTTTTCAGCAGAAAACCTGCCGTTTTTTACAAGTTTTTGATGCCCGGCGAATGTTCGCCGGGCGTTTTTGTGTTCCCTCGCCCGGCTCCATGCCTTTTTTCGTGAAAGGCCTGTCACGAAAGACCGGCTTTTCGCTTCAAATCGTCGCAATTTTCAAATAGCTTCCGCTGGATAGCTGGCCAAAGGGAATGCGAACGTTATGGCGGATTCGGAGCTGCTCGATCTTGGCGTCGAGAAACCGGTGACCACACGGGAATACAGCCACAAGCTGTCCAGCCCCACACCGTTTCTCTGGACGATGGTTCTGTTTCTGATCCTCGTCGGTTTTCTGGCAGCGATTCTCTATCGGCAGGCGCACACCGCCTTCATGACCAATCCGGGGCTCAACGGCTTCATTCTCGGTGTGCTCGCCATCGGCATCATTCTGGTGTTTACGCAGACGATGAGCCTGCGTTCGGAAGTCCGCTGGTTCAACGCCTTTCGTGCCGCCGGCAGCGTCGAAAAGGTCGGTCGCGCGCCCAAACTGCTTGCGCCGATGAGCACGCTGATCGGCAAGCGTGGTGAAGTCCGCCTTTCTGCCGTTACGCAACGCACGATCCTCGATTCCATCGCAACGCGCCTCGACGAGACGCGTGATACTTCGCGTTATCTCGTCGGCTTGCTGGTATTTCTCGGCCTGCTCGGCACCTTCTGGGGTCTTATCGGCACCATTGGCGCCATCAGCAACGTCATCCAGTCTCTCGACCCAAGCGCCGGTGACAGCAATGATATTCTCGGTTCGCTCAAGGCCGGTCTCACCGCGCCGCTGGCGGGTATGGGAACGGCCTTTTCCTCGTCACTGCTCGGTCTTTCCGGTTCGCTTATTCTCGGTTTTCTCGATCTTCAGGCCGGCCGCGCCCAGAACCGTTTCTACACCCAACTCCGAAAACTGGCTTTCCTCGGTGACGGATACGACGGACGCCCCAAGGGAGTCCCGAGGCGACGCAGGGGCCGTGGTGAGCACCGAGCGCTCGCTGGCGGCCATGACCAGTCTTGCCGAAGGCATTCAGGGTCTGGTCAAGAACATGCGCAGCGAACAGCAAATGTTGCGCGACTGGATCGAGGCGCAACAGGAGGAATCCAAATCGCTCCGCCGCACGCTCGACCGGCTTTCGGCGCGGATTGACAGCGATACGAAGTCTTCCGGACGCACCCGGCACGATAACGGGAGCGAATAGCCATGGCGCTTGCGCGCAACCGCCGCCGCGACAGGGGTGTGGATTATTGGCCGGGCTTCGTCGATGCGCTGTCGACGCTGCTGATGGCCATCATGTTTTTGCTGACGGTCTTCGTGCTCGCGCAATTCGTGCTGTCGCGTGAGATTACCGGCAAGGACGAGGTGCTGACGCGTCTCAACAGCCAGATTGCCGAATTGACCGAACTTCTGGCCATGGAAAAGGGCAACAAGCAGGATGTGGAGGACGCCTTGGCGAGCCTGCAATCCACTCTTGCCGCGTCTGAGAATGAACGGTCGCGGCTGCAGGCACTGCTTGACGCCGGCTCGGGCAACAATGCCAGCGCCAACGCCCGTATCGGCAGTCTCACCGGTGAACTGGACGAGCAGCGGCAGGCCAATTCCCGCGCCTCCGCGCAGATCGAGTTGCTCAACCAGCAGATTGCGGCACTGAGGGCGCAGATTGCCTCGGTCGAAGCCGCGCTGCAGGCCTCGGAAGCCAAGGATGCCTCTTCTCAGGTCAAGATCGCCGATCTCGGCCGCCGCCTCAATGTCGCGCTGGCGCAGCGGGTGCAGGAACTGAACCGCTATCGGTCCGACTTCTTCGGTCGGTTGCGCGAAATTCTGTCCGATCGTGAAAACATCCGCATCGTCGGCGACCGATTTGTCTTCCAATCCGAAGTGCTCTTCCCTTCCGGCGGCAATGAACTCAATCCGGAAGGGCAAGCGGAAATGGCGAAGCTCGCAACCGCGCTGCTTGATCTCGCAAAGGAAATCCCGGCGGAGATCAACTGGGTCCTGCGCGTCGATGGCCATACGGATAATGTCCAGCTCTCTGGCTCCGGCCGCTACCGCGACAATTGGGAACTCTCCTCGGCCCGTGCCACTTCGGTTGTGAAGTTCCTGATCTCCAAGGGCGTGCCGGCAAACCGTCTTGTCGCTGCCGGCTTTGGAGAATATCAGCCGATTGCAGAAGGTGACTCACCGGAGGCACGGCAGCAGAACCGCCGTATCGAACTCAAGCTGACCGAGCGCTGAAATCGCGGACCGCATCTGGGCGGTTGCCTTCCGGCGAAAGTAAACTTACGTTCGCGTAAAAGTAATTCCGTCATATCTGGGAGGGGCTGATGGAACGCTATGATGTGATCGTTGTCGGGGCGGGGCTTGCCGGGTTGGTTGCGGCAACGGAGGCTGCCGAGCGAGGTCTCAGCGTCTGCGTGGTTGATCAGGAGGGTGAGCGGAACCTGGGCGGACAGGCCTTCTGGTCGCTTGGCGGCCTGTTTTTCATCGATAGCCCAGAACAACGTCGGATGCGCGTGCGAGACAGTCTCGACCTTGCGAGGCAGGACTGGTTCGGTTCGGCCGGTTTTGATCGCCCGGAAGATCACTGGCCGCGTCGCTGGGCAGAGGCCTATCTCGATTTTGCTGCCGGTGAGAAGCGGGAATGGCTGCACCGCATGGGTATGCGCTGGTTTCCCGTGGTAGGCTGGGCCGAGCGTGGCGGCGGTTTGACCGATGGCCATGGCAATTCTGTTCCACGCTTCCATGTCACCTGGGGCACAGGCCCCGGGGTGCTTGCTCCCTTCGTTAAAAAGGCAAAGCTTATCGCGGCGGATGGGCGGCTATCCTTCCGCTTCCGCCACCGGGTTGATCGGCTGGATATCGCCGATGGCGGGGTGACCGGCGTTTCCGGTGTGGTTCTTGCAAGCGATCCGGTGCAACGCGGAGAGGAGAGCAGCCGGGAAGAGCAGGGCGAATTCGGTCTTTCCGCTGCTGCGGTCATTGTCAGTTCCGGCGGCATCGGCGGTAATCAGGAGCTGGTGCGGCGCAACTGGCCCGTGGAACGACTGGGCCAGCCGCCGCAAAACATGGTTTGCGGTGTGCCGGCGCATGTGGACGGCCGCATGATCGCCATCACCGAGGCGGCGGGTGGCGGGGTCATCAACCGTGACCGCATGTGGCATTACACCGAGGGTGTCAAAAACCACGACCCGATCTGGCCAGGTCACGGCATACGCATTCTGCCTGGTCCTTCGTCCTTCTGGTGCGATGCGAATGGTGACCGGCTTCATGCGCCGGCCATGCCTGGCTTTGATACGCTTGGCACACTGAAAATGCTGGGTGAACGTGGCAGCGGTTACAGTTGGTTCATTCTGACCAAAGTGATCATCAAGAAGGAGTTCGCGCTTTCAGGTTCGGAGCAGAATCCTGATCTGACGGGCAAGAATATGCGCCTGTTGCTGAAAAGGTTGGGAAAGGAGCCGCCTGGACCCGTGCGGGCTTTCATGGAACGGGGCGAGGATTTCGCCGTTCGTGATACGCTGGAAGAATTGGTGCCTGCGATGAACGCCATCGCCGGAAATGATCGCTTGGACACCAACCACATCCGCCGGCAGATCGAAGCGCGCGACCGTGAGATTGAAAACGGCTTTAGCAAGGATACGCAGGTAACGGCGATCCACGGTGCGCGCCGTTACCTCGGTGACCGGCTGATGCGAACGGCGAAACCGCATCGCCTGCTCGATCCTGCCATGGGGCCTTTGATTGCCGTGCGTCTGCATGTGCTGACGCGCAAGACCCTGGGTGGCCTGCACACCGACCTTGAGGCGAGGGTGCTGGACGCCGGCGGTGAGCCGGTGCCGGGGCTTTATGCCGCTGGCGAGGTGGCTGGTTTCGGCGGTGGCGGCATGCATGGATATAACACGCTTGAAGGCACTTTCCTTGGAGGATGCCTGTTTTCCGGGCGCGTTGCGGGGCGCAGCGTGCTGACGTAACTCAGGCCTGTGCGCGCAGTTCTTCGGGCCCGGTCTGGAATTGCAGACGGGCGAGCCGGGCATAGAGACCGTTCTGGCGAATGAGACTCTGATGCGTGCCTTCCTCGATGATGCGGCCTTCATCCATCACCAGAATGCGGTCGGCTTTGAGAACGGTGGCAAGGCGGTGGGCGATGACAATGGTGGTGCGGCTGCTCATGAGCTCATCGAGAGCCTTCTGTACCAGTGTCTCGCTTTCCGCATCGAGCGCCGAGGTGGCCTCGTCCAAAAGCAGGATAGGTGCGTTGCGCAGGATGGCGCGGGCAATGGCGATGCGCTGGCGCTGCCCGCCGGAAAGTGTTACGCCGCGCTCTCCCACCTGGGTGTCATATCTGTCGGTAAGGCGTTCAATGAAGCTGTCGGCCTGCGCGGCGATGGCGGCGGCGCGCACTTCTTCCCGTGTCGCGTCAGGCCGTCCAAAGGCGATATTGTCATGGATTGAGGAGGCGAATATAGCCACATCCTGCGGGACGATGGATAGACGCGCCCGCAGATCGGCGAGCTTGACGTCGCGGATATCAGCGCCGTCAATGGTGATACGGCCCTGCTGCGGATCGTAAAAGCGCATCAGCAGCGAAAAGACCGTGCTCTTGCCTGCACCGGAGGGTCCGACGATGGCGACGGTTTCGCCGGCACTGACTTTGAAGGAGAGGCCGGAGACGATCGGCCGTCCTGCCGCGAGCGGGTAGACAAAATCGACATTCTCGAATGCGGCTTCGCCACGCGGTGGCTGGGGCAGAGTGACGGGCGCGGCGGGATCGAGAACCGGCGAGCGCTCGTCCAGCAGTTCGGACAGCCGTTCCGCCGCGCCGCCGGCCTGCGCCAGTTCTCCCCAGACTTCGGAGAGCTGGCCAAGGCCGCTGGCCGCGATGACCGAATAAAGCACAAACTGACCGAGCGTTCCCGCGGTCATGCCACCGGACAGGACGCTTTGCGCCCCATACCAGAGAATGCCGACAACGCTGCCGAAGACGAGCGTGATGGCGACGGCGGTGAGGATGGAGCGTGCGCCGATGGCGGCGCGTGCGCCCTGATAGGCCGCTTCCACCGAAGCGCCATAACGGGCATTCGCCAGCGTCTCGGCATTGAAGGACTGTACGGTGCGGCTCGCTGCAATCGTCTCGGAAGCATAAGCGGCGGAGTTGGCCAAAGTGTCTTGTGTCGTGCGGGAGCGGGCGCGAACCGAGCGCCCGAAGGCAATCAGGGGAAAAACGATAAAGGGAATGGCCAGCAGCGCGAGTCCGGAAAGACCGGGGCTGGTATAGATCATCATCGCCACGGCGCCGCAGCACATGATGATGTTGCGCAACGCCACCGACGCAGATGAGCCGAATGCGGAGCGGATCTGCACCGTGTCGGCCGTCAGTCGCGAGGTGAGCTCGCCTGAGCGGTTGGCATCGAAGAATTGCTGTGACAGCGTGGTGAGATGGGCGAACACATCGCGGCGCAGATCGGCAACGACCCTCTCGCCGATCGTCATGACATAATAATAACGCATGGCGCTGGCGAGTGCGAGAACAACCGCAATGGCTAAAAGCATGGCGAAGTAGCTGTTGATCATACCGCCATCAGGCGTTTGGAAACCGTGATCGATGATGCGGCGAACGGCGAGCGGCAAGGCAAGAGTCGTGGCGGAAGACAGAACAAGTGCAAAAAGAGCCGCAGCCATCAAGCCACGATAACGCCTGAGATAAGGAAACAGGCCAAGGAGCGGTTTCAGGCTTCTCTGTTTCACCGCTTTATGCTGTTCGATGTCTGCCACGTCCTCTATGCTCCTCGTTCTTCGCCATTTTTCGGCCTTTTGTGGGCGAATTTCCGGCCTGCGGTAAAATTCCTGCCCGGAAGCCATCTCCTTTCACAAGGGGATAGCAGGCTCTTGTTATCTCGGCGACCTTCATGTATAGGCTCCGCATCGAATTGGGAAGCCATAGCCCATCTGGACTATGGCTTCATTTATTGAATTGGCTCAGTTGACGCAATTGCGGCAAATGGACCGCACGTCACTTAACCAGGAAGATTGTCATGAAGGCTGATATCCATCCCGATTATCACACGATCAAGGTGGTCATGACCGATGGCACCGAATACGAAACCCGCTCTACCTGGGGTTCGGAAGGCGCCGTCATGAACCTTGAAATCGACCCCAAGTCCCATCCGGCATGGACGGGCGGCAACCAGCAGCTTATGGACCGCGGTGGTCGCGTTTCCAAGTTCAACAAGCGTTTCGGCGGCCTCGGCCTCTGATCCTCTTGCGAACAGATTGTTAAAAAAGCCCGGTTTTACCGGGCTTTTTTGTTGCGCTGTTTTGGCGACGGCATCTACCCGGCATGACCGCTGAAACAAAAAAGCAGGCCGGTGAGCCTGCTTTCAAATTGTCCACTCAATGTGGTTTTTTCCTCAGTTGATCGAGAAAGCCGTGCGCAGAAGGTTGAGCTGCGCCTGAACGCTGTTCTCATTGTCCGGCACCTTCGCGGCTTCGGAAGGGCGATAGATTTCGCGGTCGAGCAGGGCGATGCGATTCTGGAGACGCAGCGAGCGCTCGATAAGATCGCGGAAGGACTCCGGCAGGTCGTTCCAGCCGGGCGCGTTGCGGTCGACGTTGAAGCTGTCGAGGCGAACCTTATTCTTCTCGCTCAAAACCTGATCGCGGGTCATTTCACCGTTGTTGACGGCGCGCTGGAGCAGCAGCCAGGAGGCCATCTGCATCAGGCGAGTCGTGAGGCGCATCGATTCCGCGGCATAAAGCACTGAGGCCATGCGCGGCAAAACTTTCGAGGCAGCGCGGCCGGCGCCGTCGAGATAGCTTGCAGTTTCCTCCACCAGGGTCATGCCTTCGGTATAGAGGGTCTTGAACTGGTTGGAAGCAGCCGCGCGCCCCGCAAAGCTTATGGTATTTAAAACCTGTTCCGACATTTCTTCAAATCCCTGCTCACGCACCACACTGTCAGGCAACGACGATCCGGATATTTTGTTCCGGCCTTTAGTGTTTTCAGGATGGTATCTTTACCTGAAATGCGCAAGGCAATTATTAAAGAAGGGTTAATACCCACAGTTTTACCGAAGCCGGCGGCGGCAAAAAAAGAGCCGCGAAAGCGGCTCTCAAGGTAAAACAGGGAGAAAAATCAGACCAATTCGCCGAATGGAGAAGATGCCTGAAATCCAGAAGAACTGGACATGTATAGTAATCTCTCAGAAAGCTTAATTTTTGGTTAATGGTAAACGAAAGACTGACCCAAAACCTCTTGTTTTGGAACGCACGTTGAACCGATTCTGCCGTTAGGCACGTGCGAGCCGGGTTTATTGGTCACCGCGCATCAGGATCGGAAAAGATTCTCCGCCGCCTGTCTTCCCGCGGATTTCCGCTTTCTTTCCTCTTCGAGTCGGGTGATTTCGGCCTGGAGAAGCTCGATCCGGCTGTCCAGTTCGTCCACGGAGAGGAGGCTGAGATCGGTGCCAATCTGGTGTGCAGCGGGTTTTTGCGGGCGGTCGTCGTCAAAGAGGCTCATATGCCTGCTCCTTTTTCCACGTAGTCCCCATCCTCGCCGGGATATTGCGGCGCGCGCGGGTCAAGCGCAATACTCTCCGGTGTCACCAGCGGAGAAGGCGTCGTCGGCATCATCGTCGAGAAATTGTCCTTCTCGTCGGTTGAAAGCGCGGCGCGCCTGCGGCTTCTGATAATGGCGTAGGCAGTAATCAAAATATGGGCGACGGCTGTGACCAGAAACAGCGCATAGGGCCCGGAATAGGTCATGACAGCGCCGCCGAGCGTCGGTCCGATAATGGTGCCGACGCCGTAAAGCAACAGCAACCCGCCTGAAACCTTGACGAAATCCTCGGACGCCGCAAAGTCGTTGGCGTGCGCCACGGCGATGGGATAGAGCGCATTGGCGGCTGCACCGTAAACGGCGATCATCGGAATCAGAACGTAGACGTGATGCGGCTGCACGGCTGCGACCGCAAGTCCCGCGACGGCGCCAAGCCCCGCGAGGCCGGCCAGCACGTAACGACGGTCTATCCTGTCCGAAAGGCGACCCGCCGGGAACTGCGCCAATGCGCCGACGAAAATCGTGACGGACACCATGATGGCGATCATGGTCGGATCCAGGCCTGCCCGGGCACCGAAGACGGCGCCGAGCGTGCCGTAAGCACCGTTGGCGATGCCGATCATCAGAATGCCGACGAAGGAGACCGGGGAGTTGCGATAGAGCGCCGGCAAATCCAGTTTCACCTTCTGCAAGGGCTGTGGACTGGCCGCCTTTGAAAGCGTTGCTGGCAGAATGGCGATGCAATAAATGATGCCGCAGATCATGAACAGCGAGGTATTGCTGATATCTCCCATCGGCACGATCATCTGTCCCGCCACGACGCCCAGAAGCGTGATGGCGATATAGAGCGAAAAGATCATGCCGCGGCTTTCGTTCGTGGCGCGCTCGTTCAGCCAGCTTTCGATGATCATTGAGGTGCCGGCGGTGCAGAAGCCGGTAAGCGCACGCAGCGTAATCCACCAGACGTCATCAACGATGAGACCGGTCATGAGCACGGTCAGGCATACCAATGCGACGAAAGACGCAAAAGCCCGCACATGGCCGGCACGGCGCACGATGGCCGGCGCGACAAAACAACCGACAACGAAGCCCGCAGCCCAGGAGGTTCCGAGGAAACCGAGGATCTCGTTGGAGTAACCTTCTGCCGAGCCTCGTACTGGCAGCACGAGGCCCTGAAGACCGTTGCCGAGAAAGAGAAACAGAGTGCTGGATAAAAGAGCGAATACGGGTAGAAGATTTCTGCTCATGACAACACTCTCATGCGTTCGGACGGACGGTCGGACAGGTCATACAACGGGAGTTACCCGAATGAGTTGCACTCTTCTGGTGAACGGTAAAAATGTCCAGCCTGTGACGATGCAGAAATAAAGAAAAGGCTCAATAAATGACGAAGGCGATCGGCCTTTTTTTACTGCTGGCCATGGCCGTCCAGATTATCCGGCCGCTCGGCCTGCCGGGGCTGAAGAAACGGGGCGATTGCTGGAAGATAGCGGTTGCCGCCTTTGTCATCTGGTCGGTAACGCTGCTTCTGCGCCCATAAGAAAAAGCCGCCCCGGGAGGCGGCTTTCATTCACCAAAGCTCTGGAGCGAAGCCTCAGGCTGCCTTTTCGAGTTCCTGCTTCCAGTTGCCCTTGGCCGCCAGGCTGTTCATGGCGGCGCGGTGCGTGAAGGCGCGCTGGCCGGCAGCGACATTCTCCTGCTTGCCGCCCCATGTCTTGAGGGCCGTATCCTGAAGCGCGCGGCCGTAGGAGTAGGTCAGAGACCAGGGCAGGTCATAGCCGGAATTCATGGCGGAGAGATGCGCCGTTGCTTCTTCGGAGGACTGGCCGCCGGAAAGGAAGGCAATGCCCGGAACGGCGGAAGGTACGGTCGCCTTCAGGACCTTCACGGTCTTTTCCGCCACTTCCTCGACGGAAGCCTTGCGGGCCTTCTTGCCGTCGATGATCATGTTCGGCTTGAGGATCATGCCTTCGAGGTTCACGCGGGCGTCGAACAGGTCCGCGAAGACGGTCTGCAGAACCCATTGCGTGACTTCCGCGCAGCGGTCGATGTCATGCGTGCCCGGCTCGCCGTCCATCAGGACTTCAGGCTCAACGATCGGCACGATATCCGCCTGCTGGCAGAGAGCGGCATAACGGGCGAGCGACTGGGAGTTTGCCTTGATCGAACCCCAGCTCGGGCGCTGTTCACCGATGGTGATGACGCCACGCCACTTGGCGAAGCGCGCACCGGCTTCGTGGTACTTGCGCAGGCGCTCATAAAGACCGTCGAGGCCTTCGGTAATGAATTCATGCGGGTGGAAGGCCATCGGCTTGGCGCCGATATCCACCTTGATGCCCGGCAGGCTGCCACGCCGCCTTGATGATATCAACGAAAGGTGTGCCGTCGGCAGCCTTCTGGAACAGGGTCTCTTCATAGAGAATGACGCCGGAGATATATTTCTTCATGGCGTCGTCGGAACGGAACAGCATCTCGCGATAGTCGCGGCGGGCGGTCTCGGTGGACTCCAGATTGATGCTGTCGAAACGCTTTTTGATCGTTCCCGTGGATTCGTCGGCGGCGAGCAGGCCCTTGCCGTCGGCGACCATTTTGATTGCGATGTCTTCGAGACGTTCGGTCATTTGCTATTCTCCCAAGGCACAATAAATTTCCGATAACAGAAGTTCCAGGGCAGGGAAATGGCACGCTAACTCATTGAAACGATTGAAATGATTTCAATCGTTTGAAACTTTTCCTCCCGCGTGCACTTACCAAAAAACAAGGCCGGACAAGCATCGCTTGTCCGGCCTCGTGTCAGGCAAGTGAGATAAGTTTACTTGGCGGCGGTCAGGATGGCAACGCCCGGCAGTTCCTTGCCTTCCATCCATTCAAGGAAGGCGCCGCCGGCGGTCGAAACATAGGAGAAATCCTCGGAAACGCCGGCATGGTTGAGCGCGGCCACGGTGTCGCCGCCGCCTGCGACGGAGACGAGCTTGCCGGCCTTCGTGCATTCCGCGGCATGTTTTGCGGCAGCCACGGTGGCTGCATCGAAGGGTTCGATTTCGAAGGCGCCGAGCGGCCCGTTCCAGACCAGCGTTTCCGCGCGTGAAATCCAGGCCTTGATGCTTTCAACCGATTTCGGGCCGACATCAAGCACCATGGCGTCAGCGGGAATGGCATTGATGTCGACCGTTTCACTGGCCGCACCGGCCTTGAATTCGCGGGCAACGACGCCGTCTTCCGGCAGCACGATGGCACAGCCGGAAGTCGCGGCCTCGATCATGATCTGCTTTGCGGTTTCGGCCAGATCGTGCTCGCAGAGCGATTTTCCAACCTGGGCGCCACGGGCGGCGAGGAAGGTGTTGGCCATGCCGCCGCCGATGACGAGGGCATCGACCTTCTTCACGAGGTTCATCAGAAGATCGATTTTGCTTGAAACCTTCGCGCCGCCGACGATGGCGACGACGGGACGCACCGGCTGGCCGAGGCCCTTTTCCAGAGCCTCAAGCTCGGCCTGCATGGTGCGGCCGGCATAGGCGGGCAGGTGGCGGGCGAGGCCCTCGGTGGAGGCGTGGGCGCGATGCGCGGCGGAGAAGGCGTCATTGACATAGATATCGCCATTGGCCGCCAGAGCCTCGACGAAGGTGGGATCGTTCTTTTCCTCGCCCTTGTGGAAGCGCGTGTTTTCCAGAAGCAGGATATCGCCGTCATTCAGTTTCGCAACGGCTTCCGCCGCCGGCGCGCCGATGCAGTCGGACGCGAAGGAGACGGCATGGTCCAGCACTTCCTCAACTGCTGGTACGATCTGGGAAAGCGACATGTCAGCCACGGGTTCGCCCTTCGGACGGCCAAAATGGGCAAGCAGAATAACCTTTGCGCCCTTCTTGGAAAGTTCCAGAATGGTCGGCGCGACCCGCTCGATACGGGTCTTGTCCGTAACTTTGCCATCCGCGACCGGCACGTTGAGATCAACGCGGACGAGAACGCGCTTTCCGGCAATGTCGTTGAGGTCATCGATGGTCTTGAAAGCGGGCATAGGTCGATCCTGATTTGTTGCGAGTTCGGCAGGGACCATACTATGCCTGATTGCCGACGCAAGCCGGTCAGGCTTCATTTTCTCTCACGGTGTTTGAAGGTGCGACCACGTCTTGTGCGGTAGCGGTGGAACGCGACTGACGCCGCTGCGCCAGATAGTCGCGCACCCGTTTGAAAATTTCCGAGAAGCTGATGAAGATCGGCAGGGTGGTAGCCGGTTCGACCGGCTCCAGCGAAATTCCGACACCCGCTATCGCCTCATGTTCGTCCAAAGTTCGCACGATCAGGACGATGGAGCCGAGGCGCACGCGGTCGGCATAATCGGCCCGTCCGGCAAGACGTGTCTCGATGAGTTCTGCGATGCTCATTGCCTGTTCTGCTGGCGCAAGCAGGCCGGGACCATAGGCGGCATCAAGCTCCTTCGCCGGCCGGGCGGGAGAGATCGCGAAGGTGCCGAAGAAATCGGCGTCGTCATCGGCGACGGGCAGGGCGCTCGCGAAGAGCCGGTCGATCAGGCGGGAATAACCGGGGGCGATGAAGAGATAGACAAGATCATTTTCACGCAGCCGCCCGGCATATTGGTAGCGAATCGATTTGCCGTCACGCACCACCAGCGAAGGCATCGCCCAGCGGGGAATGCGTTCGCCCTGCAGGATGGCGCTGCCCTTTGCCACGCGGTAGGAAATCAGTTCGTGATTGGCCGTGCCGGGAAGGTCAACCTCCAGCTTGTCCACCTCGCCCATGCGCGGCGGCACGATCAGCCCCAGCCTTGTTGCCACCGGTTTGATTGTCCAGCCCTGCACGAGGAGCGATACCAGCACGATGATGAAGGCGGCATTGAAATAGATCTGGGCGTCATCAAGTCCGCCGAGGATGGGCATGATGGCAAGCAGGATGGAGACGGCGCCGCGCAGGCCCACCCAGGCGACGAAAGAGGTTTCCTGTTGGGTGTAGTTAAACGGCATGAGGCTGAGCCAGACCGCGAGCGGACGGGCGACGAAGATCAGGAACAGCGCCAGCAGGATGGCTGGAATTGCGATTGCAGGAAACTGCGACGGCGTGGCAAGCAGGCCGAGCATCAGGAACATGATGATCTGTGCCAGCCACGTCAGCCCTTCGTGGAAGCGACGGATCGTTTCCTTGGCGAAGATCCTGCGATTGCCGGCGACAATGCCGGCGACATAGACCGCCAGAAAGCCGCTGCCGCCAATCGTGCCGGTGAAGGAAAACACGAGCAGCGCCAGCGCAAGCACAAAGATCGGCGCCAGCCCGCGATCGGCGGCAAAACGGTTGACCACGGCGGCGATCATGAGACCGCCCAGCACGCCGACGATCACACCGAGGCCCATTTCCTCAACAAAAAGCAGCAGAAAACCGCTGTCGATACCGGCCAGGCCCTGTCCTTTGGCGATGATCTCGACCAGGGCGACTGTGAGGAAGATGGCCATTGGATCGTTGGTGCCGGATTCGACCTCCAGCGTGGAGCGCACCTGATCGCGGATGTGGATGCCGCCGATGCGCAGCAGGAAAAACACCGCTGCCGCATCGGTGGAGGCGACGATGGCACCGAGCAGCAGGCCCTCTAGCCAGGAGAGCCCGAGCAGGAGGGCGGCTGCGCCCGCGAAAAAGACGGATGTGAGAATAACGCCGACCGTGGCAAGCGCCATTGCCGGTGCCGCGGAAAGCCGGAAAGACTGGATCGACGTGCCAAACCCGGAGTCGAACAGGATGACGGCAAGTACCAGCGAACCGAGCATATAGGCGAGAGGGTTGTTGGTGAATTCGATACCGAGGCCGTCCACCCCCGCTGCAAGTCCAATCACAAGGAAGAGCAGCAGCAGCGGCGCGCCGAAGCGGTAGGCGATGAGGCTCGAGAAGGCGGCGACGAGGACGAGAACAGTTGCCACCAGCAACAACAGATAAAATGATTCCACGTTTACCGCCTTTTTCACGCCGCGCTGGCCACCGCAATGATTGCTCTGCACGTTCGCAGTCAATGCGCCACGGGTTGCGGTCTGTCAGCGCTCGGTCGGCGGCGTTGAAAGGTAACGCAAGGCGGGGTGTATCGAAAGATACGGCAGGGCCGAAGTGCATTGCGCACGACCGTTATCCCTGAGTCCCTTGTCCGTTTCAAAATGGACCAGACAAAGGCAGGAAATTGAAAACATGGCGGCACTGTAGAGGAAAACCGGGAATAAAAAATCCGGCGGGATCGCTCCCGCCGGAATGCATCGACTGATGGGCATTCGTTAGATGGTCTTCGCGAAGGCGACAGCTGTATCCGACATGCGGTTGGAGAAGCCCCACTCGTTGTCGTACCAGGACAGGACGCGGACGAAGTTGCCTTCCATGACCTTGGTCTGGTCATTGGCGAAGATCGACGAGTGGCTGTCGTGGTTGAAATCGCGGGAAACCAGCGGCTCGTCGGTATAGCCGAGGATGCCCTTCAGCTGGCCGTCGGAAGCCGCCTTGATGGCTGCGTTGATTTCGGCAACCGTCGTGCTCTTCTTGGCCACGAACTTGAAGTCGACGACCGACACGTTCGGGGTCGGAACGCGGATCGACGTGCCGTCAAGCTTGCCCTTGAGGTGCGGCAGGACGAGGCCAACAGCCTTTGCGGCGCCTGTCGAGGTCGGGATCATGGACAGGGCTGCGGCGCGGGCGCGGTACAGATCCTTGTGCATGGTGTCCAGCGTCGGCTGGTCGCCGGTGTAGGAGTGGATCGTGGTCATGAAGCCATGATCGATGCCAACGGCGTCATCGAGAACCTTCACGACCGGCACGAGGCAGTTGGTGGTGCAGGATGCGTTGGAGATGACGAGGTGATCTTTCGTCAGCTGGTCATGGTTGACACCGAAGACGACGGTGAGGTCGGCGCCGTCAGCGGGAGCCGAAACGATGACGCGCTTGGCGCCGGCCGTCAGATGGGCAGCAGCCTTGTCGCGGGCCGTGAAGATGCCGGTGCACTCAAGCGCGATGTCGACGCCGAGTTCCTTGTGCGGCAGCGTTGCCGGGTCGCGAACGGCCGTCACCTTGATCGGCTTGCCACCGCCAACGATGATGGTGTCGCCTTCGACCTTGACGTCGGCCGGGAACTTGCCGTGGATCGAATCGTAGCGCAGCAGGTGAGCGTTGGTTTCAACCGGGCCGAGGTCGTTGATGGCGACGACTTCGATATCGGTGCGGCCGGATTCGACGATGGCGCGCAAAACATTGCGGCCGATGCGGCCGAAGCCGTTAATGGCAACTTTTACAGTCATTTACAGTCTCCCGATCAAGAATGGGCTTGGTCTTTGCTGAATGGTGAGGGCTTGGGAAGCCCTTACGCAAGTTTTGCCTCGACTGCGGCGACGACAGCTTCTGCCGTGATACCGAAGTGCTTGAAGAGATCCTTCGCCGGCGCGGACGCTCCAAAGGAGTGCATGCCGACGAAAGCGCCATCGTTACCGATGAAATAATCCCAGCCCTGGCGGATGGCGGCTTCCACCGCGATCTTGACCGGAGCCTTGCCGATGATGGCGTTGCGATAGGTTTCCGGCTGTTCCTTGAAGAGTTCGAAGCAGGGAACGGAAACGACGCGGGCGGATACGCCCTTGTCCTTCAGCGTTGCGGCCGCTTTCAGAGCCACTTCGACCTCCGAACCGGAAGCGAAGATCGAAACCTTGGCGTCGCTGGCGGAAACGAGTTCGTAGGCGCCGTAAGCAGACAGGTTCTTCTCTTCATATTCCTTGCGCGAAGGTGCAAGGTTCTGGCGGGTTAGGGCCAGCGCAGACGGACGATGCTTCTGTTCCAGCGCCAGCTGCCAGCATTCCGCCGTCTCGGTCTCATCCGCCGGGCGGAAGACGAGCAGGTTCGGAATGGCGCGAAGGGCAGCGATCTGCTCCACCGGCTGGTGGGTCGGGCCGTCTTCCCCAACGCCGATGGAATCATGCGTCAGAACGTGGACGACACGGATGCCCATGAGCGCGGCAAGACGGATCGACGGACGGCAGTAGTCCGAGAAGATCAGGAAGCCGCCCGCATAAGGAATGAGACCGCCATGCAGTGCGATGCCGTTCATGGCAGCAGCCATGCCGTGTTCGCGGATGCCGTAGTGCAGGTAACGGCCGGAGAAGTCCGTCGGCGTGATGGACTTCATCTGGCTGGTCTTGGTGTTGTTGGACGGCGTCAGGTCGGCAGAACCGCCGATCATTTCCGGCAGCACGCCGTTAATGACTTCGAGCGAGTCTTCCGAGGCCTTGCGGGTCGCAACGGTCGGGTTGTTCTCGATGATCTTCTTCTTGAAAGCATCGATCGAGCTATCGAAATTGCCCGTCAGGTCGCCGGCGAAGCGGCGCTTGAACTCGGCTTTCTTGCCGGCCTCAGCGGCTTCGAGGCGGGCTTCCCAGTCCTGACGCGTCTTGGTGGAGCGCAGACCGGCAAGACGCCATGCATCCAGCACGTCTTCCGGAATGACGAAAGCTTCGGCTTCCCAGTTCAGGCTCTTGCGGGCCGCAGCGATTTCTTCTGCGCCGAGCGGGTTGCCATGAACCTTATGGGTGCCCTGCTTGTTGGGCGCGCCGAAACCGATGACGGTCTTGCAGGCGATGAAGGTCGGGCGGTCCGATTTCTGCGCGGCTTCGATGGCAGCGGCGATCGCATCCGGATCATGGCCGTCAACACGGATGGTGTTCCAGTGAACCGCCTGGAAACGGGCAATCTGATCGGTGCTGTCGGAGAGGCCAACTTCGCCGTCGATGGTGATGTTGTTGTCATCCCAGAAGAGAACGAGCTTGTTAAGCTTCAAATGGCCGGCAAGCGCGATGGCTTCGTGGCTGATGCCTTCCATGAGGCAGCCGTCGCCGCACAGTACATAAGTGAAGTGGCTCTGCAGGTCGGAGCCGAACTCCTCTTCCAGCTTGCGTTCGGCGATTGCCATGCCCACGGCGTTGGCGATGCCCTGGCCGAGCGGACCGGTGGTCGTTTCGATGCCGGTGGCGTGGCCATATTCAGGATGGCCGGCGGTCTTGGAACCGAATTGACGGAAACGCTTGATCTCGTCGATCGTCATGTCCTCGTAGCCCGTAAGATAGAGCAGCGAGTAAAGAAGCATCGAACCATGACCTGCCGACAGCACGAAACGGTCGCGATCCGGCCAGAGCGGCGCCTTGGGATCGAATTTCAGATAACGGGTGAAGAGAACGGTGGCGACATCAGCGGCGCCCATCGGCAGACCGGGATGGCCTGAATTGGCCTTCTCCACTGCATCCATGGCAAGAAAGCGGATCGCATTTGCCATCCGGTTGTGTTTGTCGCGAGAAATCATGGCTTTTCCGTCTGTTTCCGGGTGAAAGGAGATAGTTTTACGCAACTATCCAAAAAGCGGGTTGATCCATAGCAGGTGAGGCAGGCAAGTCAATAAATCGACGGGCAATTGCGGTTCTGCGGTCGATAAAAATCGTTTCGCAAAGCGGGGGCTGGAACGGATTTCGTGTCCCGTCCGGCCCGGTTTCTTCGTTCATCCACAGAGCAAAACGCCACAATGCACTGGTTTGATTGACGGGATGGTAAATCGGGTAATAACCTCGTGAGCGTTTAAATGGCCTGAAACCGGACGATTCGGCCGGTGGCGTGCGAGTTGGAAAAAACGATGTCGGCTGAGAAGACCTTACAATCTGCGCTGACGGAGCTGAATGCTGCCATCACAAATCTCGAAAATGCCATCGATATGCGTATCGAGCGGCAGAGAGAGACCGGCGAGATCGATAACGAGGTGAAGCGCGTCCATGTCGACCGCGCCAGACTGGCGCAGGAACTGGACCAGGCCGAGTTTCGCGCTAACCGTCTTGAAGAAGTCAATCGCGAGGTTTCGCGCCGGCTGGTGACGGCCATGGAGACGATCCGCGCGGTGCTGGATCGATAGGAGCGGTATCATGGCGCAAGTTACTGTTATGATCGACGGAAAGGCCTATCGCATGGCGTGCGAAGCAGGCCAGGAAGACCACCTGACCGACCTTGCCACCCGTTTCGACCGGTATGTGGGGCATCTCAAGAGCCAGTTCGGAGAGATCGGCGACCTGAGGCTAACGGTAATGGCTGGTATCATGGTGATGGACGAGCTTTCCGAGCTCAACCGCAAGATCGAGAAGCTGGAAGGTGAGGTCGCATCCCTCTCCCGCAATCGCGATGGCATGGCCGAGCACAAGGCGAAGTCGGATGAGATGGTGGCGCTTGCCATCGGCGATCTGGCCGACCGGCTGAACGGCATTACCGAAAAATTGCTGGACCGCCCAAAACCGGCGGCACACTGATCGTCCGGAATCCGAAGCGATAAAATTTCGCTCTGCGCCTCTGGCGGTTTTTACCGATCCGTCCTATATCTTGAATGCGTTCTGCGCTTCTCGACAGGAACCACAATCCCTGGGGCCATACTCGATCCAAAGGGAGCTGTCCCTGGCCAGTCCCGTGGGGCTGGACACACGGTGCCCACCTACTTTTGTAGGCACCCAGGATCGTAAATCTCCATCGGTTGCCGTGGAACGCGCTTGAAGTTTCGGGACAATTCCGATGCTTCCCTGTACCCTCGATATAGTCGACAGTCATTTTTCATAACTGCCGGGCACGGCTTTTTTATATTCCTGTCATTGCAATGGCGGAACAATTCCCTATTATCCGGATTGGTATGTCTGTCATGCCCTTTAAAAAGGGGCGCTGCGGCCAAAACCGCGACGTGCCGTTCAACAGCCCAAAGAGCTAAACTTGTTTACTGAAATTATGATCGTGGTCCTGCTCACCGTATTGAACGGTGTGCTTGCCATGTCCGAGCTTGCCGTTGTCTCCTCCAGACCGGCGAGGCTAAAGGTGCTTGCCACGCAAGGCAGCAAGGGCGCCACACAGGCGCTCAGCCTTTCCGAAAACCCCGGACGCTTTCTTTCTACAGTGCAGATCGGCATCACGCTGGTCGGCGTCCTCTCGGGCGCATTTTCCGGCGCCACGCTCGGTGCCCGCTTTACGGCGTGGCTTCTGGAGCAGGGTGTTCCTGACCGTGCGGCCGATGCAATTGGCGTCGGCTCGGTCGTCGTCGCCATTACTTACCTGTCACTGATCGTCGGCGAACTGGTGCCAAAGCAGATTGCGTTGCGCGATCCTGAAAAGATTGCCGCGCGTGTTGCGCCTACCATGATGCTGCTGTCCAAGGTCGGCGCGCCGCTGGTGTGGCTGCTCGACCGGTCGGGTAAGGCCATTCTGGCGCTTCTCGGCCATAGTGGCGAATCCAACGCGTCGGTTACCGACGATGAAATTCGCACCGTTCTGGCCGAAGCCCATAGCGCCGGCGTGATCGAGACCGAAGAATCGGCGATGATCACCAGCGTCATGCGCCTTGCTGACCGCAACGCGCGCGGCCTGATGACGCCGCGTCGCGACGTGGAAGTGGTCGATATCGAAGACAGCGCCGAGGAAATCCGCGAGCAGCTTCGCGGGACGCAGCGTTCGCGTCTGCCGGTGCGCAACGGCGCGTCCGACGAAATTCTTGGCGTGCTTTTCGCCAAGGACGCCTTCGATGCGCTGGCCTCCGGCAAGGAGCTCAACATTCGTGAGCTTCTGCGCGAGGTGCCCGTCGTGTCCGACCTGACGAGCGCCGTTGACGTCATCCAGTCGCTGCGTCGCTCCACCGTGCACATGGTCCTCGTTTATGACGAGTACGGCCATTTCGAAGGTATCATCAGCTCCGGCGACGTGCTGGAGGCCATTACCGGTGCCTTTCAGGAAGATGACGACGAAGAGCCGGCCATGGTCGAGCGCGAGGACGGTTCGTTCCTCGTTGCCGGCTGGATGCCTGCCGATGAGTTCGCTTATCGCATGGGCTTCCAGATCAATGAGGACGCCGAGTTCGAGACCGTCGCCGGACTTGTCCTGGACGAGTTCCGTCGCCTGCCGGAACTGGGTGAACATGTAACCCGCAACGGCTGGCGTTTCGAGGTCATCGACCTTGATGGTCACCGCATCGACAAGGTTCTCGTGAGCCGGGCCGCCTGATGCTCGGTGACGTTGCCGAAAAAGCAAGGTTGCGCGGCGAACGGCTCGCCGCGCGAGATGCTCTGACACTGGCGGAACGGCAAGAGAAGAGCCAGTTCATTACCGCCCACGGTGCCGCGGATATTCCCCTTGTGCCGGGGACCGTCATCTCCGGCTTCATGCCGATCCGCTCGGAGGCGGATACCCGTCCGCTGATGGAAGCGTTGCGGGCGAGGGGTGGACGTCTCGTCCTTCCCGTTGTGCTGGATCGTGAAACCATTGTCTTCAGGGCTTTCGAGAGGGATACGCCGCTGGTGAAGACCGGCTTCGGCACGACCGGTCCGGGTGAGGATGCGGAGCTTCTCGATCCCGATATACTGCTCGTACCTCTGTCCGTCTTCGACGGACACGGGCAACGGGTTGGTTATGGCGCAGGCCATTATGACCGCGCCATCGCGCGGTTGCACGCCAAGGGCAAACAGCCCGTTCTCATCGGTGTCGCCTTTGACTGCCAGGAAGTGGCAGACATCCCCGCGGAGCCGCACGATGTCTCGCTTCACGCCATTCTGACGGAAAGCGGTCTGCGCTGGTTTTCCGCCCCGTTGTCGATCTCCGATAGTGGGCAAAAGGCGCTTTAGCACTTTTTAAAAGATGGATTACCCGTTAGAGGGGACAAAATATCGAAACATGCGCAAGATCGGGGCGGGTGAATGAGGCTTCTTTTTCTCGGAGACATGGTTGGCAAGACCGGACGCACGGCTGTCTGGGAGCGATTGCCGGGGCTGATTTCCGATCTGAAGCTGGATTTCGTCATCGTCAACGGTGAGAACGCTGCTGGTGGTTTCGGTATCACCGAGGATATCTATCTCGAGACCATCAATGCCGGTGCCGATGTTGTCACCACCGGCAATCACGTCTGGGATCAGAAAGAGGCGGTTTCCTTCTGCGAGCGCCATGACCAGTTCCTGCGGCCCGCCAATTACCCCGAGGGTACGCCGGGCAAGGGCTCGGGCATTTTTTATGCCCGCAACGGCGCACGCATATTGGTCGCCAACATCATGGGGCGGGTCTTCATGCATCCGGAGCTGGACGACCCCTTCAAGTCGGCGGAAAGCATTCTTGCTGCCTGCCCGCTGAAGGAACAGGCGGATGCCATCATCTTCGATTTTCACGCCGAGGCGACCAGCGAGAAACAGTGCTTCGGACATTTCGTGGATGGCCGTGCAAGCTTCGTCGTCGGCACCCACACCCATGTTCCGACGGCTGACGCACAGATATTGAACGGCGGAACCGCCTACATGTCGGATGCGGGCATGTGCGGCGATTATGACAGTTCACTCGGAATGGACAAGGAAGAGCCGATCAACCGCTTTATCTCCAAGATGCCGAAGGGCCGCTTTGAGGCCGCGAGCGGGCCTGCCACGATCTGCGGTGTCGGGGTGGAGATTTCCGACCGGACTGGGCTTGCGGAAAAAATTGCGCCGCTGCGCATCGGGCCGCGACTTTCGGAAACGCTGCCTTCCTTCTGGGTTTGATCCCGTCGAAGCGTTCACAATGACGAGAGTGCCAGCCTTCAGTTGCTGATGTAACTGGACGCTCGGCAAAACCTGTCCCATCTTCTCAGCTTCGCAAGTTCAGGGGAGTGGCATGATGCTGCGCGTGCTAATGCTTGCAATAACAGGATTGATCGCCTGTTCGGGAGCGGCCTTCTCCCAGTCGGCGAGCCGTCCTCCCGTCAGCCAGTGCCAGGCGATCGCCAGCGCCATTCCGGGCGTGATGTTCGCGCGCTTCGATGCGCGCAATGTTCAGCTGGCTCAGGCCACGGCGAAGGAAGAGGTGAAAATCAGCTTCATCGGCCACTCCACCTACCTGATCGAAAGTCCCGGCGGGGTAACGATTGCCACGGATTATAACGGTGTCTATCGCCCTCCCGTCATGCCGACGGTGGTGACCATGAACCGGGCGCATTCAACACATTTCACCCTTAATCCGGACCCGGCCATTCAATATGTGCTGCATGGCTGGAGCGATACGCCGGGAGAAAAAGCCGAGCACAAGGTGCTCGTGGGCGACGTTTACATCCGCAATGTCTCAACCGACATCCGCAACCGCTGGGGAGATTATGAGTCTTTTCAGGAAAACGGCAATTCCATCTTCATCTTCGAGGTTGCCGGGCTGTGTATTGGCCATCTCGGCCATCTGCATCATGAGTTGACGGACACGCATTATGCCGAGATCGGCCGCCTGGATGTGTTGATGGTGCCTGTCGATGGTGGTCTGACCATGGGGGCCGACAGCATGAGCAGGGTGGTCAAGCGCCTGCGCTCTGCGCTGATCCTGCCGATGCATCGCACCGGCCCGCCGCTGGAGCAGTTTCTGACCATGTTTGGCGAAAATTTCGCGATCGCCTATGCAAGCGATCCGGTCATCCGGGTCTCGATGAGAAACCTTCCCCGCCAGCCGCAGATACTGGTGCCGAAAGGCATGTAGATGGCGACGGGCGGGGAAAGGCTCGGGGAGCGGGTTCTCAGGCGAAGGTGAGGTGCTGGCGAACGCCGACGTCGGGCGTCTTGTCATCCGACATGTTTGCCTTGGCGATTTCCCAGCCGAATTTCAGCGTACTGTCCGTCGAAGCCCAGATATCGGCATCATCGACATGCAACGCCAGCATGGTCAGTTGCGGATCGCTCTTGCCGTGCTCGTACCAGGCGGCGGTGACTGAATTCCAGTATTCGTCGATCTTTGATTTGTCATCGCGCGCTTCGAGTACGCCCGAAAGGCAGGCGTGATAATCATGATCCTTGCCCACAAGGCAGAAATGCGCACGGGATCCGGATTTGAGCGATTTTACCAGATCCGTGTCTTTTTTGGAAAAAAACCAGATCGTGTTGGTCTTGGGGTCAGCGTGGGGCGCCATAGGCTGCATGTGACTGTGCAGGCCCTCAAGGCCGAGCATGCCGGCATGGACGGAATTAATCTCGTCCCAGAGCTGGCGGGCCGGGGCTTCTCTTGCTTCAGTCAGGCTGACCATATGTCTTCTCCTTCCGGTTTGGGGCTGCGGCGGAGTGGAAAAGATGGCCTTCTCCGTCGCGTTCATGATCAGAACGAAGAGCGGATAAATCAGTTCCTTCTGTTGTTGCGGCAAGAGAAAGCGCCTGCGGGCTTGAACGATGAGCCTATCGCACTTATAAGGCCCGCAATCTCCAAATTACGATAAATCAGGTTTTCCATGGCTGGTCATTCACAGTTCAAGAACATCATGCACCGCAAGGGCAAGCAGGACTCCGTGCGGTCCAAAATGTTTTCCAAGCTTGCGCGCGAAATCACCGTTGCGGCCAAGACGGGCATGCCCGACCCGAACATGAACCCGCGCCTGCGTCTGGCCATCCAGAACGCCAAGGCCCAGTCCATGCCGAAAGACAATATCGAACGTGCCATCAAGAAGGCTGCGGGTGCCGAAGGCGAGAACTATGATGAGGTCCGCTACGAAGGCTACGGCCCTGGCGGCGTCGCCGTCATCGTCGAGGCGCTTACCGACAACCGTAACCGCACTGCCTCCAATGTACGATCCATCTTCACCAAGGCTGGTGGTGCGCTGGGTGAAACCGGATCGGTCTCCTTCTCCTTCGACCGTGTCGGCGAGATTTCCTACAAGGCGGAAGTCGGCGATGCAGACAAGGTGATGGAAGCGGCCATCGAGGCCGGTGCGGACGATGTTGAATCTTCCGAAGACGGCCACATCATCATCTGCGGTTTCGAAGCGATGAACGAGGTGTCCAAGGCGCTGGAAGGCGTGCTGGGCGAAGCCGAAAGCGTCAAGGCCATCTGGAAGCCGCAGAACACGGTACCTGTAGATGAAGAAAAGGCACAGTCGCTGATGAAACTCATCGACAACCTCGAAGACGATGACGACGTGCAGAACGTCTATTCGAACTTCGAAGTGTCGGAAGAAATTCTCGCCAAGCTTTCCGCCTGATATTTTCACGTTCCTAAAAAAAGGCCCCGGCAGCGATCCGCTCCGGGGCTTTTTGTTTAGGCGGCCTTTTTGATGGATGTCCGCACGTCGGCGAAAATCTCGACCGACCGCAGCCGCTTTTCGATGTCGTGGATCGGCATTGAGACAATCAGTTCATCCGCCTGTGTTTCAGCCAGAAAACCGTCGAGATGACGCTGGATCGTTTCAGGCGCGCCAACGGCGGCAAAACGCAACGTGTGCTCCACGGAGAAGCGCTCCATCTCGTTCCAGTAGCCTTCCATGCTGTGCACGGGCTTCGGGAACTGCGTGCGTACATTGCGCCGCAGATTGACGAATTGCTGCTGTGACGAGGTGAAGAGATGCTGCGCCTCCTCGTCGGTATCGGCGCCTACACCCATCACGCCCACCATCACATAGGGCTTGTCCAGCACCTCGGAGGGCTGGAAGCGCTCGCGATAGATATGGATCGCTTCCATCAGCATGTCAGGGGCAAAATGGGATGCGAAGGAATAGGGCAGGCCAAGGGCTGCGGCCAGATGCGCACTATAGGTGCTGGAACCGAGCAGCCAGAGAGGCACGTTCGAATTCATGCCGGGTACGGCGAGGATCGCCTGATCCTGCTGGGGCGGGCCGAGATATCTTTGCAATTCAACGATGTCGTGCGGGAAATTCTCCGCACCGGCGTCGAGATTACGGCGCAGCGCCCGTGCGGTGCGCATATCCGTTCCGGGGGCGCGGCCCAGGCCAAGATCGACCCGGCCGGGCAGAAGTGCTGCAAGCGTCCCGAACTGTTCGGCAATGACGAGCGGGGAGTGGTTGGGAAGCATGATACCGCCCGAGCCGACGCGGATATGTTTCGTGGCCGCACCCACATGGGCGATAACGAGCGACGTCGCGGCGCTTGCGATGCCCGGCATGCCGTGATGTTCGGCCAGCCATATGCGGTTATAACCTTGTTCTTCAGCCTTAATCGCCATCCGGCGGGAGTTTTCGAGCGCCGCGCTGACGCTCTCGCCCTCGCCGATGGGCGAAAGATCGAGAAGGGAAAAGGGGATCATCCGACGCTCCTGCGTAATCTGGGTCTTTGCAGCGGATGTAAGGCGCGCCTGCGGATTTACCAGACAAGTCGCGTAGAATTGAAGGATGGATCAAAAAAATTGGCCTTTGCCAAAGGTCGGTACTGGCACCACTTTGGTCCTGACTCGACGTCTGTATCCGGGAATGTTGTCGTTTTGTTCACTTATCGCTGGCAGTCTCGCGGCCGGAAAGATATGGTACCTCATGCAAAAGACGATTCGGATCATCGGCATCGACCCCGGACTACGGCGCACCGGCTGGGGCGTGATCGACACATTGGGAAACAGCCTGCGTTTCGTCGCTTCCGGCACGGTGACTTCAGATGGCGACATGGATCTCGCCTCCCGGCTTTGCCAGCTTCATGACGGCCTGGCGGAAATCGTGCACAGCCATCAGCCCGATGAGGCGGCTGTGGAGCAGACTTTCGTCAACAAGGACGCGGTGGCCACGCTGAAACTCGGACAGGCGCGCGGCATCGCCATGCTTGTTCCGGCGCGTGCCGGTTTGCCGGTGTTCGAATATGCGCCGAACGCCGTGAAAAAAGCTGTCATCGGCGTGGGGCATGGTGAAAAGCAGCAAATCCACATGATGCTGAAAATCCTGATGCCGAAGGCCGAGTTCAAGGGTAACGATGCGGCGGACGCCCTCGCGATCGCAATCTGCCACGCCCATAATCGCGGCGGTGACAGGATGCGTCGGCTGCTGGCGGCCGGTTAATTTTAAGTCTCATTGCAGCGGGCGCGATCATGATCGGAAAACTGAAGGGCAGCATCGAGGAAATCGGCACGGATTACGTGTTGGTGGATGTGCATGGCGTCTGTTACGTCGCCTATTGTTCGGCGCGCACGCTGTCGAAAATAGGCTCCGTCGGAGAGGCCGTGATCCTCTTCATCGAAACCTATGTACGAGAGGACCAGCTCAAGCTTTTCGG
Organism: Agrobacterium sp. SORGH_AS_0440; assembly: GCF_031453135.1. NCBI lineage: Bacteria > Pseudomonadati > Pseudomonadota > Alphaproteobacteria > Hyphomicrobiales > Rhizobiaceae > Agrobacterium > Agrobacterium sp. SORGH_AS_0440. The sequence goes on along the minus strand of NZ_JAVIYR010000001.1, from coordinate 638,365 downwards.
CTTTCTTTCGGCGCTGGAGCGGGAATGGTTCAACCTTTTGCAGAGCGTGCAGGGCGTCGGATCGAAAGTCGCTCTTGCGGTGCTTTCCACCCTGTCGCCCACCGAGCTTGCCAATGCCATAGCGCTCCAGGACAAGGCGTCAATATCGCGTGCGCCGGGGGTTGGGCCCAAAGTGGCCGTGCGCCTCGTGACCGAATTGCGCAACAAGGCCCCGGCTTTCGCGGGCGAGGCGTCCGGGGCTATCGGACTGAAGCAGGAACTCGGGGAGGGTGTAGCCTCCGCGCCGGTGGCGGACGCCGTATCTGCACTCACCAATCTCGGCTATTCGCGTGACCAGGCCGCCAATGCGGTCGCCGCGGCGCTGAAAAATGGCGGTGAGGGCGCGGATAGCGCCAAGCTGATCCGGCTGGGGCTTAAGGAGCTTTCACGGTAAGGTGAGCCCGTTACACAAGCGTCCGGACGCGGTGTTGAATTTCGTGACGCGCCCTGGCGCGACAGCCATGTTATAGCGGCGAAGACGACCTTATGAATTCTAAAAATAATGGAATGCCCTGAATGAGCGATGCGGACAGACTGATCACCCCGGAAAAGCGCGGTGAGGACATCGACACCACCCTGCGTCCGCAGTCGCTGGACGACTTTACCGGGCAGGCGGAGGCGCGCGCCAATCTCAAGGTCTTCATCGAGGCCGCCAAGAATCGTGGCGAGGCGTTGGATCACGTGCTGTTCGTCGGTCCGCCCGGCCTCGGCAAGACCACGCTGGCGCAGATCATGGCCAAGGAGCTTGGAGTAAACTTCAAGTCTACCTCAGGGCCGGTGATCGCCAAGGCGGGCGATCTCGCCGCGCTCTTGACCAATCTTGAAGAGCGCGATGTTCTCTTCATCGATGAAATTCATCGCCTCAACCCGGCCGTGGAAGAAATCCTCTATCCGGCGATGGAGGATTTCCAGCTCGATCTGATCATCGGGGAAGGCCCGGCGGCGCGTTCGGTGAAGATCGATCTTTCCAAATTCACGCTTGTCGCCGCCACCACCCGCCTCGGCCTCTTGACGACACCGCTGCGCGACCGTTTCGGCATTCCCGTGCGTTTGTCCTTTTACACGGTTGATGAACTGGAACTTATAGTCCGTCGCGGTGCGCGGCTGATGGGTCTCAACATGACGGATGAGGGTGCCCGTGAGGTGGCGAGGCGGGCGCGTGGCACGCCCCGCATTGCCGGACGGCTTCTGCGCCGGGTGCGCGACTTTGCCGAGGTGGCGCGGGCGGAAGCCGTTACCCGGGATATCGCCGACGAGGCTTTGACGCGGCTCTTGGTCGACAATATGGGTCTTGACCAGCTGGACATGCGGTATCTGACCATGATCGCCGTCAATTTTGGCGGAGGCCCGGTCGGCATCGAGACCATTGCTGCCGGACTGTCGGAGCCGCGCGACGCGATCGAGGATATCATCGAGCCCTATATGATCCAGCAGGGTTTCATCCAGCGCACGCCGCGCGGTCGTATCCTGACCGCCACGGCCTGGAAACATCTGGGCATGCAGCCGCCGAAGGATCTCGAGGCAGCACAGTTCCGGCTCACGCTTGAGGACGATTGAGGGGAACAAACCCGCCTTGCCGGCTTTGATCGTCTTTGGCACGGAGATGGTCATGTCTGGATATCGCAAGGGTACGAAGGTCCGCTGGAACTGGGGCACGGGTACAGGTGAAGGGAAAATTCTTGAAGTCTTCACCGAAGATGTCGAAAGAACGATTTCCGGTTCCACGATAAAGCGTAAGGCCAGCAAAGACGAACCCGCTTATCTCATCGAACAGGAAGATGGCGGCAAGGTTCTGAAAAGCAGATCAGAGCTCGAACGCACCGATTGAATGACGCCGTTAGGTGTTACGGGAGGGATGCCGATGCCTTATGATCCGCTGCGGGTTTTCCGCAAACTTGCGCGCAACAACCGGCTCGCCAATTACCGGCTGCATCAAGCCTGTCTCCAGCTTTCGCAGGAGGCGTTTGTTGCCCGCCGCATCAGTTTCTTCCCGACGCTGCGTGCGACGCTCAATCATATCTACACTGTCGACCGCTTTTATATCGATGCGTTGCAGGGCGGCACACTGGGACTGGCCGCCTTTGCCGTAGAGGAACCCTTTGCCAACATGCCGGCGTTGCAAGGCGCCCAGACAGAGCTTGACGAGGTGTTGATCGCCCTTGTCGACGGGCTCGATGAAGATCGCCTCGCCGCTACTGTCAATATCCACCGCGGCAGGCGTATCCAGCAGGATCGCTGCGACGACGTTCTGTCGCATCTCTTCCAGCACCAGACGCATCATCGCGGGCAGGCGCATGCGATGCTGTCCGGGACCCCGGTCAAGCCGCCGCAACTGGATGAATTCATTGTGGGAGATGATGCAAAGGCGAGAAAAGACGAGATGGATGCATTAGGGTGGACGGAAACCGATTTGATGTTTCCAGCCCGCAGGCCCGCCCAATGACACACGATACCAAGCAGGACACCCGCATCCGCATCAAGTTCAAGCCGAAGCGCATTTTCCAGATGCGGGTCGCGGGGCTGGCCTTCCGCGATGGCCACGTCCTGGTGCACCGGGCCACACATGAAAAATTCTGGACCTTTCCAGGCGGGCGTGCCGAAATGGGTGAGCGCTCAGAAGAAACGCTGGCGCGAGAAATGGTCGAGGAGCTCGGTGTGGAAGCCAAGATCGGGCGGCTTCTCTGGGCGGTCGAAAATTTCTTCCATTACGAAGGCAAGGACTGGCACGAACTCGGCTTTTATTACCTGATGGACCTGCCGCAAACGCTTGCCTTTCATCCCACCGACATTATTCACCGTGTTCAGGATGGCGATAACGAGCTTGAGTTTCGCTGGGTCGCGGCAACCCGGCAGGCATTGACGGAGCTCGATATTCCCCCCTATTTCATCGCCGACGAAATAGAGAACCTGCCCAGGGCCACGCGACACCTTGTCTGGCACGACGGCGATCTGGACGATAAATGACCTCTCCGCCCCAACGTCACATGATCCGGTTGGATCGCAGACCGCAGCTTTTCAGCATGCGCGTGGCAGCCCTCATTTTTCAGAGTGATCATCTTCTGGTGCAGCGTGGCGCAGGGGATGACTACTGGGCCTTGCCTGGCGGTCGGGCTGAAATCGGTGAAAGCTCCGAGCAGACCATTGTTCGCGAGATCGGTGAGGAGCTTGATCGGACGTGTTCGGTGGAGCGCCTTTTATGGTCGGCCGAAAACTTTTTCGCCTATGACGGTTATTCGGCCCATGAATTGGGATTTTATTATCTCGTTTCGCTGGGCCATCCCCTGCCATTCCATGGAAACCACATCGTCCACAGGGTGATGGATGGCATCGAGGTCGAATTCCGCTGGCTGCCTTCACGAACTTCCGCGCTGATCAGGAACGATCTGCGCCCGCGCTTCATCGCAGAGCGCATCGAGGCGTTGCCCCTGCGGCACGAGCATCTGATTGTCCGCGAGGGCCGCTCCGACGCTACTGAAAATCCCAAGGAGACATTATGAGCGAGCTTTTGGTTTCGCTGTCGGGTGAATTGATCGAACACGGTCACCGCCTGATGCAACGCGTCTATTACGAGGATACCGATTTTTCCGGCCTGGTTTATCACGCGCGGTACCTGCATTTTCTTGAGCGGGGCCGTACCGATTACCTGCGTTGCCTCGGCTGCGAACAAAGTGCGCTTCTGACCGCTGATGAAGAAGGTCTGGTCTTCGTCGTGCATCGCATGGAGATCGATTTTAAAAGCCCCGCCCGGATGGACGACGTGCTGACGGTGACAACCATCACCGAGAAGGCCGGGGGCGCAAAAATGGTGCTCAATCAGGAAATCAGGCGCGGTGAAACGCTGCTCGTCGCCGCCAAGGTCATCATAGCCGTCATCAATGCCAATGGCCGGCCAAGGCGCCTTCCCGAGACGGTGGCGGAAAAATTTCTGAAGTAATTGACGGGCCGGATCAGTAAATCCGCCGGGCGTGGCCGGGTTGTAACACTCCTTTAACCATAATGGTGTCTTACTTTAGCAACTGGCATTTGTGCAGCGCACGCCTTCCTTTCACCAAATTTATTGGCAAGTAAGGCTTACTGGCAAGTATCGGGGTATGGCTAAGGGGTTGGCGGCTGTTGCCGCAGGACTTCGAGCGTTAACACGCGTTTGAATCGCCCGGTCCCGTACCGGGCGTTTGGATTCGGGGATTGGATATTTATGGAACAGGCAGGTTTGGCAGCGGCGACGCATGATGTAAGTCTCTGGGCGCTGTTTATGCAGGCGGGCCTCATCGTTAAGCTCGTGATGGTCGGGCTTATCGCCGCCTCGGTCTGGACGTGGGCAATCGTCTTCGACAAATATGTGAGCTTCGGCAAGGCGAGGCGCCAGTTCGACCAGTTCGAACAGGTGTTCTGGTCGGGCCAGTCTCTTGAAGAGCTCTATCGCACGCTGGCGGAGCGCCAGAATGGCGGTCTGGCCGCAATTTTCGTTTCGGCCATGCGCGAATGGAAAAAATCCTTCGAGCGCGGCGCACGTTCGCCCATCGGCCTGCAGATGCGTATCGACCGGGCAATGGACGTGACCATGGCGCGGGAAAGCGAACAATACGAGGCGCGCCTCGGCTCGCTCGCCACCATCGGTTCGGCCGGCCCCTTTATCGGTCTCTTCGGCACGGTTGTCGGTATCATGACCTCGTTCCAGGCGATTGCCGGTTCGAAGTCCACCAACCTCGCGGTCGTGGCTCCCGGTATCGCGGAAGCGCTTCTTGCAACCGCGATCGGCCTTGTCGCGGCTATTCCCGCGGTTATCGCCTACAACAAGTTCACGGCTGACGCGCACAAGCTTTCCGCCCGAATGGAAGGTTTCGCCGACGAATTTTCGGCAATCCTGTCGCGACAGATCGATGAAAAACTTCAGACACGGCAGGCCGCCCAGTAAGCGGCCGACTGCAATGCCGTCGAGTGATTTGCCGCAAGGCAAAACGGAGTAGATGATATGGGTATGTCAGCAGGTGGCAGCGGCGGCGGTTCCGGCGGACGCCGGGGTGGACGCGGCGGACGGCGCAGAGGCGGCGCGATCAGCGAAATCAACGTGACGCCGCTGGTCGACGTCATGCTCGTGCTGCTCATCATCTTCATGGTGGCGGCGCCTATGATGACTGTCGGCGTGCCGATCGACCTGCCGCAGACCTCCGCCAATGCGTTGAATTCGGACACGCAACCGATCACCATTTCCGTCAATGCCAATGGCCAGATCCATTTGCAGGAAACGGAAATCCAGGCGGCTGAAGTGGCGGACAAGCTGCAGGCAATCGCCACGACCGGCTATAACGAACGCATTTTCGTGCGCGCGGATTCCGTTGCCGCCTATGGCGTCGTTGCGGATGTGATGGCGCGTATCCAGGCGGCCGGTTTCAAAAACATCGGCCTTGTGACCCAGCAGAAACAGGACAATTGACGTAAAGCGATGAAGGGCAGCCTTACCACATCCGCGATCGTGCATGCGTCGCTTCTGGCTTTCGCCCTTGTCTCCCTGGGCTCGCCGGAACCCCTTGACGTGTCTCAGGCTGAGGCCTTGCCGGTGGAGCTGGTGCCCATCGAGGAACTGACCCAGATACAGCAGGGCGATAAAAATGCGCCCAAGGCGGAAAAATCCGCGCCTGTTCCGACAACCCGTCCCGATATCATCGAGAACGCGCAGAATATTGGCAATAACACCGCGGATATCGAGGCGCCGCCGACGCCGACCGCCAAGCCAAACGACAATATCGCCGCGGCCGCACCGCCAAAGCAGGAGAAGCCGCAGCCCGTCGTTGATACCAAAGCGAATGAGGTGAAGGAAATCGTCAAGGAGGAAACCTCGGCTCCCAAGCCGCAGGAAATGGCCGCCTTGCCGCAGACCAAGCCTGAAGTCGCACCGCAGCCCAAGACCGAGCCGCCGCCGCAGGAAACCAAGGCGGAAGAACCGCCGCCTGCCACGCAGGAGCCGGCAGAAATACCGGTGCCGCAGAACGTTCCCCGTCCGAATTCGAGGCCCGAGCCGCCGAAGCCGGAAGAGCCGAAACAGGCCGAGACGAAGCCAGCGGAGCAGAAACCGGCCGAAAAGCAAGCTGAGAAAAAGCCGGATCAGGCAAAGTCGACGGACAAGCCTTCCGATAAGAAGCCCGGCGAGAAGAAGCAGGAGACTGCGAAGTCCGCTTCCTCGAAGGAAAGCGATTTCAACGCCGACGATATTGCCGCGCTGTTGAACAAGCAGGCGCCTTCCGGCGGCGGCGCAAAGCGCTCGACGCAGACGGCAGCCCTTGGCGGCAAGAAATCAACGGGCGGCTCGACGCTCAGCCAGACGGAAATGGATGCGCTACGCGGCGCGATCCAGAAGAACTGGCAGATCATTCCCGGCATGGCGGATGCCTCGGACGTTCGCGTCCGGGTGACCATGAAGCTCGACCGTGATGGCTCCATCATCGGTCGGCCCGAGATCGAGGCGACGGGCGGTTCCGAAGGTACGCGCCGTGCCCTTTCCGGCGGAGCTTATCGCGCCATCATGCGTTCTGCTCCGTTCACGAACCTTCCTGCCGACAAATACGATGCATGGAACGAAGTCGTCGTGAACTTCGATCCCAGTGAATTGCTATGAATGCTGAAAGGCCTGGCAACATGAAGATATTTTCGCCGATCCGGCTGGTGCTCGCTGTCGCGGCCCTCATGTCGGTTTTCTCCGCACCGGCTTTTGCACGGGTGGAAATCAATATCAACAAGGGTAATGTCGAGCCGCTGCCGATTGCCATCACCGACTTCATGTCGAGCGACGGCATCGGCGCGCAGGTCTCCGCGGTCATCGCCCGCCGACTTGCAGCGGTCCGGTCTTTTTGCGCCGGTCAACAAGAACGCCTTCATCGAAAAGATCAGCAATCCGGATCAGCAGCCGCGTTTCGAAGACTGGAAGGTCATCAACGCGCAGGCGCTCGTCACCGGTCGCGTGACGCGCGAAAGCGACGGCCGCCTGCGCGCCGAATTCCGCCTGTGGGATACGTTCGCCAATCAGCAGATGACGGGCCAGCAGTTCTTCACCCAGCCTGAAAACTGGCGCCGTGTCGCTCACATCATCGCGGATGCCATCTACGAGCGCGTCACCGGTGAAAAGGGCTATTTCGATACCCGCGTCGTTTTTGTTTCCGAGAGCGGCCCGAAGACGGCCCGCAAGCGGCAGCTGTCGATCATGGACCAGGACGGTTTCAACGTCCGCAACCTGACCAACTCGAACGACATCGTCCTGACACCGCGTTTTTCGCCGAGCCGCCAGGAAGTCACCTACATGTCCTTTGAAGGCCAGCAGCCACGCGTTTATCTGCTGCAGCTGGAAACCGGACAGCGTGAAGTCGTCGGCAACTTCCCAGGCATGACGTTCTCGCCGCGCTTTTCGCCTGACGGGCAGAAGGTGATCATGAGCCTTCAGCAGGATGGCAACGCCAACATCTACACCATGGATCTGCGCTCTCGTACCACGACACGCCTGACCAACACGTCGGCGATCGATACGGCCCCGTCCTATTCGCCTGACGGTCAGCGTGTTGCCTTTGAAAGTGACCGTGGCGGCCGCCAGCAGATTTACGTCATGAATGCCGATGGTTCCGGCCAGCAGCGCATTTCCTTCGGCGATGGTTCCTATTCCACGCCGGTATGGTCCCCGCGCGGCGATCTGATTGCCTTCACCAAGCAGTCTGGCGGCAAGTTCTCGATCGGTGTGATGAAGACGGATGGTTCGGGCGAACGAATCCTGACCAGCGGCTTCCACAATGAAGGGCCAACCTGGGCACCGAATGGCCGCGTACTGATGTTCTTCCGCCAGAACGCGGGTGCGGGCGGTCCGCAGCTCTATTCGATCGACCTGACGGGCTACAATGAACAGCTCATCAAGACACCGACCTTCGCTTCAGACCCGGCCTGGTCGCCGCTTCTGGACTGATATGACTGCCATCACGGCGCCGGCTTAAACCGGTGCCGTGATGTTTTACGCATACCACAGGGAAATGTGCCTCTTTCTTGCCGCAAAGTGTTGTGAGGGAGCAAAAATACTGGGACATTTCCTTTCTGTTAACCATAAGCGTTTGCCGGCTATTAACCGCGATCAGTTAGTGTCCGGCAACGTTATTGAAATCCTAAGGAGAGACCGGCGATGAGCCGTACACATATTTCGGCACTCAGCCCCATGCAGAAACTGGCCCGTAACCCGGCTGTCATCGCCATGACGCTCGCGCTTGCTCTTGCAGGCTGCGCGAATAAGAAGAACATGCCGAACAGCGCCGGTGAACTCGGCCTTGGTGGCGCAGGCTCTGCAACGCCGGGCTCCCAGCAGGACTTCACGGTCAATGTCGGCGACCGCATCTTCTTCGACACGGACTCCACCTCGATCCGCGCCGACGCCCAGCAGACCCTGCAGCGCCAGGCACAGTGGCTTGCCCGTTACCCGAACTACGCCATCACGGTCGAAGGCCATGCCGACGAGCGCGGCACGCGTGAATACAACCTGGCACTCGGCGCCCGCCGTGCGGCAGCAACCCGCGACTTCCTGGCCTCTCAGGGTGTTCCGGCAAGCCGCATGAAGACGATCTCCTACGGCAAGGAACGTCCGGTCGCGGTTTGCGATGACATTTCCTGCTGGTCGCAGAACCGTCGCGCGGTCACGGTTCTCGGCGGCGCAGGCATGTAATTGCCTGACGTTTTTGTGAACGTAAATAAAGGGCGGTCTTCGGGCCGCCTTTTGTTTTTTTCATAGTTTGGCCGAAGTTAAGTTGCTTTTTCGGTCGATATGGAAAAAATCCGGCTTGCACTATTCCGGTGCAAATCAGTTAAGGCAGGACGAATGAGATGAAGAAACTTGTCGTGGCGGGAATGCTGGGGCTTGCAGCCTGCACCGGCTTGAGCGGCACAGCCGTTTCGGGTCCGCTGTTCGGTGCGGGGGGTAGCTTCGGCACGATCAATTCTCAGCAGCAGCCCCCGGTCGTCCGGGTTCAGGCCAATGAAGCCTATCGGGTTCAGCAGCTTGAAGAACAGATCCGGCAACTCAACGGCCGTATCGAGGAAATGAGCTTCCAGCTTTTGCAGATGCAGGAAACGATCCGCAAGGCGCAGGAAGACAATGAGTTCCGCTTCCAGGAACTGGAAAACGGAAAGGGCGGAAGTCCTGCAGCAACGCCGAAAAAGAAGGCGGAGGCAAGTCCGGTCAGTCCGGCGACGCCCCCGACCGACGACGTTGCAACGATCATCGAAACGCCACCCGAGGGTGGCGCTTCCGTTTCACCGTCCGCTCCCTCCAGTGCTCCGACAGGCGCGCCGGGTGAGACCACGCTCGGTTCGATCGAACTTGATTCCAAGGGGATGCCTATTGGCGGCACGCTCAATTCAGGCGCCAACAATTCTTCCGGCAGCCTTCCCGGCGTGACAACAGGCAACAGCACGCGCAAGACCGATCCCGTCAATACAGCGGCGCTGACCAGCGAAGGCGATATCTACCAGGCCGCTTACGGTCATGTCCTTTCCGGTGATTACAAGCTGGCGGAGCAGGGGTTCCAACAATATCTGCAGGGTTACCCCAAGGGCACGAAAGCCGCGGATGCGAGCTTCTGGCTGGGTGAAGCGCAATATTCTCAGGGCAAGTTCAACGAAGCCGCGAAGACCTTTCTTAACGGCCACCAGGCCTATGGCAAGTCTCCGAAGGCTCCGGAAATGCTGATGAAGCTTGGCATGTCCCTTGCCGCTCTCGATAATACCGAAACGGCCTGCGCCACGCTGCGCGAGGTGCCGAAGCGTTACCCCAATGCCTCGAAGACCGTGCTGAACAAAGTCGCCAGTGAACAGAAGCGGCTGAGCTGCTGATCCCTCTTTCCCGTTGAAGTGCGGTCTGTCCATGCCTGCCAAGACCAGCATTCCAGACGAAACCGGGCTTGTCCCGCTTGAGGCTGCGCGATTGTTCGTCGCGAAACTGCGCAAACCTGCGCATATTCTTGTTGCAATTTCCGGCGGCAGCGATTCCACCGGTTTGTTGCTCGCATTGCACGAAGCTTCCATCGGTTCAGGGGATCAGGTGCTGCTGTCGGCCGTCACGGTCGATCATGCGCTACGGCCCGAATCCGCTGACGAGGCAAAAAAAGTCGCCACGTTATGCGCCGGGCTTGGCATCTTTCATGCCGTGCGCCGTTGGGAAGACCAAAAACCCGCCTCCGGTTTGGCCGAGGCCTCGCGCCTGGCGCGTTACCATCTGATTGCTGGTGTCGCGGACACGATGAGCGCCGATGTCATCGTGACGGGGCATACACGGGGCGACCAGCGGGAAACGGTTGCGATGCGCGCCGCCCGCGGTAAACGGGCTGATAATCTCGGCTTGTCGGGTATGGCAGACGCCGTGCTGTATGGTGGGCGTCACTGGGTCATGCGGCCATTTCTGCATTGCGAGCGCCAAGCCATTCGCGATTATCTTCTCGAAAGGGCGCAAGGCTGGATCGATGATCCCAGCAATGAAAACCGCAAATATGAGCGGGTGAGGGTGCGGCAGGCGCTGGACGATACGCCTCGTCTTTTTCCGTACGGAACGTCAGACACAAGGTCGGAATTATCCGCACGCGCAGCCCGGTTTGTACATCATAACTCTTGTTTTTTTTTCCTTGGTTTAATCAGGATAAACGCTGAGAGCCTCGGTGAAGACCCCGCTGTTATCCGGTACGCGTTGTCGGCGCTATCAGGTGTTATCGGCGGTCGACGATATCCCATGGCCTCTGACACGATGGACAGGGTGATGGCGCTTGTCGCGAATCGAGAACCGGGAAGGATAACGGCGAACCGCGTCGTGTTCGATTACCGCAAGGATGCCCTCTACCTGATGCGGGAAAACAGAAACATTCCATCACTGCGAATGCCGCCGGGCGCGAGGATGGTTTGGGACGAGCGCTTTGACGTGTTCAACCGTTCCGATGCAGAGATAGTCGTCCGCGCTTTTGGCGCCGGAGACACAATGGGTATTCCGATCAAACCTTCCGGTGTCATTCCTCCGGGGATATTGAAACGCTCCAGCCAGACAATGCCGGTCTTCGTGCGCGAAAATCACGATCTGGAATTTCCGGGGTCCGGCGTGGCGGCGATCCGCCCGCTGCTTGCGCCTTATGATCTTTTTCTTCCGCGTTTCGACCTTGAGTTGGCCAATGTGATTGCCATGCGCCTCCTGCACGCCGCATATCCACAGCCCCCGGTTTAAATCGGGCCTCATTTTCGTGAATTGCCTTGGAACAGTTTTTACACCAAAACGCATCAGATAATGCGCTTTGCCTTGGCAAGGGCAGATGTCGTCCTTATGTTAAGGGCACGTAATAGCGGGCAGTAGTTGTGCCCGTGTGAGTTCGGGGAGTTCGATGAACCCAAATTTCAGAAATTTCGCCTTGTGGGCCGTGATCGCCCTCTTGCTGATCGCGCTGTTCAGCATGTTCCAGACGTCGCCGACGCAAACGGGTTCACGGGAAATTCCGTATTCCCAGTTTCTCCGCGACGTGGATTCCGGGCGAGTTCGCGACGTGACCGTCACCGGTAACCGGGTTCTCGGAACCTATACCGAAAACGGCACGGCCTTTCAGACCTATTCCCCCGTCATCGACGACAGCCTGATGGAGCGCTTGCAGAGCAAGAACGTGACCATCGTGGCGCGCCCGGAAAGCGATGGCTCCTCGGGCTTCCTGAGCTATCTCGGCACGCTTCTGCCGATGTTTCTCATTCTTGGCGTCTGGCTGTTCTTCATGCGGCAGATGCAGGGTGGTTCGCGCGGTGCGATGGGCTTCGGCAAGTCCAAGGCCAAGCTCCTGACGGAAGCCCATGGCCGCGTGACGTTTGACGACGTTGCCGGCGTGGATGAAGCCAAGCAGGATCTTGAGGAAATCGTGGAATTCCTGCGCGACCCGCAGAAATTCCAGCGCCTCGGCGGCAAGATTCCGCGCGGCGTTCTGCTTGTTGGTCCTCCGGGCACCGGTAAGACGCTTCTTGCGCGTTCCGTCGCAGGTGAAGCCAATGTGCCGTTCTTCACGATTTCCGGTTCGGATTTCGTGGAAATGTTCGTTGGCGTCGGTGCCAGCCGTGTGCGTGACATGTTCGAGCAGGCAAAGAAGAATGCGCCTTGCATCATCTTCATCGATGAAATCGACGCCGTCGGCCGCCATCGTGGCGCCGGCCTCGGCGGCGGCAACGACGAGCGCGAACAGACGCTGAACCAGCTGCTGGTTGAGATGGACGGTTTTGAGGCGAATGAGGGCATCATTCTCATCGCCGCTACCAACCGACCTGACGTTCTCGACCCCGCACTTCTGCGTCCCGGCCGTTTCGACCGTCAGGTTGTCGTGCCGAACCCTGATATCGTTGGCCGCGAACGCATCCTCAAGGTGCATATCCGCAACGTGCCGCTCGCGCCGAATGTCGATCTCAAGGTTCTGGCTCGCGGTACCCCCGGTTTCTCGGGTGCCGATCTGATGAACCTCGTCAACGAAGCCGCCCTCATGGCCGCCCGCCGCAACAAACGCGTGGTGACCATGCAGGAGTTCGAAGACGCCAAGGACAAGATCATGATGGGCGCGGAACGCCGCTCCTCCGCCATGACCGAGGCCGAAAAGAAGCTGACCGCGTATCACGAAGCCGGTCATGCCATCACCGCTCTGAAGGTTGCCGTGGCCGATCCGTTGCACAAGGCAACGATCATCCCGCGCGGCCGCGCACTTGGCATGGTGATGCAGCTGCCGGAAGGCGACCGCTATTCCATGAGCTACAAGTGGATGGTGTCGCGCCTCGTGATCATGATGGGTGGCCGCGTTGCCGAAGAACTGACCTTCGGTAAGGAAAACATTACCTCGGGCGCGTCTTCGGATATCGAGCAGGCAACCAAGCTTGCCCGCGCCATGGTGACGCAATGGGGCTTTTCCGATGCGCTCGGCCAGGTCTCCTATGGTGAAAACCAGCAGGAAGTGTTCCTCGGCCATTCCGTTTCGCAGTCGAAGAACGTCTCCGAAGCCACAGCCCAGACGATCGACACGGAAGTTCGCCGCCTGATCGACGAGGCTTATGCCGAGGCTCGCCGCATTCTGACGGAAAATCACGATGGTTTCGTTGCGATTGCCGAAGGTCTGCTCGAATACGAAACCCTGACGGGTGACGAGATCAAGGCCCTGCTGAAGGGTGAGAAGCCCGCCCGCGATCTGGGCGACGATTCTCCGGGCAGCCGTGGTTCCGCAGTGCCGAAGGCCGGCACCAAGAAGGACGGTCCCAGTGAAGTGAAGGGTGACGGTGAAGCAAAGGGCGACGGCGAGGCCGAAGGCGGCATGGAGCCGCAGCCGCATTGATCGACCGCGTCTGTTAGAAATTGTAAAAGGCCATCCGGGTTTCCGGGTGGCCTTTTCATTTTGGTAACAAGATATAAGCCATTTTTAAGGTAATTTACGTGCTGTTTATCGTGGTTTGTGGCATCTAGCCAAAAACGCTTCCGGCTGTTTTCAGCTTATGCCGGAATGCTGGAAAAGATTTGGAGTTCAAATGGCACGCCGTTATTTCGGAACCGATGGTATCCGCGGACAATCGAACGTCTTCCCCATGACGCCTGATCTGGCGATGCGGGTGGGCATTGCCGTCGGGACGATTTTCCGTCGTGGCCATCATCGCCATCGTGTTGTCATCGGCAAGGATACGCGCCTTTCCGGCTATATGCTGGAAAACGCCCTGGTTGCCGGCTTCACCGCCGCCGGTCTCGATGTCTTCCTGCTCGGCCCGATCCCGACGCCGGCCGTCGCCATGCTGACCCGCTCGCTGCGCGCCGATATCGGCGTGATGATTTCGGCCTCGCACAATCCCTTCTCCGACAACGGCATCAAGCTTTTCGGGCCTGACGGTTACAAGCTTTCCGATGAGCTGGAGCTGGAGATCGAAGACCTCCTCGACAAGGATATCTACGCCCAACTGGCGAAACCTGCCGAAATCGGCCGGGCGAAGCGCGTCGATGGCGACATCTATCGTTATATCGAGTTCGTGAAGCGCACCCTGCCGCGCGACGTGACATTGAGCGGCCTGCGAATCGCCATCGACTGCGCCAATGGCGCGGCTTATAAGGTGGCGCCCGCGGCTCTCTGGGAACTCGGCGCGGAGGTCGTCACCATCGGCAACGAGCCGAACGGCATCAACATTAACCTCGAATGCGGTTCCACGCACCCGGAAGCCCTTCAGAAAAAGGTTCACGAGGTGCGGGCCGATATCGGCATTGCGCTGGATGGTGATGCGGACCGCGTCATCATCGTTGATGAACGCGGTGAGATCGTCGATGGCGACCAGCTGATGGCCGTCATCGCCGACAGCTGGGCCGAAGACAACACCCTCCGCGGCGGTGGCATCGTCGCAACTGTCATGTCCAATCTCGGTCTTGAGCGTTTTCTTGGCGACAAGGGCCTCACCCTTGCCCGCACCAAGGTGGGCGACCGCTATGTGGTCGAACACATGCGCAACCACAATTTCAATGTTGGCGGTGAGCAGTCCGGCCATATCGTGCTGTCGGATTACGGCACGACGGGGGATGGGCTTGTTGCGGCATTGCAGGTTCTCGCAAAGGTCAAGCGCTCCGGCCGCACGGTGAGCGAGGTTTGCCGCAAGTTCGAGCCCGTGCCGCAGCTTTTGAAGAATGTCCGTATCTCCGGTGGCAAACCGCTGGAAAACCCGGTCGTGCAGCAGGCAATTGCGGATGCGGAAAGTGCGCTTGCCGATAATGGCCGTCTCGTCATCCGCCCTTCCGGCACCGAACCGCTGATCCGCGTGATGGCGGAAGGCGACGATAGCGCGAAGGTGGAGCGTATCGTCAATGATCTTGTCGGCATCATCGCGAATGCCCGCTCTGCCGCGTGAGGCATAGCAACAATAAATCAGCAAAAAGCCGGCTTTCCGCCGGCTTTTTCTTTGAGTATTTACTAATAAATATAGTGAATGAGCGTGGTTAATCGGGACTTAACCATTTTACGTCAATCTCCATGACTGAACAGTTCACTGGCATCTGCTGCCGCAAACGCACGTGCCTCTTCTGGAGTGGAAGTCATGAAAAACGCCCTGGCCGGATTTCTGGCCGTCCTGCTGACCGGCACCAGCGCCATTGCCGCCGATCTTTATCAAGCTGAGCCTGCGCCGACCTATGCTCCCGAAGTGGAGATCACCCAGGCAAGCGGCTGGTATCTGCGTGGCGACGTCGGTTATTCTTTCAATAAGCTGCGTGGTGCCAATTATTATCAGGGCGGTCCTGGTGGCTATCTCGCTGATTTCGATACCGCGAAGATCGACGATAGCTATGTCATTGGCGCCGGTGTCGGTTATCAGTTCAACAACTATTTCCGCAGTGACGTGACCTTCGACTATATGGGCAAGTCGGATTTTCGTGGCTCCACGAGCGGTTTCTGCGGTTCCGTTCCCGGCCGCTGCGTCTCGGAGGATCTTAGCTCGGTTCGCGCCTATACTCTGATGGCAAATGCCTACGTTGATCTCGGGACTTACGGACGCGTGACGCCGTATGTCGGCGGTGGTATCGGCGGCTCCTACGTCAAGTGGGACAAGCTGCGCAACACATCCTGCAGTGTCAATGGTCTTGGCTGCGACCCGACCACCGAACACGGCGGCAGGGGCAAGTGGCGTTTCGCTTACGCCCTTATGGCTGGCGCATCCATTGATGTTACCTGTAATCTGAAGGCCGATATCGGTTACCGTTTCCGTCACATCAACAAGGGCGACATGTTCGCCTATGAGAATGGCGGCGGCCCCGGCCGTGACAAGGGCCTCTATTCGCATGAAGTGCGTGTCGGCGGCCGTTATGTCTTCAACGGTTGCGACACCGCGCAATACATGCCGCCTGCCGATATTCCTCTGCAGCCTGCCGTTTATAAATAAACGTCACGCCAACCTGATAGTTTCGGGCCGTCCGCATCCTCCGGGTGCGGGCGTTTTGTTTTATCGGCATTTGGCAAGGGACATGACGCATATGGACCAAGATTCTTCTGCGTAGCGACATATTCCGCTTGACTGGGATCGGCGACAGGAATAGCAACGGCGTCAGGACACTCCACCCTAACGTGGAGCGCCTATCTGGAAGGGTAGTCAAATGACAGATATCGTGAAGCCGGACGTCCGTCCGGGCAATACGCATTTTTCCTCTGGTCCCTGCTCGAAGCGCCCCGGTTGGTCGCTAGATGCTCTCTCCGATGCGCCGCTCGGTCGCTCGCATCGCGCCAAGGTTGGCAAAGCCAAGCTGAAGCAGGCCATCGATCTCACCCGTGAAGTTCTTGATGTTCCCGCCGATTATCGCATCGGTATCGTTCCCGCATCCGACACCGGCGCCGTTGAAATGGCGCTCTGGTCGCTGCTCGGCGAACGTGGCGTCGATATGCTGGCCTGGGAAAGCTTCGGCGCCGGCTGGGTCACCGACGTCGTCAAGCAGCTGAAGCTGAAGGACGTTCGCAAGTTCGAGGCCGATTACGGCCTGCTGCCGAACCTTGCCGAAGTCGATTTCGACCGCGACGTGGTCTTCACCTGGAACGGTACGACCTCTGGCGTTCGTGTTCCCAACGCCGATTTCATTCCCGCCGACCGCAAGGGCCTGACCATCTGCGACGCCACCTCGGCGGCTTTCGCGCAGGATATGGACTTTACGAAACTCGACGTCGTCACCTTCTCCTGGCAGAAGGTTCTGGGCGGCGAGGGCGGCCATGGCGTCATCATCCTGTCGCCGCGCGCCGTTGAGCGTCTCTTGAGCTACGCACCGGCATGGCCGCTGCCAAAAATCTTCCGCATGGTTTCCGGCGGCAAGCTGATCGAAGGCATCTTCACCGGTGAAACCATAAACACGCCGTCCATGCTCTGCGTTGAAGATTATATCGACGCGCTGCTCTGGGCAAAGAATCTCGGTGGCCTGAAGGCGCTGATCGGCCGCGCCGATGCCAATGCCAAGGTTATTTACGACTTCATCGAGAAGAACGACTGGATCGCCAACCTGGCCGTGAAGCCGGAAACTCGCTCCAATACGTCTGTTTGCCTCAAGATCGTCGATCCTGAGGTCCAGGCGCTGGATGCCGCGGCACAGGCCGATTTTGCCAAGGGCGTCGTCGCCCTGCTCGAAAGGGAAAATGTCGCCCTCGATATCGGCGCTTACCGCGACGCCCCGTCCGGTCTGCGCATCTGGGCCGGCGCCACCATCGAGACGGCTGATATGGAAGCCGTCATGCCCTGGCTCACCTGGGCTTACCAGACGCAGAAGGCAGCACTTTCCAAGGCTGCCGCCTGATTTTGATACCGGCCCTGCGCTGATGCAGGGCCGCATAGTTCCCGCTTTCAAAACTGCACCGTTTTTCAAGGAGCCCGTGAACCATGGCACCTCGCGTACTCGTATCCGACGAACTGTCGGAAACCGCCGTCCAGATTTTCCGTGATCGTGGCGTCGAAGTTGATTTCCAGCCGAAGCTCGGCAAGGACAAGGACAAGCTTGCTGAAATCATCGGCAATTACGATGGCCTGGCCATCCGCTCTGCCACCAAGGCGACCGAAAAGCTGATCGAAGCCGCGACCAACCTCAAGGTCATCGGCCGCGCCGGCATCGGCGTCGACAATGTTGACATCCCGGCTGCCTCGCGCCGCGGTATCATCGTCATGAACACGCCTTTCGGCAACTCCATCACAACGGCAGAACACGCGATTGCGCTGATGTTTGCCGTCGCCCGCCAGCTTCCGGCAGCCGACAGTTCCACGCAGGCCGGCAAGTGGGAAAAGTCGAAGTTCATGGGTGTCGAAATCACCGGCAAGACGCTCGGCGTCATCGGTGCGGGTAACATCGGTTCGATCGTCTGCTCGCGTGCACTTGGCCTCAAGATGCACGTTCTCGCCTACGACCCCTTCCTCTCGCCAGAGCGCGCGCAGGAAATGGGCGTCACCAAGGTTGAGCTGGACGAGTTGCTGGCCCAGGCCGATTTCATCACCCTGCATGTGCCGATGACCGACAAGACGCGCGGCATCCTCAACGCTGAAAACCTTGCCAAGACCAAGAAGGGCGTACGTATCGTCAACTGCGCCCGTGGTGGTCTGGTGGATGAAGCTGCCCTTGCGGAAGCCATCAAGTCCGGCCATGTCGCCGGTGCCGGTTTTGACGTGTTCGAAGTCGAGCCCGCCACCGAGAGCCCGCTTTTCGGCCTTCCTAACGTCGTCTGCACGCCGCATCTTGGCGCTTCGACCACGGAAGCACAGGAAAACGTTGCCCTGCAGGTTGCCGAGCAGATGTCGGATTACCTCGTCAAGGGTGCCGTGTCCAACGCCATCAACATGCCGTCGATCACGGCTGAGGAAGCGCCGCGTCTGAAGCCCTTCATCCGTCTCGCGGATGTTCTCGGGTCTTTCGTCGGCCAGGTACAGGAAAGCGCCACCAAGGAAATCGAAATCCTTTATGACGGTGCAACCGCCAACATGAACACGAAGGCGTTGACCAGTGCATTGCTGGCCGGCCTCATCCGCAGTCAGGTTGCCGACGTGAACATGGTTTCGGCCCCGGTCATGATCAAGGAGAAAGGCATCATCCTTTCCGAGGTCAAGCGCGACAAGACCGGCGTTTACGACGGTTACATCAAGCTGACGGTGAAGACGGAAAACCAGATCCGCTCGGTTGCCGGCACGGTGTTTTCGGATGGCAAGCCACGTTTCATCCAGATCAAGAACATCAACATGGATGCCGATGTCGGATCGCACATGATCTACATCACCAATACCGACGTTCCCGGCATGATCGGCTTCATGGGCACCACGCTCGGCGAGGCTGGCGTCAACATCGCCAACTTCCAGCTTGGACGTGAAAAGGAAGGCGGCGACGCCATCGCCCTGCTTTATGTCGACGGTCCGGTTTCCGAAGAGGTGCTGGACAAGCTGCGCGCCAACCCGGCCATCCGCCAGGTCAAGCCGCTGACGTTCAACGTCGACTGATCTATCGTTCCTCCCAAGGGGACAATAGGAACCGGTGCAGGGGAAACCCTGTGCCGGTTTTTTTCCAGCTTTCGATTTGCGGCAGATTTCACGCGCCTCACGCCTTGGTTGCATATCACAAAAAATTTAAGCCGAGCGGTCTAAAAATGATGATCATGAGTTGCTATATCGCCTGTTGAGATGCCGCTCATGGGAGGGCGGCCAATAGGAGATAACGATGTTTGCTGCCTTTCGGCGCTTCAAGGGTTTGTTCGCAGTCGCCGCGCTTGGTATCGCGGTGTCTTTTGTGGCGGTTGATATGGCAGAAGCACGTCGCGCCAGCGGCGGTTTCGGCAGCCGTGGCACGCGGACCTACTCCGCTCCGCCTTCGACCAGCACTGCGCCCGGCCAGACCGCGCCGATTAACCGCAGCATGACGCCCAACACCAACCAGGCAGCTCCTGGCGCTGCTCAGCCGGCACGTCCTGGCGCACAGGCGCCGCAGCAAAATCGTGGCCTCTTCGGCGGCATGATGGGTGGTCTGATGGGCGGCCTGCTGATGGGCGGTCTGTTCGGCATGCTTCTGGGTGGTGGTTTCGGCGGCATGGCCGGTTTCTTCGGCATGTTGCTGCAGGTTGCGCTGATCGGCCTTCTGGTCATGCTCGCCATGCGCTTCTTCGCGTCGCGCCGTCAGCGCCAGCCCGCTTATGGATCGGCCAACGGCTCGCACCGCACGGATCATTCCGGCTCCTCCTATAATGGCGGTTCGCAGGCGGGTCCGGCCGCATCCTCGTTCAAGATCCCGAAGATCGGCGCGATGGCCGGCGCTGCGGGCGGAGCGGCTGCTGCTGCCGCAACGGCAAAGCCCACGCCCCACGCCAACGCCATCTCGGAGGGCGACGAAATCGGCATCACGCAGGGCGACCTCGAGACGTTCCAGAAAATGCTGGAAGACGTGCAGGCTGCCTATGCCGCCGAGGATTATGGCACATTGCGCAAACTGACGACGCCCGAAGCCATGTCTTATCTCGCTGAAGAACTCAGCGATAACGCGACCAGCGGTGTGAAAAACGACGTGCGCGAGGTGACGCTACTGCAGGGCGATGTCGCCGAAGCATGGCACGAAGAAGGGCAGGACTACGCGACAGTCGCGATGCGCTACTCTGCCATCGACGTGATGCGCGACCGCACCTCCGGCAAGGTGATCGAAGGTGACGAGCAACATCCGTCCGAATCGGTGGAAATGTGGACCTTTGTCCGCCGCCCCGGCAACGACAACTGGCAGGTCGCCGCCATCCAGGCCGCCGCCTGACGAATCAGAGCCTCTTAAACGGATAAGGCCCGGCGGTCGCTCCACCGCCGGGCCTTATCCGTTTCGTTCGATAAGCTTCCTAAAAAGCATGGCGGGATGCCGCCAAAAAGAGATTGGGAGATCTTACGGGTGATATATCCGCCAGCCACGCGCGGCGGATTCGGCTTTCCCCTGCCATGCAAGGCCTTGAGGCTTGTTTACCTCGGTATGTCCCGGGCGCATGGCTCATCCGCTTCACGGAATTGCCTTTTTTCATTCATCCGGCATTCAGTCCCCGCGTCCTAACCACAGGGCGTACACGTCAATGTGACTTTTCGTGCCGGTTCTAAACCGCTTTGGGAGCGGAACCTCAGCCGCAAAAACGCGTTGACAATCCAATTCCCGGCATCTCGCAGGCCGGGCTGGGTGGCCGGGCAATGCACGGCCCGCGAGAACGGAGAGCTATCGAAATGAAACGCTTTGACCTGATCGACGGGATGCGTGGTTACTTCCTCGTCTTCATGCTGATCAACCATCTGGTGTTTGCCGGCGGCTTCTGGCTGGTGGAAATCAACCATCGCCAGTTCGCCTTTGTCGAGGACGCGCAGGGCTTCGTATTCCTGTCCGGCCTGCTGATCGGCATGGTATATGCGCGCAAGATGATGAAATATGGCTATGACGCCGGTAAACAGATGGTCTGGAACCGCGCGCTGGAACTCTATCGTTATGCGATGGGTCTCGTCATCGCCGTTCTGTTCTTCCGTATGATCATCCCGCATGCGCCCTATATCTGGTACAATTGGCTCGGCATGACGTCTTTCGACGATCCGCTGCGTCTGGCGGCAATTGCGACATTTCTCTTCCAGCCGACCTTCATGGACATTCTGCCGCAATATATTGTCTACATGATTTTCGCGCCTGTCCTGGTGAAGCTCTGCCTCGATGGCAAGTGGGCCTATGTCATGGCCGGCTCGCTGCTGGTCTGGATGGCGGGACAGCTTGGCCTGCAGCAGATTGTGACGACGCCTCTCAATGAACTCGTCAAGGGCGCGGACGAACAGGGTATTCGCGTCAGCTTCAACCTGCTCGGCTGGCAGCTGGTGTTCTACTCGGCGCTGGTGATGGGTGCTATGACGGCGCAGAACCGCATTCCGTGGAAGAAGATTTTCTCCCCGGAGCATACCTGGCTGCCGAAGGCGGCGCTTGTCATCTGCCTGTTCTTCATGCCGCTCCGCATCGCTACCGCGTGGGGTCTGATGCCGGAATTCATGATGGGCAAGTTTTCGACGATGGAGATCCGCGCCGATTTCGGCCCGGTCTATCTCATCAACTTCCTCGCCGTCGGCGTTGGCCTCACCTGGCTCGTGATTGCCGGACCGCATCACCACCGCCCGCTCGTGCGCTCCATCGCCGAAGGCGTTATCTGGGTGCTGTCGCTGAAGTTCCTGCAATTGCTCGGCCGCCACTCGCTGCAGGTCTATGTCTGGCACGTGGCGATCGTTTACGGCGTTTATTATCTCGATGGACGCACGGCGGAACTGTCGCAGCTGAACAAGACGCTGATCGCCTTCACGGCCATCGGATTACTGGCCATGCCCGCCCTGTGGCGAGAGCGCGACAAGTGGTTCGGCAGCAGCGGCCAGAAGACGGCTGGCGCCTGAAGCCCTCCACAAGGGGAATCAGACGGCTTTACGGGGCGGTTTTCCGCCCCGTACTTGCGTGTGAAGCCATTCCTTTCTATATGCAGCCCTTAAATCCGCGGTATGGCGAGACAGGACGGCCCGTTTGGTGGCCAAGGTTTCTTGCGGCGGATGACCGACAGGCGGCGGGGCCTTTACCCCCGTTATGACTGACGATGGGAAAAAACGTGAATACGCTCGATTTTGACAAGAGGCCGGAAGATACCCGGATCGTTGTCGCCATGTCCGGTGGCGTCGATTCTTCTGTTGTGGCCGGTATCCTCAAGCGCGAGGGCTACGATGTCCTCGGCATCACCCTCCAGCTGTATGACCATGGCGCCGCCGTGCACCGCGCCGGCTCCTGTTGCGCCGGCCAGGATATCGACGATGCGCGCCGGGTCTGCGAAACGCTGGGCATCCCCCATTACGTGCTGGATTATGAAGCGCGGTTCCGTGAAACCGTCATCAACCCCTTTGCGGAAGCTTATGCGATGGGTGAGACCCCCATTCCCTGTGTTGCCTGCAACCAGACGGTAAAATTCGCCGATCTTCTAGCGACCGCGCAGGAACTGGGTGCCGATGCGCTGGCCACGGGCCACTACATCCGTTCGCGGCCCAACCCCGTTCCCGGCCAGGCGGGCCGCCGCGCGCTCTATCGGCCGATCGACAGCGACCGCGACCAGAGCTGGTTCCTGTTCGCAACCACGCAGGAACAGATCGATTATCTGCGCTTTCCCCTCGGTGGCCTCTCCAAGGCCGAAACGCGGGCTTTGGCGGAAGAAATGGGGCTTGTCGTTGCCAAAAAGGCCGACAGCCAGGATATCTGTTTTGTGCCGCAGGGCAAATATACCGATATCATCAACAAGCTGAAGCCGAATGCGGCTCTGGCGGGGTGATATTGTGCATCTCGACGGGCGTGTGCTCGGCCGCCACGATGGCATCGTGCATTATACGATCGGTCAGCGCCGCGGTATCGGCGTTGCGACGGGCGAGCCGCTTTACGTCGTGCATCTCGATGCGCGTGGCCGCCGGGTCATCGTTGGCCCGCGTGAGGCGCTGGAAACCCGCCGCGTCTATCTGCGTGACATGAACTGGCTGGGTGATGGCGACCTGGCCGTCGACGCTGGGCAGGGCTTCGCCTGCTTCGCCAAGGTGCGTTCCACCCGCCCTCCGACGGAGGCAGTGCTGCATGCGGATGAGAATGGTATCTATGTGGACCTGATGACCGGAGAGGCGGGTGTCGCGCCCGGTCAGGCCTGCGTGCTTTATTCCGCGCCGGGCGCGGATGCCCGCGTGTACGGCGGCGGTTTCATTGAACGGTCCGAGCGCTCGGCGGAGGCCGAGGCGTCGCTCAAGGCGCTTCTGGAAAAGCCGGTTGCCGCCTGAAACCACTCGCTTTTTGCAGCGATGCGGAAAGCGAATTTTTTGCGCATCTTGCGCTTGACACTTTGGGGAGCGGCACCTTATAAGCCGCTCATCCTGATGGAACGGCCGGTCACATGACTGTCACGTTTCCCCTGTGGCGGGGTAGCTCAGGTGGTTAGAGCAGCGGAATCATAATCCGCGTGTCGGGGGTTCAAGTCCCTCTCCCGCTACCACTTTTCTTCATACGAAAAAACCGTACCTCACCGTGCAGCGCGGGAGTTCGTTGCTTGTCTCAGCGGCAAATAGCAATGGATCAGACGCCTTTGCCGGCGAATCTCGCCCAAAAAAAGGGAAACCCGCTACTGCTAAAATGCAGCCAGCGGGCCTCGACCTCTACCCCCTCCCACAAGGGCGGCTGCACAAAAGCACACTGAATGAAATATGGCAAGATCAAGGCGTCATATTGTTGCTGCTGACAGGGGTGTTCTGCCATTCAGCCGCGTATGACGGGGCTCTCACCCGTAGTTTTAAAGGGGCGGGCGCAGGAGGCGACTTTAAAGAGGGTAAAAAAATGCCCGCTGGCAGCGGGCAATCAGAGGGAACTGAGGTTAGGAGCCTCAGCGTTCAAACGGCCATCCTCGATATAGGTTCCGCCCGGGGGACAATTTTTGTACCGCTCGTACACGGACAATATGAAGCCGATGACGCCGGAACGAAAACCGCCGCTGCGAAAAAAATAAACATCCGGAAGATCATTACTTGGGAAACTGGAGCGGGCGAAGGGATTTGAACCCTCGACCCCAACCTTGGCAAGGTTGTGCTCTACCCCTGAGCTACACCCGCTCAAATCCACCGGTCCGGGGTAGTATGCTGAACCGTGGGCCGCCGAAGCGGCGACGGGCGCTATATCGCTCAATCGATTTTGGAATGCAACAGGGAAATGACAAAAACGCGAAAATTTCTTTGAGAAGTGCGACAAGCGGCGGAAAAGATTGATAATTTTTCCTGCAGCCGATTTTTCCCGCGTTGCCAATAAGCGGCTGCCCCCTTAATCATGACGCAACGACAATGGAATCGGCAGAGGCAGGTGGCAGCATATGGCGGAGAATTCTCGCAAGACGGCAGCGGAGCTGTTCGAATTTCTCGATGGGCTCGGAATTTCGCACACCACGAAACAGCACGAGCCTGTCTTTACCGTCGCGGAATCGCAGTCATTGCGCGACCTGATCCCTGGGGGCCACACAAAGAACCTCTTTGTAAAGGACAAGAAGGACCAGTACTTCGTTCTGACCGTGGAAGAAAACGCGGTGGTGGATCTGAAAAGCGTCCATAAGACCATCGGTGCGGCAAGCCGCGTGTCCTTCGGCCGGCCGGAAAAAATGCTCGAATATCTGGGTGTGGTGCCGGGTTCGGTAACGGTGTTCGGCGCAATCAACGACACGGACCGGCAGGTCACTTTTGTGTTGGATAGCGCGCTGCTGGAAAACGAACTTGTCAATGGCCACCCGCTCTCCAACGACCAGACGACGACAATCGCATCCGCGGATCTCATTCGCTTTCTCGAGGCGACCGGACATACGCCGCTTGTCTTGAAAGTCAGCGAGTGAGATACGATCTTTGCTTCAATCAAGACATATGACAGAGGTTACGGGAGACCGGCATGAGCGACACGAATAATCCTTACGGCGGTTCCTACGGCGGGCAGATGTCCGCAAGCGCGCACTATAGTGGCGAGCTGAATGGTGCGTCCTCCGGACACATCAAGGACACAACGACGGCTGGTTTCTCCAAGGACGTTCTGGAAGAGTCACGTCGTCAGCCAGTTCTCGTGGATTTCTGGGCGCCCTGGTGCGGCCCGTGCAAACAGCTGACGCCCGTGCTCGAGAAAGTCGTCAACGAAGCGAATGGCCGCGTGAAGCTCGTGAAGCTGAACATTGACGACCACCCGTCCATTCCCGGACAGCTCGGCATCCAGTCCATTCCGGCGATCGTCGCTTTTGCGGATGGCCGGCCGGTCGACGGCTTCATGGGCGCGGTGCCGGAAAGCCAGATCAAGCAATTCATCGAAAAGATTGCCGGCCCTGATGCAGGCGATCCCAGGGCGGAGATCGAGGCCGTTCTGACCGAAGCGAAACAGCTTCTGGCCGATGGCGATTTCAACGGCGCAGCACAGCTCTTTGGCGCCGTCATGCAGGCGGATCCGGAAAACCCCGCAGCGATTGCCGGCATTGCCGAATGCATGATCGCCGCCGGACAATATGAGCGGGCCAGTGAATTGCTGTCGTCACTGCCGGCGGAACTCAATGAGGATGCGGGCATTCAGCTCGTTTCGAAAAAGATCGCCCAATATGAGGAAGCCCGCAAGATCGGCGATCCCGTGGCGCTGGAAAGCGAACTGGCAGCCGACCCAGATCGACACGAGGCACGGGTTAAGCTTGCGAAGGTGCTGAATGCGCAGGGCCGGCGCGACGAGGCGGCGGATCATCTGCTCTACGTCATGCGTAAGGATCGGACCTTCGACGACGACGGCGCGCGCCGCCAGCTTCTCGAATTTTTCGAGGCCTGGGGCTTTAAGGATCCGGCGACCGTCGCGGGCCGCCGGAAGCTTTCGTCGATACTGTTTTCTTAATGCGGGCATATCCCGGCCAGGCGGTTGATCCGCCGGCCGGCAGCAGTGAACAGGGGGCTTGATTCCCATGCATGTCGGAAATGCAAGATATGTGAAGAGCGACGACCTGCCGGAAACCGTGCCGGTTTTTCCCCTTCCCGGTGCTCTTCTGTTGCCGGAAGGCCATCTTCCACTCAATATCTTCGAGCCAAGATATCTTGCCATGATCGACACGGCGTTAGCGGGTCACCGTCTCATCGGCATGGTGCAGCCAGCCCTTCATGTCATTGAATCGGGCCTAGAGGGAGGGCCGTTGAGTGCGGTTGGGTGCCTTGGCCGCATCACCTCCTTTTCCGAAACCGGCGATGGCCGTTACATCATCTCGCTGACTGGTGTGTGCCGTTTCCGTCTGCTGGAGGAGGTGGAGGCCGGCAAGCCCTATCGCAGTTTCCGTCACGCGCCCTTCATCGCCGATCTCTCCGGCGAATACGATGAGGAGGCCGTGGACCGTGAAAACCTGCTGCGGGTGTTCCGCTCGTTTCTGGATGCCAACCAGCTGGAAGCGGATTGGGAGAGTGTGGAAAGGGCCGGCAACCGTGTTCTGGTCAATTCGCTTTCCATGATGTCTCCCTTTGGACCCGCCGAAAAACAGGCGCTGCTGGAAGCGCCCGATCTGAAGACGCGGGCCGAAACATTGATCGCCATCACCGAGATCGTTCTTGCCCAGGGATCGGGTGAGGGCGGCAACGTGCTGCAGTAGGATCGCCGCCATGGACGACAGGATGAACAACGTCGATCCGAAGCTTCTCGAATTGCTTGTCTGCCCTTTGACGAAGGGCCGCCTTTCCTATGACCGCGCCCGCAATGAACTCATCTCCGAAAATGCGCGGCTTGCTTATCCAATTCGTGACGGTGTGCCGATCATGCTCATCTCGGAAGCGCGTAAAATAGAGGACTAAACGCAGCTTCTTTTCCTCTCCACAGATTGTCATGGCGCGAATTGACGAAGATGCGTTGACAACCATGCGTGGATTTGACCAGAGTCCCGCCCGACATGTCTGTTGCGGGGAGAAAACTGATGTCGTTGCGCGCGCTCGTCCGGATTTCGCTGGTTGCGGTCTCAGCCGCCATGATTTTTGCGCCAGCCATGGCGGCGGAACCCTCCCGCAAGGTCGTGACCACCCAAAATGGCGATTATTTCGGCTTCGATCTCAGGACGGAGCAAAACGTCTCTTTGGAGCAATGTGGCGAGATTTGCGCCGGAGACACATCCTGCAAGGCCTTTACCTACAATCCAAAGGTGAAATGGTGCTTCCTCAAATCTGATTTCAATCAGCTGAACGCCTTCCCCGGTGCGGTTGCCGGCAAGATTGTCGAAGTGGCGACGGAAGCCGATATCGGCGCGCCGCAGCGCCTGTCCTTCGTCACTGACAGCCTGCAGCAGGAAGCGCGCCGAATGAAATCCGGCCTTGCGGCGAATGACGGTGAGGGCGGGCAAGGCGTGGAAGCCCTCGTACAGATGGCGCGGCAGCAGGCGGCCGCGGGCAATATTCCCGATGCGGTTACGACCTATAAGCAGGCCCTTGCGATCACGCCAGACGACGGCGCGCTCTGGGCGGAGCTTTCCGAAAAGGCGGCGCAGGTCACCGATAATTATTCGATCGCAGGGCAAGCGGCGTCTGCCGCCATCAATGCCTATCAGCTGAGCCGAACAGTCAGCGCCCGCACAGACGCCCTGAACCGGCTGGCGAAGGCATTTGAAAGAACCCAGAATTATCGCGCAGCCCTCAATGCCTATAAGGAAAGCCTTGCGCTCACCGATGATGCACAGACAAAGGCGGCCTATGCCGACCTGCGCACGCGCCAGGGTTTTCGCGTCATCAACAATACGGTGGATACGGACAGCGTAAGCCCGCGCGCCTGCGTGCAGTTTTCCGAACCGCTGGTGAAGAATGGCGTCGATTATTCTTCCTTCATCACGCTGGATGGGGCAGCCCCCAAGGCCATCGAGGCGAAGGGCAGCGAAATTTGCGTCGAAGGCCTGACCCATGGCCAGCGCTACAAGATCGCGCTGCGCGCCGGCCTGCCGTCTTCCGTGGAAGAGCCGCTGGAAAAACAGGTCAATCTCGATATTTACGTGCGTGACCGCGCGGCCAGCGTGCGCTTCACCGGCGAGAATTTCGTGCTGCCGGGCAGTGCGCGCCGTGGCATTCCGATTGTCTCTGTGAATGCCGACAAGGCCGACCTGAAGCTTTATCGCGTCGGTGACCGCAATATCACCGCGCTGCTGGCAAATTCGCAGTTTCTGACGCAGATGGACGGTTACAATGCCGACCGTATCGAAAACGAAATCGGCGAGCTTGTCTGGCAGGGCTCGATTGATATCCAGCCCGATCTCAACAAGGATGTGGTCACGAGTTTTCCAGTGGATGAGGCCTTGCCGGAGCGCAAGCCGGGCATCTATGTGCTGACTGCCGTGCCGCCGGGCACGGCGCCGGAAACCTGGGATTCGCGCGCCACCCAATGGTTCCTCGTGTCGGATACCGGCATCACCACCTATGCCGGAACGGACGGTTTGAATGTATTTGTCCGTGCACTCGGCAGCGCCAAACCGCTTGCGGACGTGGATCTGCAGCTCCTGGCCAAGAACAACGAGGTGCTGGGCACCGCGAAGACCGATGCGGACGGGCGCGCGGTGTTCTCTGCCGGCCTGATGCGCGGCACGGCGGCTCAGGCGCCTGCTATCCTGACCGCGCGCAACGGCGATAAGGATTACGTGTTCCTCGATATGACCCGTGCAGGCTTCGATCTCTCGGATCGCGGCGTGACGGGACGTGCAGCACCCGGTGCTATCGACGTGTTCAGCTGGACCGAACGTGGCATCTACCGTGCCGGCGAGACCGTGCATGCCGCAGCCCTGGCCCGTGACGTTGACGGCAAGGCAATCGAGGACCTGCCGCTCACTTTCATTTTCTCACGCCCTGACGGGGTGGAAGACAGGCGCTTTGTCAGCGACGGCAAGGCGCTTGGCGGTCATGCGGTGGATCTGCCGTTGCAGGCAAATGCCATGCGCGGCACCTGGACATTGCGCATCCATACCGACCCGAAAACGGCTGCGATCAGCGAAAAGAGCTTCCTTGTCGATGATTTTGTGCCTGACCGCACCGAGTTTGACCTCTCGAGCAAGGCAAAACAGATCGATCCGGGCGCAGAAACGGCAATCGACGTTGATGGCCGTTATCTTTATGGCGCGCCCGCTGCTGGCCTGACGCTGGAAGGAGAGGTCGCGATCAAGCCGACGCGCACCAGCGCCGATTTCGAAGGGTATTTCTTCGGCCTGGCCGACGAGGAAAGCGAAGAGGAAAACCGCACGACGCTTGCCGATCTGCCGGTCCTGGATGAAGAGGGCAAAGCGAGCTTCAACGTTGATCTCACCGATCTGCCATCCACAACGCAGCTTCTCTCCGCCAACATCACCGTGCGCATGCGCGAAGCCGGCGGCCGCGCCGTGGAACGCTCGCTGGCGCTGCCCATCAGGGCGGAAGCATCCGTCATTGGCATCAAGCCGCAGTTTTCCGGCGATCTCGCCCAGAACTCCGTTGGACGTTTCCATATCATCGGTGTCAGTGCCGATGGTGCCAAACAGGCGATGAATGGCCTGACCTGGAAGCTCATCAAGGTAGAGCGTAACTATCAATGGTATCGTCAGGGTAATTCCTGGCGTTATGAGCCCGTGGAATACACCAAGCAGCAGGAAACCGGCACGCTTTCGGTCGACGCCAATGGCGGCGAAATTTCCGTGCCGGTCACCTGGGGTCGCTACCGGCTGGAAGTGGAGGGTGCGGGTAATGGCGCACCGGTTTCCAGTGTCGAATTCGATGCCGGTTTCTATGTGGAGGCAAGCTCGACGGAAACGCCGGATGCGCTGGAAATCGCGCTGGACAAACAGAGCTACAAGATCGGCGATACGGCCAAACTCAAGGTCTCCTCACGTTTCGCCGGTGAATTGATGATAACGTCCGGTTCGGAAAAGCTGATTGCGGTACAGAATGCCGAGATCGGCGAAGAGGGCGGCGAGATCGACATTCCGGTCACCGAGGAATGGGGCGCTGGCGCTTATGTGACGGCGACGCTGTTCCGCCCCGGCGACGCGCAGGAAAGCCGTATGCCCATGCGCGCCATCGGCATCAAGTGGCTTGCCGTCGATCCGGCCGAGCGCAAGCTTGCCGTCACACTCGGCGCGCCGCAGAAGACGCTGCCGCGCCAGCCGCTCGAAATTCCGATCGCGGTTGCGGGGGCTGGTGTGGGCGAAAAGGCCTACGCCATCGTTGCGGCGGTCGATGTCGGCATCTTGAACCTCACCCGCTATGAGCCGCCGAAGCCGGATGAATGGTATTTCGGCCAGCGCCGGCTGGGACTGGAAATCCGCGACCTCTATGGCCGCCTGATTGACGGCTCGCTTGGCGCCACCG
Source organism: Agrobacterium sp. SORGH_AS_0440 (assembly GCF_031453135.1). Taxonomy (NCBI): domain Bacteria; kingdom Pseudomonadati; phylum Pseudomonadota; class Alphaproteobacteria; order Hyphomicrobiales; family Rhizobiaceae; genus Agrobacterium; species Agrobacterium sp. SORGH_AS_0440. The sequence continues at coordinate 607,951 of NZ_JAVIYR010000001.1, read as the reverse complement.
GCCGGCTGCGCACCGGCGGTGATGGCGGCGGGGCGGCCCTTCAGGGCAGCCCGCCCACGGAAAAGCTTGTGGCCTTCTTTGCCGGTCCGGTTGAACTCGACGCTAACGGCAAGGCGACTGTGAGCTTCGATATTCCGCAGTTCAACGGGACGGCCCGCATCATGGCGGTTGCCTGGACGAAGACCGGCGTGGGACATGCGGTTTCCGATGCCATCATTCGCGATCCCGTCGTGGTAACCGCCAGCGCGCCGAAATTCCTCGCCCCCGGCGATATCTCGCAATTGCGGCTCGATATCGCCAATACGGATGGCGACGCCGGCGACTACCGGCTGGATGTGACCAGCAATACGGCTCTGACGGTCGATCAGGGTGAAGTGTCGCAGACACTTGCGCTGCAAAAGGGCGGCAAGTCGTCTTTGACCGTTCCGCTGACGGGCGAACAGCCCGGCAATGGCGCGATCACCATAAAGGTCTCCAATGCGGCAGGTGTCTCGCTTGAGCAGGTTCTGAACATTCCGGTGCGCCCGGCCGTTCTTCCAGTCACGACGCGGCGCGAAATCAAGATTGCGCCGAACAGCAGCCTGACGATCAATGGCGATCTTCTGGCCGACAGCATGCTCCTCGGCTCCTCCGTCGCCGTTAATGTCACGCGCTCGCCCGCTTTCGATATCCCGGCGCTGGTGATGATGCTGGACAAATATCCTTATGGCTGCGCCGAACAGACGACGAGCCGCGCGCTGCCGCTGCTTTACGTCTCGGAACTGACGAAGGACAGCGGCATGGCTGAAGATCCCGACACTCGAAAGAGGGTCCAGGAAGCGGTCTACCGCGTACTGTCCTTCCAGTCGAGTTCCGGCAGCTTCGGCCTCTGGTCGCCGGGTTACGGCGATCTGTGGCTCGATGCCTATATTACCGACTTCCTGACCCGCGCGCGCGAGCAGAAGTATGATGTCCCCGAAGCGGCCATGGTGCAGGCGTTGAACAACCTGCAGAACGGCCTGTCCTATGACAGCAATGTAAAGGATCGCGGCAACGAGATCGCCTATTCGCTTTATGTGCTGGCGCGCAACCGCAAGGCGGCGATCAACGATCTGCGTTATTACGCCGATACTGCGCTTGCCGATTTCCCGACGCCGCTTGCCAAGGCGCAGGTTGCCGCAGCCCTTTCGCTTTACGGCGACCAGGCCCGTTCGAAGACCGTGTTCGGTGCGTCGCTCGACATGGCCAGCCGCGCCACCAATGTCAGCTTCGCCCGCGCCGATTACGGCTCCGCCCTTCGCGACGGTGCGGCGGCGCTGGCGCTGGCGGCGGAAAGCCGTCCGGTTCCGGCCGTCGTGCCGCAGCTTGCCGGTGCCGTGGCAAGGGAATGGGAAAAGAAGCCCTATACCAGCACACAGGAGCAGGCATGGATGCTGCTGGCCGCCCGGGCCGTGAAAGGCGAGGACAAGGATATCCGTCTCGATGTGAACGGTGATCTGCAGACCGGCGGTTTCGGGAAGCGGATGAGCGGCGACGAGTTGCTGGCCGCACCACTGAAGATCGCCAATGCCTCGGCTGATCCGGTCACGGCCGTCGTCACTACGGTGGCCCCGCCGGCTCAGCCGCTCACTGCCGGCGGCGAAGGCTTCACCATCACCCGCACCTATTACTCCATGGACGGTGAAGAGGTGAACCCGAGCGACGTCACACAGAACGAACGTTATGTCGTGGTTCTGAACGTGGTGCCGCAAAATAACTGGCAGTCGCGCATTCTGGTGACGGATCTAATGCCTTCCGGTTTCGAGATCGACAATCCGAGCCTCGTCAATTCGGCCGAACTGTCGAATTTCGACTGGTTGCCGGAAACGGAGGCGGCGCATACAGAATTCCGCTACGACCGTTTTGTGGCGGCCTTCGATCGCTCGGCAGGGGACAGTTCGGAAATTGCGCTGGCCTATGTCGTCCGCGCGGTCACTCCCGGTACTTATGATCATCCGGCGGCGTCTGTCGAGGATATGTACCGGCCGCAATTTGCCGCCCGCACCGCAACCGGCCGCATGGAGGTGCGTTCGGCGACCCCATGAGGCGGAAAAAAGCTGTCATCGTCGGCTTCGTTATGGCCGCATTGCTTATCGGCGGTGCGGCCTTCGGTCTGGATGCGCTGGACAAGGCCTACCCGCCGCCGCTCGAGACAGCGCGGCAGCGATCCTTGGAGGTGTTGGACCGCGACGGTAAGTTGCTGCGTGCCTTCGCAACACCGGATGGCCGCTGGCGGCTCGACACCACGGCGGCCGAAGTCGATCCGCAGTTCCTGCGGATGCTGGTCGCCTATGAGGACCAACGCTTTTACGACCATCACGGTATCGATCCCTGGGCCTTGCTGCGTTCCGCGTGGCAACTGGTGAGCAACGGCCGGATCGTATCCGGCGCCTCGACGCTTTCCATGCAGGTGGCGCGGCTGGTCGAGCCACGCGCCGATCGCTCCTTCTCGGCAAAGCTTCTTCAGGCCCTGCGGGCTATTCAAATCGAACGGCGGCTCAGCAAGGCGGATATCCTCGATCTTTATCTGAATATCGCGCCCTATGGCGGCAATCTCGAAGGCATACGCGCGGCCAGCCTCGCCTGGTTCGGCAAGGAGCCGGGAAGGCTCGACACGGCCGAGGCAGCCCTTCTGGTCGCCCTGCCGCAATTGCCAGAAAGGCGTCGCCCGGACAGGTATCCCGAGGCGGCGAGACAGGCAAGGGAACGGGTCTTGCAGAGGCTTGCCGTCGAACGTGTCGTGGGTGAGGGCGAAGCGGAACGGGCGACGCTTGCGGGCGTTCCGACCAGCCGGCGCGATCTGCCGGCGCTAGCACCGCACATGGCTGCTGCCGCGCGTGCGAAATTCCCCAATGCTGCGGAAATACGCTCGACTCTGAAGCTTTCGATCCAGCGGGAACTGGAAGGCGTGGCGCGCCATGCAGCAGGAAAAATCGGCGATAAGGTATCCGTCGCCATCGTCATGGCCGACGCAGAGAGCGGGGATATTCTGGCGGAGGTCGGCTCGGCGGATTATCTCGATACCGCGAGGAGGGGTTTCGTGGAGATGAGCCGCGCGGTGCGCTCGCCCGGATCGACTCTCAAGCCATTCATTTATGGCCTCGCCTTTGAGGATGGCCTGATCGGTCAGGAGACCATCATCGAGGATCGCCCGGCTGATTTTTCCGGTTACCGGCCGCGCAATTTCGACATGCATTATCAGGGCGATGTCAGCATCAGGCAGGCGCTGCAACTGTCGCTCAACGTGCCCGCCGTGAAATTGCTCGACGCGGTGAGCCCATCGGCGCTGATGGTGCGGTTCCGGCGGTCTGGCGTCACACTCGCGTTGCCTGCTAACGAAGCACCCGGGCTCGCCATTGCTCTCGGAGGCGCCGGTATTTCGCTTGTCGATCTTGTCCAGCTTTATGCCGGGCTAACAGGTGGCGAGGGTTCCGTACGCCTCGGTGATGGCGTCCGCTCCGCCCCGGAACGACTGGAAGGCGACCGATTGTTTTCCGATGCCGCAATCTGGAACGTTTCGGACATCCTGTCCGGCGTGCTGCCGCCACTCGGCATGAAACAGCGCGGCATCGCCTACAAGACCGGCACCAGCTACGGTTACCGCGACGCCTGGTCGATCGGGTATGACGGGCGGCACGTGGTCGGCGTCTGGGTCGGCCGCGCCGATAACGGCGCCGTGCCGGGTATTGCCGGTTACGCGACGGCGGCTCCCATCCTCTTCGAGGCCTTTGAAAAATCGGGCGTGGCCATCACGCCAATGCCGACAGCACCCTCCGGCGTCGCGCGCGTGAGCGTGGCCGACCTTCCGGCAAACCAGCGGCGTTTTACGACGACCGCAAACGGCCTGCTTTCGGCTTCAAGACGTGAAAGCGCCCCGCGCATCGTTTATCCGCCCGAGGGCGCGCGGGTGGAGCTTTCCGGCCAGTCGGGCATCTCGCCACTGGTGCTGAAGCTTCAGGGCGGGCGTGCACCCTTCCGCTGGCTCGCCAACGGTTTGCCTTTGCCGGATGCGTCCCACCGTCGCAACAGTGAATGGCGACCGGAAGGGCAGGGGTTTTCCACACTCACGGTGATTGACGCCGATGGCCGTGCGTCGAGTGTCCGGATTTTCGTCGAATGATGACGGCGCGTCCAAGTCAACAACGGCCGCCGAGGGCTCCTGTAAGACAGGCCTTGTGACCGTCTCGTCGACCAAGTGCGGCAAGCCGGTCAACCGCGGGGAGATGAACGGTCCAATCCTATTGAGCCACATCGAACGAATGGCGGTCGATCCGCTCCTGAAGCGAAGCCACAACCGCTTGCAGAAACTCCCGGCGTCTTTGATTGGTCGTTGCCGCCAGCGTCACCTGCAACCGGCTGCTGATCCTGTTCAGGAAGCCAACATGGTTGAAGCTGTCGGCTGCTATATTCACCTCCACCTCGTCCATGTAATGCGCCAGATGCGGTTCCAGCGCGAGATTTGCATCCGTCTGGTAGCAGGCAGCCATCTGTTCTCCAAGCGTGGACATCTGCACATATGGACCATATTCGTCGATCATCAAATCTCCCTCGCCTCGCGCGACCCACTTCGACAGGCGCCTCATCGTCACTGATAGGAAATAGGAAGCGATTGCGGGCTTTCAACGTTCCCTTACGAAGCTTTGAACTTTCTGTGTTCTAGGCGGAAACGCTTTTATGTCGGTCGATCTGATATTTGCCAATTGCAAGCGGCCAGGCTGGCAAAAAATACGCTCCACTTCTCGCGCCCGGACCAGCTGTCTGCTGGTCGCTATCCGATTATGTCATTGATTTTAAAAAATTTTCAGGAAATGGTGTCCACGAGAGGATTCGAACCTCCGACCCCAGGATTCATACCGCTTCGGCTTTCGCCGCCGCCCTGCCTTGTCGGGAAGGGCGTTCGTGGTCTGGACTGTCCCTTCACCATGGGCCGTGAGGCCTTTAGGTGCTGCCCATCCAGTCTCTACACCTTCACCGGATTTCTCCGGAGCTTGGCTCGGGATTGGCATGCTGGAAGACCAGCGAAGCTTTCCCCGACTTTGAGCAGATCGATTGCGTCGTTTCCGGACGCAACCCCCAATTTGTCTTAGGAATCCTGTGCTCTATCCTGCTGAGCTACGTGGACACTGAATTGCTCTTTAACCTGACCCAGCCGGCGGATCAACCGCGTTCTTCATCGCGGTTGATCTCGTCCTCCGCTTTCTTCGCGTTGGCCTGACATCAGCTCGTCAGGCGCTGTTCTGCAAGTTTCACCCAATAGGAGATGCCGTAGGCGATGGCTTCGTCGTTGAAGTCATAACCCGGATTGTGGAGCCCGGCCGAATCGCCATTGCCAATGAAGATGAAGCAGCCGGGCCTTTCCTTCAGCATGAAGGAGAAATCCTCTCCTGCCATGGAGGGATCGACATCGGGGTCTACATTCGGTTCGCCAACCACATCGCGGGCCACACGGATAGCGTGGTCGGTTTCAGCGGCGTGGTTGAAGGTCACCGGGCAATAGCGCTCATAGACGACTTCGGCTTCTGCGCCATTGGCAAGCGCAATGCCTTCCGCCATCTGCTTGATACGTTCCTGGGCGAGATCGCGCACTGTCTCATCGAGGCTGCGCACGGTGCCGGCGATCAGCGCCTCGTTGGGAATGATGTTGTGGCTGGAGCCGGCCTGAAAGCGCGTGACCGAGACGACAACGGAGCGGATCGGATCGGCATTGCGTGAGGCGATCATTTGCAGGTTGCCTACGATCTGCGCGCCGATGGTGATGGGGTCGATCGTGCGATGCGGCTGGGCCGCATGGCCGCCTCGGCCCTTGACCGTGATTGAGAACTTGTCCGGTGCTGCCATGATGCCGCCCTTGCGGATGGCGAAGGCGCCAAGCGGAATGCCCGGCATATTGTGCATTCCGTAAACTTCGTCGATGCCGAAACGCTCCATCAGGCCGTCTTCGACCATGGCGAGCGCGCCGGCGCCGCCTTCTTCCGCTGGCTGGAAAATGACAGCGATCGAGCCCGCGAAATTGCGGGTCTCGGTGAGGTACTTCGCCGCGCCGAGAAGCATCGCGGTGTGGCCGTCATGGCCGCAGGCGTGCATGGCGCCGGGCGTTTTCGATGCCCAGGCTTTGCCGGTTTCCTCGACTATGGGCAGCGCGTCCATATCCGCGCGGAAGCCGATGGTGCGATTGCCTGGAAGATTGCCCCTGATGATGCCGACGACGCCGGTGCGGCCGAGACCGGTCACGATTTCGTCAACGCCGAAAGATTTCAGCTTCTCCGCGACGAAGGCCGCGGTGTTGTCGACATCATACAAAATCTCTGGATTTTCGTGCAGGTGATGCCGCCATTCGCTGACTTCCTGCTGGAGTTCGGCGGCTCTGTTCAAAATCGGCATTCGTTCATTCCTGGGTTCATCGGTACGGCGTGTCGTAAAACTCCATCCTCCGTGGTGGATAGTGCGCCGCATAATTGACGTAATCAATGTACTTTGCCATTGCTAGGACATATATGGTGAATATTGCCATTCCCCGACTGAAGACGGGAATTCGAGGACTAGCCTTGCCACAGACTTTCAAATCGCCAAACGCCGCCCGCCGGCTTTCCGCAGCCATTGCCATCATCACCGCAGGTGTCGTCGCCGCGGCCCCGGTGGCCAATGCCAATCCGAAAATGGTGGTCGATGTCAAAACCGGCAAGGTGATCTCGCACCAAGAAGCCTTCCGCAAATGGTATCCGGCCTCGCTGACCAAGCTGATGACCGCCTATATCGCCTTTTCGCAGATGAAGGCTGGCAAGATCAGCCCGCAGACCGAAGTGGTGATGAGCAAGAAGGCCGCCGACCAGCCCGCCTCCAAGATGTATTTCAAGCCCGGCCAGAAACTGACGATGGACAGCGCGCTGAAGCTGCTGCTGATCAAGTCCGCCAACGATATTGCGGTCGCGATTGCGGAGACCATCGGCGGCAACACGGATAATTTCGTGGCGCAGATGAATGCGCAGGCGCAGCGCCTCGGTATGAATTCCACGCATTACGTGAACCCCAACGGTCTGCCGGGGAAGGGCCAATACACGACGGCCCGCGACCTCGCGCTGCTGGCGCTGATCATCAAGCGGGAATTTCCCGAATATGCGCATTATTTCTCGCTTGAGGGCGTCACCACGGGCAAAAAGAATTACGCCAATTTCAACATGCTGGTTGGCCGCTTCGATGGCGCGGATGGTATGAAGACCGGCTTTATCTGCGCTTCCGGGTTCAACCAGGTGGCATCGGCCGTGCGCAATGGCCGCTCGATCATCACTGTGGTGCTGGGTGCCGATAGTCTCGCGGGTCGAACCGACCAGTCGGCCGATCTTCTGCAGATGGGCCTGACGTCTCCTTCCGGTCAGGGTGTCTCGCTCGCCTCGCTTGCCCCTTATGGCGATACCGCAGAGGTCAACGATATCAGCGCCGAAATATGCAACCCGAAGGCGGCGAAAATCCGCAGTGAGGGACGCGACGATGCCGGCCGCATGGTCATCCATTCGCCCTATGTGCAGGAAATGACCCGTCCGCCGGAATATTCCTTCGCCGGTCTTATACCGGGCAGCGAGACGGTCGCGGTTAATGCGCCCAAGGGCGCGGCCGCAAAGGGCCAATTGGCGAATGTGCCGATCCCGATCCCGCGCCCCACATTCTGACGGACAGGCGAAGGTGCCGGGAGAGGTCTCCCGGCCGCCCTGCCATTTGGCTATTCGCAGATCGATCATGTTATGATATTACAATGTCGCTCGCGGCTTTCAGCCTCGGGCGATTTGTTTTAGCTTCATGCCGTTGCGGGTTTTATGTCCTGAACTGACTTCCCCAAAGCGGCAATCAACATACAGGCCAGACATGTCTCGCGATCGTATCCCGGTTTCCATTATCACCGGATTTCTCGGCGCCGGAAAATCGACTCTGCTCAATCGGCTCCTTAAGGATCCTGACATGAGCGACGCGGCGATCATCATCAATGAATTCGGCGATGTCAGCATCGATCACATGCTGGTCGAAAGCGCGGGCGAGGGCATTATAGAACTGGCGGAAGGGTGCCTTTGCTGCACCGTGCGCGGCGAACTGGTGGACACGCTGGCGGAACTGATGGACGGTATCCAGACCGGCAAGCTGAAGCCGGTGAAGCGCGTGGTCATCGAAACGACCGGCCTTGCCGATCCCGCTCCCGTCATGCAGTCGGTCATGGGTAACCCGGTCATTGCGCAGAATTTCGTGCTGGTTGGCATGGTCACTGTGGTGGATGCCGTGAACGGCCTCTCCACACTCGACAATCATCAGGAAGCTGTGAAACAGGTGGCTGTGGCCGATCGTATTGTCGTGACGAAACGAGCGCTCGCCGATGACGCCACGATTGCGGCATTGACTGCCTGCCTAGAGGCGCTCAATCCGCGCGCGATTATCGAGGACGGTGACAAAACCGACTGGAGTGCTGCGGGGCTTCTCAATAACGGCCTTTACGATGCCGGCAATAAAACTGCCGATGTCAGCCGTTGGTTAGGCGAAGAGGCGCTGCACGATCACCACCACCATGATCATGCACATGATCACCACCACCACCATGACCATGACGTGAACCGCCACGATGCATCCATTCGTTCCTTTTCGATCATACACGACGAGCCGATAAGCCCAATGGCCATCGACATGTTTGTGGATTTGCTGCGCTCGGCGCATGGTGAAAAGCTTCTGCGCATGAAGGCCATCGTGAAGCTCACGGACAATCCGGACAGGCCGTTGGTGCTCCATGGCGTGCAGACGATTTTTCACGCGCCGGAGCGTCTTTCCGCCTGGCCGGACCCCGCTGATCAGCGCACGCGCATGGTGCTGATTACGAAGGATTTGCCGGAGGCTTTCGTAAAGGACCTCTTCGCTGCCTTCACCAGCGCGCCGGGTATTGACCGCCCGGACGGGCAGGCGCTGACGGATAATCCTTTGGCGGTTTCTGGGTTGAAGTTTTGAAGTAGTATGGAATGGCGGCCGGGCCGGGGTGTGGCTTACCCCCCTCTGTCCTGCCGGACATCTCCCCCTCAAGGGGGGAGATCGACAAGGGGCCTGCTCCGAATACTCATTTCCGCATCGACGGTCGCAGCGAGCATACTGGCGAGGGAACGAGCGGCCACAGCGACTGATCTCCCCCCTTGAGGGGGAGATGTCCGGCAGGACAGAGGGGGGTGAACCACCGGCGACACCGTCAAACGTCGGTTTTCCCACCCTTCACAATCCGAAACCGATGGCCCTTATCCAGCGCCGTCGTCTCCACCAGACGATGCCCATCCTCATTGCACATATGTGCAATATCGATCACCGCCAAAGGATCGGTCGTCTCGACGGTGAGAACATCCCCCGTCTTCAGCGTTGCGAGTTTCTTGCGGCTTCTCAAAACCGGAAGGGGGCATTTAAGCCCCCTCAAATCATAGACGATATCGCTTGTTGCGGTCATTCCTTAGCCCAGAACTTCCAGAATGGCTTCTTCTCCGGTGCTTCCGGCGCCGGGGCTGCGGAATAGGCAAGCGGGTTCATGGCTGGCACCGGAACGCTCTGGGCAGCAGCGCCAGTCTGGCCTGCTGCAGGCGTAGCCGAGGCAACCATTGTCGGGGCAGCTGGTGCCGGGTTCGATTGCGGCGCCGTGGCCGGCTGGTTAGCCGAAGGGCGAGGGCCACGCAGCGCCGAGGCGGTTGCGGTGGTCGCTGGCGAAGACGATGTCACCTGCTGGGCCTTCTTCTCCATCAGCGCGGCATATTCCGTTTCCTTCATCAGCTTGCCGGCCTTCAGCGCGGAGCCCGTCGGGGCATAGGCGGGTTCGCGGCCCTTGCGCTTTTCGGCCACCAGCGCCTTGCGCTCGGCTTCGCTCGGGTCGTACCAGGCCATGCCTTCATATTTCTTCATCGCCTTTTCATAGGCGAGATCGTAAGTCTTCTCATAGCTCGAAAGCGCGCTGACGAGTGCGGGCGGCGTGCTCATGGGCGGGCACTGGGCCGACGCGTTGAAGCTGCCACCTTCCGCCTGCTGGTTGAAGACATATTTCTTCTCGCAGACATTCACTTCCGGCGGACGTTTGGTGACTTCGAAATTGTCGTAGCCGACCTTCAGCATCTTCCAGAATTCGAGGTGCTCGCTCTTGCGATGACGTGCCATGTTTTCCGCCGTCATGCGGAAAGGAAATGCCTGCAGCTGAACTGTCTTCTGGCCGCCCTTGAAGGCATCGCGGGCAAAACCGTAGATTTCAAGAATCTGCGCATCCGTCATCGAGTAACAGCCTGATGATGAGCAGGCGCCATGGATCATCAGGTTGGTGCCGTTGCGGCCATTGGCAGCATCGTAGCGGTTCGGGAAGCCGGTATTGATGGCGAGGTAATATTTCGAATTCGGATTGAGATGGGCTGGCGTCAGGTTGTAGAAACCTTCCGGCGCCTGCCGGTCGCCTTCCTTGACCTTGGGGCCAAGTTTTCCCGACCATGCGCAGATTTGATATTCGGCAATCTTGTCGAAACGGTTATCGCGCTTGGCCTTCCAGATTTCCAGCGCACCTTCTTCCTTGAAGATACGGATCATGATCGGCGACGTGCGGTCCATGCCCTTCTTGTCGATCTCGGCCAGAATGGACGGAGACAGCGGGTAATCAACCTTGTTCTTGATGTGCGACACATCACGTTCGACGGTTTCGAGTGTATCGTTACAACCGGCGAGAACGAGCGCGGTACAGGCAAGAAGTGCAAAATGTGTCAAACGCATGATCTGATCCGAAAGACGATGGCACGAAGTGGCGGCAGTTCTATACCGTTCCGTGTGCAATTTAAATACGGTATTAACCGTTTACATCTTCTTAACTCAAATCGGATCCGCCCCCGCGGCCGCCGATCCATCTTTTGATGTGACCGGACTATGGCCGAGTTGGGGCGATAGCGGCGGAAATTAAGGCCGCCTCAGAGATTACGGCCGATATCCAGGAACTTCTGGCGGCGTTCGGCCCTAAGCTGCGTGCCCGAGCGCTGGGAAAGATCGGCCAGCGCCTTGGCGATAACGTCGCCTGTCGCGCCGATCACGGTTTCCGGCGCGCGATGCGCGCCACCGATCGGCTCGGGAATGATACCATCGATGACGCCGAGCGACTTCAGATCTTCCGAGGTGATCTTCATGTTGGTCGCGGCTTCCTTGGCGCGGGTCGAATCGCGCCAGAGGATGGATGCCGCACCTTCCGGCGAGATTACAGAGTAGATTGCATGTTCCAGCATGTAGACGCGGTTGCCGGTGGCAATCGCGATGGCTCCGCCCGAGCCGCCTTCGCCGATGACGACGGAGACGATCGGCACCTTCACGTTCAGGCACATTTCCGTCGAGCGGGCGATGGCCTCAGCCTGACCGCGCTCTTCCGCACCGACGCCGGGGTAGGCGCCCGCGGTATCGATAAGCGTGACGACAGGCAGCGAGAAGCGGTCGGCCAATTCCAGCACGCGGATAGCCTTGCGGTAACCTTCCGGGCGCGGGCTGCCGAAATTATGTTTCAGGCGGCTCTTGGTGTCATTGCCCTTTTCCTGGCCGATAATTGCGACTGGCTGACCGTTGAAACGGGCAAGGCCGGCCTGAATGGCGGCGTCTTCGGAGAACTTGCGGTCGCCGGCAAGCGGCGTGAAATCCGTAAACAGGGCCTTGGCGTAATCGACGAAATGCGGACGCTGCGGATGACGCGCGACCTGCGTTTTCTGCCAGGCGTTCAGCTTGGAATAGATGTCCTGCATCGCATCGTTAACGCGCGATTCCAGGCGGTTGATCTCCTCCGAGGTGTCTATGCTCTCGTCTTCATCGGCAAGCTTCTTCAGCTCGATGATCTTGCCCTCAAGGTCCGAGATAGGTTTTTCGAAGTCGAGATAATTGTGCATGAGATCCGTTTCCGATCGTTTTGCGCAAGGTTTGACCGGATTATCCGGCGGTTCCGGTCGCTCTAATCAAGGTTTTTGCCCTGTTTGGCAAGGGGGTGATGTGTTTGTACCAGCTCTTGCAAGCGTTCTTCCAGCACATGTGTATAGATTTGTGTCGTGGAAATGTCGGAGTGGCCGAGCAGTTCCTGCACCGCGCGCAAATCCGCACCGTTCTGCAAGAGGTGGCTGGCGAAGGCGTGGCGCAGCACATGCGGTGACACTGCCGAGGGGTGCAGCCCGGCCCGAATGGCGATGTCCTTGAGGTCGCGGGCGAAGACCTGACGGGGCAGATAGCCTTCCTTGCTGTTGGATGGGAAGAGCCACGGGCTATCCGTCGCTTCGGCCTTTTTCGCTGCCTTGCCTTTTTCTGAGGCAAGCGCCTTTCGGGCGGCTTCATATTTTTCCATGGCCTCGATCGCCGTTCGGGAAAGAAGAACCATCCGGTCCTTGTTACCCTTGCCGCGGATCATCAGGAAACGTCCTTCCTGACGCAGCACTTTGACCGGAAGCGCGACGAGTTCGCTGACACGCATGCCGGTGGCATAAAGAAGCTCGAGCAGCAGATGCATGCGGATGCGCGCGAGCTGGCCGGGACCTTCGGTTGCCGCTTCCTGCGCTGCGAGCCCAAGGAGACGGTTTACATCGGCGACGCTCATCGTTTTCGGCAGGGCAACGCCCTTCTTGGGCGCATCGATGATGCCGGTCGGGTCGTCACTGCGCAGGCCTTCCGAATAAAGAAAGCGATAAAACTGCCGCATGGATGAGAGGCGTCTCGCCTGCGAGGTCGCAGCGAAGCCTTGCGCGGAAAGATGGGTCAGATAGGCTGAAAGGTCCGATGTGGCGGCTTCTGTCAGAGACTGGCCGCGGCTCCCAAGGAATTCGCGCAGATCCGTCAGATCACGCTCGTAAGATGCGAGCGTGTTGGCGGCTGCACCCCGCTCGGCGCTCATCATCTCCAGAAAACTCTCCAGCCGCGCGCTGTCGCGCCCCGCCACCGGTTGACCGCTCATGGGGTGCGCCTTGCCGGTTCTGCCCCCGGTGGGTTCAGCCTTTCCGAGGGAATGCGCACCGTTACTTCGCGGTCGCGGGGCTGAACGACCATGACGAGCAGCACCATGCCGCCATAGACCAGCCCCGCGATGGTCGCCAGTATCATCGTGAAGCGGAAGAGGGTGGGCATGGCGGCTCCGTGAAGGTGGCGGTCGAAACGTATATGCGGTGCGGCGAAACCGGCGGCAAGCTGAAAAAGCCTGCCACTGTCACCGCCGCATGCGGCGATCATTGTGATTCACCGCAATTCAGTCAGCAATTTGGCTTGACGCTTCGTAAACATTTGCAGATATCCATGCCAAACGGGCTTTCAAATTTATGAGCGAAACGAATTTATCCGTCCCGGCCACACTCGGGGAGCAAGCGCGGGCAAAGCTCGGACGGCGCAATATCGTCTTTGTCGGACTGATGGGCGCCGGAAAGTCGGCGATAGGCCGCATGGTTGCCCATCAGCTCAGGGTTCCCTTCATCGATACGGATGTCGAAATCGAACGGGTTTCGCGCATGACGATATCAGAACTTTTTGCCACCTATGGTGAAGAAGAATTCCGCGCGCTGGAAACGCGGGTCATCAAGCGGCTGCTGCGCGGCGGGCCCAAGGTCATCTCAACTGGCGGCGGCGCCTTCATAAACGACAATACGCGCCGGCACATCAGCCGTGGTGGGATTTCGCTGTGGCTGAAGGCGGATCTGGAGGTGTTGTGGGAGAGGGTGAACAAGCGTGATCACCGCCCGCTTCTCAAGACCGAAAACCCCAGGGCCACGCTGGCGGCCCTGATGGAGAAGCGCTATCCGATCTATTCGGAAGCAGATCTCACCATCGAATCCCGTGATGTCCGCAAGGAAATCATCGTGACCGAAGTGCTGGCCGCCATTGCCGGCATCGAACAGAAAGACTGATTCCCATGACGCCTTCTGAAATCCACGCCGATGAACGTCTCGTCCATGTGCCGCTCGGTGAGCGCGCCTATGACATTCTGATCGGGCCCGGCCTCATCGGCCGGGCGGGCGGCGAAATCTCGGCGCGGCTGAGGGGCCGGCGCGCGGCGATCATTACTGATGAGCATGTCGCGCCGCTCTATCTTGAAGGCTTGATGGATGGACTGCAGACGGACGGCATCGAGGCTGTTTCCCTGACCCTGCCGGCCGGTGAAAAGACCAAGAGCTTCGAGCATCTCGTCACTGTCTGCGATGCGGTTCTAGCCGCAAGGGTGGAACGCAATGATGCGGTAATCGCGCTTGGCGGCGGCGTGATCGGCGATCTCGCCGGTTTTGCAGCCGGTATCGTCCGCCGCGGCGTACGTTTCGTGCAGATACCGACCTCGCTTCTGGCGCAGGTCGATTCCTCCGTCGGTGGCAAGACCGGCATCAACACCCGCCACGGCAAGAACCTCATTGGCGTCTTCCACCAGCCTGATCTGGTGCTGGCGGATACGGCGGTGCTCGATACGCTCAGTCCGCGCGAATTCCGCGCCGGCTACGCCGAAGTGGTGAAATACGGCCTGATTGACAAGCCGGATTTTTTCTTCTGGCTGGAAAAGAACTGGGACGACATCCGCACCGGCGGCCCTGCCCGCATCCAGGCGATTGCGACCAGCTGCCAGGCCAAGGCAGACGTGGTGGTGGCCGACGAGAAGGAAAACGGCGTACGCGCCCTTCTGAATCTCGGCCACACCTTCGGACACGCACTGGAGGCGGCGACCAATTACGACAGCAAGCGGCTGGTGCATGGTGAAGGTGTCGCCATCGGCATGGTGCTGGCGCACCAGTTCTCTGCCCGCCTGAACCTCGCAAGTCCTGACGATGCCGCGCGCGTCGAAGCGCACCTGAAGGCAGTCGGCCTGCCGACCACGATGAAAGATATTCCTGGAGAATTGCCGCCCGTCGAAACGCTGATGACGGCAATTGCGCAGGACAAGAAAGTCAAGGGCGGCAAGCTCACCTTCATCCTCACCCACGGCATTGGCCAGTCCTTCGTGGCGGATGACGTTGCGGCATCCGAGGTGCAGTCCTTCCTGTCGGAGAAGCATCCGGGGTGAACTGGCGCTGAGAGGTACGGTGAGGGCGCCCCCTTATCGCCTCGCTCCGCTCCGGCACTTCTCCCCGGCGGGAAAAAGAACAAGCTGTTTTGGCAATGCTCTACGGGGAAAAGTTGCTGGCGCGTTGAGCAAGGGCGTTGCCGCCCGGTTTCTTCTCTCCGCCGGTGAGAAGGTAGCCCGAAGGGCCGGGTAAGGGGGCTTGCTCTCGGTTCTGATGACAACCTTTACTTAAAACCGCACCGCTTCCCCCGGTGCCGCTGCCTCTATCGCCAGAGCATGCAGCCCGGCATCGAGTTCGGGCTTCAAAATCGCGTTGATTGCCCGGTGCCGTTCGATGCGGGACTTGCCGGAAAAGCTCTCCGACACTATCTGAACACGCATATGCGTTTCGCCCGTACCTGTGATATCCGGCTGGTGGCCCGCATGCATCTGGCTTTCATCGACGACCCTCAGGCGCTCCGGTGAAAAGCTTTCCCGAAGCTTGGTTTCTATGCGCTCTCGCAGAGACATTCGAAGGGCTCCAATTCTGTTTGCCGGTCTTTGAAGGGGGCTCCCTAAAAGCCTGTAACATTCCGCTTTGTCAATTCTTGTTGTGCGGCTTTTCGCACCCCATAATCAGGGCATCATGAAACTGGATTCGAAATATTTCGACCGCATCCGCACGCGCCGGAAAAGGGAGCGGGAACCTGAGGTTCAGGCTCCAACCTGCCAGTGGGACGGATGCGACAAGCCGGGCATTCACCGGGCACCCGTCGGCCGCAATGCTGAGGGGCAATTCTTCCTGTTCTGTTTTGAGCACGTGAAGGAATATAATAAAGGCTATAATTATTTTTCCGGCCTGTCCGACAGCGAGATCGCCCGTTACCAGAAGGAAGCGATCACCGGGCATCGCCCCACCTGGACGGTTGGCGTCAACAAGACCGCCCGCGACAGCCCGCTGCATTCCACGCTGCGCTCCGGCACGGCGAGCGGCAATGCCCGTATCCGTGATCCTTTCGGCTTTGCCGGCGGTTTTGCGGGTGGCTCGAAGGCAGGCGGCACCCGCATGCAGCAGGACCGAAAATTGAAGACGCTGGAGGCAAAAGCCTTCGATACGCTCGGACTTTCTTCCAGTGCAAAGCAGGAAGACATAAAAAGGCGCTATAAGGAGCTTGTCAAAAAGCACCATCCTGATGCTAATGGTGGCGATCGTGGTTCGGAAGAACGTTTTCGGGCTGTTGTTCAAGCATATCAATTGTTAAAGCAGTCAGGTTTCTGCTAAGCCAACTTCTGTGTTTACCGCCTGATTGATGATGTGGCCGGGTGGCTGCCGCCCGCCTTGGAGACGTGATGAGCAAAATCGACCTTGATATTTCCAACCTGCCCGACACGACGGTGTCCGTGCGGGAGGTTTTCGGCATTGATACGGATCTGCGGGTTCCCGCCTATTCCCAGGGCGACGCCTATGTGCCTGATCTCGATCCCGACTATCTTTTCGACCGCGACACGACGCTCGCGATCCTTGCCGGTTTTGCTCACAACCGACGTGTCATGGTCTCCGGTTTCCACGGCACGGGTAAATCCACCCATATCGAGCAGGTGGCTGCCCGTCTCAACTGGCCCTGCGTGCGCGTCAACCTCGACAGCCATGTCAGCCGTATCGATCTCGTCGGCAAGGACGCCATCGTCCTGAAAGACGGCAAACAGGTTACCGAATTCAAGGACGGCATCCTGCCCTGGGCCTACCAGCACAATGTCGCGCTTGTCTTCGATGAATATGATGCCGGTCGCCCGGATGTGATGTTCGTGATCCAGCGCGTGCTGGAATCGTCTGGCCGCCTGACCCTGCTCGACCAGAGCCGCGTTATCCGTCCTCATCCGGCCTTCCGCATTTTCGCGACCGCCAACACCATCGGCCTTGGTGATACGACGGGGCTTTACCACGGCACGCAGCAGATCAACCAGGCGCAGATGGACCGCTGGTCCATCGTCACCACACTGAACTATCTGCCGCATGAGCAGGAAGTGAACATCATCGCCGCCAAGGTGAAGAGCTTCGACAATCCGAAGGGACGCGAAACCGTCTCCAAGATGGTGCGCGTGGCGGATCTTACCCGTTCGGCTTTCATCAATGGCGATCTCTCCACCGTCATGAGCCCGCGTACCGTCATCACCTGGGCGGAAAATGCGGAAATCTTCGGCGATCTCGCCTTTGCCTTCCGCGTGACGTTCCTCAACAAGTGCGACGAGCTGGAGCGCACGCTGGTGGCCGAACAGTATCAGCGGGCCTTTGGCGTCGAGCTGAAGGAAAGCGCTGCGAACATCGTTCTCAGCGCCTGATCGTTCCCGGCTTGCCCGGAAAAGATCATCCATGACTTGAGGACGCCGGCGGATCGCGCATCCAGAGATGCGTGGGCCGCAGGCGTCGACAATCGACAGGAAAGACAATGGCAGCGCGCGGCGACAATTCCAGAGCGAAACCGGGTACGGCGGTCGATACGGAGCCGTTGCGTCAGGCGATTGCCGGATGCGTGCGATCCGTCGCTGGCGATGCCGAAGTCGAAGTCGTTTTCGCCAATGAACGGCCGGGTCTTGCCGGCGAGCGCATGCGCCTGCCGGAAATTTCCAAGAAACCCACCGCGCAGGAAATCGCGATAACCCGCGGCCTCGGCGATTCCATGGCGCTGCGTCTCGCCTGCCACGATGCGGATACCCATGCGGTGATGTCGCCGCAGGGCGCTGAAGCGCGGTTGATCTTCGATGCGGTAGAGCAGGCGCGCGTTGAATCGATCGGTGCGCTGCGCATGCCGGGCATGGCTTCCAATATCCATGCCATGAACACGGAAAAATACGCCAAGGCGAATTTTGCCGGTATTACAAAACAGGATGATGCTCCTCTTGCCGAAGCCGTTTCGCTGTTGGTGCGCGAGAAGCTGACAGGCGAAAAGCCGCCGGAAAGTGCCGGCAAGGTTCTCGACCTCTGGCGCGACTTCATCGAGGACAAGGCTGCCGGCGACCTGAACGATCTTTCCAGGGTGATCGGCGATCAGAAGGCGTTTTCGCGTCTGGTGCGCAAGATGCTGACCTCCATGCAGATGGCGGAGGATTTCGGCGACGAGGATAACGAGCCGGAAAGCCAGGAAGCGGAATCCAACGAGGACCAGCCGCGCACCAACGAGACCGAAGAAGAGCAGGTCGAGGAAGAGGCCGGCTCCGACGCGACGCCCGCCGATGAGAACGAGGCCTCGCAGGAGGAAATGGAAGAAGGCGAGATGGACGGCGCCGAGATGTCGGACGAGGAAATGTCCGACGATCTCGACGAGGATTCCGAAACGCCTGGCGAGACCCGCCGTCCCAACAGCCCTTTCGATGATTTCAACGAGAAAGTCGATTACCGCATCTTCACGCAGGAATTCGACGAGGAAATCCACGCCGAGGAACTGTGCGACGAGGCCGAGCTTGACCGTCTGCGCGCCTTCCTCGACAAGCAGCTTGCTCATCTGCAGGGCGCTGTGGGGCGCTTGGCGAACCGTCTGCAGCGCCGCCTGATGGCGCAGCAGAACCGTTCCTGGGATTTCGATCTGGAAGAGGGTTATCTCGATCCGGCCCGCCTCGTCAGGCTCATCATCGATCCCATGCAGCCGCTCTCCTTCAAGAAGGAACGCGACACCAAATTCCGCGATACCGTGGTTTCGCTGGTCATCGACAATTCCGGTTCGATGCGCGGCCGTCCGATCACGGTTGCCGCCACCTGCGCCGATATTCTGGCGCGTACCCTGGAGCGCTCCGGTGTAAAGGTGGAAATTCTGGGCTTCACCACCAAGGCATGGAAGGGCGGGCAATCGCGTGAGCAATGGCTCGCCAGCGGCAAGCCGGCTTCGCCGGGCCGCCTTAACGATCTGCGCCATATCATCTACAAGTCGGCGGATGCGCCGTGGCGGCGCGCACGGCGCAATCTCGGCCTGATGATGCGCGAAGGCTTGCTCAAGGAAAACATCGATGGCGAGGCGCTGATGTGGGCGCATAATCGCCTGATCGGCCGCCCCGAGCAGCGCAAGATCATGATGATGATCTCTGATGGTGCGCCGGTGGACGATTCAACCCTGTCGGTCAATCCGGGCAACTATCTGGAGCGGCACCTGCGCGCCGTTATCGAGCAGATCGAAACGCGTTCGCCGGTGGAGCTGCTGGCAATCGGTATCGGTCATGACGTGACACGTTATTACCGCCGCGCGGTCACCATTGTGGATGCGGACGAGCTGGCTGGCGCGATGACCGAACAGCTCGCGGCGCTCTTTGAAGATACGAGCGGCGCTGCCGGTTCGTCCCGCAGGGTCCGTCGTGCGGGATAAGCAGGGCGGGGCGTCCTCCGCCCGCAAAACGCTATTGATGGCCGCCATTCTGGCGGCCGTATCGCTTTGTCCGGTTTCCATTGGCGCGTCCGCCATCGATGTGCCGGTCAGCGTCCGTCAGCTCTCCGGTTTCGAGGTCGGCACCAGCGAAAAACGTTTTGGCAAGCTGGAATTCATTGGCGGCATGGTGATGAGTGCGCCGGAAAAGTTGTTCGGCGCTATCTCCTCCATTCGGTTCCGCCCCAACGGGGAAGACTTCGTTGCGGTGCTAGATACCGGTCACTGGCTGACCGGTAGGGTGACACGTGACGCTGTCGGGGCGTTGTCTGGTCTTGCTGAAGTCCGTATTACCCCGATGCTGGACATGAACGGTCGCGAACCGCCGCGCAAGATGGAGATGGATGCGGAAGGGCTGGCGCTGCGCGGCGGCAGGGTTTTCGTCAGTTACGAGCAACGCCACAGGATCGATATCTATCCCGATCCGGGCTTTGCCACCTCGAAGCCACTTGGCCGTCTGCCGCATCTCATTCCCAATAATGAGCTGCGCCACAATGGCGGCATGGAGGCGCTCGCGGTCTCGCCAGCCGATTCGCCGCTCGCCGGCGCTCTCGTCGTCGTTGCGGAGAAAAGCATTGATGCGGACGGCAATCTTCTCGCCGCGATCCTTGAGGGGCCGCTGAAAGGCACATTCGCGGTTACCCACCATCCCTCGTTCGACGTGACTGATGGCGCATTCCTGCCCAATGGCGACCTGTTGCTGCTCGAGCGCCGCTTCAATTTTGCCGAAGGCGTCGGCATGCGCATCCGCCGCATACATGGTGCTGATATCCGGCCGGGCGCGGTGGTGGATGGTGAAATCCTCATGGAAGCCGGCATGGCCTACCAGATCGACAATATGGAAGGCATGGATGTGGTGAAGGGGCCGGATGGTTCGACGCGCCTCGTCATCATTTCTGATGACAACCACTCTTTCCTCCAGCGCAACCTGATGCTGGAATTCAGACTAGTGGAGTAAAATCAGGTCTGCTGCTGTGCCGCCTTGTAGGCAGCCATCAGATCCTCGACGGGAATGCCGTCGATCTTCATGCCGGTCATTCGGCATGACGTTATCTGCGCACCGGACAGATTTGAGTTGCTCAGTTTCAGACCGGAAAAATTGACGTCATCGATCGACCAGCCGGACATGTTGTTATCCGTGAACGACGCACCTGACAAATTAATATTGTTGAAGCTCGCCCCGGAAAGATTGACGTTGTCGAAGACCGTGCCGGAAAGATTGACGTCATTGAAGGTTGAGCCTGAAAGCGTAGCGCTGGCGGCCTCTACAATGTCGATAACGTCCTTGATCTGCATGTCTACCTGCCTCCGCGCTGTGCCACGGACGACAGACTGCAATGCTGACGGCTGGCTTGCAAGCGCGATTTGATCCGCGCTTGACGGTCTCAAACGCGGCCGGTTTTGACGGCGCCCGGCATCGGCTTCAGCGTGTTCATCAGCGCGCCGTAAGGCAGGAGCATGACAAGGCCGACGAGAATCTTCACCGAAAGATCACCCAGGGCCCATGAAATCCAACGGGGCGCTTCCACGGCGAAGACACCGAGGATGGGAGCGTTTTCGATGGCGAAGGCATCGTTGGGGCCGACGAAGGAGAAGCTTGCCGCAAAGGCGATGGAGAAGAAGAGCGCCGTATCCAGCACCGAACCCAGCATGGAGCCGGCCAGCGGCGCATGCCACCAGCGCTGGCGGCGCAGGCGGTTGAACACGGAAATGTCTAGCAGCTGGCCGATCAGATAAGCCGTCCCAGAGGCGACTGCAATGCGTGGAATGGATGTCCAGAAAGACAGCGTGACCCCGACGACGAAGCCAGCAAGCACGACGCGGCGCGCTATGGATGGGCCAAACTGGCGGTTCGTCAGGTCCGTGACAAGGAAGGCGATTGGATAGGTGAAGGCGCCCCAGGTCAGCAGGTCGCCGAGATTGATGCCGAACAGCGAACCGGAAAGCGGATATTGCACCAGAATGTTGGACGCAACGACCACGAGGGTCATCAGCACGACATAGATAAGCGTATAGCGCAGGTAGAGCATTTTTTTATCCTGGGTGATGCCACCAGTTGGAACCGGATTAAACAAGCAAAAGGCTTGAGCGGCCAAAGCCAGTCAAGCCTTCCGAATGTTGATGATGTCGAAACTGCTATTAAGCAGCTTCAGCCGTCTTCTTGGCGATCTGGCGGCGCAGGAGACGAGCGCGCATGCTCAGTTCGTTTTCGCCGGACTTCAGAAGGAAGGCATCGAGGCCGCCACGGTGTTCAACGGAGCGCAGAGCGGCTGCGGAAACACGCAGGCGGAAACGCTGGCCGAGAGCATCGGAGATCAACGTAACCTGGCAAAGGTTCGGAAGGAACCGGCGCTTGGTCTTGTTGTTGGCGTGGCTGACGTTGTTGCCCGTCTGGACGCCCTTGCCGGTCAATTCGCATACACGGGACATGGGTACACCTATTTCGTTTCGTCTGTTTCACCACTGGCTCGCCACCGGCAAAACCGGGGTGGCAATCCAACTGGCCATGATTGGAAAGTTGCGGTTCTATAGTCAGACGAGACTTAACAGTCAAGCCGCTCGCGAGCAAATGAAAGGAAATTCCGGCGTTTTCAACCGGCATCCGCTTTTTTATTGCCACAAGTCGGCGTATATCATCGCCCGATAAGGCCGCTTCCGCGCCTCTTTTAAGGTGATATCGAAATGATTGCCAGAGGAAAAAGCATTTTCGTGGCCGCGACAATGGCGTTAGCGGGTGTCTCCCCCTCGCTCGCTGCCGAAGCGCGCCACACAAGCGAATACAGCATCAATCTCGGCATTTTGCCGATTGCCAAAGCGAGTTTTTCGACTCGCATGGATGGACCAAATTATTCGATCTCCGGGTCCTTCAGTGCCGCCGGTCTTGCCAGCATTCTCAAGGATATTTCCGGCAAGACGACCGTTTCCGGCGCGAGACGTGGCCATCGGCTGCAGGCCAACGAGTATTCGCTGGTCTATAAGGACGGCAAACGCGTGCGCACCTATGACGTCGTCTATCGCAACGGCAACGTCACATCGACGACGGTGAAACCGGAGCCGAAGACACGGCCGGACAATTGGGTTGATGTGAAAGACCGCGACCTGCGCTCGGTTCTCGATCCGATTTCAGGTCTCATCATTCCCGCGGGCGGCCGCGTCTGCCCGACTCGTCTGCCGATCTATGACGGCGAATCGCGACTCGATCTGGTTTTGAGCTCCAGCGGCACCAAGCCGTTCAAGACCAATGGTTTTAATGGCGATGCCATCGTCTGCAAGGCGCGTTATGTGCCGAAGTCGGGTTACCGGCAGGGGCGCAAGGATATCGAATATCTGAAATCCATTTCGATGGAGATCTGGTTCGCCAAGTCGAACAACATGGATGTCTATGCGCCTGTTTATGCGATCATCCCGACGCGGGTGGGACAGGTCTACATCACCGCCACGAAATACGGCGGCTGACTAAGGCTGATGGTAGTGTAAGAAAAGCAGACGTTGCGGCGTATTTTTTCTCCCCGCCAGGGAGAGGGTGGCCCGAAGGGTCGGATGAGGGGGCAAGCTCTCGCTTTGCCTCCTCATCCCGCTGCCAGCATTGCTCTGAAAGTTACTGCGCATCCCCAGGCGACCAGCCGGGTTCGGCCATGACGAAACTCGAAAAGGCAAAGCCCGGCGAGACGGTGCAGCCGACGAGGGTATAATCACCGAGGCTTTCGGCCGACTGCCAGCAATTGGCGGGAACGATGACCTGCGGGCGCTCGCCTTCCAGAATGGCAGGGCCGAGCGTGAAGGTCTGCACTTCCCGGCCATCCTGCGAAAGATGCAGCGCGATCGGCGCGCCGGCGTAATAGTGCCAGACTTCCACCGCATCGGTTACCCGATGCCAGTGCGAGCGATCGCCTTTTTCCAGGAGATAATAGATGGCCGTCGAATGACCGCGATCGCCGCCGGCCTTGTCACGGAAAGTCTGGTGGTAAAAACCGCCCTCGGGATGCGGCTCGAGCCCCAGTTCACGAATGATCGCCTGCGCAGATATATCCGTTCCCATCAGAAATTATCCTTGCGCGTGCGGATTTCCGCGAAGACGTCGGCATCGGTGGCGCTTTCCAGACCAAGATTTTTGCGAATGCCGGTATCCGCCAGCCGCATATAGGGGTTGGTCTGTTTTTCGAGCCCGATGGTGGTGGGAATGGTGAATTCATTCGCCTGCCGTGCCTTTTCCACCTTTTCCGCGCGGTCACGCAGCGCGGCATTGTCGGGATCGACGGTCAGGGCAAAGCGGGCATTGCTCAGCGTGTATTCATGGCCGAAATAGACCTTGGTCTCATCCGGCAAAGCCATCAGCTTCTGGAAGGAATGCCACATATCCGCCGCCGGGCGTTCGAAAAGGCGGCCGCAGCCCATGGCAAACAGCGTATCAGCGGCAAACAGCAGCCCGTCATCCGGCATATAATAACAGATATGCCCCGCCGTATGGCCGGGTGTGGCGATGATCTGAACGCGGCGGCCGGCGAATTCGAATTCGTCGCCATCGGCCTGCGAGCGGTCGAGCCCCGGTATGGCCACGGCCTCATCATAAGGGCCGTAAATTTCGCACTGAAACTTGTCTTTCAGCGCAAGATTGGCTTCCACATGGTCCTGATGGTGATGCGTGGTGAAAATATGGGTGAGCTTCCAGCCGTGGCCGTCGAGAGCGTGCAGGATGGGGCCTTCTTCCGGCGCGTCGATGGCGGCAGTCGCCCCGCTTTCGGGGTCGTGCAACAAAACCCCGAAATTGTCGCTGCGGCAAAGAAAGACGTCTATTTCCAAAGGTTTCATCGTATCCTCTCCATTTGCCGGCCAAAACCGGCGCATTCGCCTGCCTGACGTTCCCAACCGACTTCCAATGTAAGGGCAGACGCCTTGAAGTCCAACCGCCTGATGCTACATTCTCGCCCATGAATACCGATATCGTCGATCTGCGCGAATTCTATCATTCTCCGCTTGGCCGCTCTGCCGAGCAGGCGATCACCATGGCGCTTTCGACGCTGTGGCCCCCCTTGCCGGAAGAGCGGCTGGTGGGCCTCGGTTATGCCGTGCCGTTTCTGGACCGGTTCCGCCGCGATACGGAGCGCACCTTCGCCTTCATGCCGGCCGGGCAGGGGGCGGTGAACTGGCCGGCGGGAGAGCTGTCCTCCACCGCGCTGGTGTTCGATGAGGAATTGCCGCTGCCCGATTCGTCGATAGACCGGGTTCTCATGGTGCATGCGCTGGAATTTGCCGAAAATCCGCGGGAAAGCCTCAAGGAACTATGGCGGGTACTGGCGCCGGGCGGCCGCCTGGTCATCGTGGTGCCGAACCGCCGCGGCGTCTGGGCGCGCATGGAACACACGCCTTTCGGTTCCGGCCGGCCCTATTCGCGCGGGCAGCTGACGGCGCTGTTGCGCGAAACCAATTTCACGCCGGGCGCCACCGCCGAGGCGCTGTTCTTTCCGCCCACTACAAGCCGGCCGGTGCTGAAATTCCGCCGTTACCTCGAACATACCGGGCGTCGTCTCTGGCCGCTGTTTTCCGGCGTCATCGTGGTGGAAGCGCAAAAACGTCTCTATCAGGGATTGCCAGTCACCCAGCGCGCCTCGCGCCGGGTTTTCGTGCCGGTACTCGCGCCACAGGGGGTGCCCACCACCCGCGCGGCCGCAAGCCAAGGAAAGCCGCGCTGACCCTCGACAAAGCGACCGTTCCGGTCTAATGCCTCCGGCATTGCTTTTGCCGGGTTCTCCGGCGCTTTCCAAAGGTCGATCAAATGAGTGCAGAGCTTAGCCAACCTGTTCCGCGTCCGGGTATTCTGGATATCGCCGCTTATGTTCCGGGCAAGGAGCATGTGGATGGCGTTGCGAAGGTTTATAAGCTCTCCTCCAATGAAACCCCGCTCGGGCCAAGCCCGAAAGCCATCGAGGCTTTCAGTACGGCGGCCAGCCATCTGGAAATCTATCCGGACGGGCAGGCGATTGCGTTGCGGCAGGCCATTGCCGACGTGCATGGCCTCAACATCGCGAATATCCTGTGCGGCAACGGCTCCGACGAGCTTCTTGGCCTGCTTTGCCACGTCTATCTGGGTGTGGGCGATGAGGCGATCATCACCGAACACGGTTTTCTCGTCTACAAGATCCAGATCATGGGCGCGGGCGCGACACCGGTGACGGTGAAGGAAAAGGATTGCGCTGTCGATGTGGACGCGATCCTCGCCGCCGTGACGCCGAAGACGAAGATGGTGTTCATCGCCAATCCCGGCAATCCCACCGGCACCTATGTTCCGGTTGCGGAAATTCGCCGCCTGCAGGCCGCCCTGCCGAAACATGTTCTGCTGGTGCTGGATGCGGCCTATGCCGAATATGTGCGCAAGAACGACTATGAGGCCGGGCTGGAACTGGTTTCCGGCAACCGCAACGTGGTGATGACCCGCACCTTCTCGAAGGTCTACGGCCTTGCTGCCCTGCGCGTGGGCTGGATGTATGGTCCGGCCGCCATCGTCGACGCGCTGAACCGTGTGCGCGGACCGTTCAACATGAGCGCGCCGGCCATCGCAGCGGGTGCCGCTGCCATCCGCGATCAGGCTTTCGTCGAAAAAGCCGTGGCGCACAACGCGGTGTGGATGGAAAAGCTGGTCACGACCTTTACCGGCCTCGGCCTCACCGTCACGCCGTCAGTCACCAACTTCATCCTCATCCATTTTCCGGATCAGGACGGCAAGCGGGCAACGGACGCTGACGAGTTCCTGAGCCGCCGCGGGTACATTCTGCGTGCGGTGCGCGGTTACGGTTTCCCCAATGCGCTCAGAATGACCATCGGTTCGGAAGAGGCCAATCTTGGCGTCATCGCTGCTCTCACCGAGTTCATGGGGCGGGCTTGATGGCTGAGATCATGTTTGAACGCATCGCGCTGATCGGCATCGGCCTGATCGGTTCGTCCATTGCCCGGGATATCAAGGAACTGGGGCTCGCCCGCCATGTGATTATTTCCACCCGCAGCGAAGATACGCTGAAACGGGCGGAAGAACTGGCGCTTGGCACGGATTATACCGTCTCGGCGGCGGAAGCGGTGAAGGATGCCGATCTCGTCATCGTTTCGGTGCCGGTCGGCGCGTCTGAAAGCGTGGCGCGGCAGATCGCACCGCATCTGAAACCGAGCGCCATCGTTACCGATGTGGGTTCCACCAAGGCTTCCGTCATCGCACAGATGGCGCCGCATATGCCTGACAACGTGCATTTCATTCCCGGCCATCCGCTGGCAGGTACGGAAAAATCCGGCCCGGATGCCGGTTTTGCCGGCCTCTTCCGTGACCGCTGGTGCATCTTCACACCGCTGCCGGGCACGGACGCGGCGGCGCTGGAAAAGCTGAAGGATTTCTGGCGGGCGCTCGGTTCGCGCGTGGATGAAATGGATGCCGAACACCACGACAAGGTTCTGGCCATCGTTTCGCATCTGCCGCACATCATCGCCTATAACATCGTCGGCACGGCGGATGATCTGGAGACGGTGACCGAATCGGAAGTCATCAAATATTCTGCCTCCGGTTTCCGCGACTTCACACGTCTGGCCGCCTCCGATCCTACCATGTGGCGCGACGTCTGCCTGCACAACAAGGACGCCATCCTTGAGATGCTGGCCCGGTTTTCCGAGGATCTCGCCTCCCTGCAAAGGGCGATTCGCTGGGGAGAGGGCGACAAGCTGTTCGAGCTGTTCTCGCGCACCCGCGCTATTCGTCGCTCGATCGTGCAGGCAGGTCAGGACGTCGATGCGCCCGACTTCGGTCGTCACGCGCTGGATCAGAAGAAGTAGGGCGCCGCTGGCGACAGTCTTGGCCGGATTCGATCCGGCCATCAAACCGCTGGTAAAGTGTCAAGGCCTTGCTTTCGTCATCCTCGGGCTTGTTGTACAGCCCGGAGACATAGTTGACAGATGTTCGGAGACATCCCTGACACTTTTTCTGCTTGGCAGAGGAGGGTCTGGATGGCTTGGCGGGAGATTTCTGTCATGGATCAGCGCGCAGAGTTTGTGATGCTTGCGAGGTTGGATGGGGCCAATGTTTCGGCCCTGTGCAAGCGCTTCGGCATCAGTCGGCAGACGGGTTATCTCTGGCTGCGGCGATCAAAGGCGGGAGAGACCGTAGCGGATCGCTCCCGTCGTCCGCATTCGAGCCCTCCACGGACATCCGATGATCTGGAGCGCAGTGTTCTTGATATACGTGACGAGCACCCTGCCTGGGGTGCTCGCAAGATCGCAAGACGACTGCAGGACCTGGGCATGGAGCCTCCTTCGGCATCCACCGTGCATGCTGTCCTGTCCCGCCATGGTCGGATCGGACCGCATGCGGGTGAGCGTATGGCACAGGGCCGCTTCGAGCGCGATGCACCGAACCTTCTCTGGCAGATGGACTTCAAGGGGCGCACGCAAATGGCCTGTGGCAACTGGTGCTACCCTCTGACGATCATCGATGATCACTCCCGCTTTGCCATCGCAATCGAAGCTTGCCCCAATG
Source organism: Agrobacterium sp. SORGH_AS_0440 (assembly GCF_031453135.1). Classification (NCBI taxonomy): domain Bacteria; kingdom Pseudomonadati; phylum Pseudomonadota; class Alphaproteobacteria; order Hyphomicrobiales; family Rhizobiaceae; genus Agrobacterium; species Agrobacterium sp. SORGH_AS_0440. The sequence continues at coordinate 580,014 of NZ_JAVIYR010000001.1, read as the reverse complement.
AGCAGCTGGAGACCGTGCGCGCCAGGCTGGAGACCATCCTTCGCCACTATGGCATGCCGCTAGCCATCTATTGCGATAATGGCAATCCATGGGGAACCGGTACGCCAAACCAGTGGACACGCCTGCGGGTCTGGCTTTTGAAGCTTGGCATCGAATTGATCCATTCACGACCCTATCATCCGCAGGGCCGTGGCAAGAACGAACGGTTTCATCGCAGCCTCAAGGCCGAGGTAACGGACTTCGCCACGCTGAGCGATCAGACACATGCTCAGAGAGCTTTTGATCGCTGGCGTGAGATTTACAATCACCATCGCCCGCACGAAGCGATCGGCATGGCCGTTCCTGCAAGCCGCTATCGACCTTCCCCACGCCCTTTTCCCCACCAGCTTCCCGAGCCCGTCTACGACAGAAGCGAGATCATCCGTAGCGTCAGCTCCACCAAAGGCTATGTCAGTTTCAAGGGAAAGGCATGGCGCATACCCAACGCCTTTAGAAGCGAGCGTCTGGCCATTCGCCCCCTCAACCGCACAGGTCTCTTCGGCGTCTTCTTTGGAGCGACCCAGATCGCTAAGATCAACCTTGAAGACAAACTCTGACTGTCAGGGATGTCTCCGAACACATGTCAGGGATGTGTCCGGTCTTTACACTTGTCCCAAGGATGACGTCGATTACGGGCTAACCCTCAGATCGGCGGAATCTTGCCCAGCGGGATAAAGCCGCTGATCGTGGCGCGGCCGCGGTCCACTACGAGATCGACGGACGCCCTGTCACCGCCGCCGGCGAGTGCGCCGAGCAGCTTGCGCGCCGTGTCGATGGTAGATTGCAGCTGTGGAAACGCCTGCTTGGCATTGTCAGACCACGCGCCGAGCTTTTCGATCTCCAGCTTGAACTTGCCGGAGAGATAACCCTCGTTATCGAAGGAGAAGGGGCCGCTGATGCGCATGACACGGCCTTCGCCGATATCGGCGACCAGCCGGCGAAGCTCGCCGCTTGCGCCATAAAGGCCAGCTGTATCGCTGCCATCCACCATGCCCGCTTTGCCGGCGAGTGTGACATCGGCAATGGCGTTGAGGCGCGGAAGAATCTGCGGCCAGTCCTTGATGACGGTCGCGGAGTCCGTGAGCGTGATCGCGCCATCGAGATCAGCGCCGTTCTGGCGCAGGTGCATCTCCGTCTTGACGGCATCGAAGTCGATGGTCTGGCCGGTGACCGAGGAAACCGCCTGCGCCTTTAGCCCATCGATGAAGAGTGAGCTGCGGTCAATGCCCTTCAGCCTGGTGACGATGCTGGACTGCATGTTCTTCCATTCTGCTGAAATGGTCAGGCCGTGGGCCGAGCGGATTTCCGCAGGCGAATCGAGTTCCCAGACGATATGGCCGGGATTGTAGACCTGTGCCGCCGAGCGCAATTCGCCAAAGGAGGCGGAGACGCCGTTCTGGCTGTCATCCACCGTCACCTTCGAGCAGAAGAGGCCGATGCGGAAGGGATAACCCTTGAAGGCGATATCGCTGCATTCGCCGCTGACGCTGCGGGCCTGCGAGGGGGAAATCACGTTCAGGACAGTCTGCTTCAGCCTGTCGGCGGCGTAAAACCACCCGGCGGTATAAAGTCCGATAACCACGAGGATGGCGATGGCGAGCCAGAGGAATTTTTTGGCCGTGCCGGATTGGCTTGACGCTGCCATATTGATCTCCGATGAACAGACTTCAGGGAATTTTGATTTGGCTTGGGATATGGACGATTTTTGGGTCTTTGGCTACGGTTCGTTAATGTGGAACCCTGGCTTCGCCTTTGAGGAGAGGCAGCAGGCACGATTGCACGGTTATCGGCGCTCGCTCTGCATCAGCTCCAATTTTTACAGAGGCACGGAAGAAAAGCCCGGCCTCGTTCTCGGGCTGGAACGCGGTGGTTCATGTCTTGGCGTCGCTTTTCGCGTGCGGGGCAAGGATCATGATCCCGTCATGGCCTATCTGCGTGAGCGCGAACTGGTGACGAACGTCTACAAGGAGCGGGTAGTTTCGATCGCGCTTTCCGACGGCCGGCGCGGCAGTGCCGTGACCTACGTGGCCGATCCCGCGCATGAGCAATATATCGGCGGTCTCGGCGTTGCCGAATCGGCTGTCATCATCGCGGCTGCGGCCGGTCGCTCCGGTCCGAACACGGATTACGTCTTCAACACCGTGCAGCATCTGCAGGACATGGGCATACGCGATTCCTTGCTGGAGAGCATCGCTGCCAATGTGGGCGCGCTTGTCGCTCAGCCAGCCGTTGATTCCTTGCCCTGAAGTTCGGCAATCCGCTTCACCGCAGTCGGCGGCAAGGGCAAATGCGGATTGTTGCTCACGGTTTCCAGCAGCAATTCGTCGCTCGCCTTTTCCGTGACATCGATCAGGCGCTTGAAGAACACATCGGGGTCGAGCCCCGGTTCGATTGCGGGCAGGATACGCACCTTGAAATGGCCGGGATAACGCATGGTGGAACGGCGCGGCCAGAAGAGGCCCGGATGCATGGCGACGGGAATGACCGGAACCTGAAGGTCACGGTAAAGCCTCGCGATGCCGTAACGATATTCAGGCTCGGCGCCCGGCGGCCGGCGTGTCCCTTCGGGATAGATGATGAGTTCGCGCCCCGCGGCCATTTCCTCTTTCGCGCGCTCCATCACCTTCAGCATCACCTTACCGCGTGCGGCGCGGTTGACCGGGATCATCCTCTGTTTCATCGCGTACCAGCCGAACAGCGGGATCCACAAAAGTTCGCGCTTTAGAATATAGACCGGATCGGGAAGGTTGGGCAGCAGCGCATAGGTGTCCCAGAAGGACTGGTGCTTCGGCGCGAAGATGCAGCCAGTCTCTGGAATGTTTTCCAGCCCTTCGATCTCGAAGGTGGTGCCGACGATGGTTTTCATCAGCCAGTGATTGGAGCGCGCCCAGTTCTTCGGGATTTCGTAGGCGATCTTGCGTGGCAGGATAAAATAGATCGGCGTCAGCACGATCATGCGGACAATCAGGTTGAGATAAAACAGCGTATTGAAAAGAAAAGAGCGCAGCTTGAGCATCAACAGCCTTCCCGGGACGCAGCCGTTTCGAAGTCTTTAGCGTTTCGATGCCGGATGCCGATGTCAGACGCCTACACGAAAACAAGGGGCGGCAGCAAGCGTGTTTCTGGATGCTTATGAGGAAGCTGCAGTGACTTTAGGCGCAGTGTGATCGGCAGTGGCCTTGCGCAGGCCATCGCCCTTGCCGAAGCCCGTCAGGTCACGTCCGGCCGCCGCCACGAATTTCAGATATTCATAAAGCATGGTTCTCACCACATCCGGTTCCACGAACCAGTTGGTGCGGGCAAGATCGGCGCTGATGACGGGATAGGCGATGAATTGCGTGTGTGGGCTGGCGCTGCGCAATTCATGAAGGCTGCGATGCATGTGATAATTATTTGTGACGACCACGATGGAAGAGTAGTTGTGATCGCGTATCCAGCTCGCCGCCTCATTGGCGTTACCGATCGTATCTATCGCCTTGTAGCCCATGTCCACGCAGCAGGTGAACATATCGGACGACCCTTGCGTCATCTTGCGTATCTGCGAGCGCGTTGTGGCCGGGTTGACGCCTGAAATCAAAAGCCGTTTGCCCACGCCGTCTCTCAGAAGGCCGACCGCCTGTTCGATGCGCTGATAACCGCCAGTGAGCACGATGATGGCATCGCCTCTGGCACCCTCGGGCGGGCGCATCGAGGCGACAGAATCCGCAAACCACAGGAAACCACCGGAAAATGCGCCGAGCGCGATGACGCAGAGCAGGATGAGGCCGCGGATAAAACGGCGCAATGGACCACGCCGCGCCAAAAGCCCCTTTCGGGCCGGTCGCGTCGCTGCCTGATCCTGGTCCGTCCGACTCACAAACATTCCTCCTGATTACTCGCCGATTAAGGCAAGGAACAGGCATTTTTGTCCACCGTCCGCAGGTTACATCCCGTTCGTGACGGTTTCAGTTTTTCCGCTAGATTCATCGTGTCATCACGATGCCAGGCCGTCGCTTTTCGACGGATCGGACCGGACGCGATCGATATCGTCGATGGTGCGGATGACGGTGAGGCGTGCGGTGATGGTGGTGAGAAGCGCGATGATGATCATCGTCATCGCAATGCCGAAATAACCGCCAAGGCCGACGGAAAAGGAGCCAAAAAGCACACTTGCCTGATCGCTCTGGGGGGTGGCGACGGTGCTCGACTGCCAGAAACCGGCGACGAGGAACACGGCGGCTGCCAGCGCACTGCCCGCTGCCGCGCCCTTGAGGCTGATCTTCAGGAAGTGTTTCTGGAATTCCCGCGCCACGAAGCTGCTCTCCGCGCCGACAAAATGCAGAACCTCGACAATGTGCCGATTGCCGGAAAGCGCGCCGCGGGTGGCAAATACGACAGTCAGCACCATGGCTGTGAACACGAGAACGAGGACGCCAACGCCGATCATGACAGTGGTTCTTGCCATGGAAACGAGCCGGTCGACCCAGGTGCGATGGTCGTCCAGAAATGCCTGTGGAATCTCGGCCTTCAGCATATCCCGCATCGCCTGGAAATCGGGCGGATTGTTTTCATCGATGGTGATGACGACGAGACGCGGTATGGGAAGTTCGGAGAGATCGAGCCCGCTGCCGAGCCACGGCTCCAGCAGGCGCGATGTCGCCGCATCGTCAAGAATGGTGCCATCGCGGGTGCCGACGAAGGTGAGCGCCAGATTGCGCGCCTTGTTCAGCGCTGCATTCATGTCCAGCCCGTCCTCGGGTTTGATCTGGATGGTGATCTCACGGGAAATCTGGCTCTGCCACGTGGCGGCAGTGGCGCGCACCATGGAAACGGCGCCGAGCGTGAGGCAGGCGAGAAAAGCCATGATGGCGATGACCACCATCAGCGCATTGCCCTGAATGTTGGAGGGCGGCAGAATGGGTGCCATCGGGCGGATGCGCATGGGCGGACGCTTCGGCTGCGCCGCTTCCGGCTTCAACGGTTTGCGGGGTGATCTCATTCATAGATGTCGAGCCGCCCTTCGGTCAGGATCATCCGGCGCGCATCGATCTGGTCCATCAGGCCGAAGTCATGGGTGGCGATAACGACGGCGGTGCCCAGCCGGTTGAGTTCCAGAAACAGGTTGAGAAGGCGCTTGGCCATCGGCGGATCGACATTGCCGGTCGGCTCGTCGGCCAGCAATATTTCCGGCTGGTCCATCAGCGCGCGGGCAATGGCGGCGCGCTGCTTCTCGCCGCCGGAAAGGATCGCCGGCAGCACGTTGACACGCTCGCCGAGCCCAACCCATTTCAGAAGCTCGATCACGTCATTGCGATAGGCGCTTTCTTCCTTGCCACGCACGCGCAGCGGCAGGGCGACATTCTCATAGGTCGTCAGATGATCAAGCAGCCGGAAATCCTGAAACACGATGCCGACGCGTCGGCGCAACATCGGCAGCTCACTGCGCGGAATGCGTGACACATCGCGATTGAACATGCGGATATTGCCGCGGGTCGGCTGCAGCGACATCAGTAGCAGGCGCAGGAGCGTTGTCTTGCCGGCGCCCGAGGGGCCGGTCAGAAACTGGAACGACCCTTTGGGAATATCGAAGGTCATGTCCCTCAGGATTTCGGGTCCCATGCCGTAACGCAACCCGACATTTTCGAAATGGATCAACGGACTTCCAGTCTCTTCGTTTCGTGGTGGTTCGCAAGCCGCTGGGATGAAGCCGGAGGGCGCGGTCTACCCCGGTTCGGGACGCCCGGCGAGCGGTTTTTGCGAAGCATTAACCATTTAAATTTAAAACTTGGCAGGATTCGTTGCAATGCCCAGTTTTGCGGGCCGGAAAACCTCACCCAAGGAATTCTATGGCTATGTTCCGTTCATCTCGCCGGCAAGCGGCATTCGATTTTGACCTCCTGATGCCTGAGACGCCGCTGCGCCGCACGGCGCGGGGGGCAAACCCGACAGTTGACGTGGTAGACGCGGAATTTGTCACCATCAAGGAAAACCGTCCGCGCCAGCCCGGAAACGACAATCGCGGCGCGAGGCCCCTGGACGGTGCAAAACCACCTGTCACCATCGGTGTGCTCGGCCTCGCCTTCATCGGCTGGCTGGATCGCAGATTATCCCTCCTTTCGGCGGACGCTTATTCCGCGCTGGTGGCGGGGCTCGCCATTCTTGTTTTTGTCTGTTCAGGCGGCCTCTCGGTGGTGGTGCCGGAAAAGACCGCTGTAGCAGCTTTGGTCAGTCCCCTCGCCATTTCCCATGTCACCGTGACGCCGCAGGAGGCGGGCGGTATGGATATCCTGCTCATCAATGGCATCGTGGAGAACAACGGCGGCAAGCTCGAAGAGGTGCCGGCCCTTCGCGCCGACCTTTTTGCCGCCAAGGGACAACTGGTGGCCAGCATGGTCATTGAACCGCCGGTTAAACAGATGCAGCCCGGTTTCAGCCACGGTTTTTCGGCAAAACTGCGCCATCCCGGTGGAAAAACGCCCGAGATCAAGCTTTCCTTCGTTGAGGCGGGTGCGTCCGGACGCTGACTGTGCTAACGCCTGTCTTCTATTTTTACTGAAAGGTAAAATCGCAAGGCGCAGCACAGGAGTAAGAATGCCCGTCGTCCGTGGAAAAAATATCGAGCCGCTTTATACCGCCGAGCAGATTGCAGAGCGCAATCGCGACATGGCCAAGCACATTGCCAGCGGCCCGACCAAGGATCTGCTCGTCATTGCCGTGCTCAAGGGATCGTTCATTTTCGCGGCCGACCTTATCCGCGCGCTGCATGACAGTGGTCTAGCCCCCGAAGTCGAATTCATTACGCTGTCGAGCTATGGCACCGGCACGGTTTCGCAGGGCGTGAGGATCGTCAAGGATATCGACAGCGACGTGAAAGACCGCGACGTCCTGCTGATTGACGACATTCTCGAATCCGGCCGCACGCTGCGCTTCGCCAAGGAACTGCTTTACGAACGTGGCGCTCGCAACGTCACCATCGCCGTGCTTCTCGACAAGAAAGTCAAGCGCAAGGAAGATCTGGAAGCCGATTATGTCGGTTTCGAATGTCCTGATTATTTCGTGGTGGGTTACGGCATGGATGTCGCTTATGCGTTCCGCGAGCTGCCCTTCGTCGGCGTTGTCACCGGCGACGCCTGAGCAGTTTTCCCGTGCCGGAACGGCACAGCGAAGAGACGCCTCATTAACCATTCACCCAGCCAAAGCCTGGGTGTTTACCTCTTGAAAAGAGGAGCCTGCGATGTTGCTCACGGCTGGAAATGATGCCCAGGAGCAATGAGTAATGGCGAAGATTCTGATTACCGAAGACGAGGATGCGCTGCGTTCTTTCGTGGCGCGGGCGCTACGTCTCGACGGTCACGAGACCCATGAGGCGGCAGACGGCGAGCAGGGCCTGGAAAAGCTTCAGGAAACCAGTTTCGATCTTCTTCTTTCGGATATCCGCATGCCGGCCATGGATGGCATCGAGCTGGCGCACCGCGCCGCCGAAAGCTTCCCGGCCATGCGTATTTTGTTGATGACCGGTTACGCCGAGCAGCGCGAACGGGCGGATGATCTGGCGACAAAGATCGTGGACGTGGTTTCCAAACCCTTTGCACTTCCGGATATTCGCAAGGCTGTGGCACGGGCGCTTGCGGCCTGAGTGGTAAGGGCGCAGAGATTAAAGGGCGGCCGTCGGGCCGCCTTTTTTGTTGGTCAGCCCCCTGGCTCAGCGCAGTTCCCTACCTCCGTCATTCCGGCCTTGAGCCGGAATCCAGCCAGCCCAAGTCCTTGGGCTGAAAGAACTCTTTCCGCCGCGCAGACGCGCGTCTGCTGGATGCCGGATCAAGTCCGGCATGACGGAAACTTTAGCTTCTGAAACAGGATGTAACGAGGCGCACCATTACCTGTGCGAACCCTCACCTGATATCCAGCAACCGCTCGAGATAACGCCGTTCCACCTCACCCGGCGGATTGTTGCCGAGCTTTTCGCGGATGGCGTCAAGAATCTCGCGGGCGCGTTGCACGTCTATTTCGTCAGGCACCTTCACCTGATCGCCAAAGTCAGGGCCGGTGGTACTGCGCGGACGGCCGAGCGGGTCGCGGCCGTTCTGGCCGCCTTGACCGGCCATGCCTTCCTGCCCCTGACCAGGCTGCTGGCCCTGCTGGCGCATGGCCTGCATGATCTGGCCCATCATGTCCTGTGCGCCCTGGCGCAGCGCATTCAGCGCATTGCCCTGGCCCTCGACGGCCTGTTCACCCTGGCTCTTGCCCAACGCCTCACCGGCGCCCTGCATTTCCTGCTGCGCCTTGCCGAAATTTTCGCCCGGCTCCATGCCGAGATCGCGAAGTCCCTGCTGCAATTCGCCGAGCTGCTTGCCGAGGGCATCCTGCTGGGCCCGCAGGTTTTTCAGCGCTTCGCGCAATTGCTCGGCGGTCATCTGGTCCGTCTGCTGCTGTCCGCCCTGTTGGCCATTCTCACCCTGTTGGCCTTGCTGGCTCTGACGCTGTTGCTGGCCGTTTTCGCCCATCTGCTGGTCGTCGCTTTCGCCGCCCTGCTGCGGATCACCGCGCTGCATCCGGTCGCGCAATGCCTGATCCAGCTTGAAGGTTTCGTCCATCAGCTTCTGCTGCTGCTGCAGGATTTCGCCAAGCTTGTCGATCTGCTGGCGCATCTTGCTGCTCTGCTGCTGGCCTTGCTGCCCCTGACGCTGCGGTCGGCCGGCTTGCAGATTGTTCATCATGCGCTGCAATTGCGAGAGCATTTCCTGCGCGGCATCGCGATTGCCGGAACGGGCGAGATTCTCGATCTGGTTCATCATGTTTTCCAGATCGCGTTGGCGCAGCACGTTCTGTGCCTGTTGGTTCATGTTGGCTTGCGGCGCATTCTGCATGCGTTGCGCAAGCTCGCTCATGAACTGCTGCATCGCCTCGCGCAGCTCCTGCATGAGCTTGGCCACTTCTTCATCGGAGGCATTGCGCTGAAGCGCCTCGGAAAGGGCGGTCTGTGCATCGCGCAGGCGCTTTTCCGCCTGCGAAAGATCACCATCCTCGATGCCCAGTGCGATCTCCCAGAGGTAATCCGCCGTGTCCTTCAGCATCTCCTCATTATAGGCGAGCCGCATGCGGGTCTGCGCCGATTGCAGCAGGAGATAATGCGTCGTGTTGGTAATGGTCTCTTCCGGGCGCATTCCAACCGCCTCGTTATAGGCGATCGCCTTCGGCATCTGGCGTATGTCGAGCGAAAAAATCTGCCGCTGTTCGGCAATGGAAGCAGCCAGCGGTTCGGAGAAATTGCGGCCCGGCAGCACCATTTCATGCGGAGGGCTGCGGCCGGTCTGGCCTGCACCGTCAGTCGCCACCAGTGTAATACGCACGCGTTTCCCGGCCATCGGATGTTCGGTCAGGTTGCGGCTGGTCAGGCCCTTGATCTCGCGATTGTTCTGCCGCGGCAGATCGAGCTTGAATTCCGGGGGCGGGTAAAGCGCTGTCGCGCCTTCGGCAACGCCGACAGGCTCAATAATTGCGTGAGCTTCCTTCAACCCGTAATCATCCTTGGCCGTGAAGCCGATTTCCAGCGCGCCGTTGACGGCGCGGCGCGGCATGTTGTCGAAGGCGATGCTGGGCGGCTGGTCCGGGATGACATTGAACACCCATTGCTCGCCATTGGCGGTTATCATGCCGCTTTCGGTGACATCCATCGCGAAGGTGCGCGGTGCCAAGGGCTGATCCGCCAAAGGAGCCTGCGCCGGAACCGCGACATCACCGCTCGCACTGTTGGCCCGGGTTGTTTCGGGAGCGAGCTTTTGCAGGGCGCCCGCCATTTCCGGTTCGAAGGTCACTTCTTCGCCGCCATCACCACCGGTCATGCGGATCGTCAGCCTGGAGGACTGCGGCACGGAAACCGCGTCGCGGTTGGTCGCGTCACGCCCAGTCAGGAAAATCGGTGCGCGGCCGGTATAAGAGGGCGGCGTAACCCAGGCGTCCAGTCGAATATCGGGATTGAGCGGACCCACGGTCGGTTGGCTGCGGAAGGCATCGGCAATCGTGCCTGCGCCGTTGGAAAAGGAAAAACCGAAGGCAGCAGCCAGAAGAAGGGCGGGAACGGCGCGTAGGGCGAGACGGTCATAACGGGCGATATCGGGCTTCGGCAGACCGGCATTCAGTGCGGCGATACGCTCCGCCATGCGGATCTGGTGTTCCTTCCAGAGCGTTCTGGAAAAAGGCGTGTCGAAGGCCGGTTCGTCTTCCTGTACTCCAACAGGTTGGTGTGCAAGACCGTTGCGATCTTCGAGAAGGCGGGAAGCGTCGTTGTCAGTCGGCCATTTCAGCCGCGCGATCGGCAGGAGAGTGGCGATGAAGGCGAACACGAGCACGAAAACGACGCCGAGCCGCAGAAAATCCGGCATGTGCCGGTAAAGGCCGAACCAGGCAAGCGCCAAAAACAGAGCGGCAATAGAGAGCGGCCATAGCGTTTTCGGGGCGATCTTCTCCGAAAGCAGAACGATTTTTGCGAAGAAACGCTTGGCGGCAACCCGGCGGGCAAGGTCCGGCCGCTGCACGAATGCGCCAGTGGAGCGCTTTCTGCCTGTCCTGTCCTCTCCGGCTGTGGTCATCAATCCGTTCTCCCGGTTCTGGCCACGTCAACGCCATTCCCGGAACGGCGAGTTCTCCATATCACAGAGGCAAGGATAACATTCTTTGTGGCGAAGACGAGGGCAGCCAAGCCCTCACCCCCATTTTTTAGGCAGCTTCGCTCAATTGTGATCGGCTGCAAGCGGATCAGTCGAGCCAGGCGGGCACGGAATCGAGGGCGATCAGCTCTTCATACGTGCCGCGGGGGCGGATGACATGGAATTTGTCACCCTTGACCAGCACTTCCGGCACCAGCAGGCGGGAATTATAGGTTCCTGCCTGCACCGCACCATAGGCGCCAGCGGAACTGACGGCGATGAGATCGCCCGGTTGCGGTGCGGCCATGTCGCGGTCCAGCGCCAGATAATCGCCGGTTTCGCAGACCGGGCCGACGATATCGGCCTTGATGCGCGGCGTATCCTCTGCCGGTTGCACCACCGGGCGGATGCCGTGATAGGCCTCATATAGTGTCGGACGGATGAGGTCGTTCATCGCGCCGTCAACGATTACAAAGGTCTTTTCGCCGCCATCCTTCACATAGATGACTTCCGTTACGAGAATGCCGGCATTACCGACGATCAGGCGGCCGGGCTCGGTGACGATCTTGCAGTCGAGGCTCTTCAACTCGTTCTTGACGATATGCGCATAGGCATCCGGCAAAGGCGGCGGATTATTGTCGTCGCGGTAGGGAATGCCGAGGCCGCCGCCGATATCGACGTGGCTGATCGCATGGCCATCGCCGCGAAGCGCTTCCACCAGTTCGCGCAGCAGCCGGAAGGCGTCCTCGAAAGGCTGCAACTCGGTGATCTGGCTGCCGATATGCATGTCGATGCCCGTGACTTCGATGCCGGGCAGGGTTGCAGCATGGGCATAGACGGCGCGCGCCCGCTCATAGGAAATGCCGAACTTGTTTTCTTTCTTGCCGGTGGAAATCTTGGCGTGGGTGCGCGCATCCACATCAGGGTTGATGCGGAAGGAGACATGCGCCCGCTTGCCCGCCTTGATGGCGCGCAGATTGAGGACTTCCAGCTCCGGCTCGGATTCGATGTTGAAACAATAAATGCCCACATCCAGCGCATAATCCATTTCCGCAACCGTCTTGCCGACGCCGGAGAACATGATGCGGTTTGCCGGCACGCCAGCAGCCAGAGCGCGACGCAATTCACCGCCGGAGACGACGTCGATACCGGCGCCGAGCTTTGCCAGCGTCTTCAGCACCGCCTGGTTGGAATTGGCCTTCATGGCATAACAGACCATGGCGTCCACATCGGCAAACGCACCTGAGAACACCTTGTAGTGGCGCTCCAGGGTTGCGGTCGAATAGACGTAGAAGGGCGTGCCGACCGCCTTGGCGATCTCGGGCACGGGCACGTTTTCGGCGTGCAGCACGCCGTCGATATAGCCAAAATGGTTCACGGCTTTTTACCCGTCAGAGAAGCTTGTCGAGAATGAAGGGCCGTTCCGCCGTTGCCGGCTTCGGCTCACTGCCATCGGCGGCGCGCTTGTTGCGCATTTCGACCGGCGTGCTCGGCGGATCGATGTCGCCCTTGCGCCCGCAGGCGCTGAGAGCGAGGCTTACGGCAAGCGTCATGCCGATGGGAACGATGAGTTTGCGCACGGATTTTGAAAGCATGGGCCTGTCCAAAGGAAATATGTGCATCTCTGATAACGAAAAACAGGGCGCTTGTGCACCCTGTTTCTTGTGATCGCGGCTTAACGCAGATTTATCAGTTGCGGCCGCGCCACCAGGCGATTTGTTTGCGTACCTCCGAAGGAGCCGTGCCGCCGAAGCTTGTGCGACTAGCGACCGATGCTTCCACCGAAAGAACATCGAAAACGCTATCGGTGATGCCGGGGTGGATGGCCTGCAATTCCTCCAGCGAAAGATCGGCGAGATCGCAGCCTTTCTTTTCCGCCAGCGCCACGGCATTGCCGGTCACATGGTGAGCATCGCGGAAGGGCAGTCCCGCTTCGCGCACCAGCCAGTCGGCAAGATCTGTCGCGGTGGAATAACCTGAACCCGCCGCTGCGCGCATGCGGTCCTTGCGTACTTCGAGGTCGCGGATCATGCCGGTCATGGCGGCGATCGCCAGTTCCAGGCTTTCGGCGGCGTCGAAAACCTGTTCCTTGTCTTCCTGCATGTCCTTGGAATAGGCGAGCGGCAGACCCTTCATCACGGTGAGGAGAGCGATCAGCGAGCCGTTGATGCGGCCGGTCTTGGCGCGCACCAGCTCAGCGGCATCAGGGTTCTTCTTCTGCGGCATGATCGACGAGCCCGTGGAAAAGGCGTCCGACAGGCGGATGAAACCAAATTGCGGCGTCGACCAGATGACGATCTCTTCGGCAAGACGCGACAGATGCGTGGCGCAGATGGAGGCGATCGACAGGAATTCCAGCGCGAAATCGCGGTCGGACACGGTGTCGATGGAGTTGCGGGTCGGCTCGCGGAAACCGAGCGCCTTGGCCGTCATGTGTCGGTCGATCGGGTAGCCGGTGCCGGCAAGGGCGGCCGCACCAATCGGGCTTTCGTCCATGTGCTCGATGGCGTGGCGTACGCGGGCGCGGTCACGGCCGAACATTTCCACATAGGCCATGCAATGATGGCCGAAGGTGACAGGCTGCGCCGTCTGCAAATGCGTGAAGCCGGGCATGACAGTATCGGCGTTTTCCTCGGCGCGGTCGAGGAAGGCAGCGATGAGCGCCGTCAGCATGCCTTCGGTCTTCTGCAATTCTTCCTTGACCCACAGGCGGAAATCGAGCGCCACCTGGTCGTTGCGCGAGCGGGCGGTATGGAGGCGGCCGGCGGCCGGGCCGATGAGGGTGGCAAGCCGCGCTTCGATATTCATGTGAATATCTTCGAGCTTGCGGGAGAATTCGAAGCTGCCGGATTCGATCTCTGACAGGATCGTGTTCAGGCCTTCGCTGATCTTGTCTTTATCTTCAGGCGAAATAATGCCTTTAGATGCCAGCATGGCGGCATGCGCCATAGAGCCGCGGATATCCTGGGCGTAAAGTTTCTTGTCGAAGCCGATGGAGGCATTTATCTCTTCCATGATGGCAGATGGCCCGGAAGCGAAACGCCCGCCCCACATCTGGTTGGAGGATTTCTGATCTGTGCCGTCAGCCATGTGTGATGCCCTGGAGTATTCGATGACAGAAAAAAGGCCGTTCAGGCTTCCTTCCGCCAAATTGGTTGCAATTGCTGCCGTTGCCGGTGTGCTCGCCGGTGCAGGCGCGGTCTGGTTCAGGCATATTGGGTCTGAGGGCCCGGTTCAAGGGGCAGCGGTGGCCGACGCCGGTTTATGTGAAGGTGCGGCGAACCGCATTGCGACGCTGAAACCCTTTCTGAAGGGCCAGGTGGCGGCTATGTCGGCGGCAGACGCCCCGCGCGTTATTCCGCTCTCCTTCAAAGGGCCGGAGGGGAAAGATATGAGCCTTGCCGATCTCAAGGGTAAAGCGGTGCTGCTCAATCTCTGGGCGACGTGGTGCGTGCCCTGCCGGGAAGAAATGCCGGCGCTGAACGCGCTGGAGAAGGAAAAGGGCGGTAACGGCTTTGAAGTCGTGGCTGTCAACATCGATACGGGCGGGGATGAAAAGCCGAAAGACTTCATGGACGAATACAAGATCGATTCCCTGAAGCACTATCGCGACAGTTCCATGGGCGTTTTCAACGTTCTCAAAAAGGAAGGCCTTGCCTTTGGTCTGCCCGCAACCCTGCTGCTGGACGAAAACGGGTGCCTGCTCGGCGCCATGAACGGCCCGGCGGCGTGGGATAGCGAAGATGCGAAGGCGCTGATATCGGCAGTCAAATGACTGCCGATAAGACTTTTCGAACTCAGTATAGCGGGTCCACTGACACACCGTAATAAAGGCCTCGGCCGACACGACCCTGATTGCCTTCAAGGGTAATGCCAAACCCGGCTTCAATTTCCTTCAATATTGCAGCTTTGATGGAGGCGCTGGTTGATGCCTTATATGTAATGGCGTAATCCAGATCCGCCTTGAAAGCAGAACGTACAATATGTGCATTTTGCTTCTTGCGTTGTTTCCGAAGGATATTGCGGCACTCCGGCCCCAGCGTCTTTTCTATGGCTTCGAGTTTGTCGAGGCCGTATTCGAGATATTCGATATTGCTGAACCTGATTGTCAGGTTGTTCACATATTGCGCGCTGCTTGAAAATCCGAGTTTCTGCAGATTGTCTGCATTGAAGGAGAAATCCTTCTTTCGCCCGAAATCACTGATTTCGCCCCTCCCTTTTTCAGGGCTGCCAGGGAACGTCACATATTCCGGAGAGCAGATGTAACCAAGCGAGATATCGTCTTTGTCGTTATATCGATTGGTCTTTTTCCAGACGATGTTACCTGGACCAAAGCTGGTGCTGGGCGGCACCGTCGTGAGATAACCAGCCCTTCTGACAATCTCCCGCGGATTTTCCGAAACGCAACCGCTCGCGAGAATGGCGACAATAGACATTGCAATATGAATTTTCATGTAAGCCCCCAAAAGAATCACAGCATGATCTTGGGTTCGCACGCACCGCGCGTCTACTTACTTTATAATCGTATAGATTGCATTGTCGCTCGGTTGCCTTCTGCGGTGGAGCAACGAAAGAACAGTGAAGGTTCTATCGTGTCGGAACCGGCGTCTCGCCGCGGTAATCATAAAAACCGCGGCCGGACTTACGGCCGAGCCAGCCGGCTTCGACATATTTGACCAGCAGCGGGCAAGGGCGGTATTTGCTGTCGGACAGGCCGTCATGCAGCACCTGCATGATCGACAAACAGGTATCGAGGCCTATGAAGTCTGCGAGCTGCAGCGGACCCATCGGGTGGTTCGCGCCGAGGCGCATGGCGGTGTCGATGGCTTCCACGGAGCCAACGCCCTCATAAAGCGTATAGATTGCCTCGTTGATCATCGGCAGAAGGATGCGGTTGACGATGAAGGCTGGGAAATCTTCGGCGACGGTGATCGCCTTTTCGAGCGTCCGCACATAGTCCTTGGCCGCATCGAAGGTCTTTTCATTGGTGGCGATGCCGCGCACCAGTTCCACCAGTTTCATGACCGGCACCGGGTTCATGAAGTGGATGCCCATGAACTGTTCGGGACGGTCGGTGGCAGAGGCAAGCCGGGTGATGGAAAGTGAAGACGTGTTGGTGGCGAGAAGCGCCTCCGGCTTCAGGACCGGGCAGATCTGCGCATAGATCTTGCGCTTGATCTCTTCGTTCTCGGTGGCAGCCTCGATGACGAGGTCCATGGGTGCCAGATCGTTGACATCGGTCGAACCGCTGATGAGCGCCAGGGCCTGCTTGCGGGCCTCGTCGGAAAGCTTGCCGTTGGTGACCTGGCGCGCGAGATTGCCGTTGATGGTGGCAAGGCCGGCCTCGATGCCGTCTTTGGAAAGATCGTAGATATGAACCCTGTAGCCGGCAACCGCAGAGACATGTGCGATGCCGCACCCCATCTGACCGGCTCCGATGACACCGATGTTCTTAAAGGGGGCGGTCATATGCTGTTCTCCCATGTGCTGCATGTGCAAATTCGCTGGCGATGTTACGCATATCGCCGAAAAAGAGAAGGCGGCGCGTTCAAAAAACGCGCCGCCTTCATCATCTATTTGAAATCAGAGAGCCTTTTGCAGTTCCGGCAATGCCTCGAAGAGGTCCGCCACAAGGCCGTAATCGGCAACCTGGAAGATCGGCGCTTCTTCGTCCTTGTTGATGGCGACGATGACCTTGCTGTCCTTCATGCCGGCCAGATGCTGGATGGCACCGGAAATGCCCGCCGCGATGTAAAGCTGTGGGGCGACGACCTTGCCGGTCTGGCCCACCTGCCAGTCATTCGGCGCATAGCCGGCGTCGACGGCAGCGCGCGATGCACCAACGGCAGCACCGAGCTTGTCGGCGACAGGAAGGATGACTTCCTTGAATTTTTCCGAAGAACCGAGAGCACGGCCACCCGAGATGATGATCTTGGCGGAGGTCAGTTCCGGACGGTCGGACGAGGCCAGTGCATCAGAAACGAAAGAGGAGACGCCGGGGTTTTCAGCGGCGGCGATCGTCTCGACCGCTGCCGAACCGCCTTCTGCCGCTGCCGCAAAGGCCGTCGGGCGAACGGTGATGACCTTCTTGCCATCGGTTGCCTGAACGGTCTGGATGGCATTACCGGCATAGATCGGGCGCTTGAAGGTATCCGGGCTGACAACTTCGATGATTTCCGAGACCTGAGCCACGTCGAGAAGCGCAGCAACACGCGGCGTGACGTTCTTTGCCGAGGCGGTCGCAGGAGCGATGATGACGTCATAGGACGGGGCAAGCGAAACGATCAGCGCCGCCAGCGGTTCCGCCAGCTGGTTTGCATAGGATGCATCGTCGGCAAGCAGCACCTTGGAAACACCGGAAAGTTTTGCTGCGGCGTCGGCAGCGCCCCTGGCGCCGGATCCGGCGACCAGCACATGGACGTCGCCGCCAATCTGAGTTGCCGCCGTCAGGGTCTTTCCCGTCAGGTCGGAAAGGGTTGCGTTGTCGTGTTCTGCCAGAAGAAGAATGGCCATGAGAATATCTCCCTTTTCCGAAACCTTAGAGGACGCCGTCGGCTTTGAGCTTTTCGACCAGCTCGGCAACCGAGCCCACCTTGATGCCGGCCTTGCGGCCCGCCGGCTCTTCGGTTTTCAACACCTTCAGGCGCGGCGAAACATCGACGCCGAAATCGGCCGGAGCCTTCTTGTCGAGCGGCTTCTTTTTCGCCTTCATGATGTTCGGCAGCGAGGCATAACGCGGCTCGTTCAGACGAAGATCGGTGGTGACGACAGCGGGAAGCTTCAGTTCCACCGTCTGCAGGCCGCCATCGACTTCGCGGGTCACCGCAACCTTGCCGTCGGCAGGCACGACCTTTGAGGCGAAGGTGCCCTGGCCCCAGCCGAGGAGGGCCGCAAGCATCTGGCCGGTCTGGTTCGAGTCGTCATCGATCGCCTGCTTGCCGACAATGACGAGACCGGGCTGCTCAGCCTCGGCCACGCCCTTCAGGAGCTTGGCGACGGCGAGCGGCTCGACCGTTTCATCGATCTCGATCAGGATGGCGCGATCGGCACCCATCGCAAGCGCGGTGCGCAGCGTTTCTTCCGCCTTGGCAGGTCCAATGGAGACGACGACGACTTCTTCAGCCTTGCCGGCTTCCTTCAGGCGCAGCGCCTCTTCGACCGAGATCTCGTCGAACGGGTTCATCGACATCTTCACGTTCGAAAGCTCAACGCCGGAACCATCCGCCTTCACGCGGATCTTCACGTTGTAGTCGACGACTCGTTTAACGGGGACAAGGATCTTCATCGGCGGCTTTCCTCAAACTCCTGTCCGCTTGGCAGTGCCGAGCGGACCTCCAAAAACAGGTTGGCGACATGGATAAGCATTTTTCCCGCAATTACAACGGAGCAATCTTCATTATCGCATGCACACAAGGCATATCTTACGTTGACGTTAACGTAAATACTCTATCTCTGACGTGACGTCTCATCTACCCCCGTCATAGCCGCGTTCGATTTGCGACAACCCCGCCGTTTGCGACGTATTTTTGAACTGCGCCGCCCTCGGCGGGACAATGGTGCAATCAAACAGGGGAACGCCCCGTCTGCGCATGAAAATTACCATGATGGCGCCCGCCAAGATGCCGCCGACATGCGCGCCCCAGGAGACATTCTCTTCCAGCCCGAGCGCCAGCATCAGGAACTGCTGGCCGATCCATAACGCCAGGGGGATGAAGGCGGGAAGGGGAAGCGGAATGCGCATGAGGACCAGCACCCAGACGCGCACTTTTGGATGCAGCAGGAAATAGGCCGCGACGACGCCGGAAACCGCACCCGAGGCACCGATCAGTGGTCCTTCCGAGGTGGGGTGCGACGAAACCGTGAAACAGCGCGCCGGCGATGGCACAGGCGAGATAGAAGATCAGGAAACGAAAATGGCCGAGCGCATCCTCGACATTGTCGCCGAAGACCCAGAGAAACAGCATGTTGCCGGCCAGATGCCAGAAATCGAGATGAAGAAAGGCATAGGTGATGGCGGTGAGGTCATCAGGCACGACCTGCAGGGCGGGTTCCAGATAGGCGTAATCGAACACCACGGCGGGAATGAAGCCGAGGCCGAGGGCAGCGGCATTGGCTTCGGTGTCGCTGGCCAGCACGCCGGTAAACAGCCAGACCAGCACGTTGACCACGATCAGGCCGATGGTGACATATTGCAGCCGGATATGCTTGAGGGAATTCGCATCGTGCAGCGGTATGAACATCGAACGCCTTTTGGTTGCGTCGTTGAAACGCCTTAGCGGTTCTTGCCCGGAACCCACAATATGTCGGCCTTGCCGGCATCATTGGCGAAACGGGCCGCGACAAACAGGAAGTCGGAGAGGCGATTGGCATATTTGATGGCGGCCGGGCTGACGATCTCATTCTCGGTGACGGAAAGCTCCACCATCAGCCTTTCTGCGCGCCGGCAAACCGTGCGTGCCAAATGCAGATTTGCCGCCGCGGCGCTGCCGCCCGGCAGCACGAACGACGTCAACGGTTCGAGGGTGGCGTTGAGGTCGTCGATTTCGCTTTCCAGCCGTGTGACCTGGCTTTCGACTATACGCAACGGTTCGTAAGGCAGCGGTTCGCCATCGTCAGGCGTGGCAAGATCGGCGCCGAGGTCGAAAAGATCGTTCTGGATGCGGAAAAGCATGGCATCCAGCTTTTCCAGCCCGGCCGTGTGAAGCCGCGCGACACCGATGGCCGAATTGGTCTCGTCCACCGTGCCGTAGGCTTCGACGCGCAGATCGTGCTTCGGTCGGCGCGGGCCGGAAACCAGCGCCGTCGTGCCCTTGTCGCCGGTGCGGGTGTAGATCTTGTTCAGTTTCACCATGTCAGCGGCCGCCTCCGGTGAGCCAGAGGGTGAGCATGATCAGAGCGATGGCAATGGCCTGCAGAAGCAGGCGAAGCTGCATCAGCTTGTTGGACCGGTTGGCGTCCTGTCCCTTCAGCATGTTGAAGAGGCCGCGTATCAACACGATGACGACAAGCCCCATGACGATAAGGGCCAGAACGGTGGTGAAGCCGGACATGCGGTATTACTCCTCCTCAATCGAATCTGCGCAGCAGACGATAGAAAAGTCCGGCAGGCAAGAGCCGTTTCAGCATAAGCCCCTGTTTGGCCGGAACAGTAACGGGATAATGTGGTTTCGGCCTTGCAGCCGTCAGGGCGTGTTTCAGCACGGCATAAACGGCATCCGGGCCGAGCTTGTGACGGTTGACGGGGCCGGAACCATCCATACGCGCCAGCTGGCGTTTATATTCTGCCGCATGGGCCGAATTTTCGAGATCGATATGCTCATTGATATGAGCAAGCGCCGTCGCGGTGAATTTCGACGTGATCGGGCCGGGTTCGATCAGACTGACATGGATACCGCTGTCCTGAAGCTCCATGCGCAGGGTGACGCCCAGCCCCTCAAGCGCGAATTTCGAAGCGGTGTAGGCGCCGCGATAGCGATAGGGCACGAGCCCGAGAATGGACGAGCAATGCACGATGCGGCCCGCACCACGCGCCCGCATAAAGGGAATGACCCGCCGCGTCAGATCGTGCCAGCCGAAGACATTGGTTTCGAACTGGGCTCTCAGCGCTTCGACTGGCAGGTCCTCCACCGCGCCCGGCTGGCCATAGGCACCATTGTTGAAAAGCGCATCGATGCGGCCGCCGGTGCGGGCGGAGACGGTGTCCACCAGCGCGGCGATGGTTTCGGGCTTTGTGTAATCCATGATCAGGGTTTCTATGCCCTGATTTTCGAGGGCTGCCATGTCAGCGATGCGCCGCACGGTGGCAAAGACCCGCCAGCCGTCCCGGTGGAGCGCGCCGGCGCAATAGGCGCCGATCCCCGAGGAACATCCGGTGATGATGATGACGGGTTTTTCAGACATTTGCCGCTCCGGGAAACCGACTGTCGCTCTGGTCCGATTACCCGGCCCGTTAAAATTCAATCGCGCGAAATCCGTGTCCTTTGGGAACCGAAAGGTCAGCTTGCGCGCTGTACAAAACGAAGCTGATTTCCCATATTCGGGGCGAAGTTACAAATGAAATGCCGATGAATGGAGGCGACATGGTTGCCGCAGTGCGCCTGGCAGGCAAGGTTGCCTTCGATGCCTATTCCCATTTCGCCGAGGATGACGGCTGGGCGATGGCGAGCCACATGGCGCTGTCCATCCTGCTGGCGCTGTTTCCGTTCCTGATCTTCGGCACGGCGCTGGCCGGTTTTCTGGGCGCCGACCAGTTCTCAGAAACGGCGGTGCATCTGATTTTCGACACCTGGCCGGAAGCAATTGCCGGTCCGCTGGCAGCTCAGGTGCAGCAGGTTCTCACCATCCCGCGCGGCGGCCTGCTGACGATTTCGGTACTGGCGGCCGCATACTTCGCCTCGAACGGTGTCGAGGCGCTGCGCATTTCGCTGAACCGCGCCTATCGCGTCACGGAAACGCGCTGGTGGTATGTGACCCGCCTGCTCAGCCTGCTTTATGTCCTGATTGCCGTTGTGGTCTTTGCCGGCATCAGCACCGTGCTCGTCGCCGTGCCGGTCGCCATGTCCTTCGCCGAACGGCGGTTTCCGTGGCTGACGGATGTGCTGAACACCATCTCCAGCCTCGGTCTTTATGGCACCATCGTGGTGCTGACGGCGGGGCTGGTGGCGGCGCATCTGTGGCTACCCGCAGGCAAGCGCCGCATCTGGGATGTCTGGCCGGGTATTTTGCTGACGATGATATTCTGGGTCATCGGCGCGGCTATCTTCGCCTATTATCTCTCCACCTTCGCCAATTATGCCGCCACCTATGCCGGTCTCGCCTCCGTCATGGTGGTTCTGGTGTTCCTTTATATGGTCGGCGTCATCTTCATGCTCGGCGCGGAGGTGAATGCCGCGTTGATGAAATACAAGGTCCGGCAGATCATCCGCCGTAACATCGGCGGCCATGGCGCGCGCCGCGGGCAGGCGCTAGAGGAGGCCGACAAGCCGGCGGATATCTGAGGGCGTCGCTCCTTCGGCGCGAAGGGCGGAAAGCCCGGTACTGCCTTCGCTTTTCGAAAGCTTGCGCCCGTCCGTGCCCAGAATCAGCCGGTGATGATGATAAGCGGGCTGCGGTAGGTCCAGCAGCTGCTGCAGCAGCCGGTGGATGGCGGTGGCATGGAAGAGATCCATGCCGCGCACCACATGGGTGATCCCCTGCAGTGCATCGTCAACCACAACGGAAAGATGATAGCTCGAAGGCGCGTCGGAACGCGACAGCACCACATCGCCCCAGAGCGCGGGCAGGGCCTCGATCTGCCCCGTCACCCCGTCGCCGCTCTCCTGCCAGAACAGGGGGGTGCGGGCGGCGCGGATCGCCTTGTCCATGTCGAGCCGCCAGGCGTGTTGCCGGCCGGATGCGAGCAGGGCCGCCCGTTCCGCCTTCGGCCTCTCGCGGTCGACGGACGGATAGAGCGGCGCTCCGTCAGGATCGCGCGGCCATGTCCCGCCTTCCGCTTCGAAGGCACCGACAATGGCCCTGGCTTCGCCACGGCTGAGAAAGGCGGGATAGGCAAGATCCGCCTCGATCAGCTTGTGCAGCGCCATCCGGTACTCATCGAAATGCTCCGATTGTCGCCGCACTGGCTCTTCCCAAGAGAGTTCCAGCCAGCCGAGATCATCATAGATCGCCTGCTCCAGCTGCGGCGTGCAGCGCGTCTGGTCTATATCCTCTATACGCAGCAGAAAGCGGCCGCCATTTTTCAGCGCCATGTCATGGTTCAGGAATGCGGAAAGCGCATGGCCGAGATGCAGCGGGCCGTTGGGGCTTGGCGCGAAACGGTAAACCGGTTTTTGACGGATGGATGAAGGCATGGTTTCTTCTGCCATGTTTTAATGCACCCCGCCAGCGGGCTGGCGGCATATGGAATGACCGACATGAAAATCATCACCGGGATGGATGACATCAGCGAAGGGCTGGAGCATCTCGCCCGCCTCGACCCCGCACTTGGCCCTGTCATTGAGATAGCCGGTCCGCTGGAACTGCGCATCCACGAGCCCGGCTTTGCCGGCCTTGCTCATATCGTCGTCTCGCAGATGGTGTCGCGCGCCAGCGCCACTGCCATATGGGCGCGTATTCTCACCGGGACGGGCGGCGCGGTCACGGCGGAAAACTATCTCGGCGCACCGGAGGAATTGCGGGCTACTTTCGGCCTTTCGCGCGCCAAGGCGACGACGCTGGAAGGACTGGCTCGCGCCGTTACCGAAGGGCAGATCGACCTTGACGGCGTGGTGCGCAAGGAGGGGAGTGCAGCCCTTTCTGAACTGGTGGCGCTTCGTGGCATAGGCCCATGGACGGCAGAGGTCTATCTGATGTTCTGCGGAGGCCATCCGGATATTTTTCCCGTTGGCGATGTGGCGCTGAGATCAGCGGTGGCACATGCGCTCGATCTGGAGATCAGGCCGGAAGCGAAATGGCTCGCGGAACGCGCGACACTCTGGTCGCCATGGCGCTCCGTCGCCGCCCGGCTTTTCTGGGGTTATTACGCCAACATCATGCGGCGCGCGATGGTGCCACTGCCCTGAGCGGGTCAAAAATCGGCAATCCGATAGGGCAGGGCGCCGCGTGAAAGATGATCGAAATGCAGCTTGCGTTTCAGCGGCGGCACGGCGCGCTGCACGCAATCCACCCTTTCGCACACCCGACAGGAAATGCCGATCGGTTTGAAGGAAGCCGCATTGCCGAGATCGAGCGTGTCGGCGTAGACGAAATTTTGCGCATGGGAAATCTCGCAGCCGAGTGCGATGGCGTAACGCGGCCTTTCCGTATTGAAACCGGCGCCGGCCTTTTCGATCTGGGTGGCGATGGAGAGATAGCGCACGCCGTCAGGTGTTTCCGCCAGCTGCCGCACGATCCTGTCGGAGCTTTCGAAAGCCTGATGGATATTCCACAGCGGACAGGCCGCGCCAAACCGGGCAAATTGCAGCCGCGTGGCGCTGTGGCGTTTGGTGATGTTGCCGGCGCGGTCGATCTTGGCGAAAAAGATCGGTACGCCTTTCATGCCCGGGCGCTGCAGGGTGCTCAGACGGTGGGCCACCTGCTCAAGGCTCGCGCCAAAACGCACGGCGAGAAGTTCGAGATCATGGCGCAGTTCCTGTGCCGCCCGGTGAAATTGCCCATAGGGCAGGATGAGCGCTGCGGCAAAATAATTGTGCAGTCCGATACGACAGATTTCGGCCGCTTCCGTGTTGCGGAAACCGGCGCCGGCCAGCACCCTGTCCACCGTCGGGCCGGCGTGAAGCTGGGCGATCTGCAACGCGAGCTGAAAACAGCGGGTGGATGCGGCCATGTAGGAACTGAGGGCGAGCGTTTTGCCGACAGGATCGAAATGCCGGATCAGCCCGCCTGCCGCCGCGGTTCTTGTGATATGGATGCCGTAACGGTTCCTGAGATGCGCTGACAGAATGCTGTCGGTCTCGCCTCCCTCGATCTCCAGTTCCTGCGCCAGCTCCTCGGCCAGAAGATCAATCTCGGCAACGTAATTGTCGACGAAGTGAAAGAAATCGCGGACCTCCTCATAGGGGGTTCTTTCAACCTGTGCGGTGCCGCGGCCTAAGCGGTCATCCAGTTGCACCAGCTGTTCGCTGTTCTGGCGATAGGCCTGATGGGCCCGCAGCAGCGCATGGGCAAAACCAGGTGCGTTCTGGGCAATCAGCTTCAACTCCTGAAGCCCCGGTTCATAATTCATGAACAGCGGGTCCTTCAGCGCCTCGCGCAGGGCTGAAACCAGCCGGTCGCTTTCGCCTGTCGCCAGTTCCGCCATGTCGAGCTGGAATTTTTCCACCAGCGTCACCAGAACGCTGGCCGAAACGGGGCGCTGGTTGTTTTCGATCTGGTTCAAATAGCTCGCGGAGATGCCCAGCCGTTCGGCAAATTGCGCCTGCGTGGCGCGGGCATTTTCGCGAAGGCCGCGCACCTTGCGGCCGATGAAGAGTTTTTCCGTCGCCATGTTGCAACTTTGCAAAATTAAATATTGCAAATATTTATGGCACGCATACGCGCACGATCAAGGCTTCTGGCAGAGTATTTTCTGGGTTATTGATCGTGGCATAACGCATGGAGGATACATGCCCGGCATTCTGGAGCAGTTGGAAACGCGGCGGGAAGAGGCTCGGCTCGGTGGCGGCGTCAAGCGCATCGAGGCGCAGCACGCAAAGGGCAAGCTGACGGCGCGCGAGCGCATCGACGTGCTCTTGGATCAGGGTTCCTTCGAAGAATACGACATGTATGTCACCCACCGGGCGGTGGATTTCGGCATGGCGGGTCAGAAGATCGCGGGCGACGGCGTCGTGACCGGGTGGGGCACCATCAATGGCCGGCAGGTCTATGTGTTTTCCCAGGATTTCACCGTGCTCGGCGGTTCGCTATCCGAGACCCATGCGCAGAAAATCTGCAAGATCATGGATATGGCGGTGCGTAACGGCGCGCCTGTTATCGGCCTCAACGACAGTGGCGGCGCGCGTATTCAGGAAGGCGTGGCCTCGCTTGGCGGTTATGCCGATGTCTTCAAGCGTAATGTCGTCGCCTCCGGCGTCGTGCCACAGATCTCCGTCATCATGGGGCCATGTGCGGGCGGTGCGGTTTATTCGCCTGCCATGACCGATTTCATCTTCATGGTGCGTGACACCTCCTACATGTTCGTGACGGGGCCGGATGTGGTGAAGACGGTGACGAACGAGATTGTCACGGCCGAAGAACTGGGCGGGGCCTCCACCCATACCAAAAAATCGTCCGTTGCCGATGGCGCTTACGAAAACGACATCGAGACGCTGGAACATGTGCGGCTGCTCTTTGATTTCCTGCCGCTCAACAATCGCGAAAAGCCGCCGGTGCGGCCGTTCCACGACGATCCGGCGCGCCTGGAAGCGCGGCTCGATACGCTGATCCCCGACAGTTCCAACAAGCCCTATGATATGAAGGAGCTGATCCACGCGCTGGCCGACGAGGGCGATTTCTTCGAATTGCAGGAGGCCTTTGCCCGAAACATCATCACCGGCTTCATCCGTCTCGAAGGCCAGACGGTCGGCGTCGTCGCCAACCAGCCGATGGTGCTGGCCGGCTGCCTCGATATCGACAGTTCGCGCAAGGCCGCCCGCTTCGTGCGCTTCTGCGACGCCTTCAACATTCCGTTGCTGACGCTGGTGGATGTGCCGGGTTTCCTGCCAGGCACGGCCCAGGAATATGGCGGCGTCATCAAGCACGGCGCAAAACTTCTCTTCGCCTATTCGGAGGCGACAGTGCCGATGGTGACGCTGATCACCCGCAAGGCCTATGGCGGGGCTTACGACGTGATGGCCTCCAAACATATCGGGGCGGACGTCAACTACGCCTGGCCAACGGCCGAAATTGCCGTGATGGGTGCCAAGGGCGCGGCGGAAATCCTCTATCGTTCGGAGCTTGCCGATCCCGAGAAGATCGCTGCGCGCACAAGAGAGTATGAGGAGCGTTTCGCCAATCCCTTCGTCGCGGCGGAGCGCGGATTTATCGATGAGGTCATCATGCCGCATTCCTCGCGCCGCCGCATCGCCCGCGCGTTTGCGTCGCTGCGCAACAAGAGCGTGGAAACCCGCTGGAAGAAACACGACACCATTCCGCTCTGATCTGCTGAAGGGCTGGAAAAATGCTTCGGCCACCTTACTATATGGATGTTCAGGCGCCCGGATGTCCGGATGTCCTCTTGAAACGCACAAGGACACATTTTCATGGCCGAAAAATCCTCAGCAGATAATTTCCCCGCCGGGTATGAAGTGCCCAAGGTCTGGACCTGGGACAGGGGCAATGGCGGCCAGTTCGCCAATATCAACCGGCCGGTCGCCGGTCCCACCCATGAAAAGGAACTTCCCGTCGGAAAGCATCCGCTGCAGCTTTATTCGCTGGCGACGCCGAATGGCCAGAAGGTCACCATCATGCTGGAAGAATTGCTTGCTGCCGGCCACAAGGGCGCCGAATACGATGCCTGGCTGATCAAGATCGGCGAAGGCGACCAGTTCGGTTCCGGTTTCGTCGGCGTCAATCCGAATTCAAAGATCCCGGCGCTGATGGATCATTCGACGCCTGAGCCGACGCGCGTTTTCGAAAGCGGCTCCATCCTCGTTTACCTCGCTGAAAAATTCGGCGCCTTCCTGCCGAGGGAGGGCAATGCCCGCACGCAGGCGCTGAACTGGCTGTTCTGGCAGATGGGCTCCGCCCCCTTCCTTGGCGGTGGTTTCGGCCATTTTTATGCCTATGCGCCGATCAAGATCAAATACGCCATCGATCGTTACGCCATGGAAGTCAAACGCCAGCTCGACGTGCTGGATCGCCATCTCGCCGAAAACCGTTATCTCGCCGGTTCGGAATACACGATTGCCGACATGGCGGTGTGGCCGTGGTATGGCAAGATCGCGCTTGGCCAGGCATATGGCGATGCGGGTGCTTTCCTTGAAGCAGACGGTTATAAGAACGTCATGCGCTGGACGCTGGAAATCGGCGAACGCCCTGCTGTAAAACGCGGCGTGATCGTCAACAAGACCTCCGGCGATCCGTCTGAACAATTACATGAACGCCACGATGCCTCCGACTTCGACACGAAGACACAGGACAAGATCGGCAAGGCGTAACAGATACAAGAAGGACTAAAGATGGCGAACCTGCCCGAAATGACCAAACACAAGGGATTTCCTTCCGGTATGCCGAGCACGGGCGTCCAGTTCACCATCCGCCGCGCCAATCCCAAAGGGGTAACACCGATCAAGATGATACCCCGCCGGGCGCGCAACGACACCAAGGAGCATCGCATCGATGCCGCCTTTCTGCACTCGCTCTGGCACCATTTCGGTGCCGAGCCCTTCGAGCGCGGCAATCTCGACGCCGCCCGCCTCAACCTGCTTTTCGGCCGCGAGGTCGTACCTGCGGAGAAAAATTTCGACCCTGTTTCCTATCAGGCAATGCTCGTCATAGACGAACGCGTCGCCCGGCAGAATTTCCCGGAATCCTTCGAGAATTTTTTCGAGATTTGAGGGCTGTTTAAGGGTTTGTGCTGAGGGAGAGGGCAACAACCGCATGATCAAGAAAATCCTTATCGCCAATCGCGGCGAGATTGCCTGCCGGGTCATCAAGACGGCGAAGAAGATGGGCATCGCCACCGTTGCGGTCTATTCGGATGCCGATGCCAATGCGCTGCATGTGAGACAGGCAGATGAAGCCGTTCATATCGGCCCGGCGCCCTCGTCACAGTCCTATATCGTCCTCGACAAGATCCTTGAGGCGATCAAGAAGACCGGAGCGGATGCGGTCCATCCGGGCTACGGATTCCTGTCGGAAAACGCTGCCTTTGCGCAGGCGCTGGAAAAGGCGGGTGTCGTTTTTATCGGTCCGCCCGTCGGCGCGATCGAGGCCATGGGTGACAAGATCACGTCGAAGAAACTGGCTGCGAAAGCCGGCGTTTCCACCGTACCCGGCCATATGGGGCTGGTCGAGGATGCGGATGAGGCGGTGAAGATCGCCTCGCAGATCGGTTATCCGGTCATGATCAAGGCGTCTGCCGGCGGTGGCGGCAAGGGCATGCGCATCGCCTTCAACGACGCTGAGGCGCGCGAGGGTTTCCAGTCCTCGAAAAACGAGGCGAAATCCTCTTTTGGTGACGATCGCATCTTCATCGAAAAATTCGTCACCCAGCCGCGCCATATTGAAATTCAGGTGCTGGGCGACAGGCACGGTAATATCCTTTATCTCGGGGAGCGCGAATGCTCTATCCAGCGGCGTAACCAGAAGGTCATCGAGGAAGCGCCGTCGCCGTTTCTGGACGAGGCGACTCGGCATGCCATGGGCGAGCAGGCCGTGGCGCTGGCGAGAGCGGTCGGTTACCACTCCGCCGGCACGGTGGAATTCATTGTTGATGGCGACCGCAACTTTTATTTTCTCGAAATGAACACCCGTCTGCAGGTGGAACATCCGGTAACGGAACTGATTACCGGCATCGATCTGGTAGAACAGATGATCCGTGTGGCGTCAGGTGAAAAACTGTCCTTCGGACAGGCGCATGTGAAGCTGAACGGTTGGGCGATCGAAAGCCGGCTTTATGCCGAGGATCCCTATCGCAACTTCCTGCCCTCCATCGGCCGGCTGACGCGTTATCGTCCACCGGAAGAGGGCAGGCAGGAGGGTGGCACCGTCATCCGCAACGATACCGGTGTTTTCGAAGGCGGCGAGATTTCGATGTATTACGATCCGATGATCGCCAAGCTGTGCAGCTGGGGCAAGGATCGCGAAACGGCCATCGATGCCATGGGGCGGGCGCTCGACCGTTTCGAACTCGAGGGCATCGGGCCACAATCTGCCCTTCCTGTCGGCCGTCATGCAGCATGAGCGCTTTCGCTCTGGCAGGCTCACGACGGGCTTCATCGCGGAAGAGTTTCCGGAAGGCTTCTCCGGCGTCGAGCCGGATGAAGCCGCAGCACGCAGGCTTTCTGCCATTGCCGCTATCATCAATCAGCGTGTGCAGAACCGAGCGGTGGAAATTTCCGGTACCATCGGCAATCATCGCCGCATTATCGGGCAAGACTGGATGGTTTCGTTTGGTGCGTTTCGCCAGCGGCTCAGCATTGAAACCGGTGCGGATGGCGCGGCGGTCCGTTTTGAAGACGGGACAGCGCTCACCATCGATACCGGCTGGCTTCCCGGTCAAAGCCTTGGCCTGTTTACGGTGGCGGGCGAGGTCATTGCCGTCAAGGTCGATCTTGCAGGCGCAGCGGTTCGTCTGCGCTGGGGTGGCATGGATGTTCTCGCCCGCGTGCGCAGCCCGCGCGTGGCGGAACTGGCGCTGCTGATGCCGGAAAAACTGCCGCCGGATACGTCGAAACTGCTGCTCTGCCCCATGCCGGGGGTCATCACCGGTATTTCGGTGGGTGAGGGTGACGAGGTAGAGGCCGGGCAGGCACTGGCGACGGTGGAAGCCATGAAGATGGAAAACATCCTGCGTGCCGAAAAACGCGGTCGTGTTGCGAGAGTGGCGGCGAAACCCGGCGATAGTCTCGCTGTGGATGAGGTTATTCTCGAGTTCGAGTGAAGGTCGCTGCCGGTTTTTCCGGAACGGATACCGGCCGGAGCGGTTTACGGGGTCGGACCTGCGGACGGGCCGGGCGAATCTGCCTTGATCTCCCGCTGGAATGCCAGAGCGAAATGCAAACGGGGAGAGATGCATGTCGGGTGAAAAAACGGTGCGGGATTGGCTTCACCTTGCTGAAAAGGAGCTCAAGCGCTCACCGGACACACTCGTCTGGCACACCCCTGAGGGTATCGAGGTCAAGCCGCTCTATACGGCCGACGACCTGCAACATGTTTCCCATCTGAACAGCCTGCCGGGATTTGCGCCTTTCACCCGCGGCCCGCGCGCCACCATGTATGCGGGACGGCCCTGGACCATCCGCCAATATGCCGGTTTCTCCACCGCGGAAGCCTCGAATGCCTTTTACCGCAAGGCGCTGGCTGCCGGTCAGCAGGGCGTTTCCGTCGCCTTCGATCTCGCTACCCATCGCGGTTATGACAGCGACCATCCGCGCGTGGAGGGCGATGTCGGCAAGGCGGGCGTGGCGATCGATAGCGTCGAGGACATGAAAATCCTGTTCGACGGCATCCCGCTCGACAAGGTCTCGGTGTCCATGACGATGAATGGCGCGGTCATCCCCGTTCTTGCCAATTTTATCGTCGCTGGGGAGGAACAGGGCGTGCCGCGTGCAGCGCTTTCCGGTACCGTCCAGAACGACATCCTAAAGGAGTTCATGGTCCGCAACACCTATATCTATCCGCCCGAACCCTCGATGCGGATCATCGCCGACATCATCGAATATACGGCGAGGGAGATGCCGAAATTCAATTCCATCTCGATATCCGGCTATCATATGCAGGAGGCCGGGGCGACGCTGGTGCAGGAGCTTGCCTTCACACTCGCGGATGGCCGTGAATATGTGCGGGCGGCGCTGGCCAAGGGGCTGAATGTTGACGATTTTGCCGGCCGCCTGTCGTTCTTTTTCGCCATCGGCATGAATTTCTTCATGGAGGCGGCCAAGCTGCGCGCCGCGCGCCTGCTCTGGTCACGCATCATGGAGGAATTCAAACCGCAAAAGGCGTCGTCGCTGATGCTGCGCACCCATTGCCAGACATCGGGCGTGTCGCTCCAGGAGCAGGACCCCTATAACAACATCGTCCGCACTGCCTTCGAGGCCATGTCCGCCGTGCTCGGCGGCACGCAATCACTGCACACCAATTCCTTTGATGAGGCGATTGCGCTGCCGACGGAATTCTCCGCCCGCATTGCCCGCAATACCCAGCTTATCCTCCAGCACGAAACCGGCGTCACCAGGGTCGTCGATCCGCTGGCCGGTTCCTATTATGTGGAAAGCCTGACGAATGAGCTGGCCGAGAAGGCCTGGGCGCTGATCGAGGAGGTCGAGACGCTTGGCGGCATGACAAAGGCCGTGGCGGAAGGCCTGCCGAAACGGCTGATCGAAGAGGCCGCGACACGCCGGCAGGCGGCGGTGGACAAGGGCGAGGAGGTGATCGTCGGCGTCAACCGCTATCGTCTCGAAAATGAAGAGGATATCGATGTTCTCGATATCGATAACGCCGCCGTGCGGGCCGCGCAAATCCGCCGCATCGAAGACACGCGCCGTCGCCGCGATGGCAAGGACGTGACGGCCGCTCTGCAGGCGCTCTCGGAGGTGGCCCGCAGCGGCAAGGGCAATATTCTCGAAGCCGCCGTCGTCGCGGCCCGTGCACGCGCTACGGTGGGAGAGATTTCCGATGCGCTGCGCGTTGCCTTTGGCGACCACGCCGCCGTGCCTGAAGTGGTGAGCGATATATACGGCGAGGCCTACAAGGATGAACCGGAGCTGGCCACGCTTGCCACCCGGCTCTCCGGCGTTGCCGAAAGGATCGGCACCAAACCGCGCATCATGGTCGCCAAGCTGGGACAGGATGGGCATGATCGTGGTGCAAAGGTCATTGCGTCTGCCTTCGGCGATATTGGTTTCGATGTGTTGGCCGGTCCCCTGTTCCAGACACCGGCGGAGGCGGCCGAGCTTGCCGTTGAGAACAAGGTGCATGTGGTCGGCATGTCGTCGCTCGCCGCAGGGCACAAGACGCTTGCGCCGCAGCTGGTCGAGGCGCTGAAACAGAAAGGCGCGCAAGACGTCATCGTTGTTGTCGGTGGGGTCATTCCGCGCCAGGATTATCAGTTCCTGCTCGACCACGGAGTCTCGGCCATCTTCGGCCCCGGTACCAATGTCATGGATGCGGCCAACAAGGTGCTCGACCTGCTCGAAGGCATCAGGCGGAACGTGTGAGGGAAGGCGGCCATGTTCGGAAGATTGAATCACGTCGCCATCGCGGTACCCGACCTCGATGCCGCCATTGCCCGTTACAGGGCGCTTGGCGCGGCGGTTTCGGAACCACAAGCCCTGCCTGAACATGGCGTGACGGTTGTTTTCATTCAGGCTGATAACACCAAGATCGAACTTCTTCACCCGCTCGGGGAAAACTCGCCGATTGCCACTTTTCTTGAACGCAATCCGGGCGGCGGCACACATCATCTCTGCTTCGAGGTGCCGGATATACTGGCGGCGCGCGACGACCTCATTCAAAAAGGCGTCCGTATTCTCGGCGATGGCACGCCAAAGATCGGCGCGCACGGCAATCCCGTTCTTTTCCTGCATCCGAAAGATATGGGCGGGGTGCTTTACGAGCTCGAGCAGGTTTCTCAGACACACGGCTGAAACATAAATCTCCTAGGAGGCTGACCCTGTGAGGCAATGCTCACGGCGGCGCTTTCACACGTGCTTTCGTGGTTCGTTTGTTTTCTTTTGACATTCGTTTTGTTTTCGTTTTTATGTAATTGTCTTTCCATAAAGGGTTTCTCCCTTGCATTGTCGCGGAGGCTTCATGTCCAGCGAAAACATTTTTGATCTTTTTGTCATCGGCGGCGGCATCAATGGCTGCGGCATTGCCCGTGATGCGGTGGGCAGGGGTTATTCCGTGGCGCTTGCGGAAAAAGGCGATTTCGCTTCCGGCACGTCTTCCGCCGCCACAAAGCTCATCCATGGCGGCCTGCGGTATCTCGAACATTACGAGTTTCGTCTGGTGCGCGAAGCGCTGATGGAGCGGGAAATTCTCTGGGCCATGGCACCGCATGTCATCTGGCCCATGCGTTTCGTCCTGCCCATTCAGAAGGGCGGGGTGCGCCCGGCCTGGATGGTCCGGCTTGGCCTGTTTCTTTATGACAATCTCGGCGGCCGGAAACTTTTGCCATCCACCCGAACGCTCGATCTGCGGAAGGACCCGGCTGGAAAGCCTCTGAAGCCGGCTTTTGCCAGGGCGTTCGAATATTCCGACGGTTGGGTGGATGATGCCCGTTTCGTGGTTCTCAATGCGCGCGATGCCGCTAATCGCGGCGCGATGATCATGAACCGCACGCGGGTCGTTTCCGCACGACGCGAAGGTGGGCTCTGGCTCATCGAAACTCTGGACGAAAAAACCGGCCGTGCGGGCGTGCACAAGGCACGTATGCTGGTGAACGCCGCTGGTCCCTGGGTGGATACGGTGCTTTCCGGCGTCTTCGGGCGCAACGACGTCCACAATGTCCGGCTCGTGCAGGGCAGCCATGTTATCGTGCGCCGGAAGTTTTCCGATCCGCGCGCCTATTTCTTCCAGAACCCTGACAACCGCATCATCTTCGCCATTCCCTATGAGCGGGATTTCACCCTGATCGGCACCACGGATCGCGACTACAAGGGCGATCCGGCCAAGGTTCGCATTTCCGAGGAAGAGATTTCCTATCTCTGCAACGCCGCCAGCGACTATTTCAGCGAGCCGGTTCGGCCGGAAGACATCGTCTGGACCTATTCCGGCGTGCGGCCGCTCTTTGATGATGGTGCTTCGAAAGCGCAGGAAGCCACACGCGATTACGTGCTGAAGGTTGAGGAGGGCAACGGGCAAGCTCCACTCCTCAATATTTTCGGCGGCAAGCTCACCACCTATCGACGGCTGGCGGAACATGCGCTGGAAAAGATCGGCGCGGCGATCGGCGAAAAGGGCAAGCCATGGACGGCGGGCTCACACTTGCCGGGCGGAGATTTCGGCGCGGGGAGATATGAGACGCAGGTGCGGGCGCTTGTCTCCCGATATCCTTTCCTCGATAGACACCATGCCGAGCGGCTAGTCAGAAACTACGGTACGAAGGCTGCGGAATTGTTGGGCAGCGTTACCGATGCCGCCGGGCTCGGCCGGCATTTCGGCGGCACGCTCTATGAATGCGAGGTGCGCTGGCTGGTTGAGCAGGAATGGGCCTGCACGGCCGAGGACATTCTCTGGCGACGCACGAAACAGGGCCTTCGCCTGAACAAGGCCGAGGCCGCCGAGCTGGATGACTTCGTATCCAAGCTGACGGGTGGAAGGAAAGATGCGGAAGCTGCGGTGGAGCGAGCCTGAACGTCTTCCGCTAGTGTCAGGCTGTGGAGTTCCTCGCCGGTTTCGGAAAGCTTTCTGCACTCAATATATAGTCATCGGCGGCGGAAAGAGCGTGTTCCATATGCCCTTCGAACACCAGTTCCGGTTCGTTCGGTGCTATTGCAATTTCCGGCATGCCGCCGAAACGCACTGCTTGCGATTGCGCCAGCCCGTCGCGCAGGCCGCTTTCCAGGAGGTCGAAATAACGTGTGCCGGGGCCGGTGATGAAAACCGGCATATGACCATGCAGGCTGAAGAGGCGTGAAAGGCCGTTGCCGAGCGCCAGCCCAGCGGTGCGGAACGCAAACCGCGCCATGCGTCCCCCCGCGCGGGCTGAAGCG
Organism: Agrobacterium sp. SORGH_AS_0440; assembly: GCF_031453135.1. Classification (NCBI taxonomy): domain Bacteria; kingdom Pseudomonadati; phylum Pseudomonadota; class Alphaproteobacteria; order Hyphomicrobiales; family Rhizobiaceae; genus Agrobacterium; species Agrobacterium sp. SORGH_AS_0440. The sequence continues at coordinate 545,495 of NZ_JAVIYR010000001.1, read as the reverse complement.
GCGATCTTGTCCACCTCGGCTATCGGCACGAACTTCGCAGGTTCGGCCTGCGGTGGGGCCTCGAAAGCCGAGCGCAGGATGGCGTAGAAGCCGGAGTAAGCCTCGATGCAGCCCTTGGTGCCGCAGCGGCACAAGGCGCCGTCGGCCAGATGCAGCATATGTCCGAAGTTGGGGGCGCTGACCTCGATCGTGCCGCCCGTTGCACGCGCGACGCCAAGGCCAATACTGTGGCCGAGCGACAGGGTAACAAGGGCATCCGGCGCGGGATTGCCCTTCGCATGCTCTCCCATCCAGATGGCTTTTGCGGCCAGCAGCGTCTCGTTGTTCAACGTCACGCGGGTGCGCCCGTCTTGCGAAACAAGCTGCTGGAAATCTATCTTTTCGTCGCCGAGAACCGGAGACCAGAGAAGAGTTGCCGCGCCCGCATCAACCAGCCCCTTGCTGCTGATCGAGACCTGGAGAATATCATGACTGTCGATGCGTGAGCGGTCGGCAAGCCGTGCAAGGCCGCCAAGGATCGCGCCGCCGAACGTTCCTTTTTCAGCGGCGATCCTCTGTTCGGTGAAGCGGTCCACCAGCTTGCCGGCATAATCGACCAGCGAATATTGCACGCTATCTGAAGAAATGATGATGATGGCGACGTGACAGAAAGCCCCGCGTGGCCCGAAGAGAATGCGCGGCCGGCCCCGACCGGCGGTTGCGAGCTGTTCTTTCCGTAATATGAGGCCCGCCCGCTCAAGCTCGGTGGTGATGGCGGAAACGGTTGCTGAAGCAAGCCCGGTGAAAGTCGACATGTCCGTATGGGAGAGACTGCCGTGCAGGCGCAGTGCTGCCATCACCGACAGGCTGTTTTTCTGGCGCACCAGTTCCGTGCTTGCAATGGCGGACATGGGCTGGGGCATGCTCCCTGAACGGCCTTTTTCCTGTCGTGCTAGACCTGTCCATGGCGCATGTGCTGGACAAGATCAAGGCACCCGGATGCTGCCCGCAGCCGTTGTTGACAGCATGGGGAATCTCTGACATTAATTTTCTCGACTGTCGAGAAAATTGTGAAACCACAGCGACCGGCAGCTTTTTCAGGCGTTTTCCCCGCATGGAGGTGTGGGGCAGCGCTCTTACCGGGAGGACATCATGAATTCATTTGCCAAGCTTCTGGCGGGTACAGCCGTACTCGTTTCCCTGCATACGGCCGCTATTGCGGCTGACCTCGTCGTCGGCGTATCCTGGTCGAATTTCCAGGAAGAGCGCTGGAAGACCGATGAGGCGGCCATCAAGGCAGCCCTCGACAAGGCAGGCGCAAAGTATATCTCCGCCGATGCGCAGTCATCCGCAGCCAAGCAGCTGACTGATGTGGAATCGTTGATTTCCCAGGGCGCCAACGCGCTGATCATCCTGGCGCAGGACAGCGACGCCATCGGCCCGGCTGTTGAAAAGGCAGTTGCCGAGGGTATTCCGGTTGTCGGTTATGACCGCCTGATCGAAAACAAGAACGCCTTCTACATCACCTTCGACAACAAGGAAGTCGGTCGTCTGCAGGCAGCCGAAGTCTTCAAGGTGAAGCCGGAAGGCAATTATGTTTTCATCAAGGGCTCATCTTCCGATCCGAACGCGGATTTCCTCTTTGCGGGCCAGCAGGAAGTGCTGAAGGCGGCCATTGACGGCGGCAAGATCAAGAATGTCGGCGAAGCCTATACCGATGGCTGGAAGCCGGAAAATGCCCAGAAGAACATGGAACAGTTCCTGACCAAGAACAACAACAAGGTCGATGCGGTCGTCGCCTCGAATGACGGCACGGCCGGTGGCGCAATCGCCGCCCTCGCCGCGCAGGGCTTGGCGGGGTCGGTCCCGGTTTCCGGGCAGGATGCCGATTTCGCCGCGCTGAACCGCGTCGCGCTCGGCACACAGACCGTCTCAGTCTGGAAGGACAGCCGCGAACTCGGCAAGGAAGCAGCCGGCATCGCGCTGGAACTGGCCGGTGGCAAGAAGATGACGGAGATCAAGGGCGTCACCGCTTTTGACGGAGGTCCGAAGAAGGTGACGATGCAGTCGGTGTTCCTCAAGCCGATCGCCATCACCAAGGACAATCTGAACGTCGTTATCGATGCGGGCTGGATCAAGAAGGAAACCGCCTGCCAGGGCGTGAAGGCCGGGTCCGTCAAGGCCTGCGACTGATCGAATATGTCCCGGTTCGGGCGCCGCGCCATGGTTCATGGCGCGGCGCCCTTTAAGATGTGAGGAGCACCGGCAGTTCATGGCCGATATGACCCAATCCAATTCCACAGCGTCCGCCAAGACGGAAAAGACCGGCTCGATTGCGCGCTTCATCAGCGCCACGGAACTCGATACCCGCCTGCTCGGGATGGTCGGCGCACTTCTTCTGATCTGGATCGGATTTCATATCCTGTCCGGCGGCCTGTTCCTGACGCCGCGAAATCTCTGGAACCTTTCCGTGCAGACCGCGTCCGTGGCCGTTATGGCAACCGGCATGGTCCTCGTCATCGTCACCCGCAACATCGATCTCTCGGTGGGTTCCATCCTCGGTTTTTCGGGTATGATCATGGGTGTCATGCAGGCGGAAATCCTGCCGCAGATCCTTGGCTTCGAACATTGGGCCACATGGATTGTCACGCTTGCGGTCGGCATTCTCGTCGGCGGCGCGATCGGCATGTTGCAGGGCTCCATCATCGCCTTCCTCAACGTACCCTCCTTCATCGTCACGCTCGGTGGCCTGCTCGTCTGGCGCGGCGGCACGTGGTTCATCACCAGCGGCCGCACGGTGGCGCCGATGGATTCTACCTTCCGCCTGATGGGGGGCGGCACCAGCGGCTCGATCGGTGCGACATGGAGCTGGATAGCCGCGGCCGTCGCCTGCGTCGCCATTGTGGCGGCAATCCTGAATTCACGCCATCAGCGCCGACGTTTCGGCTTTCCGCTACGGCCCGTCTGGGCGGAGTATTTTCTGGCTGCGCTCGGATGCCTTGTCGTCATCGGTTTCGTGGCCGTCGTCAACAGCTACCCATGGCCGGTCAACATTGCCCGCAACTATGCTGATGCCAACGGCATCGCCTGGCCGGATGGCGGCCTGTTCATTCCGCACGGCATCGCCATTCCCGTTTTGATGGCGCTCGCCGTCGGTGCGGTCATGACCTTTATCGCCACACGGCTTCGTTTCGGACGGTATGTCTTCGCCATCGGCGGTAACCCTGAAGCTGCCGAACTTGCCGGCATCAAGACCCGCTGGGTCACGGTGAAGATCTTCACGCTGATGGGGGTTCTGTGCGCCATCGCCGCGGCGATTTCAACCGCTCGCCTCAATGCCGCTACCAATGCCCAGGGTGAGCTCGATGAGCTCTACACCATCGCGGCAGCCGTCATCGGCGGCACCTCGCTTGCCGGCGGCGTCGGAACCATAGCGGGTGCGATGCTCGGCGCGCTCGTCATGCAGTCGCTGCAATCCGGCATGGTGCTGGTGGGCATCGATACGCCCTTCCAGCGCATCGTCGTCGGTGTGGTTCTGGTCGTCGCCGTCTGGCTCGACACCATCTACCGCGCCCGCGCCAAGTAAGAACCGAGGAGAACTCCTATGACGGACCAAGTCACGCCCCTCGTGGAAATGCGCAATATTTCCATTTCCTTCGGGGGCATCCACGCGGTGGAAAACGCCTCTGTCGATCTTTTCCCCGGCGAGGTTGTCGCCCTTCTCGGCCATAACGGTGCGGGCAAATCGACCCTGATCAAGATACTCTCAGGCGCCTATCGGCGCGATAGCGGCGATATCCTCATCAATGGCGAAGAGGCGGATATCCGCAATCCCCGTGACGCCAAGAAATATGGCATCGAGACCATCTACCAGACGCTTGCCGTGGCCGACAATGTCGATGCGGCAGCCAATCTTTATCTCGGCCGCGAGCTGAAGACGAAATGGGGCACGCTGGACGATGTCGCCATGGAAGCCTCCGCGCGTGAGGTCATGGGACGTCTCAATCCGAATTTTCGGCGGTTCAAGGAGCCGGTAAAGGCGCTGTCCGGCGGCCAGCGGCAGTCCGTTGCCATTGCCCGTGCCATTCTCTTTGACGCCCGCATCCTTATCATGGACGAACCGACGGCGGCGCTCGGTCCGCAGGAGACCGCGCAGGTCGGCGATCTCGTCAAGGAGCTGAAACGGCAGGGCATCGGCATCTTTCTCATCAGCCACGATATTCACGACGTTTTCGATCTCGCCGATCGTGTGTTCGTGATGAAAAACGGCAAGGTGGTGGGCCATGCCCGCACCCAGGATGTGACCAAGGACGAAGTGCTCGGGATGATCATTCTGGGCAAGGTGCCTGCGGGTGCCGTGGCAGGCCCCGGCGCGGTCGTATCCTGACTGTCGAATATTCCGTCCGAAGACGCGCAAATCCGAAGCGGCTTCGGACTTCCTTTCGCAGCGCTTGTTGATGACAAAGGCCCGGTGGTAAGCCGGGCCTTTGTCATTGGATTTGCAGAAAACCGGAAGCGCTGCCGACGGACCGGCCGCGCCGGAGCGGCAGGAAAAAAGCGGACCGACGCCTCATGACCGGAGATCGAGATGGAGGCGCTCAATCCTGCAGATCACGCCGGCCGCCTGTTCAATGCAGGTCGGCCGGAGCGAAACCACCCCCATTCGCCTCCGCGGCTGTCAGCGGCAGGCCGTGCTGATTGATGTCCTGGGCGAGCGACAACAAGGCCATTTCCAGGAAATAGGTCGACATGCCGAGTTCCAGAGATTTCGACCGCTGGCATAGGTAGGAAACCATTCGCCCAAGCGCCAGAATCTCGTCTGCATCGTCCTGTTCAAGTACTGCTGTGGTAGGCGTGACCATGATTCCCTCTCGACAGTCGACAGTATGAGAACGCGTGATACCGCGTTGTTCATTTTCGACCACATCGAGCGTCACACCTGCGTCAATCGTCGTTCTTGGTTTCCGCGGTGCCAGCATTTTCAATGGCTTCGGAAGCTGCCAATGATGTGACGAGGGCAACAATGCTCTTGCGCACGGCGGCGCTCCTGATGCGCGAAAAGGCCTGGTTGAGCGAAAAACCTTCGTTGGAGGCGACAAATGTCTGCATGGCGTTGATCGAGCCGAGGGCCGGATTGGCTTCTCCGCCGTCGGGCGTGGCATTGGCGAATAGCGAGCTGACCTCTACACCGAGGATGGATGCTATGGCCTGCAGGCGTGATGCGCCGACGCGATTGGCGCCTTTTTCGTATTTCTGCACCTGCTGAAAGGTGATGCCCAATCGCCCGGCCAGCGCGCTCTGGCTCATGCCGAGCGACTTGCGGCGCATTCTGATTTGCGCGCCCACATGCACATCGATCGGGCTGGGTAGTTTCGCTTGCATTACAAATTCCTCCGGCTGTGAGGGCTAAATTCGATGATCGTCAATTAATATTGTCGAAGGTATACATTCAACACAATTTCCACGGGTATTATGAACCTTTATTGCCAAAAGAACAGGGTTTTTCCATCTGGAATCGATTGTCAGAGGCCCCGCATTATAACCTTTGTAGCGCAGCGCAACGCCCCGTTGCGGCTTGCAAGATGACTGAATCCCAAAACGCCGATCGCACGAAAGCCGAGGCTTTCCCATATGCGCCGATTTTCCGCATCGAAGTTCGTGAGCAGTTCCAGATCGCCGAAATGCGGAACCCAGACCAACGGCTGGGTCTCGCCGTTGCGCGTCACGTTTTCAAGGAGGACGTTGTTGTAAAGCCTCGGCAGGCATTTGTTGGTGTCGATGGTAGGCAAAACCGGCACGGGATTTCGCAGGATGGCGAAACCCTGGCGCGCGAGTGAAAGAGCAGAAGCGTCCAGCTTCCGTTTCAGCTCCTCGGCGGCACGGGGGTAGCGCATGTCACCGGCTTCCGGATCGGCGACGAGCAGAAGCGGCCGCCCGTCGCGCCGAAGTCCGGTTATCGAAACGAACTGATCAACGTGGAAACCGCACTGGTGGATGTTCCTGGCGGCCATTGCCGGTCCGGACCCCGTCTGCGAAAGGTCGGGTTGGACTGTTTCGCCGAGGTCTTCCGGCCTATAGCCGAAGCTGAAGACGGCCCGTGCGTCAAGAGCCTCGATCCGCAGCCAACGACGTGAAAGGGTGGCCGGCGCGCTTCGCGCGCTTTCTGCGCCGCCCTGCAGGCTGGCGTGGCCGACCAGCCGATAATCCGGGCCGACAAGTTGGTTGCCGCCGGGCAAGATGACATCGGAGATTGCGGTCGCGAAGCCTAAACGGGCTGCAAGCGCCTGGCTTATAGCGCTCTCCCCGCTTGAGACCAATTCCGGTGTCAGGGCGTCTGCGCGCAGCTGGACATGGAACATATCCTGTATCCACGGGTGCGGAACGGTGCCGGGTTCATCAAGCGTCACCAAGTCTACCTGGCACGTGACAGCGAGACGATCGAGCCAACTCCGCGCGGCTGCAAGGCACGGACGATCAACCAGCAGAAGAACCGCGACATTTCGCGGCAGGGTCAAAAGCAGGTTACCGATGGGAACAAGAGGTGAAACGGTAAAGCCCATCCCGGCGTCGGCAAACCAGGCGGCGGGCAGCGAGAGCGCGATCGTCTCAATGAGGCCGCCGCAATCGGCTATCAGAGGCGAAGGCCGATCAGTGGTCACCGCGTGGACCTCCCGCGGTCCGTTCGGACGCCAATTGCTGGAAGAAGAGAGTATTCTGGAATTTCCAGTCTGGCGGTGGTGGGGTCGGTAACGCGCCGCCGTTCAGCATGGCCAGAAGCAGGGCGGCGTCGTTCCGTTTGACGGAAACAGCATGAGCGGCGAGAAGATTTGCCGCCTCGGCTTCGAGACCGGCCTCCGTGGTGACGGAGCGCCAGGTTCTGCGGGTGAAATGCAGAGCGCGGGCGGCATGCAACAGGGCGTTCCGCTCTGCGGGCCCAAAGGAGGTGCCGCACGCCGCGAGCGTTGCTTCGGCATCAACCAGCGCGACAGTGAGCGGGCTGTAACCGAGTTCCCTTGGGGCGTGGTTCACGGCCACATCGGCATCGGAAAAACGCCGTCCATCCCGATAGTCTTCGAAGACGTGACCAATGCCGATCATGCCAAAGGCGGCGCATTCCGCCGCGCGCAGCGCGCCCATGCTGGCGGCACCGAAAACGGTGACGCCTGCTGAAAGCGCGTAAAGGATTTCCTTGTGCCAGACGGCGGCGCAATCGCCATAAAGCCCATCGATCAGCCCAATGACCTTGATGCCTAGACCGACCGCATCGAGAATATCGCCGCATGCCGCCGGGCCGCGAAGATCGAGGCCGGCGAACTGGCCGGCAATGCCGTGGATGGATGGGCCCGCAAAAACCGCCGGTCTCATGTCGTCCCCCCGGCCTTCAGAAAACCCTCGAGCGTTCGTTGCGATATGCGTTGCATTCCGCGGCTGAGCGGGGCCAGCCCGCTTGCCAGGACGCGCACGACGTGCAGCCCGGAAAGGCCCGTTTCCAGCGTAAAAACATGGACATCGTCGATGCCACGCGCAAAAAGGTGTTCCGCAAGCTGGCGCCATGGCGGCAAAGAGGTTTCGAAACGCGATAAGTCGAGACTGCCTGGCGCCTGTTCTGCCTGATTTGCCCCAGGGGCCACGGACTTGGAAGCAACCCCGTCACGCCGATAACGAAGCGGGGAGAGATCGTCGCGGGCACCACTAATATCCGTCAACCGCGACTGGACCGCCTCCAGTAGCGCAGCAAGCGCGGCGTCGTAAACGTCGGGACGGCAGGCTGCGCCGGCAGCGCTGCGGGTCGCCGGCCCATCCTGCGCATGAAGCGACCGCGGCAGGCTTGCCATCACCACCGGCACGCCGAGTGCATTTGTCATATCAAAGAACGAGGGCGACAGGCCGATGTCCGAAAGATGCCGGACAAGCCTGTCGAATGATGTTTCAACGCCCGTTGGGAACAGGATCGGTCTGGGGCTGACGGCGCGGGTTTCGAAAGCGTCCACGAGAAAGCAGGCGTCGTTTTCGATCAATTCCTGCAGGGCATGGAGGACGGCGTGGTCATGATTGAAACCGGCTGCGAGGCCCTGCGAACTCATGAGGAAGGCTTGCCGGTCCCAGGGGAAATCCGCTCGAAAATCCATGCCGATCAGCTCAAAGGGAGCGTAGATCTCCTGCTGCCGACGAACCGATGTTCCCTTCACCCACGCGCGTTCACGCTGGGGGTCGAGCATGTCCATATCGACCCTGCCAACGCTCTCGAAGGGGATTGAGGGAAAACCCCTGTCGCGCATATCCTGGATTGAGCCGAAAGCGGCCGTGTGTCTGCGGGTATCCTCGGCAACCGCGCCTTCGATCGCTTCCATCACGGCAGAGAGCCTCGCCTGCGCCGGAACCAGTCCTTTGCCCTGTGATACCGATAAACCGCGCGAATTGGGGCGAACCGCAAACCAAACGGGTATGCCGACAATATCGAGGCCGGTCACGTCGCCGACACGGGTAATCCCGAACCGCCGGAGCAGCTCGGGATCGAAGATGGAAGCGTCTGCATCACCTTTGGCCGTCGTCGCTGACATGGAAGGACCTTGAGCGGTCAAGGCTTCACAATCGCCGTCAGGGCGCGGCGTTCGGGTCGTCGGCAAGGATCGCGTCGAACAATTCGCCGGTGATCGAACCCGCGGGCCCGACTGCCTTCAGTGCCGCTTCGATCGGCGTCAGCACCATGCGGTTGAAATCCCAGCCGGCATCGACCACTTCACCGATAAAGGCGAAATCGGCTTCGGACACGACGGCGCCGCCTGAGACAAGCTTGAATCTGGACCTGGTCCAGCTCGGCTTCAGGTTGGCCGTCCTGGCGGACAAGCATGGCCTTGGCTGCTGCAGCCACGCGGGCGTAACCATCCACGCCGGGGTGGCTCGCCTCATAGGCGGTGATCGTTTCGTGCGATACCGAAGCAACCCTGAGCGGCGTGGTGCGAATGAACAGAACGCCAAAACCCTTTTTCCCGACGATAAAGAAATGCGACGACATATTCTCTCCTATTTGATCCCGGCTAAACGAAGCGCTTGATAAAATTTCTCGTTTGCTACCGGGTCGCGGTCCGGAGACAGGCTGCTGATCTCCCTTGCCGTCATGCCCGGATAGTTTTCCTGAAGTCTGCTGCCGGCTTCCCGGGCGGCGGCCAGATCACCGTGGAGCGCGTGACTTGCGGTCAGAACACGCAGCGCGGGCTCATCGTCTTCCATGCGACCGCAGAGTTCCACCGCGGCCCCATAATCTTCTCGCTTGAATGCGATGCTGGCGCCAGCCCACCAGTAAATATCGGGGGCGAGCGGGTTGAGGTCGATGGCCTGCTGAAATTTTTCCCACGCGACTTCCGCCTCACCGAAATGGGCGAGCGCATCGGCATGCTGGAGAAGCAGGTCGGCTGAGTTTGGGGCGAGCGCTTCCGCCTCGAAGAATTTCTCGGCGGACATGTCGAAATCCCGCTGATAAAGCGCCACCACCGCGCACATCCAGTGGCCGACGCCGAGGGCCGGATCAATCTCCACAGAGGCGTCAGCCTCGGCCTTGGCGCGGTGCAGCAGGTGAGGGTCATTACCGCCCAGCATCAGCCACTCCAGTTGCAGACTTTGCGCAACGCGGGCGCGGGCGACCGCCATTCCGTGATCGAGATCGACAGCCTTGCGGAACATCGAGCGGGCCCTGCGCAGGAGCGGCAGGTCGCATTTGCCGCGCAGAAGCTGCTGGCCCTCCAGCAATTGCCGGTAAGCCTCGCCACTGTGGTTGCGGTCGGGTTCCACCTGAAGCCGCTCGATCTCCCGCGCAAGCGCAGCAGCCACCTGTTTGGACAGCAGCCGGAAGGCAGCGTGGATGTGCCTTTCGGTCAGCACCGCCTCCAGCGACCAGACGATTTCACCGGTCGTTTCCTCGATCAGCGCCACGGACATGCGGGCATCGTCAAAAACTGTCGACGTGATGCGATAATCGGCCCGCAACATCGCATATCCGTCATCCGCCCGGTCATGCGAGAGCGCGAAGGTACTGTGCGGTGAAAGGACGGTGAAGGTCCGATACCGCACAAGGCTGTTTGCGACGTCTTCGACAAAGGCCTGCATCACCGGTGAAACGGATAGCCCGTCCACCCGCGCCGGCCGGCCGAAAGCCACGCGCGGTTTTGCCAGCGATTGCCGGCGACTGCTTTCCTCCGGCTCGGCGGGGGTCGCGATTGTCGCGGTGAGGCTTTGTATTCGCCGCCTCAGCGCGACGGTTTCGGCTTCCGGCGTGCGTCCCTCCTGGCGGAGCTGTTCCAGCAACAGCTGGTACATGCTCTCGCAACCGCTGATATTGCCGATCCGCGCATAGGAGGCCATGGTGGCACGATAGGTTTCTTCGCGCTCCGGCTCGATATTGCACGCGCGCTCGGAAAGTCTGGCGATATCATTCGAGCTGGCGCGACCGAAGCGGGTCAGCTCCTCCAGAAGCTGCGTGTAGCTCGAAAAAAACAGGTCCTTGAGACGGCGACGCTCTGAAAGCAGCCAGAGGTAGAGATGGTCCTGGCCGGCATCCAGTCCCTCCAGAAGGTCGCCGCCGAACTCCAGAAGGGCCTTCAGCCGCCGCATCGGGTCTTCGGCTCTCGCATCGGCGAGAAAAAGCGCGAGGTCGGTGCGCTGCGCCAGCTTTCCGGCCTTCAGATCATTCCCTTCCGTCAGCAGAATGGCCTCGTCGTCGCCGAAGAGTTTCTGAAGGCGCAGAATGAGCTGCCGCAAATTGCCCAGCGCCCTTTTTTGCTCGACATCTTCCCACAGCAGCGATGCGAGGTGCTGGCGCGACAGGGACTGGTTGGGAGCAAGGATCAGGGCGGCCGTGAGGGCAAAACCCTTGGACGGAAAAAATGCCTCCCGCACCGCTTCACAGCGCGGGGTGCCAAAAAGCCGGATCGCTATCAGTTCATCGTTCCCAGCCACTTTCGTCCCCCTTGAATCACCATCTAACAACGTGCCCGGGAAATTGAAAGTCATCATAGCATTCGATTTGACGCTGGTGTGACGCCGCCTGCCTATTGTCGCAAACAGAAGCGTGAATGACGGGCGGAACCGGCAGGCGACAGGTATCGGGGATCATCGAAAGTGATAGCGTTCAACGGAAGCTACATGGCATTCGAGCCGCGTATTGAGCCTTACCAGCGCGCCGATGACGTCGGATACGCGGTTAGTGAATTCATGTGGTTCAAGGGCCGCCCGTTTTATCCGGTCTCGGCGCTGGTTCACGCGAAGGTCGCGCATGCAAGGCTGTCGGCGGAAAAATGCGATGATCAGGATGAGGACAATCTCGACATTCTCTTCCGCATGCCTGCCGTGGCGGGCGGACACTTCTTCGAGATCGTGCTGCGTTCGAACGAAGGCACTTTCTATGGCGGCTGGCTGTGGGGAGAGGAACTGGAAATCCTGAACGAGGTGGTCAACGGCTATCGCGTTCTGGCGGGTAAATTCGACGACAAGCTCATCCGGTTCGAATATTCCAGACGTTTTCAGCGTTACCGGACGGTGGAGCCGCTGCCGGTGGAGAAATCAGTTTTCCTGATCCAGCGGGAGGCGAAACCTCACCCGGGCGGGCGGAATTTTCCCGCGGGCGCGGCGCGCTGATTGCGGGGTGCTTCGCGTTCAGGGGAGAACGCGGCGCGCGGGCAGAGGGGGTTCGGTAGATTCACCTGGCAGAGCTCAGGCTTGGTCGGCGAATACCGGTGCATATTTTTATTTTTATTGTGTGGAAAATTATGATGCCCAATCAAGGTAACGTGCGTAACAGGCGGGTGTCATCGCAGCTTCTGGCGGTGAATAGCGCTTCCGACAGCCGTGCGTTTTCGACGGAGCGCGCCGAGGGGGAACCACGTCCGCAAGCTCATAAAGACAGGCTTCATGTCGTGGAAGAGGCGGAAGCCGGGCTGGCGTTCCCGCCGCGCCCGCCGGAAGTGCGCGAGGCAGAAGAAGCGGGACGCCGGGCGGAAATCAGCAATATGGTCGTCGACGCCGATATCAGGGTCGCGAAATGGGCATGGGCAGTGCTTGCGATTGGACATTGTCTGCTGATCTATTTCATGGTGCGTAATCTCGGTTGACTCCTCCTGCCCAAACGGGCTTCAACAGCCGATATCGTCCGCCACTAATTCGGGCATCGGAACTTGGAGAGTGTCGCACCCCCGAAACTGAGTGGACATCCAGTCCGGCTCCTCCGCAGCCCTGTAGCACCGCTTCCGCCACGTCGATTTGCGGACTTCGCTCAGCGGAATGTCATAAAGCTGTAAATGAACAAACTTAATTGAGTGATCGGTCTCGATGGAGACGCATCACCACGGTCCAACCATTGGCCTCGCCGGCGGGCACGGACTTTTCTTATCACGTCGCTTCGGCCGAGACAGACCATGTCTGTGCTCGCCGGCCTGATCTTTCGATGCGGCATGACGCGCTGCGCGGTCGCGCGAATTCGCATGACTTTCTTAGCTCTGGAGATGACGAAGTGAGCAATCTTATTGGTACCGGTTTTAACGCCGGCTCGGACGATGGCGAGTTCGCCACGCTTGAAAACGATTTGCGTGCCCTTGCCGATATTGGCTGCGACACCGTCGAAATCGCCGCCACCAGCCTCGACGTGATTGCCGGCGGCCGTATCATCGAGGAGCGCGCGGACCGTCTCGTGTCGCTCGCAAGGCAGTTTGATTTCCGTTACACGGTGCACGGCCTGGTTTCATCCAACTTCATGGATCCGGTGACCTGCCGCTACCAGATCGATGCCGCGAAGGCGCTTGCCGTTCTCTGTGACCGCATCGGTGCGGGTATTCTTGTCCAGCATGGCGGCGCGCTGCGCGCTGACCAGATCGCCGAGCGGGCAGAGGCCGATAATCGTGAACGCGACGCGCTTTTCGAACTCGCGGAATTCTGCCGGCCCTATGGTGTGCGGATTGCGCTCGAAAATATCTTCACCACCGAACCCGGCCAATACCGCCAGACACCGGCTGAGGTGGCAGCGACCGTTAAGGCTGTCGGCCACGACAATGTCGTGGCGCTGATCGACTTCAGCCATGCATATCTCGAATCCACTTATCGTGGCCTGGACTTCCGTGAACAGCTTCGTGCCATGGCGCCGGTCGCCGGTCATCTCCATGTCCACGATTCCTTCGGCCGGCCGCAGGGTTTCTACCAGCCCTATTTTCCGCAGGAAAACACAGCGCTCGGCATCGGCGATCTGCATATGCCGCTCGGCTGGGGCGACATCGAATGGGAGAGCATCTTCTCCGAACTGACCTTCCTGCCTGACACCGTTCTGATGATGGAAATCGGCCGTCGCTATCGGGCCGAGCAGCCCGCAAGCCTCGAAACGGCGCGGCGTCTGATGACGCTTAATGCCGAACGGACACTGCTCGCAGCAGAGTAAGGGAACCGAATTGGGCGCGGCCGCGATCGGCCGACGCCGGAGACGCCGGCAGTTGCGGACGCGGCTGCCGGCATTTCTGTTCAACCTGCCCAGTCGGAGAGCGAATAGGCCCTGATGTAGTCGATCATCATTTGCGAACCGTCGCTGAAATCACCTGCCGAGGGTGTTCCCGCCATGCCGCCGACGGCAAGATTGACGACCATGTACATCGGATCATGCATATCGTAAGGCGTATCCGTTTGCGCAACGGCGACATCATCGAAATACCAAGTGATGTGTTCGGCATCCCACAACACGCCGTATGTGTGAAACCCCTCCGTGCTCGGCACGCTGACATTGTTGATGACAGAAGTCTGTTCGCCGGTCGCATTCGAATGTGTGGACATGATGAGCGTATTGGGATTTTGGCCGCGCATTTCGATCACGTCCAGTTCCGGCGGCCACGACCCGTCTTCCGGCAGAAGCCAGAAGGCCGGCCAGGCACCGCGATCGGTCGGCATATCGGCGCGAACTTCAAAATATCCATAGGTCTGGCTGAAGGAGGAATAGGTGTTCAGCATCCCGGAGGTGTAATCATATCCCTCGACCTCGTCGGCGATCGATTGCGGGGTCTCGGCAGCCGTTATGGTCAGGACGCCGTTTCTGACGCTGAACGGGTCTACCTCCGACGTCCCGGTATATGCCGGGTTGATATACCACTGCGCCTCGCCATTCGTCGTCAGGGAACTGCCCTTCTCCGGTGCCCACCAATATTTGGCATCCCAGGTTCCCTGATCACCGTTGCGCAGTGACAGCGTATCAAACTCGTCTGCAAAGGTTTGTGTCAGGGATGACCGGTCGAGGCTGAGCTCGAACTGATCGGGCTGGATATCCTCTATGGTCGTTCCGGCCAAAACGACGGCTTCGCCATTCGAGAAATTCAGCCACAGATCATTGCCCTGCTGCGTGGCATTGCTTGCAAGCTGATCGAAGGAGGTAATGCCGTAGCCATTGAGGCGGATCGTGTCATTGGCGCTGAAATCCATGATGAGATCGGTGCCATTGCCGCTCGTGAATACGAACGTATCCGCACCGCCGCCGCCAATCAGCACATCATTGCCGGCACCGCCGTCAATCGTCTGGCTGCCAGATCCGCCGGTGATGATATTGTCGAGCGAATTGCCGAAGGCATAACGGCCATCGCCGGTGACCCGCAAGTTTTCGAAATTTTCGGGAAGTGTATAGCTCATCCAGGTGTCGATCGTATCGATACCCTCTCCGGCATTTTCGACGGCGCGATTGATGCTGGAATAAAGATAATAAATATCGTCCCCGGTGCCGCCCGCCATTGTCACATTGACGGAACTGTCGCCCCACATGGAATCATTGGCGGCCGTACCGGCAAGCAGCGGGCCGGAGCCCGTGGCGGAGAAAAATCCGGTGGAACTGCCGCTATAGTAGAGTGTGTCTCCAAGCGCATTCACAACTGTTCTGGCCATAAGCCTTCTCCTGTCCGTTCGCGTCGCTTCCTCCCTCCTCCTGAACAACAGCCTAACAGCGCGAAAAGCTTCCTGTTAGGGCCAGAAATGAGGGGTATGTTCCGTTCCGGACGGACGGGAGATATTACGCAGAGAGTTGGCTCGTTCCTGTTCGATTGAGATCGAAAGATCGTTTCTTGGATTTGTGCTCTTGCTGCGTTGCTGCCGGTAGTGGCAAAATCGCTCCGGGTTAGCGGTTGTTGTCAGCATCCCGTCGCAATGGAGTTGTAGGATTGAGTGTAGCCTTTACCAAGGAAGACAGTGCGGAGACCGCAGCCGAAACGGTTCTGCCGGATCGGGTGATTTCACCTCATCCCAATCTGGTGACCAAGACAGGGCTGAAAGCTCTGGAAGGGCAGTTACAATTGGCCCGTGAAGCCTGTGAAGCCGCTGGCGCGATCGAGGATGTAAATGAAAGGCGGCGCGCTTCTGCCGGCCCATTGCGAGACATGCGTTATTTTGCGGAGCGAGTCCGCACGGCTCAGGTGATGCCAGATCCGCCCACAAATGCCGTTGTGGCATTCGGCAATCTGGTAACCTTCCGCCGCGACGATGGCCGCACGCAGCGGTTGCGGATCGTTGGCGAGGATGAGGCCAATCCCGCCAGGGGATCGATGTCCTATGTTTCTCCGGTGGCTCGGGCCTTGATGGGAAGAGCGGTCGGAGACTTTGTCGGGTTGGCTGACAGGGAGATTGAAATTGTCGACATTTCGTGACCGGCTCCGAGGCTTGTGGGAAACGCTGGCGGAGCTTCATCGGGGATCAGGGAAAGTGTTCCTGTTTGTATCGGCAGGTCTGACGGGGCGTCTTTAATGTCTGAATTTGGCCGGTTTTTCCCGGAAATATGCAGCAGTCCTTTGAGTATCTAAAGGCAATTTTCTTCAGGAATAAAGTGAAATTTCTCTTGTCAAAACAATGAACGGATATTCAAACGACATGTTGTATGGCGGTGACGGAAGCGACAGGGTTACCCGATAATCGAAAGACCCGATTCCACGATCTTCAGGACCGTCAGCCTGCCGGTGGTGAAAGCACCGGTATCGATGCCTACCCGTTGCGGCCCGGTTTCCGGGTCCGTCACCGGCGTGTGGCCATGGATGACAAGGAGGTCCAGTCCCGCGCCCTGTGACAGAAAAGGTTCTCTGATCCACAGCATGTCCTCATCAGTCTGCGCTTCGAGCGGCAGACCCGGACGCAGCCCGGCATGCACAAAAATAAAGGGCCCGATGCGGGCGTAGATCGGCAGATTGGCCAAAAGCTGGCGGTGAGT
This sequence comes from Agrobacterium sp. SORGH_AS_0440, assembly GCF_031453135.1. NCBI lineage: Bacteria > Pseudomonadati > Pseudomonadota > Alphaproteobacteria > Hyphomicrobiales > Rhizobiaceae > Agrobacterium > Agrobacterium sp. SORGH_AS_0440. The sequence goes on along the minus strand of NZ_JAVIYR010000001.1, from coordinate 529,312 downwards.
TTGGGGAATGGCGCCCAGCAGGGCATCCTTGAAGGGTTGAACCCTCAGGCGGCCCTTTTCAATGAAGTAATCAATATCCACACCATAGGACAGAAGCGTCTGGCGACCGCCGAAATCCAGCCAATGCATGTTCTCGCGCGGGTTTTCGAGAAAGTCGCTGAATAGCTGCTCGTGATTGCCGCAAAGCGCGATGCGGCGCAGTGGCGCAGGCGGTGGCCGCAGCAGATGCTCGAGAACCCCACAGGAATCGCGTCCGCGATCGACATAATCGCCGAGCAGCACGACAAGGGCGGGAGAGGGGGCGCCGGCCAGATCCGAAAGGATTTTTTGTTCTGCCTGCAAAAGCAGGTCTAGACTGCCGTGCACATCGCCGATGGCATAGATTGGAAAGGATGTCAGCTTGTCGCCAAGCTCAACTCTGCGCCGTCTCCGCGCCTCGCGGGGGGCTGGTTGTTTACGACCGCGAATCCAGTTGAGCACCTTGGGCATAGCTGCCGATACTGTTTCCCTTACACGAGGTCAAGAGCGTTGGAAGCTGATGCCGCGTCACCCGCCCGAGACAGGTCGTACCCGGTCAGGATCTCGCTCCCGGCCCCTGCCGGAAGGCTTCGCCAGAAGCGGTTTTTGCGCGGCGGGGCCTCGATCGGCGAGCGGCAGGATACTCTTTTTCGCCTGCAAAGACCATGTCTGCTTCAGACCATAGAGTTTCAGACAGACACGCGGGTTTTCGTGCGACTGGAGCTTGATCCATTTCAGATCCACGGACTTCCACGGTTTGACGACATTGGTGCGATTGTCCAGCACCAAATCCCCTTGGGTGGTGCTGACCACCAGAACCGCGTGGCCGACACCGCTCGGCGTGCGGGCGGTGGCGATGCGCAGGGCGCCGGAAGGCCAGCCGGCATGCAGCAGGCGCTGCCGCTTGCTCACCGCATAGTCATCGCAATCGCCGCTTGTCGGGTTCAGCTTCCATTCGTCTTCGCCGTCCAGTTCGCCAACATAGGTTATTGCGGTGTTGATCTTTGAGTTGATGCGCTGAAGCTCCACGCGTTTCTGTTTGGTCAGTTCGATAGTGTCACGATCACCAATGCGCACGCATTGGTCGGCGGCATTTTCGCAGAATTTGGCAAAGGCGATCGGCGCGATCGTGGGGCGGCTCGTCGTCATGAATTGGCCGGGCCGCGCCGCCGCCGGGTTTTTCGCGAGGCCGCCGAGCTGAACGGCCGATGCCGTCGTCGCCACGCCTGCCGCCACGCCGATAGCAATGGCCAGACTTGCGGCCAGACGGGTTGTTTTCCTTATGCCCGGGAACATAGCGATGCTTGCTTGCAGGCCATTTAAGGCGATAGATTGCTTTTTAGTGAAATCCCATTTTTCTCGCGGGAATGCCATCAGTTGCAGCGTGTTCGGCCTTCGGCGTCGACGATACATGTCTGCTGCGGTACGCTGGTTCTCCGGTCGCGCCGCGTGTCCGGGGAGACGCGGCCGGCGGGCGGCCTGTCGTAACTGCGGGGCACTTCGAAATTTCGCCCGCCTATCGTTCCCTGCGCACCACCGCGGCCATCCGGCGCGATCTCGAAATTCTGATATTGCTGGGCAGGTGACGAACCCGCCAGGCAAGCGGCAAAGATCCAAGCGCCGCTCGCAAGGGCCGCCCGAAATGCTGCTGTTGGCTGCCGATGCGCCGTCATTCCGTTTCCTCCGGGGCGCGCGAATGGTCGTCGCCGGCAGCGCCGTTTTCATCTCGCCGTATCGCTGATCATATCATTGATGCAGCAGCTGTCGTGAGAAGGACTTGACGGTTCCCGCGCATGGAATCACCCGCCGCTGTCTCGTCGTGCGACCGGCTGATCAATCGGCCTCTGCCTGCCTCACCGGAACATAAAAGGGCCTTTTTCCCGCTGAAAAATTAAGCTCTTCTCCGCTGCATTTATAGGCTTCACAATCCTGTAACAACGGACCTAATATACAAGTGCAGATGCCGAATCGCTCAGGAGAAGCCCTTGACGATTGCAGTTTCACCACAGGCCCTGCCGGCGCTCGTTCTGAACGCAGACTATAGGCCGCTGAGTTATTATCCCTTGTCGTTATGGTCCTGGCAGGACGCGATCAAGGCCGTCTTTCTAGACCGTGTGAACATCATTGCAGAATATGATCATGCGGTGTCGTCACCCAGCTTTTCCATGCGGCTGCCGAGCGTCGTCAGCCTCAAGACCTATGTGCAGCCCACCCGCAACCCCGCTTTCACACGCTTCAACGTCTTCCTACGGGACAAGTTTGAATGCCAGTATTGCGGGACACGCGACGAATTGACCTTCGACCATGTGATTCCCCGCGCGCATGGCGGTGAAACCACCTGGCACAATGTCGTGGCGGCGTGCTCTCCCTGCAACCTTAAAAAAGGCAGCAAGCTTCCCAAACAGGCGGGCATGTTCCCGGCGCAGAAGCCTTTCCAGCCGACGGTTCAGGACCTGCACAATAATGGGCGTCTGTTTCCGCCCAATTATCTGCATGAAAGCTGGATGGACTATCTTTACTGGGATACCGAGCTGCAGCCCTGAGCTTTCAGGACTGCGACGTGGTTTTCCGCTTAGCGCCTTTTACGGCTTGCGCCGAAAAAGGCGACTGCCGCAAGTGCCAGACTTGCGATGACATTCCATCCGGCGAACGACAGGCCGAGGACGCGAAGTGCCGCATCATTGCAGGAAGGCGCCTTGATGGCGTTGAGGTTGCCCAACAGGTCGCCGGCATTGGTCGTGATGGAAGGCGCCCCGGTGGCGCAGGTAATCGGCCCCGCCCAGAAACCCCATTCCACACCCGCATGATAGACGCCGAGGCCGGCCCCAATCAGCATGGCCACGCCGATAAGGGCGAGAAGCAGCCGTGTTATTTGAACCGGCAATTTGAAAATGCTGGATGCAATGGCCAAGATGCCAAGCGGAATGGCGTAATAATAGGGATCGCGTTGCAGCAGGCACAGCGCGCAGGGCGTGTAACCGCCAATATGCTGGAAACCGAGGGCTGAGCCGACGGTAAAGATCATTCCCGCCGTGACGCCGAGAGCGGCGAGGGTGCGGCTGTTATCGGCGGATGTCGCATTGGCCATGTAAATTTCCCCAAACTTCGCGAAGAAGCAGATATCCCGAACGGGCTTTCAAAAAGGCGGGCGTGATGGCGAAATTAAGTCGCCGATCTCAATGAATGTTACGGGATTCGTCTAATCCAGTCCTCTGCAACTGGCAAATGAAAGCCTGGTAAGAAACGGAGGCGGATGAGCAAGCTTTCGTGAGGACACCAGCCTCTACGCCACCCATCGAAGCCGCTATGAAAAAAAGCATCTGGAGCAGGGAAAATTGAGATGGGTAGGTAATGGTACCCCAAGCCGGGCCGCTGATTTTGAGAAAAATCAGCGGCTTGTGATTTTGTTGGACACCCGTTCTTTCCACACAAACGTTAGATTTTTTCCAGAAGTGTCCAAACGCTTGACTCTCCCCTAAAGTGAGAACATTTATAGAATAAACGAGAGGCCGAGAGATATGTCTGACGCTGAAAAGATCATTGTAGTACAGTTCAAAAAGGGACATGGCGGCATCGTTCCGGGCGATATGCGTCCAGCGTCCAATCAAGCATCCGCTGAAAAAATGGCAAGCGCCTTGGCATCGCGCCCTGTCGGTGTTGCGGCCTACGCCGTGACCGTGGACGAGGAAAGCAGCAGTATGGCAACCCGCGTCTGTTAACTTCGCACGGATAGATTGCCGAATTGATGCCAGACGGATTTATCGGCGCGCGGGCCTTTTCATAACAAGGAATATTTGAGCACCTGAAACAAGGGAACGATACCAAAGGGCGAAACGATACGCCGTTAGGTCAATTTATTTAAAATCTCTGGCATTCAGCATATACATAGATTGATAGCCACGCGCGTAAGCCTTTTTTGCCGCTTCGAGAATCGAACCGCGTGCTGCATCGAATGCTAACAGGCACTCAGAACTGATGTTCGATGAGCTTGATTGCACGAGTGCAGCAGCCTCAATGAAAAACCGTACCTCTAGTATGCCGTCGTACCCTAGAAACCGAACGGCGTTTCTGGTGTCGTCGAAACTTCGACTGCGATTTGGAAAGACTAGAGTCATGGCTGAGCTTGTTACCTACTGGTGCAGCCGATTGGTGGCAGTCGGCCTTGGGAAATCAAATCGGCAGATGGGCCGATCTGGACGATGACGAAATCCGCCGGACGCAAGGAAGGTAGTCTTTCCACCTTTGGCGCGCGCCCTATCGGCCCTCCTAGTTCGTTACGGCGGTGCTCCCTAATTCGGCGTCTCTCCGTATCGCATCGTCGATCTCCGCCGAGGACACTTGCAAGAACTGCCGTTTGACCGTTTGAGCGGAAATTGCAGGTATCTCAAGGTGGGTCGCCACTCGCCTGTAGGCCGTAAAACTCAGACCTTCAATGAGTTCTTCGTCTACGACGAGACGATACGTTCCTGCGTCTAAAGGTGCCACCAAGCTACTTAGTACAAACGCGTGCGCGAAAGTGATCTCGCTGATTGTTGTTCTCTCTATCATGTCCCTAGTATCCTCTGTTCTATTGCATCGCCTATCGCGGACAGGCGCAATGAGTGATGGGGAACTGCCAACCGCTCTTCTTGGTCAGAACAGCTTTGGACTGTGATGAGGATGACCGAGGGGGCCACGTATCGCGCCGCCTTCATTTTCCCAAGACTGCTCCTCCGCTTCAATTGATCGGGTACGCCCCTTCCGGGATATTCGAAGCACGTACCTCATGTCGCGGGGTAATCCACGAATGGCATAGGGGGCAAGCGCCGACTGATAAGAGGGTCGATGCAAAGTCGCCCTCCCAAGACGGCGTTTAAGTTGGGCTGCGAGTGCATCTGCGGATTTCTCGCCCGCAAGAAACAGTCTCATTACAAGAAATGCGGCCGTGTTAAATTGTCGCTGATCATCACCCAACAATGCGGCGTTATAGCCAGCATTCTTCAAGACTGACTGGATTATCTCCATTTCCTCGGGGGAGATGCCAGAAAAGTTGGAATCGGAAGACATCTTGTCCTCCTCCTATTGGGGCTAGGGTAACCCGCCCTTAATCAGTAGCGCCCGTAACATGACTACTGACAACTCAATACTGCGCCTGAATGGCGCCTAACGCAAGCGAATAAGGATTTTCATAGCTGGTGGGAGTTTATTGGACACTTAGTGCCGGAAAACCTAAGAAAATCAATGCGATTTTTAGGTAATGGTACCCCAAGCCGGGATCGAACCAGCACTCCTTTCGGAACCGCATTTTGAGTGCGGCGCGTCTACCAATTCCGCCATTGGGGCAACGGTGGTAATGTCACGGCGTCTATCACGGGCGAGACCCTGCGTGCAACCCCAAAAGCTGGAAATTTGCGCGTTTGAGCGTGTAACTTCGCGCCTTTCAAATGGCAGCTCATCGCTGCCATTCCTTGGAATTTTAAGCGTTTCGCTGTGCCTGAGCACCAGGTAGGGCGTGGACGGGCGGGCCGCTGGCTTCCGGTATGGCGCTCGTCGTTTCCCACCATTGGCCGAGAGAGTCGATCAGCGGTACAAGCGTGTTGCCCGCGGGGGTCAGGTCGTATTCGACGCGCAACGGATAACCCTGAAACTCTGTCCGTTGAACGATGCCGGCGTCTTCCAGTTTGCGCAATTCCAGTGCGAGCATCTTATGCGAGATCGTCGGGTTGTCCCTGCGCAGATCGCTGAAGCGTTTTGTGCCATCCTTCAGGTAGTAGATCAGGAGCGTCGGCCAGCGCCCGCTCAGGACCTGCATGGCCTCCTCGATGGGGCAACGGGATACAAGGTCTTTCATCAGCGCCTCGTGGTTACAAAAAGGTTCGTAATTTACTTGGCGCCACCCGGCGCTAAGTTCAACCCGCTGCGCAGCGCCCTCGAAACTGAGAGTATAAAAAATGGAACCGATTTTACTTTATGGCTTCCCGGCGGGAAGTTCGATGGGGCTTGTCGCAGCGCTTGAGTGGCTTGGCAAGCCGTACAGGCTTTGCCGGGTGGATATGCTCGGTGAAATGCGGCAGGCAGCCTATAAGCGTATCAATCGACGCGTCGAAACGCCCGTCCTTATCACGGACAGGGGCGAGATACTGACCGAGACGATGGCGATCGCCGCATGGCTGGAAACACGCGACACCGAGCGGCGTATCAGTTTCGATCTCCATTCACGGGAGGCCGAGCTGATGCATCAGTTTATGGCGTTCATCAACACCGGCTTCACCGGCGCTTTCACTCCGCTGTGGGTTGCGCTTGAGATGGAGCCGCCGAACCCGGCCCTGCAATCGGCACTTCGGCAGTATGGAACGGACGCCGTGATCAGACGGCACGACCTGCTGGAGGAGATGATTGACGTCACCCCCTTTGCAATCGGCGACAGGCCGAGCCTCGCGGATGGAATCCTGGTCGGTGTCGCCCGCTGGCTGGAGATTCACGATGTGGCTGACCCGGGCCGGTGGCCAAAGCTAGCCGCGTTGCGCAGGCGTCTCGAGGCTGATCCCGCTGTTGTCTATGCGAGTGACCTGGAACGTGGAGAGCCGGCGAAAGGCAATGGAAGCTGCCGGGGCCATGTTGATCTCGCAACGCTTGTCGAACGGTTCGGAAACTGACGAGGGCAGCGTGGACGGATTTTACCGCCCACGCTGTCGCGAAATGATACATCCTCGGTTGCGTTTTCATGATAATTTTAGATAGTTCTAATAAATTAGTATGTACGCAATTGCTAATTGAATTTATAATGGTCGGGTGGAGTTTCCACGCGGGGCGGGAGTAGCCAACTCATAGGGAGGAAATTATGAGGGCTTTTTCTCGCAATTTATTATTGTCTGCCTGCCTGATCCTGCCGGTCAACGCCCACGCGCTGGATATAGGGATAGGTGGAGAGAATGGGGTTAATGCGAGCGTGGGTGGTAATGGCAGCGGTGGGCTCGGGGTCGATGCTTCCGTTGGTGGCAGCGGCGGCGTCAACGCCAGTGCGGATGTCGGTGGCAGAAGCGGTGGCGGATTGGGCGCGGATGTCAACGCTTCGGTTGGTGGCAGCAATGGGGTCAATGCGGATGTCAACGCATCCGTCGGCGGTTCCAGCGGGGTCAATGCGGGCGTGAACGCCTCCGTTGGCGGCTCCAACGGCGTCAATGCCAATGTCGGCGCAAATGTCGGCGGATCCAGCGGCCTGGGCGTTGATGTCGGTCTGGGCATTGGCGGTTCAGGTTCCACGGGCAATCCCGGTAATCCGGGCAATCCTGGAAACCCGGGCAGTCCGGGAAATCCGAACAATCCCGGCAAATCGGGGCCGGTAACGCCTGGCGCCATGCGTAACGCCATTCAGGCTTATAACGACATGTCGCGCACCGAGCAGATCAGGCTCGCCCGGCGTTGCATCGATATTCTGGGTGGCGGATACGATGCAGCTTTGACGCAATTGTGCAAGATGATCCGGACGGCCTCGCGCTGAAGCTGGACCCGAACAATCCGGAGGATGCCGTTGGCGTCCTCCGGCCTCAGTTGCCCTTGCGACCGAAGGACAGGATTTTCTGCCGCAGGCTGCGGGCGAGGTTACGGGTGTTGCGATACATGTCCACCTGCGTGGAAACCTGTCGAACGTCCCTGTCACTGTTCTGGGTGAGCCCCACGACAAGCGTGCCCATTTCCTGCCGTTCCTGCCAGAAGCGGCTCATGACAGGATGATCGGGCACGGCGCAGCTGTCACTGCGGAGAATATTGGCGTCGTCCAGATGCCAGTCGGTCAGTTTCTGTACCAGCAGCTTGCCGGGCGAGAATTGCGCGTAATTCTCGTCGAAGGCGGTCTTCCACGTATAGGCCTCGCCAGCGGTGATGAAGACGATCATGGAGGCAATGGCGCTTCCGTTGAGATCGATGGTGTGGATACGCACGGCATCCGCTTCGGCCAGGTTGGTGATCGCCTCGCGGGCGAAGGCCGCGCGATACCGGTCGTTGACCAGCGCGGTACGTTTGCGGCCCTTCCAGCCGCTTGCCTCCAGTGCCAGAAACTCCTCCATGCGGTAGCGTATATCCTTCGGCCGGCGGGCGACAGTGTAGGATAACGCGCCCAACCTCTCGAGCTGTCGCCACTGCCGGCGCATTTCCCGCAAATGATGCGGGGCAAGGGCTTTTTGCAGATAAGCCTGGCCATCAAGCAGGCTTTCCAGCATCGGCCGGTGATAATGACCCGTCGTCGTCACCGGCAGGTTGCGGCTGAGCGCGATGGCTCGGAACATGCGGGCAAAAGGCCCCTCTAGCCGCACATCCGGCAGAACCAGAACATTCGGCAGCCGCATGTCCCGGTCGGAAAGGGCGTCGAAAAGGTTATCGAGGGTCTCGGCCGCCCCTTCGGTATCCACCAGCGGCGTCCCGAGCGGCCCGAAAGGATTGGCCCAGACGCGAATAATGGAAGGGCCGATGGAAAAACCCGGCTTTTCAACGGTAAAAGGCATCAGAAACCGCATGCGGCTTCGGGCGCCGTTCTCATCGCGAATGAGGGCGAAGCGCACGGTCTTGTCGTCGATACGCGGCATGGCCGGAGCAAGAAGCCGGCCGGTGAAAAAGACGTTTGCCTCCATGACGCGGTTGGAGAGAAAGTCGAGTTCCTCCTGCATGTCGTAACCGAGCTGCCCCGGATATATGCAGAATTCACGGCCTTCCCGGCCCACACGCCGGCTGCTGTCCGCCACCGGGCGATCACGCTCCGCAGACGCCATGAGCGCCGCGATGCGCGGGTCCTGAAAATCCGGATTCTTTGGATCGCTGGACATGCTTATCGTTACACCGCCTTACCAGTGTTTTGAATCGCCCGGGGGTCGTTGAAGGCAAAAAGGACGATCCCGAGTGTGCGGCGTATGGCAACATGCAATAGCACAGCCTCTATGGACATGGCTATCGCCACCGCTGCCGCGGCGCCTGTCAGACCATAGACCGGAATGAGCGCCATGTTGAGTGCAATGTTGCAACCGAAGATGATAATATAAAGCATCACGCACAATTTTTGTTTGCCGGCCATATTCAGCAGCGTCTCTCCGGGGCCGATGAGCGCTTTTGCCAGGAACCCCGCAAACAGGAAGAACATCAGCTCGTAACCCTCTACGAAGCCAGGACCGAACAGCGACAGCAGGAATGGCCCGGCCAGAAGCACCACGCTGCCAACGGCGAGAGAAGGCCAGAAGGCCCAACGTGCGGCCTGGCTGGCGAAGCTCGCAAGCCCCGGCCTGTCATTGGCCGAAATCAGCGCCGCGAGACGTGGTGCGGCCGCCGCCTGGACGGAGAAAAACACGAACTGCATCAACACGATGGTTTTCGCCGCGGCGAAATAGATGCCGACCTGATCCGGCGGCAGATAAAGGCCGACGATCACCACATCGGAATTGGTCATCAGAAAACCGATGCCGTCGATAAGAAAGACCGGAAAGGCAAACCTGATCCAGTGACGAAAATGAACCCTTCGGGTGACGCTGCGGAAATGTCGGTTGAGCCGCCGGTTCAGGAAGACGAAGTGGAAAATGGTGGTGACATAAGTTGCGAAAAGTGCCGTCAGCATGGCCGTCGTTGCAGTTTTTTCGGCTCCCAGGGCAATGGCCACCAGCATGAACAGGAGGATCAGTACGGGACGTACGATATAGGTGGGGCTAAGGGCGGAGATGGCCCAACCATTGGCGCGCGCCGTGCCGTTCAAAACATCGCCCAGAGCAACCATCGGCAGGGTGAAAAGCGCCAGCGAGACAGGAATGAGATAATAGGCGGCGATACGCTCGCCAAAGAAATAGAGAAAGATGAAACCGCAAAGCGCCAGCGTGCTGGCAGACAGCATGGCGAACACGCGGGCCGTCGAGGTTAGCCCCATGATCTTGTCATGGGCATCTTCCAGACGGTAGCCGGGCAGGAAGCGGATGACGGTGGTGTGGAAGCCGAGACAGGAAAGATTGCCGAACAGGATTACCAGAACCCACACGAAGGCGAAGAGGCCATATTCGAACTCGCCCATCAGGCGGGCAAGGATGATCTGCGATATGAAGGCGATGCCGGCGCTGACGATGCGCACCGCGAAGGTGACGAGCGCCATGCGCTGTGCCCGGGCAACCTCGTCCCTCGCGGAGACAATGAGGGCGATTTTATCGCCCAGCGTCGAAATCTTCGCGCGCAGGCCTGCGGGTAAGGCTTTTTCCGCCGTACTGAGGATAGCCATGATCCACACGCCATTATTTCCAGTTGAATGGGCAGGCCGATTGTAAGCCCTTCATCCTTAACGAAGCGTTTGGGAGGCGGCTGCGCCTGTCCTGATGTCACTCGCTTCCCGCGGCTTGCGGATGCCGTTGAAGAGAAACTGAGCCAACGGGCTGCGGCGTATCGCCTGATGCAGAGAGTAAGCCGTGATGGTCGTGGCTGCGACGATGATGGTGAATTCAACGAGTGGCGGCAGCGAGATGAGAATAAAAAGTGTACCCAGAGCGTAAATCAGCGGGTGGTGAAACAGATAGATAGTGAAGGACGCATCCGTCATCCGTCTGGCAAACCGGCTTGGCCGGTCGAAATACCGGCAGGCGAGGTCGATCAGCAGGCGGCTCACCGTTACTGCGGCAATTGCCGACACCAGCACGAGCAGGGCTGAATTCGAAAACGGGCTTTGCAGCCTGAGTGTCACTGCCGCCGCAATGGCGGCCGTCGCTACGATTGCCGTGAGAATACCGGTCTGGCGAAAGCGGTGAAAGAGGGTCCGGTCGCGGTGGAGCAGGGCTCCGACAAGGAAGAAGGGCACATAGCGCCCATAGGGGTCGGAAGCGCGCTCATAGAGAGAAAGCAGGCTGCTTTCGGTTTCTGCCGCAATCAGGCTGGAACCGTATATCGCCAACTCCCATAAAATGGGCAAGATGCAGAGTGCGGCGAAAAACACCCCGGCATGTCGCCGCCGCAGGCTGTCGAGCCTGTCTACTGCGCGCGCAAAAGGCGGACGTTTCAGAAGATACAAAAAAGCGGCAAGCACCACGGAATAAGCGATGAGAGCGGGCAGGAACCACAGATGCATGATCCATTGTTCATTCGGGCGCAGCAAACCCGGCAGGCTCTCAATCAGTCCTTCGGCTGAAATCTCGCCTTTGGCGATACCGGCCAGTCGCAACAGTAAAAGCTGCAGCGGCCCGAGCAGAACGAGCGTCACGACGAAGGGCACGCCGAGGCGGAGGAAACGTTGTCTGAGCCAAGGCATTTTGCCTTTTTTGCCGATGACCATGGTGGAAAAATACCCGGCGACCAGAAAAAACGCCGGCATTCGGAAGGTGACGAGCCCGGCACCAAGCGCGGTCAGGAGCGTGCTGGTCTCAAAATCCTTGATGTCCCAGGGCAGGGCGTAGCTATAGAGCAGTGAGGCATGATAGGGAATGCCGAGTAGCATCAGAAGCGCTCGCAACGGGTCCCAGTAATGTTCATAATCTGAACTGCTCGGTTGCATTTTTCTCCTCGCGTCACACATGCGATCACGCGTGATCTGCGGTAGCCGACACGACTATTGGTGGAAAACGCTAACAAACCCTTCATGCGCCGGCCGGTGTGGGCGGAGCCTTCTTTTTGGGTAGCAGATCGAGCACCAGCGCACAGCCGAGGATAATGATGCCCGCGCCGAAGAGCTGAGGCAGCGACAGCGGCTCATCCAGCACGAGGGCGCCGATAAGCACCGCCACAACGGTGACTGCAAACTCCACACTGATGGCCTTTGTCGCGCCGATCACGGAGACGAGGCGGAAATAGGTTATGTAGGTGAGGCCACTCATGACGATGGCCTGGATGAGCAGGTATAGATAGTCGATCGGCGAGGGAATGCGGGGAATCGGAACTGCCAGCAGCAGTGGCAGCGTCATGATGCCACCGGTCATGAATGAGCCGATGGTAATTTCCCATGAACCCACGCCTTTGAGATACCGGCTGGCATAATTGCTGCCGAAGGCCGCGCAGATGCAGGCGGCGACACAGGCGATGCAGCCGATGACAAAGCCGGTCGTGACGGGTACGGCGGGAAAACCCACGAGCAGCACAATGCCGCCAAAGCCCAATACCAGCCCCACGACACCTTGCCTCGTCAGCCGCTCCAGCCCCCAGACCTGCGAGATGAGCATGGAAAAAAGGGGGATGGTCGCGACCAATATTGCGGCCATGGCGGTCCCGACAAGCGGTGTGCCATAAGAAAGGCCGATCAACTGGCCAGCAACGGTGGTTGCGCCCACAATGGCAAAGGCTTGCCAGCTTGCCGAAAACGCCAGTTTGCGTCGCGCAGTTCTCGCAATCAGGAAAAGAGTGGTGGCGGTCACCAGTGACCGCAACGTCACTGCGCCGATCCAGCCGAATGCATCCACAACCTGTAGAAGCAGGAGGAAGGACGTGCCCCATGCGAGTGCGAGAAAAACATAGGCGGCAAGATCGCGAGGGGCCATGGCAGCATTTTCCGGAGGACGATCCAGCTCCCATATTGGAAACCGATCCTGCCCGTCAACAACAATGAATTGCGTAAAGACCATCGCCCGCAACCTGGGTTACGGGCGATGGTCTTCATCGGATATGCGCGGCGTTCAGGCCTGTTCGTAAACGCCGTGGCAGTGCTTGTATTTCTTGCCGGAGCCGCAGGGGCACATTTCATTGCGGCCGATACGGCCCCAGGTGGCGGGGTTGTTCGGATCGCGCTCCTCGGCCGGCACGAAGGCGGCAGGCGCCGCCTGCAAGCCTTGAGTCATTTCATCCTCGCCCGTGTTCGGGTCAAGGTGATGGGCAGTCATTTCCGGCAGTTCCGGCTGTTGCGGCTCCTGCTGAACCAGTTCCACACGCATCAGCTGGGCGGTCACGGCTTCGCGCAGATTGGCAAGCAGTGCCTGGAAGAGTTCGAAGGCTTCCGCTTTGTACTCCTGCAGCGGGTCGCGCTGGGCATAACCGCGGAAACCGACGACAGAGCGGAGATGATCGAGGTTGACGATATGCTCGCGCCACAGATGGTCGATCGTCTGAAGGATAACCGAGCGTTCGACATAGGTCATGATCTCGGGGCCGAAACGTTCCGCACGCTCGGCGGCGTATTTGTCGGCCGCCTCGGTGACGCGCTGGAGAATATCGTCTTCGGCGATGCCTTCTTCCTTGGCCCACTCTTCCACCGGCAGGTCGAGGTTGAGGAACTGGGCGATGCCGGCCTTCAGGCCTGCAATATCCCACTGTTCGGCATAGGCACTTTCGGGAATATGCTTGGTGACGAGCATTTCGATGACTTCGTGACGCATATCGGCTGCGGTTTCGCCGATATTATCGGCTTCCATCAATTCAAGGCGCTGATCGAAGATCACCTTGCGCTGATCATTCAGCACGTCGTCATATTTCAGAAGGTTCTTGCGGGTCTCGAAGTTGCGGGCTTCAACCTTCTTCTGGGCGCGTTCCAGCGCCTTGTTGATCCACGGATGGACGATGGCCTCGCCTTCCTTGAGGCCCAGCTTCTGCAGCATCGAGTCCATGCGCTCGGAGCCGAAGATGCGCATCAGGTCATCCTGAAGCGACAGGTAGAATTTCGAGCGGCCCGGGTCGCCCTGGCGGCCGGAACGGCCACGCAGCTGGTTGTCGATACGACGGCTTTCATGGCGTTCGGTGGCGATGACGTAGAGGCCGCCGGCGGCGAGCGCCTTTTCCTTGAGCACCTTGATTTCGGCGCGAATCGCCTGTTCCTTCGCATCGCGCTCCGGACCCGGCTCCATGCCTTCCAGCTCGCGCTCCAGGCGCATCTCGACATTGCCGCCAAGCTGGATGTCGGTACCGCGGCCCGCCATGTTGGTGGCGATGGTGACGGCGCCCGGCACACCGGCCTGCGAGACGATATAAGCTTCCTGCTCGTGGTAACGGGCGTTCAGGACCTGGAAGTCGGAGAAACCGGACTGGCGCAGGAGATGTGCCAGAAGCTCGGATTTTTCAATCGACGTCGTGCCCACTAGAACCGGCTGGCCGCGCTCATGCGCTGCCTTGATCTCGGTAATGATCGCCTGGAATTTCTCTTCGCCGGTGCGATAAACCTCGTCGTCTTCGTCGATACGCTGGATCGGCAGGTTTGTCGGCACCTCGATGACATCGAGGCCGTAGATGTTGCCGAATTCTTCCGCTTCCGTCGCTGCCGTACCCGTCATGCCGGCCAGCTTTTCATACATGCGGAAATAATTCTGGAAGGTGACGGAGGACAGCGTCTGGTTTTCCGGCTGGATCTGCACCTTTTCCTTGGCTTCGAGAGCCTGGTGCTGACCTTCGGAATAACGACGGCCCGGCATCATGCGACCGGTAAATTCATCGATGATGACGATTTCGTCATTGCGGACGATGTAGTCCTTGTCGCGGGTGAAGAGCTTGTGGGCCTTCAGCGCATTGTTGATGTGGTGGACGATCGCAACGTTCTCGACGTCGTAAAGCGATTCGCCCTTGAGCAGCCCCGCCTGCCGCAGCAGGTTTTCGAGCTTCTCGGTGCCTTCTTCGGAGAAGTTGGCCGAGCGCTGCTTCTCATCGATTTCGTAATCTTCCGGCGTCAAGAGCGGAATGAAGGCGTCGATGGTATTGTAGAGATCAGAACGGTCGTCCAGCGGCCCGGAAATGATGAGCGGCGTGCGCGCCTCATCGACCAGGATCGAGTCGACTTCGTCGACGATCGCGTAGTTGTGGCCGCGCTGAACCATCTGGGCGCGGTCATATTTCATGTTGTCGCGCAGGTAATCGAAGCCGAGCTCGTTATTCGTCGCGTAGGTGATGTCGCAGGCATAGGCCTCGCGGCGCTGGTCGTCGTCAAGGCCATGAACGATGACGCCGGTGGTGAGTCCGAGGAAGCGATAGAGCCGGCTCATCGTGGCGGCGTCGCGCTGTGCGAGGTAGTCGTTGACGGTGACGACGTGCACGCCCTTGCCGGCGAGCGCGTTGAGGTACACCGCAAGAGTGGCCACCAGCGTCTTGCCTTCACCCGTTTTCATCTCGGCGATGGCGCCCCCGTGCAGGATCATGCCGCCTGTCAGCTGCACGTCGAAGGGACGCATGCCGAGAACGCGTCGCGATGCTTCTCGGGCCACGGCAAAGGCCGGGATCAGCAGGTCGTCGAGTGTCTTGCCGTCTGCCAGCTGCTGGCGGAACTCGGCGGTCTTGGCCGCCAGCGCTTCGTCGGAGAGCGCCTTGGTGGCTTCTTCCAGCGCATTGATGGCTGCGATCTTGCTTTTATAAGAGCGGACGCGGCGATCATTTGCCGAACCGAACAACTTGCGGGCTATTCCGCCGAGACTGACCATCTTACTGGCCCTTTCTGAAATTCCGTTTTGCCGGGCGCTTTGCTCCGTCACGCTGTTTTCAGCACAAATGACGGACTTCGCCCTTCAACGTATCTGGACGCGAGGTTGCGTGACAGATAAGAGGGGGGGCAAATGATGTCAACGGTTCTGCCCGTTACAGAATGGCCACATTCCGGTGTTTGGAAGTTTTTTCAGAGCCGGAAACCATGTCTGGAGCCGGCATTGTCCCCGAAAGGTTCAAAATGTTGCGCTATAATAAAATTGCGGCTGCGGTGATTGTGGCCACGCTCGGCCTCCAGCTTCCGGCTTTCGCACAGGAAGACAAGGTCGTCGCCAAGGTCGGCGATCTGGAAATCCACCAGTCCGAACTCGACCTCGCCATGAGCAACCTCGATCCGCAACTTGCGCAGCTTCCCGACGAGCAGAAGAAGGTCGCAGCCCTTTCCGGCGCGATCGACGTGAAACTTCTCGTCAAGAACGCCAGCGCCGAAGGTCTGGAAAAGACTGAAGATTTCAAGAAGCGCATGGAATTCATCCAGGACCGTGAGCTGCATAACGCGTATTTCCGCAAGCACGTGGTCGACGCCGTCACCAATGACGAAGTAAAGGCCCGCTACGACAAGGAAGTCGCAGCCCTGCCGCAGGAAGAAGAGATCAAGGCAGCTCACATCCTCGTGGCCAGCGAGGACGAAGCCAAGGACATCATTAAGCAGCTTGATTCGGGCAAGGATTTCGCAGCCCTCGCCAAGGAAAAATCCACCGACTCCAACAAGGATGACGGTGGCGATCTCGGTTGGTTCGGCAAGGGCCGCATGGTTCCGGAATTCGAAGAAGCCGCCTTCGGCCTCGAAAAGGGCGCCTACACCAAAACGCCTGTGAAGACCCAGTTCGGCTTCCACGTCATCAAGCTGGAAGACAAGCGCATTGCGCCGCCGCCGGCTTTCGAGCAGGTCGAGCCGCAGGTTCGTCAGCTTGTCATGCGCGACAAGTACGTTGCCCTCATCGAGAAGGCCAAGGCTGACCAGAAGATCGAAATCATGGATGAGACGCTGAAGAAGGGCTATGACGAAGCCACGAAGGAACAGCAGGCACAGCCGCAGCAGTAAAATTTCGGATTACGGGGCGGCTTAACGGCCGCCCCGTTTTATCTCAGGCCATCTCCAGACATCCATTCCAGAATTTCAGGCGCTTCCCATGTCCGTTGCCGTTTCTCCGCTCGCTCCGAAATCCTATCCTGACATGCCTGCGCTCCGCGGCGTTCGCATGGCGACGGCCGCTGCCGGCATCAAGTACAAGAAC
The DNA here is from genome assembly GCF_031453135.1 of Agrobacterium sp. SORGH_AS_0440. Classification (NCBI taxonomy): domain Bacteria; kingdom Pseudomonadati; phylum Pseudomonadota; class Alphaproteobacteria; order Hyphomicrobiales; family Rhizobiaceae; genus Agrobacterium; species Agrobacterium sp. SORGH_AS_0440. Next base: position 512,684 of record NZ_JAVIYR010000001.1, on the reverse strand, counting down.
CGCACTGACGTTCTCTTGATGGTGTTCGACAAGCCTGCAAGCGTTGCGGGCGTCTTCACCAAGTCGAAATGCCCTTCCGCCCCGGTTGATTTCTGCCGCGCCAATCTCGGCGGCGGCGCGGCGCGCGCCGTGGTGGTCAATTCCGGCAATGCCAACGCCTTTACCGGCCTCAAGGGCAAGGCCGCGACCGAGCTGACGGCGAAATCCGCCGCAGCTGCCGTCGGCTGCTCCGAAGGAGAGGTCTTTCTGGCATCGACGGGCGTGATTGGGGAACCGCTGGATGCCTCGAAATTCGCCGGTGTCCTGGGTGACATGAATGTTCGGGCAGAAGCCGATTTCTGGCAGGAAGCCGCCAAGGCGATCATGACGACCGACACCTATCCGAAGGTCGCCAGCCGCACCGCCGAGATCGGCGGCGTGATCGTGACGATCAACGGTATCGCCAAGGGCGCCGGCATGATAGCGCCCGATATGGCGACGATGCTTTCCTTCGTTGTGACGGATGCGGATATTGAGCCTGCCGCGTTGCAGGCCCTGTTGTCGGCCGGCGTTGGCCCGACCTTCAATTCCGTAACGGTCGACAGCGATACCTCCACCTCCGACACGTTGATGCTGTTCGCCACGGGCGCTGCGGCCGAAGACGGCCAGGTGAAAGTGACGAACGCCGATGATGAGCGCCTTTCCGGCTTCCGCGCCGCGCTGAACGATCTTCTGAAGGACCTTGCCTTGCAGGTCGTTCGTGATGGCGAAGGCGCGCGCAAGATGGTGGAAGTTACCGTGACAGGAGCGGAAAACGACGCCGCCGCCAAGAAGATCGCCCTTTCCATCGCCAATTCACCGCTGGTGAAGACCGCAGTTGCCGGTGAGGACGCCAATTGGGGCCGTGTCGTCATGGCCGTCGGCAAATCAGGCGAAATGGCGGACCGCGACCGTCTTGCCATCTGGTTCGGCGGCGTGCGCGTGGCCGTCAACGGCGAACGCGACCCGAACTATTCCGAAGCGGAAACCAGTGCCGTCATGAAACTGGAAGACATCACGGTAAAGGTCGATATCGGCCTCGGTCAGGGAACGGCTACCGTCTGGACCTGTGACCTGACGAAAGAATATGTTGCGATCAACGGCGACTACCGGAGCTGACCGTTGGAGCCGAAGAGAATGCAGGACAACAAGGCCGTCAATCTGCCGCTGGTTCGCCGTCTGGAAGCCGTCAGCTTCCGGGCGTGGCCAGCCTCGTCGGTTATTTATGACGGCAGCTGGCAAATTCGTCTCACGGGTTCGCATCCCTCCAAGCGTATCAACTGCGTAGTGCCGCTCGATCCGTCCGATTACGGAAACAGCGCGGTGCGGCTGGAAAAGGCGCGTAAGCGTTTCGATGATTTCGGCCGGCCGCTGGTGGTGCGCGAAACGACGCTGATGCCGCCGCAGCTTGTGGAATTTCTGGTCAATGACGGCTGGTCGATGTTCGAAGAGGTTGTGGTCATGACGGCCGATCTTTCCGACATGGAGTTGCCGGAAACGCTGGTCAGCCTTCCGAGCCACGATATCGGCCGTTTTGTAGAGGCGAGCATCAAGGTGAGCGATGGCGATCCGGCGCTGCGCCCGGCAATTGCTGAAATCGTCAGTTCCATCAAGCCGACGCTCGGTCTCTTCATCAATGAGGAAGTGGAAGGCAATCCGCTCGCAACCGTCATCTGCGTGCAGGACAGCGATCTTGCCGGCATCCTTTCCCTCGATGTCGAAAAGTCGCAGCGTAAGAAGGGCCTCGGTACGCAAATCCTGTCATCCGCACTGCGCTGGGCCAGGATCAGCGGCGCAAAAAGCGCGTGGCTGCAGGTTGAAGCCGCCAATGCGCCGGCAATCGCACTTTATGAGAAATTCGGCTTCTCCGAGGCCTATCGCTATCGCTATTGGCGCAAGGGTTCAGGAGAATGAGCGAGGCCGGCAAAAAAATCCTGCTGGTCGCCGCCTGCGCCCTTCTCGATCAGGATGGCCGCATTCTTCTGGCGCAACGTCCGGAGGGCAAGTCGCTCGCGGGCCTGTGGGAGTTTCCGGGCGGCAAGGTGGAGCAGGGCGAGACGCCCGAGGAAACTCTCGTGCGCGAACTGGACGAGGAGCTGGGTATCAAAACCAAGATCGCCTGCCTTGCGCCTTTGACATTTGCCAGCCACACTTATGAAACATTCCACCTTCTGATGCCGCTTTACGTGTGCCGTCGTTACGAGGGCATTGCGCATGGCCGGGAAGGACAGGCGCTGAAATGGGTAAAACCGCAGGCGTTGCGCGATTATCCCATGCCGCCGGCCGATGAGCCGCTGATCCCCTTCCTGCAGGATCTGCTTTAGAACAGGCAATCGCCGGCGTCCCTCGCTTATGATCCCGTCACAGCTTCGTGAAAATGCCCCGTTGCCAGCGCTTTGCCGTGCCAAAACGGGTCTGTGTTAAGAGATCGTTCAGCACCCTCTGGCAGATTGTTAAGCTAAAGAAGCGGTAAACTGCGCGTTACGAGGTTGGTCATGAACGAGGATTTCTGGAAGACGGTGGAAGGTCGTCACTCTTATTCCGATAAATCCAGTCGCACCGGCGTTCTGAACGTCGCATTGCTTTTCGGCACGGCCGTCATCGCCCTGTCGTTGATCATCACACCCATGCTCGCCGGAAAGTCTTCCACGCGTGTGGCGCAGTTTCCCGACAATTACGACATGATCAGCACCGGCTCCATCAAGAAGACAGATGTGGGCAAGACATACTCCATCCGCCGTAGCATAACACAGCCGATGCCGGAAATGCCCTGCGTGGTGACGGGCTACAGCAATGAGAGCGGTTGCTGATCGTTTACCATTGTCGGTAACCGATCTCTCACATAGCCCGTCTAGAATAAGCCGACTTCAATAGGTCATATTGCCGGCTGGCGGATTGGGCATATTCTGTGCTGCGTTCATTTATCGATTTCTGCAGGAATGAAGACGGCGCCAGCGCCGTTGAGTATGGCCTGATAGTGGCCGTGATTTCCGTCGCCCTTGTCGGCGGCGCGAGCGCCATCAGCAGCAACATCAATGCCCTGTTTCAGTTCATCGCCGATACCTTCGCCAGTGTCTGAAGCGGTCATTCTTGCGTTCAGGATAGCTTGACTTCCCTGGTCTTCAGGGCGTCCGCCAGGCGCACTTTGGCGGAGCCGGGCTTCAGCGGTTTCTGCTGGCTCTCATGCGGCGCCCAGCCCGAGACATAGATGACGGAGAATGTCGCCCTTATGCGCCCATCCGGATCGGCATAACGTTCAGCATAAAGCTCTGCCGCCCGCATGAAAAAGGCACGGTTGAGCGGTCGTCTGCTACGGCCTGCCAGCGGATTGGCCATGCCCATCGCACGCAGGTCGCGCATCAGCGGGAAAATCGAATCGTAACGTACCGTGTAGGTTTCCGCGTCGGTGACGGGAAGCGCAAAACCGGCGCGTTGCAGAAGCGCGCCGACATCGCGCACGTCGGCGAAGGGAATGACGCGCGGGCTTGCCCCGCCGGTCAGTTCCGCCTCTGCCGTCAACAACACGTCGCGCAGTTCCTGCAGCGTCCCGCTGCCGGGAATCGCGCCGAGAAACAGGCCGTCCGGCTTTAATGCCCGCCGGATCTGGATCAGCGCGCCGGGCGTGTCGTTGGTCAAATGCAGGGCAAGCGGTGAAACGATGAGATTGGCGGAGGCCTCTTCCAGCGGCAGATGCTCCATGGATGCCGCCTCCGGAATATTTTCATCCGTGGTGAAACGGCTTTCCGTCTCTATGCGGCGAATGGAATTCACCTTTCCCGTCTGTGCCAGCCGCCGGGCGGCAACGCCGGTGCCGCCATGCAGCTCGATGGCAGTCTCGAACTGGCGTTCGACAATGGCAAGCCTGTCTGCCAGTTCTTCAGCCGCCATGTCGAGAAGAAAAAGGGCTTTGTCGTCGCGCCGGTTCCACGCCCGGCGACGGTTTTGTTCAATCACGGCCTGGTCAAAAAGAATGTCCATCGTCTTGCCTGCTCGGCCTCTGGCGCCATCGGTACGGCGGGGCCGCATTCTGTGTCATGCCGTTTCAGGCATTGCTTTTCCGGCATCAGCCGGAATGATCTGTCTCGCAAAGGCACCCGTTCGGCGCTAAAGTCAACCTCATGGGTGCTGGTGAAGGTCTGTTTTCGGGGATGCTATCGAAATCCGCGGTCGTACCGCGGGTCGCACGAGACGTGTTGCGTTCGGTCTTCCGCATGATTTACCCGCCGACCTGTGCCGGCTGCACCCGCATGATCGGCGCAGAAGGGGCGTTGTGCCCGGAGTGCTGGCGGGACATTGTTTTTATCGAGCGTCCTTATTGCGAAATTCTCGGCATTCCCTTTGTCCGCGACCATGGCGAAAACATTGTCAGCGCCGAGGCCATTGCCGACCCGCCGCCCTTTGACCGTCTGCGTGCCGCCGCCAGCCATCAGGGCGTCGCCCGCAAGCTGGTGCACCGTCTGAAATATCAGGACCGGACAGAGCTTGCGCGGTTGATGGCGTTGTGGATGCTGCGAGCAGACGACGGAGCGGTCAGCGCCTGCGATTGCATCGTGCCCGTTCCTCTGCATCGCTACCGCTTCCTGCGCCGCCGTTTCAACCAGTCCGCCGAGCTTGCGCGGCATCTGGCCCGGGCGGCTGACAAGCCTTTGCTCGCCGGCACCCTGCTGCGGGTGAAATCGACGGAGCGGCAGGTTGGGCTCTCGGCAATCGCCAGGCGTGACAATATGCGGGGCGCTTTTGCTCTCGCGCCTGGTCGGGAAGCGGATGTTTCAGGCAAGCACGTGGTGCTGGTGGATGACGTGTACACCACCGGCGCGACAGTGCGTGCGGCAAGCCGGGCCCTCCGAAAAGCGGGTGCTGCGGAAGTGACAGTTTTGACCTTTGCAATGGCCATTTCCGGTCCTATATGAAGCCGTAATGACATGAGGAAACCGTGCGCTTGACCGCACGTTTGCGAGGCTTTGAAAACATGGCACCGGTGACAATCTATACGCGGGATTTTTGTGGTTATTGCGCGCGCGCCAAGGCGCTGCTGGATAGCAAGGGCGTGGATTATGCCGAATATAACGCCACGACGACGCCCGAATACCGGCAGGAGATGATCGAGAAATCGGGCGGAACGACCTTCCCGCAAATCTTCATCAATGGCCAGCACGTGGGCGGCTGCGATGATCTTCATGCGCTGGACCGCGCCGGCAAGCTGGACGCGATGCTGGCGGCCTGATCTGCCCGACCGACGGAGGAAATCATGAGTTTCAAGGCTGCCGCCATTCAGATGCGCTCCGGTGTCGATACGGCGAGGAATGCCGCCGATATGGATCGGCTTGTGCGCGCCGCCGCGGCCGAAGGGGCTGTTTATGTTCAGACCCCGGAAATGACGGGCGCAATCCAGAAGGACAGGCAGGCGCTGCGGGCCCAGCTGCGCGACGATGATGGCGATATCATCGTCGCGACCGCCGCACGCCTTGCCCGCGAACTCGGTATTCACGTCCATGTGGGCTCTACGGCTATTGCCCGCCCGGACGGCAAGATCGCCAATCGCGGCTTCCTCTTCGCGCCGGACGGCTCGCGCATCTGCAGCTATGACAAGATTCACATGTTCGATGTCGATCTCGACAATGGCGAGAGGTGGCGCGAAAGCGCCGCTTACGAGCCCGGCGAGGTGGCGCGCATCGTTGAACTGCCGCTGGGTAAATTCGGCTTCGCAATCTGCTACGACGTCCGTTTTCCGCAGCTTTTCCGGGCGGAAGCTCTTGCCGGCGCTGAGATCCTGACGGTTCCCGCTGCCTTCACGCGCCAGACCGGGGAAGCCCATTGGGAAATTCTGCTGCGCGCCCGCGCCATTGAAAACGGCGCGTTCGTCATCGCCGCCGCTCAGGCGGGCGTACATGAGGACGGGCGTGAAACATTCGGCCATTCCATCATCATCGATCCCTGGGGTAAGGTTCTGGCAGTCGCCGGCGGCGCTGGCGAGGAGATCATCTTCGCCGAGATCGATACATCGATGGTGGCGACCGCCCGTGGAAAGATTCCCAATTTGCGCAATGCCCGGGAGTTCGGGCTGGATACGGTCATTCCCCTCAAACCTGTGGGAGGTGAGGCAGCGTGATCCGGTATGCGTTAGCCTGTGAAAAGGGCCACGAGTTCGAAGGCTGGTTTGCCGGTAGCGACGATTTCGATGATCAGTTGCAGCGCGGTTTCCTCTCCTGCCCGGTTTGCAATTCCGCGCAGGTCTCCAAGCTTTTGATGGCGCCGTCGGTTTCCACCGCCCGCAAGAAGGACGAACGCCAGACGCTCGCCATGGATGCCGCCAGAAAAGAGGCGCTTGCAAAAATCCGCGAGGCCGTCGCCAATATTCGCGCCACTGCCGAGGATGTCGGCGACAGGTTTCCCGAGGAAGCCCGCAAGATCCATTATGGCGAAGCGGACGAGCGGGGCATCATCGGCAATGCCTCGGTGCAGGACGCCAGGGCCTTGCTGGAAGAGGGCATTGAGATCGCACCGCTGCCGGTGCTGCCCGACGACGTCAACTGAATTTCAGAGACATCGCTTACGGAGCGCCCGGCGTTACCCCTGCGCCGGGCGCTTTGCCAGCATCATGTAGTTGACGTCCATATCCGGCGAGAGGTTCCAGCGATCCTGCAGCACGTTGTAGAAGACGCCTGTCCGGTGGATGATATCCATTCCGCTTGCAATAAGCGGCCGCTCAAGCTCTTCCGGGCGGACCAGCTTTTCATATTGATGTGTGCCGCGCGGCAGCCAGCGCAAAACATTTTCGGCGGCAAAGATCGCCAATGCCCGGGCTTTCAGCGTGCGGTTGATGGTGGCCGCGAACATCAGGCCGCCGGGGCGTACCATTTTCGCGCAGGTGGTGACGAAGAGATCGACATTGGCCACGTGTTCGACCACCTCCATGTTGAGGATGACGTCGAAGGTTTCGCCGGCTTCCTGCAGCTGTTCGGCCGTCACCGCGCGATAGTCGACGCTCACCCCGCTTTCACGGGCGTGGGTGGAGGCGATGCCGATGTTCTTTTCCGAGGGATCCGCGCCTACCACATCGGCGCCCATGCGGGCGACGGGTTCGGAGAGAAGACCGCCGCCGCAGCCGATGTCGAGAACACGCAGCCCTTCCAATGGGCGGTGCGCCTTCGGGTCCCGGCCGAAATTGTCGCAGATGCGGTTGCGGATATATTCGAGACGCACCGGATTAAATTTGTGCAGCGGGCGGAACTTGCCGGTCGGGCTCCACCACTCTGCGGCCATCGCGGAGAAGCGATCCACTTCGCTCTGGTCGACGGTCGTCTGTGCGGTCTCGCTCATGGCTCTGCTCCATATTGCTGTTGCATTGAAGTCGGACGATTGCCCCCCGAAGTCAAGACCGGAGACTTTCTCCGGCAGCGATTTATCGGGCGCTCATTGCCGCAGGGGAACTGATGCGGCCCCTCATTTGTTTCATGCTGCGTTCATGGAAGAACGCGTATTTTCCGATCGTGGCAGTATGCGGAACGCATACTCGTCCATCGAACAGGATGGATGCCGACAAGGGCAAAGCGGGCCTTTGCTTGAGGAGAAAGAAGTGAAGAAAAAACTGTTTGGCGCAATTGCGCTGGTGGCCATGCTCGCCGCGCCGGCCCTTGCCGAAGCTGCGACGCGGGGATTCGCCACCGCGAATGTGAATATGCGCTCCGGTCCCAGCACAGCCTATCCGGCTGTTGTCGTGATCCCCGTCGGCGCACCATTGACGGTACACGGCTGCCTGTCCGATACCCCGTGGTGTGATGTGTCTTTCGTCAACGGTCGAGGCTGGGTAGCCGGCCGCTATATCCAGACGACATTCCGGCAAAACCGGGTCTACGTCGAGCCCCGTTATTATCGCGATCTCGGCGTTCCCATAATCACCTTCGAAGCCGGCCGGTATTGGGACCGTTATTATCGCGATCGCGACTTTTACCGCGAACGTGACCGGTGGCGTCGCCCGCCGCCATCAGGCGGCTACTGGAACGCCCCGCCCCCGAGTGCCGGATGGGATCGCCCACGTCCGCGTGACGACTGGCGCGATGGCCGCCGGGACGACTGGCGTGATGGCCGCCGCGATGAGTGGCGTGATCCCCGCCAGGGCGGTCCGAATGATGGTCGTTGGGAACGTCGCTACGGCGACTGGAACCAGGGCGACAGAAATCAGGACAGGCCGCGTCGCGACGATGACCGCCGCCGTTGGGAAGATGAAAATCGCGACCGCAATCGTGATCGCGACGCTAATCGCGATCGTGGCGGCCAGCAGAACCAGTATAACGGTCAACGCGGTCAGTTGGATGGCCAGCCGCCGCGCCCGCCTACACCTGCTCCGGATGCCCCTCTGCAGGGGTGCATCATCGGTAGCCCAGGTTGCGCATCGCGCTAAAAGACAAAGCCCGGCGAGATTTTGTCGGGCTTTTTCATTTGGGGCTTTGTTCGATGTGTCGTTGCGGTCCTATTTTTCGGCGGGAGCCTTGCGGGAGCGGCTCTTGGGTTTTGCCGGCGTTTCCGCATCCGGTGTTGCAACATCCGCGACAGCCTTGGGAGCTACCTTCTTGCGCGTTGCGGGCTTCGTCGCTTCCGACGTCTTCAGCAGCGAAAATTCATGTTTGGCCTGTTCCCAATGGTGCGCATCGCGCCCGTGCGGGTGGCCTTCCTTTTCCCAGAGTGTATATGCGCGTTTACTGATCCATTCGTGTTCCGAAACCTGCATGCTCGTCTCCCGTTGCTGTTTACAGCGCCTATGAGAAGGCGACATTCCGCTTTGGTCCGGCACACGCTCGACAGGAATCAATGCCGGCATTTCCAGAGGCCATTACATGCCATGATTTTCCGGGCGTCAAGCAAACATGCTGCATTGCGAAAACCGATTTCTGGCATTTTCTGCCGGTTAAAGCGGTTTGAGCGAAAGACGTTCCTGCCATGCAAGATCAACGTTGCGTGATTGCGCCAAGGCCGCCAAGATGGCCGAACGAACGGGCAGCGGAGGAGGCGGTCTTGGAGCGGAGAATGGAAACGGATGCGCAGGTCATCGTCGAAAAACAGGGAGGGGCGGGCATCATTCGCCTCAACCGGCCGAAGGCCATCAACAGCCTGACCTTGCCGATGGTGCGCGACCTGTTCCATGCGCTTCAGCGTTTCGAGGAGGAACCCGGCGTTGCCTGCGTGGTGTTGACGGGAGAAGGGGACAGGGGGCTTTGCGCCGGGGGCGATGTCCGCATCATTCACGATCTCGGCAAGGCGGGGGACCCACAGGTACTTGATTTCTGGCGGGAAGAATTTCCGCTGAATTATCGTATCTCCCACTTCGGCAAGCCCTATGTGGCGCTGATGGATGGCATTGTCATGGGCGGCGGCGTTGGCATTTCAGCCCATGGCAGCCATCGTATCGTCACGGAGCGTACAAAACTCGCCATGCCGGAGACGGGCATCGGCTATTTTCCTGACGTTGGCGGGTCCTGGCTTTTGCCACGGGCGCCGGGCGAATGCGGCACCTGGCTGGGGCTGACGGGCAATGCCGTTACTGCCGCCGACGCCATCTATGCGGGCTTTGCCGATTATCTTGTTCCTTCGGATCGCCTTGGCAGGCTGGTTCAGGATCTATCGCGAGCGGCGGATACGGACAGTGTTGAGACGGCCATCACGGCGCACGCCATTGAGGCCGGCGAAGGTATCTTATCCCTCAATCGGGAGATCATCGACGCGACATTCCGTTTTGACACGGTCGAGGAGATTTTTGCCGCGCTTTCGGTGCGCCAAGATGCATTTTCACGCGAGACCCTCGAGGTTCTGCAAAAGCGCTCCCCCACCAGCCTGAAGCTGACCCTGAAGCTGCTGCGCCTGGGTCGGGAAAGCGCGAGCCTCATCGAATGCCTTGAGCGGGAATTTGCTGCCGGCACGGAGATATTGCGCCAACGTGATTTTTATGAGGGCGTGCGCGCCGCCCTCGTAGACAAGGATCGCAATCCTCGCTGGTCGCCGGCGCGGCTGGAACAGGTGCGGGAGGAGGACCTTGCGCCCTATCTCGCCAAGCATTCCGGCAACCTGTTTCCCGATCATCGCCTTTAGTGAGGCGCAAAAGAAATCCGGGTTCGTGGCTTATATGAAATCCTCGCCTTCCAAGTGAATATTATTTGGGCGAAATTTCCAATCCATCCCCCGGCAAGGCATAGTTGTTTCTCGCGGGCGTTGCTGCCGCCCGCTATGTTGAGCACCATTCGAATTGCCGGGGGTATTCATGAAACGTCTTCTCATTATCGGAACTGCCATCGCCGCTCTTTTTTCAGTTGCGGCGCAGGCGCAGTCTCCGACTACCATTCTCAACGCGTCCTATGATGTCGCCCGCGAGGTCTTCGCGGCCGAGAACGAGGCTTTCATCAAGCAGCATCCGGGCGTAACCGTCGATCAGTCGCATGCCGGCACCTCCAAACAGGCGCGTGCCATCGTCGAGGGTCTTGAAGCCGATGTCGTCACTTTCAACCAGGTGACCGATGTCGATTTTCTGGTGAAGCAGGGTTTCGTTTCCGCTGACTGGCAGAAGGATTTCCCGAATGACGCATCGCCCTTCTATTCCTTCCCCTCCTTCCTTGTCCGCGCTGGCAACCCCAAGGGTATCAAAGACTGGGACGATCTTGTCCGCGACGACGTGAAGGTCGTTTTCCCCAATCCGAAGACCTCCGGTAACGCGCGTTACACCTATCTCGCCGCCACAGCCTACGCTAAGGAAAAGTTCAAGGGCGACGACGCGAAGGTCCAGGAATTCGTCAAGAAAATCTTCGACAATACGCCTGTTTTCGACACCGGAGGCCGCGCTGCAACCACCACTTTCGTGGAGCGTGAAATCGGTGACGTCTTGATTACCTTTGAAGCGGAGACCCGCGGCATCGCCAAACAATATGGCGCCCAGAAGGTGGAAGGCGTCGTGCCCTCCGTCAGTCTGCTGGCCGAATTCCCGGTTGCCGTGGTGGACAAGGTCGTCGACAAGCGTGGCTCTCGCGATCTGGCAAAAAGCTATCTCGACTTCCTCTATACCGAAGAGGGGCAGCGCATCGCCGCTGAATTCGGCCACCGTGTCCATAATGAAAAGGTTGTCGGTGAGTTCAAGGACAAGTTTCCGGCCATCCGCCTCATCAACGTCAATGACGTTTTCGGTGGCTGGACTAAAATCCAGAAAGAGCATTTTGCATCCGGCGCGACGCTTGATACGCTCTACGGCAGCCGCTAATCACAGTGACAGCAACATTTGAATGACCCGGCGGGAAACTGCCGGGTCGCTTTTTGATTGATGGGGGCGGGGTTTGAAGCGGAATGTTCTGCCGGGGCTGAAATTGTCCCTTGGCGTTACCCTCACTTACGTCGCCATCATTGTGCTTTTGCCGCTCTCGGCGCTTGTGTTCAAGGCGGCAAGCCTCGGGCCCGCCGAGTATTGGTCCATCATTTCCTCGCCGCGGGCCGTCGCCAGTTACCGTGTCACCGTGCTCTGCGCACTGGCCGCAACCCTGTTCAATGTGATCTTCGGACTTGCGCTCGCCTGGGTGTTGACGCGCTACCGCTTTCCCGGCTGGCGTTTTGTCGATGCGATCGTCGATCTTCCCTTCGCGCTTCCCACCGCCGTCGCCGGCATCGCCCTGACGACGCTGTTTGCCGGCAATGGCTGGTTCGGCTCGGTGCTGGCGCAATTCGGCATCAAGGTGGCCTATACGCCGCTTGGCATCATGGTTGCGATGGCTTTTACCAGCCTGCCCTTCATCGTGCGCACCGTGCAGCCGGTGCTGGAAGACCTCGATCCGGCGCTGGAAGAAGCGGCGCAGTCGCTCGGTGGTTCCGATCTTGAAATTTTCCGCAAGATCATCCTGCCGCTCCTGACTCCGGCTCTGCTCGCCGGTCTCTCGCTCTCTTTCGCCCGCAGCCTGGGTGAATTCGGGGCAATCATCTTCATCGCCGGCAATCAGCCGTTCTCGACGGAAATCACCGCCCTGCTGATCTTCATCCGGCTCGAGGAATATGATTATCAGGCGGCAGCGGCCATCGCCTCCGTGTTGCTTATCACCGCCTTCGTGATGCTGGCGGTGACCAATTATCTGCAGGCGCGCGCGCTTCGGTATACGGCGAGGGGCTGAGAAGATGAGCGGCGTTTCCTCACATCGCAAACCGCCCCGTGTCGGCGATGCACCTCTTGTGCGCCGCAGCCTGATCGCCTTCGTGCTCATCATCGGCACGCTTCTCGTTGTGGCACCGCTCGTCATCATCGGTGTCGAAGCGTTCTCGCAGGGCTGGAAGGCCTATTCGGCCACCATCACCCATCCGGATACTCGTCACGCCATTATGCTGACGGTGCTGACCGCACTGATCGCCGTGCCGGTCAATACGGCCTTCGGTGTTGCAGCGGCATGGTCCATCACCAAGTTCGATTTCCCGGGCCGGCGCTTCCTGCTGGTGCTGATCGAGATACCTTTCTCGATTTCACCAATCGTTGCCGGTGTCGCATATCTCTTCGTATATGGTTTGCAGGGCCTGTTCGGGCCGTTCCTCGACGCGCATGATATCAAGATATTGTTTGCGCTTCCCGGCATCGTTATCGCCTCAATGTTCGTGACGGCACCTTTCGTGGCGCGTGAACTCATTCCGCTCATGCAGGCGCAGGGTCGTGATCTCGAGGAGGCGGCGACCTCGCTTGGCGCATCCGGCTGGCGAACCTTCTTTTCGGTGACTTTGCCGAACATCAAATGGGCGCTGCTTTATGGTGTCGTGCTGTGCAACGCCCGCGTAATGGGGGAATTTGGCGCCGTATCGGTCGTGTCAGGCAATATTCGCGGTCAGACCAATACGCTGCCGCTGCATATCGAGCTGCTTTATCACGATTACCAGACGGCTGGCGCTTTCGCCGCGGCGTCGATCCTCGCGACCCTCGCCGTCGTCACCATCATCGCCAAGGTGGCGCTGGAACGGCGCGGCGCAGGGCGCGGGCGTAAAAAGACCAACGGCGATGCCGCCATCGCCACGGAGACCTGATTCCCATGAAAATCCGCCTCGAAAATGTGGTGAAGACCTTTGATACGTTCCGTGCCGTGCGCGATGTTTCGCTTGCTATCGAAAGCGGCGAGCTTCTGGCGCTGCTCGGTCCGTCAGGCTCCGGCAAGACCGACGATTTTGCGCATGGTCGCCGGCCTCGAATATAGCGATGCCGGCCAGATTTTCTTCGGGGAGGAGGATGCCACCAATATTCCGGTGCGTGACCGCGGTGTCGGATTTGTGTTCCAGCATTATGCGCTGTTTCCGCATATGACGCTCAACGAAAACATCGCCTTCGGCATGAAGGTCTCGAAGGTGAACCGGGACAGGGCGGCTATCGCCGCGCGCGTCGAAGAATTGCTGCGACTGGTGAAGCTCGATGGCCTGGGCGACCGTTTTCCCGCGCAGATTTCCGGCGGCCAACGGCAGCGCGTGGCGCTGGCGCGGGCGCTTTCGGTCGATCCCAAGGTACTATTGCTGGATGAGCCTTTCGGAGCGCTGGACGCCAATGTGCGTCGCGACCTGCGCCGCTGGCTGCGCGAGATCCACGATTCGCTCGGCATCACGACGATTTTCGTGACGCATGACCAGGAAGAGGCGCTCGATCTGGCCGACCGGGTTGTCATTCTCAATCAGGGCGAAGTCGTGCAGCAGGGCACGCCGAAGGAGGTCTGCCGCCAGCCGAACAGTGCCTTCGTCATGCGCTTTCTGGGCGACGCCAACCGGGTTGCCGGTGTGGCGCGGGGCGGAAAGGTGTATGTGGGTGAGAATGAACTGCCCTTCTCCTATGCTCAGGGCGATGGCGCGGTTGATATTTACGCGCGTCCCGGCGATCTGGAGTGGGAAGACCTGCATGACGGCATACCGGCGTCCGTGGAGCGCGTCCTTGACCGCGCCGGTGAGCGCCGGGTGATCGCCAGTACCGACGGCGGCGATATTCTGGAATTCGACGTGCCGCCCGAAAACGACGTCGCCGCCGGAGATCGCGGTTCCGTCATCATTCGCCGGGCGAAGATTTTCCCGGCGCCGTAAGGCGCCAAGGGCCTTTGCCCGCTTAAAACAGAAGTTCGAATGCGCTTTCGGCTATCAGCCTGCCGTTGATCACAAGGTCGACCCGGTGGACACCGGGATAGTGTTTGCGGGTCGTAAAATCACGTATGGCGCGGCTGATTGACAATGTACATGTCTCGCCGGGCAGAAGCTCGACTTCCTTCCACTTGAAGACCTTCGCGGAGGCATCGCCGCTCTTCTTCACATAATGCACGGCGTAATCGATCACCAGCTTTTGCCGGCTCTTCGCCGTCGAAGTGAAAGAGGCGGAAATCCGCACCGGATTGCCGAGAGCGACTTTTGCCGGCAACACCTCGAACGCCGCAAGTGTAATCTGCGCCTCCTCATGCGCCCCGAGATGGGCAAGCGCTGCGGTGTCGCCCTTCTTGATCAGCGTGCGCAAGGCCTGCCGCATGATCCAGCGTGTATGCGGGTTGTCCTTCGGCCATTCATCGATGAGCGCCAGCACAAAAGCGGGATTGTCCTTGGTGATGTCGTTCAGGTGGTTGGCGACGGATTTGCGCACATAAAGCGCCTGGTCTGCTTTCATGGTGTCGAGGATCGCGGTAACCGGCGAGGGATCATCGATCAGGGGCTTGAGCTGGAATGACCATGGCAGGCGAGGCCGGCAGCCTTCGCTTGCAAGCCGCCGCACATGCTCATTTTCGTGCCGTGACCAGGTTTCCATCACGGCAAGGGTGGCGATCAGGTCCTTTTGCAGGAAATGCCGGATGGCGAATTCCGAGGAGCCAAAGCGGGTGAAATATTGCAGCGCGTCCATGGAAAGATCGAAATTATCAAGGCCGTAAAGCGCGACATACTCCGGAAGCGAAATCGAAGCGAAACCGTTGCCGATGCCGGGCACTGCGGCGGTGAGGATTTCGATGTTGCGGGCATAGTCGCCGGGAAGCGTCGCATGCAGGCTTGTTGCCACCTGCCGCATGCGCTGCATGATGCCCAGCGCTTCAAGGTTTTCGGTGGCGAGCGCCATGAAGGCGGAAACGTCGAAGGGCGGATGAACGGCCCTGGTCTGATCGGCGATATGCTGCAGTTTCTCGTGGTTGAAGATTTCCTTCAGTGCCGGTGCCGCCGTGTCGCTCATAATGTCCTCAAAGTTCACTTTTTGTTCTTTTAGGGCAGGAGGAGAGGCGAGGCAAGGGAAGACTAAGTCGCTTTCGAATACTGCTGACGGACTGAGCGCGTGCCACAAACGTCTCCTCCCCGTCCGGGGGAGAAGTTCGCGGTAGCGGGATGAAGAGGGCAAGGTTAGCGAAAAGTCGCGAGCTTGCCCCCTCATCCGGCCCTTCGGGCCACCTTCTCCGCCGCGGGGAGAAGACTCTTCTGGGAAAATCAGCTCATCTGGCTCACGAACTTCGTCTCCAGATAGGCCTGGACCGCTTCGGAGCCGCCTTCCGTGCCATAACCGGAGTCCTTGATGCCGCCAAAGGGGACTTCGGGAAGAGCAAGGCCGTTGTGGTTGATGGTCAGCATCCCGGCCTCGACCTGTTGGCCAAGCGCGTGCGCGGTCTTGACCGAACCGGTGAAGGCATAGGATGCAAGGCCGAAGGGCAGGCGGTTCGCCTCGGTGATGGCGTCATCGAAGCTTGAGAACCGGTTGATAATGGCGACCGGGCCGAAGGGCTCGTCATTCATGATCCTGGCTGATGTCGGCACATTGGCGAGAACCGTCGGCTCGAAGAAATTGCCCTTGTTACCGATGCGGCGGCCGCCGGTCTTCAATTCGCCGCCATGCGAAACGGCGTCGTTGATGAGGCCTTCCAGCGCCGGGATGCGACGCTCATTGGCGAGCGGGCCCATCACAACACCGTCTTCCAGGCCATTGCCCACCTTGATTGCCTTGGTTGCTTCCACAAAACCTTCAAGGAACCGATCGGCCACGCCGTCCTGCACAAGGAAGCGGGTAGGGGCGACACAGACCTGGCCGGCATTGCGGAACTTGGCAAGCGAGGTGACTTCGATGGCCTTGTCGATATCGGCGTCGTCGAAGATCATGACAGGCGCATGGCCGCCCAGTTCCATCGTTGCGCGCTTCATGTGCCTGCCGGCCAGTGCAGCCAGATGTTTACCAACGGGCGTGGAGCCTGTGAAGGATATCTTGCGAATGACCGGATGCGGAATGAGATATTCCGAAATCTCTGACGGTACGCCATAGACGAGGCCGACGACGCCCGCCGGAACGCCCGCATCAACAAAGGCGCGGATGAGTTCGGCAGGCGACGCCGGCGTCTCTTCCGGCGCCTTGACGATGATGGAGCAGCCGGTTGCAAGCGCGGCGGAAAGCTTGCGGACGATCTGGTTGATCGGGAAGTTCCATGGCGTAAACGCTGCAACAGGTCCGACCGGCAGCTTGATGGCAAGCTGTGAGACACCGGTTGCCCGCGCCGGGATGACCTGCCCATAGGTGCGGCGCGCCTCTTCTGCGAACCAGTCGATGGTGTCGGCCGCGCCCATGATTTCAGTGGCGGACTGCGCCAGCGGCTTGCCCTGTTCGCGGGTCATGATGTAGGCGATCTTGTCCTTGCGCTCGCGCAATATGTCGGCCGCCCTGCGCATGATCTTGGAGCGCTCAAAAGGCGAGGTGTCGCGCCACACCTTGAAACCCCGCTCGGCGGCGGCGAGCGCCAGATCGAGGTCTTCCTTCTCGGCATGCGCAATCGCGCCGATGATTTCGTCCGTCGCCGGATCGGAGACGGCGATTGTCTTACCGGAAACGGCATCGCGCCATTCGCCACCAATGAGAAGTTTGATGTCGGGATAGGTGTGCATAGGGGCTACCTTCATGATGCGGCCGATACGGCGCATGCCGCCCGGCCCGGAGAGGTGAACAGAATTTTTCCTGGCCGGACGAAATCCGGCGTCGCAGCTTTCGCAGCGTGGAACAGGTGTCTGGGCTTTTCCGGCGGAGGTCGTGGACTGCCGGAAACGGAAACGACAGTGCTTATATTAAGTTCCGGGCGGTATGTTTCAACCGCTTGCCCGAGGTAATGCCATGATTTTTATGTGACGCGGAACCATCATTCACCGTTTGTGCCGTCATGGAAGTCGATGCCGTTTCCGGCCGCAACGGCGGGCGCGAATCACGTTGCTGCGTAAGGAAACGGTGGAAATTCGGCCACAATTCGGCCGTGGTCACGCTGGACGGATCAGGGGCGGGCGGTGCGCGGCGTTGCCGGTTGCGTCATAACAGGGCGCGCAACGTCAAAAAGTACAATAAGACGGAAAAATTATCCAAAGGGTTTACTCAATACCTAGAGAAAATACGGATAAAATCTCAGTGAGGATATAACATCGGTTCCTGATATATATGCTGTTGGCGGTTCCCTTGACCTTCCAGGGTTGGCGAAAACCCTCGACCTGAACGTTATCGATGGAGAAACATTATGAATTTCGCCCGGGTACTTCTCAGTGCGTTCATGTCGCTCTTGTGGCTTTCCTGTGCCGAGGCGGGAGACATAGCCAAGCCGCAGGGAAAGCCGATATTAACCATATCCGGCAACATCACCAACACCAATACCGAGGGAGCTGCGGAATTTGACCGCGACATGCTGGAAGCGCTCGGCATGGACACCGTGGAGACGACGACACCGTGGCACGACGGGCGTGTCCGCTTTGACGGTGTGTCGCTTGCCAAGCTGATGGATGTCGTCGGCGCAAAGGGCACCAGTGTCACGGCGGTGGCTCTCAACGATTATGTGAGCACGATACCGGTTGAAGACTTTAAGAAATTCAATGTTATCCTCGCCATCAAACTGGATGGCAACTATATGACAGTACGCGAAAAGGGCCCGTTGTTTGTCATCTATCCCTATGACAGCGACCCGGAACTGCAGAAGCAGACTTATTATTCGCGGTCCGCATGGCAAGTCGCCAAACTGATAGTGGAATAAAGGTGCCGTTTGCGAAAACTTGTGGCGGTGATCATCTGTTGCTTCGTCCTGGCAACGGGCTATATCGCTTTCGTCATTGCCGAGCGGCAGACCGCTCTGCAGAAGTTCGCCCGCTATAATGACTCATGGGCCGTCAGCCAGACCGTAGCCGAATATCTGCGCCTCCAGAATAAACTCGCCGTGTTCGCGCTTAATCCCGGCAGGGTTGACCGGGATGAATTGCAGCTGCGTCTGGATATCATGCTCAGTCGCCTGGAGCTGTTGAAGCAGGGCAACCTCGGCGCTTTCATCAATGAAAAGCAGCAATGGCGGGATCTGGTAACCCGCCTTGACGCCGTTCTGGCGCGTCTCGAACAGCAGATAAACAGCTTGAATTCGAGCGATGTGCCGGATCTTCTTGCCGCTATGAGCGCGCTGGATGCGCCGATGACGACGCTTGCCTCGTCTTCCGTCGCGTATGATGTGAATCTGATCGATACCGCCCATGAGGATGTCCGCAAGCTCCACATCGTCTATACGGCGCTGGCGGGCGGTCTCATCCTCTGCGGCATCGCGCTTGTCATATTGCTGCTTCGCCAGAACGATCTCCTGAACCGCGCGCAGAAAAGCATGCGCGGGCTGACGGACGATCTGCGCGCCGCGACGCTGGAGTTGCAGGCAAAAAATGTCCGTCTGGAGCATGATGCCTATCATGATGCGCTGACGGGCCTGCCGAACCGGGCGCTGTTCCGGCAGGAACTGATCGAGCGGCTGCGCCGGTCCTTCGGTGGCACCGGTACGACAGCCATATTGTTGCTCGATCTCGACGGGTTCAAGGATGTCAACGACACGCTCGGCCACGATGCAGGCGATGCGCTGCTTCAGGCCGTGGCGCAGCGCCTCTCGGCCATCGGCGGCGATTATGACATGGTTTGCCGCCTTGGAGGCGATGAGTTCGCGGTTGTCTCCGACGATCTGAATGAGGACGCCGCGCGCCGGCTTGCCACCAAGCTCATCGATCAGATCAGCCGCACCTATCAGCTGGGTGAGCAGGAGGTCAAAATCGGCACCTGCATCGGCATCGCCATATCGCACGGTGCAGTGGATGCGGATGAATTGTTCAAGCGGGCGGATCTGGCGCTTTACGAGGCGAAAGCCATCGGCCCAGGCCGTGCGAGCGTTTTCAAGGTTCGGATGCAGAAGCAGCTGACCGAGAAGAAATCCTTCGAAGCCGATCTGCAGACGGCACTGCAGAACGACGAGATGGAAGTTTATTACCAGCCGCAGGTGGCGACGCAGACACGCAAGCTCTGCGGCTTCGAGGCGTTGCTTCGCTGGAAACATCCGGTGCGCGGCGATGTGCCCCCCAGTGTGTTCATTCCCGTCGCGGAAAGAACCGGTCTCATCCATTCGCTCGGAAAGTGGGTGATGGAAACCGCCTGCCGCGAGGCGATGGGCTGGGACGAGGACATGAAGGTGGCCGTCAATCTGTCGCCCGTTCAGTTCCACAGTACCAACCTTATTCAAAACGTCATGGGCGCGCTTGAGAAAAGCGGACTGGAACCAAGCCGGCTCGAACTTGAGATCACCGAATCGATCCTGCTCAACAAGAGCGACCAGACGATCAACACGCTGTCGCGGTTGAAGGCAGTCGGCATCAAGATCGCCATGGATGATTTCGGCACTGGCTATTCATCGCTCGCCAATCTGCGCGGCGTCCCCTTCGACAAGATCAAGATCGACCGATCCTTTCTGCGCGATATCACCAGCGACCGGGATGCGCTGGCGATCGTGGAATTCGTGGTCGGCGTCGGCCGCAGTTTGCGAATGACGACGATTGCGGAAGGTATCGAGACGGAAGAGCAATATGAATGCGTCAGGCGTCTGGGATGCGACCAGGTTCAGGGATATCTGATCAGCAGGCCGCTGCCGGCCAAGGAGCTCGTCGCCTGGAGCTCTGCCTGAGACGCGCCTGTCCTGGCGGCCATTGGAATTTTTACCAAGTGATACTGTCGCTCGCGAAAACCCATACCGGTTACCGCAACGATGCTGTAGAGCATTTTCGGTTGATACGGGACCGTTGCGGCGAGACGACCGGATTTTGCGAAAAGGTTTGAGACATGGAAATACTGGACGTGCATGGAGTTGCCCTGCCTCTTTCTTCCGATGAGGTGTCGCCCGTCATCTGGCAGGCGCTGACCGACGGCAGCTACGAGGCGAAGGAGGCTCGCAGCGTCCTGAAAGCCATCAAGCCCGGTGATCGGGTGCTGGAACTGGGTTCCGGTATCGGGATCATTACGTCGATCATTGCGGGCATCAAGGATGTTTCCGTATGGGCTTTCGAGGCCAACCCCGCGACTGCGGCGCTGGCCGAGCGGGTGATCAAGGCCAATTGCCGGGGCAACGTCGTGTTTTCGCAGGGGCTTCTTACCGCCGACGAGCCGAGCTCCTATTCTTTTTACGTTCGCAGGGATCTCTGGATGTCGTCCATGGACGAAAATCAGGGTCCCTATGAAAAACGCATCGAAATCTCCTCCGCCAACATCGATGAATTCATCGCGAGCCGCGGCATTACAGCGCTCGTCATGGATATCGAGGGTGCGGAACGCGATCTGCTAGGCAGGGCCGACCTGAGCGGCGTGGAGCGGATATTCGTCGAGTTGCACGACCACCTCTACGGTCTCGCCGGCGTCCGCGACATCATGCAGGCACTCACCGCCAAGGGTTATGCCTATGATCCGCGCGGCTCTCGCGGTCCTTGCGTGCTGTTTTCCCGGGATGACAGCCCGAGGGAGTACGATCCCGAGGTGGATTGAAAGCCGGGCATCTCAAGCCAAGGGTGACGTTGGAGAGTTTGTTTCAAGCTGCGGGCAGGCGCTAAGCGTTCTGCCCGCAATCATTTACCAACCGCTTGCGCCATCTGGTGCAACCTTTGGAGCTTCATGCCGTTCAGTGCCCGTGCCGCAATTCATCTGGCAGCGGGCAGCTCTATTATTATTGCAAAAAATGCAATTCATTCCGAATTATTATTGTAATTGTTGAAGTCATTTTCCTTCGTCATTATCCCTCCATCAAACCGGCGCACAACAGGATGCACCTGAGATTCCAACGCAACCGAAGGAGAAACGATCATGGGCTTTGTTAAGACGACAGACGGAACCGAAATCTTCTACAAGGACTGGGGCCCGAAGGATGCCCAGCCGATCGTTTTCCACCATGGCTGGCCGCTCTCGTCCGATGACTGGGATGCGCAGATGCTGTTCTTCGTCTCCAAGGGTTTTCGTGTTGTCGCCCATGACCGCCGTGGTCATGGCCGTTCCGCCCAGGTTGCGGATGGTCACGACATGGACCACTACGCCGCCGACGCCTTTGCCGTCGTCGAAGCGCTCGATCTGAAAAATGCCGTCCATATCGGCCATTCCACCGGCGGCGGCGAAGTTGCCCGTTATGTCGCCAAGCATGGCGAACCCGCCGGCCGTGTCGCCAAGGCGGTTCTCGTTTCCGCCGTACCGCCGATCATGGTCAAGACCGAAGCCAATCCGGAAGGCCTGCCGATGGAGGTTTTTGACGGCTTCCGCTCAGCGCTTGCCGCAAACCGTGCCCAGTTCTTCCGCGACGTGCCGGCCGGCCCGTTCTATGGCTTCAACCGCGATGGCGCGACCGTGCATGAAGGCGTGATCCAGAACTGGTGGCGTCAGGGCATGATGGGTGGTGCAAAGGCCCATTACGACGGCATCAAGGCCTTCTCGGAAACCGACCAGACCGAGGACCTGAAGAATATCAGCGTTCCGACGCTTGTTCTGCACGGTGAAGACGACCAGATCGTTCCGATCGCCGACTCCGCCCTGAAATCGGTGAAGCTGCTGAAAAACGGCGTACTGAAGACCTATCCCGGCTTCTCGCATGGCATGCTCACCGTCAATGCCGATGTGCTGAACGCCGACCTGCTGGCCTTCATCAAGGGCTGATACTTTTGCGACATCAGAATGCGGCCGATCATTCGGCCGCATTTTGCGTTTCGCATCAGGCGAGGTGGTTACGCCAGACATTGCGGTAAGAGGTGAGACCGGGAATGTCGTGCGGCGTGAAATGGCGCTCTCGACCGGCAAGCGGTTTGATACCGGTGAGCAGGGCCGCGCCCGCGCTGGTGCCGGTTGATCCTTCGACCGCCGTTACGTCCGTCTCTGCAAAGCCGGCCAGCGCCTTCAGATAAAGGGCGTTGCTGGCGAAAGGGCCTTCGACAAGGATGGGACCTTTCCGCCCGATGAGCGAAAGGCTGAATTCCGTCATCAACGCCAGGTAAAGCGATGTCGCCGCGTGTCGCTCTGCAGCGGTGGCGTTTTTATCGCCGAGCCACTGTGCCGTCTTGTCGGGAAACGGGCCGGAGCCGCTGACAACACTCGGCAGCAGCATCATGCCCCTGGCCACAACGCCGCCGAGAGCTGCGTCTATTGCTTCGTCTTTTGCTTCTCCGAATTGCTGTGCCAGCATTTCATATTCCCTGCCGCCCATGAAGCGGGAGGAGGGAACGGGACGGCCGAAAGCATCGACATTCAGGAGTGTGTCGCGGATGGGATCGAGCGCACCCGCCGCACCGCCAATGGCGAAATTCACCACCCAGGTGCCGGTGGAGACGACCGAAAAATCACCGTCGCGGCGCAGAAGATGCGGCAGGAGCGAGGCGTTGGAATCGTGGATTCCACAATAGACCGGCATATGCGGCGAAAGGCCGGTTTCGATTGCCAGTGATTGGTGGATTGTACCCAGGACATCGAAAGCGGAGCGGACCGGCGCCATTAACGTCTCGATACCGAGACGCTCGACGAGCGAGGAGAAGCTCTTCCGGGGCGGGTTCCAGAGATCGGTATGACAGCCGAGCGAGGTCGTTTCCGTGGCCCGAATGCCGGTCAGACGTCCCGCCCAATATTGTGGATAGGTAACGATGCTGCGCACCCTGGCGAAATCGTTCGGAAAGGCCGTCTTCTGGAAATGGATTTGCGCGCCAAGGTTCAGCCCGGCGGGAAGCTGTGGTGAACCGCTCTCGGCAAAATCGGGCCGGATGTTGTGATAGGCTTCCTCAATGGCTGCGGGATAGCTGTGTTCATAATCGAGCACAGGCATGGCGAGGTCGCCGTTCCCATCGAGAAGTGCTGCCGAAGCGCCATGGGTCGTGATGGAAATCGCATCGAAGCCGGGCTTCTGGCCGAAACGCTGAAGCGTGGAGAGAATGAAGCGCCAGAGCATCTCCACATCGTAATGCGGATAAATTCCATCGCGGAGGACAGGGTTCGCCTGTTTTTTGCTGGCAATCTCCTCGCCGCTGCCGGTGTCGATGACGACGACCTTGGCGTTGGTCTTGCCGATATCGATGACCGCGACGCGGTCCGGTCTGGTGCTCTTGCTCATGGCAGATGGAACACCGTCACCAGGTCTTTTGCGACCGGCGAATTATCGGGATTGCTCTCCATGATATCGGCCATGTGGGACCACCACTTTTTCATCACGGGATGCTCTGGCAGAGCCGCCATGCGATGGGTCTTCGGGCGCGTCAGCACGCCGAAAAGGATGTTGGTTTCCGGGTCGAGATGAATGGAATAGTCACTCACCCCTGCCTCGCGCAGCAGCGTCGCCAGTTCCGGCCATATCTCGTCATGGCGCTTTTTATATTCGGCCTCTTTTCCCGGAAAGAGTTTCATCTTGAAGGCGTATTTTTCGAGTTCCGTCATGGCTCAGCTTCTCATGGACCGAAGGCGGCGGACAACGATGGGGATGGCGATGGTGATGATCAGCAGCAGGCCAACGAAGATCGACATGACGATGCCGGGCACATTCAAAAGACCAAGCCCGAAGGTGACGAGGCCCATGACGAAGGCTGCGATGACGACGCCTGCGATGGTGCCGGAGCCGCCGAGGATCGACACACCGCCCAGCACAACCATCGTCACGACCTCCAGCTCCCAGCCCTGAGCAATCGACGGCCGCGTCGAACCGAGCCGCGAGGTGAGGCAGACGGCGGCAATGCCGCTCATCAGGCCCGTGAGCAGGAAGAGGATGAACTTCACCCGCTCGACGGGGATGCCGGAGAAACGGGCGGCGAACGGGTTGTTGCCGATCACATAGACCTGCCGGCCAAAATTGGTGGCATGCAGCAGAATGGCGAAGAGAATGGCCATGGCGATAAACAGGACGAATTCGAACGAAATCACCCAGAAGACGTAACCCTGACCGAAATAGGCGAAATCGGCGGGGTATTTGCCATAGGCCTGATCACCCAGCACCATATAGGAAATGCCGCGAAACAGGCTCATGGTGCCGATGGTGACGACGATGGACGGCAGTTTCAGCCCGGCGACCAGGAACCCGTTGAAGGCGCCGCACAAAAGCCCGGTGCCGATGCCGATCGCAACAAGGCCCGGTGTGCCGACGCCCATCTGCGCCGCAGCGCCCATGGCGGTGGACGCGAGCGCGATGATGGCGGCGACCGAGAGATCGATCTCACCGGCGATGATCAGCAGCGCCATGGCAAATGCGATGATGGCCTTTTCCGTGAAATTGAAGGTCGCATCAGACAGGTTCCAGGCATTGAGGAAATAGGGCGAGGCCAGCGAATTGGCGATGAAGATCAGGATCGCGACGCCGAGCAGCAGCACTTCCCAGCTGCCCATGATGCGCCGTAGAGGTGTTCCCAGCTTGTCGGGAATGATGCGCGGGCTTTGTGTTGAATGGGATGGCGTGCTCATGTAGCGGCCTCCGTGGGCTGATCACCTGCGGCGCGGTCCCGCAGGATGATGCGGCCTTTCCTGGCTTCGGCGCGGGCGTTGAAGACGACGGCGAGCACGATGACGACGCCTGATATCGCCATCTGCGCGAAGGGCGAGATGCCAATGACGGGGAGCGCGTTCTTGATGACGCCGAGGAACAGCGCGCCGAGCACGGCACCCGCCACCGAACCGATGCCGCCCGCAATCGAGATGCCGCCGATCACATTTGCCGCCACGCTGTCCAGTTCGAAGCCGGCGGCGATGTCGACATAGGCAACCGCGTAACGCGACACCCAGAGATAGCTGGCGAGACCGGCGAGCGCGCCCGAGAGCACGAAGGCGAAGAAGCGCGTGCGGCCGACATCGATGCCCGCATAAACGGCTGCACTCGGATTACCGCCCGAGGCATAAGCGGAGCGGCCGAAGGAAGTCCGGCCGAGCACCAGCCAGGCGCCGGCGATGATGAGGATCGCCACCCAGGAAAGGACCGGCATGCCGAGAATCATGGTGCGCGGCACGTTGAGGAAAGTGGGGGATAGCTGGTGCGCATTCACCCAGCCGCCGCCCGAAAGCACGAAGGCCATGCCGCGATAGATGGTGAGTGTACCAAGCGTGACGACGATGGGCGGAATGCCGAGCCACCAGACCAGAACGCCGTTGAGCGAGCCGAGAAACGCGCCGATGCCGACAGCCATGACGATAAGAAGCGGCAGCGGAATGCCCGGAAAGGCAGCGTTGGTCATCGCCACCGCCATACCGGTAAAGGCAAGATTGGCTGCGACCGAAAGGTCTATGGATTTTGTAAGGATGACCGCCATCTGGCCCAGCGCCAAAATGATGAGAATGGAGGTATCGTTGAAGATGTTGACGAGATTGCCGGGCCGGCCGAAGCCGGGGGCGCGCATCGCAAAACCGGCGATCATGACGATGATGATACCCGCCAGCAGCCATTCGCGGTTTTTGAGTAGACGTTGCATGTTAGCCCCTCTCAGGCATTGCCGGTGGCGGCGCGCACCAGCTTTTCCGGGGAAAAATCGGCGCGTTCGAACTGGCCCGCCATCAGGCCTTCGCGCATGACGATGGCGCGGTCGGACATGCCGAGGATTTCGGGAAGTTCGGACGAGATCATGATGATCGACAGGCCTTCGGCCGCGAGCTCGCTGATGAAGCCGTGCACCGCTGCCTTGGAGCCGATATCGATGCCCTTTGTCGGCTCATCGAGAATGATGACCTTTGGCTGGGTGGCGAGCCATTTGCCGATCACCACCTTCTGCTGGTTGCCGCCTGAAAGTGTACCGACCGGCACCGAAAGGGCGGCGGCGCGCAGATCGAGCCGCGAGGCATATTTGCGCGCAAGCGCGAATTCGTTGGCGGCGGCCAGGAAGCCCTTGCGCGAGGTGCGAGTAAGTGAAGGCAGCGACATGTTCTGGTAGATCGGCATGTCGAGCGCCAGGCCGTGGCGGCCGCGTTCCTCCGGCACGTAAACGATACCGGCGCGGATGGCATCTTCCGGCGAGCGGATTGTGATGGGTTGGCCGTTCAACATCACTTCACCCGATGCCGGGCGGGTGATGCCGAACAGCGACTGGCAAAGCTCCGAACGCCCGGCGCCGATCAGCCCGTAAAGGCCAAGAATTTCGCCCTTGCGTAGCTCGAGAGAGATATCGCGAAACTCGGTCTGATGAGAGTAATCGCGGACTGAAAGAACCGTGGGACCCAGCGTAACAGCCTGCTTTGGAAAGGCATTCGTTACATCACGGCCAACCATCAGCCGAACGATTTCATCCTGCGGGGTGGTCGTGAGCGTGCCGGCGCCCACCATCCTGCCGTCCCGGAAGACGGCATAGTTTTCCGCAATCTCATAGACCTCATCGAATTTGTGGCTGATGAAGAGAACAGCCTTGCCCTGCCGCTTCAGGTTTTCGACGATGCGGAAGAGATCATCGATTTCCTTGCGCGAAAGGGCGGCGGTCGGTTCGTCCATGATGACGATGCGCGCCTCGACCGACAGGGCGCGGGCAATGGCGACGAGGTGGCGCTGTGCGATCGACAGGTCTTTCAGCCGGATCGTCGGATCGATGGCGCTTTCGAGCTGTTCAAGCAGAATTCTGGCACGCGTATTGATGGTCTTCCAGTCGATCAGGCCGAAACGGCCCTTCGGGGCATGACCGAGAAAGATGTTTTCACCGACGGAAAGCTCATCGAACAGCACGGTTTCCTGATGAATGGCCGTCACGCCGGCATCGATGGCATCCTGTGCGCTGTGAAAATTGACGGGCTGGCCGTCGAGAAGGATTTCGCCCTCGTTCGGGCGATAGATGCCGGTGAGGATCTTGACGAGCGTGGATTTGCCCGCGCCGTTTTCGCCGATCAGGGCGGTGACCTTGCCGGGGTAAAGCGCAATATCGACGCCATCCAGCGCCTTGACGCCCGGGAATATCTGGCTGATGCCGCGCATTTCGAGAATGGGCGTGGCGCTGGGAGCTTCTGCAGCGTTTAGGATTTGGGGTTCGGCACGCATCATTCGTCTTACCGGTCGGTTTGTGTGAAGCGGCGAGGAGCTACCCCCTCTGCACTGCCGGGCATCTCCCCCTCGAGGGGGAGATCGGCAGGAGGCTCTACCACCACTTCATTCGCAAATGTCGAGATGGGCGAAACTTATCCGCGAGTCGATCTCCCCCCTTTAGGGGGAAATGCCCGGCAGGGCAGAGGGGGTAACCCTCCGCCCGCGGTCAGCAACTTCTCAGATCAAAAAATCTTCGAAAACTGATCGATATTCTTCGCGTCATAAACAAACGGATCAGCCATCGCCGCTTCGCTGTTTTCACCAACCTTGATCTTGCCCATACGGCCGGCTTCAATTTCCGAACCCGGCTTGCCGTCGGTTTCGCCCTTCACGAGGCGATAGGCGATCTGGGTGGCGGAATAGCCGAGGTCGATGGGGTTCCAGATGGCGAATTCCTTGGTCGCGCCCGACTTGATGGCGCCGGCCATTTCGGAAGGCAGGCCAAGACCGGTGACATAGACCTGACCGATCTTGCCGGCATCCTTCACGGCCTGCGAAGCGGCGAGAACGCCGACCGTCGTTGGCGCGACGATGACCTTCACATTCGGCTGCGAGGAGAGAAGGCCCTGTGCTTCGCGGTAGCTCTTGTCGGCGAGGTCGTCGCCATAGACCGTCGTGACGAGGTTGAGGCCGGGGAAGTCCTTCAGCTGCTTCTTCATCTCATCGATCCAGATATTCTGGTTCGTGGAGGTGGTGGTAGCCGAAAGAATGGCGAAATCGCCCTTGCCGCCTTCCAGATGCGATGCTGCGAGCTGCAGGCACATCTTGCCGATCAGCGCGTTGGACGAGGGGTTGAGCTGAAGAATCCGTCCTTCGGGCGCAACGCCGGAATCCCAGGAAATCACCTTGATGCCGCGCTGCGCCGCCTTCTTCAGCGCCGGAACCACGGCGTCGGGATCGTTGGCGGAAATGGCAATGGCGTCGACGCCCTGCGCGATCAGCGAATTGATGACTTCGATCTGGCCTTCCGCCGTTGTGCTGGTCGGGCCGGTATAGATGATCTCGACTCCGCCGAGGTCCTTTGCGGCCTCCTGTGCGCCCTTGTTGGCGGCTTCGAAAAAGCCGTTGCCAAGCGATTTCACCACCAGCGCGATCTTCACGTCGGCGGCCTGTGCAACGCCGCCGAGGCCGGCGACGGAGAGTGCCGCGCCGAGCGCGAGTATGCTCGTCAATGTTCTGCGTGTAAGTTTCATGTCCCTTTTCCTCCCGTTTTTGAACCTTGCAACTTCCCTGCCGGCGCTCCTCAAGCGACCGACGAAGAATTCTCCTCATCCGGCGGACCGGCCGTTTTCGCGTCCGCCACGGCGCCGGCGATCAGCAGCTCTACCCCGGCATCTTCCACCATCCTTGCCGCCTCGTCAGAAATCCCGTCATCGGTGATGATGGTCGAGACGTTCTCGAGCGGGCAGAGAATGAGGCTGGACCGTTTCCTGAATTTCGAGGAATCGACCATCACGATCAGCTCTTCCGCCTGCCGCATCAGCTTCTGCTCGCTCTGTATGACCAGCGCGTCGGATTCCATGATGCCGAGCGCACCCACGCCCTGCGCCCCGAGAAAAATCCGCCGTGCATAGAAGTTGCGGATTGCGTCATTCTCGAAGGGTGACAGGATCAGGCTCTGGTCACGATAGATCGCGCCACCCGGCACGCTGACATTGCATTTGGAATGCTTCACCAGATGCTCGGCGATGGCGAAAGAATTGGTCATCACCTGCAGGCGGCGCGCCGCCATATAATGCACCATCTGGAATGTCGTGGTGCCGCCATTCAGGATGATCGCATCGCCATCATTGCAGAGATCGACCGCCTTGCGCGCAATTGCGCGTTTCTTGTCGATATTGACTGATTCGGACACGCGGAAAGGCCGCGCGGCCAGATTGCCGAGCTGCGGCGGATGCACCGCTTCCGCACCGCCGCGCACGCGCCGCAATTTGCCCTGCACGTGCAGGGACGCAATATCCCGCCGAATGGTCGCTTCCGACGCATCCGTCAATTCCGCAATATCCTGCACCGTCACCACAGGTTTTTCCTGTATGGCGCTCAAGATGATGCGATGGCGTTCGCGTTCGTGCATTTGGTCCTCCTGATCGTGATTATTCGCAATCTCTTTACGTTGTCAATCAACAACGATCAAATTAATCAATATCGCGCTGCAACATGAAAATTTATGATCGTTTTTGATTGACATTGGGCTTTTGGATGCGCGATACCTGCCGTCAAAGGAGGCGGACCGGTGTCGGTTCGCGAATGAAGACCATGTGGGAGGAAGACATGACGGGAACATCCCGCCTTCTCGAAAGCCGTTGGGACGATGCTTATGCCGGGACGCTCGATGAGCCGGGAAAGCTTCTTTACCGCTCCAACCTGCTCGGTGCCGACAAGCGCATCACCAATTACGGCGGCGGGAACACATCGGCAAAGGTGCTTGAAACCGATCCCCTGACGGGCGAGAAGGTCCGCGTCATGTGGGTGAAGGGCTCCGGCGGCGATGTCGGCACCATCAAGCTTGATGGTTTTGCAACGCTTTATCTCGACAAGCTGGAAGCGCTGAAAGGCATTTACAAGGGTGTTCAGGATGAGGACCGCATGGTCGGCTTCCTGCCGCATTGCACCTTCAACCTCAATCCGCGCGCGGCCTCCATAGATACGCCGCTGCACGGTTTCGTGCCTTATGATCATGTCGATCATATGCATCCCGATGCAATCATCGCTATCGCCGCCTCGAAAAACTCGAAGGAATTGACGCAGCAGATTTTCGGCGACGACATCGGTTGGCTGCCCTGGCGTCGCCCCGGTTTCCAGCTGGGCCTTGATCTGGAAGCTTTCGTCAAGGCCAATCCGAAAGCCAAGGGCGTCGTGCTGGAAAGCCACGGCCTCTTCACCTGGGATAACGACGCCAAGGCGTGTTACGAACTGACGCTCGCCATCATCAACAAGGCGATCGAATGGTTCGCGGAAAAGACCGAAGGCAAGGTGATCTTCGGCGGGGCAGTGGCCAAAAGCCTGCCGGTTGCCGAACGTCGGGCCATCGCTGCCCGGTTGATGCCGGAAATCCGTGGCCGCATCGGCCGTGAAGAACGCAAGCTCGGCCATTTTGACGATCAGGATGCCGTTCTGGAATTCGTCAATTCGAAGGATTTGAAACCGCTCGGTGCGCTGGGCACATCCTGCCCTGACCATTTCCTGCGCACGAAAATTCGTCCGCTGATCCTTGATCTCGATACCGCAAATCCAGATGTGGATGCGCTGACGGCCAGCCTAGACAAGGCGCTGGAGGACTATCGCGCGGATTACACGCGCTATTATGAAGCTTGCCGCCACGATAATTCGCCGAAAATGCGTGATCCGAACCCGGTGATATTCCTCATCCCCGGCGTCGGCATGCTGTCTTTCGCTAAAGACAAGGCCACGGCCCGCATCGCTGGCGAATTTTATGTCAACGCCATTAATGTCATGCGTGGCGCGTCCACCGTGTCGGAGTATCAGGGTCTTCCCGAGCAGGAAGCCTTCGATATCGAATATTGGCTGCTGGAAGAAGCGAAGCTGCAGCGCATGCCGAAGCCGAAGAGCCTTGCGGGCCGCGTGGCCTTCGTTACGGGCGGCGCCGGCGGTATCGGCCGGGCAACGGCGGAGCGGCTGGCGGGCGAGGGTGCCTGTGTGGTGCTGGCCGATATCGACGAAGCGGCACTGGAGGCTGCGAAGGGCGATTTCGTCAAGCGGTATAGCGCGGATGCGGTGCGTACCGTCAAGCTTGACGTGACGCAGGAGAATGCAGTGATTTCCGCCTTCGCGGAAACGAGTGTGGAATTCGGAGGCGTGGATATCCTCGTTTCCAATGCCGGCATCGCTTCTTCCGCTCCCGTGGAAGATACGACGCTTGCCATGTGGAACAAGAATATCGACATTCTCGCGACAGGCTATTTCCTCGTTTCGCGAGAAGCATTCCGGCTGCTGCGGCGCCAGAATCTCGGCGGCAACGTTGTTTTTGTCGCTTCCAAGAACGGCCTCGCCTCTTCGCCCAATGCCTCGGCCTATTGCACCGCGAAGGCGGCAGAAATTCATCTCGCCCGTTGCCTTGCGCTTGAGGGGGCGGAGGCCGGCATTCGCGTCAACACCGTCAATCCCGATGCCGTGCTGCGCGGTTCGAAGATCTGGAGCGGCGAATGGCGCGAGCAGCGCGCGGCCTCTTCCAAGATCGAAGTGACCGACCTGGAGGAACATTACCGCAAGCGCTCCATGCTAAAACTCAATGTCTTTCCGGAAGATATCGCCGAGGCGATCTACTTCCTGGCGTCCGACGCCTCCGCAAAGTCCACCGGCAACATCATCAATGTCGATGCGGGTAATGCGCAGAGTTTTACGCGGTAGACGTCCGGCAGGTCCCACCTCCGTCATTCCGGCCTTGAACCGGAATCCAGCAGTCGCGTATCTGCTCGGCGGGAGAGTCTTCTCAGCCCAAAGACTTGGGCTGGCTGGATTCCGGCTCAAGGCCGGAATGACGGGGTGGTGGTGTCGCGGGTCGAAGCACCTGTTGTGTTCATCGTTCGGGAGGAAAAAATGACCGAGACGACAATCGCCGCCGATGTGATCGCGGCTGAAAACGAAAAGCGCGCTGCTGCTTTGAAGGACGATTATCAGGCGCTTGGCAACCAGCTCGCGCGCCGCAATATCGATATCGAGGCCGTCACAACCAGGGTCGCCGAATTTTTCGTTGCCGTGCCCTCCTGGGGCGTCGGCACCGGCGGAACCCGTTTTGCCCGTTTTCCCGGCGCGGGCGAACCGCGCGGCATTTTCGACAAGCTCGATGACTGCGCCGTCATCAACCAGCTGACGCGGGCGACGCCCAATGTTTCACTTCATATTCCGTGGGACAAGGAAGACCCGAAACGCCTGAAAGCCCATGCGGATGCGCTGGGTCTCGGCTTCGACGCCATGAACTCCAACACGTTTTCGGATGCTTTGGGCCAGAGCCATTCCTACAAATACGGCTCGCTCAGCCACACCGAAGCCGCCACACGCCGGCAGGCGGTGGAACACAATCTCGAATGTATCGAAATCGGTAGGGCCATCGGCTCCAAGGCCCTGACGGTCTGGGTGGGTGATGGCTCCAACTTCCCCGGACAGAGCAATTTCACCAGAAGTTTCGAGCGTTATCTCGCCGCAATGGCCGACATCTACAAGGCGCTGCCCGATGACTGGCGCATCTTTTCCGAACACAAGATGTATGAGCCGGCCTTTTATTCCACCGTCGTGCAGGATTGGGGCACCAATTATCTTATCGCCAACGCGCTCGGCGACAAGGCCTTCTGCCTCGTTGATCTTGGTCACCATGCGCCCAACACCAATATCGAAATGATCGTCGCCCGGCTGATACAGTTCGGCAAGCTCGGCGGTTTCCACTTCAACGACAGCAAATATGGCGATGACGATCTGGATGCCGGCTCAATCGACCCTTACCGCCTGTTCCTGGTTTTCAACGAACTTGTCGACGCCGAACATCGCGGGGTGAAGGGTTTCCATCCCGCCCACATGATAGATCAGTCGCATAATGTGACGGACCCGATCGAAAGCCTGATCTCCAGCGCCAACGAAATCCGTCGCGCCTATGCGCAGGCGCTGCTGGTGGATCGTGTGGCTCTTGACGGCTACCAGCAGGACAATGATGCATTGATGGCTTCAGATGTGCTGAAGCGGGCCTATCGCACCGATGTCGAACCGATTCTCGCTCAGGCGCGGCAACTGGCAGGCGGCGCGATTGATCCGATTGCGGCTTATCGGGCAAGCGGCTATCGCGAGCAGGTTGCGGCGAAGCGCCCGGCTTCGGTTGGCGGCAGCGGCGGGATTGTATAAATTCGGTGTCGTTGGAACAGGGGGAGCCGAGGCTGACTACACACCCTGCCTCAATCTCGACGTCATCCCCGGCATTGTGCCGAGGATCTGCCTGCTTTGCATAAAATCGATCGGTAATAGATGCTCGGGAGAGGCCCGAGCATGACGAAGGTGAAGGTGTTGGTCACGAAGCGCCCCCGCCCGCTGCGCCTTCACGACGTCCCAGAAGGCGGTTGTCGGCGCACCTGAAACGTATGTTCGGGCCCCGGAAACGCCCCTGCGCGAACCTCATCGGCATAGGCCGCCGCCGCTTCGGAGATCGTCGGGCCCAGATCGGCGAAACGTTTGACGAATTTCGGTTTGAAGTCGGTGAAGAGGCCGAGCATGTCGTCGGAAACCAGCACCTGTCCGTCACAGGCTGGCGATGCGCCGATGCCAACGGTGGGCGCGGCAAGTTTTTCCGTCAGCTCGCGGGCCAGCGGCTCGACTGTGCCTTCCACGACGATGGCGAAGGCGCCCGCCTGATCCACCGCAATCGCGTCACGCCAGATCTTTTGCGTTTCCGCATCAGAATGCCCCAGCGAGCGGAAGCCGCCGGCCGTGTGAACAAGCTGCGGCATCAGACCGACATGGCCGAAGACGGGAATGCCGCGGGCTACCAGGAAGGCGATGGTTTCTGCCATTTCCTCGCCTCCCTCCAGCTTCACGCCGTCGCAGCCGGTTTCCTGCATCAGCCGTGCCGCGTTGCGGAAGGCCTGTTCCTTGGATTCCTGATAGGTTCCGAAGGGCAGATCAACGATGACGCAGGCATGTTCGACGCCGCGCATGACGGCGCGGCCATGGGCGATCATCATGTCCAGCGTCACGCCGACTGTGGTATCCATGCCGTAGAGCACCATGCCGAGGGAATCGCCTACCAGCAGCAGGTCGCAATGCGGGTCAAGCAGGCGGGCGATCGGTGTGGTATAGGCGGTCAGGCAAACGATGCGCGCCTCGCCCTTCATCTGCCGGATGGAGGCCGTCGTCAGCCGTTTTTGTTTTCCATGGGCGCTCATTGGGCGGCCTCCCTTTTC
Source organism: Agrobacterium sp. SORGH_AS_0440 (assembly GCF_031453135.1). Classification (NCBI taxonomy): domain Bacteria; kingdom Pseudomonadati; phylum Pseudomonadota; class Alphaproteobacteria; order Hyphomicrobiales; family Rhizobiaceae; genus Agrobacterium; species Agrobacterium sp. SORGH_AS_0440. Next base: position 478,474 of record NZ_JAVIYR010000001.1, on the reverse strand, counting down.
TCTGTTCTCTCGCGGCCGATGACGCGGTTGTCGAGAAGCCTTGTGCTGCCGAGGCGCACGAACAGCGCCACCAATATTGGCCCTGCCTGCACGGAAGCAACGGGTGCCAGCGTATCGGGATCGCGTACCGCAACGACGTCGGGACATGCCAAAGGCTCGGCGGCGATAAATGTTTCGAGAGCCGCTTCGAACGCGGCGGGGTCATCCAATCCCAGGTCATAAAGCCGTTCCGCCTCGTTCAGCGCCCGCGGGACGATTACGGCGGCGGCGCGTTCCTCGGCGCTCAGATAGACGTTGCGTGAGGAGCAGGCGAGCCCATCCGGCTCCCGCACGGTTGTGACGGGAACGACCCTGACCGGCTGGGCGAGGTCCTCGACCATGCGGCGGATCAACGTTACCTGCTGATAGTCCTTCTCACCGAAATAGGCCGAATCTGGCTGAACGAGATTAAAAAGCTTCGTCACCACGGTTGCGACACCGGCGAAATGCCCCGGCCGAACCGCGCCTTCCAGCTGGCTGCCGAGTTCCGGCACGTCAACGACGGTTGCCATTGGACGCGGATACATCTCCGAGACTTCGGGCGCGAAAAGAATGTCGACGCCAGCTTCCTCCAGAAGCGCGCTGTCGCGGGCGAGGTCGCGCGGATAGCGGGCCAGATCCTCATTGGCGCCGAATTGCAGCGGATTGACAAAGATGGAAACCACCGTCACGTCGTTTTCCGCCTTCGCTCTGGAAACCAGCGTGAAATGACCGATATGGAGGAAACCCATCGTCGGTACGAAGCCGACGGTTTTGCCGGCGCGGCGAAAGACGGCGATCGCATCGCGCAATTCGGCGACAGTTTTTACAAGGCGCATAGGGTCTCCTCCGGCTTCCCGATCACCCTCCGGCGAAAGGTGCTGGATAGAACGCGATTTGTGAAACGGGGTCAACGCGGTCAACCCATTATATCGATTAACGGAGTTGGCGATCGACACACCCTGCCTGTCTGGCCTCAGGGCTTGCCGGTCCAGCGCGGGGGACGTTTTTCCGCAAAGGCCAGACGTCCCTCCCGCGCCTCATCACTGCCGCTGACGACGGCGATGATGCGTTCGGCGAAGACGAGCCGTTCCGCCGACGGCATGTCGCGCATTGCGAGCAGCGCGGCCTTTCCGGCCGCGATGGCACCCGGTGCATTGTGCCGCAGCGTTGCAAGAACCTCTTCGATCAGGCCGTCGAGGCTGGCGAGGGGAACGGCGCGGTTTATGAGCCCGAGACGTGTCGCCTCACTGGCGCTGACCGTGTGGCCGAGATAAGCCATTTCCTGAAGCCCGCCCAATGGGATTTTTGCCAGAAGTTTCGCTGCGACCATGGCGGGGAAAAGACCGACCTTCACCTCCGGCAGGCCGAATTCGGCATGATCGGCTGCATAGACGAGATCGCAGGCGGCAACGAGGCCAAGCCCGCCCGCCAGAACCCGGCCATTGATGCGGGCGATGACGGGCCTGTCGCAGCCTTCTATGGCGCGCATGACGTCGGCTATAGGGTTCGTGCCGTCCCGGGACAGGAACATGCCGCCCGCACTTTCCTTCAGATCTGCACCCGAACAGAAACTGCGTTCTCCCGCTGCCGTTATCACAACGGCGCGCAGGCCATGGTCGCCGGAGGCTGCGCGGATCGCATGGGTGAGCGCATCGGTCATCGCGGCATTCAGGGCATTATGCACCTCCGGTCGGTTGAGCGTCAGCCACAGAACATCCTTGCGTTTCTCGCTCAACACCTCATTTGCCATGGGCTTCACCCTTCCGTTTCGCGGCGAGAAGTGCCTTGCCGGCACGCGCTGCATTGGACCTGCCGAGATGCCTGCTTATCCAGTCACCGGTTGTCGCCACGGCCATCAGGTCGACGCCGGTTTCTATGCCAAGTCCCGCCAGCAGATAAATGACGTCTTCGGTGGCGACGTTGCCGCTCGCGCCCGGCGCGAAGGGGCAACCGCCCAGCCCGGCGACGGAACTGTCGAACGTCGTTATGCCCTGTTGAAGCGAAGCCAGCACGTTGGCGACGCCCTGTCCGTAGGTATCGTGGAAATGCATGGCGAGTTTTTCAAGCGCGATATGTGCCGAGACCCGCTCGATGATGTTGCGGATCTGGCCCGCCGTGCCGATGCCGATCGTATCACCCAGCGAGATTTCATGGCAGCCGAGCGCAGCAAGGGCATCGGCCATCGCCGCCACGTCATCGGGCGCAACTGCTCCGTCATAGGGGCAGCCGGCAATGCAGGAAAGGTAACCGCGCATGCGGATATTTCGCACGGCAGCGGCATCCGCGACGTCGCGCAGACGGTCTAGGCTTTCGGCGCGCGAACAGCCGATGTTGTGCTGGCTAAAACCTTCGGAGGCGGACACGAAAACCGCGATTTCCGTGACACCGGCTTCAATGGCAGCTTCGAAACCTCTCATGTTGGGAACAAGCGCCGGATAGGCCGTTCCCGCTCGCCTTTCGAGGCCTCTAAACACCTCTTTCGACCCCGCCATCTGCGGCACTTTTTTGGGTGAGACGAAAGCGCCCGCTTCCACCGTTCTCAGTCCTGCTGCAGCCAGCCGCTCGATAAGCTCGATTTTTGTCGCGGTCGGAACCTCGGTGGTCTCGTTCTGCAAGCCGTCACGTGCGCCGACCTCAACGATCCTGACGGTTCGGGGCAAGCTCATCTCATGCTCCTTCCGGCTCGAAATTCACCAGCACCGCGCCGGCCGCGACCATATCGCCTTCATTGCAATTGATGGCCTTGACGATGCCCTTCGCCGGTGCACGGATAGTATGCTCCATCTTCATCGCTTCCATAACCACAAGCGCGTCGCCGGCCTCCACGACAGCACCGTTCCGGCTGAGCACCGCGCGGATCACGCCCGGCATGGGAGCTTCCAGGCCACCGGCATGAACGGAAGAATCCGCGATTTCGACGGGATCTGGCTGGCTGATGCGGTAAGGCTCGCCATGCAGGAAAAGCGCATAGGTGCCGGTCTCGGCGAAGAAATAGCCCTGACTTTTCCGGCCGTCCAAGGTTGCAACGAGCTGGCCGTCACCGGAAAGGCTGCCGTAGGCCCGGATCGTCCGCCCCTCGATTGCGAGCGTGAATTCATCACCCTCATGCGTGACGCCGACGCTTAACGGCTGGTTCTCAAACATGAAATTCAGCGTTTCCCGCGCCGGTGCGTTGAGACGGAATGCGGCCTTCGTGTTCCACGGGCTATGGGGATCCGCCTCTGATTGCGACATTCCATTTGTCCGGCGGAAGAGCAGCAGGCCAAGCGCGGCGAGGGCGATGACACCTCCATCATTCGAGGCTGGAGCAAAGAGCGAAGCCTCGTTGCGGGTGATGAAACCCGTATCGAGGTCGGCTGAGGCGAAAGCTTCCAATCGGGCAAGCCGTGTCAGAAACGCGGCGTTGCTGGTAACGCCGCAGATCGCCAGATTTTCCAGCGCCAACGTCAGACGCCGCACGGCTGAGGCTCGGTCCCGATCCCAGACGATAAGCTTGGCGATCATCGGATCGTAATGCACGGTGATGGCGTCGCCGGCGCGGATGCCGCTGTCGATCCTGACGTGAGGGCCCTGATCGGGGAAAACGAGATGGCTGATGGTGCCGACCGAGGGCAGGAAATCATGCGCCGGGTCTTCGGCATAGATACGGGTCTCGATGGCATGACCATGTATGCTGAGATCGGCCCAGTCCTGCGGTAACGTTTCACCATCCGCAACACGGATCTGCCATTCGACCAGATCGAGACCGGTAATATACTCGGTCACGGGATGTTCGACCTGAAGCCTCGTATTCATTTCCATGAAATAGAATGCGCCGGAAGGATCGAGCAGGAATTCCACGGTTCCCGCACCGCGATAGTCGATCGCGCGGGCGGCGGCTGTTGCCGCTTCATACATACGTTGCCTGAGCGCATCCGGCAGGCCGGGGGCAGGGGCTTCTTCCAAAACCTTCTGATGCCTGCGCTGGATCGAGCAGTCACGTTCGAAAAGGGAAAAACAATTGCCGTGGCTATCGGCAAAGATCTGCACCTCCACATGGCGCGGCCGTTCGAGATATTTTTCGATCAGCATGCGGTCATCACCGAAGGCGGCCGATGCCTCGCGTTTTGCCCCGGCAAATTCCGCCGCAAATTCACGTTTTTGCCTGACGATGCGCATGCCCTTGCCGCCGCCGCCGGCCGAAGCCTTGAGCAGGACGGGATAGCCTATGGCTTCCGCCTCATTTCCCAGCCGTTCCTCCGCCTGGTCCTTACCGTGATAACCGGGAACCACGGGCACGCCAGCCTTGGACATCAGTGCCTTTGCTTCGCTTTTGCCGCCCATGGCGCGGATCGCCGCGGCCGGTGGGCCGATGAACACCAGCCCGGCGGCGGCACAGGCTTCGGCGAAACCGGCATTTTCCGAAAGGAAACCGTAACCCGGATGAATGGCTTCTGCGCCGCTTGTCTTCGCTGCGGCGATGATCTTTTCGCCATCGAGATAGGAGGCACGCGCGGGTGCAGCGCCGATGGCGATCGCTTCGTCGGCAAGCGCCACATGCATGGCGTCACGATCGGCATCGGAATAAACGGCGACGGTACGAATGCCCATTTTGCGGGCGGTATGGATGATGCGGCAGGCGATCTCGCCCCTGTTGGCGATGAGTATTTTCGAAAACATCGTCGCCTCACATCCTGAATATGCCGAAACGGGTGGGTTCAATGGGTGCGTTGAGCGCGGCGGACAGACCGAGGCCGAGGACGAGGCGGGTATCCTTTGGGTCGATGATACCGTCGTCCCAAAGCCGCGCGCTGGCATAATAGGGATGGCCCTCCCGCTCGTATTTTTCGCGGATCGGCTGCTTGAACGCTTCTTCGCCTTCCTTCGACCAGTGCCGGCCATCAGCTTCGATACCGTCGCGGCGAATCTGTGCCAGAACGGAGGCCGCCTGCTCGCCGCCCATCACGGAAATGCGGGCATTCGGCCACATCCACAGGAAGCGTGGCGAATAGGCCCGCCCGCACATGCCGTAATTACCGGCCCCGAAGGAGCCGCCGATGATGACGGTGAATTTCGGCACTTTGGCTGAAACAACAGCGGTGACGAGCTTTGCGCCATCCTTGGCGATGCCGCCTGCCTCATAGGCCTTGCCGACCATGAAGCCGGTGATGTTTTGCAGGAAAACCAGCGGGATGCCGCGCTGGCAGCAGAGCTCGATGAAATGCGCGCCCTTGAGCGCCGATTCCGAAAACAGGATGCCGTTATTGGCGATGATGCCAACGGGATAGCCATGGATATGGGCGAAACCACAGACCAGCGTCGTGCCATAAAGCGCCTTGAACTCATCAAATTCAGAACCATCCACCAGACGGGCGATGATCTCACGTACCTCGAAGGGTTTGCGCGTATCGGCGGGAACGATGCCGTAAAGCTCTTCGGGCGGGTAAAGCGGTTCTGCCGGTTCACGGATATCCAGCCCCAACTGTTTGCGGCGGTTGAGGCTGGAAACGATCCGCCGGGTCAGCGCCAGCGCGTGGCGGTCGTCATGGGCAAAATGATCGGTGACGCCGGATTGCCGGGAGTGCACATCCGCACCGCCCAGCTCTTCCGCACTCACCACCTCACCTGTTGCCGCCTTCACCAGCGGCGGGCCGCCAAGGAAGATGGTGCCCTGGTTTTTGACGATCACGGACTGGTCGCTCATCGCAGGCACATAGGCCCCGCCCGCCGTGCAGCTGCCCATCACCACGGCGATCTGGGCGATGCCTTTCGCCGACATATTGGCCTGATTGTAGAAGATGCGGCCGAAATGATCGCGGTCGGGAAACACTTCGTCCTGATTGGGGAGGTTCGCGCCGCCGGAATCCACGAGGTAAATACAGGGCAGGCGGTTCTCGGCGGCAATCTCCTGCGCGCGCAAATGTTTCTTCACCGTCAGCGGATAATAGGTGCCGCCCTTCACCGTCGCATCATTGGCGACGATTACACATTCTCGGCCCGAGACCCTGCCGATGCCGGTGACAATGCCGGCGGCCGGAACAGGTTCGTCATAAACCTCGTAAGCTGCAAATTGCGAGAATTCGAGGAATGGACTGCCGGGATCAAGAAGTGTCTCGATGCGGTCACGTACCAGCAATTTGCCACGGGAAAGATGCCGTTCGCGGGCCTTGTCGCCGCCGCCTCTGGAGATTTTTTCGACGTGTTGGCGCAGGTCAGCCACCAGATTCGACATGAACTCGACATTGGCAGCGAAGACGGGATCGCGGTTCATACTGGACGTAAGCTTCATCGCGTCCTCACCCGTTGCCCTTGACCAGTTCGCGGCCGATCAGCATCCGGCGAATTTCGCTCGTGCCTGCGCCGATTTCGTAAAGCTTGGCATCGCGTAGCAGCCGCCCGGCCGGACTTTCATTCACGTAACCGGAGCCGCCGAGAAGCTGGATTGCATCCAGCGCCACCTGCGTCGCCCGCTCGGCGGCGAAGAGGATAGCCCCTGCCGCATCCTGCCTCGTGATGCGGCCATTGTCGCAGGCCCGGGCCACGGAATAGACATAAGCGCGCGATGCGTTCATCGCCGAATAGATATCCGCGAGCTTACCCTGCACGAGCTGGAATTCACCGATCGGTTTGCCGAATTGCTTGCGCTCGCGGGCATAAGGCAGCACAAGGTCGATTGCCGCCTGCATGATACCTACGGGGCCGGCGGCCAGCACGGCGCGCTCGTAATCCAGCCCGCTCATCAGCACCGCCACGCCGTCATTCAACCGCCCGAGGATGTTTTCCTCCGGCACCTCGCAATCCTCGAACACGAGTTCCGAAGTGGGGGAACCGCGCATGCCGAGCTTGTCGAGTTTCTGGGCCGGACGAAACCCTTTGAAGCCTTTTTCAATGAGGAAGGCGGTGATGCCGCGCGGGCCGGCGGACATGTCGGTCTTGGCGTAAACGACCAGCGTATCGGCCTCGTGGCCGTTGGTGATCCACATTTTCGCACCGTTCAGCACATAGCGGTCGCCCCTGCGTTCCGCCTTCAGCCGCATCGAGACGACATCCGATCCGGCTTCCGTCTCGCTCATGGCAAGCGAACCGACATGCTCGCCCGAGACAAGTTTCGGCAGATATCTGTGCTTCTGCTGTTGCGTGCCCCAACGATGGATCTGGTTGATGCAGAGGTTGGAATGGGCGCCGTAGGAAAGGCCAATGGAAGCGGAAGCCCGGCTTATTTCCTCCATCGCCACGCAATGGGCGAGATAGCCCATGTCGGCACCGCCGAATTCTTCCGAAACAGTAATGCCGTGCAGGCCGAGCTCGCCCATTTCAGGCCAGAGCTGACGCGGGAAGCGGTCGTCCCTGTCGATCTCGGCCGCCAGCGGGGCGATTTTATCATCGGCAAATGCACTTGCGCTGTCGCGTAATGCTGCGATTTCCGGGCCGAGATCGGCATCGAAAATGGCGGCGAGGTTCAAACTCATCGCGTCTCCTCCTCCGGACGGCGGGCCGTCCCTTTTGTCAGCAGCCGGCACCTCCTCCGCGCCGGCAGCCCTTATTTACGGCGTGTCACCCCCGGTGAAGGCGGCGGAACGGCGCACGAATGTCTTGATGGCAAAGTTGGACTGGATGCGCGACACGCCGGGAACGGTGGTCAGGAAATCCAGCAGCTGCTGGTAATGCGGCAGATCCCGCACCATGGCGTGGATCAGATAATCGGAACTGCCGCTCGTCTGGTAACCACCCACCACCTCGGGAATGGAGGCCACATGATGTTCGAATGTCGTCAGCGCTTCCTTAATCTGCCGCTCCAGCGTGACGGAGATGAAGACACCCATATTGCCGAGCAGCCGGTTCTCGTCAAACACGGCGGTATAGCCGCGAATGATCCCTTCCTCTTCGAGCTTGCGCACGCGGCGCAACGTTGGCGTGAAGGAAAGGCCTATCCGAGCCGCAAGATCCCGCCAGCTGACCCGCCCGTCATCGCCGAGAACATGCAGAATCTTCTGGTCGAAACTGTCGAGCTCAATCATGGATCATTTGCTCTATGATATGACTATTTGTTGGATCAAAGATATCGCCAATCAAAAAACTGTCAATCAAAATAGCTTTGAAATGAATTCGAGATAGTGATAGCGTTCACGTCAGTCGCGGTCTGGAGGAGATTTGCGGCGGGCCGGTTCCTCACGTCAGGGCTGGCCAAGGGAGGTGAATTTGGCTGTGCATGACCCTGTCGTGATCGATGGGGCCGCCCGTGCTTTCAAGGGCAGCCCTCGCGACCAATTCCAGCTGGCGACGCGCCTGATACGCTTCTGCTTTTTGGCGGGAGGCGGCGATGATGCTCACTGAATCCCAGCAGCAGATCAGAGATATGGCCCGCGACTTTGCGCGGGAAAGGCTTGCCCCTGGCGCCGCTTCGCGTGACCGGGAAAGCCGTTTCCCCAAGGAAGAATTGAAAGCGATGGGCGAGCTCGGCTTCCTCGGCATGCTGGTGTCCGAAGAGTATGGCGGGGCGGAAACCGGTGCTGTCGCTTATGCGCTGGCGCTGGAAGAAATCGCTGCGGGGGACGGTGCCTGTTCCACCATCATGAGCGTCCATAATTCGGTCGGTTGCGTGCCGATCCTAAAATTCGGGACCGAGGACCAGAAGCAGCGTTTTCTGCCGAAGCTTGCCTCCGGCGAATGGATCGGCGGCTTTGCGCTGACCGAACCACAGGCTGGCTCCGATGCCTCAAATCTCAAGACCAGGGCGCGTCGCGATGGCGATCGCTATATTCTTGATGGCGCAAAGCAGTTCATCACCTCGGGTAAGAATGGCGATGTCGTCATTGTTTTTGCCGTTACGGATGCAGCGGCAGGCAAGAAGGGTATCAGCGCCTTCATAGTGCCCACCGATACGCCGGGCTATGAGGTTATCCGGGTCGAAGAAAAGCTCGGCCTTCACTCTTCCGATACCTGCCAGATCGCTTTCAACGACATGGCCATTCCCGCCGATTTACGGCTCGGTGAGGAAGGTCAGGGTTACCGCATTGCGCTCGCCAATCTGGAAGGCGGCCGCATCGGCATCGCGGCGCAGGCGGTGGGCATGGCGCAGGCGGCGTTTGAGGCGGCGCGGGATTATGCCCGTGAGCGCAAGGCCTTCGGGCAGGCGATCATCGAACATCAGGCGGTGGCGTTTCGTCTCGCGGATATGGCGACACGCATTCAGGCGGCGCGGCAGCTGGTGCTGCACGCGGCGGCGCTGAAGGAAGCGGGTGAATCCTGTCTTTCGGAGGCCTCGATGGCCAAGCTCTTCGCGTCGGAAATGGCCGAACGCGTTTGTTCGGACGCCATCCAGATCCACGGCGGTTATGGCTACATGGCGGATTATCCGGTGGAGCGGATCTATCGCGATGTGCGCATCTGCCAGATTTACGAGGGAACAAGCGATGTCCAGCGGATGGTGATCGCAAGAAACCTTTGAGAGTTGTTTCACGGTCTGGAGGAGACCGCGACGGGAGGAGTAGAATGGACATATCAGAAACGCCACATCTCAGCCTGCATGTTCCGGAACCCGCCGTGCGGCCCGGCGATCAGCCGGATTTCTCCAATGTAAAGATACCCAAGGCCGGTTCCGTGCCTCGCCCGGAAGTGGATGCCGCGCCCGAGAGCATGCGTGATCTCGCCTATTCGATCATTCGCGTCCTTAATCATCAGGGTGAGGCCGTCGGACCTTGGGCCGGGCTGCTTTCGGATGACGACCTGCTGACGGGTCTGAAGAACATGATGAGGCTTCGGGCTTTCGATGCGCGCATGCTGATGGCGCAGCGACAGGGCAAGACCTCTTTTTATATGCAGCATCTCGGGGAGGAGGCAGTGAGTTGCGCCTTCCGCAAGGCGCTTTCCAAGGGCGACATGAACTTCCCGACCTATCGGCAGGCAGGTCTGCTGATAGCCGACGACTATCCGCTCGTCACCATGATGAACCAGATCTATTCCAACGAACTCGACCCGCTGCACGGGCGGCAACTGCCGGTCCTTTACTCTTCCAAAGAACACGGTTTCTTCACCGTATCCGGCAATCTCGCCACGCAATATGTGCAGGCGGTGGGATGGGCGATGGCATCGGCCATCAAGGGTGATACAAAGATTGCGGCCGCCTGGATTGGCGATGGCTCGACGGCGGAGTCGGACTTTCATTCGGCGATGGTTTTTGCATCGACCTACAAGGCGCCGGTCGTTCTCAACATCGTCAACAACCAATGGGCCATTTCCACCTTTCAGGGCATTGCACGCGGGGGCTCCGGGACCTTCGCGGCACGCGGGCTGGGTTTCGGTATTCCCGCACTGCGGGTCGACGGTAATGATTATCTGGCCGTTTATGCCGTGGCCCGTTGGGCCGTGGAGCGGGCGCGCCGCAATCTCGGCCCGACGCTCATCGAATACGTCACCTATCGTGTCGGCGCGCATTCCACCTCTGACGATCCGAGCGCCTACCGCCCGAAGACCGAGTCCGAAGCATGGCCTCTGGGCGACCCTGTCCTGAGGTTGAAGAAACACCTCATCCTGCGTGGCGTCTGGTCGGAAGAGCGGCACCGGCAGGCGGAGGCGGAGATCGCCGATGAGGTGCTGGAAGCCCAGCGCGAGGCGGAAAGCCACGGCACGCTGCACGAGGGCAAAAAACCGCCGAAGAAGGATATTTTCGAAGGTGTTTACGCCGAGATGCCGGCGCATCTCGTCCGCCAGCGCCAGAAGGCAGGATGGTAAGACATGGCAAGAATGACGATGATTGAAGCCGTCCGCAGCGCCATGGATGTGTCCATGGAGCGCAGCGACGAAGTCGTGGTGTTCGGCGAAGATGTTGGCTATTTCGGTGGGGTTTTCCGCGCCACGCAGGGGCTGCAGCAGAAATACGGTAAAACCCGCTGTTTCGATGCGCCGATCAGCGAATCCGGCATTGTCGGCACCGCCATCGGCATGGCCGCTTATGGATTGCGGCCCTGTGTCGAAATCCAGTTCGCCGATTACATGTATCCCGCCTATGACCAGATTACCCAGGAGGCAGCGCGTATCCGTTATCGCTCAAACGGGGATTTTACCTGCCCGATCGTTCTTCGCATGCCGACCGGCGGCGGCATTTTCGGAGGCCAGACGCATAGCCAGAGCCCGGAGGCGCTTTTCACCCATGTTTGCGGGCTGAAAGTGGTGGTTCCTTCCAATCCTTACGACGCCAAGGGGCTACTGATAGCGTCCATCGAAGATCCCGACCCCGTAATGTTTCTGGAGCCGAAGCGGCTCTACAACGGCCCGTTTGACGGTCATCATGACCGGCCCGTAACGCCATGGTCCAAACACGAGAAGGGGGAGGTGCCGGAAGGGCACTACACCATTCCCATCGGCAAGGCCGAAATCCGCCGCCCCGGAAACGATGTCACGGTCATCGCTTATGGCACCATGGTGCATGTGGCGCTGGCAGCGGCGGAAGAGACTGGGGTGGACGCCGAGATCATCGATCTGCGCAGCCTGCTGCCGCTCGACCTCGATACCGTCGTGAAGTCGGTTTCCAAGACCGGCCGCTGCGTCATGGTGCATGAGGCGACGTTGACCTCCGGCTTCGGGGCAGAAGTCGTGTCGCTGGTGCAGGAACATTGTTTTTATCACCTTGAGGCTCCCGTCGTGCGCGTCGCAGGTTGGGATACGCCTTATCCCCATGCGCAGGAGTGGGACTATTTTCCGGGGCCTGCCCGCGTCGGGCGCGCCCTTGTCGAAGTCATGGAGGCCTGATCATGGCAGAATTTACTCTAACCATGCCCGATGTCGGTGAAGGTGTGGCGGAAGCCGAACTCGTGGAATGGAACGTCAAACCGGGCGATCTTGTCCACGAGGACATGGTGCTGGCCGCGGTGATGACCGACAAGGCGACGGTGGAAATCCCTTCGCCGGTGGCGGGCGTCGTCACCTGGCTCGCGGTAACGGTGGGAAATACGGTGCCGGTGAAAGCACCGCTCCTGCGCATCGAAACCGATGTCGCTGCCGTCGCTGCCAATGGTAGCGCGCCGGAAGGGGACGCGCCGACCCGCATGACGGAAGAGGAAGCGCCCGCCGACATGACGGACACGCCGCCACCCGTTGAAACCCAGCCGGTGCCGCGCGAAGCCGGGGAGGCCAACACGGCGCCTGCCGCCGAACTGCACCATAAGCCGCTGGCATCTCCGGCCGTTCGCCAGCGTGCTGACGATCTCGATATCGATCTTGCACAGGTCAAGGGAACGGGTCCCGACGGGCATATTACCCATGCGGATCTCGACGCGTTCTTAACCGTGCGGGGGCGGCCGGAACGCACTGAACCGATGGCAGCCCACGATAGCGCTGTCGAAGAGGTGAAGGTGACGGGGCTCAGGCGCAAGATTGCCGAGAAGATGGTGCTTTCCGCCTCCCGCATTCCCCACATCACCTATGTCGAAGAAGTCGACGTGACCGATCTGGAAGATCTGCGCGCTACGATGAACGGCAACCGCCGTTCCGGGCAGCCGAAACTGACGGTCCTGCCATTTTTGATGCGCGCGCTTGTCAAAGCCGTTGCCGATCATCCTGGTATGAATGCGCTTTTCGATGATGAAAAAGGTGTCGTCAGCCACTACGAGGCGGTTCATATCGGCATTGCCACGCAGACACCGTCAGGCCTCACCGTTCCGGTTGTGCGCCACGCGGAAGCGCTCGGCCTTTGGGAGTGCGCAGACGAGGTCGCACGCGTTGCCGAAGCCGCTCGCACCGGGACGGCGCATCGGGAAGAACTGATGGGCTCCACCATCACCATCAGCTCGCTTGGGGCGTTGGGTGGTATCGTTTCGACGCCCATCATCAATTACCCCGAAGTCGCGATCATCGGCGTCAACAAGATCGTGACGCGGCCGGTCTGGGACGGAATTCGCTTTGTGCCGCGCAGGATGATGAACCTGTCTTCGAGCTTCGATCATCGTGTCGTGGACGGCTGGGATGCGGCAGTCTTCATACAGGCCGTCAAGGCGCTTCTGGAAAAGCCGGCGCTTATTTTCATCGATTGAAGGCGATCCTTGCTCCCTCGTCCCTGTGCTCGTCAAAGGGACCCAGCCAGCCCAAGTCTTTAGGCTGAAAGGAACTCGTCCCGTCGCGCAGACGCGCGTCGGCTGGAGTCCTGTGACGAGCACAGGGAGGAGGGCGTATGCGTGTCATGACCGCATTTCTTAGCCCGCGTTTTCAGCCTTCACGGAACTGTTTCGCTATCGGTATAGGCTTGCGTTCGTCATCTTCGGGTATAGAAGAGAAGAACGAGAAGCATGTTTTCTCATCACGATCACAGTGGCGGACGAGGGCGCTCCGGTGCCCGGCGGTCCGCTCTCCGCCGGCAACAGAACGAAAAAGGTCCTCCCATGCAAACTCCCAAACCCGTTGTCCTGACTATTCTCGATGGCTGGGGGCTGAGTGAGGATACATCCAGCAACGCGCCTGTTCTGGCAAACACGCCCACCATGGACCGGCTTTTCGCCACCTGCCCGAATGCGAGGCTCACCACGTTTGGTCCTAAGGTGGGGCTGCCTACCGGACAAATGGGCAATTCCGAAGTCGGCCATACCAATATCGGTGCGGGCCGCATCGTCGCCATGGATCTCGGCCAGATCGATCTTGCAATCGAGGATGGCAGCTTTTTCCGCAATGCGGCGATGCTTGATTTCGCCGCCAAGGTGAAGGCCGCAGGCGGTGTGGCGCATCTGATGTGCGTCGTTTCCGATGGCGGCGTTCATGGCCATATCCTCCACGGCCAGGCGGCGGTGAAGCTGATGGTCAGCCACGGCCTGAAGGTCGTGGTGCATGCCATCACCGATGGTCGTGACGTCGCGCCGCAATCCGCTGAAGATTTTGTGGCTGCGCTTGTGGCAAGCCTGCCGGAAGGCGCCAGCATCGGCACCGTGATCGGCCGTTATTATGCGATGGACCGCGACAACCGCTGGGAGCGTGTCGAAAAGGCCTATGACGCGATGGTCCTGGCCAAAGGCGAGCACGCCCGGGATGCGGTGAGCGCCGTTGCACAGAGCTACGCGAATAAAGTCACGGACGAGTTCATCCTGCCGACCGTAATCGACGGTTATGAAGGCTTCAAGGCCGGCGATGGCCTGTTCTGCCTGAACTTCCGTGCTGACCGCGCGCGTGAAATCCTGCTTGCCATCGGTGCCGATGATTTCGACGGTTTTGCGCGCGAAAAGCCAGTGCTCTCGGCGCTGCTTGGCATGGTGGAATATTCTACCCGGCACAATGATTTCATGACCACGGCTTACCCGAAGCGCGATATCGTCAACACGCTTGGCGCCTGGGTGGCGAAGCAGGGACTTACGCAGTTCCGCCTCGCCGAAACGGAAAAATATCCGCATGTGACGTTCTTCCTGAACGGCGGCAAGGAAGAGCCGGAAGTCGGTGAAGATCGCTTCATGCCGAAATCCCCGAAGGTCGCGACTTACGACCTGCAGCCGGAAATGAGCGCGCCCGAGGTAACGGAAAAATTTGTCGAGGCGATCGGCAAGGGTTACGATCTCATCGTCACCAATTACGCCAACCCTGATATGGTCGGCCATACCGGTGATCTGCAGGCCGCAATCAAGGCCTGTGAAGCCGTGGATCGTGGCCTCGGTGCGGTGGTTGCCGCACTCGAAAAAGTGGGAGGCGCAATGCTTGTGATTGCCGACCACGGCAATTGCGAAACCATGGTCGACCCGGTGACCGGCGGCCCGCATACGGCGCACACCACAAATCCGGTTCCGGTGATCCTTTTCGGTGGCCCTGAAGGTGCGAAGCTGCATGACGGTATTCTCGCCGATGTCGCGCCCACCCTGCTGCAACTGATGAATGTGCCCTTGCCGCCGGAAATGACGGGCAAGAGCCTGATCGACCTTTAATCAAGCGTCGTCGCGCGGCAGCATTTCGCCCCCGCGCGACCGTCTGTTTCCGGTTCCGAACGAGCGTTTTGAGCTATGACTGCTTCGGGTAGAGGCGGTCGTGCGCCAGCATGCCGGCAATCATGGCGCAGACGAAAAGAACGACTGGCATCAGCCCAAGGCCGACAGCGGAGAGTGCCGGGCCGGGGCAGAAACCGGCAAGCCCCCAACCGATGCCGAAAATCGCCGAGCCGGTTATCAGCGGCCCGTCGATGCGGGTCTTTGCTGGAAGGCGGAAATCGTCGGCGAGAACGGGCTTGGCGAGACGTCTGCTGAGCAGCACGCCCGGCGCCGCGACCATAACGGCACCGCCAGGAACGAACATCAGGCTTGGGTCCCAATGGCCGCTTGCGATGTCGAGAAAGCCGGAAACACGCGCCGGATCGACCATGCCCGACAGCGAAAGGCCAAATCCGAACAACGCTCCTGCAAGCAATGCAAGTGCAATACGCGCTACGGCCGGATTTTTCATGACAGGGCTCCCGCTATCGTCGCAGTAAAGATGCCGGCGATCAGGAAGGTGGCGGTTGCGGCGATCGAGCGCCGGGAAAACCGCGCCAGCCCCATGATGCCATGGCCGGAGGTGCAGCCCGAGCCCATGCGTGTGCCAAAACCCACCAGCAGACCGGCAATCAGGATGAGGGGCCAAGGGGCAGCGACGGTGATTGCGGGCAGCCGGCCGAATGCTGCGGCATGGATATAAGGTCCCGCCAGCAAGCCGGCGATGAAGGCGAGATCGGCAAGACGCCGCTGCCTGCCAAGAGTTCTGCCGATGATCCCGCTGATACCGGCAATGCGGCCGTTAAAGACAAGCAGGAGAACGCAGGCGAGGCCGAGCAACATGCCGCCGAAAAGAGAAGACCAGTAGGGGCTCACGCGGTCTCCTCCTCCGGCGCGCAGAATATGGTGTAAAGCGCCTCGATCAGCTGCGCCGCTTTCGCTTCGCTCAGCTGGTAGAAAATTTGCTTGGCGTCACGCCGGGTTTCAACCACACCGGCTTCCCGCAGGACGCCCAGCTGCTGGGAGAGTGTAGGCTGGCGAATATCCAGCCTGGCTTCCAGCTCTCCCACGGAGAACTCTCCCTGCGCCAGCGTGCAGGCCAGCATCAGCCGCGCAGGGTGGGCAAGGGTCTTCAAAAGCAGTGCGACTTCCACGGCCCGTTCCTCCATGGCGGGAAGGGGAATGTCAGGAGTATGAAGGGGCTTTCCGAGCGTCTTTCCTTTTACCATGTGCTGCCCTCCAGCACATCAAGAGGGAATTTCAGGTAACGCCTGCCATTTGCCTCCGGCTCCGGCAGTCGTCCGCCGCGAATATTGACCTGCAGGGCGTGGAGGATGAGCTTTGGCATCGGCAAGGTCCGATCCCGCGTTTCCCTGAGGTCGATGAAGCTTTCCTCCGTCATCCCGACCAGATGTGGATTGCTGCGTTTCTGTTCGCCCACCGTACTTTCCCATTTCGGCGCGCGGCCGCCGGGCTGATAATCATGGCCGGTGAACAGCCGTGTTTCGTCCGGAAGGGCGAGAATGTCCTGAATGGACGCCCAGAGTTCTCTGGCGCTGCCACCGGGAAAATCAGCCCGCGCTGTGCCTGAATCCGGCATGAAAAGCGTATCGTGCACGAAGGCGGCGTCTCCCACCACATAGGTTACGGAGGCGAGCGTATGGCCGGGCGAAAACAGCACGCGCGCTTCAAGCGAACCGATATTGAACCTGTCGCCCGCCTCGAACAGCCTGTCCCACTGCGAACCATCGGTTTCAAGGTCCGGCCAATTGTATTTTTCCTGCCAGAGCCGCTGTACGCCGGTGATGTTCGCGCCGATGGCGGTCTGCGCACCGGTCTTCTGCTTCAGGTAATGGGCGGCGGAGAAATGGTCGGCATGCGGATGAGTATCGAGAATCCATTCCACCGACAGGCCTTCGCTTTCCACATGGTTCAGAATGGCGTCGGCATTCATCGTTCCGGTTGCGCCGGATTTCTCATCAAAATCATAGACCGGATCGATAATGGCGCAGCGTTTGGTCACTGGATCGGAAACGACATATTGCACGCTCCAGGTGCGCGGATCAAAGAATGCCTTGACGTGCGGAACCGCTGCCGCGCGTCGCTCCAGCCAGCGGGTGGCGCCGGAAAGATCAAAGCCATGCGCCTTGCCAAAAGCCTCGATGTCGCCGCGTTCCATGCGTCCGTCGAGCGCTTCCCCAAGCACATGAAGCGTGAGCGCACGGGTGCCACCCTTGCAATGGGCAAAAACGGGGCCTGCTGCTTCCGCCATTTTCTGTTGAAAGGCGCGGATATCGGCCTCAGTGATGGCAGGGCCGCTGACCGGGATGAAGCCATAGTCCATGCCTGCCGCCCCGGCGGCGCTTCTTTCCTGCTCATTGCCCGGTTGGCCCGGCTCTTCGCCATCCGGCCGGGCATTGATGACGCTTTTATAACCCTGCGCGGAGAGCGACTGGAAATCGGCGGTCATCGGCTGCCCCGCAACGGTCAAGCGCTCGTTGATCTTAACGACTTTCATCGACATCTCCTGTGGCAACAACTCAATATATATTATTGTATAATGTATATTGATCGATGGCAAGAGTGCGAGGTGCCTTCGCAGCTATCTGCGGCTTGTGGCGTGTTAGCGGAACATCCCCTGCGCCCGAGTGGCAGGGCGCAAGGCATGTGTGCGGCATCGATTAGAATTCACACTGGCCTCAGACGGCAAGCCTGCGGCGCGTCGCCTTCCAGCCGAGACAGATGGCTCCTACAAGCAGGACCGTCTGGGCGATCAGGAAGGGTGGTTCATTGCCGTTCGGCGCCAGCTTGTTGAGCGTTTCGACCTTGAGAAAGGCCTGCACGATCAGGACGAACATGTTGAGATAGAGGCTCATCGTGGCGGTGATCGTATAAATGATGCGCGCCCTGCCATTCAGACCGTATCCGTAAAGCGCGACAAGTGCGATTGCCAGAACGAGGGTCGATATGACGCCGACACCGAGTGCCGGCGTGAAATTTCCGATTGGGAACAGGAAGCCGGTGAGCGTGGTGGCAAGCGTGGTGACGAGGAATAGCGCCATCATGCGGGGCATCCATCGCCCTGCCGCATAAGCGGGCAGGGCGATCAGTCCGGTAGCAATGCCGATGAAGCTCAAGCCCACATGCAGTGCGGTGAATTGGGGAATGGTCAGTCCGAGGATCATGATACGTATCCCTCTATTCGGGTTTGGCTGCACGATACCGGCTGGCGGCAAGTGCATGGGAGAGATTGGGCCGCAGCGCTGCACGCGCGGCAAGGAAATTTTCAAGATCGGCAGTGTCCGGCAGGGAGGGAATGGTCAGCGCTTCGCCAAGGTCGAGACCGGCAAGGGCAGCATCCACCATGTCATGGACATCCATGACCATCGCGGCCGGAATGGCATCGAGCCGTTCTTCCTCCCAGATGGCCGTGCGGGTGATACCTGGAAGAACGGCCTGAACCCGCACGCCGGAGGGTGAAAGCTGTGCCTGCAGCGCCTCGGTAAAAGCGAGCACGAAAGCCTTGGTGGCCGGGTAGACGGCGGTGAATGCTGCCGGCATCAGTGCTGTAACTGATGTAATGTTGATGATCGTACCCTTTCCGTCGGCGGCAAGGCGCGGCGCGATGGCTGCCGCAAGCCGCGTGACGGCGAGAATGTTGAGGTTGATCATCGTCGTCACATAGGCTGGGTCCAGCGCCGTGATCGCGCCTTCGCCAGCGATACCGGCATTGTTGACGAGGCCGGTAATCCGCCGGTCCTCACGCAGCCGCGCCTCTACCTTTTCGAGATCTTCCGCCCTGGAAAGATCGGCGGAGAGAACCTCGACGGCGATGTGATGATCCTTTTCCAGCTGCGCGGCCAATGCCTTCAGCTTCTCGGCGCGTCGCGCCACCAGAATGAGATCGTGGCCGCGTTTTGCCAGACGTTCGGCATAAACCGCGCCGATGCCGTCGGATGCGCCGGTGATGAGAAATGTATTCTGTGTCATGTCCGTGTCTCCTGTATCCGGTGGTTTCAGCCGTTGATGAAGGCGAGCAGGTCGGCGTTGAACCGGTCCTGATGGGTCTGTGTCAGGCCATGATCGGCTCCCTGATAGATTTTGAGCACCGCATGTTTGACGATCTTGACCGTGGAAAGCGCGGAAGCGCCGACCGGCACGATCTGGTCGTCATCGCCGTGCAGAACCAGCGTCGGCTTGTCGAAAGCTTTCAGGTCCTGATGGAAATCGCTTTCCGAAAAGGCGCGGATACTGTCGAGCTGACCTTTCAGACCGCCCATCATGCCCTGCCGCCAGAACTCATCACGGATACCGTCGGATATGACGGCGCCTTCGCGGTTGTAGCCGTAGAAGGGAATGGTCAGATCCTTGAAGAACTGGCTGCGATTGTCATAGGTGCCCTTACGGATGCCGTCGAAAACATCGATTGGCAGACCGATGGCGTTGCTTTCCGTCTTCAGCATCAGCGGCGGCACCGCGCCGATGAGAGCGATCTTGGCAACGCGGGCGGTGCCGTGGCGGCCGATATAACGTGTCACCTCGCCGCCACCGGTGGAATGGCCAACCAGAATGATGTCGTGAAGATCGAGTTGTTCGATTAACTCGGCCAGATCGTCGGCATATTGATCCATGGTGTTGTCATGCCAAACCTGATCGGAGCGGCCGTGGCTGCGGCGGTCATGGGCGATGGTGCGGAAACCGTTATTGGCGAAGAACACCATCTGCGCGTCCCAGGCGTCGGCGCTGAGCGGCCAGCCGTGGGAGAAGATGATGGGCTGTCCGTCTTTCGGGCCCCAGTCCTTGTAGAAGATGTGCGTTCCGTCTCTGGTGGTGATCGTTGTCATGGCTCTCTCTCCTGTTGCAGGGAGCTTGCTTGCGTCCCGTGGGAATAGAGATACTCTTGACGCAGCCGGGGCTGGATTGGCGCTTCTGACAGAAAGCGAGCCGAAACTGACAAAACGGGGGTTGGGCATGGCGGGTGTAACGGGAAGCGCGCTGGAAGTGGGGCTGGTCCTCTATCGGGACTGCCAGATCGCCATGGTGCATGGCATCACCGATCTTTTCGCCATCGCGTCGGTATTTTCACAGGATCGCGGCGGGCCCAAATTGCGGGTCAGCCATTGGAGCATGGGCGAAGGCGGTGAATTTTCCCGCTCCTATGACACGGAACCCGGCGGGCCGGGGCATCCCGATATCTTCGTTGTGCCCGGCCGGTTGACCGGGCCGGCTGAAATCGAGGAAGCCGAGCCTTACGCCCGCTGGCTGCTGAACCGGCACGCCCAGGGCGCGACGCTGGCTGCCAGTTGCGGCGGGTCGTTCATGCTCGCGGCCACCGGGCTTCTGGCTGGCCGCCCGGCGACGACCCACTGGTTGTTTGCGGAACGTTTTCGGGACCGATTTCCCGATGTCCGGCTGGAGATAGACAAGATCGTCATCGAGGACGGCGATATCATCACGGCCGGCGGGTTGATGGCGTGGACCGATCTTGGTCTGCGCATCGTCGACCGGCTGCTCGGCCCTTCCGTGATGATCGAGACCGGCAAGTTTCTGCTGATCGACCCGTCAGGACGGGAACAGCGTCATTATAGTAGTTTCGCCCCAAGGCTGACGCATGGCGATGAGCCGATCCTCAAGGTGCAGCACTGGTTGCAGGCCCGTGCCGGGCGGGCGACAAGCGTTACCGACATGGCCGGCCATGCCGGGCTGGAGGAGCGAACCTTCCTGCGCCGCTTCAAGGTGGCGACCGGCATGAAGCCCATCGAATATGTCCAGCACCTGCGGGTCGGCAAGGCGCGTGAATTGCTGGAATTCACCCGCCGTTCGGTCGATCAGATCGCTTGGTCGGTGGGTTATGAGGACGCTGCCGCCTTTCGCCGGGTGTTTCACCGCATTCTCGGCCTCTCACCGGGAGAGTATAGAAGCCGCTTTTCCAGCGGTTCGGCCATGGTTGCTGCCTGAGGTTGATCCGATGGGGGTGGTGGTACCCGGCACTTGCAATGTGGCCGGTGTTTGCTAACATGCCAGACAAGTTTAAAACAGGTGGGCCGAAATGGACGTCGAGAGCAGCACCAAGCAAGTATCGCTTGCGGCGAAAATCAGTTCGGCCTTGCGACGGGACCTGGCGGAGGGGGTGTTCCGCCCGGGTGACCGGCTTCCGAGCGAAAGCGAATTGACGCGGGAATATTCCGTCAGCCGGACGGTTGTGCGCGAGGCCATCGCCATTCTTCGTGCCGATGGCCTCGTTGAAGCACGCAAGGGCGCAGGGGTCTTTGCTGTCGAAGCCAAGCCGGCAAAGGAACTGCCTTTTAACGATCTCGCCGTGGGTCGCATTTCCTCGGTCATCGAACTCCTGGAACTGCGGACCGTGTTCGAAGTGGAATCCGCCGGGCTGGCGGCCTCGCGGCGTTCCGCCGTGCAGGTGGAATCGATCGTGGATGCGCATCGGCGTGTCGGTGACTGTCTCGCCGCCGGGCTACCAACGCGGGACGCCGATTTCGAATTCCATCTCGCCATCGCGCAGGCCACGCAGAACAGGCGGTTTCCGGAGTTTCTTCAACTCATTCGGTCCGGTATCATTCCCCGCGGCGAATTACAGGGTGCCGCGCCGGGGTCGCGCCCCAAGGATTACAACCTCCACCTTCAAGAGGAGCACGGTAAGATCGTCGATGCCATTATCGAGGGAGACGCCGATGCCGCGCGCCAATATATGGCCTCGCATCTGCGCGGCAGTCTCGAGCGTTACAAGGTGCTCCTGCGATCCCGCACCGTGGCTGAGTAGGGCGGAAATAGCTGATATAGCAATGAATTATGCGTTTGCCCGTCGGTAAAAGGCCAGGGAAGCAGCAAGCGTCAACAGCGCGCCGCCGCAGATGCGGTCGAGCCATAATGCTCCGGACTTGCGCAATATCCTGACCGCCTGCGCGCCGAACAGGGCGTATGCGAACATCACGATGAAATCGATGCCGGCGAAGATCAGCGCAAGTACGGTATATTGCTGAATCTGCGGCGCGGCGACATCGATGAATTGCGGCAGGAAGGCCGAAAAAAACAGGTATCCCTTGGGAT
The DNA here is from genome assembly GCF_031453135.1 of Agrobacterium sp. SORGH_AS_0440. Lineage (NCBI taxonomy): Bacteria > Pseudomonadati > Pseudomonadota > Alphaproteobacteria > Hyphomicrobiales > Rhizobiaceae > Agrobacterium > Agrobacterium sp. SORGH_AS_0440. The sequence goes on along the minus strand of NZ_JAVIYR010000001.1, from coordinate 456,479 downwards.
TGGTCACGGCGACGAGAAAGCTCTTCAGGAAGATTGAACGCGCCGATGCGGCCCTGTTTGCCTCTGCAGAGCCGCGAGCGCCGTCAAGCGTCCCTCTTGAGCGCAGAAGCATGATGCCAAGATAAACAAGGTAGCAGACCCCGGCCCACTTGACGACAACGAACCAGAACTCCGAGGCGGCCATAAGAGCCCCGAGTCCCAGTGCAACCGCGCCGATCAGGACGAAATCCGAAAGGACGGCACCAGCCATGCCGATCATCGCGCGACGCACGCCGAATTTCGAACCATTGGCAAGCGCCAGCAAGACGGTGGGGCCGGGTGTTGCAATGCCGATAAAGGCGACCATGGCAAAGGCCAGGAGCGTCACGTCGATCATATTTTCCTCCCCCGAGGCAGCAGACACGAGCGGTCAAATCGCCACGAATTTCCATGTCAGCCTTCTGTGGGCAGGGAGAATACAGCGTTGTGCGGTTGTGGCAATGTGGGCTTCTTTAGGGAAAGAAGAACGCCGCAACCGCCGCCTGGGCAACGCTGTGCCTGTATACCCCCGCGCTTGCCGATATCGATTTTGGCGTCGGATGCTTGACAGCCTGCAACACCTGTGACAACTTTACCGTAGTTGTCAGACAGGATGTGCTCCTTGCACGTTCGGTGACTGGCAAGGGAGGAATCATGTCAAAAAGACGCCTTTCGCTTTATGGCTTGTCCGGCCAGATCGGAAGTATTGCGGTCACGCTGCTTGGATTGCTGCTGCTGACCTTTTTCATTGGCCGCCTGATGCCCGCCGACCCAGTGCGGGCCATTGTCGGTGAGGATGCGACCCGCGAAACCTATGAACAGGTCTATCACGCGCTCGGCTTTGACCGCCCGCTGTGGCAGCAGTTCGTCTATTATCTCGGAGATGTCTTCACCGGCAATTTCGGAACGTCGATCCGCACGGGCCGCCCCGTCATCGAGGACATCATAAGCGTGATGCCGGCGACGATCGAGCTTGCGACCTTCGCCATCCTGATCGGTGCCGGTCTCGGCATCCCCATGGGCGTTTACGCCGCCGTGAAGAAAGACCGCTGGCAGGATCATCTTGTGCGCGTTCTCAGCCTGTTCGGCCATTCCATGCCGATCTTCTGGACCGGCATGATCGCGCTGATCGTTTTTTACGCCCATCTCGGCCTCGTTGGCGGCGGTGGCCGCATGGACCAGTTCTATATCGGTCTGGTGGAGGAGCGGACGGGCTTTCTGCTGATCGACAGCCTGCTTGCGGGTGACATGGAGGTCTTCCGGTCGGCCATCAACCACCTCATCCTGCCAGCTGCCCTGCTGGGCTATTCCTCCTCTGCCTATATCACCCGCATGACGCGCAGCTTCATGCTGGATCAGCTGGGGCAGGAATATGTGACGACCGCGCGTGTCAAAGGCCTGTCGCAACGGCAGACGGTGTGGCTGCATGCTTTTGGCAATATTCGCGTGCAGCTGGTCACCATCATCGCGCTGGCTTACGGTTCGCTGCTGGAAGGAGCGGTCCTCATTGAGACCGTCTTCGCCTGGCCGGGTTTCGGGCAATATCTCACCAGCAATCTTATCATCGGCGACATGAATGCCGTGATGACCTGTGTACTGATCGTCGGCGTCATCTTTATCGGGCTCAATCTCCTGTCCGACATTCTCTACCGCTTTTTCGATCCGAGGACCCGCTGATGACGGCCCGTGCTGAAACTTCCTTCCGTCTTCCGGTGCCGCTGAACGCGCTGAAGAACATTATCGTCTTCCTCCTCAAAAGCCCGACATCGGCTTTCGGCCTCCTGATCTTGCTGCTGCTCGTCATCTCGGCGATTTTTGCGCCCTGGCTCGCGACGCATGATCCTTACGCACAGAATCTCGCCAACACGCTGCAGCCCCCGGGCAACGGCCATGTCTTCGGGACGGATGAGCTGGGGCGCGATATCTATAGCCGTCTTCTCTGGGGCGCTCGCATCACGCTCACCATCATCACGCTGGTATCGATCATCGTCGGTCCCGTCGGCCTTCTGGTCGGTACGGCATCCGGTTATCTCGGCGGCAAGTTCGATACGGTGATGATGCGCATAACGGATATCTTCCTGTCTTTCCCTAGCCTCATCCTGTCGCTCGCCTTCGTCGCAGCACTGGGTCCGAGCCTTAATAACGCGATCATTGCAATTGCGCTCACCTCATGGCCGCCGATTGCGCGTCTTGCCCGCGCTGAAGCCATGACCTTTCGCAAGGCGGATTACATTGCCGCTGCAAGGCTTCAGGGCGCGTCGCCGCTACGCATCATCGTCAAGTCGATCATGCCCATGTGTCTCCCCTCGGTTCTCATCAGACTGACGCTGAACATGGCAACCGTCATTCTGACCGCCGCAGGTCTGGGCTTTCTTGGCCTCGGCGCGCAGCCGCCGCTGCCGGAATGGGGAGCGATGATCGCCACCGGCCGGCGTTACATGCTGGATAGCTGGTGGCTGGTGACCTTTCCCGGCATTGCGATCCTGTCTGTCAGTCTCGCTTTCAACCTCCTCGGTGACGGGCTGCGGGATGCGCTCGATCCGAAGCAGATGAACCGGAGATAGAAACATGGAAAAACCAATCCTTGATGTTGAAAATCTCCGTATCCGTTATGGTGGCTCACCCACCGAGGCGGTGCGCGGCATCTCCTTCACGCTCGGTCGGGAGCGGCTCGGCATTGTCGGTGAAAGCGGTTCGGGAAAATCCACAGTCGGACGCGCTCTGTTGCGCCTCCTGCCTTCGGCAACGATCACCGCTGACAGGCTGGCTTTCGACGGGCTCGATCTTCTCTCCCTCGATGAGAAGGAGATGCTGAAGGTTCGCGGCCGGCGCATGTCGATGATCCTTCAGGATCCGAAATTCTCCCTCAACCCCATCCGTCGGGTCGGCGATCAGGTGACGGAGACCTATCTGCGCCACTTCAGGGCATCAAAAGCCGAGGCACGGGAAAAGGCGCTGGCGATGCTGGATGCGGTGAAGATCCGCGATGCCTCACGTGTCTACGAGCAATACCCGCACGAAATCTCCGGTGGCATGGGTCAGCGCGTGATGATCGCCATGATGCTGCTTGCCGATCCCGATCTCGTTATCGCTGATGAACCAACTTCGGCGCTTGATGTGACGGTGCGGTTGCAGGTGCTGAACATTCTCGACGGTCTGGTGCGCGATCGCGGCATCGGCCTCATCATGATCAGCCACGATCTCAACCTTGTGCGCAATTTCTGCGACCGGGTGCTGATCATGTATTCAGGCCGCGTGGTGGAAACGCTGGCCGCCCGCGATCTCGATCAGGCGCAGCATCCCTATACGCGCGGCCTTCTGGCGGCACAGCCGCGTATCGGCGGTGCGCGCGCACCGCTTGCGGTGCTAGACCGCCGCCCTGAATGGCTGGAGGAGAATGCATAATGGCCGTTTCTGTCGAAACCCGCGATCTTTCCATCACTTTCGGCAGCGGCAATACTGCACTGAAAGTGCTGCCTTCGGTGTCGTTCCGTGTCGAGCCCGGCGAATGTTTCGGGCTGGTCGGTGAAAGCGGTTCGGGCAAGTCCACCGTGTTGCGCTGCGTCTCAATGCTCAACGATTTCTGGACAGGCGACATCCTCATCGACGGCAGATCGGTGCGAGACGTGCCGCTGATCGAGCGCTGCCGTATGCTGCAGATGGTGTTTCAGGACCCCTATGGCTCTCTGCATCCCCGCCAGTCGGTACGCACCGTGCTTGGTGAATCGCTTGCGATCCACAAGCTCGGCGACCGCGAGGAGCGCATGCGCAAGGTCATCACTGATGTCGGCCTGCCGGTGTCTTTCCTCGACCGTTTCCCGCACCAACTCTCCGGCGGCCAACGGCAGCGCGTGGCGATTGCGAGGGCGCTGATCCTGGAACCGTCGCTGCTGCTGCTCGATGAGCCGACCTCGGCGCTCGATGTCTCGGTGCAGGCAGAAATCCTCAACCTCTTGCAGCGGCTGCGAGAAGAGCGCGGTTTCACCTATATCATGGTGACCCATGATCTCGCCGTGGTCGATCACATGTGCGATCGCTTCGCCGTGATGCTGCGTGGCGAAATCACCGAAATCCTGCCGCGCGAGGCCATTGCTGGCAACGATGCAACGCATCCTTATGCGCGCGAACTGATCGGTGCCTCGCTGGAATATGAAGGCGCGTGACGACTCCAAGAACGTGACCGTCCTCCTCCGGGGCGCCACGGATGATAACAGCCTCCTTCCTTGCCCGGCCTCCCCGCCGGGCATTTTTTTGGGGGAGGCAGGCCGAAGATAGAAAAGACCGGTGGTAATCGGGCCTCGGGCTGCTGACAAACGGAGCCTCTCCGCTGTCATGCCGGACTAGATCCGGCATCCAGCTACGGCGTGTCTGCGCCGTAAGAGGAGTCTTGCGCGATCAAGGACTTGATCGCGCTGGACCCGGGATCTAGTCCGGGGTGACGGAGTGCGGATGCCTCACTTTTGGGGAATATTTCGGCTTTGTAAGGCCTCGTCGGCAGCAAAAAAAGCGCGGGGTTAGCCGCGCCTTTTCTTACTCGCAGATATGGCGGCCGGTTATCGCTCCTTGCTCACCACTTCAAACCTCGAGAGCCAGGGGCTGACGATCATGCCCTTGACGTCGCTGCGGAAGGCTGCGGTGTCGACCACTTCGGAGAAGGGCTGAATGGACATGACGATTTCATCCATATAACCCTGCAGGTCTTCATAAAGCTTTGTCTGTTTTGCCGCATCGCGCTCGACAAGAGCTTCCTCGATCATCTTGTTCAGCTTTTCGTCGAAGAAGCTGGTGCGCCAGCTCTGGTAATTGGTGAGCTTGGCGTCATCGGCATTATTGGGGTTGTAGGCAATCGAGCGCAGGTTGTTGTCCGGGTGCGGCTGCTGGCCGCCGCCACCGCGGCCGAGCAGCAATTCGAAGTTGCGCTCGCGCATCGCACCATAGATCTGGTCGCCGGAGCCGCTGATCAGCTCGGCCTGAATGCCTGCCTGGGCGAGCGTGTTCTGGATCGCCGTTGCGGCTTTCATGAACGGGTCTTCCGAAAGCACGCGCAGCGTTGTCTTGAACCCATCAGGATAACCGGCCTCGGCCAGAAGCGCCTTGGCTTTTTCAATATCGAGCTTGTAGCCCTGATCCGGCAGCGCACCCATGACGCCGGTGCTGAGGGAGCGCTGATGCAGCTTGCCGTAATAGGGCATGACCGCCTTGTCGAGACCATCGTAATCAATCAGGTAACGCAAGGCCTCGCGCACCTTCTTGTTCGCGAATTTCTCGTCCTTCATCGAAACGCTGAGGTAATAGAAACCGGAGCCCGGTGTGGATTCGATGGTGACGGTCTTGTCGGCCTCAAGTGATTTCAGATCCGGAGCCTGCAGGGAATAGGCAACGTCGATATCGCCCTTTTCCAGCATGAGCCGCTGCGACTGCGATTCCGGCAGATGGCGCATCAGGATACGCTTCATCTTGGCCTTTTCACCCCAATAATCGTCGTTGCGGGTGAGGATGATGTATTCGTTGGATTTCCACTGGGTCAGCTTGAAGGGGCCGGAGCCGGCGGAATTCAGCGTCAGCCATGCGCCGCCGAGATCGCCATCCTTCTCATTCTCAAGCGCGGTCTGGCTGTCGATGATCGAGCCGGGACCGTTCTGGGCAAGGATCATCAGCAGAAGATTGGGATCGTCGGGCTTGGGGATATTCAGCACGAAGATCTGATCGCTTTCGGCAACGAAAAGCTTGTCGGCCTCTTCGAGCTTGAAACCGCGGGTTTTCAGAAAGGATGATTGCGCCAGATTGCGGGCGAGCAGCCGTTTGAGGCTCCATGCCACATCCTTTGCCGTCACGGCATTGCCGGAAGCGAACTTGGCATCGGCACGCAGATGGAAACGGATCGACTTCCGGTCTTCGGCTATTTCCCAGCGTTCGGCAAGGCGCGGCTGGACGCTGCGGTCCTCAGGCGAAAGCACGATCAGGGTGTCATAGATATTGTTCAGAACCTGCACGGTCTCGCGGCCGGTGATGGCGGCGGGGTCGAGTGTGAGGATATTGCTCATGGTCGTGGCGACAATGAGCTGGTCCTTTGGCGTCTCGGCAAAAGTGCTGAGCGGCATGGCGCCGATCAGCAGGGCGCCAAGTGCTGCTGTTGCAAGAAAATGTTTCATCTTTCCTCCCAATACGGCCGCTTCATACGGCCTTCCACGTTTCGATCCACGTGCCCGGTTCCTCCTCGGGCGGCGTGTGATCAACCAAGAATATCTTTGACTGGTGTGGCCAGGGCCCGGCCGATCGCCGCTGTCGCCGGCGCGTCCAGATGCACGCCGTCCATCGGCGAAGCACTGGCGACCGAACCGGCGTCGAAGAAGTGATGTCCGAGTTCGGTAGCGAGTTTTTGGTAAAGCGGCGCAAGCCTGAGCGATTGCCCGACATCCCGCCCTCCCGCCGGTTCTCCACCCGGGCCTGCAACGCAGGGCGGTGGGGCAACGATCAGCAGTTTCGGTACCGCTTCTCGCGGCTTGTAGATGAAGGTCTCGACGATCTGCGCTAACCGGCGCATGCCGGAAACGGCGGCTTCCGCGCGTCCGCCATGCACCGGTTTGATGTCATTGGTGCCGAGCATGATTATGACGAGGTCAAGCGGCATATGGCACGAGAGCGCTATTTCCAGCGCCCGCACGCCGTTGCGGCAGGCCGGACCGGCGTGGTCGTCGTAGCAGGTGGTTCGTCCGCCAAGACCTTCGGGGTAAACTTTCGCCATGCCGGCAAGCTCGGTTTCCAGAACCTCCGGCCAGCGATATGCGGCGGGGTGCCTGAGGCCCGTTGCCGGGTCCGCACCCCAGGTGAGGCTGTCTCCAAAGGCGAGCACCGTTTTCATCGCCCGTTACCTCACCCGGTTGTTGTCGATGAATGTAAAATCGATGTCCTCGCCAAGGCCCGGCCGGTCGGGAACGTGGACAAAGCCATCCCGGTCCATCGGATCGGACAGAGACTTCAGATAGTCGTGGCCGTCATCATATTCGAGGAAGGGATGTAGCAGGCCACGCTCATACCAGCGGCAATTCTTGGTGGCGGCAACCACATGCAGGTTCATGGCGGTATTTCCATGCACTTCGCACTCCATACCGAAGGCTTCGGCCAGATGCATCGTCTTCAGCGCCGGTGTGATGCCCCCGACATCGTTGACGCCGGTGCGCAGAATGTCGCAGGCGCCGGCCTTGATCCATTCGGCACGGTGCCAGTGTTTGCCGGCCGCACTTTCCGGGCCGACGACCGGAATATCGAGATTGTCGGAAAGCCACCTGTAGGAGGACAGCGACTGTTCATCCATCGGCTCCTCGATCCAGTCGAAACCGAGTTTTTCGAGGCCGCGGCCCAGCGCCAGCGCATCGGTGCGGGAGTACCAGTGGAAGGCGTCAATCATCAGGCGGATATCGGGGCCGACCGCCTCGCGCACGGCCGCGCAGGCCTTGAGGTCCATCTTCACATCCGGCGCCCAGCTGACGGGCGGCATCCACGTGTGCAGCTTGATGCCCTTGTAGCCGCGCTTCACCAGTGTCTCGGCAAAGCGGCCGTAGTCGTCCGGTGTCGCCAGCCCGCCTTCCAGTTCGTCACCGCACATGATGGAGCCATAGGCGAGCACCTTGTCGCGGTAACCGCCGATCAACTTGTATACAGGTTGATTGAGGGAGCGGCCGGCAAGGTCCCATAGCGCGCAGTCAACCACCGCCAGCGTGCGGTCAGTCAGTTGGGCGGCCGAACCGCGCTGCCAGTGGGCAAGGTCCTGCCACAGCCGTTCGCGGTCTCGATGGTCCTCACCGATCAGGACTTTCTTGACGAATTTTTCGATGACATGCGGGCGAACGATCTCTGGCGCGGTGAAAGAATGGCCCTCGTGGCCGTCCTCTGTCCGGATCGTCAGCATGGCCTGTTCCACCTGATGCGCCGGACCCGGATGCGCGTGGCCGGCACTGTCCGAGTGCCGACGGGTCGTCGTGCGGAAAACACGGACCTCGACGTCGGTAATGATCATAATTCCTCCCTCATGCAGGTGTCTCGGCGTTGTTGGTCGCCGCAATGTCATACATGTATGCAATATTTGTCAACATGTATGATAATCTGTATTACATGTTGGAGGGGGAAATCAAGGTCATTTGTGCTTGACGGTGCGCAGGTCGACGGTGAGGTACAGCCACTGGCGGATTTGCCTCATCCCAAAAAAAGACCTGAGGAAGCGTGAGGGCGGGCTGTGTGGAGGGATAGTCCACAATTTTAGTGTATTATTGAATCGCGCAATGATCTTTCAACAATGGCCGGGACTATAAACGAACATGCCGCGCCAGTTGCCGCCGTCATCATGCATGCTGTGTGAGCATGCGTCGCATCGGGCGGTCGTTCCAAACCAGGATGGCTGCGTTTGCGTTGCTGAGTTTCAACTCGTTTCCGGATGCACGCCCATGCCCCTTTCCCATATCTCCCATTTCGCCTTTCTTGTCCCGGGCAACTATCATGACGATGATCCGGGACAGGGGCTGGAAGAAACCCTGCAGCTTTTCGAAGCAGGAGAGGCGCTGGGTTATCATAGCGCCTGGGTCCGCCAGCGCCATCTGGAGCGGGGTGTTTCCTCTGCGGCGACTTTCCTCGCTGCGGCTTCGCAACGAACCAGACGGATCGGATTAGGCACCGCCGTTATTCAACTCGGTTACGAGAACCCATTCAGGCTGGCGGAGGATCTGGCCACCGTGGATGTCCTGTCGCGCGGACGGCTGAATGTGGGGGTTTCGGTGGGCGCACCGCCCTTCGCCCATCTTATTTCCGACTATGTTGATACGGTTGTCGAAGCGGACTACAGCCACGCGCGCGCTGAGAAGCTGGCGAGGGCGCTGCGATCGGAGCCGCTATCGAACGAGACGGAGGCGGGCAATGCGGCCGGTGCGCAGGTGCCGCGGCTTCGGCCAGTCGCCAAGGGGCTGACGGACCGGTTATGGTATGGCGGTGGATCGCAGAATTCTGCGCGCTGGGCTGGCAGGGCAGGGTTCAATCTTCTGACGGGCAATATTGTCAGCGGCGAGAATACCGATGATTTTCTGACCGCTCAGGCGGCTCTCGTTGCTCGCTTCCGGCAGGAATGGGCGCATGAGCGCGAACCGCGTGTCGCTCTTGGCCGCGTGATCCTGCCAACCGATAGCGCAAGCCCCGCCACGCGCCGCCGTTACCAGGAATTCGTTGCCGAGCGGGACAAGCGCACGACCTCGCCGCATGGGGCGCGCCGCACGCTTTTCCTGCCGGATATCGTCGGGACGACGCATGAGATTCTGGAAAGATTGTCGAGCGACCCCGTTTTGCCGTTTGTCTCGGAATTCCGCCTCGAACTTCCCTATGAATTCCAGCCGGAAGATTATCGCCAGATCGTGGCGGATTTCGCCTCTGTCCTGCCGCAGCTTTCCGGCGAAAGGCCGGTTTTGAAAGTGGCGACGGGGCAATAACGTCGTCACCTCCCGCCATTCGACTTTCAATGGAAGCCGGCGGGAGGTCGACTGAGCGACATTGCCGCATCCGTCCTTCAATCGGGGTATGGCAGGCCATAGCGGTCGCGGATCGTCGTGGCTTCATATTCGCGCGGGTAAACCCCGCGATCCTGCAGTACCGGAACAACGTGTTCGACGAATTCAGCGATATCATCGGGCGCCCGTGGCGGCTGTAATGTGTAGCCGTCCACTGTGCCATCCTGCCAGAGCTCGATAATGCCGTCCGCTACCTCTTCCGCCGTGCCGAGCAGCAGCCGGTGGTGTCCTTCCGAGCGGCGTACGGCCTCGCGGGCAGTCAGTTTTTCATGGGTCAGAAGATCGGAAAGGCCAAGGCCCATGCCTACCGCCCATTGCCGGTTCTGGTCGGGGATGAAACGCTCGGCATCGAGTTTTGCGTCGGGGTCGAAATCGCGAGGCTCTATGCCGTTTTCTCTGGCGAAACGTGCCAGGAGACCGTCTTCCGAACCGGCGCCGCTGTAGAGTTCGTGTTTACGCAAGGCTTCCTGCCGGGTTTCGCCGAGAATGACGACGAGGCCGGGAACGATGCGGATGCCAGAGGGATCGCGCCCGAGGGAGACGGCGCGGTCGCGGACCTTCTTGCCAAAGGCCTGCCCTGCGGGACGTGACAGAATATTGCAATAGATGATCTCGCCATGGCGTGCCGCGAGATCAATGCCGCCTTCAGAGGCGCCGGCCTGCGCGATAACGGGATGCCCCTGCGGCCCGCGCGGAACGTTGAGGGGGCCTTTGACATGGAAATATTGCCCCTCATGATCGATGGTTTCGGCTGTCGCCGCATCCCAGAAGCGGTTCTCCGGCACGTCGCTCTCGCGGCGGGGGTCCCAGCTAGACCAGAGCTTTTTTGCGACATCCAGAAATTCGGTAGCCTTGCCATAACGTTCGCTGCGCGGCGGCAGCGGGTCATTGCCAAAATTGGCGGCAACATTGGGATTAAAGGAAGAAACGATATTGACGATCAGCCGACCGCCGGTGACGAGATCGATGGATTGAGTTCGTCTGGCGAAATTATAGGGCGAATTGTAGGTGGAGGACACGGTTGCCACAAAGCCGATATCCGGCACCTGTGCGGCAAGCGATGTCGAGAGGATGAGCGGATCAATGGTGTGGAACGGCCGGCTTGCCGGGTCGGTCAGCAGTGCCGGGTGGTCGGAAAGGAAAACGGCGTCGAACCGGCCCTTATGCGCCAGTTCCGTCAGTCGTCGGTAATATCCGATATCGTTTATATCGTGCCGGTCTCCGCTCCGATATTTCCAGGCATTGGCGAGATATCCTGTCGTGTTGATGCCGACGTTGAGATTGAGCCGGCGTTTGGTCTTGCTCATGCTGCCACTTTTTCTTTCGGGTCTGTTGGATTATCGGCCTGTATGGCCGCGCAATTGCGGGAAGCGTAACAGCCGGGGGGCCGGTCGCGAGTTAAAAATCCTTGCTGTGTGGAGAAGAAAAACTTTCGTCTCCAGTTTCACCCGCGCGTGGTCGATCTGATCGATGCCCGACAAAAATCCCAGCGAAATCCTGCTTTTATCGAAAGGATATTCCGCCATGCGGCGCATGAGCTGGTAAGATGGAAACGAATTTCCTCAATCGCGTTTGAAATAGTACACTTTATCTATAGAAAATGTTTTATGGCGTGTAGCGTGCCGTCCAGATCGCAATTTCGAGGACGAACGCCATGGCCAACGCCGCTCTTCGCCAGGGAACCCAACCCGTAACGGTGTGGTATACACGCTGCCCGGCGCCCACGCCGCTTTCCATCGCAACGCAACTGGGCTGGATTGAGCAGAGTTTTGCCAACCACGGCATCTCCGTTTCCTCCATTCGCGATGCGGCCGATCCGGCCATTCGCCAGAGTCATTTTGATCATCGGCTGGACTGGTCGTTCCGTCAGGGCGGCAACATCCCACCGATCTGGGCGAAATCCGGTGGCCGGAAAACACGGCTGGTGGGGCTGACAAGAACCGACGAGTTCCAGGCCGTCATTGCCTTGCCCGCAAGTGGCATAAGCAAGGGAAGCGACCTGCAGGGGCGGCGCATCGGTCTGCCGAAGCGCCCGGACGAGATCATCGATTTCCAGCGCGCCACCTCGCTCAAGGGCATCGTGTCGGCATTGACGGTCTCGGGGCTTTCCATCGCAGATGTCGAGCTTGTCGAGCTTGCCGCCAAAGAACCCGTGCTGCTCGGCCCGACGGAGGAACGGTTCCACGGTCTGCGCCGGCGGCTTCCCTATGGCGAGGAAATCGCAGCATTACACCGGGGCCAAATCGATGCATTTTTCGTCAAGGGCGCGGAAGGCGTCACTGTCGCCAATCTCATCGCCGCGCAGGTCGTGGTATCGACGGGTTTTCACCCTGATCCGAAGATCCGCATCAATAACGGTACGCCGCGTCCCCTGACCGTGGACGCCACTTTTGCCGATGAGCGTCCAGATCTGGTAGCGGAACTGGTGGCCACGGTTCAGCGCGTTGCGGATTGGGCAAATGACAATCCGGGGGAGGCCGTGCGTTTCATCGCTCGCGAGATCGGCGTCAGCGAGGAGGCGGTTCTCGCTGCGAATGGCCCGGACGTATATCGCAATCTGAGACTCGATCTCGATCCGGCCGAGCTGGATGCGCTCAGTCACTTCAAGGATTTCCTGCTGCAATGGAAATTCATTCCCGAAGATTTCGATGTGCAGGACTGGGCCGATCCACGCGCCCTTTCTGCACCGCAGGATACCGCGCACCATATTGTTGGGAGATGATAACGTCATGGCAGCCATCATTCTTGTAACGGGTGCAACGGGCAAGCTCGGGCAAAGGGTCGTCAGCCGTCTTTTGCAACGTCAGGCGGAGGTTCGGCTCCTGACCCGCCGGCGCGAAGACGCGCAAAAGCTGTGGGGCGACAGGGTCGAGATTGCGGAGGGTAATTTTTCCGATCGGGCCAGCCTGAAGGCGGCGGCGCGGGGGACCGACAGGGTGTTTCTGCTTTCGCCCATCGGGGAGACGCTGGCGGCAGACCAGAAGAGGGTCATCGATGCCGCTCTCTCCGCCGGTATATCGCGGATCGTGAAAATATCCGGTTCCGACTGGACTATTGGAAATGCTGCACGCTCGATTTCGGGAGCGGCGCATGGCGAGGTGGAACAATATCTGGCGGCAAGCGGCATCGCCCATACGGTGTTGCGGCCGAACGCCTGGATGCAGGTTGCGCTGGAGCCTGTTGTCGCCGCGCTTCGCAAAGGCGAGGACGTGCCGGCCCGTTTCGGCGATGCGGCGGTCTCCTTCATCGATGCCGACGATATTGCCGATGTCGCTGTACAGGCTCTGGCTTCAGGCGCACCGCTCGTCGGCCCATTGGTGCTGACCGGACGCGAAGCGCTGACGGCGCTGGAAATTGCCCGCATTGCGGCCCGTATCCTGCATCGGCCCGTTGGCGTTTCGCACCATGCTGCCCCCGTCTTTCCGCCGCATATCGGCGCTTTCGAACAGACGGCGATCGGTGAATTCGGAGAACTCATCCGCGAAGGTTTCGCCGCATCCATCACCGACGCCATCTACCATATCACCGGCCGCCAGCCCCGCAGTGTCGAAGATTATCTGCGCGCGCGGCTGGCGACTGCCCCACAGGGCGATCATTCCGAGGGAGAAAAGACATGGCGCTGACTGTTCCGTTACCCGAAGATTCTGAGCTCAAAGGTCTTGAGCTGAAAGGCCCGGCTGATTTCGACGACAGCCCGCTCAGTCGCGCCATCAAGCAGCCCCTGATGCTCGGTCTGTTCCTCAATCTGCAGGATATCAATTTCTCCAGCTTGCCGACCAGCAACAGCTGGACCTTCGATTACAATGTCGAACTGGTGAAGCGTGCCGAAGAGCTCGGTTTCGAAATCGCCTTCAGTCGCACGCAATGGCTGCCGAAGGGTGGTTATGACGGTGAATCCTCGCTTGACAGTTTCATTGCGCTTGGCGCGATGGCGGCGGTGACGAAGAGCATTTTGCTGATCTCCACCATCCACGTTCTTTACGGGCCCCTGCATCCGCTGCATCTCGCCAAATATGGCGCGACGCTGGATCATATCGCCCAAGGGCGCTGGGGCATCAACATCGTCACCGGCCACCGTGCCATCGAACATGAAATGTTCGGCTGGCAGCGGATCGATCATGACAAGCGTTATGACATGGCGGGGGAATTGTTCGATGTGCTCCACCGCCTTTGGGGAGAAACCGAAAACTTCTCTTATGAAGGCAAGCTCAACCCGTGGGCGATCAACAATGGCTGGATCACGCCAAAGCCCGCCTTCGGCCGCCCGCCGCTGGTCACAGCGACGGGTTCTCCCGCCGGTATCGATTTCGCCGCCCGTCATTCCGATCTGGTTTTCGTCACTTCGCCAGGCGGTGCGCATATAGACAGTGCGCTCGAAACGCTTCCCGATCATGTCGCCACCATCAAGAACCGCGCCAAAGCCTATGGCCGGCAGGTGAAGACGATCATCAATCCGATCATTGTCAGTCGCGATACGGAGAAGGAGGCGATCGCCTATGCCGATGCCATCGAGGCCGGAAAGCCGCAGCCCGGCACGCGTGCTTTCGCCACCAACAATTACGACAGCGACGCCCATGCCTGGCGCGGACGCGGTGATGCACGCCACAAGCAGGGCCGCAATCTCGGTGGCAATATCGAAATCATCGGCTCGCCGGAACAGGTGGTCGAGCAGCTTGTCGGCCTGAAGAAGGCGGGGATCGATGGCGTTCAGCTGAATTTCTACGATTTCCGCGAAGACCTCGATTATTTCGCCGAGCGTATTCTGCCCTTGATGAAGGAGGCGGGCCTGAGGCTCTGACGCCTTTCCAGCCCTGATTTTCCTATCCGAAGCCAATCCTTCGCAATCGTCCGATTGCGAAAACGATATTTTTTGTCCTGAGGAGATACCGTGAATATCGCCGTCGATCCCGTTAAAACACCCGCCCCTAAAATCATCGACCGGATCGGGACGTTTGTTCCCGAGCTCGTCTCCATCCGCCACGACCTGCACCAGCATCCCGAAATCGGCTTCGAGGAGGTGCGCACGTCAGGCATCGTCGCTGAAAAGCTTGCTTCCTGGGGCATCGAGGTTCATCGCGGTTATGGCAAGACCGGCGTGGTTGGCGTGCTGCGCGGCCGTCATTCGGGCAATCGCTCCATCGGGCTCCGGGCCGATATGGATGCCCTGCCGATGCCCGAAGAAACCGGACTGCCCTATGCATCCGTCTACCCCGGAAAGTTCCATGGCTGCGGGCATGATGTGCACACCACCATCCTGCTCGGCACCGCCCGTTATCTGGCGGAAACCCGCGATTTCGCCGGCACGGTGGTGTTCATTTTCCAGCCTGCCGAAGAGGGACTGGGCGGCGCGCGCGCCATGATTGCCGATGGGCTGTTTAAGGATTTTCCCGTCGACGAGATTTACGGGCTGCACAATTCCACCCATGCCGCGCCCAATCACCTCAAGGTTTCGCCGGGCACCATTCTGGCTGGTGCGGATTTCTTTGACATCCGCCTGAAGGGCCGGGGTGCTCACGCCGCGCATCCCGATGTCTCCCGTGACCCCGTGCCGGCGACGGGTGAGCTGATCCAGGCGCTGCAGACCATTGTCAGCCGCAACGTATCGCCGACCGATCCCGCCGTGCTGTCGATTACGCGCATCGAGGCTGGATCAGCCTATAACGTCATTCCCGAAACGGCCGCGATTGCCGGAACAGTGCGAGCCTTCTCCGACAGCGTGCGCGAAACCATAAGGGGCCGCATCCGCACCATCTCGGATCACATCGCTGCTGCCTATGGCCTGACTGCTGAGGTGGATATTCGCGACATATTCTCGGTCCTCACCAATGATGACGTGTCAGTGGAAATCGTTGCCGGCGTGGCGCGCGAGGTTCTGGGAGACGAGCGCGTTTCCACCGAGCCCGGCCGCTTCATGGGCAGCGAGGATTTCGCCGATCTTTTGAAACACGCACCGGGTGCGTTTTTCACCCTTGGCCATTCCGGCACGGTACCTGCCCACAATCCCGGTTTCATCGTTGACGACGACATCCTGCCCGTCGGGGCGACCCTGTTCGCGCGTCTGGTGGAAACCCGGCTGAAACCTGCCTGAAATTTAAAAAACAAGTCTGTAAGAGGAAACATCCATGGATATTACAAGACGTAAGACATTGCTTCTGAGTGCCGCCCTGGCCGGAGCCACATTGCTGCCATCCCTGCCGACGCTGGCGGCGGAAACGCCGAAAAAGGGCGGGATCGTCACTTTTGCAGGTCTGGGCGAGCCAACGACGCTAGTGCCGCTTTCCGATTCCAATACGCGCACCCGCGCCATTTCCACGAAAATCCTCGAGGGTCTGGTGCGGTTCGACAGCGAGTTCAAACCGCATCCGGTTCTGGCCGAAAGCTGGGAAACATCGGCCGACGGGCTGCGCTATACTTTCAAATTGCGCAAGGGTGTCAAATGGCATGATGGCAAGGATTTCACGTCGCAGGACGTCAAATTTTCGTTGCTTGCCTTCAAGAAGGTCGGGCCACGGGGGCGCATCACCTTCGCCAATGTTGCCGATATCGAAACGCCTGATCCGCTGACGGCCGTGGTGGTGCTTTCCAAACCCGCGCCTTATCTTCTGCGCGCGCTGACGGGCGGCGAGACGCCCATATTGCCGGCCCATGCCTATGCTTCGGAAAACTACAATGAAAGCCCGAACGGCAATGCGCCAATTGGCACAGGCCCCTTCGTGTTCGAGGAATGGAAACGCGGCAGCTATGTGAAGCTGAAGAAGAACCCGGATTACTGGCAGGCCGATCTGCCCTACCTTGATGGTTTCGTGGCACGGTTCGTCGCCGATGCGGCTTCCACCACCATTTCCGTGGAGACGGGTGAGGCGGATTACACCGCCGATGTCTCCTACAGCGATCTTGAGCGCCTGCGGCAAAATCCGAAACTGGCTGTGGAGGTCTATACCGACGCTTATCTCAACAATGCGGCCGTGTTCGAGTTCAATCTGGAGAACCCAATTCTGGCGAAGAAGGAGGTGCGTCACGCGTTGGCCCACGCCATCGACCGCGATTTCATCAATGACGCCATCTTCTTCGGGACGGCGAAACCTGCCGGTTCCAACATCCCGGCAGTCTTCACCGCCTATAACGACGAAAAGCCTTTCACCTATCCCTTCGATCTCGCCAAGGCGAATGAGTTGCTGGACAAGGCCGGCTACCCGAAGGGCGCGGATGGCACCCGCTTTTCGCTGCGGCTCGCCTTTCTGCCGTCCGACGTCTTCCGTAAAACGTCCGAATATCTCCGCTCATCCTTCGGCAAACTCGGCGTGAAGGTGGATATCGTCGAAGGCGATCTCGCCACCTTTATCAAGCGCGTTTATACCGAGCGCGGTTTCGACCTGACGGTGAACGGCATCAGCCGGTTGTTCGATCCGACAGCGGGCGTGCAGCGTCTTTACTGGTCCGATGGCATCAAGAACCCCGCGCCTTATGTCAACGCCGCCCACTATAACAATCCCACGGTGGACAATCTTTTCCGGGCGGCCGCCATCGAGGTTGATGAAACGAAGCGGGCCGGGCAGTTCCATGAGATCCAGAAAGTCGTCGGCGATGACCTGCCGAATTTCTCGATCGTTGCTTTGCCGACCGTCATTCTACGCAACACCAGCCTGAAATCGCTTGTGACGACCATCGACATTGCCTATGGCGATCTGGCGACGGCCTGGAAAAGCGAGTGAGGACAGAAATCCGATCACCCTGCGGCGCGAAGTTATGACGAACTTTTCTCCGCATTCAACGTCATCCTCGGTCTTGCACCGAGGATCTCCCAAGGCATTCTACGCCTTGTAGATCGCAGATGCTCGGGACAGGCCGGAGCATGACGAAGGAGAGGTTTTACGCCAACAGCATCTCACCAGAACCCGGCAATTCTGCCGGGTTTTTTATTGCCGAAACCCACCCTCCATCCTGTTTGCACCTTCGCGCGGCAAGCCTGTTTCAGGGAAAAACTTTGCGCATGAGACAGATCGGGTGAAACAGCGATGCCATCCACAAAAATTTCGAAAAAATCAATTTCATCAATAATTTAGCGCAAAGCTTTTCTTCGTTTCCAAGCAAGAATTGCTTTCTGGACCCGCGCTATGGCCGCCTGCACTGTGAGCTGGAAATCTCACCCTCACATGATGGATGCCATGGCCAAGGATACGCTTTTTTTGATCGCTCCCGGTTTCGAGGACCCCAAGCACCCCGGTGTCCGGTTCGTCTGCCCGCATTGTAACCAGATCGAGGGTCTGCTCGCCGCGTTTCCTGACCTTGCCGCTGGGATCGACGTCCAACGCGTCGGGTTCCAGCGCCCACGTGAGGCGGTTATCGCCGCCGTGGGGGAGGAAAATCAGTCGCTGCCGCTGTTGATCTTCGCCGGCGACGCGCCTGCCGACGTCACGGTCAAGGGCGAGACGCATTTCATTCAGGATACCAAACGCATTTTGCAAATCCTCGCCGAGCGCCACGGGTTTCCGCAGCTGCATTGAGTTGCCGCACCCCGCATATCGGATTTTTCGGAGACAGACATGACCATTTCCAGACGCCAGTTTCATAAGATCGCACTTGCTGCCGGCGCATTCGTGGCGCTCCCGGGCGGTTCTTTCGCCGCGGCCGAAGAGCCGGTTTCGGGCGGCACGCTCAAGATTGTTTATTTTCCTGAGCCGACCCAGCTCGTGGCCATCAATACCAGTGCGGGCGGACCCCAGTTCATCGGTTCGAAGATTTATGATGGGCTTCTGACCTATGACTATGAGCTGTCGCCGAAGCCGAGCCTCGCCAGGGAATGGAGCGTATCGGCGGACGGACTGGAATATGTTTTCCACCTCCAGCCGAAGGCCAAATTCCATGATGGCAAACCGGTTACATCGGCGGATGTGGAATTTTCCATCCTGCGGCTGAAAGAGGCCCATCCGCGCGGTCGGGCGACGTTTGCGAATGTCGAGAGCGTCGATACTTCCGATCCGCTGGTCGCAAAGGTGAAGCTCTCCAAGCCGGCACCGGGCCTGATCACCGCGCTCGCGTCGTCTGAATCGCCAATCGTGCCGAAGCACATCTTCGAAACCTTCAAACCGACCGACAATCCCAAGCCTGCCCAGATCATCGGCAGCGGCCCCTTCGTGCTCAAGGAATGGGTGCCCGGCAGCCATATCCTGCTGGAGAAAAATGCCGACTACTGGGATGCGCCGCGCCCCTATCTGGAGCGCGTCATCATTCGCCTCATCAACGATGCGGGCGCCCGCGCGGCGGCGCTGGAAACCGGGGAAGGGGATATTGGCCCCAACCCCGTGGCGCTCGCCGATCTGGAGCGGCTGAAAGCAATCCCGACGTTGAAGGTGGATGACCGCATCTATGCCTATGCCGGCCAGCAGAACCAGCTGGTCATCAATCTTGAGAACGAATATCTGAAGGAACTGAAGGTCAGGCAGGCCATTGCCCACGCCATCGATGTTCCGGCGCTCATCGATACCGTGCTTTACGGTTACGCCGTGCCATCGCCGACGCCGATCAGCCCCGGTCTTGCAAAGTTCCACAATCCCGATATCGGTTTTGCCAAGTTCGACGTCGCGCAGGCGGAAAAATTGCTGGATGAGGCCGGTTTCCCGCGCAAGGATGGCGGCAAGCGTTTCAAGCTCCGGGTCACCACCAACCCGTTCAATCCGCAGACCTATTCGGATTTCATCGCGCAGGCGCTGTCGAAGATCGGGATTGAGGCCGATATCCAGAAATTCGATTTCGGCACCTATGTGAAGGTGGTCTACACTGACCGCGCCTGGGACCTTTCGGTGGAATCCCTGTCCAACACTTTCGATCCGACGGCCGGCGTCCAGCGCGTCTACTGGAGCAAGAACTTCAAGATCGGCCTGCCATTCTCAAATGCCAGCCACTACGCCAATCCGGAGGTGGACCGGCTGCTGGAAGCGGCGGCCGTGGAGCCTGACATCGAGAAACGCGCTGCCTTCTTCAAGGAATTTCAGGCCGTTGTCGCGAAAGATCTTCCCGTCATCAATCTCGTCGCACCCATCCAGCCGGTCGTCGGCAGCGTGCGCATCAAGGATTATGCGACGGGGGCCGAAGGTCTCGGCGGCAATCTGGCCAGGGCATGGCTGACGAAGGAGGCGTGAGCCGCCGCAGTTGGTTCTTAGAGCAGTGAGGTCATTTCCATGAGCAGAAAATCCGAAAAGCTGGTTCTCAACGCCTTCATCTATCCGGGCGGACATCACGAAGCGGCCTGGCGGCATCCGGATTCGGAGCCGCACCGCGTCACCGATATCAGGCTTTATCAGGATATCGCCCGCAAGGCCGAGGCGGCGAAGCTGGATGCGATCTTCTTTGCCGATGCGCCGGTACTGGATGCCAATATCCGCTATGCCGCCCGCCACCGGCTGGAGCCTATCACCATGCTGGCGGCGCTCGCCGCCGTCACCGAAAAGATCGGCTTCATCGCCACGGCGTCGACCACCTATTATGAGCCCTATAATCTCGCCCGGCTGTTTGCCTCTGTTGATCATATCAGCGGCGGCCGTGTGGGCTGGAACATCGTGACGACTTCGGCGGATGCAGCGGCCGGCAACTTCAACCTCCAGAAGCACCCGCCGCATGCCGATCGTTACCGTCAGGCCATCGAGTTCGTCGATGTGGTGACGAAGCTCTGGGACAGCTGGGAGGATGATGCCATCGTCGCGGACAAGGAAAGCGGACTGTTTGCCGAAACAGATCGCATCCATCCCGCCAATCACGATGGCGAATTTTATCGGGTGCGGGGCGCACTGAATGTGCCGCGCTCACCGCAGGGACGGCCAGTCTATGTTCAGGCAGGCTCCTCGGAAGAAGGGCGCGGTTTTGCCGCCCATTATGCTGAGGCAATCTTTACCGCGCATCAGACTCTGGAGAGTGCGCGGTCTTTTTATTCCGACATCAAGCGGCGTGTCGCGGCCACGGGGCGCAATCCCGCCCATGTGAAAATCTTACCCGGCATCAGCCCCTTCATTGCATCAACCGAAGACGAGGCACGAAACCTTGAGGCCTCTTTCAACGATCTCATCCAGCCGGCATTTTCGCTTGGGCAATTGCAGCGCATTACCGGCATAGACCTGTCATCGGCCGATCTCGACCGACCGCTGCCGCAGGAGGCCGTGGAAGCGACACGCGCGCAGGCGAACAGCAGCCGCCATCAGCTGGTTCTCGACGTCATTGACCGGGAAAACCCGACGATCCGGCAATTGCTTCACCGGCTTGCCGGCGGGCGTGGTCACAAGGTCATATCAGGCACACCGGAACAGGTGGCGGATTGGATAGAGACCTGGTTTCGCGAGGGTGCTGCCGACGGATTCAATATCATGCCGCCATGGCTGAATGGCGGGTTTGATCTCTTCGTGGACGAGGTGGTGCCGATCCTCAAACAACGAGGCCTCTTCCGTGAGGATTATGAGGGCGACACGTTGCGTGATCACTACGGCCTGCCACGACCTGACAATATTTACGTGGCGAGAGAGCCGCAAAAGGAACGCGCCTGAGGTGGGACGGGCGTGTTCAGGCGGCGGCCTCAAGAGCGCGCATATCCTCGCGCAACAGAGCGAGTAGAGATGCGACCTCTGGTAGCCGCCGTCTGTCAGGACTGGTCAGGAGGTGATAGCGGCTGGCGGTCGGCTGCGGCGAACCAAAAGGAGCGATCAGGCGGCCGCTTTTCAGTTCTTCCGAAATCAGCGAATGACGCACCAGGCCTATGCCGTGCCCGGATGAGATCGCTTCTATCAGCGCGGTCTGGCGTGAAAAACGCGGACCCGTTGCGGAAAGCCTGAGCGGAATGCGGCAGGCGCGAAGCCAGTTCGCCCACTCAAATGCCGGGTCAAGGCCATTACCACGCAGCAGCGCAAAGCCGATATCACGCAACCGCTCCGGTTCGCCTGCAAGGCCATGGCGGGCTGCAAATTCCGGGGTGCAGACGGCGCTGACGGTGTCGGGAAATAGCGGTTCATGAATGAAGCCGGGAATTTGGGCGGCGGTGGCGACGATGGCGCAATCGGCATCAAAATGGGTGAGATCGACGGTATCGCCCTCGATGGATTCGATCGAAAGCTCGACGTCTCCGAGTGCCGGAACGATGCTGCCCAGCCGCGGCGCAAGCCAGCGGGCGGCAAAGCAACCTTCCGCCAGAACTTTCAACTGCGGCCGTGCATTCGAAACCATCAGGTCGGAAAGACTGCCGATCATGGTCTCGAAAGCGTCCGCCAGACCGGGATAAAGTGCGCTGCCGGCATCGGTCAGCACCAATTCACCGCGCTGGCGGCTAAAAAGCGGCTGGCCGAGATGGGTTTCGAGAATGCGAACCTGCTGGCCGATGGCAGCGGTCGAAACATGCAGCTCCTCCGCGGCGCGTGAGAAGCTGGCGTGGCGCGCAGCCACGACAAAGGCGCGCAGGGCCGTCAACGGCGGCAGCCGGGAAAGCGTGGGCAGGCGAAAAGCTGTCCGGCCCCCGGCGGGAGCGACAAACTCCGTTCTCATTGCTGCTTCTCCTTTGTCGGCTGCATCGTCCGCACAGTCAGAACACCCGGCCTTCCCTGAGATGTGTCGTCGTGCCGTTGAGATAATAATCACCGATCACCCGCGCTTTGTGGGCAAGCGGATTGTGATTGTAGACGGTGCGGATATTGCGCCAGTGACGGTCGAAATTCCGGTCGCTGGATGTCGCCGAGCCGCCCCCCAGTTCATAAAGGTTGGTGGCAACGGTCAGCGACAGCTGCGAGGCAATGATCTGGGTGCGGGCAGTGGCGAGCGAGCCTTCCAGCAAGGCCGCCTCGATCGCCTCTTCATCGCCGGTGGCGAAGGCGGCCGCGGTACGGTCGAGCGTTCGGGCTGCTTCGCGGATAAGGGTTTTCACCGCGAAGCCGCCGGCGCTGATTTCGCCGAGCATCTTCTGCACGAAGGGGTCCTGATTGGCGGTTTCGGCACTGCTGTGAAGCGTGGTGCGCGCCTGGCGCAAAACATACTCGACACCGTCATTCAGCGCGCCCTGAACGGCGCCGGCGGCCGAGGCGGCAAGGTGCAGCTGCCGCATAGCCGAACTGTGCCGGCCAATCTGGCTGCCGAGCTTACGGGTCGTCAATTCATGCGGCAGAACCTCGACATTCTCGAGCAGAACACCGCCGCTCGCCGTCATACGCTGGCCCATGCTGTCCCAGTCATCGAGGATGGTGATACCCTGGCGATCAAGCGGAATAAGCACGCCGATCGGTTGCTCGTCATCGCCGATAGCGCTGAAAGTGCCAAAATCGGCAAAGGCGGTGCCGGTTGCATACCATTTGCGACCGTTCAGCCGGTAACGGTCGCCATCGGCGCTGAGCCGTGTGGTGATTTCGCCGGGGCGCTTGGTGCCCTGTTCGGTGCTGGCACCGGCGAAAAGCTTGCCGGCGAGCACATGTTCGAGATGGCGCCGGTCTTCCAGCTCGATGGGGGCGAGAGCGAGGTTTTCGGTAAAATTGAAATGGCTGCGAAGCGCGTGCGGAATATTACTGTCGGCTTCGCCGAGGATCATCAGCACCTCGATATAGTCCGCAATCGAGCCGCCCGGTCCGCCCTTGGCTTCGGGAATACGCAATGTACCGATCTTCGCCTCCTTGATGAGGGCGAAGATATCGTAAGGAAGTTCCCGCTGGCGTTCGCGGCGGGCGGCATCCTTTGCTGCGATAGCCGCAATGTCCTTTGCCCGGGCCAGAATCTCGTCACGGCTCGGTACGCCGGAATTGTCGGTGGTGGTTGTCTGCAGTTTCGGAGTGGACATTGCGGTTTTCCCTGAGCGGATGTGAGGGCCTGCGGCACAGCGCGCCGCAGGCATGGTCTTCTGGACGATCAGGCGACCGCGCGCGGCTTGAGCGCCGGGCGGTGCGCCGCTTCAAGATTGCGCGGCACACGGCCTTCGACGGGGTGGCTCGGATCGTTGAAACCGGGTGTGGAGGGATGGCCGGTGGTAACGAGGCTGTCGACCAGCGCTTCATCTTCCGCATCGATCTTCACATCGAGTGCGCGAATATATCCGTCCCAATGCTCTTCGGTGCGCGGGCCAGTGATGGCGGCGGTGACGAACTTGTTGTTCAGCACCCAGGCGAGCGCAAAATCCGCCGCTGAAACACCTTTCGAAGCGGCATGGGCCGCGACCTTTTGGGCGATCTCGACCGATTCCGGACGCCATTCCGTTTCCAAAACGCGCTTGTCGCCACGGCCAACGCGGGTATCGGCGCCGGGCTGTTCGCCAGGCTGGTATTTGCCGGTCAGCACGCCGCGGGCGAGCGGCGAATAGGACACCACGCCAAGGCCGTAATGATTGGCCGCCGGCAACTGCTCGGCTTCGGCCGTACGGTTGACGATGTTGTAGAGCGGCTGGCTGGCAACCGGCCGGTCGATGCCGAGCTGGTCGGCCAGATGCGAAATTTCGGCTATGCGCCAGCCGCGGAAATTCGACACGCCGAAATAGCGCAGCTTGCCGGCGCGGATGAGGTCGGCAATGGCGCGCACCGGCTCTTCCAGCGGCGCATCGAACACGGCGCGGTGGAAATAGAGGATGTCAATGTAATCGGTGTTGAGGCGGCGCAGCGAATTTTCGACCGTTTCGATCACCCATTTGCGCGAATGGCCGCCAAGGTTCGGGCCCTTGGTATGGGAGTTGACGAATTTCGTGGCCAGAACCCAGTGATCGCGCGTGGCCTTGATGCCGCGGCCCACGACCTCTTCCGACTTGCCGTCGTGATAGACATCGGCGGTGTCGATGAAATTGATGCCCTGTTCGCGAGCCTTGTCGATGATGCGGAAGGCCACGTCATCCGGCGTCGGGCCTCCGAACATCATCGTGCCGAGGCTCAGCGGTGAAACTTTCAGCGCGCTGCGTCCGAGATAGCGATAGTCGACCATTATGGTTGCTCCTTCAGTTTATTGGGCATGGTGGCAGGCCACGGCGTGGTTCTTGCCGAAAAGGGTATAGTCAGGTGCTTTTTCGCGACAGAGATCGGTGGCGAGCGGGCAGCGTGTATGGAACCGGCAGCCGGATGGCGGATTGTGCGGGCTCGGCAGATCGCCCGAAATGGGGGCCGCCTGCTTGCGGCGGGCGGGATCCGGAACGGCGGCGAGAAGCGCGCGGGTATAGGGGTGTTTCGGGGATGCCCAGAGTTCCGATGTGGGCGCGCTTTCGACGATCTTGCCGAGATACATGACCAGCACGCGATCGGAAAAATAACGCACCACGGAAAGGTCGTGCGAGACGAAGAGATAGGACAGCGAAAGCCGCTTCTTCATCTCCACCAGAAGATTGAGAATCTGCGCCTGTATCGACAGATCGAGCGCCGAGACCGGCTCGTCACAGACGACCAGTTCCGGTTCCAGAACAAGTGCGCGGGCAATGCCGATACGCTGGCGCTGGCCGCCCGAGAATTCATGCGGATAACGGTCGAGTGAATCCGCCGGCAGGCCCACCTGCGCGACGATGGCTTCAACGATCTCCCGCTGGCGCGCCCGGTCTCCTATGCCGTGGACCTTCAACGGCCCGGTAAGGATGGTGCGCACCGTCTGGCGGGGATTGAGCGAGGCAAAAGGATCCTGAAAGATCATCTGGATGCGGCGGCGAATGCCGCGCAGTTCGGACGATGTCATTGCGGTCACATCCGCACCCTTGAAGGTGATCCTGCCGGAAGACGGTTCGACCAGACGCATCAGGGACTTGCCGAGCGAAGATTTGCCGCAACCGGATTCGCCCACCAGGGCAACGGTTTCACCCGCCTCGATATCGAGCGACACGTCATCGACGGCGCGCACCGTGCCGCGTCCGCCCGTATAATGGGTGGAAAGACTATGCACCGACAAGAGCGCCATTGGGTATCTCCTGAGATGTTGGAGCAACGAAGGGGCAGGCGGCGTAACGGCCGTCTGAAATCTGCCTCAGCGGTGGTACATACTGCCCGCAGAAGCCGCGGGCGCTCGGACAGCGCGGCCGGAAGGCGCAGCCGCGTTCCCCCGTGGCGGAAACGATGGAGCCGGGAATTTCGATGAGCGGCCCGTCGCGATAATGCTGGCCGTCTTCGGCGCGCGGCGAGGCGGCAAGCAGGCCACGCGTATAGGGGTGGTAGGGATTGGAGAAAACCGGTTCCGGCAGCCCTTCCTCCACCTTGCGTCCGGCATACATCACCATCACCCGGTCCGCCCATTGCGCCACGATGCCGAGATCGTGGGTGATGAGGATGACGGCCATGTTGAGATCACGGCGCAGATTGTCGAGCAGCTGGAGTATCTGCGCCTGTATCGTCACGTCGAGCGCGGTTGTCGCCTCGTCGGCAATCAGCAGTTTCGGATTGCAGGCAACGCCGATGGCGATCATCACGCGCTGACGCATACCGCCGGACAGCT
This sequence comes from Agrobacterium sp. SORGH_AS_0440, assembly GCF_031453135.1. Lineage (NCBI taxonomy): Bacteria > Pseudomonadati > Pseudomonadota > Alphaproteobacteria > Hyphomicrobiales > Rhizobiaceae > Agrobacterium > Agrobacterium sp. SORGH_AS_0440. Next base: position 430,509 of record NZ_JAVIYR010000001.1, on the reverse strand, counting down.
GGTGCGGATAATCATCCACTCTACGGCTGGCATCGGGAATATTGACGAGGTCGAGGAGCTCAATGGCCCGTTTGCGGGCCTGATGCCGGTCGATCTTCTCATGGATGCGCAGCACCTCGATGATCTGTTCGCCAACGGTCAGAACCGGGTTCAGCGAGGTCATAGGCTCCTGAAAGATCATGCCGATATCGCGACCGCGAATGCCGCGCCATTGTTTTTCCGAAAGCGGCAGCAGATCGCGCCCTTCGAGCAGAACCCGCCCGCCCGTCTTGGCGTGGGAGGGCAGGAGGCCGATCAGGCCGAGCGCCGTCAGGGATTTGCCCGAGCCGCTCTCGCCGACGATCGCGAGCATTTCACCGGGGCTGACATCGAAACTGACGCCTTTGACGGGCTGGGCAGAGCCGAAGCTGACGGAGAGGTCATGGACTTCAATCAGTTTGCTCATCGGCGTTCCTCCGAAAAACGGGGGTTGAGCGCATCGTTGAGGCCGTCGCTGATGAGGTTCAGCGAAATGACGGTGAAGACGATGGCGAGGCCGGGAAGGGCGGTCAGATACCAGGCGGTGCGGATGACATCGCGGCCGGACCCGATCATCGAACCCCAGGAAACGCGGTTGGGGTCACCAAGGCCCATGAAGGAAAGTGCTGCTTCCATGAGGATTGCGCCCGCCACCATGACGGAGGAGGTGACGATGATCGGCGGCAGCGCGTTGGGCAGGATTTCCTGAAACACGATGCGCGCATGGCCGTAACCGAGGCTGCGCGCGGCAAGCACGTAGTCCTTCTCGCGGATGGCGCGGAATTCGGCGCGGGTGAGGCGTGCCACCAGTGGCCAGGTGATGATGCCGATCGCCGAGGTGACCGTGGTGACTGAAGGCTGGGCGATGGCGACGAGCACGACCAGCAGCACAAAGTTGGGCAAGGTCTGGAAGATTTCGATCAGCTTGACGAGGATATCGTCAATGATGCCGCCGAAATAACCAGCGAAAGCGCCAACGGCGATGCCGATGGTGAGCCCGATCAGTGTCGCCACGACACCGACGGTGAGTGAGATGCGCGCACCATGCACGATGCCTGCCAGAACATCCCGGCCCATGGAATCTGTGCCAAGCGGATAGGCCGCGTTCTGGCCGGGCCACAGGAACGGGCGGGCTACCATTTCCAGGGGATCGCCGGGATAGATCAAGGGGGCGATCAGCGCGGTAACGATGACGGTCGCGAGAAACAGCAGGCCTACGATGGCGTTGGGATTGGTGAGGAAGATTTTCAGTTCCCGCCGAAGGCCGCGGCGGGGCACGGAAACGGAGCGGGCCGAGAGCGCATCCGGCGCATGGATATAGGGCCAGGTCTTTTCTTCGGGCTTCTTCGGTTTGGGGCTGGTTTCTTCAGCGCCGAGTTCGGCCGTGTCGAGAACCGCTGATGTATGGGAGGAATTCATCGGCTTTCTCCGATGCGGGGGTCAAGCCATGCCTGCAACAGGTCCACGGCTGCATTGACGATGATAACGACGAGGGAGGAGAGAAGCAGAATGCCGAGCAGAACGCTGAAATCCCGCGCCATGACGGCTTCGAAAGCAAGGCGGCCAAGGCCGGGCCAGCTGAATACGGTTTCGACCACGACAGCACCACCAAGCAGGCCGCCAATATGCATGCCGGCCATGGTTGTGATGGGGATCAGCGCATTGCGCAGAATGTGGCGTGTGGTCAGCCTGATCGGTGAAACGCCCTTGGCACGAGCGGTGCGCACATAGTCCTGCGACTTCACCTCCAGCATCGCCGCGCGGGTGAGGCGGGCATAGATCGCCAGAAAATAAAGTGCCAGCGACAGGGCGGGGAGGACAATATAGCGCAGCCGGTCCAGCAGGGCGGAAAACCCGGTGAGGCTGCTGCCTATGGTGCTGTCGCCGCCCGAGGGAAGCCAGCCGAGCTTCACCGAAAAGGTAAGGATCAGCATCAACCCGATCCAGAAACCGGGTACGGAATAAAAGATCAGCGAGCCGATGGAAATGATCCGGTCTGGCAGCTTGCCGGAAAAAAGGGCCATGATCGAGCCGAGAAACACGCCGACGAAAATCGCAATGCCAAGCGCCGCGCCCATCAAGGCAAGCGTGCCCGGCAGGCGCTGGCCGATGAGATCAGCCACCGGCATGCCGTAGCGCGGCGAAAATCCGAGGCTGAACTGGGCGAGATTGCCGAGATAATTCATCAGCTGGTGCAGGACCGGAAGGTCCAGTCCGAAACGATTGCGGATTTCCGCCATGGTTTCGACCGTTGCCGAACCCGCTTCCGCCGCCAGTACATCGGCGGCATCGCCCGGCGCCAGCTGCAGCAGGAAGAAGTTCAGAATGACAATACCGAGAACCGTCGGGACGGCCTGAATGGCCACCCGTTTCGCCTGCGATAAAATCCTTGTCGAATTTGACATCGGCTCCAGTCCGCAATCGTTAAAACACAAATCCGCCGGTCAAGGCACGGACATTAGTTGACTAATTTTATGGAATTTGTCAAAGAGTAATAGAATTATTTTCTGAAATTTACGGAAAATCGCGCCTTAAAAAAAAGATAATTCCTATTTGTGAGAATGGTTGGTTCACTATACCAATCTCGTTCTCGTCCGAGGAACAAACTTCTTCCCAAGCGCAAGAGTCCAGTTTCGCCGGTTTTTTGCCGGTTCAATCAAGGAGAGGGTATCGCATGACTGTTTTCAACCAGACGACGCGGCGGGGATTTCTGCTGGCGTCGGTCGCCCTTGGCGTGGTGTCTTTGCCTGGGCTGAAGCTTCGCGCGGCAGAGCCTGCCAGTGGCGGAACAGCCACGTTGCTTATCTCGTCGGAACCGCCGGTGCTGACGACGATTGCGCACACGGCCTATAATTCCGTCTATATATCACCGAAGGTCACCGAGGGTCTGCTGACCTATGATTTCGATCTCAATCCCAAGCCGCTGCTGGCAAAATCATGGGATGTGAGCGCGGATGGCCTGCGTTACACCTTCCAGCTGAGGACCCGGCGTTAAATGGCATGACGGCAAGCCCTTCACATCCGCCGATGTGGCGTTCTCCATCAACACCATCAAGGAAGTGCATCCGCGCGGCCGCAACACATTCCTCAATCTGACTGCCGTCGAGACGCCGGACGAGCTGACGGCGGTGCTGGTGCTTTCCAAGCCCGCGCCCTACCTCATTACGGCGCTCGCCGCCGCTGAAACGCCGATCGTGCCGAAACACCTCTATGAAGGGACGAAAGTGACCGAAAACCCGGTCAATCTCGCACCCGTCGGCACCGGCCCGTTCAAGTTCAAGGAATGGGTACGCGGCAGCCATATCGTTTTCGAGCGCAATGCCGATTATTGGGATGCGCCGCGCCCCTATCTCGACAAGCTCATCGTTCGCTTCATTCCTGATGCTTCCGCCCGCGCGATTGCCATTGAAACCGGCGAAATCGATCTCGCGCCCAGCACGCCGGTTGCCTATAGCGATCTCGACCGTTTGAAGGAGCTTCCGAGCCTCGGCTTCGAGACCAATGGCTATCAATATACCAACTCGATCAGCCGCGTGGAGTTCAACCTTGAAAAGGATGTCTTCAAGGACGTTCGCGTGCGCCGCGCTTTCGCGCATGTCATCGACCGCAACGTCATCTTCAACACCGTCAACTATGGTTACGGCGCGACGATCACCGGGCCAATCAATCCGAAGCTCACGAAATGGTTCGTGGATGATCTGAAGACCTATCCGATCGATCTGAAGGCCGCCGAAGCGCTGCTCGATGAGGCCGGATACAAGCGCGGTGCCGATGGCATCCGGTTCAAGCTCAATCTGGATTACGTGCCGAGCACCGAGGCCTATCCGCGCGGCGCAGATTATATTCGCCAGGCGCTGGCGAAAGTCGGCGTCGACGTGACGGTGCGCACGCAGGACTTCGCCACCTACACCAAGCGCATCTATACGGATCGCGACTTCGATTTTGCCTATGAGGGCATGAGCAATCTTTTCGATCCGACCGTGGGTGTGCAGCGGCTTTATTGGTCGAAGAACTTCAAGAAGGGCGTGCCTTTCTCCAATGGCGCGGCTTACAGCAATCCCAAGGTGGATGCACTTCTTGAAGCGGCCGCCATCGAGATCGATCCCGACAAGCGCGTCGCGCAATGGAAGGAAATCCAGCAGATCCTCGTCGAGGACGTGCCGGCCATCGACATCGTCGCCGCACCTGAAATCACCATCTACAACAAGCGTATCGCCGATCATACGATTGGTGCCGAAGGTGTGGCGGGAAGCCTCGCTTTCGCACACATCGCCGCATCCTGATCGTCTCACCAGACCCGGCTCCCCCTTGCGGCGGGCCGGGATGTCTCCCTTCAGCCGACGGGCGCCGCAGCTTCGCTTTCCGGTGCCATCGTTTCATTGAGGCCATTCCATGAGCACGACACTTTCTGAAATCTGGTACACACGCTGCCCGGTGCCCACGCCAGTGGGGCTCGCGGCGCAGCTGGGTTATCTCGAGCAGAACCTTCAAAGAGGCCGGCATAGCGCTGAAATCCATCATCGATTCTCCTGACCGTTCCGTTCGCCAGAGCCATTTCAACCACACGCTGGAATGGTCGTTCCGCCATGGCGGCAATGTGCCGCCTATCCGTGCCCGCTCGGAGGGGCGCAATACGCGTCTCATCGGGGTGACGTGGACGGATGAGTTTCAGGCGATCATCACCCTGCCGGAAACCGGTATTCGTTCGCTTGGCGATCTCGTCGGTCGTCGTTTCGGCGTGCCGCGCCGGCCGGAGGGCATCGTCGATTTCATGCGGGCGACGGCGCTGAAGGGCATCGTTTCGGCGCTCTCGCTGGAAGGGCTGAAGGTCGGGGATATCGAACTCACAGATATTGTCATCAAGGATTCGGTGCTCGCCTCGCAGGAGGGGCCGTCGCTGTTCGGCCTGAAGCGGCGGCAATCCTTCGGCGAAGAGATCATCGCGCTCCTGCGCGGTGAGGTCGACGCGATTTTTGTCAAGGGAACGGCTGGCATTGCCGCCGCGAACCTGATCGGCGCCGTGCAGGTGGCGGAGTTCGGTTTTTACCCCGATCCGAAGATACGCATCAATTCCGGTTCACCCCGGGTGTTGACGGTGGATGGGCGGCTTGCCGATGAGCGTCCCGATCTGGTCGAGCGGCTGGTTGCCGCCATCGGCAAAGCCTCGCTCTGGGCGGAGCAGCACCCCGAGGAGACGCGCCGTTTCATCGCGCGTGAGGCTGGCGCGACGGAAGAACAGGTTCTGGCCGCCAACGGCGCGGAGGTTCACCGCCATCTTGGCCTTGGCCTCGATGCCGACCTTGTCGGTGCCGTGGGCCATTACAAGGACTTCCTGCACCAGTGGGGCTTTCTCGAAAACGACTTCAATCTTGAGGACTGGATCGATGATCGTTTCGTTACGGCGAATGAAAGGGCGGTGGCATGAGCGTCGCACTTTCCGCCGTTCCGAACGCGTCGGCGCAGCCCGCCGATCCGGTCGCCGTGGCAACCGCGCTGGCCGAAGATTTCAGCCTGACGGCTGCGGACCATGACAAAAGCGGTGAATTCGCTGCGGGTAATTTCGAGGCGCTTTTCAAATCAGGCCTGCTCGGTCTTGTCACGGCCGAGAAGGATGGCGGCTGGGGCGAGGGCATGGAAACGACCCATGCCGTCATCACAGCCATCGCCAAGGGCGATCCATCGACCGCTCTCATCCTCGCCATGCATTATAGCGTCCATGCCGCGATCCGGCGCGGCAAGTGGCCGGGGGCACTGGCCGCAAGGGTGCTGGCCGCCAATGGCCGGGAATTGGCACTCCTCAACAACGCGCAGGCAGAGCCGGGTGTCGGTTCGCCGGCCCATGGCGGCCTGCCGGAAACAACGGCGCGAATTGAGGGCGATGTCTGGGTGGTCAACGGCCGCAAGAGCTTTGTGACTGGCCTGCCGGGCCTGAAATGGGCGATCGTGCTCGCCGTGACGACGGAAGAGACGCCGCGCCTCATCCAGCTCCTGGTTCCTCTCGACGCGACTGGAATCACCCAGGAAAAGGCATGGGAAGCGACCGGCATGTACGCCACCGCCAGTCATGATCTGGTGTTGGAGGACGTCAGGGTGCCACTTGCCGATATCGTGGCCGAGCAACCGGCGGATGAGCCGCTGCGGCGCGATGAAGTGGACGGTTACAATTTCTTCGTGCTGCTGGCTTCCGTCTATCACGGCGTCGCGCTCTCGGCGCGGGACGATCTGCTGCGCCATCTTAATGGCCATGTTCCGGCGAGTCTCGGGGCACCGCTGTCCTCCATCTCCCGCATTCAGGAAGGTCTCGGTCAGATCGAAGTATTGCTGGCGGCGAACAGACGCCTGCTTGCGTCCGTCGCCCGGGATATCGATGTCGGGGAGAGAGTGGGAACCGATGCACTGGCCGTTCGCCATGTCGTGATTGACAATGCGGTGGCGGTGACGGATCTGGCTCTGGAACTGGGCGGCAACCGCGGCCTGCGCCGGGACTACAATCTTGAGCGCCATCACCGCGATGCCATCACGGCACGGGCGCATGCGCCGCAGAGCCATATGATCCGCACGATCCTTGGCCGCCAGAGCATCAAGGCAGCCGGCGGCTGACCGGAGAAGGCATTGGGCGGCCCTGTTCCAGCAGGGTCGCCCGGCAGCGTCACCGCATCAATCCCGCAGCAGCGGCAGCAGCCTGTCGCCCTGCCGCTCAATTTCTTTCAGATAGGGCGTATCGGACAGCACGAAATGGGTGATCCCCAACGCACGATACTTCTTGAGCGACGTTGCGACATCTTCCGCTGATCCTACAAGCCAGGTCGTCCCGGCGCCGCCGCCACCGAATTTGCCCGGAGCGGTGTAAAGATTGTCGTCCAGCACGTCGCTCTGCCGGTGCAAGTCCAGAAGGCGGCGCTGGCCGACTGCGACTGCCTGAAGATGGTCGTTCCAGCGCACGCCATTGTTTGCGGCCATCTCGGCAACCTTTGCTTCCGCATCGCGCCACGCCTCGGCGGTGGTTTCGCGCACCAGTGTGGTGATCCGCAGGCCGAATTGCAGCGGCGGCAGATCGCGGCCGAGCGTTTCACTGAGGTACCTGAGCCGTTCTATCCGCTCACGCACACCGGCGAGCGGCTCTCCCCAGAAAAGCTGCACGTCGGCCTCGGTTGCGGCAACCTGCTCGGCTGCTTCGGAAGCGCCGCCGAAATAGAGTTTGGGATGCGGCCTGCCTTCGCGCGGCGCGATGCGCGGCAGGACAGTGGAGTTCTTCACCCGGAAATGCTCACCTTCGAACGAGACGTTTTCCTCCGTCCAGAGCCGCCGCACCAGCCGCATGAATTCTTTCGTGCGGGCATAACGCTGCGCCTGATCGCCTTCTTCGTCGCCATAGGCCGCAAGCTCATCCCTGCCGGAGACGATGTTGATCCTGACCCTGCCACCCGAAAGCTGGTCGAGGGTGGCGGCTGCCGATGCGAGGTTGGCCGGTTTCCAGTAGCCGGGCCGGATGGCGATCAGCGGTTCGAATGTGGTGGTGCGCGCAGTAAGCGCCGCCGCCACCGTGAAAGTGTCGGGTCTTCCCCAACCCGTGCCGACCAGCGCGCCTTTCCAGCCATGGGTTTCAAGCGCCCTGGCATGGCCCGTCAACGTGTCGAGACTGTTGTGATTATCGCTGACGGCATCGCCACGGTGACCGGGTTTGACGTCATTGGGGATGTACCAGAGAAATTCGCTCGTGCTGCTCACATTATCCGCCTGAATTTTCGTTTGTGGTGCGGCGGAGCGGCTCTGCCAAAGCCCGGCCTCTGCCACTTGGGCTACGGGAAGCGCAAGCCTACCCACGTGCGAGAATGGCAAAGCGGCGACGGCCCGGCGAAGCAGCGACGTTTCTTTTGTTGTCCGGCAGAGGAAAAGCTTTCCGTCTGGAAAGCCTAAATTGCACATATTTTCTATATAAAAAATTTGAGGAAATGATTTCCTCTGACGGACATTATCTTGGGGACCGAGAACGTATTTTCTGAACTATCGGATTTGTCTGGATCGTTTTTCCTCGTGTATCCAAAAGGTGAGCAAGGCCATAGTCGACTGGAATCATAAAATTCACCATGCTTGGTGCACTCGCACACAACCTACGGAGCAGGCATGTGTACCACCTTGATTGTTCCTGGCCTGAATGGTTCGGATGAAGGGCATTGGCAGCGACATTGGTTGCTGGATGATCCCGATGCCCAACTGGTTGATCAGGACAATTGGCAATGCCCGGTTCTCGACGACTGGCTTGACCGTCTGGAGGCAGCGCTGGCGACCGTCGAAAGTGCTTATATCGTCGCCCACAGCCTCGGTTGCCTGCTGGTGGCGAATATGGCTTCTCGACCCTCCGCCGCCAAGATCAGGGGCGCGCTTCTGGTTGCACCCGCTCATCTCGACCGCGTGGAGGCGATGCATCCCTGTATTGTGCGGTTCGGCGCATTTCCGCAGCAGCCGCTTGCTTTTCCGAGCCTCGTCGTGGGCAGTATGAACGATCCCTACATGGATGCCGAAGAGCTCTCGCGCAGTGCCAGCCTGTGGGGGAGCGATCTCATCAATCTCGGCGCCGTCGGGCATATCAATATTGCCAGCGGCTACGGACGATGGCCCGAGGGTTACGCTCTGCTCGAACGGCTGAAGATGGGTAACGCACCCGCAAAGGCGGGGACCCGATCGAGGTCCAACACACTGAGTGCGCTAAGTGATGCGTATTTTTGAAGAGAAGAGTGGCCGTTTGCGGTCCATGTACTGCCATTGGCCGTCGGAAACGGATTTTTTCCGTCACGCCGCAAGCTTGGTCCACATTTGCCGATGATCCTCTAATTATAGAATAGTAATTTTATCGAAAATATTGACGATTTTGGATGATCGCCTGAGGATGGAGTGAGTAGAGCAAAGGAGGCGCACATGCCACAGGGACTTCATGCGTTTACTTTCGATCTGTTCGGTTTGACCCGGCGTCAGCCGCATGACGAGGAACAGGTCAGCCCTCATCCCTTGGACCATTCCGGACGTATCAGGCGAGAAAAAAGCGATCTCGAACTCGAGCGGGAAGAAATCTGCGAAATGAATTTTGCAATGCTCGGCCTTTACCCGGTCTTCTGACGGCTATTGGCGAAGGCTTCGTTTCGCTTCGCAGGGCGGGTTATCCGGGAGAGAAACTCTCCATGCCGAATGGAAATTGGAACAAAATTTCTTAAACGCGCCGGGGAATTGGCTACCCTTTATCATCAGAACGCATTGCCCGAAGGGCGGATTGCAAAGGACCAGCCGATGAGCACAGCCGACAAACCCCTCGATTTTCTTTGGTTCATTCCCTCGTCGGGCGACGGTAGTTATCTGGGCTCCGACGATCTCGCGCGTCCTGCCGATCCCGGCTATTTTCGCGAAATCGCGCAGGCTGCCGATCGGCTGGGTTATTCCGGCGTGCTCATTCCAACCGGCGTCGCCTGCGAGGAATCCTTCATTCTCGCGGCCAATCTTGCGGCTTATACCGAGAAGCTGAAATTCCTCGTTGCAATCCGTCCGGGCGTTGCGTCACCCGCCTATTATGCCCGGCTGGCCTCCACGCTTGATCGTGTTTCCCATGGACGGCTGCTTCTCAACATCGTGGTTGGCGGCAGCGCGCAGGAACTGGGCGGCGACGGCATTTTCCTGCCGCATGACGAACGTTACGACCATGCCGACGAGTTCTTCCAGGTTTTCAATTCACTGATCGAAACCGGCAAGGGGAGCCTGGACGGCAAATATATCAAGGCGGTGGACGCAAGGCTCGGCCTGCCGCCGGTACAGGAGCCGCGCCCGCCGCTTTATTTCGGCGGCTCTTCCGATGCCGGCATCGAGTTTTCGGCTGGTATCACCGACAAATATCTCACCTGGGGCGAGCCGCCGGCACAGGTCGCTGAAAAAATCGCCAAGGTACGTGCGGCCGCCGCCAAAAAGGGCCGCGAGGTAACCTTCGGCATTCGCCTGCATTTCATCGTGCGTGAAACCGACGAGGAGGCCTGGGCCGATGCCGACAGGCTGATTTCGAAGCTCTCCGACGAGACCATTGCGTCTGCTCAGGAAGTATTCTCCAAAGCGTCGGATTCCGTCGGGCAAGCGCGAATGCAGGCGTTGCACAACGGCCGACGCGACCGGCTCGAGGTTTCCCCGAACCTGTGGGCGGGCATCGGGCTCGTCCGTTCGGGCGCCGGCACGGCGCTGGTCGGTTCGCCTAAGACGGTTGCGGCGAGACTGCGGGAATATCAGGCGCTCGGCATCGATACCGTCATTGCGTCCGGCTATCCTCATCTCGAGGAAGCCTATCGCGTTTCCGAACTGTTGTTCCCGGAAATCGGGCTCGGCGGACCGCGCGATCAGATCCGCTCGTCATTCGGAACGAAGCAGGTCTTTGGTGGCGGTGGCCATGGCGGCAACGTCAAGCTTGTATCCGGGGCCTGAATGGCCTGCGAAAGGCAGGCCATCCTCCCTCCGCCTCGTATCCTGCGGCAGGCTGCAACGGCGCAGAAGCATATAAAACATTATTTCTATAGAATTTTGTCATTATGGAAAAAGGTGCCTGTTTCCCACCCCATCGCCGCTGTTAGCTATTGAACAAATCAGCTTTTTCAGGAGCCACCGATGACATTGCAATATGCGGCCAAGGATCAACAATTCATCAATCTCCGTGACCCCGTTGCCGGCAAGGCTCCGGATGCCGACAGCCTCAAGGCGGCGCTGAGAACACTGGGCGGCGGCGTCAGCGTGATCACGGCGGGGGAAGGGGAGGCCCGAACGGGTGCGACCGTAACCTCGGCCACGGCGCTGTCGGTCGATCCCCCCAGAATTCTTGTCGCGCTCAATCGCTCCTCGTCCACATGGCCGGTCGTGCAGCGTTTCGGTCATCTCGCCGTGAACATCATCGGCCCCAACCATCAGTTCATCGCCAACCAGTTCGCCGGCATCGGCGGCCTGAAGGGTGCAGATCGTTATCGCGGCGCTGAATGGACCCGGCTGGCGAGCGGCGCGCCCATTCTCGAGGATGCTGTCGCGGCGATCGACTGCACCATTGAGGAAGCGATCGAACGGCATAGCCATGTCATCGTGATCGGGAAGGTGGAGGCGATCCGCGTCGGCTCCGGCTACTCGCTGGTCTATCAGAACGGGCGTTATCATTCGCTGGGTTAAGCGTCGGCCGCTGGCGCGTTACTTTGTCATTGTTTGAGGGAGTTGAGCATGGGATCCGTCACGCCTCTCGGCGAAAGACTTCGTTTCGTTCCTCCACGCCTTGGCGCGGATATTGATGTGCTGACCGTCGCACGGGCAATCGCCGCGAACTGCGGCGTTGAAAGTCCAGGACACATCCACGCTCGGATTGCCCGTTCCGGCCTTCTCGCTCTTTCCGTTCCAACGGAGCTCGGTGGAGCGGATATCACCAATGACATTCTGTCACAGGCGCTTGCCATTATTTCAGCAGCCGATGCCGACGCGGCGCAGGGCCTCGTTGAACATTTCACTGCCCTTGAGTTCATCAGGAATGCGGGCAGCGAAGAGCAGCGCAGGGCGCTCTTCGCCCGTCTCGATCTTGGCGAGACATTCGGACTGGCAACGTCTACCGCGAATCTGGACCAAGCGGTTACGGTGACGGAAGACGACTATGCCCTGCGGCTTCCCGACGACGTTGTTGAGTCGGTGAGGGGCGACGCGGACTGGATCGTCGTGCCAGCGGTCAATACGTCCGGGCAGCCCTTTCTTATCGTCTTGCGCAATCGCCCCAATACGTCGTGGGAGGGTCTGTTGCGTGCCGATCAGGTTGTGTTCCTGGCTCAGGGCGCCGGAAATCTGGCCACTTCCGTTTCAACTCTTTTGAGGGCCGCAGTGGCGTTGGGACAAAAGCAGGGTGAGCTTTCGTCCCTGCTGATCGACAGGCTGGCGTATAAGGGTGCGGCGCGACCCGTCATAGGGGAAGTATTTCTCGCCATCGAACTCCTGAGGGCGCAGATAGCAAGCCTTGCGGCCAATATCGATGCGGCACAGGTTGGTGCAGAAAACGTCACCTTTCGCTCGGTTCGCAACAATGCCATCACGCTTGAAATCCTGATGGCGCGCCTCGGTCTTGTCGAAGGCGTCAGCGAAGACGGATTGATCGCTTCGCTGGAGGACGATCTGCGCAGGCAATGAGTAGATCGCGAATGACCGACCGTTCGAAATCTATTGACCGGCCGGAATGGCGTGGGCGTCCTGCCCGTCCTTCTCCACGAATTGCGCAAGCGTCATATTGTCCAGAATCGTTGCGATGGCGTCACGCACGTCCGTCATCGAAAGTCTGACCTGACAGGTCTCCGGATCATCGCAGTCGTCACAGGCTTCAAAGGCTGTGCGACTTGCGCAGCGGATGGGCGCCAGAGGACCGTCCAGCGTGCGGATAACCTGGCCGATCATGATTTCCGACGGCATTTTCGACAGTGAATAACCGCCATTTGGCCCCTTCTTGGAGCGCAGGATTCCGCTATTGCGCAGTTCCAGAAGAATGGTGTCGAGAAATTTTTTCGGGATGTTGTTACGGCTCGCAATCTCTGTCACGAAGGCGGTTTCGCCCTGGGGCAACCGCGCCAGATCGACAAGTGCCTTTAGTCCGTATTTGCCTTTTTTGGTCAACATCACATGATCCGAAAGAGAGACGGCACGTTTTACAGCGCCTCGCCATATTATTCCTGAGTTACTAAGTAGTTTTTACCGAATTTCGGCGCAAGCCCGTTTCGCCTTCGTTGGTGCTGAAAGCGGCCAGTTGCAACGTTATTTTAAGGTGACCCTCCGCGTTGGGGATGGCTCCCGCCTGCGCCGGCTTTCCTCGACACCACTGAAAACAATATTTTCTCTCATCGCGCCGCAACGTGGAACGATCATCCTTTATTAGTATATAAAATCCGTAGACAAAGTATGCATCGAAGACACGCGAGGTGATGATGTATACGCTCAGTTTGCTGGACAAGAGCCCTGTTCCAACGGGTGAGGACGCGGCGAGTGCATTCCGCGACACTATCAATCTCGCCAGACGTGCCGAAGAGCTGGGCTACCGCCGTTTCTGGGTGGCCGAGCATCACAATTCGCCGGAACTAGCCGGGTCCGCGCCGGAAGCGCTGGTTGCGTGGATATTGGCTAAGACCTCCCACATCCGCGTCGGCTCAGGCGGCGTCATGCTGCAGCACTACAGCCCTTACAAGGTTGCCGAGGTTTTCAACGTTCTGTCGTCGCTCGCGCCTGGCCGGGTCGATCTCGGCATCGGTAAGACACCGGGCGGGCTGCCGCTCGCGACGTCAGCCTTGCAGCAGGCCTATGATCCTGCCCGCAAACCGGATTTTGAAGCGGCCTTCGGCGAGCTTACCACATTCCTGTCCGGCGCCGCGCCGCACGAACACGCGCAGGCCGGATTGCGGGCAACTCCCGTACCGCCGGTCGCTGCGGAACGATTCCTGCTCGGCGCCAGCCCGGAAAGCGCGAGGCTTGCCGCTTCACGCGGATGGAATTTCGTTTTTGCCGGCCATCTCAATGGCGACGTGGAGGTTCTCCGCCGCAGCCTTTCGGCTTTCCGTGAAGAAAGCGGCGGAGTTGCCCCGGTCCTTGCCCTGTCCGCGTTTGCTGCCAGCGACCCCGCTCATGCCGCGCGGCAGGTCGAAGGTCAGCGCATTTACCGGGTGTTCCTCAGTGATGGCAGGGCCTTCAATCTGGGCCGGCGTGAACAGGCGGAGGAATTTGCCCGCCAGTCCGGCGATGCCGATTACCGCATCGAGGAGCGCAAGCCCAATGTCCTGCATGGCGGGCCGGAGGATATTCACAAGGCGCTTCGCGCGCTTTCCGAAGAGCACGGCATCGAGGAATTCATCATCGAGCCGCCGCATGTCGGGGCCGATCAGCGGCTTGCCTCGATCGAACTCTTGGCCACGCACCGCCTTTCCCGGGCGGCGTGATTTAGTCCTCAGGAGGAAATGACATGACGAGAAAGAAAATCCGTTTCGGCATCATGCTTCAGGGTCCCGGCGGGCATATGAACGCCTGGCGGCATCCCAAAAGCCCAGTTGACGCCAGCGTCAATTTCGAGTTTTTCAGGAAGAATGCGTTGAAGGCGGAGGCGGCCGGTATCGCCTTCGCTTTCGTGGCGGACGGGCTTTACATCAACGAAAAGTCGATCCCTCATTTCCTCAACCGGTTCGAGCCGCTGACGATCCTTTCAGCGCTGGCCGCGGTGACCTCGAAGATCGGTCTCGCCGGAACCGTTTCGACCTCCTATAGCGACCCCTTCACCATCGCCCGCCAGTTTGCTTCGCTCGATCTCCTGAGCGGTGGCCGCGCCGGATGGAATGCGGTGACGACACCTCTCGAAGGCACGGCGAAGAACTACAGCCGCAATCATCCTGAACATGCGCTGCGTTATGAGATTGCCGACGAATATCTCGAAGTCATCAAGGGTCTGTGGGACAGCTGGGACGATGATGCCTTTGTGCGCAACCGTGAGACGGGGCAATTTTTCGACCGCACCAAACTTCACACCCTCGGCCATAAGGGCCGCTTTTTCCAGGTGGAAGGCCCCTTGAACATCCAGCGTTCGCCGCAGGGGCAGCCGGTAGTGTTTCAGGCCGGCTCATCCGATGCCGGCATCGGTCTTGCGGGCAAGCACGCTGATGCGGTCTTCACCAATTCCGCTTCACTTGAGGAAAACCAGACCTTCCTGAAGCGAGTCAAGCAGAGTGCCGTCGCGCAGGGCAGGTCCGCTGCCGATGTGAAGATCTTCCCAGGCATCGGTCCGATTGTCGGCGAGACCCAGGAAGAAGCGGAGGCGAAATACGACGTTATCCGCAACCTCATCACAATCGAGGAGGCGCTCGCCTATCTCGGCCGCTTCTTCGATCATCATGATTTCAGCGTCTATCCGCTGGATGAGCCGTTCCCTGACCTGGGCGATATCGGCAAGAACAGTTTCCGTTCAACGACCGACCGCATCAAGCGTCGCGCCAAGGAAAAGAACCAGACGCTGCGCGAGGCGGCACTGGAGGCGGCGACCCCGCGTGAGGGCTTCATCGGCACACCGGACAAGGTGGCTGACGAAATCATCCGCTGGGTGGAGCACGACGCTGCGGATGGCTTCATTCTCGGTTTTCCCGTGATCGCCGAAGGGCTGGATGATTTCATCCGCCTTGTCATTCCTGTGCTGCAGCGGCGGGGTTATTTCGATCCGCATCTGGACGGGGCGACGCTGCGCGACCATCTCGGCCTGCCTTTCCGGGAAAGTGTCTACGCCCGCGGCGAAAGCGGTTCGGACAAGGCCATCGCATAAGATCGCGGCCGGAGGGCGATCCGGCCGGCGCAGACTTTCAGGACGCGGCGCGTAAAGGGTCGTGCAGGAGATAGAACCATGAACATCCACATTGACGGCGCGCGTCCGCAGGACGACGCCGAACGGGGAATCCTTGCCTTCATCGAGGAGAGCATCGCCATCCGGCGCGATCTCCACCGGCATCCGGAGCTCTCGCTGAAGGAGAAACGCACGGCCGCTCTCATCGCCCGTTATCTTCTGTCCTTCGGATATGAGGTGACGGAGGGCCTCGGCGGCCATGGCGTCGTGGCGACCCTCAAGCGCGGCCATGGCGAAAAACGCCTCGGTATTCGCGCCGATATCGACGCGCTACCCATTGCCGAGGAAACCGGCCTTGCCTATGCCAGCGACACGCCGGGTGTCATGCATGCCTGCGGTCACGACGGCCATACGACCATCCTGCTCGCAGCAGCCCGTTATCTTGCCGAGACCTCGAGGTTTTCCGGCACGTTGACACTGATCTTCCAGCCCGCCGAGGAAATCGGCGCCGGCGCGAGGGCGATGATAAAGGACCGGCTGTTCGAACGCTTTCCGGTCGACGCCGTCTTTGGCCTGCATAACTGGCCGGGTGTCGAGGCGGGTCAGTTCGGTTTCGTCGAAGGCCCTGCCATGGCCTCCGTCGACAAGGCGAAGGTGCGGATTGTCGGCAGGGGCGGACACGGGGCAGCGCCGCACGAAACGGTCGACCCGGTTCTCGCTTCGGCAAGCTTCGTCACCGCGCTGCAAAGCATCGTTTCACGCAATGTCGATCCGCGCGAGATGGCGGTGCTGACGGTTGGCTCCATTCATGGCGGGACGGCTTCGAATGTCATTCCCGAGAGCGTCGAACTGCAGATAACTGCACGCGCCTTCTCGCCCGTCGTGCGCGACAGGCTGGAGGAGCGGCTTCCGGCGCTGGCAAAGGCGCAGGCGGAAAGCTTTGGCGCAAAGGCCGAGGTTGCTTATGCACGGGGTTTTCCGCCCGTCATCAATCATGCCGTGCAGACGGCTTTCGCCCAAGATGTCGCCAGACGGAACTTCCCGCCAGGACAGATCGCCGAGAGCTTTCAGCCGAGAACGGCGAGCGAGGATTTCGCCTTCATGCTGCAGGAGCGGCCTGGTTCCTATCTCTTCGTCGGCAATGGCGACAGCGCGCCGCTGCACAGCCCTCACTACGATTTCAACGATACGATCATCGCGCCTGCGGCGCGCTTCTGGGTGCGTCTGGCGGAAGACTACCTCTCCTGACGCAAAATTTGGGACAAGGACATGAGCGACAGTTTTTTCTACACATCGGTCAAGGATCCGCTCGCGACGCCGCTTCTTGAGGAGTTGCTGTTCGAGTATGACAGCCGGTACGGCACATTTTTCAATGCGGAAGGGGCCAAGGCGGAGCTCAACAAATATCCGCCTGAGGCCTTCAGCCCGCCATCTGGCAACTTCCTGCTGCTCCTGCGTGACGGCAAGGCGATCGCCGGTGGGGCTTTCATGCGCTACGACGACGAGACGGCAGAATTCAAGCGCGTCTGGACACACTCCGCCCATCGCAGGCAGGGGCTCGCGAAACTTGTGCTGCGGGAACTGGAGCTGCAGGCGATCCGTCAGGGCTACGCCCGCGTTTATCTGACCACCGGCTTCCGTCAGCCAGAAGCGGTCGGTCTTTATCTGACCAACGGCTACCGCGCCCTGTTCGACACCGCGGCCGATCCCGAGACGATCAAGTCCCTGCCTTTTGAAAAATGGCTGTCTGAAGCTTCTGCGCCCATCAGGGATGGCGCATCGCTTTCGGCCGCGCGGCCGCAACTCTCTCCAGTTCATCCGTGAAAGGCCTTTTCCGATGACGATAGCTTCCGATTTTCCGAATGTCTCGGTGAGTGAACACAAGGGCGAGCCGGTCAGGGACGGTTACGCGCATTTCCGCGTCGTTCCTGCCCGCTATCCACTGCGTACGGCGGGCACCGTTCTTGCGGTTCTCATCATCGCGGCCGTCCTGCATTCCGTCTTCGGTAACCCACGCTGGGGCTGGAATGTATTTGCGGAATGGTTTTTCGCCGAACCGGTGCTTGTGGGGCTAGGCCGGACGCTGCTGCTGACGGCGCTTGGGGCTTTTCTGGGTTTCGTGCTCGGCACCGTTCTCGCCCTTGCCCGCGTTTCGGGGTCTCCCCTGCTTGTCGCGATCTCCTGGACCTATATCTGGATATTCCGTTCCATTCCGCTGATTGTGCTGCTGCTGATCCTCAATAATCTCGGTTATCTGTACGAGACCGTTACGATCGGCGTTCCCTATACCGGTATCAACTTCTTCAGCTGGAACACGACGCAGCTCATGACGCCCTTTGCGGCTGCGGTGCTCGGACTGACGCTACATGCTGCGGCTTTCTCATCGGAGATCGTGCGCGGCGGCATCCTATCAGTCGAACAAGGTCAGCTCGAGGCGGCGGCCTCGCTTGGCCTGCCGCGCCGCCGGCAGTTTTCGCGCATCGTGCTACCGCAGGCGATGAGAACCATTCTGCCCAATGGTTTCAACGAGATCATTCTCCTCGCAAAGGGAACGTCGCAGGTCTATATCCTCGCGCTGCCCGAGCTATTCTATACGATCCAGATCATCTATCGCCGCAATCTGGAAGTGATCCCGCTGCTGATGGTTGCCACCGTCTGGTATCTGGTGATCCTGACCGCGCTTTCCATCGTCCAGCATCACATCGAGCGGCACTTTTCGCGTGGCGCGCTGCGCAACCCTCCGCCCTCACTATTTGCAACGCTCTACCGCACAATCCGGCCGCGCCGGCCCTTGCCTGAAGCGGTGGAGGCACCAGCGCCTGCGGACGCTAGAGCCGAACGGCCGGCCGCCGTCAGGACCGGTAGTTTCCAGCTCGGAAATCGCGGTGGGTCGGTCAATATTCACGGTGTTTCGAAGTCCTTCGGCTCGCTGAAAGTCCTTGATGATGTCACCGTTTCCATTCCGGCGGGCAGTGTCACCACCATTCTCGGCCAGTCCGGGTCCGGCAAGTCCACCCTGCTGCGCTCCATCAATCACCTGGAACGCGTGGATGATGGCTTCATTGCCATCGACGGCGAACTGGTCGGATATCGCCAGCAAGGCGACACGCTCTACGAGCTGAAGGAGCGGGAGATCCTCAAGCGACGCGTTGAAGTGGGTATGGTTTTTCAGAGCTTCAACCTCTTCCCCCATCTTACCGCACTGGAAAATATAGCCGAAGCGCCGGTCGTGGTTCGCGGCATCAAGAAGGAGCAGGCCGAGGCGGAGGCGAGGGATCTTCTGGCACGCGTCGGTCTTGCCGAAAAGTCCGGCGCCTATCCGCGTCAGCTTTCGGGCGGCCAGCAGCAGCGCGTGGCGATTGCGCGGGCGCTTGCCCTGCGGCCAAAGGTGCTGTTGTTCGATGAGCCGACCTCGGCGCTTGATCCCGAACTCGTCAACGAGGTGCTTGACGTCATCAAGGAACTGTCCCGGTCGGGCGTCACCCTCATCATCGTCACGCACGAGATCGGTTTTGCCCGTGAAGTTTCCGACAGGGTCATCTTCATGGAGCAGGGGCGAATTCTCGAAACGGGCACGCCTGACAAGGTGTTCAATAATCCCGAGCATCCGCGCACAGCCGAATTCCTCGCCAAAGTTCTCTAATCAACAACAAGGAAACACTCACATGGCTTTTTCATCGAAATTATTATCCCTGCTCGCTGGTGGTCTTTTCACGGCCACTGCCGCGCTCATCCCGGCAGCGCATGCGCAGGAGGTTGACCTGTCGCCGGAGCAGAAGGGTCGCGTTCGCGCAGAAAAGGTGGAGGAGGCGATCAAGCTCCTGCCTGCCGGCCACAAGTTCGTCGCCGATGGAAAGCTGACGGTTGCGACCGTACCTTTCCGGTTGCCGCTGGTGGATTACGCGAGCGACACGAAGACGCCGATCGGCGTGGAGCCGGATATTGCCCAGCTCGTCGCCGACAGCCTTGGACTTGAACTTCAGCTTGTCCCCATCGCCTGGGCCGACTGGCCGCTCGGTCTCACATCAGGCAAATATGACGCCGTGACGTCTAATATAACGGTGACGGAGGCCCGCAAGGAAAAGTTCGATTTCTCCAGCTATCGCAATGACCTGCTGGGCTTTTACGTGGGCAACAACAGCAAGGTCACGTCAATCGGCAAGCCCGAGGATGTCGCCGGGCTGAAGGTGATCGTCGGCGCGGCCACCAATCAGGAGCAGATACTCTTGAAGTGGATCAAGGACAACAAAGCCAAGGGCCTGGCCGACACCGAGGTACAATATTACGACGACCAGGCGGTGCTTGATGTCGCCCTGCAATCCGGCCGCGCGGATGCCTATCTTGGCCCCAATGCCACCTCTGCCTTCCAGGCGGCAAGCCAGAAGAAGACGAAGCTCGTCGGCACCTTCTCCGGCGGCTGGCCCGAAGCGGCGGAAATCGCCGTCGCTTCGAAAAAGGACGCCGGTACTGCCAAAGCCATCACTGCCGCACTGAATGCCCAGATCAAGAACGGCAACTACGGCAAGGTGCTCGCCCGCTGGAATCTGGGCTCGGAGGCCATCACCGAATCCCGCACAAACCCGCCC
Source organism: Agrobacterium sp. SORGH_AS_0440 (assembly GCF_031453135.1). NCBI lineage: Bacteria > Pseudomonadati > Pseudomonadota > Alphaproteobacteria > Hyphomicrobiales > Rhizobiaceae > Agrobacterium > Agrobacterium sp. SORGH_AS_0440. The sequence continues at coordinate 410,565 of NZ_JAVIYR010000001.1, read as the reverse complement.
GGTCTGCCCAAGAGTTGAGAAGGCATATCGCTGACAGCCAAGTTGCCGAAAAAGCTGAGTTGAAGGTGGGACATCACTCAGCCGGTAGCGCGGGCCTCCTCCCGCCCGCGCTACCCCCGTCCCGCGATCAATATCGGGAAACACCAATGACTTTCACCTTTCGCCTGACATCTGTCACGCTCGGCGCCTTTCTTTCCTTTGCCGGCTTCGCGTCTGCTTTCGCAGATGATGTCTTCGATCTGTCGCCGGATCAGCCTGGGCGTGTCAGGGTCGAGAAGGATGCCGGCGCCATTGCCGCCATCCCGAAGGATTTCCGGTTCGTCTCACCAGGCAAATTCACCGTGGCCGTTTCACCGGGCGGCCCGCCGCTGGCCACTTACGCAACCGACGCGAAGACTGTCGTAGGGGCCGATCCCGATTATGCGCTCGCCGTTGCCGACAGTCTCGGGCTTGAGCTGGAACTGGTGGCGGTCGCCTGGGCGGACTGGCCGCTGGGGCTCGCGTCGGGCAAATACGATGCGGTGATCTCGAATGTAGGTGTCACGGAGCAGCGCAAGGAAAAGTTCGACTTCTCCACCTACCGGCAGGGTCTCCACGGCTTCTTCGTCAAGTCCGACAGTGGCATAAGGGCTATCAGGGAGCCGAAGAATGCGGCGGGGCTGCGTATCATCGTCGGCGCCGGCACCAATCAGGAGCGTATCCTGCTGAAATGGAGCGACGAGAACGTTGCCGCCGGTTTGAAGCCGATCGAGCTGCAATATTACGACGATGAAGCAACGCGGCTTGTAGCCCTTTCGGCAGGGCGGGCGGATGTAATCGTTCAGCCGCATGCCCAGCTGGTTTTCATCGCAGCGCGAGACAAGACAATCAAGCGTGTCGGGACCCTTTCCGCCGGATGGCCGGAACGTTCCGACGTTGCAATCACCACCCGCAAGGGTTCGGGACTGGCCGATGCATTGACACTCGCCACCAATGATCTGATCAAGAGTGGTGCCTATGCAAAAATTCTCGACCGCTGGCAACTTTCCGAAGAGGCGCTGCCGGAATCGCGGACCAATCCTCCCGGACTACCGAAAAGCTGATCTGCAGATGAGATGCGGCGGACTGCAATACCCGCTGGGTCAGCCCCGCGGGTATTTGTCCGTCAGAAATCCGCGACCTTGCCCCAGGCCGAGCTGTTAAAACGGCTGGGATGATAAGGCGCGGGATCGACGATCGGGCCGGCGCCAGTGACGATATCGGCAATGAGGTGGCCCGCTCCCGGACCTATGCCGAAACCATGGCCGCTGAAGCCCGCGGCGAGGATGAAGCCGGGCAATTCGCTGGTTTCACCAATGGCAGGTACGCCATCCGGCGTGCTGTCGATAAAGCCTGCCCATGTGGCCGAAACCTGCGTTTTGCGCAGAGCAGGCAGGAGCTGCAAAGCTCTTTCATGGGTTTCGCGGATCGCTGCCACATTCGGTTTCGGATCCAGAATGCGAACCCGTTCCATGGGGGTCGGCGCATCGAGCCGCCAGTTTTTCAGTGACTCATGGCCGCCGCGAACGCCTTCCAGGCCGCCCGGCCTGAGACTGCGCCAGCGCTTGAGGAACATCGGCACGAACTCACGCGCAAACCGCGCCTGCTGCGCCGTCGGGTCAATGCGTCCAAGCCCGCTGATGGCGAGCGTATAGCTCCCATTATTCCGCTTCGTTACCGAGACGGCGGCAGTGTGCAGCGCATCCGGCAGACCTTCCGCGCCGGGCGTAACGGCGAGAATAGAGGACCGAACCGAAGCCTGCGGAAAACGGATGCCCAGCTGGCGGCAGAATGAAGAGGCCCAGGCGCCGCCGGACATGATCGCCGTTTTCGTGCGGATGGTTCCTTTTTCGGTAACGACGGCGCTGACGTGACCATTTTCCGTCTCGAGGCCCCGCGCGGCGCAGTTCTGATGCACCGTGCCGCCCAGCTTCATGATGGCACGCGCTACGGCGGGGGCCGCCATGGAAGGATCGGCTGTTCCGTCGGTCGGTGAAAAAACGCCCCCCCTCCAGCGTTTTCCGGTCGCATGCCCACGCTCGCTCGCCTCATCTGCGCTCAACATATGGGTCGTCACGCCGGCAGTAAGGGCAAAGTCGCGCCAGCGCGCCCATCCAGCAAGCTCGGCCTCGTTGTCGCTCAGGTAAAGCAGCCCGCAGCGGCGAAAGCCGGTGTTCTCGCCGCTTTCGGCCGCAAATCGTTCCCAGAGCGTAAGGCTCTGCGTCGAAATCGGCAATTCCCTTGCGTCGCGGTTCTGCTGCCGGCACCAGCCCCAGTTCCGGCTGGATTGCTCCGCGCCGATAAGACCTTTTTCGACAAGGGCGACTTTCAGGCCGCGCTGCGCGAGGTAATAAGCAGCGAATACGCCGACGATGCCGCCGCCGATGATGACGGCGTCAGCCGCTTTCGGCAGGTCCGGCGATGTCGTTATCTGTTGCAGCGGGGCGGGCATGGTCTGGCTCCTTATAGTCGTCCTAATTTACCTTGGCCGACGCGCAAACGTTGCCAGACTGGGCTCTCTGCCGGAATTTCCTGCTGTTCGCAGACCTCTCTGCAACTCTTTCTGCTGAATGAAAAAAACATCGTTGCGTCGACAGCGCGCGTTCATGTGGTAAGATTTCAGTTGCCGCGCCAGAATTTTATGCCGCGTGTCTGAAAAAACAAAAGGGGTTCCGCACGTGATGAAACTTGACCGGATCGATATCAAGATTCTCTATGAACTTCAGAAAAACGGTCGCATCACCAATGTCGAGCTGGCGGAACTTGTCAATCTTTCGCCAAGCCCCTGCCTGATGCGGGTGAAGAAGCTCCAGTCGGAAGGTTATATCGAGGGGTATTCGGCGCAGATCAACATCAACAAACTCGGCCAGACGCTGACGGTCTTCACCGAGATCACACTCAAGAATCATCGCCAGATCGATTTCGCCCGCTTCCTCGGGGTCGTTGAAAAAATCGACCAGGTGGTGGAATGCCATCTCGTTTCCGGCGGTTACGACTACCTCCTGAAATTCGTCACGTCGGGCATTGTCGAATATCAGTCGATCATGGAAAGGCTGACCGATATGGACGTGGGCATCGACAAATATTTCAGCTTCGTGGTGCTGAAATCGCCGATTATCAAATCGCATATGCCGCTGACCAGTCTGTTTCCGCTTTGAAGTGAGAGGGAGTGCATCTGACGTCCGCAGAACCGATGGGTTTGACAGGGGGTTGCACTTACACTCCGTCACCCCGGACTTGATCCGGGGTCCAGCGCGATCAAGTCCTTGATCGCAAAAGACTCTTCTCACGGCGTAGACGCGCCGTGGCTGAATGCCGGATCAAGTTCGGCATGACGGAGGACAGCGTCTCAATCCTCTTTGGTAATCACCCAGGTTTTTGCAACGCCTTACTGTTTTTCAGCGGCTCACCGCTTGGAAAACGCCCGCACCAGCTCCGCATCCTGCTGAAGATTGTCGAGCCATGTCGGGTCGAGTTTGGGTACCGAAGAGAAGAGCAGCTTTGAATATGGATGCGTCGGCGATTTGATGGCTTCCGTCTCCAGATGCTCCACCTTCTTGCCGGCGTACATCACCACGATTTCGTCGCAGATGGTCTCCACCACCGAGAGATCGTGGCTGATGAAGATGTAAGAGAGGTTCAGCTCCCGCTGCAATTCGCCGAGAAGATCGATGATGGCGGCGGCAACCACGGTGTCCAGCGCCGAGGTGATTTCGTCGCAGATGATGAGTGATGGTTCGGCGGCCAGCGCCCGGGCGAAATTGACGCGCTGCTTCTGCCCGCCTGACAGGCCTGAGGGATGACGGTGGCGCACCGAGCGCGGCAGCTTCACCATGTCGAGAAGCTGATCGACCCGCGCATCCCGGGCCTTGCCCTTCATGCCGTGATAAAAGGTCAACGGCCGGCCGAGAATATCCTCGATCGGTTTCGAAGGGTTGAGCGCGGTATCGGCATATTGGAAAACGATCTGCATGCGGCGCAGCTGGTCGCTTGTCCGATGGCGGGCATCGGCATCCAGCTCCTTGCCTTCGAAAATGACATGGCCGCCTGCCGCCGGAAGAATGCCGGCAATGGCGCGTGCCAGTGTCGATTTTCCGCAGCCGGATTCGCCGATGATACCGAGATTGCGACCGGGATAGACCGAAAGGCTGACGGAATCCACGGCGCGCACGAGCGGCATCCTGTCGTCGCCCTTGGTGCCATATCCAGCGATCAGATTTTCAATATCCAGCAACGGTGCTGCCCGCTCCTGCGTTGGCGGGGCGACCGCGCGGACCTTGTCATGAAATGCCGTCAGCAATTCCTTTGTGTAAGGATGCTGCGCATTTTCGAGAATATCCCCGGTGGTGCCGGTTTCCTGTACCTCGCCGCCTTTCAGTACAACGATCCGGTCGGCGATCTGGGCAACGACGGCGAGATCGTGTGACACATAGACACCTCCGATGCCGCCCTTGCGCATTGCCGATTTGAAGGCGCGCAGAACCTCGATCTGGGTCGTGACGTCGAGTGCGGTGGTCGGTTCGTCGAAGATCACCAGCTTCGGATTGCCGATCAGCGCCATGGCCGCGGAGAGGCGCTGAAGCTGACCGCCGGAGACCTGATGCGGATAACGGTCACCGATGGTTTCCGGGTTGGGCAATGAGAGCGCCTTGAAGAGCTCAACCGCACGTGCACGGGCTTCCTGTGGCGGCATCAGGTGATGGATGCGGGTGACTTCGATGACCTGATCGATGATCTTCTGTGCCGGGTTGAAGGCGGCAGCAGCGCTTTGCGGGACATAGGTGACTTGTGTGCCGCGAACCCTTTCGCGCTCTGTTTCGGAAAGCTGCACCATATCCTGACCCGCCACCTTGACGCTGCCGCCGGAAATGCGGCAACCGGGGCGGGCATAACCCATCAGCGTCAGTGCGATGGTGGTCTTGCCGGAGCCGCTTTCGCCGATCAGTGCGACGATTTCGCCATCGGCGATATCGATGTCGACGCCCTTGATGATATCGATGCGACGGCCTGAATCGGTGGTTGCCTCGACCTTCAATCCGCGGATTTCAACGAGATTGTTCATGCTTCGCTCCTGTCGCGAATTTTCTGCGGCAGATTGTCGATCAGCAGGTTCACGCTGATCGTCAGGCTTGCAATGGCCAGTGACGGAAAAATGACCGCGGGAGCCGCGAAAGGCAGGCCGCCGATGTTTTCGCGCACCAGCGCACCCCAGTCGGCATTGGGTGGCTGCAGGCCGAGGCCAAGGAAGGAAAGGCCAGAAAGAAGCAGGACGATAAACACGAACCGCACGCCGAGATCGGCAAGCACGGGCCGGATGATGTTCGGCAGAATTTCGGAGCCGATGAGATAAAAGAGGCTCTCGCCGCGAACACGCGCCACTGTGACGAAATCCATTGTGTTGACATTGACTGCAAGCGCGCGGGCAAAACGATAGGCGCCGGGCGTGTAGATGACCGAGAGCGTGACGATCAACACCGGAATGGACGAACCGACAGCGGCGACGACCACAAGGCCGAAAAGCTTGCTTGGAATGGAATTCACCGCATCGAGAAACCGGCTGAGCGCGGCGTCGAACCAGCCGCCGATGACGGCGGCGCACATGCCGAGCACAACGCCGCAGGTGCAGGCGATGGCGACCGCTGCCAGCGAAATGCCGACCGTAAAACGTGCGCCCATGAGAATACGGGAAAGCACGTCACGACCGAGATAGTCCGAACCGAGCCAGAGCTCCGATGTCATCGGCCCGAAATAATCGAAATCGACGATTTCACCGACCGGATGCGGAATGAGATATGGCGCGAAGATCGCAACCATGGCCCAGAGAAAGATGACGAGAAAGCCGAAAACGCCGACTGCGTTGATCTTGTAACCCAAACGCGAGGTCCCCGAAGTTGTTTTGACATGATCGGCCATCAGCGCAGCCTCGGATTGGACATGATGGCGATGATGTCTGCCGTCGTGATGAGGAGGAGATAACCGACGCAGAAGATCATTGCGCAGGTCTGGATCAGCGGCAGGTCGCGGGTGGCGACGCCATCGACCATCAGCTTGGCGATGCCGGGATAATTGAAGATCGTCTCGACGATGATAACACCGCCGACAAGATAGGAGAGCGAGAGCGCCACCGCGTTGACAATGGGGCCGAGCGCGTTTGGCAGCGCGTGGCGCAGCACGATGCGCATGCGCGGCGCACCTTTCAGCAGCGCCATTTCGACATAGGGCGTGTCGAGTGTCTCGATAACGGCGGCGCGGCTCATGCGGATCATTTGAGCGGAGACAACGAAGGTCAGGGTGATGACGGGCATGGCGTAAACACGCAGCACATCGAAAAGCGTGTGCACTTCGCTGACGAGCGATAGCGCCGGCAGCCATTTCAGGTAAACGGCAAAAAGCAGCACCGCGAGCGTCGCGATCATGAATTCCGGCACCGAAATGACGCCGATGGTCAGCACGGTGACGGCCCGGTCATAAAGCGTTCCGCGCAGCATTGCGGAACTGATGCCGAGCGTCAGCGCCAGCGGCACGGCGATGATGGTCGTGATGCCGGCCAGCTTCATGGAGTTGATGAAACGCGGGCCGATGAGATCGGCAATCGCCATGTTATTGGCATAGGACGTGCCGAGATCACCCTGCACCAGGCCGAAAAGCCAACGGATGAAACGCAGCAGGGCGGGATCGTCGAGATGCATGGCGGTACGCAGGCCGGCAACGGCTTCAGGCGTCGCCGCCTGGCCGAGGAGGATCGTCGCGGTGTCGCCGGGTAACAGGCTGGTGGCTGAAAAGACGATAAATGAGACGATAAGCAGCGTCGTCAGCATGACGACCAGCCGCCTGGCGACAAGGGATAATATCCGGCTGTTCATTCACATGCTCCTGCAACCTGCCTGATGGTGGAGGCTTCCCGCATCTTGGGGAAAGCTTGCCGGGCGCTGTTTCACGCCCGGCACCATGGTTTATCAGGCTTCGAGCCAGACGTATTCCGCGAAGGCGTAACCCATCATGCCGCCGAGTGGATTGGCTTCCAGCCCCTTCAGCTTGGAGGAGATTGCGTCCACATTGGTGAGATAGGCGGGAATGATGGTGCCTGCTTCGTCGGCGATCATCGTCTGCATCTCGAAGTAGATCTGCTTGCGCTTCTCCATGTCGAGCAGGCCGCGCGCCTCCAGCATCAACTTGTCGAATTTTTCCGACTTGTACTGGCTTTCGTTCCACGGCGCGTCCGATGCATAAAGCAGCGAGAACAGGATGTCGGGCGTCGGACGCGGGTTGATGTTGCCGAAATGGATCGGGGCCTTCAGCCAGTAATTGCTCCAGTAGCCGTCGGCGGGAACGCGCTGCACGTCCAGCTTGACGCCGATTTCCGCAGCCGAAGCCTGGATGATCATCGCCATGTCGATGGCCGAGTTCGCCGCGTCGGAGGTAATGACCGGGATGGACTGGCCAATCACGCCGGCTTTTTCGAAGTGGAACTTCGCCTTCTCGGGATCGAAGGCTTTCGGCTTCAGATCCGGATTGTGATAGGGGCTCATGGGCGGCACCGGCTGGTCGTTCCCCACTTCCCCAAGTCCGCGGAGGGCCGCCTTGACGATCTGCTCGCGATTGACGATCGACTTCATGCCGGCAATGAAATCGGCCTTGTTACCGGGGGCCTGATCAAGACGGATGTTGAGATTGGTGTAGTTGCCGGACGTTCCCTTCGACAGGACAACGCCCTCCTGCTTGTCGAGCAGACGGAGCGCGCGCGGGTTGATGGCGGCGGCGAGCTGGATATCACCGGAGAGAAGCGCGTTGACACGGGCGTTGTCGTCCGAGATCGCGAAGAACTCGAAGCTGTCGACGTGCGGTCCACCGGATTTCCAGTAATTGGTATTCTTCGCCATGATCGAGCGTACCCCCGGCTCGAATTTTTCGAGCTTGAAGGCACCGGTGCCATTGCCCTTGGAGAAATCGGTGGTGCCGTCCGCCACGATCATGAAGTGGTGCATGGCAAGGATCGTCGGCAGGTCGGCATTGGCGCTGGCCAGCGTAATCTCGACGGTGCTCTTGTCGACGGCCTTGAAGCCGGTCATCTGTGCCGCGATCTTGGCAACCTTGGAGCCGACGGCTGGATCGAGATGGCGCTTCAGCGAATAGACCACGTCGTCGGCGGTCAGCGCCTTGCCGTCGTGGAAGGTCACTCCTGAGCGGAGTTTCACGGTCCAGGTCTTGGCGTCCTTGGATTCGATCGATTCGGCCAGCTCCATCTGCGGCGTGCCGGAAATGTCGAGAAAGCTCAGGCGGTTGTAGAGCGCGCAGCAGCGGACATAATCCGTCGAGAGCGAGGCTTTGGCCGGATCCAGCGTATCGGCAGTGGAGGCCGACCAGCCCGCCGCCTTCAGCGTGCCGCCGGAAACCGGGGTAGCCGCCACGGCCTGCGAGGCGCGGCCGAGGATCGCCGAACCGGCGGAAAGGGCCACGCCGCCCGCCAGCATCATGTGAAGCAGTTCGCGCCGTGTGGCGCCGCGGCGGATTGCCTGTTCAACGGCAGCATCGTCGGAGCGGGTCCAGTTTGAAATCCTGTCACTCATGGTCTTCCCCTTTTGTATGATTTCTTGAAATGCGTCTGTAGAAATTACCTGCGGCTGCGTACCGGTGTGCGCCACGCCGACAGCAGGGGCGGCTCAGCCGCCCGTTTGTCTGGCGGCTTCGGCAAGGCCGGCCATGGACGTGAAGTGATAATCCGGTTCGGTGAAGTTTTCCGGCTCGATCGTGCCGCCATATCCCTTCTGGGCATGGCGACGCTCTATCCAGCAATTGGTCATGCCGAGTTTTCGGGAAATGCCGATATCGTGGTACTGGCTCTGCGCCACGTGCAGAATGTCGTCCTTCGACGCTCCTTCGCTTTCCACGAAGGAGAAGACCTTCTCGAAGAAGGCAGGGTCGGGCTTTTCAGTGCCGGTGTCATCCGCGGTGAAAGCGGCGTGGAAGGGGTTGCCGAGTTCCTTCGAGAAATAGTCGAAGGCCCAGCGTCGGGCGTTGGTCATGGCGATCAGGCGGTGGGTCTTTGAAAGTTCGGCCATGGCGGCGCGGCAGTCGGAAAAGCCTTTCCAGTCCTTCGCCGCGTCGCGCAGACGCTCACCATAGGCGCGCTCCACCGGCAGGCCGAGCTCAGGGGCAATGATGAGGTAGACGCGCACGAGATCATCGGGAAAAAGGTCGGTCGCGTCGGAGTAGCGGGCCGCACGGTAGAGCGCGAGCGCCTTTTCACCATCGACCTCAACACCGTTTTCCGCACCGATTGCGGCCAGCGTCGATGTCAGACCCCGTTCGAAATCGATGAGGGTTCCCACCACGTCGAAGCTCATATATTTGAAGTCGCTCAGTTTTTTGGGCAATGTCGGTCTCCGCTCTGCCGCCACGTCCTTTTTAGGGGAGGGTTGCGGCATTTTATTTCGTTCCCGGACGGAATCTTTGTCCCGTTCCCATTTTTGAAAACGCCTGTTTTAGTGGCGTTTTGTGCTTTTTCTTAGGGATAGTTTGGCAGTTCCGGCGCGCCGGATTCTCCGAAATGGATCGGCTCTTCGGCAGAATATTGCGAATATGCGCTGTGTGGCGACATTTCGCGAAGGTGCCGGAAAGAGCCGGTCGCCGCTTCAGGCCATGGCCGCCCGCACGGCCGGGTCCTCTAACGTCTGATCGAGGGTTTTAAGCGTCCGTTCGATTATCGCATCGATCTCGCCATCCGTACAGCAGAGCGGCGGCGCGTAGCCGAGGATGCCGTTCGCGAAGGCGCGTACGATGAGGCCGTTCTCCCAGGCGCGATCAAAAACCCTGCGGGCTGGTGCAGCCGCTGCCGGAAGCGGGATTTTCTTCTCCTTGTCGGTCACAAGCTCGACGGCGGCAAGCATGCCGCGGCCGCGCACATCGCCGACCAGCGGATGGCTTCTCAGCCCTTCCAGCCCCGCCATGAGGCGCGCGCCGGCGCGGCGGCCATTCTCCAGAAGGCCGCCTTCGTAAAGCTTCAGCACTTCCAGGCCCACGGCTGCGCTGACCGGATGAGCGGAATAGGTATAGCCATGGCCGACCGCCGCTTCGCCTGCGAAATCGGCAATCGTGTCGTAGACATGATCAGCCATGAATACTGCGCCCATCGGCACGTAGCCGGACGTGAGGCCCTTCGCCGCGGTGATGAAGTCGGGCACGATATCTTCGTCGGCGCAGGCAAAAAGCGGGCCGGTACGCCCGAAGCCGGTGATGACTTCGTCGGCGACGAAAAGGATGCCGTATGACTTACAGAGGTCCCGCATGGCCTTGATCCAGCCGGGCGGCGGCACGAGCACCCCGCCGGAACCCTGAATGGGCTCCGCATAAAAGGCGGCGACGCGCTCCGGACCGATCGTCTCGATCTTGTCCTTCAGAATTTGCAGGGAAGAGGTGATGATGGCGGCGGGATCGCTTCCGGCCGGGTTGCGATAGGCGTAATGCGACGGGATTTTGTGCTGCCAGTCGTAAGGCACGCCGAAACCAGCATGGAACGCGGGCAGGGCGGTGAGGCCCGAACCGGCGGTGGTGGAGCCGTGATAACCCTGTTCGATGGAGATGAACTGGTCACGCTGCGGCTCACCCCTGGCGTGCCAGTAATAGCGGATGAAACGGATGGTGCTGTCCACGGCATCGGAGCCGCCAAGCGTGAAATAGACATGGTTCAGGTCGCCGGGCGCTCGGTCGGCGAGTTCCGAAGCAAGCCGGATGGCCGGCTCGCTGCCAATGTCGAAATAGGCTGTGGCATAGGGCAATTCCCGCATCTGTCTGGCCGCGGCCTCAACGATGCTGTCATGACCATAACCGGCATTCACGCACCACAGACCGGCAAAGCCATCGATGAGCTGGTGGCCGGTGATGTCGGTGACGGTGGCGCCGCTTGCCGATTTCAGCACCCGCACGCCCAGCTTCTCATGGCCGCGGAAGGAGGAGACGGGGTGCACCAGATGGGCGCGGTCCAGTTCGATCAGGGAATTGCTTAACATGGGTCTCTCTCCGGATTCAGCCGAGTGCCTGGCTGGTCAATGCAAATGTTTTGAATTTTCTGCCGGGGGCGATATCGGTCTTCGGTCGGCGCATGGCGATGCCGCCGCCGACATGGGCAAGACCATTTTCGACGAGCCATGGGGCGAGACCCGTATCGGCGGTGGTGTCCACCCGCAGGAACATGCCGGGGCGCTCGGCAATGACGAAAGCGATGAGGGCCTTTGCAGTTTCAGCATTTTCTGCCACGACCGGGCCTATGACCTCACCGCGCCCGAAGGCGCGCAGGGCTGCAAAGCCCTTGAGGACGCCCTCCTGCCGGACTTCGGCAAAACGCGCTCTCGCGACAAGCGCTGCAAAGAGCGGGGTGCGGTCCGCACCGAACGCCTGCGCATCAAGCACCGCAAGCTCCCCTGGAACGACGGTCTCGAGCCAGGCGACACCCGCCGGCTTTTCGCCAGGAACAGGAACACCCTGATGCTGGAGCACTTCCCCCGAGGCGACAAAGCCCATTTTTTCATAGAGGGGAAGGCCATCGGCCGTGGCGACCAGGCGGCATTCGCGCTTTTCGGTGGCGCCGATCGCCGCATCCATCAGACGGCGGCCAAGACCGCGCCCGCGCATTGCCTCATCCACGATCACCATATTGACGGTGGCGCAGCCATCTCCCAGCAACGTCGCCATTGCGGTTCCGACGACACGGCCGTTTTCGAGCGCGACGAAGCCATTGCTGATCGAAAGGACAAGCGCCCAGTCTTCCTTGCGATGCGGCCAACCGGCCTGGCGCGAGAGTTCGACGGCGGCGTCAAGATGGTCAGGTTGAAAGGACTGGATGTCGATGGGGCTGGCGTGCATGCCGAAACTCCGTTTGCTCTGCTGGTTCATTGATAGACTGAGGTTTGAAGAAGATTGTCCCGACAAATGGGAAGGTTCGATATGTTTCGCTGTTGCTTTTATCCGTTGCCGCATCTTATGCCGCCTGTCGTGCGCGCCTGGCGGCAAACCGGGCTAGGCGAGGGCATCCGGGTTTCTCCGCGCGCAACTCTCTGCCAAACTGGCAGCTACATACGCAACAATCTGCTTTCGCGACGGGCAATTGCGGTGCGCCGACGGGACAAAGGCTTTCTATGATCTCATTATTCCGGCCACACTCGATCCCCAATCAAGGATGACGACGACATGACCATCTTCCGCCCGAAATACATCACTTTCGATTGCTACGGTACGTTGATTAACTTTCAGATGGCCGAGGCCGCCCGCGATCTTTACGGCGACCGCCTGGATGAAGCGCAGATGCAGGAATTCATCAAGAATTTCTCCGCTTATCGTCTGGACGAGGTCATGCATGACTGGAAGCCTTACGCTGAAGTCGTTCACAACGCGCTGTCACGGACATGCAAGCGCAACGGCGTATCCTTCAAGGATGAGGATGCCATCATGACCTATGAGCGCGTTCCGACCTGGGGTCCGCACGCGGATGTCCCCGCTGGTCTGGCGAAGGTCGCCAACGAAATTCCGCTCGTCATCCTGTCCAACGCCATGGATTCGCAGATCATGTCGAATGTCGCAAAGCTCGGTGCGCCGTTCCACGCCGTCTATACGGCCGAGCAGGCGCAGGCCTACAAACCGCATTTCAAGGCTTTCGAATATTTGTTCGACATGCTCGGTTGTGGTCCGGAAGACATTCTGCACGTCTCGTCCTCATTCCGTTACGACCTGATGTCGGCCCATGATCTCGGCATCAAGAACAAGGTCTGGGTCAATCGCGGCCACGAACCGGCAAACCCTTATTATGGTTATGTCGAGATCGCCGATATTTCCGGTCTCGCGGGTGTTGTCGGACTGTAAGGAAAGGACCAGGCCATGAAGCTCGTCTCCTACTGGCACGATACTGCCCCCTCTTTCGCGGGGGCGGCGGAAGGTCCTGTAGAGGGTCACTATGATGTGGCCGTCATCGGCGGCGGCTTTACCGGTCTTGGTGCCGCGCGCCAGCTCGCGAAAGCGGGCGCGCGCGTCGTTGTTCTGGAAGGGCAGCGGGTCGGCTGGGGTGCTTCCGGCCGCAATGGCGGGCACCTCAATAACGGCCTTGCCCATTCCTATCTTTCCGCCAAGGCGGAGCTTGGCAAGGAACGGGCCGTTGCCCTTTACAAGGCGCTGGACGCGTCAATCGACACGCTGGAGAGCCTGATCGCCGAGGAAGGTATCGACTGTAATTTCCGCCGGGCGGGCAAACTGAAGATGGCCTCGAAGCCGCAGCATTTCGAAGGGCTGGCGAGGAATTTCGACGCTGTCCACGCCGAGGTCGATCCCGATACGGAGCTTCTGTCCGCCGCCGATCTTACGGCGGAAATAGGATCGCCCTTTCATGGCGCCATGCTCTCGAAGAAGAGCGCCATGATGCATATGGGCCGTTATGTGGCAGGGCTCGCCGAAGCTGCCAGCCGTCATGGCGCGGTGATCTTCGAAAATGCGTCGGTGACGAAACACATCCAGAACGGCGGGCTTCACGAACTTGAAACCGCGCGCGGCAAGGTGACCGCGGACAATGTTCTCGTTGCGACGGGCGCTTACACGCCCTCCGGTTTCGGTTATTTTCGCCGGCGCATCATCGCCGTCGGCAGTTTCATCATCGCCACGCGGCCGCTGACGGATGCAGAAGTGAAGGCGTCGGTTCCGAGCAACCGCACCTATGTCAACTCCATGAACATCGGCAACTACTTCCGGCTGGCTCCGGATAACCGGCTGATCTTTGGCGGCCGTGCACGCTTCTCCGCCACGTCGGACCAGCGTTCTGACGCCAAGAGCGGAGCGATCCTAACGGAAAGCCTCCATCGCATTTTTCCCCAGCTTTCGCATGTGCGGATAGACTATTGCTGGGGCGGACTGGTGGACATGACCAAGGACCGCTATCCGCGGGCCGGCTATCACGATGGCGTCTGGTATGCCATGGGCTATTCCGGTCACGGGGCGCAGCTTTCCACACATCTCGGCATGGTGGTGGCGGACGCCATTCTGGGGCGGCCGGACAACAACCCGCTAAAGGGGCTTGAGTGGCCGGCGGTGCCAGGTCATTTCGGCAAGCCCTGGTTCCTGCCGCTCGTGGGTTTATATTACAAGATGCTGGACAAGATACAGTAGCCGGCCGCAATTTGTGGCCGCGCCAGCCAGGCGCGGCCTCTCCTTGAATGCCCCGGATGAACGGTCAACCCGCGCGCTTCAGTTGAAGGTGGGATACACCCGCTGCAACATTCACGCCGGTTCCCACTTCGGCGCTGATCGGCTGCAGGGCAAAGTTTTTGGCATTGCCGCCGATCAGCGCATTGGCACCGAGACCGACCCCGACCGACGCTCCTGCGGAAGCGCCGACATAATCACCGCTCAGCGCGCCGTCACCCACACGGCTTGCCGCCGTGTTCAGCACGATCCAGCTCATATAGGTCTTGCCGGTCACGCCGATGTCGAGACCGAGCTTGCCGATCTTTCCCGTGTAGCGCTCAGTCTTTCCTGAGCGCTGGCGGAATTCGCAGTTCACCGCCTTGCTGGATCCGACGACGAGGCCGACGCCGCCGGCGATTTCACACGACAGCGTGCCGACACGCTCCTTCTGCGCGGTTTCCGTAGCGCGCTTGCCGTTGTGCTTCGTCTCGGCGGAAGCGAGTGGGGCAATGGCCAGCGTTGCAATTGCAGTTGCGAGAACGAGTTTTTTCATTGTCTGTCACTCCTGTTATCATTCACGAGGCGGATGCGTGGGGAAGAGGCATCCAGATAGGGATAGGGCGGCTGCCGGATCGCCAGATCCGCAATGATCGGCCGCGATGCGAAACATTCCGCGATGATCACCGCACGTTCGAAGGCAGAGAGCGTTTCAACCTCGCCCGAGAGCACAATACGGCCCTCGACCGACGTGACGGAGATTGAGCTTTTCTCCTGTCCGTCCGCATAGGCGATTACGGCCTGCAAGGCGGCGCAGAGGCTGACCTCCTGCGGAAGGCAGCTTGCCGCCGGGTTTGCTTCGCATGCAAGCATCATGGTGAAACCTCCTGCCTTGAACATTGACGGTTCACTTGAATGCTTTTTTGACGGTATCCTTCGTCTGGCCCAGCTTTTCCTGCGCCTGGCCGGCCAGTTTTTCGGCCTTGCCTTCAGCCTGAAGCTTGTCATTGCCGGTGATCTTGCCGGCTGCTTCCTTGATCGTGCCCTTTGCCTGACGGGCGATACCTTCGATACGGTTATTGTCCATGACGAACTCCTTCCATCGTTTGAGCGTGCCGCGGTTGGTAACGGCATGATGGAAAGGTAGCCCTGGAATAGTGCTCCTTGCAGAGCATTAGCTACTAGTTCAACTGGTACAAATTGACCTATTTTGCGGGTGGCGAATGTTGTTTTTACCGGCGGCCGGCAAAACCGCGCTCCCTAGCCCAGATGACCGCCGCCGTGCGGCGGTTGACGCCGATCTTGCCGTATAGCGACGCGATATGATTGCGGATGGTATGTCTGGACAGGTTCAACCGGTCGCTCATTTCCTTGTCGCTGCAGCCGTCGCAGATCAGAGACAATATCTGCTCTTCACGCTCGGTGAGATCCTTGAGCGAAGCGGAGGATGACGCCCCGCGGGAATTCTGCCTGAGCCCTGCCAGCCGTTCCACCACGGTGCGACTGAACCATGATGTATCGGCCATGACGCTCTCGATCGCCTCGATCAGTTCGTTCTCGGAGCGGCGTCGCTCCGTCACATCCTGTATCGCCCAGATGACACAGAGCTGGTCATTGATCTCGGCGCGTTCTGCAGAAACGATACATTCGGCCGCGCTGCCATCGGCAAGGTTCATGCGCAGGTTCTCGTTGCGGATCGGGATATTGTCCTTCAGCCGCTTTTCGACATCGCGCCGTGCTGCCACATCGTCCCACAATTTCAGTTCGCTCGCCGTCTTGCCCACCACCTCGGCTTCCTTGCGTCCGCACAGCGTCAGAAATGCATCGTTGACTTCTGTCAGCACGAAATCTTCAAGCCTCGAAATCGCAGCCGGTGCAGGCGAGAGTCGGAAAGATTTGAAAAAGCGCTCCTCGCTCTGGCGAAGGGCATTTTGTGCTTTCCGGCGGCCGTCGAGATCGGCGAAGGTAAAAAGCATGCACGGCTCTTCGGCAACGGCGATGGTTTCTCCCGCCACAATCACCAGCCGGTCGCCGCCGGGAATGGGGATGAGCGCCTCACGCTGGCGTATGACACGTCCTTCATGCAGGCGTTTCAGCGCATCCTCGCCGGTATCGCATTCGGAAAACAGGCCGAGTTCCTCGACGCTGATGCCGATAATATCCTCCCGGCTGAAGCCGGTCATTTCCAGAAAGCCCTGGTTGACGCGAATGAAGCGCTGGTCTTCAAGCCTGCAGATGAGACCAGGTGCGGGATTTGCGTTAAAAGCACTCTCGAAACGTGCCTCCGCTTCGTAGCGCGGCGTCTCGTCACGAATGATCAGCACCAGCACATCCGGTTTCGCGCCGGCATCTTCCAGGATGAGGCCACGCACGGTGTGCACCCAGCATTCGGTTTCATCGTCACTCGGAGATATTTCCACAGTGACGTCTTCAAAGGTCTCGCCGGCAAGAAGCCGCTCAAGCGGATATTGCCCTGCGTCTAGAAGGTGATTATTGCGATACCGAAGCGTGAAATTCCGCCGGTAGCTTTCGGTATCGTCGCCGAGTTCGGATACCGATTCTATGCGGTGCATCACAAGCGCCGCCCTGTTCGCCCAGGCGATTGTTCCGTCGTTTTCGAGAAGGATCAGCCCGTCGCTCAGCCCGGTTACCAGATTTTGCAATACGAGCCGGTTGATCTTGGGAATGGTCACGCTGTCGTCCATGTCGCCCCTGGCATCTACAAACTTTATGCCTTTATAACGCCAAGTTCCGCCAAGTGTTGCAAGGCACGGATAGACGACACGATAACGCGCCGCTTGACCGCGATAAGCGCGCCGGAATCGGATGGTGCGGATTTGTTGGCTGTCCGTCATCCCGTCACCTCAAAGTTCATTTTCGCCCCCTGCAAACGCGGCGGTGATCACTTGCTTATGGGCGCGCCCATCGGACATACTGCCTCTTGAACCACAGATGCCAAGGGCGAGACGACGCCAGAGACTTGAAGCTGGATCGCGCAGCCATCCGAGAAGATTGAGCCATGAATACCCGATTCCTCGAAACCTTTCTCTGGGCTGCTCGATTGAGCAGCTTTTCGGCAGCCGCGGAACGCTTGCACACGACCCAGGCATCTGTTTCAAACCGCATCGCCGCGCTGGAGCGGGAGCTCGGCGTCGTGCTGTTCACGCGTGATGTGCGCTGCGTCAACCTGACGCCCGCCGGTCGTCTGGCGCTGCAACATGCCGAAAAGATCGTCAACCTCACCGGCGAATTCCGGCAAATCGTCAGCAATCGGGAAGCGCTGAGGGGGACTGTGCGGATCGGTGCTGCCGATACGATCGTGTATGCCTGGCTGCCGCTTCTCATCCGCCGCATGAACGAGCAATATCCCGGCGTCAGTCTGGATCTGACAATCGATACCAGCCTGAAACTTTCACAGCGTATCCAGAACGGCGAGGTGGATGTCGGCTTCATCATGGGGCCGATCATGGCTGCTGACATCTATAACTCACCGCTTTGCACCTTCGAATCCTGCTGGGTGGGCGCGGTCGAACTGCCGCTGCCGGAAACCGGCGTGACGCTTGAAGATATCGCGCATTTTCCGTTGCTTACCTTCTCCACCGGCTCGCAGCCGCATCAGGCGTTGCGGGCGCTTCTGGATTCGCACGGCCTGTCCGACAGCCGGATTTATAATTCGAATTCGCTGTCGATCATGACACGCCTCGTGGCCACGGCCGTCGGCGTCGGTGCGCTGCCGCGTGTCTTGGTGGACGGCATCATCAAATCTGGCGAAGCGCGTATTCTCGACATCACGCCATCGGTGCCGCCCCTGACCTTTCACACGGTTTACCAGGAGCGAGGCGACAATGCGCTCGCCCGCGCGATCGCCGACATGGCGACGGAAATCGTCAGTGAAACCACGATTCAGTGGATGACCGCCGCAGCTTAATTTTTATGCTGCATTGCAAGATGATTAATCTATAAGCTTATCTTATGGGTTTCGATAGAGTTTTTCCGTTTGTCACGAAAACAGTTCCCGTTCTTAATTCTCCTCGCAACATGAGAGGAGAGCAACGTGAAAGTCTCACTTGTTCAAATGAATACCCAGAATGACAAGGCAGAGAACCTGAAGGTTGCTGCCGATTTGATTGAGAAGGCAGTCAAGGCGGACAATCCTGACCTTGTTGTTCTTCCTGAATACTTTGCATTTCTTGGAGATAATCCTCAGGAAATGCATGAAAGCGGCGAGGAATTTCCCGGCGGTGAAATCTATACGCTGCTTTCGGGGCTCGCGAAGAAGCATGCCATAACGCTCCATGCCGGCTCCATCGTCGAGAAGGAAGGCAACCGCTTCTATAATTCGACCCTCGTTTTCGGCCCTGATGGCAAGCAGATCGCCCGTTATCGCAAGATTCACCTGTTCGACGTCGATACGCCGAACGGCATCAGCTACCGCGAATCCGATTCCGTCGCCCGCGGCGAAGAGGTCGTAACCTATAAGGTTGGCGACAAGACGGTCGGTTGCGGCATCTGCTACGATATCCGCTTCCCGGAACTGTTCCGTGCGCTGCGGGACAAGGGCGCGGATGTCATCGTTCTGCCGGCTGCATTCACGCTGATGACGGGGAAGGACCATTGGGAAGTGCTGGCCCGCGCCCGCGCCGTCGAGACGCAGACCTATTTCCTCGCCGTGGGACAGATCGGCACCCATGCGGGTGGAAAGAAAGCCTGCTGGGGACATTCCATGGTCATCGATCCGTGGGGTCACATCGTCGCGCAATGCTCCGACACTGTCGGTACAGCCGGCGCCGCTCTCGACTTCGACTATTCGGCCAAGGTGCGCGCCAACGTGCCGGTGGCGAACCACCACGTTCTCTGATCGGAGAAAGACCCAATGTTTATCGTTAACCCCATGCCGGAACAGATCGGCCCCGACATCATCGAACTTCTTGAAAAGGTCGAAGTCGCGACGATCGGCCATGTGCTCCATTCCGGTTTCGTCGATCCTGAAATCCGGGCGGTCCTTCCGGGCAAGCGCGTAGCGGGCACCGCCGTCACGCTTCGCATCCCGAATGCGGATTCGACCATGCTGCACTACCTGACGCAACTCGTGCGTCCGGGCGATATCGTTCTCATCGACCGTTGCGGTGATACCCGCCACGCCTGCTGGGGCGGCGTCATCACCAACACCATGAAGATGGCCGGTGTCAAAGCCGGTGTCGTCGATGGTCCGGCGACCGATTTTTCGGAGTTCACGAAGGTGGACATGCCCATGTGGTGCCGCGGCCCGTCGCCGATCACCACGAAGATCCTCGGTCTGGAAGGCGCGGTCAATATTCCGATCAGCGTTGGCGGCCAGGTGATCAATCCGGGTGATGCGATCCTGTGCGATGAGAGCGGCGTGGTCGCCCTTCATCCGAGCCAGGCTCGCGCCATGGCGGAGCGCGCCATCGGCATGCAGGAAGCCGAGATCGTGCTTCTGGAGCGCCTGCGCAACGGCGAGAAGCTGCCGGATATTTCGGGCGCCAATAAATTCGTCCAGGCCAAGCTCAGCGCCTGACACAGGCTTACGGGTGGCGGATCCGTTCGCCACTCCCAATAACAATAGAGGAGAACAGGACAATGAAGAAAACGATACTTCTGAGTGGGATTCTCATGCTCGGTGCGGCTGCCCTGCCGGCGCAGGCTCAGCAGACCGTGACGTTCCTCGGCTATAGCGGCCTTTTCCAGGAGCGTTACACGAAGGCCGTCATCGAGCCTTTCATGGCCGCCAACCCTGACATCAAGGTCGAATATTTCCCTCAGCAGGGTTCTGCCGCCATGCTCGGCTCGCTGCGCGCCCAGAAAGCTGCACCGCAATCCGATATCGCGCTGATGGATGTCTCTGTTGCCAAAACCGGCACGGATGAAGGCCTGTTCGACACGATCGATGAAAGCGTGACGAAGAATGTCGCCGACCTTTATCCGAACGCGCGCTTCGAAGGTGTGGCCGGTGTTGGCGTGACTTTCGACAACCTGGTTCTCATCTACAATACCGATGCGGTGAAGACCGCCCCGGACAGCTGGAATGCCCTGAAAGACAGCGCCTTCAAGGGCAAGGTCGCCATGCTGAGCGCCCCTGACATCGTCGGTATCGGCACGACGATCATCATGGATCACATGAATGGCGGCAAAGACTTCATCAAGAATATCGACGCCGGCATCAATGCGATGGCGGAAGTCGCGCCGAACGTCCAGACCTGGGAACCGAAACCGGAAGTCTATCCGAGTGTCGTCAATGGCCAGGTATCGCTGGGCGTGGGCTGGAACGCCCGCAGCCAGGTGAATGCCGATGGTTCCAAGGGCAAGATGAAGGTCGTTCTTCCGAAGGAAGGTACGATTCTCCAGATCAATACGCTCAACCTCGTCAAAGGAGGCCCTTCGTCCGAGGCGGCCCGCAAGTTCGTCGATTATGCATTGAGCCCGGAAGCCCAGGCCGCCTTCACCGCCGCCATGTATTATGCGCCGACCAATGCCAAGGCCACGGTGGCTGCCGATGTCAGCGATCGCACGGTCGTCAAGGCGATGGACAAGGTCATTCCGGTTGACTGGATCGGCCTCTCGAAGGTTCGTGACCAGATCACGCAGGACTGGCGTCGCAAGGTCATTCCGCTCAGCCGCTGAGGCTTTTCGCGCCTGGCGTGAGAAATGGCAAGACTTCCGCACCCCTTATCGGCTGCGGAAGCAGCATACCAAACCCCTCGGTTCATCTTCCCCACCGACGCTCGGATCGGTGGCGAGGTGGGTCGGCGCGCAAGGGACAGGACATGTTCAAGACGCCAAGTGTCTGACATGCTCTGGAGAAAGGCAAAAAGCCAGAATGGGAACTTCAGACATCATGCAGCCAGGATTTCTCTCAATTCGTTCACTGACCAAGCGCTATGAAACCATGGTAGCCGTGGATAATCTCAATCTCGAGATACCCAAGGGCGAACTGGTCGCCTTTCTCGGTCCGTCCGGCTGCGGCAAGTCGACGTCGCTGCGCATGATTGCCGGGCTTGCCCCGGTGACGTCGGGCTCGATCCTGATCGATGGCAAGGACGTAACCCGGCTTGCGCCCTACAAGCGCGATATTGGCCTTGTCTTTCAGAGCTATGCGCTGTTCCCGCATATGACGGTTCTCAAGAACGTCATGTTCGGTCTTGAAATGCGCAAGGTGCCGGCTGCGGAAGCGGAACGGCGTGCCCGTGAGGCAATCGCCATGGTGCGTCTGGAAGGGCGCGAGGACCGCCGACCGGCCCAGCTTTCCGGCGGCCAGCAGCAGCGTGTCGCACTGGCACGTGCTCTCGTCATCCAGCCCTCCATTCTCCTGTTCGACGAGCCTCTTTCCAATCTCGACGCCAAGCTGCGCGACGAGATGAATCCGCTCTGAAATCCGCCGTATCCAGAAACAGCTCGGCATCACTTCAATCTTCGTCACCCATGATCAGGTGGAGGCGCTCAGCATGTGCGACAAGGTCGCCGTCCTCAATGGCGGGCGTCTGGAACAGCTCGGCACGCCGCACGACCTCTACGAGCGCCCGGCGACGGCATTCGTCGCCTCTTTCGTCGGCCGCACCAACCGCCTGGTCGGAAACGCGGTCGGCGATCACATCACGGTCGGTGATGCGGTATTGCGGGCGCCCGGTTCGCACAATGGCAAGATCGACCTTATGGTCCGGCCGCATCGCATGGCCATGACGGTGGCCGGTGACGTCGCGCCCGATTTCGAGGGAGCGCCGGTCAATCGTATCGCCGGTGAAGTCCGCGATGTCTATTATGCCGGTGACATCCTCCATTACGAGATCGCCGCGGGCGGCCAGACGCTGTCCGTAGAGCGTGCCACATCAGGCGGCGAAACGCCGGTGGCGGCGGGCAGCGCGGTCAGCCTCGTCTGGCGCGTGGAGGACACGCTGGTCTTCGGAGCAAATCAATGACAGCGGCGGTCATGATCACGGCTCCCGGCAGCCGCACATCCTCCATGGTGTTTCTCGCAACGCTTCTTCTCGGGCCGATCATTGCGGTCAACGGCCTTGCCTTTGTGATGCCGGTCTTCAACCTGCTCCTGCTTTCCTTCCGCGAAAGCCTCGGCGGCGGCGGTCTTGGCGAAGCCCACACACTCGACAACTGGACATCGACGCTGACCGACGGTTTTTATATCGAACTGATCGGCCAGAGCATTCTGACCAGCCTCTTGATCACCGTCCTCACGCTTATCGCTTCCTATCCCATCGCGCTCTATCTTCACCGGGCGCAGGGTCGCTGGAAGACGCTGCTGCTGGTACTGGTCATCTCGCCGCTTTTGACCTCGGCCGTGGTGCGTACCTATGGCTGGATCGCGATCCTTGCCGATGACGGCCTCATCAACAATATCCTCTTCGCATTCGGTGCAGAAAGCGGTGTGCGGCTGCTGTTCAACAAGGTCGGCGTTGTCATCGGTCTCACCGAAATCCTGATGCCCTATATGATCCTGGCGCTGCTTGCCGGTTTCGGCAGGCTCGATCCGCGTGTCGAGGAGGCGGCCGAAACACTCGGCGCATCGCCCTGGAAGGTGTTCTGGCGCATCATCGTGCCGCTCACCATGCCCGGTGTCGCGCTCGGTTGCCTGCTCTCTTTCGTCCTCGCCGTCAGTTCGTTCATCACCCCCAAGCTGCTTGGCGGCGGGCGTGTCTTCCTTCTGGCGACGGAAATTTACGATCAGGCCATCGTGACGCTCAACTGGCCGCTCGCTGCGACGTTGTCTATGATCATTCTCGTGATCTTCGGTGCGGCTCTGGTGCTTTATTCCCGGCTTCTGCGGGCCATTCTTTAGGGGAGATCGAAGATGGAAGAACGTCCCGTTCCGCTGGCACTGAAAATCGTCGCCTTCATCATGTTCGTTTTTCTGCTGGCGCCCGTGGTGCTCGTGGTGCCGATCTCGTTTTCGGCCGATAGCTACATGGCTTTCCCGCCTTCGGGCTGGAGCCTGCGCTGGTATGTGGATCTCATGCATAATTCGAAGATGATGGGAGCGCTGGGCACCAGCACCCTTCTCGCCATCATCGTCACCGTGCTGTCCATGCTGATCGCGCTGCCGGCCTCCTATGCCATCGTTCGCATGCGGGTCATCGGCGCGGACGCGCTTCTCGCCTTCTTCACCGCGCCGCTGCTGCTGCCGACAATCGTTCTCGGCCTTGCGATCCTCATCGTCTTTGCCGGTGCCGGTCTGCTCGGCACCTTCGCCGGTCTGGTGATCGCGCATCTTATCATCGTGCTGCCTTATGCGCTGCGTGTGCTTACCACCTCGCTTGCCGGCCTGCCGCTGATCTTCGAAGAGGCCGCCTCCACCCTGGGCGCATCGCCGCTCACGGTTTTCCGCCGCGTGACCATGCCGATGATTGCGCCGGGTGTCGTGGCGACGGCGGCGCTTTCCTTTTTGGTGTCGTTCGATGAAGCCGTGATTTCGCTGTTCCTCACGGGTCCGCGCATCACCACGCTTCCGGTCGCCATGTATCAGCATGTGGAGACGCAGGCGGATCCGCTTGTTGCGGCCATTTCCGTTCTCTTGATCGTGCTTACACTTGCCGTCGTCTTCATCGTTGACCGCACGGCGGGCCTGACAAAGACTTTTGTGAAGTAAAGTCGCGGGGGTCGCCGGCCGGTGCCGGCTGCCCCTGACTGGCAAAGGCGAAGATTTCATCCCCGTTTATCAACACCGCTGCTGCATCGGTGCGACTCGTCGCGCCTGTTGATCTCGCTTGGAACGACGAAGGCAAAGGTAACCCCATGGCCGAGACCCCCTCTACGGAATTTGATGTCGCCGTCATTGGCGCCGGTGTCGTCGGTTGCGCGGTCGCCCGCCGTTTCGCACTGGCCGGTGCGAAGGTGGTGGTGATCGAAAAAGGCCCCGACATCCTCTCCGGCGCTTCCAAGGCCAATAGCGCCATCCTCCATACCGGTTTCGATGCGCCGGAAGGCAGCCTGGAGCTGGAACTGGTGAAGGCAGGCCGGGCGGAATATCTCTCCATTCATCGCCCGATGGGTCTCAGCATCGTCGAAACGGGCGCACTGGTCTGCGCCTGGAACCCGGGCGAAGCGGAAAAACTGCAGGCGATCGCCGAACAGGGGCGGCGCAACGGCATTGCCGGGCTTGAGTTACGCACGGCCGAGCAGGCCCGTGAAGCCATGCCGGGCCTGTCCGGCCGCCTTGTCGCCGCACTTGACGTTCCGGGCGAACATATCATCGATCCCTGGTCCGCGCCGCTCGGCTATCTCACGCAGGCGGTGGCGCTGGGTGCCCAGCTGCTGCGCAACGCGGAGGTCCTGTCCGGTGCATTCGACGGCGTGTGGCAGATAGAGACGACGGCAGGCACTATATTTGCCGCCAGCGTCGTCAATGCCGCCGGGCTGTTCGGAGATATCGTCGACGCACGTCTGGGATTTCCGCCCGACTTCACCATCAAGCCCCGCAAGGGGCAGTTCGTGGTGCTTGATAAAGCTGCCCGTCGGTATGTGCCGCGCATTGTTTTGCCCGTTCCGACCGAAATCACCAAGGGCATCGTGGTGTGCCCGACCGCCTTCGGCAACGTTCTTGTCGGTCCGACGGCGGAAGAGCAGGAAGATCGCGAACGCGCGACGGTCGAGACGGCGACGCTGGAAAGACTGCTGGAACGCGGTGCGGAGATCGTTCCCGCGCTGGCCTCCGTTTCCGTGACGGCTGTTTATGCCGGTCTGCGCCCGGCCTCTGAAAAAAAGCACTACCGGATTTCCACCCGGCCAGACCGGCGGGCGATCACGCTCGGCGGCATTCGCTCCACGGGCCTCAGTGCCGCGCTCGGACTGGCGCAGCATGCGCTGAGGCTTCACGAAGGTTTCGGTACGCGTTTTAACCCGCCATCCTCAATCCCTAAAGTGACGATGCCCAATCTGACCGAAACCTGCGGGCGGGACTGGCAGCGTGCCGATCACGGCGAAATCGTCTGTCATTGCGAACTCGTCACCCGCAGGGAAATCGAGGCGACATTTTTGAGCCCGGTGCCACCCGGCGATTTCGGAGGCCTGCGGCGGCGTACCCGCGCCGGCATGGGGCGCTGTCAGGGCTTTTATTGCAACGCGCGGTTGGCCGCGATGACCGGCGACCGTCTGGCAACGCCGCTTTCCGTCCGGGAGGGAGCGGACCTATGAGCGCCGGGGAGCCGTTTCAGCGCGTGCATCAAAACCTTGAGAATGCAGATGTCATCGTGGTCGGCGGTGGTCCGGCGGGCGTGGCTGCGGCGCTTGAGCTGAAAGCGCGCGGTATCCCCCGCGTGATGATCCTCGACCGTGAACCCGCTCTCGGCGGCGCGACCCGGCATTGCGTGCATTCGCCCTTTGGCATGCGCGAATTCGGACGCGTCTATTTCGGCCCGGCTTATGCGCAACGCCTGCAGCGGCAGGCGCAGGAAGCGGGTATCGATATCCGCACCGGTCATTCCGTGGTCGAACTGCGGCAGGATGGCACGCTGCTGGTGACATCGGCACGCGGCGTCGAGACACTGAAGGCCCGGCGCATCGTGCTGGCCACGGGCGCGCGGGAAAAACCACGCTCCGCGCGGCTTCTGCCTGGTGACAGGCCGGTGGGCGTCCTCACCACCGGCACGCTGCAAGCCTATGTCGCCTTTCACGGCATCATGCCATTTCGCAGGCCGCTGATCGTCGGTTCGGAACTGGTTTCCTTTTCTGCGCTTTTGACCTGCCTTACGCATCATGCCCGGCCGGTGGCGATGATCGAGCCGGAACGTTATCCATTCGCGCGGTGGCCTTTTCGATGCTTCCCGCCGGTTGTTGGGGTGCCCTTTCATTGTGGCGCCGCACTCACGGATATCCGCGGACGCGGCCGGGTCGAGGAGGCGGATATCCGTCTGGTGGATGGTCGTATCCTGACAGTTCAATGCGATGGTGTTCTGCTCACCGGGCGGTTCACGCCGGAGGCGGCGCTTGTCGATGCATCCCCGGTAGAGATGGCGGCAGGCAGTGCCGGGCCGTTGATCGACCAGGACGGGCGAAGGGCCAATCCGATCTTCTTCGCCGGCGGAAATGTCTTGCGGGCCGTGGAAACGGGCGGCTGGGCGTTTCGCGAAGGCCGTCGGGTTGGCGCGGCGGTGGCAAACGATCTCGCCCGGGCACCCTGCAGCGCGCCGGGCGTTCTCGTCACGTTCGCTGAACCGCTCAAGCTGGTAGTCCCCGCCATGCTGCGGCCTGGCGGGTTTAAACGACCGGCTTTTCGCGACTTCCAGCTTCGTTTCACCAGGCGCGTCCGAGGCCTGCTTTCGCTTCATCTCGACGGAAAGGAAGTGTGGAGCAAGACCGGCCAGTGGTTCCCTGAACGCCGTGTGCTTGTGCCCATTCCCGCTGCGGCGTTTGAAGCGGCTCAGATTTCCTTTCATTTTCAGGAGACCAGTTGATGCGCATTGCGGCGATCGACCAGGGGACGACGTCAACCCGGTGCCTTGTGGTGACCGATGGCGGCACGGCGGAGGTGGTGGCCAGCCGGCGTCACGCACAATTTCACCCCGCCGCCAATCATGTTGAGCATGATCCGGAAGAACTGCTTGTTAATATCCGCGCGGTGCTCGCCGCCGCCGGGCCGGTGGACGCCATCGCCATCGCCAATCAGGGCGAAAGTTGTCTGGCGTGGGATGCCGTCAGCGGTGAGGCGCTCTCGCCAGTCATCGTCTGGCAGGATGCCCGCACCGCCCAAACGCTGGCCGCCCTGCCGCCCTCGGCAACACATCTTTCGAAAGAGATTTGCGGGCTGCCTCTCGATCCGTATTTTTCGGCCAGCAAACTGGCCTGGCTGGTCAGGCACAATCCGGCAGTGGCAGAGGCGAAGGCATCCGGGCGTTTGCGGCTGGGCACCACCGACGCGTTCTTTCTGGACCGGCTGACGGGCTGTTTCCGCACCGACCTTGCGACGGCGTCGCGCACGGGGCTGCTGGATCTTTCAACCGGAGACTGGAGTCCGGAGCTCTGCGCGCTGCATGGCGTGACGATGGATTGCCTGCCCATGGTCGGCCCTGTCGACGGCGGCTTCGGCTCGATCGAGGGAACGCCCATCCGCGTTTCCATCGTTGATCAGCAGGCCGCACTTTATGGCCACGGCTGCCGCACGGCAGGCGATTGCAAGATAACTTTCGGAACGGGGGCCTTCCTGTTGTCCGTTGCCGGTAACGGGCGCCCATCGACGGGAGAGCTTCTGCCAACAATTGCCTGGCAGATGCAGGGCGCGCGTGCCGTTTTTGCCATTGAAGGCGGCGTCTATGATGCCGGCGCGGCGGTCGAATGGGCGAGAAAGATTGGCTTCTACGCTGAAAATGCCGAACTCGATTGTTTTGAGGGGCCATCGGCCATTCGCCGTGGTCTCGCGTGTCGTACCCGCGTTTTCGGGCCTTGCCGCGCCTTATTGGGACAGACACGCCGCGCCGCTGTTCATCGGTATGAACCACGCCACCGAGCGGAGTGACATGGTGCGCGCGGTGCTGGAAGGCATTGCCCTGCTGACGGCGCGGCTGATCGAAGCGGCATCGGCGGTTGCTCCCATAGGCGACACGATCTCCATCGATGGCGGCCTGTCGAACAGCCGCTATTTTGTCCGTTTTCTGGCAGCAGCCAGCGGCCGGACCATTTGCGTGCCGGCCATGCGCGAGTTGACGGCGCTCGGTCTGGCCGAACTGTGCGGCATAGATGTCGCCGCCATGCGGCGCGAGACCGAGATATTCGCGCCCGATGGATCAGTCGGCGCCGAAGATCATGCCCGGTTCGCACGCGCCATAGACAATGCCCGCTGCTGGGGGCGGTAAGGCGCCTCGGCAACAGCTGTCACACCTCCCTTGGCGTAGAGCGACCAGTGGGTGGAATTGAACAGGCGACAAAGGCGACGAAATTTGATAAATTACAAGTCGGCCGGTTGCTGTTTGACGCACGGGTGAAAGTCGCCGGGCGTTCCCATACTGCCAGCCGGATCATGGCGCAGGAGGAGAAGTGCTATGACGGCATTCCATGTCATGGCCGGTGCGAGTGGCGAATTTGCCCGCCCGGAAGTCCGCAAGATTGGTATTGCAGATATAGCCGACGCGTTAAGGCTGGGACTGGAGGACTTTAAAGAAAAGCCGTCCCATTATTTTTTTCTCTGTCTCATGTATCCGATCGCCGGTGTTTTCATGGTGATGTGGAGTGCCGGCGCTAATATGCTGCCGCTGATCTATCCTCTGATGTCGGGTTTTGCACTGATTGGCCCAGTCGCGGCGATCGGCCTCTATGAAATCAGTCGACGGCGCGAACAGGGGTTGGATAGTTCGTGGCGGCACGCGCTGGAGGTTCGTCACTCTCCGGCACTGCCGTCGATCATCGCGGTCGCCGTCATGCTGCTTGCGCTTTTCGCCGTCTGGCTGATTGTTGCGCAGCGCATATACTCCGTGAATTTCGAGGCGACGGCACCGGTTTCGCTCTCCACCTTCCTCTCCGATGTATTGATGACCTCGCAAGGACTCTCTCTCGTCATCTGGGGCAATCTGGCTGGCTGCGTTTTTGCCGTCATCGTGCTGGCGACAACGGTGGTGACGTTTCCTCTGCTGCTTGATCGGGATGTCGGCGCGGTCGCGGCGGTGGATGCAAGCATCCGTGCCACGCTTGCCAACCCGGTTCCGGTGGCGCTGTGGGGCTTGATTGTCGCTGCGCTGCTCGTTCTCGGGACGATCCCGGCATTCGTCGGTTTAGCGGTTGTCGTGCCCGTTCTCGGCCATTCTACATGGCACCTTTATCGGAAAATGATCGTCCCCGATTATTCCAGCCGTATGCCTTGAATTTATCGAGCAAACCTGTCGTGCCGTTCTTGCGGTGATGACGGGTAACCTTCGAAAGCGGCGGTTCGTAAGATCGGCGCAACCACATTCAGGATTGTGGAAGCAGCACGCCAACGGCAAATTCTTCCTCGGTTGCCGTGTGGCCTGCCTGTGTCTTGCGATATTCGCTGGGCGTAAAACCGCGCTCGGTTCGAAGCGTACGGGAAAGGTGGGGTGCGTCGCAAAAGCCGGTGGCAAGCGCGATCTGGGTGATTGGGTCGTGCGTGGTGCGCAGGAGCGAGAGCGCCCGGTCGAGACGGAGCTCCAGATAGACCTTGGATGGCGTGGCCTTCAGATCATTGAGGAAACGCCGCTCGAGGCTGCGGCGGCCAAGGCCGAGGTCGCTTGCCAGTTCCAGCACGGTCTTGGGAACCTCGATATTCTGCTGCATCCGCAGGATCGCTTTTTTGACAAGGGGATCGCTGGCCTTACGTGTGCTCTGCTGACCGGGCTGGGGTTTCTCACCGCTCAGCGCGCTGTCGATCATCATGATGTTAAGGCTCTTGATGGCGGCGGATTGGCCGACATGGCGCTCGACGAGGAAAGCCGCCAGATGCGCGGCACCATGGCCGCCCGAACAGGTCAGCCGGTCGCGGTCGATGACGAAGATCTGGTCGGAGATCATCTGAACCGTATCGAAACGGTCGAGAAAATCCTGGTGGTGGAACCAGCTTACGCAACAGCGATAGCCATCGAGCAGCCCCGCTTCGTGGAGGATGAAGACGCCGGTGCAGAGGCCGACAATCGGAACGCCTGCCGTTGCGCGGTCTTTCAGGAAGCGCAGTGCTTCCGGCGGCAGGGCGCTGTGATCGCTGATCAATCCGCCGACAACGACGATGTAGTCGTAGTGACCGGCATCGCTCAGCCGCGTATCCGGCTGCACTTTCACGCCGCAGCTCGACTGCACACTGCCGAGCGTTCCGGAGAGCACCGACCATTCGCAGAGGATGGGTCGGGAGCGGTCCGCCTCGTCCGCGGCTAAGCGCAGCACGTCGACGAAATTCGCAAAGGCTGACAGCGTAAAGCGGTCGGCAAGCAGGAAGGCGACGCTGAGGCGTTTTTTGGCGGCGTGCGATTTCATGACGCAAATATTCATGCAAACAGACGCGATTGTCCAGCCGGGCGATGGCAAATGATCTTAGCTTTTACGACAACAGATTTTCCAACCGTCGGGTCCGATCATGACGCGTTTTAATGCTTTCAGTCTTTTGAAGAATGCCCTGACGGGCAATAAAAACTGGGAAGAACAATGGCCCGACAGCCAGCCGAAGGCCGAATATGACGTGATCATCGTCGGTGCCGGCGGCCATGGTCTTGGGGCGGCCTATTATCTGGCCAGCCAGCACGGCATCACCAATGTTGCGGTCATCGACAAGGGCTGGCTCGGCGGCGGCAATACCGGCCGCAACACGACGATCATCCGCTCCAACTATCTCTATGACGAAAGCGCCCGTCTTTACGATCACGCCGTCGATCTCTGGGAAAATCTCAGCCAGGAACTGAACTACAACGTCATGTATTCGCGGCGCGGCGTGCTGATGCTGGCCCATAATGTTCACGACGTGCAGAGCTTTAAGCGTCATATCCATTCCAATCGCCTGAACGGTGTCGACAATCGCTGGCTCACGCCTGAGGAATGCAAGGAATATTGCCCGCCGTTGAGCCTTTCGCCTAATGCGCGTTACCCTGTCATGGGGGGCGCATTGCAGGAGCGTGCGGGCACGGCGCGCCACGATGCGGTCGCCTGGGGTTATGCGCGCGGTGCCGCCGCCCGCGGTGTGGATATCATCCAGAACTGCCCGGTCACCGCTATTCGCCGCAACGCCGACGGTTCCGTTGCCGGTGTCGAGACGGCGAGGGGCTTCATCAAGGCAAAGAAGGTCGCAGTTTCGGCCGCCGGCCACACCTCTGTCGTCATGGATACGGCCGGTGTCCGCCTGCCGCTCGAGAGCTATCCGCTACAGGCGCTGGTATCGGAGCCGATCAAGCCGATTTTCCCCTGCGTTGTCATGTCCAATGCGGTCCATGCCTATATCAGCCAGTCGGACAAGGGCGAGCTGGTGATCGGTTCGGGCACGGACCAGTATACGTCCTATTCGCAGCGCGGTGGCCTACCGCTGATCGAGCATACGATCGCCGCCATCGTCGAAATCTTCCCGATCTTCAACCGCATGCGGATGTTGCGCAAATGGGGCGGCATTGTCGACGTCACGCCGGATCGCTCGGCCATCCTCGGCAAGACCCCTGTCGCTGGTCTTTATGTGAATTGCGGCTGGGGCACTGGCGGGTTCAAGGCCACGCCGGGTGCTGCCCACACCTTCGCCTGGACCATCGCCAAAAACGAACCGCACCCGATCAATGCGCCGTTCACGCTGGAACGCTTCCGCTCCGGCCGCCTGATCGATGAGGCCGCCGCCGCCGCCGTGGCGCACTGAGGATAACGACCATGCTTTTGATCCGCTGCCCCTATTGCAACGAAACGCTGCCCGAAGCCGAGTTTACCTATGCCGGGCAGGCCCATGTCGTCCGCGCTGCTGATCCCTCGTCGCAGAGTGATGAGCAATGGGAAGAATTCCTGTTCATCCGCGAAAACGTCAAAGGTCCGCATTTCGAGCGCTGGCGGCACCTGCATGGTTGCGGCCGCTTCTTCAACGCCGTGCGCGACACGGTAAGTGACCGTTTCCTCACGACCTATCGTGCGGGTGAGCCGCGCCCTGAACTGTCCTCCCTGACACGCTTGACCGCAAGCTCCGAGGTGTCGAAATGAACTCCTATCGCGTTTCCGGCCGGGGCCGGGTGGATGCTTCCCGTTCGGTCAGCTTTACCTTCGACGGCAAGACCTATCGCGGCGTCAAGGGCGATACCGTCGCCTCCGCGCTTCTCGCCAATGGCGTGCATCTCATGGGCCGCTCGTTCAAATACCACCGCCCGCGCGGCCCGGTGGCGGCGGGTTCCGAGGAGCCGAATGCGCTGATCGGCACCCGCCGCAGCGCCGGCCGGTTCGAGCCCAATACCCGCGCCACGGTGCAGGAAATCTGGAACGGGCTGGAAACCACCTCGCAGAACAAATATCCGAGCCTGAAATTCGATATCGGCGCTGTCAATGACATGGCCTATATGCTGTTTTCGGCCGGGTTCTACTACAAGACGTTCATGTGGCCGAAGAGCTTCTGGAACAAGGTCTATGAGCCCTTCATCCGCGCGGCCGCGGGTCTCGGCGTTTCGCCGACGGAAGAAGACCCTGATACCTACGCCTCGCGTAACCTACATTGCGATGTGTTGATTGTCGGTGCCGGCCCCGCCGGTCTCGCAGCCGCGCGCGAGGCGGCGGTGGATGGCCTCAAGGTCGTGCTGGTCGATGAAAATGCCGAAGCCGGCGGAACGCTGCTATCTGAACCGCAGGCGAAGATCGATGGCAAGCCCGCATGGACCTGGCTTGCTGATGAATTGAAGGCCCTGAAGGATCAGGACGTCAAGGTGATGACACGCACCACGGCGATTGCCTATTACCACCAGAACATGATCGGCCTTTGCGAAAAGCTGACCGACCATCTCGAAACCGTGCCGAAGGATACGCCGCGCGAACGCCTGTGGCGCGTCCGGGCACGTCAGGTGGTGCTGGCGCAGGGTGCACTGGAAAAGCCGCTGGTTTTCCACGGCAATGACCGGCCGGGCGTGATGCTCGCGGGTTCCGCGCAGACCTATCTCAACCGCTATGGCGTCAAGGTCGGTAACCGGCCGGTGGTGGTGACGAGCCATGACAGCGCCTGGTATGCCGCTTTCGATCTTCACGGTGCTGGCGCACCTGTTCAGGCCATTGTCGATACCCGCGCCAAGGTGCGCGAGGAGCTGGTAAACGAGGCGCGTGCGCTCGGCATTCCGGTCAAGCTCTCACATACGGTCACGGCGACGTCGGGGCGGTTGCGCGTCAAGTCGGTTCGCGTCAATCCGGTGAATGGTTCCACGGTCGGCGCAGGTCAGGAAATTGCCTGCGATGCCGTGTTGATGTCTGGCGGCTGGACGCCGTCGCTGCATCTCTTTTCCCACACGCAGGGCAAGATTGCCTGGGATGACGAGCGCACGACCTTCCTGCCAGCGCTCACCAACGAGGATTGCGTGATAGCGGGCGCCGGTCGCGGGCTTTGGGGCATCGAGGCCGCACTGAAGGACGGTGCGGAACGGGGCCGTGAAGTCGTTGCAGCCCTTGGCAAGAACGCCAATGTTTCCAGCCATGCGGTCGATCATGATCGCATCGGCAGCGGTGTATCGCACACGGAACTACCAAGCGACCGCGATGCCGGCAAGGCCAAGGCCTTTGTCGATTACCAGAATGATGTGACCGCCAAGGATCTGCGGCTTGCCGTGCGAGAGGGTATGCGCTCCATCGAGCATGTCAAACGCTACACCACCAATGGCATGGCCACCGATCAGGGCAAGATGTCCAACATCAACGGCCTCAACATCGCTGCGGAAGCACTGGGCAAACGCCAGCCGGAAGTTGGGCTCACCACCTTCCGTCCGCCCTATACGCCGACAACCTTTGGTGCCTTCGCCGGTTATCACCGCGGCGCGCATTTCGAAGTGACGCGCAAGACGCAGATCGACAGTTGGGCTGAGGCCCATGGCGCGGTTTACGAGCCGGTCGGGCAATGGCGTCGCGCCTGGTATTTTCCAAAGCCTGGCGAGAATATGGATGCCGCCGTTCGCCGCGAATGCCGGGCGGTGCGCCAGAGTGTGGGCATTTTCGATGCCTCGACGCTGGGCAAGATCGAGGTCGTCGGTCCTGATGCGGTCGAGTTCATGAACCGCATGTATACCAATCCCTGGACAAAGCTGGCTGCCGGTCGCTGCCGTTATGGTCTGCTGCTTGGCGATGACGGCTTCATCCGTGATGATGGCGTTATCGGCCGCATGACCGAAGACCGTTTCCACGTCACCACCACCACGGGCGGTGCCGCCCGGGTGCTGAACATGATGGAGGATTACCTCCAGACGGAATGGCCCGATCTCAATGTCTGGCTGACCTCGACCACGGAGCAATGGTCCACCATTGCGCTAAACGGCCCGAACGCGGCAAAGCTGCTTGCGCCGCTGGTGGAAGGTGTGGAGCTCACGGAAGAGGCCTTCCCGCACATGTCCTGCGTGGAATGCACCGTTGCCGGCATGCCGGCGCGGCTGTTCCGCGTCAGCTTCACGGGCGAGATCGGCTTCGAGGTCAATGTGCCGGCACCGCTCGGTCGCAAGCTCTGGGAAATCCTGTGGGAGGCCGGTCAGCAATATGGGATCACGCCTTATGGCACCGAGACCATGCATGTGTTGCGCGCGGAAAAGGGCTACATCATCGTTGGCCAGGATACTGACGGCACGGTGACGCCCTATGATGCGGCGATGGGCTGGGCCGTTGGCAAAAACAAGCCCGATTTCGTCGGCAAGCGCGGTCTTGCGCGACCCGATCTCGTCGCCAAGGGGCGCCGCCATCTCGTCGGTCTACTGACGGAAGACCGTTCGAAGCTGGAAGAGGGCGCGCAGATCGTCTTCGACCCGAAACAGCCGATCCCGATGAAGATGGTTGGCCACGTAACGTCATCCTACCATTCGGATGCCGTTGGCCAGCCGATCGCGCTGGCTCTCGTGGAAGGCGGCCATGAGCGGATGGGCGAGACCGTCTACATTCCCATGCTGGACCGCACCATTGCCGCAAAAATCACCGGGATGGTCTTTGTCGATCCCGAAAACACCCGCCTTAAAATCTGACCCGGAGCCGACAATGAACATGCGCGTTTCCTCCTCCGTTTCCGGCGTGCTTGCCGAAAGCAAAGCGGCACGGGTCAGCATCTC
The DNA here is from genome assembly GCF_031453135.1 of Agrobacterium sp. SORGH_AS_0440. NCBI lineage: Bacteria > Pseudomonadati > Pseudomonadota > Alphaproteobacteria > Hyphomicrobiales > Rhizobiaceae > Agrobacterium > Agrobacterium sp. SORGH_AS_0440. The sequence continues at coordinate 375,697 of NZ_JAVIYR010000001.1, read as the reverse complement.
GGCCGCACAAGCCCGGTTTTCGCTGCGTGCGCGCGGCGATCTGGCGCCGCTCAACGCTGCCCTCGGCCTCGACTTGCCCGACCGGATCGGCGCCCGCGCCGCTTCCGGTGAGATTGAAGTTCTGCGCCTTGGTCCCGACGAGTGGACCGTCGTTGCACCGACGGCCGAAATCAACAGGCTGATCGCGGCCTGCGCAGACGTTTATGCCGACCTTCCGCACAGTCTTGTCGACATTTCCGGCCGTGAAGTGACGATGTTAATCGAAGGTCCGCGGGCTGCTGAGTTGCTGACATTGGGCTGCGCCCGCGACATCGACACGATTGCCGTTGGCGAGGGACGCCGGACGATTTTCGACGGCGTGTCCGTGGTGCTGTGGCGAGATGCCGAACACCGGTTCCGCATGGATATCTGGAACAGTTTCGCGTCGCATCTCGGCCATCTGCTTGAGACCGGCTGCAGGGAGCTCGCCGCCGAAACCGCGTGAACGCGTTGCAGTTTCAGAACCGTCCAGGAGCTGATCCACCAAGGGGAGCAGGATTTGACCACCTATGTCATGAAAGTCTCGTGCCCGGCGCGCAGCGGCATCGTTGCGGCCGTATCCGGATATCTCGCGCGGTCCGGCTGCAATATCAATGACAGCTCGCAATTCACCGATCAGGAAACCGGCCGTTTTTTCATGCGGTTGAGCTTCGTTTCGGAGCAGGGGCTGGAGCGGGACGCTCTCGCCGAGGGTTTTGGTCCGGTCGCCGTCGACTTCGACATGCAATACGACATCCACGACCTTTCCCGCAAAACCAGAGTGGTGATCATGGTGTCGCGCTTCGGTCATTGCCTTAATGATCTGCTTTATCGCTCCCGCATCGGCGCATTGCCGGTGAAGATCGTCGCGGTGATATCCAATCATCTCGATTATCAGAAGCAGGTCGTGAACGACGACATTCCGTTTCATCATATCCGCGTCACGCCTGAGACAAAACCGGAAGCCGAAGCGGAAATCCTGCAGGTGGTGCAGGATACTGGCGCGGAACTCGTCGTTCTCGCCCGTTACATGCAGGTTCTGTCGGACCGGCTGTGCCAGGAAATGTCGGGCCGCATCATCAACATCCACCATTCCTTCCTGCCATCATTCAAGGGCGCAAATCCCTACAAGCAGGCCTATGAGCGCGGGGTACGGCTGATTGGAGCAACCGCCCACTACGTCACCGCCGATCTCGATGAAGGGCCGATCATCGAGCAGGACACGATCAGGGTAACCCATGCACAGAGCGCGATGGATTATGTGTCACTCGGCCGCGACGTGGAGAGCCAGGTGTTGGCGCGCGCGATACATGCCCATATCCACCACCGGGTTTTCCTGAATGGCAACAGGACCGTGGTTTTCCCCGCCTCGCCGGGAGAATATGTCTCGGAGCGGATGGGCTGAGCGCGGCGCTGCCGTAGCCCCGGCTCCGCCATCCCCTTGAACAGGCGCGGGCTGCTGAACGGCAGCCGCCCTCGTCCGGTGCCGGGTCAACCGTCATACTCATCGTCGGAGACCTGTTCCAGCCAGTCCACCACCTTGCCGTCCTTGACTTCCTGAAGCGCGATATGGGTCATGGCCACATCAGGTGCGGCCCCGTGCCAGTGCCTCTCGCCCGGTGCGAACCAGACGATATCACCGGGGCGGATTTCCTCCACCGGGCCACCGTCACGCTGCGCCCGGCCGAGACCGGAAACCACGATCAGCGTCTGACCGAGGGGATGGGTGTGCCATGCCGTTCGCGCCCCGGGTTCAAAGGTAACCTGAGCGCCCTGCACCCGCTCTGCATCGAAAGGGTTGAAGAGCGGATCGATGCGGACCGTGCCCGTGAACCAGGCCGCGGGGCCTTTTGCCGATGCCCGTGTTCCTGCGCGCAATATTTCCATGGTCATTCTCCTGACTGATGTTCCAGGCCGGCGGGAAGCGCGGGGCCTGCCGTCGCCCACAGGGCAGGGCGGGGTCATCGCTTTCCGCATTCTGTGAAGCCCTGCCTCCGGTCTCCGCCACGCGCTTCATTCTCGCGCGTTTCCGACAGTTGCGCCGGCCGCTTCCGGGACTTTTTCAGACCGCTCGACAAAAATCAATCTCGGGATTGACTCACTTATGAAAACGGTTACATTCGCTGATGTAAACGGTTTCATAGTTGATATCCGTTGCTTGGAGGAGCAAGTTTTCATGTTTAGACATTTGTTGGCTGCTACCGCGATGGTGCTGGCGGCGGGCACGTCCGTGCACGCGCAGGAACAGAGTTTCAAGATCGGTCTTTCCAATTCTTTCGTCGGCAGCGAATGGCGCACGCAGATGATCGAGGAAGCTCAGGCTGCCGCGAAGGCGTGGGGCGAAAAGGGCGTCAAGGTCGAGGTTGTCGTCCAGAGCGGCAATGTCGACGTGCAGGGGCAGATCGGTCATATCCGAAATTTCATGAACCAGGGCGTTGATGCGATCCTCATCAATCCTGGCAGCCCGACCGCCTTCGATCCAATCTTCGCGCAGGCCAAGGCGCGCAACATCCTCGTCATCGCAACCGACGCCGAAGTGTCCTCCAAGGATGCGATTTATGTCGGTATCGACCAGAAGGCATGGGCCGCGCAGTCGGCGCAATGGCTGGCGGATGCGCTGAAGGGCAAAGGAAGCGTCGTCGCCATCAACGGTATCGCGGGCAATCCGGCAAACGAAGCCCGCGTCGCCGGTTATCGCGAAGTGTTCAAGAAATATCCTGACATCAAGGTGCTGAACGAAGCCAATGCGAGCTGGGATCAGGCGCAGGGGCAGCAGGCCATGCAGAACCTGCTTGCCACTTATCCCGACATCAGCGGTGTCTGGGTGCAGGACGGCATGGCCGACGGCGCGTGGCGCGCCATCGAAGCCGCCGGCAAGACCAAGGACATTGCTGCGACCGGTGAAATCCGCAAGGACTTCATGACCCGCTGGGAAAAGGAAAAATTCAACTCCGGCGCCTCGGTCAATCCGCCCGGCGTGATGGCCAGTGCGCTCAATGTCGCTGTCCTGAAGCTTCAGGGCAAGGAATTCAAGGACGGTATCTTTGGCGGCACCTATGGCAACGCCATCTATATTCCGATCCCCTTCGTCAGCAACGAAAACCTTGCTGACAATATCAAGGCTGCAGAAGGCAAGCCCGGTTACTGGTCCGTCACGGCGACCGTGACGCCGGAACAGGCCGGCGAGTTCTTCAAATAAGAACCGTCCCGGGCCGGCGGAAGCGCCGGCCCGAACCGGAATTTCGAGTGCGGACCGCGCGTTGGCTGGCCGCCTGTGACAAGCATTATTCGGGGACATGCGATGGCGAACGCTTTGGAAGCGGCCGGCATAACGAAGAATTTTGGCGCCGTACGTGCGCTTTCGGACGGCAGGCTGACTGTTGGTCGCGGTGAAATTCACGCGCTGCTGGGCGCCAATGGCTGCGGCAAGAGCACGCTCTGCAAAATCGTTGCGGGCGCGGTGGCGCCGACGAGCGGCACGGTCAAATTCAAGGGCGAAGATGTGCGCTTCAAGAGCCCGCGTGACGCCGAAGACGCCGGTATTGCGCTGTTTTACCAGGAACTCAGCCTTGTTCCGCAGCTTTCGGTTGCCGATAACATCTTTCTCGGCCGGGAGCCGAAACGTGGCATTTTTGTTGACCGTAAGGTGCTGAAAGCCGAGGCGGCAGGGCTGATCGCCCTGTTTGAAGGCGTGGCCGGCGAAGGACTGGAGCCGGATGCGATCGTTGGCACTCTGCCGCCCGATCAGCGCCAGCTCGTCGAAATCCTCAAGGTCTTTGCCCAGAATGCCAGCCTCATGATTATGGATGAGGCTACGGCAGCGCTCGATGGCCGCCAGTCCCAGCGTTTTTTTGAGATACTCCGGGCCAAGAAGGCCGATGGCGTCTCGACCATCATGATTTCCCACCGTCTCGACGAGGTTTTTGCCGTCTGCGACCGCATTACCGTGATGCGAAACGGCGCAACGATTTCCGAGCTCGATACGGCGGCAACCACGCGTGAAGCTGTGGTGCACGATATGGTCGGCGATGTCCGCGCAGCACCTGCCCGCCAGCAGGGACGCGCTGCCGCAACTCCCAGCCTCAAGGTGACGGATGTTACAGGCGAAGGCGTGCGCGGTGTCAGTATTGACGCCTATCCGGGTGAAATCGTCGGTCTGGCCGGCCTGCAGGGGCAGGGACAGTCGGCGCTTTTGAAGGGGCTGTTCGGCGCGACGCCCTTTGCGACGGGCCAGACATGGTTCGATGGCCGTGAAATTACCATCGGCAAGCCATCGCACGCGGTTCACAACGGTTTTGCCTATGTCTCGGGCGACCGCGGGCGTGACGCTTCCCTTCAGGGCCGGTCGATCTTCGAAAATCTCGTCGCGGCCCTGATGGTGCGCGAAAAGATGCGGCTGGTCCGACCCGCCACGCTGAAGCCGCGGGTCCAAAAGGTCGCTGATGATATGAAGACGAAGTTTGCCGGCCTGGATATGGCGATCGGCACGCTTTCGGGCGGCAATCAGCAGAAGATATTCATTTCCCGCTGGCTTGCCACGGCACCGAAACTGCTGCTGCTCGACGATCCGACCAAGGGCATCGATCTCGGCGCGAAGGCCGACCTCTTTGCGCTGATGCGGCAGCAGGCCGATGCCGGCGCGACCATTCTTCTCTACTCCTCGGAGGATGCGGAAATCCTCGAATATGCCGACCGCATTCTTGTGTTCAACGGCGGACGCATCTCTGCGGAACTGACCGGAGCCGACATGACATCTGTAAACATGACCCGCGCCGCTTATGGAGATGCCGCATGAGCGTCTCCGGTTTCCTGCGCAGGCAGCCATGGGTCATCACCCTCGTCGTTCTTGCCGTTCTCGTCGCCGTGAATACGTTTCTGCAACCGTCCTTCGTTCAGCCCTCGGTGCTGCAATCGAACCTGACGACGTTCCTGCCGCTGATCCTGGTCGCCATCGGCCAGACCTATGTCATTCTGGCGGGCGATATAGATTTGTCGGTCGGCAGCATCGTGGCGCTCGCCAATGTCGTCACCGTCAGCGTCATTGCTGCTCTTGGCGGCACGACTGGCGCTGTCTTCGCCGGCATGGCAGCGGGTGTAACCGTTGGGCTACTCTGCGGCCTGGTCAACGGCCTCTTCATTTCGAGCCTGCGTTTCCAGCCGATCGTGACCACCTTCGCGACAGGCATCATCTTTGCCGGGATGGCGATCTGGGTTCTGCCGCAGGCTGGCCTGCCGGTGCCGGAGGCCTATTGGCAGACCTATTCCGGCAGCTTCGTCGGCCTGCCCTTCGTGCTTTGGGTGCTGATTGCCGGCATCGCCTTCACGCTTATCGTGTCGCGTATCCCTTTTCACACGCATCTGCTTGCGGTGGGTGGCAATCGCACCGGCGCCTTCCAGACGGGGCTACGCCTCTCTGGCATCCGTATCGGCGCTTACATGACCTCTGGTCTTTTCTCCGCGCTGGCGGCGCTCTGCCTGACGGGTGAGACGGCCTCCGGCGATCCGCTTCTCGGTGCAAGTCTGGCGCTATCTTCCATCTCTGCGGTGGTCTTGGGCGGTACGGCGCTTTCCGGCGGCTTCGGCAGTTCGACCGGGTCGATCGCGGGCGCGCTGGTGCTGGGCATGATCGGCAATGTGATCTTCTTTGCGGGCCTGCCCTTCGAGTACCAGACACTGGTGCAGGGTCTGATCGTGCTGACGGCTCTGGCCGGTGGCGTTCTGGTGACGAGGCGTTGATATGACCAATCCCGGCTTGCAACTCAAAACCCTTCTCACCGATCCCCTGACCATCGCCATTGGCGCATCGGCTTTCCTGCTGCTTGTCGGCGAATTGTTGTCGCCCGGCTTCGCACAGGGATCGCAGATCGTGCGGCTGCTGACGATTGCCGCCATTCTCGGTATCGTCGCGGCGGGCCAGAATCTCGTTATCCTCGGCGGACGCGAAGGCATCGACCTTTCCGTCGGCGCGATGATCTCGCTCGGCGCGGTGCTTGCCGGCAATATGATGAACGGGCAGAATGCCGGTATTCCCCTTGCCATTCTGGTTGCGGGCGGCATTCCGTTCCTGATCGGCCTCATCAACGGTCTCGGCATCACCTTCGTGCGCATTCCGCCGCTGGTAATGACGCTCGGCATGACGGCGGTCATCCAAGGCGGGCTGGTGGTTTATTCGCAGGGCGTTCCGTCAGGTGCGGCGGCTCCGCTGCTCGCAGGTTTCATCAACCGCCCCCTCATCTTCGGCATTCCCGGTGTACTCTTCGTCTGGCTGGGCATCGCCGCGATCATGCTCTTCGTCCTGCGCCGCACGGCTTTCGGCTTCGCCATTTACGCCATCGGCTCCAACGAGCGGGCGGCGACGCTGGTAGGTCTTCCTGTTCCGCTGATCCGCACGCTGCTTTATGGCCTTTCCGGCCTGTTCGCTGGCCTGACCGGAGTTTGCGTCATCGGCTATACCGGCACGTCCTTCATCTCTGTCGGCGACCAGTATGTGCTTCCGTCGATCATAGCAGTGGTCATTGGCGGCACCTCGCTGGCCGGCGGGGCTGGCGGATATGTCGGAACCATGGCCGGCGCAGTTGCGCTCACCATTCTGCAAAGCGTACTGATAACGCTCAACCTCGATGTATGGGCACGGCAGATCATATTCGGTGTCACGTTGCTAGCGCTGATGCTGCTTTATGGCCGCCAAAAGCAGTTGCGTGTGTGACAGATGAGCAAAGACCACAGTTCGAATATCAGGGAAGTTGCAGCTCTCGCGGGTGTCTCCATCGCGACAGTATCGCGCGCGCTGCAGCAACCCGACAAGGTTCGCCCGGAAACCCGCAAGAAGGTTTTCGATGCCGTTCGGCAGGCGAACTTCGTTCCCAATGCGCAGGCGGCCAGTTTCCGCCGCCAATCCAACAACACCGTCATCCTTCTCGTTCGCGATATCGGCAACCCCTTCTATCTCGAAATCTACAAGGGTGTTGAGGAAGCGGCGGGCGAAGCGGGCTTCAAGGTGCTTATGGGCGATGCCCGCAATGACGAGCACCGTGTGGCGACCCATATCGATATGGTAAGGCAGAAACATGCCGACGGCCTCATCCTGATGACCGGGCAGTTCCCGTCCGAGCTTCTCGATCAGGGCGATGCGCTGCCGCCGATCGTCATCGCGTCGGAGACGGTGCCCGGCCTCGAGCTGCCGACCGTCAAGGTGGACAACCGCGCCGCATCGATGAACGCCGTGCGTCACCTCATGGAAGCGGGACATGAAAGGATCGTGCATCTGGCCGGTCCCGTACCGGAAAGTCTGGCGCAGGAACGTTTCGACGGTTACCGCGCGGCACTTGCGGAGGCCGGCATAGCTTATGCCGACGAACTGGTGGTGACGGGTGATTACAGCATTGAGGCCGGCCGGCAGGCGATTGCGGGTCTTCTCGAAGGCGGCATTGTCTTTACCGCGATCTTCGCATCGAGCGACCAGATGGCGATTGGCGCGATCAGCGAGTTGCGGGGCAGGGGCCTGTCGGTCCCGGGTGACGTTTCCGTCATCGGCTTCGACGATATCATCTTCGCCAATGCCTTTGAGCCGCCGCTGACGACGGTGCGTCAGCCCCGGCAGGAAATGGGCCGAAGGGCCATGGCGCTGATGGTGGACAGGCTTAATGGCAAACGCACCGCCGAGACCATCGTGCTGGATACCGAACTGGTGGTGCGCGGCTCGGTCGCGCCGTGCCGACCGCCGCACCGGTAGCGGCCAGACTGTGAATGCAAGGAGTGTAAGGACATGAAGACGATCAAAGGCCCGGCGATTTTCCTCGCGCAATTTGCCGGAAACGAGGCCCCTTTCGATACGCTCGACAATCTCGGCCAATGGGCGGCTTCGCTCGGCTACAAGGGCATCCAGGTGCCGACCGACCCCAAGCTCTTCGATCTGGAAAAGGCTGCGAAATCCAAGGACTATTGCGACGAGATCAAGGGCCGTCTGGCCGAGATCGGTGTCGAGATCACCGAGCTTTCGACGCATATTCAGGGCCAGCTCGTTGCCGTTCATCCCGCCTATGACGAGATGTTCGACGGTTTCGCTCCGGCCGAACTGCGCGGAAAGCCGCAGGCGCGGCAGGAATGGGCGGTCAATCAGCTGAAATGCGCAGCGAAGGCGTCGCGGCATCTCGGCCTCAAGAGCCATGCGACCTTCTCCGGCGCGCTCGCCTGGCCGTTCGTTTATCCGTGGCCGCAGCGCCCGGCGGGCCTTGTCGAAATGGCCTTTGCCGAGCTCGGCAAGCGCTGGACACCCATTCTCGATGCCTTCGAGGAAAATGGCGTGGATCTCTGCTACGAGCTGCATCCGGGTGAGGACCTGCATGACGGCGTCACCTTCGAGCGATTTCTCGAAGCCACCGGCGACCACGCGCGCGCCAACATCCTCTACGATCCCTCGCATTTCGTGCTGCAGGCGATGGATTATCTCGGCTTCATCGATATCTACCACGAGCGTATCCGCGCCTTCCACGTCAAGGATGCCGAGTTCAATCCAACCGGCCGTTCCGGCGTTTATGGCGGGTATCAAAGCTGGGTCGATCGGCCGGGCCGTTTCCGTTCGCTGGGCGACGGGCATGTCGATTTCGGCGCGGTTTTCTCGAAGCTCACCCAATATGATTTCGATGGCTGGGCGGTGCTGGAATGGGAATGTGCGCTGAAGCACCCGGAAGACGGCGCGCGCGAAGGCGTCGCCTTCATTGAAAACCACATTATCCGTGTGACCGAGCGGGCCTTCGACGATTTCGCCAAGAGCGGCGTCGATGATGCCGCCAATCGTCGCCTTCTCGGCCTCTGAAAGGGATAGCCATGTCTTCCGCACCAAAAAAATTCGACAGCCGCCGTATCCGTCTCGGAATGGTCGGCGGCGGTCAGGGCGCCTTTATCGGTGCGGTGCACCGCATCGCGGCCCGGCTGGATGACCGTTACGAGCTCGTGGCCGGAGCGCTTTCCTCCGATCCCGCGCGTGCGGCCGCTTCGGCAACCCTGCTCGGCATCGCGCCGGAGCGTTCCTATGCCTCATTCGAGGAGATGGCCGCGGCAGAGGCCGGTCGAGACGACGGTATCGAGGCAGTCGCCATCGTGACGCCCAATCACCTCCATTTTGCGCCCTCAAAGGCCTTTCTCGAGGCCGGTATTCACGTCATCTGCGACAAGCCTGTGACCGCGACACTTGAGGAAGCAAAGGCGCTGGCCGAGATCGTCAGGGCGTCCGACAGCCTGTTTGTCCTGACGCATAATTACACCGGCTACGCCATGCTGCGGCAGATGCGGCAGATGGTGGCTGATGGAGCCATTGGCAAACTGCGCCACGTTCAGGCCGAATATGCCCAGGACTGGCTGACCGAGGCGGTTGAGAAGACCGGTGCGAAGGGGGCGGAATGGCGCACCGATCCCAGCCGCTCCGGCGCGGGCGGCGCCATCGGCGATATCGGTACCCACGCCTTCAACGCCGCCGCCTTCGTTACCGGTGAAATCCCGAAGAGTCTTTATGCCGACCTGACCTCTTTCGTGCCGGGCCGGCAGCTGGATGACAGCGCCAATATTCTTTTGCGTTACGAAAGCGGCGCCAAGGGCATGCTTTGGGCAAGCCAGATCGCAGTCGGCAATGAAAACGCGCTGTCGCTGCGGGTCTACGGCGAAAAGGGCGGGCTTGAATGGCACCACCGCGTGCCGGATGAGCTGTGGTTCACCCCTTACGGGGAGCCGAAGCGGCTCATAACCCGCAACGGCGCAGGCGCAGGAGCCGCGGCCAACCGTGTCAGCCGCGTGCCATCGGGGCACCCGGAAGGATATCTCGAGGGTTTTGCGACGATCTACCGCGAAGCCGCAGATGCCATCATCGCCAAAAGGGAGGGAAAAGCAGCCGCCGGGGAGGTGATTTACCCCGGCATGGAGGACGGCCTTGCGGGTCTCGCATTCATCGATGCCGCCGTTCGCTCCAGCCAGACCTCGACCTGGGTCAGTATCGATATCTAGGTCGCAGCCTATCGGAGGAGACGACACAGGGCGCCGAAGGTGGTGCCCAGCAAAGGTACACGTGTCGTCACATTGATCAAACGGAAAGGGAGTTACGCGTTTGAAAACGTTCAAGTCAAAATTCGCAGGCATGGCAGTCGTCGCAGCATTGGCGGCCGGTTTCGCAAATCCGGTTTTTGCCGATGACAGCAAGACCCTGCCGATTGCCGCGCAGATGTATACGCTGCGCAATTCCGGAACGCTGGAGGAGCAGCTGACGATCCTCAACCGCGCGGGCGTTTCCGCGGTGGAAACGGTGGACATGCAGAAGGTCAGCGCCAGCGAATTGAACACGCTTCTCGAAAAGCACAAGATCAAGGTCATTTCCTCGCATGTGCCGATCGACAAGCTGCGCGGCAACCTCGACGAGGTCATCACCGAACAGAAGGCTGTCGGCAACCCTGTCGTGACAGTACCTTTCCTGAAGCCGGAAGACCGACCGAAGGACGCGGCTGGCTGGACCGCCTTCGGCAAGGAACTGGGTGGCTATGCGGACAAGCTGTCCGCTGCGGGCCTTTCCATGGCCTATCACAACCACGACTTTGAAATGGCAAAGTTCGATGGCAAGACGGCGCTGGAACTGTTGCTCGACGCCGCCGGCCCGAAACTGCAGGCCGAAGTCGACGTCGCCTGGGTGGCGCGCAGCGGCAATGATCCCGCAGAATTCCTCGGTACCTTGAAGGGCAAGGTTTTTGCCATCCACGCCAAGGACAATGCACCGGCGGGCACGGCGGAAAACGAACGCGGCTTCGCCATACTCGGCACCGGCACGCTTGACTGGAAGACGATCCTGCCGGCGGCCAAACATGCCGGCGCAAAATGGTTCATCCTCGAGCACGACCTTCCGCTCGATGCCGAAGCGGTCGTAACCAAGGGCAACGCGTTCCTCAACGAACACCTGCCGACCATTCAGTAAACGCTGCCAGTAAAACCAGAACCGCTCCCCGGCGGCCGGTTTCGGCGGGGAGCATGAGGTTCGACAGACGCATGTCCATTTTCCGCCGCGCCGCGACGGGAAGCGCTTTGCCCTGTCGTTTTTTCCAAGCTCACATCGGAGGAGTTATCATGGCAAACAATCATTATGATGCGATTGTTGTCGGCTCGGGCATCAGTGGAGGCTGGGCCGCAAAGGAACTCACGCAGAAGGGCCTGAAGGTTCTGATGCTGGAGCGTGGCCGCAATATCGAACACGTCACCGACTATCAGAATGCCGACAAGGAAGCCTGGGACTATCCCCATCGCAACCGCGCCACGCAGGAAATGAAGGCGAAATATCCCGTTCTCAGCCGCGATTATCTGCTGGAAGAGGCGACGCTTGGCATGTGGGCCGATGAGCAGGAAACGCCCTATGTCGAGGAAAAGCGGTTCGACTGGTTCCGCGGTTATCATGTCGGCGGCCGCTCGCTGCTGTGGGGACGCCAGACCTACCGCTGGTCGCAGACCGATTTCGAGGCCAATGCGAAAGAAGGCATCGCCGTTGACTGGCCGATCCGTTATGAGGACGTGTCCCCCTGGTATGACTACGTCGAGCGCTTCGCCGGCATTTCAGGCAGCCGCGAGGGGTTGGATATCCTTCCTGACGGGGAATTCCTGCCGCCCATTCCTCTCAATTTCGTGGAGCAGGATGTCGCAAGCCGGCTGAAGAAGGCGTTCAAGGGCACGCGCCACCTCATCAATTCGCGCTGCGCCAACATCACCCAGGAACTTCCCGATCAGGAACGCACGCGCTGTCAGTTCCGCAACAAATGCAGGCTGGGCTGTCCCTTCGGCGGCTATTTCAGTACGCAGGCATCCACCCTGCCGGCAGCGGTCGCTACGGGAAATCTCACGCTTCGTCCCTTCTCCATCGTCAAGGAAATCCTGTATGACAAGGACAAGAAGAAGGCACGCGGTGTCGAGATCATCGATGCCGAGACAAACCTGACCTATGAATATACCGCCGACATCATCTTCCTGAACGCATCGACGCTGAACTCGACCTGGGTGCTGATGAACTCGGCCACCGATGTCTGGGAAGGCGGGCTTGGCAGCAGCTCCGGCGAACTCGGCCATAATGTTATGGATCACCATTTCCGCATGGGCGCCACCGGCCAGGTGGAAGGTTTCGAGGACTTCTATTTCAAGGGCCGCCGTCCGGCGGGCTTCTACATTCCGCGGTTCCGCAATACCGGTGACGACAAGCGCAAATATCTGCGCGGTTTCGGTTATCAGGGCTCCGCCAGCCGGTCGCGCTGGGAGCGGGAGATCGCGGAACTGAATATCGGCGCCGATTACAAGGAAGCGCTGACCGAGCCGGGTGGCTGGACCATCGGCATGACCGCCTTCGGTGAAATGCTGCCCTATCATGAGAACCGCGTGAAGCTGGATCATGAGAAGAAGGACAAGTGGGGCCTGCCGGTCCTTTCCATGAATGTCGAGATGAAGCAGAACGAACTCGACATGCGCGAAGACATGGTCAATGACGCCGTCGAGATGTTCGAGGCGGTTGGCATCAAGAACGTCAAGCCCAGTCGTGGCAGCTATGCACCGGGCATGGGCATTCACGAAATGGGAACGGCCCGCATGGGACGTGACCCGAAAACCTCTGTCCTTAACGGCAACAACCAGGTCTGGGATGCGCAGAACGTCTTCGTCACCGATGGCGCCTGCATGACTTCGGCCTCCTGCGTCAACCCGTCCTTGACCTATATGGCGCTGACGGCGCGTGCGGCCGATTTCGCCGTTTCCGAACTGAAGAAGGGGAACCTGTGATGAACAGACGCGAACTGCTGAAACTCATAGCCGTTGCGACCGGCCTGCCGCTGATCGGTGCGGATATCCTGACAGCCGCCGAAAACGCTTCCAGGCCCGCCGGGGGTGCCCATGTCTTTACCCCCGAGGAAATCCGCTTTCTGGACGAGGTGGCGGAAACCATCATTCCGCGCACCTCCACGCCGGGCGCGAAGGACGCGGAAGTCGGTGCATTCATGGCCGTCTATGCGGCCGATTGCTACACTGACGAACAGCGGACACTCTTCCTTTCGGCCATTTCCGATATTGAGAAACGCAGTCAGGCCGAACACGGGAAGGCCTTTGTGGATTTGACCGCCGAACAGCGCCAGGCGCTGCTTTCTGTGCTGGACAAACAGGCCAAAGCGGAACAGTCGCCGGCAAAACCGCATGCTTTCACGCTGGTCAAGCAGCTGACACTGCTTGGTTTCTTCACCTCGAAGATCGGCGCCACGGAAGTTCTCGTCTATGACGAGATTCCCGGTGGCTTCGAGGATCGCGTTCCCTACAAGAAGGGCACGCCTGCCTGGGGCACGACCTGAAGAAAATCGCCGACCCGTCTGCTTCCGCGGACGGGTCGTACTCAAGCGGCAAGACAAGGATGACACGATGCGCAAAATAACAATCATCGCGGCGGCAATGTTTGCCGCAAGCGCCATTCCTGCTTTTTCGGAGGGCGATGTTGCCAAGGGCGAGGCCGTCTTCAAGCGGTGTTCCGCCTGTCACGCCATCGGTGAGGGCGCTAAAAACAGGGTCGGCCCGCAGCTTAACGGGATTATCGGCCGCGCGGCGGGCGGCGTGCCGGACTATACTTACTCGGCTGCGATGAAAAAAGCGGGCGAGGAAGGCCTCGTCTGGGCGCCGGAAGAATTGCGGGCATTCCTGAGCGCGCCCAAAAAGAAAATCCCTGGCAACAAGATGGCGCTGGCCGGCATCGGCAAGCCGGAAGATCTGGACAATCTCATTGCCTATATTGAAAGCGCGGCTTCGAAACCTGCAGAGTGATGGCGGCCGAGGCGGGGGAGGATAGGCTGGTCCTCCTTCCGGCTGCTGCCGGGAGAGGACGGCCAATGTCATAGAACCCGCCCCGCTTCCTCGATGAATCTTCGCACCAGCGGCAGATGTCGTCTTTCGGCAAGGCAGATCGCATATTCATCGATGAGTTCGGTGGCATCGCAGAGCGGCACGAAGGAAAGGCGCGCGTCGTGACCGAATTCCAGATCGGCCACCACGCCGCATCCCACACCGTTGGCGATGGCTTCTCGCACGCCCTCGCGGGAGGAGATTTCTATGACGGGCTGGATGGAGATACCGTGATCGGCAAGGTTCTTTTCGAAGATTTCGCGGGTGCGCGATCCCCGCTCTCGCATGACGAAGGACAGGCCTTCAAGCTCTGCCACGAAGACGCTCTCCCGCGCCGCCAGCGGGTGAAAGACGGGCACGCACAGGCCAAGCCGCATGCTGAGGAATTTGACGCTATAGAGGCGCGGATCATCAGGTGCACGGGCGGTAATGGAAAAGACATGCTGGAAGGCGGTGACGGCAACGACACGCTGCTGGCCGGTGCCGGCAACGACATGGTGGATGCGGGCGCTGGCAACGACCGTGTTGTTGCTGGTGACGGCAACGACATCGTCGAGGGCGGCGCCGGCAATGATGTTCTCCACGGCGGTGCTGGCAACGACCAGCTGAACGGCGGATCGGGCGATGACACGCTGATCGGCGGGGCGGGCAACGATGTGCTGACCGGTGGCAGTGGTGCGGATACCTTCGTTTTCGCGGCCGGCAGCGGCCGGGATGTGGTGACGGACTTCCAGGCCGGCGCTGACGGCAAGGATGTCGTCGAACTCTCGAAGGACGTCTTTGCGGATTACCAGGCGTTTATCGCCTCCGGGGTCTTCACGGATGGCGACCACGGTGCCGAGATCGCCTTCAAGGACGGGTCGACGATTACCTTCGATGGTGTGAAGACCGAGCAATTCGTCATCGACGACTTCCGCTTCGCGTAAACCACCAGGGCGCGTCCATCCGGGTGCCCTTCAAATCGCGCCAAACCCGCCGATTTCGGCGGGTTTGTGCTTGAGGGAGCCTGGCATGAGTGGCCCACCCTGTCGGCAAAGACGAAGTAAGAAAACGTCTTCGTCATTGGCCCCCCGGGGGCCGGAGAGCACGCTGTCGCCAATATTGCTGCAGCGGACGTGCTGACCGGCGCTGGCGCTGGACGCGATCGCCCATATTCGGACGGCGACCTGTTGGATGGCCAGCGTCGAACCAGCTGTCGGGGAATATCTCAAATCATAATCGATGTAGGGGAGGGCGGTTTTCATCGCCGATGCGTGTGATGACTCATGAATTTTCTTGATCGATTGTCGGAAATGCACGCGCAAGATTGACGTTTTTCCGGTGCGGCGCTACCACCTGTGCCGGTGCCCGTCAGCCGACGGTCATTCGCTGAAATAGCGGCTGGTCGGCGTGCTCGGGTTGTCGTGTCAAAGGGGGAACCGTCCTTGTCGCTTTATCCTGTTCTCCTCGGCAGGCTTGCCCGGCCGGATCTGTTTTCCGATCTTGCAGGCATCGCTCTCGGCGGCAAGGCTTGGTCGGGCGCGGAATTCGATGTTTTAAATCCTTCGACCGGTGCGCTGCTTGCGCGGCTGCCGGATATGGGGCCCTTGGAAACCCGGGACGCGATCGATCGCGCGGATGAAGCACAGGGCGTGTGGCAGAGCCTGCCGGCCAAGGATAAGAGCGCGGTGATGCGCCGCTGGCACCAACTGATTAGTCTCCATTCGGACGACCTCGCAACGATCCTGACGGCAGAAATGGGTAAACCGCTGACGGAAGCAAAATCCGAAGTCGCCCATGCCGCTGCTTACGTGCAATGGTATGCCGAGGAGGCGAACCGCATCTATGGCGAAACGATTTCCGCCCCTTCCAACGATCGGCGGATGCTGGTTATCAAGCAGCCGGTGGGCGTGGTCGGCACCATCACGCCGTGGAATTTCCCAGCATCCATGGTCGCCCGCAAGATTTCGCCCGCACTTGCCGCCGGCTGTGCCATCGTATTGAAACCAGCGGAACAGACGCCGCTGGTGGCAGGGGCAATGTTCGTGCTCGCGCGGCTTGCCGGTTTTCCGGAGGGGGCGCTTAACCTTATCTATGCCAGTCACGGTGCCGATGTCGGTGCGGAATTGTGCACCAATGCCAGGATACGCAAGATCAGCTTCACCGGCTCAACCGAAGTCGGGCGGCTGCTGATGAGCCAATGCGCGCCGCAGATAAAGAAGCTCAACCTCGAATTGGGCGGCAATGCACCCTTCATCGTTTTTGACGATGCCGATATTGATGAAGCCGTGGAAGGCGCCATTCAGGCGAAATTCCGCAATGGCGGCCAAACCTGTGTTTCGGCCAATCGCATCTATGTCCAGTCGGCGGTTCACGATGAGTTTTCGGAAAAATTCGTTGCGCGGGTGGCAGAATTGAAGGTTGGCGACGGCTTCGATCCCGAGGTGACCATCGGTCCGATGATCGACAGCCACGCCATCGACAAGATCGAGGCACATCTGGCCGACGCCAGCGCAAGAGGCGGCTCAATAAGGTGCGGCGGCAAGCGTGTCGGCAATGGCGGAACCTTTTTCGAACCAACGGTCCTCACCGGCGTCACCAGCGCGATGCGGGTGGCGCAGGAAGAGACTTTCGGACCTTTAGCGCCGATCATCCGTTTCGACGATGCGGAGCAGGTTGTGCGTGAAGCCAATGACACGATCTACGGTCTGGCTGCCTATTTCTACGCCTCCAATCTCAAGCGCGTGTGGCGTGTTGCCGAAGCCCTGGAATATGGCATGGTCGGTATCAATACCGGCCGCATGTCGTCGGAAGCAGCTCCTTTCGGTGGTGTCAAACAATCCGGCATCGGCCGCGAAGGCTCGCGCCACGGCATGGAGGATTATCTTGAAATGAAATATCTCTGCATGGGCGGCATATAGCGGCCGGCCGTCACGGGTTCCCGTGGATCATCGCCCTCAGTAACATTTGTGCGCCAGCGACGCTGGCTGCGATCAGCCTGTCGTTCATCAACGAGAAACGCAGGGTGGGCTGGTGAAGCAGCATCCCTTTACGAAACCGATGGCCGCCATGGGAAATCCCTATGGCGCGTTTACGATTTTTCAGGTCTCCGTCATCCGCACGTTAGCCTTTGCCGCTAGGCGTGCCGACATGGCTCTCGGGCCACTCCCGTGTCGCGAAGGAAGGGCAGGAGATGACGACCTCTTCAAACATGATCGCCGGCCCGCTCGCGATGCGCTTTTTCCCGTTCGCGGAAGATTGTCACAGGCGTGCTGCCGCCGGGGCTGGAAGCGAAGCGTTTGCATTGTGTGAGTTTCAAAAAGTTTGAATTGACCGCCTCTCACGGCGAGGCAAAACTTGGGGCATTGGCAAGGGAGAGCAAAAATGGACCAGCCGTGGCGTCACATGACAAGCGCACCGAAAGACGGCACCCGGATTCTCGTGACGATCCGCTCGTCGGAGCAAGGCCCGGCACAGGTGGATCTTGTTTATTGGTCCAATGGCGACCGGCTCGGAGCAGAAGGCTGGCGAGCTTCGGATTCCTCACCGGGTCGGATAATTGAATATGCGGAACCGGAGCTGAAGTGCTGGATGCCGGTTCCGGCGGCGAATACCGGTGGGCTCTCGGCGCCATCTCCCTGGGAAGGGGATGATGACCGCGAGCTTTTCGGATCCGGAATATGACGGGGGGAATTGCAGTGAATTTGCGGGAACGCCGCGGGGTGTGATCAAGTATCAAGGCCGCCCCCTGCCTCGTCCGCGGAACTGATATCGCAAGTGCACCTGCATCATCCTGATGCCCTGCGCGCAGGATCGCGTGCGGGTATGGATGTCATGCTCAGAGCATTCTCGATTGCAGCGCCTGAGGCGGTGTTGTCGAAGACGCACCAACCGTCAGGCGCAACGAGTTCGCAAAAGTGCCTGATCTCATCGTCGCTATAAGTGGAATAATAGATCTTTGGTTTTCCGTGCAGGCGAACATATCGCGGGGGTTCGTTGAAGGTTTCCGCAGGCCACACGAGCGCCGGATCGGCGAAAACGCGGTCAATCTTGTATGTTCTCAGCAAATCAATCGCGTCCTGCGACGCCCAGCTCTCGTGCCGGGCTTCAATGACAATCTGCCCTTTATCAGACCCACGCATCGCCTCGAACGCCCTGTCTGACGTCCGGATATCAAAGGCAAGCGATGGCGGAAGCTGACACAGAAGCGGTCCACGCTTTCGACCCAGTGGCGCAAGGTCTTCTATGAAAGTTTCAAACGGTTCGGCTATATCGTTCATTCTGCGCGTATGCGAAATCTCTTTGGGCATCTTTGCAGAGAAACGGAAGGTGTCGGGCACTGATTCAGCCCACCGCGCGAAGGTGGACGCCTTGTGCCGACGGTAGAATGTGGAGTTGATTTCGACTCCATCAAAGACCGAGGCGTAACGTTGAAGGCCGCTCCCCTCGGCCGGGAACCGGTCGGCCACCTTTCTCGGGATGGACCAGGCCGCAGTGGCAATGATTGGCAAATTGTGTCTCCTTCACCTCACCGGATCCAGTTCAACTCTTTAAAGCTCGATTTCAGCTCAAGAATTTGCTCCAGCCAAGTTCGTCTTAAAACCTCGTCGGCTGACAAGGTTCCGCGACGGTGATCCGGTCGGCGGTCCAGCCGGCTCTTTTCAGTGTCGCTCGCTGGTAAATAGCCGGTTGCAGCATCGAGACGGACCCGGGTGCTCGAATAGTATTCCCGTTACACAGTGTTGGGTGTTGGCGTCTGCGTCTTCCCGTGAGAGTAGCGCTGAAACAGGACAATGACCCGGAGCCGGGACTGACCGATGATTGAAATTTCCGCTGCTGCCAGTTGGCTAATGGCTGAGTTCCGACCGGGCTTGGAACACTTCGACAAGGTCCGCGGTTTGTACCAAGGGTCAAGGCGGAAAAGAGAGGAGATAGCATGTCTAACTCAAAATCCACGGATGGCGGTTACGCCGAAAACACGGGTACGACCGATAATCGGTTCGGCTACTCGCTTGAAAGCCAGGCTCAGTTTGACGATGCCACCGAGATAGCGCGCGGAACGGCCGCCGGCGAAACCCTCAATGTTTATCGCCTTGAACCTGTTGCGGCGCCGGACGACCCACGCTGGCAGAATGCGCCTGCCCACGGAACCGTGGTCGTCGCAGCGCGGACGGCGGGTGATGCACGGGTTGTCGCTGCAGGTGCGGAACTCGATTTCATGGAGATCGACGCCCTTCCCGCTGAAGACGTGTCGACGTTGAATGCAAGCGCCTTTAGAGATGAAAAACTCTATACGGTGATCGAAGTGGAACACGGTCGACAGGGTCTGACGCGAGGGGTGATGGACGGCGATGTCCGTATAGACACCATCAAGCCAGTGCAGATCTGAGAACGTGCCGACCCGAAGGGCTGCGGGATTCTCCGTTCTGCCGCAGGCTTTCAGTTATCAGCTCCGATCTGGGTAACGATATGATCGTCAGCTCACCCGGCGGGCCTGCCCCCCGTCAGGGGATACGCGTTCCGGGCCAAGCTGCGAGAGCAAGGTCGATCAGCCGCTTCAGCAAGGCGTTGCAGGCGCCGTCGCAGGCTTGGGCGGACATGCCCTGGATGATTGCACCATAAAAGCGGGCAAGCGTGTCGGTATCGGTTCCCGCCGGCAGTTCCCCTTCGTCGACTGCACGGTCGAAGCGGGTCTTGAGGGCCTGCATTGATGCCTCGCGCAATCTTGCCGTCAGACGCGCTACGGATGCATTTTCTTCCGCATGCTGCAGGACGGCCGTGGAGACCATGCATCCGCGCGGCTTGTCCGGCTGGGTGTCTCCATCGGCAATATCGTAGAGGTAAAGCCTCAGAGCTTCGTAAAGCGGCAGATCGGACTGCAATATATCGGATCGACGGCTGTTTTCACGAGCAATGCTGAAATCCAGCGCCTGGCGGTACAACTCCTCCTTCGATCCGAACATCGAATAGAGCGTCGGTGGATTGATGCCCATCGCTTTCGTCAGATCGGCGGTCGAGGTTCCTTCGTAGCCGCGCTCCCAAAACAGCCGCGCCGCGATGTCGAGCCCAACGTCGCGATCGAGCAGGCGGGGTCTGCCTCGTCTGCGGACTGGTGTCTCCATAAAATAGTGATCCCTATTAAATTGTTGACAGATGTGTTTCGCTCCTTATTGTAGGGGTCACTATTTATTTTTGCAACGGAGTGATCAATGTCCAGACGACTTGCAGACAAGACAGCCCTTATCACTGGAGGTTCACGAGGGATCGGCCGGGCGGTTGCCCTTGCCTTTGCCAGGGAGGGTGCCGCGCTGATTGGCGTGCATTATGCCGCCAACGCGGATGCGGCCAATGCCACAGTGCACGAGATCGAAGGGCTCGGCGTCAAGGCCGTCGCCGTGAAGGCCGATCTCAGACAGGGCAAGGACGCGGCCGACAGCCTGTGGGCGCTGTTCAGCGAAGCAGCGCAGATCGAGACGGGCTCGACCGCTCTCGACATTCTCGTGAACAATGCCGGTATCGCGCCCGCACTGCCATTGACGCAGACGAGCGAAGCCGCGTTCGATGAGGTGATGACGATCAACTACAAGGCGCCGTTTTTCCTGATCCAGGCCGTGGCCGACCACATCCGTGAAAACGGCCGTATTATCAACGTCTCGACCGGGTTTACGCGGATCGCAGCACCGACTCATCCCGCTTACGCCGCGTCCAAGGGCGCGCTGGAAACGTTGACATTGGCGCTGGCACCGGAGTTTGCCACGCGCGGTATCACGGTCAATGCCGTGCTGCCGGGTGTCACGGAAACCGACATGAATGCAGAGTGGCTGTCGTCTCCGGAAGCGCGCGCTGGCGCCGAAGCCCTCTCTGTATTCTCGCGCGTCGGAAAGGCGGAGGATATCGCCGACGTGATTACCTTCCTCGCATCCAGCGATGCCCGCTGGACGACGGGGCAGATGATCGATGCAACGGGCGGCGCCCGCATCTAGGGTACGTTGCTCTTGCTTTAGCTAAAGCTGTTCAAGCAAAAGCAGCCCACGAGGAGAGTCTGATTAAGTTCAGCTTGCTTGTCGTTTATCATCACATCCACGGGCGCTACGCGTGTCCGTGGCGTCGTTATACCCTTGTGCGGTGCCGCCGAGCTACGCGCAAACGTGGTCGCGGACATGTGACGCGCCGATCCCTGCAGATTGATCCTGCCGGCACGCCGTCTAAACGCTTTGCACGACCATCGAGCGGGATGCAGCCTAAGGCAAAGCCACCGGCGCTGTCGCGGCGGGTTCAGCCAAATTCCGATAGTGTTCCGTCGCGCCTGCAGACTGCCTTGGCAAAAGCCGTCCATTTCTAAATTATTCTGCGGCGATTGTTACGTTTCCGAAACGAGCTTTGACGAGAAGCGCGGCTTCCGCGATTGCCTGATTTACCCGGGCGTTCACCACGGGAGAAACCTGCCCTTCCACGTAATCACGGCTGGAGGTGTAGATTGCGGTCGGCGTCACGAAGGCTTCGAAAAAGGCAAATAGCGGCCTGAGTTGGTGTTCCACCACAAGCGAGTGCCGGTCTCCGCCGCCTGTCGCCGTCAAGATGACAGGTTTGCCCCTGAGGTCGGCGGGATCGAGAAGATCTATGACGTGTTTGAAGAGGCCGGTATAGCTTCCCTTGTAAGTCGGTGAACCGATCACCAGAGCTTCAGCGTCGATGATGGTCTGAATGACCTGCCGCGCGCTGCCTTCCAGGTCCGCTACGGATCGTGCCGAGCTTAGGGAGGGGCCGAGATCCTCAACGTCGAAAACCTGATGTTGCAGGCCCAGTTGGCCGGCCAGCGCCTCGCTGACGCTTTCGACGAAGCGCTTTGTGCTTGATGGCCGCGATGTGTTGCCGGAGAAACCGACGATCAGATTGTTGCTCATTGAACTTTCTTTCGGGTGATCCTGCATAAATGCGGTCTATGTCTGCGCGCCCTAGGCCGTCTTGAGAATTGACAGCCCGGCCGGATGTGCCGGTCGATCATTCTCGCCGGTCTTCCACTTCTCAAAGGCGGCGCGTCCGAGAATGGCGACGGACGTGTCTTCCTGAGGTGCATGGACGAGGACTGACTGGATATCCCGGAAATGACGCTCGAGCCCGAGATCGGCATTGAGACCCGGGTTGCCGATGCCGCGGACCGCCAGCTGGACAGCGTCGCGGATTTGCCTCCCGGCGAGAAGGCGGGCCCTTATCAGGTGTTCGGCATCGCCAATATGGTTTGCGAGCGCGCCAAAGATGATCTGGCGGGCGCCGGCAACCAGAAGGTCGATTTCACCCGAGAGCTCAATGAAACGTTCCGTTTGCGCAATCGGGCGGCCAAGATTAGCCGGCACGCGCTCATGCGCGAAGCGGATGAACGCTTCTTGGGCGGCTTCGGCCGCGCCCAGATAGATGGCAGTGAGTGCAAGCGTCATTGCCGCGTGGCCGCGATTATCCTGCTGGGCGACCGAGGGATCAACGAGCTCCAGCACATTTTCTGCCGGGATTTCAACTTCGGTGTACTCGACATCGTGCGAACCGGTCGCCCGCATGCCGAGGCTTTTCCAGTTCTCGATAATCTTGATGCCGGGCAGACCGTTGGGGACAACGAAGGTGCCGACCCGCGGCTGAACCTCATCGGTATGCGCCCAGACGAGAAAATGGGTGAGGCCATAGGCACCCGTTACGAAGCGCTTGCGGCCCGTGATCGACCAGCCATTTGCCGTCCGGTGCGCACGCGTGGCCGGCAATCCGCCGCGGGCCGGCGACCCCAGCTCTGGTTCCACACGCGCGGCGTTCAGAAGAAGCGGCTGCTGCTTTGCCTGTGAAAGAAGTTCCCTATAGAGACCGTCCGGCCAATGGCCTTTCGTGGCCTGCCCGAGATGTGTAAAAATCGTCATTGCGCTGATAAGCGCTACAGAAGGATCGCCTCGCCCGAGCGCCGCCAGAATATGGGCTGCGGTGCTCAACGTTCCTCCCGGTCCGCCATAACGCGTGGCCACCGTGCTTTCGAGAAGTCCAGCCTGATGAACGGCGCGAATACCGGTCCAGGGAAACTGACCGGTCTGATCCGCATCCGGAGCGGCTTCGGAAAGGACGCGCGCGGCTGCGTCGAGTGCGGTGGGGTCATAGGACATGCGGATAGCGGCTTTCTCATGGTCGGCAGGCGGGATCATCCGTCACAGGGGTGGATGATCCCGGTCTTGGAAGAGAGGTGGATCGGTCCGACGGCGTGGTCGGACTGCCGTGATCAGGCGGCTGCCTTCTTCTTCGCCTCTTCGCGTTCGCGAATACCCTCGCGGACGAGGGGCAGGATGTATCGTCCGTAGTCTACGGCATCATTATAGTTGTCGTATCCACGGATCGAAATCAGATCGGCGCCAAGGTCGATATAGTCGAGAATGGAGTCGGCGATCGTGCGTGGCGACCCGACCAGGGCGGTCGTCGCGCCGCTGGCATTGGTGGCGGTAACTGTCGGATACCAGAGCGCGCGGTCATGGACGTCGCCGCGCTTGGCGATATCCAGCAGACGCTGGGACCCGATATTGGCAGGAGGTGCTGCATTGACCGGGGCACGAGACAGGCCCTTCTGGCGGTTCTCGTTCAGACGGTCGAGAACCCTGTGCGCCTTTTCCCAGGCCAGTTCATCCGTTTCGGCGACGATCGGCCGGAATGTAACCCAGATCCGGGGGCGGTCGGTGCGTCCGGCTTTTGCGGCTTCGGCGTAGATACGGTCAATCTGCTGTTTTGTTTCAGCCAGCGGTTCGCCCCAGAGGCCGAAAATGTCGCAAAGGGAGCCGCCGATACGATAAGCAGCATCCGAAGAGCCGCCGAGCGAAATCGGGATAAGGTCATTGGTCGGACGCACGGCGCTGCGGAACTGCTTGAACTGGTAATATTTGCCTTCGAAATCGAACGGCTCCGTCGAAGTCCATGCAAGGCGAAGAATGCGGATATATTCTTCCTGACGCTCGTAACGCTCTTCCTTGTTGAGGAAATCGCCTTCGCGTGCCTGCTCCTCGTCGCTCCCGCCCGCGATGAAGTGGACGACAACGCGCCCGCCGCTCAACTGGTCGAGTGTGGCGAGGGACTTGGCCGCAACCGTCGGATAAACGGTGTTGGGGCGGAGCGCGACAATGATCTTGATGTTCTTCGTGTGCGCAAGCACCGTCGCACCCAGCGTGAAGGGATCGAACGAAGAGGAGGAATAGGGAATGAGCGTGTAGTTGAACCCGTAGTCATCCAGTGCACGCGCGTAACGTTCCAGAAACAGCGGATCGACCGGAGCATCAGGGATGGGGTTCAGATCATTGGATGCGTTGGGAAAGCTGACGCTGATGAATTCCGCAGCCATGGGAGCTCCTTGCTGTTTCTAAATGTCGAGTGAAAGCTAAAGCCGACGTGGCATATGAGGAAGACAGGTCTTTCTATTTCTATGGAAAATGTAGAAAATATTGCCCGACTATTCTGATGGCCTAGAACCGGCGATTGCCGCCGGGTCCGCATCTGCGTCGTAAGGGCCGGGTTTCCACCCAAGGGAGGGAGCAACCGTCGTCGCAAGATCGGTGAGCAATCTTACGTTTTCGGTCAATCCGAAAGCCGGAGGCAAAAAGAGGACGAGCTCATCTGCGGCCGCCAGCCCGGGGTCGCTCAGTACCGCCTCAATGACCGTATCCGGTGCGCCCTGAAAAACGGGGGAAATCATGGCACCAGCCGGTTGGCCGGCAGGAGCCAGCGCACCCTTCGGGCGTGAGGCCGCAATGCCGACTGTGCGACGTTCAAGGTCATAGGCGGCATATTTTTCCCGCAGTTCCGGAGTGGCGCCGACCAGGATCGACGCTGCAACGGCGACCGGAGGCGGCGTTGTCTTCCAGATCCGCAGCCAGTGGGTGCGATAGGCATCGATGATACGCGCCTGATATTGGCCAAACGTCTCGCCTTCGTCCTGATCGTGAAGGACGGTACCGGAAATCAGGCCGATACCGAGTTCGGCGGCCTGAATCGCTGAATCGATACTGGCGGAGCCCTGTCGGATACGGCTGCGCAAGGTAGGGCTGTGTGGGGTCACCCGCAACTCGGCTCCCGGAGGCGCACCAACGTCGTTCGGCGTAACAACGTGCAGAACATCACCGGCAATGGCGGCAAGAAAACGCGACTGTCGCCGCTTTGCCTCTGTCCGGGCATCGGTATCCACGGATCCGAATACGGCATCGAACGCCCCATTTGCCCCGGTTGAAATCGCAAGTTCAAGCCGGCCGTCGATCAGCAGGTCGGTCGTGCCCGCCGCTTCGGCCAGCAGAATAGGGTCCTGATAACGCATCGGAATGACGGCGGAGCCAAGCGTAATGTGCCGCGTATGCTGGCCGACCGCCGCAAAGAAGGGCAACGGGGAAGAAAGATAGTGGTCGAAATGGCGCTGATAGGCCCAGCCGGACTGATACCCCAGCCTTTCCGCCTGTCTGAACAATTCTATGCCCTGCCGGAGCCCCTGTGCCGGACCGTCATCGTCGTTGAATGATACCCGCGTATTGAAACCCAGCCGGCTTTTCGGCCGGAACAATGCGGGAAGGTCGCGCGACGCTGCTGCAATATTCATGCGAGTTGTTCCTTCCGCAGCGCGTGCGGGGCTGCATGGGTGCGGGCCGTTCCGGCGATGCCCGATGGGATGGAGTTTAGCAGCGACGCGGTGTATTCGTGTCGCGGATTGCCGAAAATCTCGGTGACGGTCCCATGTTCGACAATGCGGCCTCGCTGCATCACGGAAACGCTGTGCGCAAGTTGCCTGACGAGGGCGAGGTCATGCGAAACAAAGACATAGGTCAGTCCGAGCTTCGCCTGCAGCGACAGCAGAACCTCGACGATATCCGCCTGAACGCTGACATCGAGAGCGGATGTGGGTTCGTCCAACACGATCACATCAGGCTTGAGGACCAGCGAACGGGCAATTGCCACACGCTGACGCTGCCCGCCTGACAGGGCTGATGGCTTGCGTTCCATGAGGTGCTCGCTCAAGCCGACATTTGCGAGAGCTTGCCGCACCTGCTCGGATCGCTCCTTCGGAGTACCGATCTCGAATCTGTCGAGCGGCTCACGAACAAGCTGGCCCACCTTCCATGTCGGGTCGAGTGACGTGAACGGGTTCTGGTAAACCAGTTGCAGATGCCGCCATACCGACCGC
This sequence comes from Agrobacterium sp. SORGH_AS_0440, assembly GCF_031453135.1. Taxonomy (NCBI): domain Bacteria; kingdom Pseudomonadati; phylum Pseudomonadota; class Alphaproteobacteria; order Hyphomicrobiales; family Rhizobiaceae; genus Agrobacterium; species Agrobacterium sp. SORGH_AS_0440. Next base: position 349,635 of record NZ_JAVIYR010000001.1, on the reverse strand, counting down.
AGGGAAGCGCGGCTCTTGCTTGTAACGCTCTCGTCGGCAACCATGATGGTGCCGCTTTCCGGCTGCTCGAGCCCCAGCAGCAGGCGGATGGTCGTGGTTTTCCCGGAGCCGGATTCGCCGACAAGCGCGTGTGTCGTGCCTGTCGGAACCGTAAACGAAATATCGTCCACAGCGGTCAGGGTTTTGCCATCGACGGTGAAGCGCTTGGTAACGCCGCTGACAGCGATCTTTGGCGATTTGTCACTATCGAGAAGGCTGAACCCCGGATCGCGAAATTTGGCATAACGCTCCGGGTTGAGCGCGGGCACGTCGCCATGGAGTTTTTTGGCATAGGGAGAGGAGGGGGAGGAAAAAACAGCCGATGTCCTGCCCGCTTCCTGCACGACGCCGTTCTTCAGCACGACGAGATTGTCCGCCCTCTCCGCCGCTATTGCGAGATCATGGGTGATGAGAAGCAGGCTGATGTTCAGCTCATCGCGAAGACGGGAGAGGAGATCGAGAATGCGTTTCTGGATTGTGACGTCGAGCGCCGACGTCGGCTCATCCGCCACCAGCAGCGCGGGGCGCGGTAATATTGCGAGCGCGATCAGCACGCGCTGCAGCATTCCGCCCGACAGTTGATGCGGATAGGAATCGTAAACCCGTTGCGGATTGTCGAGACCCACCTTTGCGAATGTTTCCAGAATGAGGAGCTTGCGGATTGCGGGGTTGGCCTCTTCCGTCAGCGCTGCCGCCTCCAGCGCCTGCGCGCCGATTGTTCTCACAGGATTGAGAGAGTTGCCCGGATCCTGCGGCACGAAGCCGATTTCGCGGCCACGAAAAGGCCTGAAGCGCCGTTCCGGCAATGCGAGAATGTCCTGCCTGTCGAAAACAACCCGGCCCGTGGCGTTTGCGCCGTTGGGAAGCAGTCTTAGTACAGCCTTTGCGATGGTCGACTTTCCCGAACCGGATTCTCCGATCAGCGCAAGACTTTCGCCACGCCCAAGCTCGAAGCTGACACCGTGCACGACCTCCTGCCGCCCGTAGGACACGGCAAGATTTTCAACGCCGAGCAGGGGTATGGCGGGCTGCGGAGCCTCTGCCACTATCCGGGGAGGGGTCGGCGCTGTTTTCAATGCGATTTGCGAAGCCATCGGCTGATCCTGTTGACAGAGAGGACGGTCACGATCGTAACGAACGCGGGCGCATAAACGAGCCAGGGCCATTTGAGGTAGTCCTTGCCGATCGAGATCAGCAGGCCCCAGTCGGAAGAGGGCGGCGGATCGCCGTAGCCGAGGAAGGCGAGGCTGGCGATGACGAGAATGGACTCGCCGAATTGCAGGACGGCCAGCGGCAACATCGAGCGGGATGCGTTTGGCAGCACATGTCTCAGCACAATGTAGCCGCGTGAGCCACCCGAGAGAAACGATGCCTCCACGAAGGTCGCCTGACGCGTCTTGATGACCTCTGAGCGCGCCACACGGGCGAAGAAGGCGATCGCCGATATGCCTGTCGCAATGGCGGCGTTGATTGTCTCGAAGCCGATTGCGGTGACGATGATGACCGCCAGCAGGAACTTCGGGATGGATAACAGCACGTCGACAAAACGTGCAAAGACGATATCCACCCAGCCGCCGAAAAATCCGGCAAGCAGACCGATCACACCGCCGATGACGACGCCGATGACGACAGCGACCAAAGCGCTCGATACAGATGAAGCGGTGCCATAAACGACCCGTGTATAGAGATCGCGCCCGAGATGATCCGTGCCGAACCAATGGGCAAAACTTGGCGCAAGAAGCTTGTCAGCCGGGACGCCGTTGATCGGGCTTTGGGTGGTGAAAAACTGCGGTGCAATCGACCAGGCGACGACGATTGCGATGACAAGCAGGGAGAGGGCGACCGTTGCAGTTATGTTGAGAGTTTTCAGTCTCTCCAACGGATTGCTGATGGAAGCCGGGCTGGAAATAAGGCTCATGGTTTGGCCCCCGTTTCAAGGCCAAGCGACGTGTCATCGATAGTCGACAGGCGGCGTTTTCGGCCAACGATAATTTTTACCCTTGGATCGAGCAGCGGATAGAGGAGATCGGCGATGAGGTTGACGACGACGAACACCACGGCCCCCAGCGAGACGATCGCCTGCAGGACCGGCAGATCCTGAGTGCTGACGGAACGCTGGACGAGACTGCCGATACCGGTGCGGCCGAATACCGTCTCCGTAATCAGCGAGTTGCCCAGAAGTTCGCCGACGGTGAGGGCGATAACCGTCACCACGGGCAAGGAGGCAGGCTTGAGGAGATGTGTTGTGAAAAGCCGTCTTGGCCCGATGCCGCGACTGCGGGCAACCGCTGCGTAATCCTGCTCTGCCTCATGATCGAGATTGGCGACCAGAACCTCCGCGATCTGTGCGGAAAACGGTATGCCGATGGTGATCGCCGCAAACAGCGTGGCCCAGAAACTGTCGGGTTCGATGACCCGGAACAGCCTGAGCTGAAAACCGAAAAGGTGGATCAGAAACAGGCCGATGACGAAATTGGGTGTCGACAGGAACAGGGAAGGGAAGGCGCGCAGCAATCCCTGTCCGTAACGCTTCGGCACGACCTGCGTGCCGTAGGCGACCGCAAAGGCGAGGATCAGCGCCACGGTCAGCCCGGCGGTGGCCAAGACCAGCGTCGATGGCAGCACCTCGGCGATGAGCGTCGAGACCGGTCGGTTGGAGCGCATCGAGATGCCCAGATCGCCTGTCAGGAAGGCCGACAGGGAATGCCAGAGCTGCACGATGATCGGCCTGTCCAGCCCCTGCGCTGCAATGATTTCGGCGATCTCCTGCTCGGTAAAGCCGTTCTGCGGGTTCCGCAGAACGCTGGTGATCGGGTCGCCAGGCAGGACGCTGACGACCACGAAGGTGAAGACATAGGCCAGAAGGATGACGACGATCGCCTGGCCGAGCCGCTTTGCGGCGTAGGTTAGGTAGGCATTGCTCATGCCGTCACCTCCTTGACGTTACTCGGTGGGTGCTGGCGTCATTCGGCAATGAACGCTGTGTAATAGCTGGCATAAGCGACGCCGTTATAGACTTCGCCCTTCAGCTTCGGCGATTGCACGTAAATGCGCTGAACGATTTGCGTGCGCGGGATGAAGTAACCCTGTTCCAGCACGTATTTTTGCAGGCCATCGAGCAGAGGCTTCCGATCCTCGACGGAACCTGCACCAGCGATCTTGTCGCGCAGGTCGTTGAGCGTCGCATCACGCTCGTCCAGCGCAAACCAGTTCTCGCCATTATTGGCATTGGTCAGGATGCTGGCGACCGTGCCGGCGTCGATGAAGCTGCGCGTGACTTCATATGTGGGAACGGCAGCGCCACCGAATTTGACCTTCTCGCCATAGGTCACGACATCATAAGCCCTGATATTGACCTTCCATCCAAGCCTGCCGAGCTGCTGGGCAATCAGCTCATCGACTGATTTCGAGGTTGCCAGATAAGGATTGGAATGGATCGTCAATTCCAGCGGCTTGCCGTCCTTCACGCGAACGCCGTCCGCACCCTTGACCCATCCGGCTTCGTCCAGAAGCTTTTCCGACTTGTCCGGGTTGTAGGCGAGGAGATCGCTGTGATCCGTGGCTCCCGGGACGTTGCTCTGGATGAAGGACGTCGCGAGCTTCCAGTCCTGCGTATAGACTGTGTCGATGATTTCCTGACGGTTGATACCTGCCTGAAGTGCCTGACGCACCTTCACATCATCATAGGGCTGAAGCTTGGTGTTGACGGCCCAGCCGTTGACGAAGCCGAGATAACGCGGGGTCGCGATGGTGAAGCCTTCCTCCTTGAGCGATTTCAGTTCCTGGGGCGAGGCGTTGTACGCGACATCCGCCTGACCGGACTGAACGGAGGCGACGCGAAGGGATGGCTCAGAGACCAGCTTGTAGGTGATGGTATCGAGATAGGCGGGGCCGGTGTGGCCGACTGCGGCGGGACCCCAATTATAGTCCTTGCGCTTGACCAGGGTGACGTGGTCGCCCTCTTTCCAGGACTCCACCACATAGGGTCCGCTGCCGGCGGTCTTGCTGAGGTCCGCCTGCTGGCCGGCAGGCTGGGCAATGGTCTTGGGAGAGATCAGGATGGAGCCGTGGTAGCCAAGCGTCGGAATGAACCCGAGCGTGGGCTTCTTGAAGAAAACCTTGACCGTCGTCGCATCAACCGCTTCGGCGTGATCATAGGTCTTGGGGAAGAGGCCGATCGGGTTGATGCCCTCGTTCTTGCGGCCGGCATACCAGATGTCGAGATTGGCAACGACGGCCTTGGCATCCAGCGGTTCGCCATCGGAGAAAGTCACGCCGCTTTTGAGGTGGAGGGTGAACTCCGTCGCGGTGTCGTTCTGCTCCCAGCGCTCGGCAATCCACGGGCTGACCTTGCCTTCGGCATCGACGTACAGCAGCTTATCCGTGACATGACCCCATATATGGCCCTGGAAACTGGAGATCGCGCTGTTGTTGGGGATCCACGTGTCGCCCAGGGAATCGATCAGAAACGTGATGTCACCGCCATCATGTGGCGTGTCTGCGGCCACAGCACTCAAAGGTGCAGCCGTCGATAAAAACAACGAGGCGGAAACAGCGAGCGAAGCCGTAAGAAGCAGGCGGCGACGCGAAAGAGACGATGAGAAAGGACGCTTTGTCATTGTATGATCCTGAAAATTCCAAAGTTTTTCGTTGCAATTTCGGCATCTCCTGGGATGCGCGTGCTTCTGCGGTGGCTGCTCAAACGCATGTCAAACCGTTGCCGCGCCGGCCTCTCGGCCGAGCAGGAGATGCTTGAGTTCATTGGTGGCCTGATTGGGCGACGCGACGCTAGCGAGCGGTTCCCGAGAACCTGCGTGGCAGAGGAGCGCGCCCGCTTCTACATATTCCAGTCATGGCGCGATCCCCTTCTGCGCTGTCCGTCTTGCCCTTAACCTAGCAGTCAGGCGTGAGGGAGAAAGACTGGTTATTCTTTTTCTATGGATTTAGTGAATTATTTTATCGTCATTTCGGCGGCTGTTTGGATTGGTGTTTCAGGGCCCCTTGGAATGCGGGGTTCCGGCGTGGAGTGACGACGGCTCGGCGTCTGGGCCGACCTGGTCTCGCGATACAAATCGCATGGCCTGGAAAATTGTCACGGGCGGCAAAGCCCCGGTGAAGCGCTCGATATCCACCTTCGCGATCTGGCCGGTCGATGCCTGCGACAGTTTCGATGTGCCGATATCGCGGGTCAGAATATTTGGATTTCCGTGGATGCATATCGAGTTTTCGGCAGTTGGATCCTCTGGTTCGAACCAGGCGCCGGTAGCGAGCTGCATTACCCCCGGCATGATGTCTTCACTGAGAAGGGCGCCCGCCAGGCAGCTGCCGCGCTGATTAAAAAGCCTCACGACATCGCCGTCAGATATTCCACGGGCCGAGGCGTCGGCTGGATGGATACGGACGGGCTCCCTGTCCATGATCTTGGTGGAACGGCTGAAATCGCCATAGTCCAGCTGACTGTGCAGGCGTTGATATGGTTGATTGCAGACGAGATGCAGCGGATAGAGGTGCGCATCGTTTGGAATTTCCATTCTGGGTGGATACCAGCGCGGATGACCCTTGCAGTCATCATAACCGAAACCCTCGACGGTCCCGGAAAAAATCTCGATCTTTCCTGAGGGGGTCGCCAGCGGTTTCGTTGCGGGATTCTCAAGGAAAGCGCGCGCCGGTCCACCGTCGTCCGGCTTGACTGGAAGGGGCATTTCTCCGCGTTTCCAGAAGGTTTCAAAGTCCGGCGCCTCATGGCCCGACGCGGCAAGTGCCTGACGGGTCGTTTCGTATAGAAAGGCAAGCCATTCTCCGCTGCTGCGGTTTTCGGTGAAGGCCTCGAACCTGCCGAGTTCGCGGGCAATGCCGGCGAATATTTCGTAATCGTCGCGTGCTTCGCCGACGGGGGCGATCAGGCGCTTCATGGCGATCATCAGCGGATCGCGATCGGCGGCGCCGATGTCGTCACGCTCAAGCGTGGTCGTGGCGGGCAGCACGATATCGGCGTGTCTGGCGGTGGAGGTCCAAGCGGACTCGTGGACGATGATCGTTTCCGGCCGCCTGAAAGCGGCTCGCAACCGGTTGATATCCTGATGATGGTGAAATGGATTTCCGCCCGCCCAATAGACAAGCCGGATGTCAGGATAAAGAAGCGTGCGCCCGTTGTAATGGAACTCGGCGCCGGGATTGAGCAGCATATCGGAGATGCGTGCGCAGGGAATGTAGTCCGGCACAGGGTTTTTGAATTGCTGCAGCGTTGGCAGGGGAACGGCGAGCAGGTTCTTGCCGATATTGCCCAGCGCGCCAAGGGAATAAGAAAATCCGCCGCCGTCCGATCCGATCTGGCCGAGCATGGCGGCAAGCACAATGCCCATCCACACCGGCTGCTCTCCGTAATCGGCCCGCTGCAGCGAATGACTGACGGTGATCAGGGTTCTCGAACCGGCCATCCTGCGCGCCAGCTTGCGTATTGTGTCCGGCGCGATGTTGCAGATTTCGGCCGCCCATTCCGGGCTTTTGTGCTGGCCGTCCTCCCTGCCGAGAAGATAGTTTTCGAACCGGTCATATCCGACCGTATAACGCTCCAGAAACGTCCGGTCGTGCAGCCCTTCCGTAACGAGGACGTGCGCCAGCCCGAGCATCATCGCCACGTCGGTGCCCGGGATGATGGGAAGCCACTCGGCATCCGCCTCAGCGGGGAAATCGTCTGCCAGAGGGCTGATGAATGTGAAATGCGCACCGCGAGCCTTCGCGCCGGCAAGTTTTTGCCGGACCGTGTGCGTGCTGATCCCTCCGCCGTGGACATCGGCATTCTTGATCGCCATCCCGCCAAAGGCGAGCACCAGCTCGCTGCTGCGTTCGATGGCATCCCAGGTCACGCTCTTTCGGTCGAAGCTGTCATAAGGGCCCAGGACATGGGGGATTATGACCATGGCCGCACCGGAACTATAGGTGTTGACCGACCGGACATATCCGCCGAGGACATTCAAGAAGCGGTGAATCTGGCTTTGCGCGTGATGAAAGCGACCGGCACTGGACCAGCCGTAGGAGCCGCCGAACACGGCGCTTGGACCGTGACTGTCGTAGACCCGCCTCAGTTCGTCGGCGACCAGTGTCGTCGCTTCGGCCCAGCTGACCTCGACATAGTCGTCAGCGCCCCGTCGCTGTGCATGGTCGGTTTCGCGCTCAAGCCACCCCCGCCGGACAGCGGGCCGTCGGATGCGGACGGGGCTGTCGGCGATCGCCGGAAGATTGCCCAGTAGCGGGGATGGATGGGGGTCGCCGGAGTGAGGCTTTATCTCCAGTCGCCCATTTGTGAGCCGCCCGGAGAAGGCCCCCCAGTGAGAACTGTGAGTCTTGAAGGAATTCATGGTGTCGCCCCAGCGGTCGCGGATCGCAAAGTAACATTCTATCTCGGCAGGATTTTGCCGGGATTCATGATGCCGGCTGGATCGACTGCATGTTTGATGAGCGCCATAAGATCGACCGCGTCACCATGTTCTTCACGCAGGTAGGCGATCTTGCCGGTGCCCACGCCATGTTCGCCGGTCGAGGTGCCGCCGACCGAGAGGGCGTATTGCACCATCTTCTTGTTGATGGCCGCCACCTCGCCGAGCTCTTCCGCATTGCCGGGATCGACCGCGAAGACGACATGATAATTGCCATCGCCGACATGGCCGAGAATGGCAGCCGGTACGCTGCAATCCTGCAGGAGCTCGCGGGTCTTCAATATGCAGTTGCTGAGCTGCGAGACCGGAACACAGACATCCGAAGACCAGCCTTTGGCGTTTGGCCTTTGCGATACGACAGCATAAAACGCGTTGTGGCGCGCTTTCCAGAGGCGATTGCGTTCTTCAGGGGCGTTGGCCCACTCGAAATCCTTGCCGCCATGGTCTTCCACAATGGCGGACACCATATCGACCTGCTCCTGAACGCCGGCGGGCGAGCCGTGAAACTCGAAAGCCAAGGCGTCCTGGATCTTCAGCTCCAGCCCGGAATAGGCATTGACGGCCGTGATCAGGCCACGGTCCATGAGCTCCATGCGGGCGACGGGGATGCCGAGTTGAACGACCTGAATGGCCGCCGCGACTGCCTGTTCGACGCTCTCGAAAGAGCAGAGCGCCGCCGAGATGGTTTCGGGTATTCCATAGAGGCGAAGGGTTATTTCGGTGATGATCCCCAGCGTTCCTTCCGAACCCACGAAAAGCCGCGTCAGGTCGTATCCGGCAGAAGACTTTCTGGCGCGACCGCCGGTTTTGATAACCTGGCCGGTCGGCAGCACCACGGTCAGGCCCAGTACGTTTTCACGCATTGTTCCGTAGCGGACGGCGTTGGTGCCGGAAGCGCGGGTTGCAGCCATGCCGCCAATCGAAGCGTTTGCGCCGGGATCGATGGGAAAGAACAGTCCCATGTCTCGCAGATATGTGTTCAACTGCTCCCGCGTTACCCCGGCCTCGACCGTACAATCCAGATCTTCACTGCTGATACGGGTGATTTTCGACATGCGTGAAAGGTCGATCGAGACCCCGCCATTGACGGCTGTCAGATGCCCTTCCAGCGAAGTGCCGGCGCCAAAAGCGATGACGGGCACCCTTTCCGCCGCACATAGCCGCACGACCTCGGACACTTCGGAGGTGGTTTCCGCGAAAGCGACCGCGTCGGGAAAGGCGGCTGCGTGATGCGCCTCGCCGCGCCCGTGCTGCTCGCGCAGTGTCGGCGACGTTGAAAGACGCTCCCCGAGGAGGTCTCGCAGGGATCGGATGAGAGAAGGAGACAGGTCAGGCATAAAACATTCCGTGTAGGCGGGTCGCAAAACGCTGCGACAGACTTACAAACCTTGAGGGCGAGGCGCGCGGCTGGCGACGCCAGACCGTCTCCGCCATCTGGCGGTGAACATCAGGCGGCCAGTTTTTCGCCCCTGAGATGACGCTCGAGGAACGGAAGGCTGTCCTGCCCCCAGTAGAGTTCATCCTGATAGCGATAGGTCGGAACCCCGAACACACCGGCGGCCCTGGCAGCTTCGAAGCTCGCCTTCTGCAAGACAGCAACCGCGTCGCTTTTGCCATGTTCATCGAGGGCTGCAGCATCGAAGCCTGCAGACCCTCGCGATGGTCTGGCGGATGTCGGCCTTGCCGATGTCTTCACGGCGGACCCAGAAAGCCTCCTGCAGTGCAACTGCAAGCTTCAGCCAGTCTTCACCCTTCTCGATTGCCGCCGCAACCATCAGGCCTGCCGGGGACGGATCCGAGAGCGCAGCGCGATTGTCGAAATTGAGCACTTTTCCGCGCAATGCCGCCCACCGCTTCAGATCCGTGATCCAGTAGGCGCGTCTGGCCTCCGGGCGATTTTTTGAGTAAATGCCACCGTTTTCCTCGATCAGCGGAATAAGGTGAGGGCGGATAGTGGCGCCCTGCTGTTTCGCCAGGGCGGCAAAGGGTTCAACACCAATGAAGGCCCAGGGTGAGCCGATGCTGAAGAAATAATCGATCGTCTTTGTCATTGTCTGCTGCTTTCAGTTCGGTTGATCGGTGGAGGCGGCGGCCGTGGCGAAAACGGAGAGAGCGCAGTCACGCGCGATCAGCACCGCCTTGGGGTCGCGTCCAACCGCGACGGTCGCCAGCGCCCCTTCGTAGAGAAGTGAGAGATGGGCGGCGGCGATCTCCACTGTGCTGCCGGCCCTCGCCAGGATAGCGGCGAACAGGTCCCTGACCTTCGCCTTATGGGTACGCGCAACGAACACGACCCGCTCGGATTCGCCATGTTCGGCAACCGCGAGAGCGAAGGCGCAGCCGCGAAAATCCGGGCTGTCGGCCTTTTCGTGGAGTTGCTCGAAAATCAGCCGGATCTGCTCCTTCGGAGCCATGTCCGCATCCACCACGTTCTGAAGCGCGTGGATCACCCGCTCATGACGCGCTTCCAGATAGGCTGCAACAAGATGATCCTTCGAAGGGAAATGCCGGTAGAGCGTCGCCTTCGCGACATTCGCTTCCTCGATGATCCGATCGATGCCGACAGCCCGGATGCCTTCGCGATAGAAGAGCGTGCCGGCGGCGGTGAGTATATGGTCTGATATGGCTTCTCTCATTATATCGTTTCACACTGTCGTTTGATAAATCGCACTGCTTGAGCCACCGGTCACGAAGGGCTGGCGGGATTGGGCGCCGGCCGGTCCGGGCCGGCGATGAGCGACGTGATTGCATCGAGCGGCAGCGGCTTTAAAAACCCGCCCTGTTGCGCCAGTTTGCCGGCCAGCGTCTGAACAGCGTCGTTATAGGGCGTTGGCACATTGTGAAGCCGGCCGAGCAATACGATCTCTCCGTTGAGGAAATCCACCTCACTTGAGGCTCCGCGCCTGAAACTCTGCCACGTCGATTGCTGGCCCGGGTGAATGCCGCTGTTCGGTGCTACTCGCCAGTTCGAGATGTCTAAGGTTCGCTCGGAGGGCGAGGCGAGGGTGTAACCTGCCGCGTCGAGCACATGGCGGGCTTCATCCACCAGCGCCGCGCTGATCTTGTCGTTCAGATCGGCCGGGCCGTCGAAGAGTTCGAGGACGTTGCGAACGTTGTGAAGGAGCTTTGCTGCTTTCCAGCGGCGGATATCGTCGCTTGCCTCGGCAAGATATCCCGCCCTGTTGAGGTCTGCCGTGACCTGCGTCGTCACGTCATCCTGTCCGAGCGGAAAACGCCCGACCGTCACGATGCCCAGTTGCGGCTCGCCGCCAACCACCACCTTCCCGGTTTCTGTGAACCGCGCCGGTGTCAGAATGCTTGCCCCATACACCCTGGAGAATGTTCTCAGGGCATTGGCTTCAGTCGCCAGTCCATTCTGAAAAGTCACTATAGGCAGCTGTGCAGCCGCCGGTGCCGTCGTGTTGGAGACGTTCTGCCAGGACCAGAAGGCGAGTGCGCTTATGGCATCCTGAGCCTTCACCGTGAGCAGGAGGATATCATCCCGTCTCAATTCCGGAAGATCCGTCAGGTCGAAGACCTTCAGATCGATCTGCCGCGTCTGTGCGGGTCGTTGAAAGGTGAGGCCATGCTGCCTGATATGGCTTATCTGGGCTCCCCGCCCGAAAAGTGCATAATCAATGCCGGAAAGTGCAAACTGTGCTGCAAGGCTCGCGCCCACCGCGCCGGCGCCAATGATAACATAACGTGGCATCTGTCGTTTCTCGTCCTGTCTCTTAACGCTCCGGATTTACGGAGATATTGGTGTGGTGATTGGTTCGGCGGTTTCGGCGGCGGTTGAGGACGGTGGCAGGATGCGTTCAGGAGCATTCTGAACGGATCGTAAGGCCTTCGAGCGGGGCAAAGGAAGACCGGTCATTCTATATCTACTAATTTTATAGAAAATAAGTTCCCGAAACCGGTGATTTCGGGAGAGATTGCGCCGCCCCGGCCCGCGCCTCGTATTGCCGGGGCAAGGGCGCGCCTTCGTTTGATACCGTCAGCCGCAATGGAATTTATTTGATAGCGAAACCGAGGCGACGCAACGTCCGGCTCAGTTCCGCACGGCCCTTCAGCGCGGCGGCGTTCTCCACACGCTGGGCAATGGGCCCTGTCCAGCCATTTTGGGGCAGGCCCTGTTTTTCCTGAAACACCTTTAATACCTCATCATAAGAATTGAGGTCATCGTGGGCGGGTTCCGAATAGGTTTCATGAAACAGAACGGATGATTGTGACAAGCGCGGTTTGACATCTGTTTTTACCGCCGGGTCAGGATAGCCGACCGTCAGGCCGAAGACCGCAACCGTCTCGGCAGGTAGGTTGAGTTCGCGGGCCACGTCCTCCGGCCTGTTGCGGATGCCGCCGACGTAGCAGGAGCCCAGGCCGACTGAATCAATCGCGGCTACAGCGTTCTGCGCTGCCAATGCAGCGTCGATGGCGCCGATCAGGAAGCTTTCCAGGTAATCCAGTCCTTCGCCCTCATTCCCCTGGCTTGAAGCGACCGTGCGCAGCCGCTTCAGGTCGATAAGCCAGATGAGGAAAAGGGGGGCATCCTTTATATGGGCGTTGCCGCCGGTGAAACCCGCCAGTCGTGCCTTGCGCTCCTTGTCCTGCACCGCAACCACACTCCACGCCTGAAGATTGGATGATGTGGGCGCTGATTGCGCGGCGGCGACCAGAAGCTCCAGGCTGCCCTCCGGCAGAGCCTTGGGCAGATAGGCGCGGGCGGTGCGATGGTTCAGCAAGGCGTCGATGGTGTCATTCCAGAAAGGCGGAGAAAAATCGGCCTGCGTTCCATAACGGGCCTCGACGCGCTGCTGTGGGATTTCCAGTTTGGTAATCGGACTGGGCGGGGTCATCGGATGAAACTCCATAATTGTGGGGGGCGGGCTCAATTGTGCGGATCAGAAAGGTGGCAAATTCCTGTGATTTGATATGGCCGGCCGAGGCATCTGCCGAGCAATGTCCTTCTCAATCGCGATTTTGAGATGAAACAACATTTCCACGGGAATGCTGAAACAAACGCCGGCGAGATTTCTTCGCATTCCACCATCTGCTCCGGATGCGCAACGAAGATCCCGATGGATGGGGCAATTCAGCGCGAGTTTTGGTGCCTGCTTGCGTAAGTATTGAAATAAAATTCCGCAAGGAATGATTTCTTCGACAAGGAGGAAGAATTTTATCCTTAGGAATGCGCTGCATTGCCCCGATGCTTTCGTCATCGAAACGACGTTTTCCAACGGGGATTTTCATGACGATCGGACGCCGGCAGTTCAATAAAATGCTTCTTTTGGCAACGGCAGGAACGGCCCTGCCTGGTTCGGTCTTCGCAGCGGGTGGCGATGCGAGCCGGCCCGTCTCCGGCGGCACGCTCAGGCTGCTTTATCGTGTCGATCCCGGCAACGCGCTTTTCGCCATCAACACATCGTCAGGCACGGGGCAGGCGATCGGCCCAAAGATTGTTGAAGGCCTCCTCACATTCGATTTCGACCTCAAGCCGCAGCCCTTGCTGGCAACGGAATGGTCCGTTTCCGATGACCACCTGCGTTATACGTTCAAACTCAGGCCAAATGTGAAATGGCATGACGGCAAAGATTTTACATCGGAAGACGTTGCCTTTTCGATTTTCCGCCTGAAAGAAGCGCATCCACGCGGCCGCATAACCTACCAGAACGTTCAGGCGGTGGAGACGCCGGATCCCCTCACTGCCATTATCGTTCTGTCCAAACCCGCACCGTTTCTCATTGCTGCGCAATCGAGTTCGGAATCGCCGATCGTGCCGAAGCATATTTTCGAAAAGCTGAAGCCCGCCGATGGCCAGACGCTGCAGACTGCTATTGGCACCGGCCCCTTCAAACTGACCGAATGGACGCCGGGGAGCCATCTGATCTTCGATCGAAATCCCGATTATTGGGATGCCGGCAAACCCTATCTTGATCGCATCATCCTGCGCATCATCACCGACCCGGCTGCGCGGGCAGTGGCGCTGGAGACGGGCGAAGTCGATCTTGGCGACAACCCCGTGCCGCTGGCGGATCTCGAACGGCTGAAGCAGAACCCCGATCTCGTTCTGGATACGAACACCTATGCCTATGCGGGTCCGCAGCAGCAGTTGTTCTTCAATTACGATAACGAAATCTTCCGCAAGAAAGATGTTCGCCTGGCCATTGCGAAGGCAATCAACCTCGACGAGATCGTCAATGTGGCGCTCTTCGGTTATGCGCAGATATCACCCAGCCCCGTCAGCACGGCCCTTCCCAACTGGTATGATGCTTCGGTCAAGCCATATGCCTTAGACCCGAAAGAAGCGGAAAAGTTACTCGACGCGGCGGGATATCCGCGCAAGGAGGACGGCAAGCGTTTTCCGGTACGATTGACGTATAATTCCTATCTGACACCTGGCTATGCCGATGTTCTTCGCAGCCAGCTTGAAAAGATCGGCATTGCCGTTGAAATCCGCAAATACGACCTGCCAACCTATCTGAAAACTGTCTACACCGACCGTGCCTTTGATCTTGTGGTGGAATCCCTCTCCAATACCTTCGACCCGTCGCTCGGCATCCAGCGCGCCTACTGGAGCAAGAATTTCAAGATCGGGCTGCCCTTTTCCAATGCAGCAAACTACGCCAATCCAGAGGCAGATGCGCTTCTTGAAGCGGCCGCCATCGAACCGGATCCGAAGAAACGCTGGGTAACCTGGAGCAAGTTCCAGCATCTCATCCATGACGACGTTGCCTCCGTCGATCTCGTGGCGGCGGGAAGCCAGATCGTGGCGCACAAGCGGGTCAGGAACTATGTCACCGGCGCGCAGGGGCTGAACTGGAGTTTCGGCGATCTGTGGCTCGATCCGACCGCTTGAAACCCCGCATGAAAATTCCGGATTTGTCAGGAGAAAACGCAATGTCCGTATTTGCTGTAACAAAAGATCGTCTCATCGAATGGCTGCGGGATGGCAGGGAACTTGCGGTTCTGGATATCCGTACCGCCGAGGAAGTGGGGTATGCTTCACCGCTATTTGCCACGAACCTTCCGGTTGACAGGCTTGAGGCGGAAATTGATCGCTTCATTCCTCGCCCCGTCGTGCGCACCGTGCTGGTGGATGATGGAAAAGGCAGCGCGGAGCAGGCGGCCGAACGGCTTGCCGCCAAGGGTTGGACCGACATTCATTTTCTGCGTGGCGGAATCCCGGCATGGATCGAAGGTGGCGTCGAGGCGTTGCCGACATTCGATATTCCCGGCGTTCCTTTCGTTCAGAAGGTGAGAAGCGAGAAAAACACGCCTGTGGTTTTTGCGCGTGAGCTCAAGGCGTGGCGGGACGCCGGAGAGGATGTTGTCATCCTCGATACGCGCACATTGCCGGAATATGAAAAGGCACATGTGCCCGGTGCGATCGGTGTGCCGGGTGCGGAACTCCTGCTGCGCTTTTCCGATCTCGTTCCCTCGCCCAAAACAAGGGTCGTCGTCTCCTGCGCGGGCCTGCCCCGCGCAATTCTCGGCGCGCAGACATTGATCGACGCCGGTGTCGAAAACGATGTCAGTTACCTGCATGATGGGACGCGCGGCTGGACGGATGATGGATTTGAGCTGGAAACAGGCCCCTCCCGGACATATTCGCATGTGAGCGCCAACGCGAAAGAGATTGCAGAGGCGCGGTTGAAGGCCTTTTCCAGGGATGACGATCTGCTCTTCATCGACCGTCCGACTGCCGAGACATGGTTGAAGGACCCATCACGAACGACCTATTTCCTGGACGTGCGCACACCGGAAGAGTTCGAGACTTCCCATCTGCAGGGCTCAATTTCGTCGGAAGGCGGGCAGCTTCTCGGTGTCGCCTATCGAACGATCGCGGTGCGCGGTGCCCGGGTCATTCTGGTGGATGACCTGCTCGGCGCCCGCGCCAGGGTCGTGGCCCACTGGCTGAAACGCAGAGGGTTCGAAATCGCGCTCCATTTACACGACTTCGAACAGGGTGCCGAAGCGGCAGCCGCCTAGACCCGGCCGGGTGTTCGCCAGACTGCTCCACAGACAGGAATTTGCAATGACCAATGCCAGCCATGCCTGGGGTTCTGCGCCCAGCAAACGTTTTGACGCGATCGCCGAGAGGTTTCGGGTAATTTTTTCCGAAATCGGCGAAGATTCGATACGACACGATCTGGAACGCGAGCTTCGTTTCGATGACTA
The DNA here is from genome assembly GCF_031453135.1 of Agrobacterium sp. SORGH_AS_0440. Taxonomy (NCBI): domain Bacteria; kingdom Pseudomonadati; phylum Pseudomonadota; class Alphaproteobacteria; order Hyphomicrobiales; family Rhizobiaceae; genus Agrobacterium; species Agrobacterium sp. SORGH_AS_0440. The sequence continues at coordinate 333,982 of NZ_JAVIYR010000001.1, read as the reverse complement.
CGAAGCTTTGAAAAAGGCTGGCTTTTCCAGATTGCGCCTGCCGGAGAAGTTTGGTGGTCTGGGCCTGACGCTTCCCGAGCTTTTTGGCTTGATCATTGAACTCGCGCAGGCGGATCCCAACCTCACCAATGCTTACCGCAGCCATCTCGGCTTTACGGAGGATCTGCTGAATGCACCACCTTCGCCATGGCGGGATGCGTGGCTGGAGCGGATCGGACGTGGCGAAACCATTGGCAGCGGCTTTTCGGAAATCGGGGATGCCAAACTTGGAACCTATTCCACCCAGCTCACCCGGGATGGCGGCGGCTGGCGGCTGAATGGCGAGAAATATTATACGACCGGCTCGCTCTATGCCGACTGGATCACGCTTGGAGCCGTGGATGGGGACGGCATACCGGTTGGCGCGCTTGTTCCCACAAAGGCTGAAGGCGTCGAAATCGTCAACGACTGGGATGGTTTCGGACAGGCGCTGACGGCCAGCGGCACGGCGCGATTTACCGACGTGGCGATTTCCGAGGACCTCATCAAGCCGAGCGCGCTTCGTTTCAGCTATTCAGGCGGCTTTTTCCAACTCGTCCATCTGGCCTCGCTTGCCGGGATCGGCCGCGCGGCCGCATTGGAAATCGCCCGCCATGTTGCGGAGCGCAAACGCGTCTATCAACGCAGTAACGCCGCGCGTTTTTCTGAAGACCCTCAGGTGCTTCAGGTCGTGGGGCGGATCAGGGGTGCGGCCTATAGCGCCGGCGCCATCGTGTTAAAGGCCGCAGAAGCCCTGCAGGCTGCCTATGATGCCAATCTCTCTCGAGACGAGGAGCATATTGCATCTGCGAACCGTGACGCGGAGCTGGAAGTCAGCCAGTCGGTTACTGTCGTCAGTAACCTTATCCTGGATGCGTCCACTGTCCTCTTCGATGCGCTTGGCGCCTCGGCCGCAAAACGCAGCCATGGTCTTGATCGTCACTGGCGAAACGCCCGCACGATAACCTCACACAATCCTCGTATCTATCACGACCGTATCGTTGGAGATTTCGCCGTGAACGGCGCCTCACCGGCGCCAAATGGAGGCGTGGGGATAGCACCGCAAACGCAGAAGGAAAAATCCGAAGCATGATCAAAACATGCGGTCCGACGGGCGATACGCATTGGAGCCTGTTGTTCGGTATCCACGCAGTGCAAACAGGATAGTGAAATTGGGCAGGATTTATCGGGATTTTACAGAACTCGTCGGCAATACGCCGCTGGTGGAACTCACCAGAATTAGGACGAAATACAATCTCCAATCGCGCATTCTCGCCAAGATCGAGTACCTCAATCCCGCAGGCAGTGTCAAAGACCGCACCGCTTGGGGCATCATAAGTGAGGCTGAGAAGAGCGGCCGATTGAAGCCGGGCGATCTTCTTTTCGATTTGACCAGTGGCAATACAGGCATCGGAATTGCGGCGGTTGCCTCCGCACGCGGCTATCGCACGAAATTTTTACCTTCGCAATACCATCAGCGAAGACAAGATCAACATCCTCAGGCAGTTCGGCTCCGAGATCGAGCTGATCGAAAATGAGGAGCTCTTCCAGCCCGATGCCATCCATCGCATCATCGACAGGATCAAGGCTGAAAATCCGGATGCATTTTATACCGGCCAGCGTTCCAATGATGCCAACCCGCAGGTTCATTTCGAGACGACCGGGCCGGAAATCTGGCGCGATACCGAAGGTGACATCGATATCCTGGTCGCCACCGTTGGTACGGGCGGCACCGTGTCCGGTGCCGGACGTTTCCTGAAGGCGCAAAAACCGGAGATAAGGATCGTTGTTGCCGAGCCGACACCGCAGTCCGTTCCATCCCCCGAAAACCCCGGCGCTTCCACGATCGAAGGCGTCCACAAGGTGACCGAGGTGGAGGAAGGGACCTTGCCGGAGACCTACGACAAGAGCGTCGTGGATGAAGTCATTGCCGTTACCACCGAAGAGGCGCGGCGGGGCAGCGCTTGCGGTGGCCAGAGAGGAGGGCTTCCTTGTGGGAACCTCATCCGGTGCAGCCATCTTTGCCGCGATCGAGCTTTCCCGCCGCGCGGAAAACAACGGCAAGACGATTGCGGTCGTGTTTCCGGATAGTGGCGAGCGCTATCTTTCGCTTTTTGATGCCCCTGACTGAAAAGTCTGCTCGCATGGTTCGCGGCCCCGGAGAAGTTTGAACTGTGCCCGTGAATGACCATGTCGGCGAAATCATTGCCCTCTGACGCCGGATGTGGAGCGAACACAAGACCGTCAGCCGCCGATGCTTGAAAAGAGCGCAGGCCGTTATTGAAGCGGCCTTGAATGTCCCATTTTCAAACGCTACATTCCATCGGTCCGCAGCAACAACAGGATGGTCGACAATGGATTTCAACCCGATAGCAACGCCACTTTGCCTTGCCATGCGGGAAAACCTTGTCCATGACCCACTTTATCACACTCTCCAATCTGTCCTGGTTCACGCCTGACGGTCGTTCGCTTTTCACCAATCTGAATATTGTATTCGGCCCGGAGCGTGTCGGGCTGGTCGGTCGTAACGGCGTCGGCAAGACGACGCTCTTGAAGCTGATCGCCGGCGAATTGACACCATCTTCGGGTTCTGTCTCTGCCCCATCGGGTATCCACATCCTGCGTCAAAGCGTCCAGGTGGCCGAAGATGAGACGATTGCCGATCTCTTTGGCGCGCGTGATGCGCTCGCTGTACTTGAACGGGCGCAGGCGGGTGGCGCGACGTTGGAGGAACTGGCCGATATTGATTGGATGCTTGAGACGAATATCGAGGCGGCACTCGCGCGCTTCGGCCTGTCCATGCCCGCGACGACACTGCTCGCCCGACTCTCCGGCGGGCAGCGCACCCGTGCAGCGCTTGCCGCTCAAATCTATCATGCACCGGAGTTCCTGATCCTCGACGAACCCACGAACAACCTCGATCGTGACGGTCGGACTGCAGTGATCGAACTTGTGAGCGGCTGGCGTCACGGCGCAATCATTGTCAGCCATGATCGTGAATTGCTCGAAACGGTCGACAGCATTGCTGAACTGACATCGCTCGGTATCAGCCGTTATGGCGGAAACTGGAACCACTACAGCGATCGCAAGGCACTGGAGCTTGACAATGCCAGGCATGAACTGGCCGAGGCCGAGAAGCGGCTCAGCGCCGTCGAGCGCAAGGCGCAGGAGACGGCCGAGCGGCAGGCTCGTCGCGATGGTGCAGGCAAAAGGAAGGCGGCGGAAGGAGGAATACCGAGAATTTCGGCCGGAGGGCGCGCCATGCGGGCGGAGCAGACAAGCGGTGACAGTGCCGCCACGGCGCGCCGAATGACGGGGGAGGCCAAGGCAGACGTCGCAGAGGCGCGAGGGCGCATTGAGGTGCTTGAACCATTCATGCTGTCCATACCGTCCACCGAACTGGTGGCGTCAAAGACGGTTCTGCGGCTGGAAGACGTAACTGCGGGTTACGAACGCAATGCGCCTGTCCTGTCCGATCTGTCGCTTGCGATTACAGGTCCGGAACGGATTGCGGTGGCGGGGCCGAACGGTTCGGGAAAGACGACGCTGCTTTCCGTCATCACCGGGTCTCTCGCGCCATTTTCTGGTTCGGTCCGAGTTGAGGTTGCTTGCGCGTTGCTGGACCAGAAGGTCAGCTTGCTGCGACCCGGGCTATCCATCCGGGACAATTTCATGCGTCTCAACCCGCGGTCCAGTGATAACGCCTGCCGGGCCGCTCTTGCCCGCTTCCTGTTTCGCGGCGACGCCGGTTTGCAGGATGTGCGGCATCTGTCTGGCGGCCAGATGCTGCGCGCCGGCCTTGCCTGCGTCCTTGGCAACCAGAAGCCGCCGCAGCTTCTCATACTCGATGAACCGACCAATCACCTCGATCTTGATTCCGTCGCGATCGTGGAGGCCGGCCTGAAAGCGTATGACGGCGCAATTCTGGTCGTCAGCCACGACGAGGCGTTTCTGGAGGGGATCGGCGTGTCCCGACGGTTTGAGCTTCATGGACGCCGTCAAACATGAGCAACGCCGCGCATTTTAGCGCGGCATTTGGTCATTCGAGAAGCCAGCTCGACGGCCTGAAGAACGTCCTGAGGCTCTCTGTGCAGGCGATTGACGGCAGCACGCATCTTGATTTCTTACTTCGAAACGGAGGCCACCCGCCACTGCGGTTCAGCGTTAAACCTGTGCCTGGCCGCCGTCCGCGAAGAGCTCGGCGCCGTTGACGAAGCTCGCATCATCGGAGGCGAGGAACAGCGTCGCCTTGGCGATTTCCTCGGCTTCGCCGACGCGACCGAGAGGGATGCGAGAGGCGAGATAGTCGAGCAGGCCCTGCTGCTGTTCCTTGTCGTCGCCTGCAAGTTCGACGAGGCCTGGTGTGCGCGTGGCGCCGGGCGAGATGACGTTGACGCGGATGCCCGTGCCCTTGAGGTCGAGAGCCCAGGAACGAGCCAGGTTGCGCACCGCGGCCTTGGAAGCGGAATAGACGGAAAAGGCAGCCGTGCCTTCGGTGCCGGCAGTCGAACCCGTCAGCACGATGGACGAGCCCTTGCCCATCAGCGGAAGTGCCGCCTGCACGGTCAGGATCACAGCTTTCACGTTGCGGCCAAGGGTGTCGTCAATCTGCTCCTCGGTGATCTGGCCGAGCGGCAGCATGGTGCCGCCACCTGCATTGACGATGAGGGCGTCAAGGCGGCCCTGTTCCGCCTTCACCTGGGCGAACAGCTTGTCGAGGTCAGCGTTGCTCGAGGAGTCCGCCTGTACGCCGACCGCGCCCTGTCCTATTTCTGCCACCGCCTCGTCCAGAGCGGCCTTGCGGCGGCCTGTGATATAGACGCGTGCGCCTTCGGCAGCGAACAACTTGGCCGTCGAAAGACCGATGCCGCTGGTTGCTCCGGTGATGACGGCGATCTTGTTTTGAAGCCTGTTGGCCATGTTAACTCTCCTGATGCTTGGGCGCGCGAAATGGTTCAGCCCGAATGCACGGCCTGTTGAAGTTCTGAATTTGCTCGGGATGTGGCGCTGGCCATTGGCCTCGTCACCGTCCGATGAGGAGAAGTTAGTTCGTCAGCCCGGTGGAGAGAAGCCGCTCAGGATGGAGACATTATCCATCTGGATGGATAGTCGCCGTCACATCGCGCCGTGCGTCGACCGCTTCGAACACCTTCGCTGCCCATTCCGTGAAGGCGCGTAGCCGCGGATTTGGGAAACGATCAGCGGGATAGACGAGATGAAGGGGATGATTGTCCGGCTTCCAGTCGGGCAGAAGTTCAACCAGCGCCCCGCTCTTGAAATGGGGCCGCGCGAGAAATCCGAAGCTTTGGCCAATTCCCAGTCCCGACAGCAGCGCGTTCAGATGCGCGGTACTCTCGTTGACGGAAACGCCGCCAGAGGCCGGGAGATACTCGCTTCGCTCTTCGCCGCGCTGAAAACGCAATGGAAATCTCTTTCCAGATGACGCGGAGAAGTAGGAGACGATCCGATGCTTCTCGATATCGTCAGGTCGCTCCGGCAACTGCAGACCAGCCAGATAGGTGGGCGATGCGCAAATGACGTAGTCCAGCTCGCACAGCTTCCGCGCCTTCATTGATGAGTCACCCAGCGCCCCGCCGCGAATGACGCAATCGATACCCTCACTGACGAGATCGGCGGGGCGATCGCTGACACCGAGCATGAGATCGATTTCCGGATAATGGCGCTGAAAATCCGAAAGTGCCGGGATGAGGATCTGGTTTGCCAGCACAGATCCGATGTCGACGCGCAGCTTTCCTTTGGGTGTGCTGCGGGAGCCGGCAATAGTGCCGTCCATGTCATCGAGATCGGCGAGGAGCTTCAGCGCGCGTTCGTGATAGGCGACGCCCTCCGTGGTCATCGTGACCGACCGTGTGGTGCGCTCCACGAGCTTTGTTCCGAGATGTGCCTCGAGATCCTGCACCAGCTTGCTGACTGAGGACCGAGGAAGGTTCAGCATATCCGCCGCCTTGGCGAAGGACCCGGCTTCGGCGACGCGGACAAATGTTCGAATGGCGAGGATCTGATCCAAGAGAGGCCCAACAAGCAGGTGGAGATAATCTACATCTACACATGCCCGGCGAGCCCTGCCATGCAGGTTCTTGCGAAAGGTGGATAAATCTGCGCCATACGACGATATCCGAACGTTCATTCACGAACACAGGCAAAACGCCGCGTGTCCTTTCGGGCACGCGGCGATTTATCGTGAAACCGGATGGCAATTCCCTCGCGATCCGGTTCCGTTCATGCCTGTGCGTCAGCCGATCTTCACATTGTCGTCGCGCTTGATGGCGATGACGGTCGAGCGGGGCAGCTTGCCTTCGCCGTCCGGGAAGGGGGCGTCGGGGTGCTGGATGCCGACGAAGTGGGTGCGCTTGTCGGCGGACCAGGTCTGGCCGGTGACTTCGGAACCCTTCGGCGCAGTCAGGAAGCGCTCAATGCGGCCAGTGGCCGGGTCGCCCGCCAGCATCTGGTTGTTGCCCTGGCCGGCGAAGTTGCCTTCATTGGTGTCCTCGCCATCGGTCTGGATCCAGAGCAGGCCGGTCGAGTCGAACATCATGCCGTCAGGCGAATTGAACATGTTGCCTTCGTTGATGTTCGGGGAGCCGGCATAGGCGTCCTTGTGGACGGCGGGGTTACCGGCCATGCAGAACAGGTCCCACTTGAACTTGCCGTCCGCATGGTCGTCATTTTCCGGATACCAGCGCACGATCTGGCCGTATTCGTTCTTCTCGCGCGGGTTGGCGGCATTGATCGCCATGGCGTCGCCGCCGGCATTGGCGCGCAGCTTGCCGTCCTTCATTTCGCCGCGGCGGCTGTTGTTGGTCAGCGCGCAATAGGCCTCGATGGCGACGGGGTTGATGGCGACCCATTCCGGGCGGTCCATGGTCGTCGCGCCCACCTTGGAAGCGGCCTGGCGGGTGAAGACGCAGATTTCGTCGATCTTCATGCCCGTGGTTTCCGGCGTCAGGGCAAGCCACTCGCCGGCACCGTCATCGGAGAACTTCGCGACGTAAAGCGTGCCTTCGTCCAGCAGCTTGGAGGTGTCGCCGCCCGGGACGTAGATGCCGCTGGAGACGAATTTGTAGAGGAACTCGCCGCGCTCGTCGTCACCCATGTAAACGACGACACGGCCGTCACGGGCGATCACCACGGCGGCGTTTTCATGCTTGATGCGGCCAAGCGCGGTGCGCTTGATCGGTGTGGACTTGGCGTCCGAGGGATCGATCTCGACCACGTAACCGGCGCGGCGTGGTTCATTGGGGTTCTTGGCAACGTCGAAACGGGCGTCGAACTTCTCATAGGCGTAGCGGGTCTCGGCGACGATGCCGTAACGCTTGTAATCGTCAGGCAGCTTGAAGGCGGCGTCGGTGGTGCCGAAATAGCCGTTGAAGTTCTCTTCGCAGGTGAGGTAGGTGCCCCAGGGCGTGCGGCCTGCGCCGCAATTGTTGAAGGTGCCGAGACAGTCGACACCCTTGGGGTCGGCGGCGGTCTTGACGAGATCGGAGCCTGCGGCCGGGCCGGAAAGCTTCATCGGCGTGTTGTGGTGGATACGGCGGTTGAAAGGGCTGTCGAGAACGATTTTCCAGCCGTCCTTGTCTTCCGCGACTTCCATGACGGTGACGCCCTGCATGTTCTGCAGGATCTTCACGTCGTCGGCCGTCTTCGGGTTGCCTTTTTCGGCGTGCGGCAGGTTGGTTTCCGGGTTCACATATTCATGATTGACGGCGATCAGCTGGTGGTTGCCCACCACGAAGAGTTCCATGCCGTCGGTATTTTCGCCAAAGACCTTGTCGGAATTTTCAACGCTGACGCCCTTTGCGGGGTCGAGATCGGGAACGTTGGAGAACAGCGGCTGGCCCCATTTCGCCAGCGGCTTCCAGTTATAGCCTTCCGGGACATGGATGGTGTGGTCGGTGGCGGCGGCAACCGGCTTGAAGGGGAAACGGCCGACGGTGGCTTCCTGCGCTTCGGCCGAGGTGCTGCTCATCAGGTTGCCGAGCGTGCCCATGGCGGCTGCGGCCGAACCGAAGGCGAGCACGCCGCCCAGAAAGCCGCGGCGGGAAATAGCGATTTCGACCACGCGGTCGAAATCGGTTTCGGCCGGCGGCGGGTTCTGCAGTTCGTCCCACTCGTCCCAGGACAATTTGCTCGTATCGATGTCGGTCATATCGTGTCTCTACCGTTCAATGTTTGGAATCATTCCACAGGCTGCGTACCTTCCGAGTGTTTCACTCGGATGACGGGAAGACAGGTTTAAAATATGATTGTCACGGTTATGAATCTGCTGTTTTTCCCTCAATGCGGGATGAGCACGCGGGTGAGAAGCTGGCCCTCGAAGCGGCAGAAACGGAAAGGAACCTCCGTTCCGCACCGCCATTCCTCGCTGAGTTCAGCCGTCAGGCACAAGGATCCCGAGCCATTTGCGTCCAGGCGGGATAATTCGGCCGCCTCGAAAAAGAACAGCTTTTCCACCATGGGATACAGCGCCTTGAACAGGCTTTCCTTGGCCGAGAAAATCAAGCCGGTGATGAAGGGATCGATAATGTTGCCGAGGTTGTAGCGCTCATTTGCGGTCAAGAGTTGTGGGGCGATATCGCGGGCCTCCTCCTCTGTCAGCAGTTTCTCGATATCGACGCCGATAGCGCGAAACTGTCGACAGCAGCCGACAAGCGCAATCGCCGTACCCTCGCTATGGGAAATTGCGCCAATAACCCCTTCGGGCCAGAGAGGCGCACGGTCCTCGCCCATACCGGGAAAGATGGAACGGCCGGTCAGGCGGCGGATGGCTTCCGCAGCGCATCTGCGCCCCGCGATGAATTCCGCCTTGCGTCTTTGCGTGGCGCTTGAAAGCTGCGGCGGCAAGGGAGGGACCTCGCCGCCGCAGCCCTCATCGGCGCTGAAACGAAGGGTAAGGCAATGGCAGCCGCATATGTCGTCCGGCCAAGGCCAGATGGCCTCGGGTGGATCGCCGGAGATGGCGTCGTGATCAAACGCCGTTACAACGTCCATGTCCCTTACTCTCAATCCAACGGCTCGAATTCAAGCCGCAAGCGTGGCACCGCCATCAACCACGATCTGCTGCATCGTCACGTGCCCGGCCTGATCGGAGGCGAGGAACAGCACGGTATCGGCAATATCGTCCGGCCTTGCGATCTTGCCGAGCGGAATGCCGAGCTTGAACTGCTCGGGCAGGCCGGCGACCAGCCGGTCCCTGCCGGCGGGATCGCTCAACATGCCGGCAAGCATCGGCGTATCGGTGGAGCCGGGTGAAACGACGTTGCAGCGCACGCCATAGGGCGCAAGCTCGAGGGCGGCGCAATGGCTGAGGCTGACCAGCGCCGCCTTGGAGGCGCAATAGGCCATCATGCCGATGCGCGGCACGACGGCGGCATTGGAGCCGATATTGACGATTGCGCCGCGCCGCTGCCGTTTGAAGGTGGCGCTCCACTGTCTCAGCATATGGAACGGTCCGGCAGCGTTGACATCCATGCACGCCTTCCAGTCTGCGGGCGTCAGGCTTTCACTGTCGCCGAGCCGCAATATGCCGGCGGCATTGACGAGAATGTCGAGCCCGCCCCATTCGGTCTCGATCGCCTTGCAGGCCGTCTCCACCGCCGCCGCATCGGTGATGTCGAGTGCGATCTGGCGGAAGGGCGCTTCCGCCGTTCTGGCCTGGAGGTCGAGGCCGATGAGATCGGCCCCTTCCTCGATGAAACGTTCGGCGATGCGGCGGCCGATGCCCTGAGCCGTACCCGTTACCAGCACGCGCCGCCCGGTAAATCTCTGTTGCGTCATCTTTTTTGTCCGCTCAGGCCGCGAGCCGCTTTTGGTCGATCAGTGTCCACCAAGCGGAGAGAGTGGGCACACGCGCAAGCTCATCGAAGCCGACGGTGACGCCGCGTTCCTTCAACTCTCCGGCAAGCTTCATCACCTGCAGGGAATCCAGCCCGTAGAAGATCAGGTTTTCGTCGGGGTCGATATCGCTCTCATCCTCCACCATCTGCAGGACGCGGGCTTTCAGCCATTCGCTGATATCGTCGCCCTTTCCCGCGCCGACAAGGCTTGCGGCATCGATCACCACGCCGCAGCGTGTGGCCACATATTGCAGCGCCATGCGATGCTCCGCCTCGGAAAAATCGGCAACGCCATCACCGATCATGAACGGCTGGATGTCCTTCATAAAGGCTTCCACTGCCGTCATCATGCAGCCTATATGGGCATAAACGCCGCCGACGATGATCTGATCACGGTTCCAGCCCTTCATACGTTCGGCAAGGTCGGAGCGCTGGAAGGCGCTGTAGCGCCATTTGGTCAACACCACGTCGTCAGGCGTGGGGGCGAGCTTGTCCACCACCTTCTGCAGTTCGGGATCAACGACGGTCAGACCCGGTCCCCACATGTCGTTCAGAAGAGCGCGGTCGCCGGGCGGCTGATTATGCGGCTGGGCGGTGTAAATGACAGGGACGCCGTTCTGAACGGACCATGTCTTCACCTTCGCGAGATTGTCGATGAGGGTCGTCATCAGCTTGCCGTCGGCCTCGTAGAACCGCAGGAAATAACGCTGCATGTCGTGGATGAGGAGGACGGCGCGTTTCGCATCGGGCTGCCATTTTGTCTTGTTGGCCGGAAAACTCGCGGCGACCGGCATGGGATAGTCGGAAATGGTGGGGATCGTCATGATGACCTCGGTTTGTGCGGCACCGGCTGGGCTGGCGCATTTAGGAAACATGGGGACGCCATTTTGGCGTCCCATTCGATGGGTGCGGAATGTCAGGCGCTGACAGCGACGGGTGTCGTCAGCAGATCGCGCAGGCGTTTTTTGTCGATTTTTCCGACGGCGGTGAGGGGCATGGCGTCGATGAAGCGCACACGATCCGGCAGCTTGTAATCCGCGACGCCGAGGCCGGCGAGGTGCTGGCGAATAGCCGGCGCCTTGAGAGCGGGATTGCGAGACACGACGAAGACGCAGCTCTTTTCGCCCAAAAGTTCGTCCTGCATGGCCACCAGCGCCGCATGGGTGACATCCGGATGCCGCAAAATCAGGTTTTCGACCTCTTCCGAAGCGACCTTTTCGCCGCCGCGATTGATCTGGTCCTTCACCCGGCCAACGACCCGCAGATAACCTTCGGGCGTGCGCTGCACGACGTCGCCGGAATAATAGAAGCCATCCTTGTCGAAGACCCGGGCGCTGTGTTCGGGCGCGCGGTAATAGCCCCGGAACGTATAGGGGCCACGCGTTGCCAGCATGCCGGCTTCGCCCTCGGGCACGTCGTTGCCGTCCTCGTCGACGATGCGGATTTCGTCATCCGGGCTGATCGGCCGGCCTTGCGTGGTGAAGACGATATGGTCGGGGTCACCGACGCGGGTGTAGTTCACCAGACCTTCCGCCATGCCGAAGACCTGTTGCAGATCGCAGCCCAGCACTTCCGGCACCTGGCGGGCCAAAGCCTCGGCGAAGCTTGCACCGCCGACCTGCAGGAGCTTGAGCGACTTCAGCCGTTCGCGATGGGCGGGCGCCGCCTGCAGCCACAGCGCGACGGCCGGCGGCACCAGCGGCACAATGTTAACGCCGTGTTTTTCGATGAGATCGAAGCAGGCAAGTGGTTCCGGATTGGCAGCCATGACCACCGCACCTCCGGCGTGGAACACACCGAGCGCGCCGGGCGAACTCATCGGGTAATTATGCGCCACCGGAATGGCGCAGAGGAAGCGGGTCTCAGGGGAAAGGCCGCAGATTTCCGCACTGGCCCGAACGCTGTAATCATAGTCGTTATGCGTCCGGGGGATCAGTTTTGGCGTACCGGTGCTGCCACCGGAAAGCTGGAACAGCGCCACTTCATCGGCGGCGGAAGGGGCGTAAACGGGTGGGTTTTCGGCAGGGGCCGCCAGCCGCCGTTCTAGGCTCAACCGCGGATCTGTTTCGCCAAGCAGAAGGGTCACGGTAAGCCCGGGAGAAGCCGCCTTCAGCGCCTCCAAAAATGTGTCATTGGCGAAAAGCTCGTGGCTGCGCGAGCCGATCACCAGCTTCGGCGCGATCTGCTCCGCATAGGAGGTCATTTCCAGCTGGCGATGGCTGAAAAGTGCGTTGACGGGGGCCGCGCCGATCTTCATCAGCGCGAAAAACACGAGATAGAACTCGGCAATGTTAGGCAACTGCACAAGCGCGGTGTCGCCCTTGCCGATGCCCGCGGCGGAGAGATGTCCGGCCAGATTGGAGGATTGCCGGTCGATATCCGCGTAGGTGAAGCGGCGGTCGCCGCAGATCAGGGCCGTCGCGTCCGGCCGGCGCTCGATCTGTTCGGTGAGGATGCCGCTCAGCGGCCTGTCGATCCAGTAACCGCGCTCGCGGTACCGGCGCGTCAGATCGTCGGGCCAGCGTTGAAATTCGATTGTCATGGTTTGTCCCCGGGAAATCAGGCAGAAAGACCGCAGGCGTTCAGCATGGTCTTGAGTTTGGTCTGCACCTCGGCCCATTCGGATTCGGGCTCCGATGCCTCAACGATGCCGGCGCCGGCAAAGAGCCGCACCGTTTTTCGCTGCACGGTGCCGCACCGGATCGTCACCACCCACTCGCCATTGCCCTCAGAATCCGTCCAGCCGACCATGCCGGTGAAGAGGCCGCGTTCGAAAGGCTCGACGAAGCGGATAAGGCGATGGGCACGCTCGGTGGGGAAACCGCAGACGGCCGGCGTCGGGTGCAACAGGCACGCAAGCTGCAGGGCATTGGTCTCGGGGTCGGCGAGGCGGCCTTCGATGCGGGTCGAAAGATGCCAGAGAGCCGCCGTGTTGATGAGGGAGGGTTTTTCAGGGACATCGAGTTCCGCGCAGACCGGCGAAAGCAGGGAGCGGATATCCTCGATAACGAGGCTGTGCTCGTAGTGGTCCTTTTCCGAAGCCGATAGCCGCTCGGCGTTGGCCTTGTCCGCGGCGGGGTCGACCATCCGCTTTGCCGATCCCGCCAGCGGGTTCGAGATGATGTTCTCACCCTGCTTGCGAATCAGGAGTTCCGGGCTGACGCCGATGAGGTCGCCGCCATCGGGCAGCGGAATACGGAACTGGTAACCTTCGCGATTCTGTTTGGCGAGACTCGCCAGCAATCTCTCGACATTGACCTCGGAAGCGAAGGTGAGTTCGCGCATGACGGAAAGTACCGCCTTACGGACATCGGAATGGCGGAAATTGACGATGGCGTGCTCTACGGCGCGTTTAAAGCCGGTCTCGTCCGGCAGGCTGTTCTGGCCGACAAGCGCGGGCATGGCCGAATCGGCGACGACCGGCGCGGTTTCTCGTGGGCTCCACTCATGGTTGTTCGGTATATAAAGGCATGAGGGTTCGCTGACATCGAAGGGGATTGCCCCAATGGCGATCGGATTGTCCTGACCAGCCCGGCGGGCCCGTTCGAAAGCGGCTTTAATCGCTTGCTGCAATGGGCTGCCCGTATCTTCTCCGCCGCGGGCCGGAAGCGTTATCCTTTCGCGAATTCCTTTGGCCCGCAACTGCCCGGCACCGGAAGTGAAAAGAAAATCTCTATTAAAATCAGCAAGTTCGTCGGATTCGACGTCATTCGTCCTGAGTGCTCCCGTTTTCATGGGATGCCTCCTGTTCGAGTGGTTGACGATGGCTTATACTTGATTATGATAATCATGTTTTGTCAATCGGTGCAAATTCACATGCTAAATTTAACTCCGATGCAGGTGGCCTACTGGGTCGGTCGGGAGATGGATGGGATACTCGGAAAAGTTACGCCCCATCTTTATCTCGAGTTCGAGGGGCGAGCTCTGGAGCTGGAAAAACTGGCCGTTGCGGTCGGCAGGCTTTGCCGGCGACACCCGATGCTGAGCCTCAGGATCGATGCGGAAGGGCGTCAATCCGTCGATCCTGATGGTCGCCCGCTGCATCTCGATGTGGAGGACATGACGGCGCTTGATGCGGAGACGCTTGCGCGCCGGCTCGAGATCAAGCGCCACGCGTGGAGCCATCGCGCGACGGATCTTCGCACTGCGCCGCCCGCGGCGATTGCGCTCAGCCTGTTGCCGCATGGCCGTAGCCGGCTGCATGTGGACACGGACATGCTGGCCATCGATCCGGCCAGCGTGCGGATATTGATGGAGGACCTCGCCGGCCTTTACGACGAGGCGGACAAGGATGAGACCGCGCGTCCCCCGGCGGCGCAGCCATCCTTCTTCGACTGGACGAAACGCCTTGCGGCCGATCCTGACCTCAAGAGCGTGCGGGAATACGACCGGTCGTGGTGGCGGCAGCATATTGCGGATATTCCGGACGCGCCGCCGCTTCCATTTTTACCGGAGGATGCGTCACGCGCCGTTCATACGGACCGTTTTGCCACGATGCTTACGGTCGTTGAACGTGACGGTCTTGAACGGGCTGCGCGGCGTTGCTCGGTAACGATGTCGACCCTGTTGCTCGGTGTTTTTGCCGTGGCGCTGTCGCGGGCGATCGATTCCGAAAAGTTCCGGCTCTCCGTTCCGGCTTTCTGGCGTGCACCCCTGGTCGAAGGGGTTGATTCCATCGTCGGTGAGTTTTCCAACGTGCTGGTGCTCGGCGTCGATATCAGACCTGCTGAAAGCGTCGAAGCCCTGCTCGGGCGGGTTTTCGATGACATGAACGGCCTGCTTGCCCATCAGGCCTATCCGGGCGTCAGCATCATGCGCGACCTCTCTCGCCTGCGCGGCGGTTTGCAGACCTCGCCCGTGGTTTTTACCGCCGGTGTCGACCTGCCGGGCGGCGATCTGTTTTCACAAAGGGTTGGGCAGCTGTTCGGCTCCCTGGTCCACACGGTATCGCAAGGGCCGGGGGTTGCGCTGGACGCGCAGGTCGCGAGGCTTGATGGCGGCCTGCTGATAAACTGGGATGTGCGGCTCGATGCGCTGCCTGAACCATGGCTTCGCGCCCTGTTTAAAACCTACGTGGGTCTCCTTCGCCGGCTCGCTGATCACCCGGACCTCGTTGAGGAATGCGTGGAACGATTTGGTGCTGCGATGCCCGAACAGCTGGCCGATAAAAAAGGAAACGCCATGGAACGTCCGCTCTCGCCGCTGCAGAAGGCATATCTTCTCGGTCGCGGCACACATCTGCCGCTCAGCGGCGTGGCGATGCAGGAGTTTCGCGAATATCGCGGCAGCATCGACCCCGCCCTGCTGCGGACCCGCCTTTCTGCCATGGTCGAGAGACATGAAAGCCTGCGCACCCGCATCGACGAGCGGCGCCTCGTGCAGATCGTGTCCGGGGAAGCGGAGATCAACCTTGATATGATCGATCTCTCGGATATTTCCCCGGCGACAGCGGAAGCGAGGATCGATGCCGTCAGACGGGATTTTTCCCACGCCCATTTTGATCTCGCCGCCTCTCCCTGGCGGGTCACGGTCTTCCGCCTGCCGGTGTCCGAGGCAAAGGCTGATCATGTCGTGGTGTTCCTGCGTTTTGACGCTCTCATCCTTGACGGGCGGGCGATAGCCAGCCTCGCAACGGAACTTTTCGACGGAGTCCTGCCGGTCGCAATCGCCGCTGCGGCTGAAACGCCAGGAGAGGATATCGCAGCAGCCCGTGCCGGCGATGCGGCCTATTGGGCCGAGAAGCTGAAAGAAGCTGAAGTGCCCTCGCAGTTGCCCTGGAAAGCACCGCTCGAAACCATTCCGACGTCGCGATATAGCCGCCAGAGTCTGATTGTCGAAAAGCAGCGCTTCTCCGCCTTTGCGCGGGCCGGTGCGAAAGAGCGCCTGTTCAAGAATTCGGCGCTCACGGCGGTCATTCTCGAGGTGCTGTCGCTCTGGCTGAACGAGGGTGGGCTGGTGGTCGGCATTCCCGTTGCGCCGCAGGTGGACGGGGCCTTCGCCAACCGCTCCAGCTTCATCGCCGTCCAGTGGAGCGCGGCAAAAGACGATTTTGCCGTGCGGGCGGCGGGCCTGCAGAGGGATGTGCTGGAAGGGCTGAACCATCTGGCTTTTTCCGGCATCAATCTCAATCGCGTGCTTCTCAATGCGAATGCGGGCGGGCTCGCCCTGCCTGTGGTGATTACCAATGGTCTCACATGGCCGACGCTTTCGCCGGATTCGGCCATGCGCTGGACGGACGGTCTGACGCAGACGCCGCAGGTCGCGCTGGATTTTCGCTTTTCGCAGAATCCGGAGGGCGATCTCGTCCTCGATATCGACTATGCGGAGCAGGCGATCGATGCGGCGATGGTGGCGGATATTCTCGCAGCCGTCGAGCGCGCGATTGCGGGGATCGCGGATAGCGGCGCTTTCGTCCTCAACGGACGCGATATTGTCGACCTGTCCCATTACCGGCTGAATGGCGATGAAGGAAACTTCGTCTGCCCGCCATTTCTGGAACGGATCGCCGGCCGTCTTTTCGAAGGAGAGCCGTCACGCACCGCGCTTGTCAGCGGCAAGCGGCGCATCGCCTATAGCGAGCTTGGCGAGATGGTGGCGCGCGTGATCACGAGCCTAAGGGCGCGCGGCATCGGTCAGGGCGATGTCGTAGCCATCTGCCTGCAGCGTAGCCCCGAACACACGGCGATCACGCTCGCCGCGGCCCTGATGGGTGCGGTCTGGGTGCCGGTCGACGCCGGTTCACCCGACGATCGCCTGCAGTATCTGCTGACCAATTGCCGCCCGGCGCTCATCGTCGCCCGCCGCGCTCCGCAGGGTTTCCAAGCTGTCGATCCGGAAGTGCTTCTGTCCACGCCCGCTCCGGCTGGCGCACCGGTCGCCATGGCGGAGTTAGCGGCGCTTTCCCGAAGCGAGGGGCCTGCCTATTTTCTTTACACGTCTGGCACGACAGGCAAACCGAAATGCGTCGTGCTTTCCAACCGCGCCACGGCCAATGTCATTGGCGGCACGCTGGCGGAATGGGCGGTGACGGAACGCGACGTATTCATCTCGGTCACCCCGCTGCATCACGACATGTCGGTCTTTGATGTTTTCGGCGCGCTCGTTGCAGGGGCGACGCTGGTGCTGCCGGAACCCGGAGAGGAAAAGGATGCGGTGCGTTGGAACGAGCTGGTCGCAGAACATGGTGTCACGCTGTGGTGCTCCGTGCCTGCCATCCTCGAAATGCTTCTCGCCTGCCGCCGTGGTAACCAGCTATCGTCGCTCCGGCTTGTCGCGCAGGGCGGGGACTATATCAAGCCTGTTATCATAGAAGAGCTTCGCCGGCGGAATCCTGACCTGCGGCTGATATCGCTCGGCGGGCCAACGGAAACGACGATCTGGAGCATCTGGCACGAGATTGTTGCGGAAGATGTGGCGGCCGTGCCCTATGGCCACCCGCTGCCCGCCAATCGTTATTTCGTCCTCAACGATCACGGCGGCCATTGCCCGGCGGGCGTCGTTGGCCGCATCCATACGGCCGGCGTGAATGTCGCGATCGGCTATCTCGAGGACGGCGCGATTACCCAGACGGATTTCGTGACGATTACCGATCCGCAGGGAAACAGCGTGCGCGCCTTCCGAACCGGGGACCGCGGCCGCTACCGGCCGGATGGCAAGATCATGTTCGCGAGCCGTGTCAACGGTTACGTCAAGGTGCGGGGCGTGCGCGTCTCGCTGCCGGATGTGGAAAACGAGCTGATCCGCCACCCTTCTCTCCAGAGGGTTCTGGTTGTGGATTACGGTGTCGAGCAAAAGGGCGAGGCGGCCATCGGCGTGCTTTATGTCACGGCACCCGGCCTCGAACTCACCACTGCCGAACTGCGTAACTTTGCCCGCCGGCATCTGCCGGAATCGCATGTGCCCGGCCGGTTTCTCAAGGTTGACGATCTGCCGCTTTCGACCAATGGCAAGCCCGACCGCCGTCGCGCCCGTGAACTCTTGACCAGTGGAACGGCTGACGCGGAACCGGCAAAATTCTCCGCCCCTGCGGTTCCAGACGTCGATCACGGCGACCGCCGGGTGCTGGATATCTATCTCAGCGTATTGGGTAAAAAGCCGGCAAATGTGGATGCAGACAGCGACCTGCTGGCGCTCGGACTTTTGCCATCGCACCTGAAAACCGTCTCGGCCGAAATTCGCGCTGTCTTCGGTGTTGACCTGACACCGCAGCAGCTTTTGCGGTGCCGCAACGCCAGGCAGGTGACGTCGCTCATGGCCGTACGGGCGGCGTGAATCCCATCATTTCGGGTGGCACTTCGCGCCCGGCAACGAAAATAGTGCAAGGAAAAACAGATGGCGCATATCGATCCCGCCGGCGGCTGGCTTCCACTGACGCAGCCGCAACTCGATTTCTGGGAGGAGTTTTCCTTCCATCCCGACGAACCGGTTTCAACCGTCGCCCATTACATTGATCTTTCCGGTGCGGTGAATGAAAGCGCGCTCCTTCAGGCGATCACACGCACCGTGCGCGAATCCGAAGTCCTGTCTATCCGCTTCCGCGTCGGCGATGATGGCGAGACGCCGCAGCAATGCTGCGACCCAAACCATGCCCCGGTTGTGGAACTTGTCGATCTCCGCGGCAATCCCGCTCCGCTGGAGGAGGCTTTGCGGCGCATGAACGCGGATGTGGAAGCGCGGCTCGATCTCACGGCCGACAGGCTCTCGGCGCAGCTCCTCTACCGTATCGCCGATGATCGTTACCTTTGGTATATCCGCGCTCATCATATCGTCGTTGATGGTTATGGTCTGACGCTGGTGGAGCAGCGCTGCGGCCAGCTTTACGGGCACTATTGCGGCAAGGGTGAAGCGGGTCCGGATTTTCACCCCTTCGGTGATTTCCTGGCGGAAGAGGAAGCCTACAAGCGGAGCCGGCGTTTCGAAAAGGATCGCGATTTCTGGACAGCCTATCTCGCCGCACCCGCCGATCTGCCGGTGCTGGACAAGGATTGCGAGGATTATGGCGGCGGTGGCCTGCATGCGGATGCGGCCTTGCCGCCCGGTTTCAGCACGCGGCTGCAACGACTGGCCGGCGCACTGGAGATTGGCTGGCCCGATCTTCTGGTGCTGCTTTCCGGTCTTTATCTCCACCGGGTGCTGCCCCGTCCGGATCGTGATGTCCTGACACTGTGGCTGCCTTTCATGAGCCGCTGGGGCAGTGTCGGCGCGCATATGCCGGCCATGCTCGTCAACATCCTGCCGTTCCACCTCACCATCGAGCCTGGAGAGGACGTCGGCGCATTTCTGACGCGCAACGCCGCCAATCTGCGGAAGCAGCGCCTGCACGGCCGCTACCGTATTGAGCAGATCGCCTCCGACCGGGAAATACCGAAAGGCCGGCGCTTCTTCTTCTCGCCGCTCATCAATGTCCTGCCGTTCAGCGCGCCGGTGTTTGCCGGGCTCACCGTTGCCAGGCACATTCTGGCGAATGGTCCCGGCGACGGGTTCAACCTTACCTTCCGCGGTGAAGATGACGGCAGCGAACTGAACCTGCACATCGATGCGGACTCGGCACTGACACAAGCGGGAGACTTCGCCCGCTACCGTAAAGAGCTACCATTGTTCCTCGATGCCATGCTGCGCGAGGAGGCCTTGGCGCTTGCGGCGGTGGAGGCGTCCACGGCGTTCCGTCTGGCGGTCTGAGGTGTGACGGCGTGCGGATGCAGGGGCCGCGCCAGGACATTCTCATCAGCGTTCAAAGACAAAATAACCCGGCTCCGTCAGGCGAAGCCGGGTTTTCCTTCGCAGGTCCGGCTCAGGTGAGCGTCGTCAGCACGCGGTCCGAAGCCCCGGTTTCCGCAAAACGGCTGAAGATGCCGCTGGTGGTGCTGCGCAGCCGCTCGACATCCTCAGGTCCGTAACGGTCCGAACGGTAGCTCATCAGCACGCGAATGGAGCGATCGCCGCCGATCGTCTCTTCCATTACCTCGAACTGCAGCCCCAGCATGGATTCGTGTTTGTCCGGATCAATCTGGCGGAATTCCACCGCCCTGCCATCCGGCCCCGCAAGGGCGCCGTTCAGCTTGTTCTTGGCGTGGATCTGGATGAAGACCTCGAACAAATGGTCGCGACCCGGCGTCATGCCCAGTGCTTCCTCCACGAGATCGATCGGGATTTCGCTGTGTTCCAGCGAGTCATTGATGGTGTTCTTCACCGAGGAAATCAGTTCGCCGACGGTCATCGTTTCCGTGAAACGAACGCGATGGGCGACGACCGTGGTGAAATAACCGATCGTATCGAAATAGTTGCTGTCGGTGCGGCCCGAAGCCGAGGTGCCGACCACGAGATCGCTCAGCCCGCCGAGATGGCGCAGCGATGCGGCAATCGCGGCATAGACCACGTTGAACAGCGAGGCGCTGTTCTGCCTGGCAATGGCGTAAAGCCCGTCGCTGACATGTTTTTCCAGCTTGAACTCGATCCAGCCGCCCGCCGGTGCTTCGTCCTGCGATGCCTCGTGCGGTGTGCTTTCCTGTCCGTTGAGGGTAAGGCCTTTCGGCGCATCCCGCAACATATCGGTCCAGTAGGCAAGGTGGCTGGAATTGACGCCTGACGCGACCTGTTGTCTTGCAAATTCGTGGAACGGGGCTGGTCTGGTCGCAAAGACCGGGGCAACGCCCGTCGCCCTTGCCCGGTAAGCCTCGGTCAGCTCGTCCATCATCAGGTTCACCGACCATTCGTCCAGCACGATGTGATGGAAGAGGAAGGAAAGCACCTGACGGCCGGTGTGGGGGTCGCGCAGGAAGCGTAGCCGAATCGGCAGTTCGCGCGCTAGATCGAAGCGCCAGCCAGCCTCGGCGTGGCGGTCCACCCCTTCGCTTTCTTCGCTGGTCCAGAACCATTTGTAACCGGGCAGATCATGCATTGGCACGATCCTCTGCAGAACCATATCGTTTTCGACGTAGAAATGGGTCCGCAGGCCAGGATGGCGCTCGATTATATCGAGGAAGGCGCATTCGAAGGCGTTCTCATCGACCGGATCGAGGAAATCGAGCGCGAAGGGAATGTTGAAGATTTCGCCGAAACCGAAAGCGGCATAGGCTTTCCAGAGCGACATCTGCGCCAGCGAAAGCGGCGCGGTCAGCGAGCCGCTCGCCGTCGCGTCCGCCTGCGCAGGCGCAGCGGTTGCGAGCCGCGTCGCCTGTTTTGCGAGCGTGGCGGCGGTCGGGTAGCTGAACAGATCGTTGAAGCGCAGCTCGATGCCGTGATTGGCGAGAAGGCGGCCGATGATGCGGGTCGCGATCAGCGAATGGCCGCCGAAATCGAAGAAATCGTCATCCGGCCCCATGTCGGGTGAGACGAGCGCTTCACGGAACTCGGCGAGGATCGTTTCGGCGGTGTCGTCCTTCTGAGCGGACGCACTGGGCGAAAGGGCTGCCTGCTGCGGTGCTGCCGCGGCGTCTTGAGGGACGACCTCGGAAAAATCCGTGCCGCCTTCAAGATGGCTGACGAAGCGCTCCAGGAGGAAGGCCGTCGCATGCGGCGATGTTTCCCTGCCGCCCGTCAATTCGAGGCGGATCTCGCCCGCGGCCGTCGGCCCGACGGCAAGTGTCAGGCCGAGGCCGGATTGCAGGGAGGGCAGGGGCAGGTGCTCGAAGTGAAGACCATGTTCCGATATGGCCTGCACAGGTGTCGCAAGCGCCTGCAGCGTTAAGGTGACCTTTGCGCCTCCATTGTCGGTTCGTTGCTCCAGCCCTGACAGCACGGCATTTTCAGCCTGTTCGGGCGATTGGTCGCGGGTGATCGCTATCCGCGCCACGGACTCGGCTGAAATCGGTGTGGCTGCTCCGAGGCCGGGCCGCAGGCGAAAGGTTACTGTTTCGGGGCCACCGCTTCTTGCCAGGAAAAGCGCAAAACGCGATCCGGCACGCGCGAGGATCGCGTTTGCAGCCGTGGAGCTGTGGAGGCCGAGCAGGGAAGCCGCAAGGTCGACACCATGGCTATGGCTCGCAGGCCTGTCAATTGTGTTCCGCCGCAGCGCCACGACGGTCGAGCCGGTGGCCGGACGTTGCAGCCAGCCAAGCGGAAGCGGGTCGACGCTGTCACTTTCGACCGCACGCGGCGAAAGCGGTTTCGGCGTTCCACCGGCATAGGCCGCCGTAATACCGTTCAGCAGGATCTGCGGCGAGAGGACCTCGCCCAGCAGGGCATGGACCAGAAATGCCAGCAGGATTTCACCTTCGCTCAAAAGCACGACGGCCTGGAAAGGCGGGTCGGTCTCGGCATCAAAGGGCCTCCCCTGAAGGTCGTGCAGCAAAGTCAGTGCCTCCTCTGCCGAGGGGACATGCAGCAGCTGCACGATGGATGCGGATGGAGCCTCAATACTCTTGGCAAGCGTACCGTCCTCGCCAAAGGCAAAGCGCGCACGAAGCTCGGGCCAGACCTCACAAACCGTCTTCAGTGCCGAGGTTAGACGCAGCAGATCGCATTCTTCACCGATCCGATAGGCGAGAAGCTGCCGAAAAACCTGATCGGGATCCTGAAACTGTTCGAACCAGACCCGTTCCTCATATTGGCTCGGCGGGGCCTCCCCTTCGTTGTCGAAGCCTTCTTCGATGCGACGTGCGAGCATACGTGTGTTGTCTGCTGCCATGGTCCTCTCCTTGCTATAGTCGGAAATCGCGCTCCGGCGCGAAACGTGCCGGTTCGCGGGATCAATGTCCCGCGCGTGACCGTTCGATGAGTGCCTGCCACGCGGCAAGCGTTGGCCGCCGGGCCAGATCGTCATAAGCGAGCCGCGCTCCCGCAAGCTGTGAAAGCGGCTGCATCAGGCGCATGAGGGCAAGCGAATGAAGCCCATAGCCGAACAGGTTGTCCCCCGGTTCGATATCGCGCACTTCATCTTCCAGAACCCTTGCGAGAAGGGCTCTGAGTTGCGTCATAGTCGCTTCCGCATCCCGCATGGC
The DNA here is from genome assembly GCF_031453135.1 of Agrobacterium sp. SORGH_AS_0440. Lineage (NCBI taxonomy): Bacteria > Pseudomonadati > Pseudomonadota > Alphaproteobacteria > Hyphomicrobiales > Rhizobiaceae > Agrobacterium > Agrobacterium sp. SORGH_AS_0440. Next base: position 311,172 of record NZ_JAVIYR010000001.1, on the reverse strand, counting down.
AGCCGTCGTGATTGCCGGGTTACTCATCGAAATGATCGTGAACGCCGCTCGCGCCGCGCCGCCAGTAGCCGGAAGCACGGGTCCATTTGGGGTTGGCGCCAAATTCCTCGACCAGAAGGGCGCGAACCGCCTTTGCGGTCTTCGATTCGCAGGCGACCCAGCTGAAGAAATCGCCCTTTGGCAGTTCGAGCTGGCGCAGGGCGCTCGTTAATGCGTCGTGGTCGGTTCCGTTGTCCGGCCTCTGCGTTATCCAGACGATCGATGCGTCCGCCCTGGTTACGAGCTCCAGCCGGTCCGCCTCCGTCTCGACTTCGATCAGCGCCACGACGGGTGTGCCCGCAGGCATCTCCTCCAGTCGCCGTGCCAGCGCGGGAATGCCGGTATCGTCGGCGATCAGCAGGTGCCAGTCATAGGTGAAGGGAACGGTGAAGGAACCGCGTGGGCCGGCGATCCACGCCTTGTCACCAACTTTCGCGCTCTTCGCCCAGTTGCTGGCCGGGCCATCGTGATGGGTGGCGAAATCGATGGCGAGTTCGCCTTTTTCGGCATCGAAGCTGCGCGGCGTGTAGTCACGCGCCAGCGGCCGCGGCGCGCCTTCCGGGAATTCAATGCCGTTCGGGCCGATCACCGGCAGGGTCGGTTCGGTTTGGCCGGGCTGGGGGAAGAACATTTTGACGTGGTCGTCAAAACCGAGGCTCGTAAAGCCCTCCAGTTCCGGCCCGGTCAGCACGATGCGTACCATGGACCGGCTGAGTTTTTCGGTCCGCGCCACGTCCAGCGCGCGCAGCTTCACGGCGTGGCGGTGGCGTTTGGGAGTGCGGTCCGGAAGGGCGGAATCCATGGTTTCTGGCATGCTCATGCTGCTGTCTTTCCTGGGATGACGCCGACGGGTTCGGCGGTCTCGCTGTCCCGGGTCGGCGTGCCGGATGATCGCGCGTTGGGGTTCTCATCCGGCGCGATATTCCGGCGTCGTTGCGTCAAGATGCGCGGACCATAACAGGCGGTTTCCGCCCCGGCAATATAAGTTTCTTCGAAAACTCAAGTTTATGCCGGCACGTGATCGTGCCGGGATTTGTCGGGCAGAAAGGTGGTCAGCGGCGGCCTGCCCAGCTTTCCACTTCATCCAATGTATGGAGCGCGCTCGGAATGGAAGGCGTCGTCACCCCTGGTGGAATCGAGGAAAACAATCCTTTTCTCGCGTGCCGATTTTACGAAACGCTCCCAGCCGGGAATGATCTTTTCAAGCGCGGCGCGGGTTCCCGCCTCGCCGCGGGCTGGGCTGGTATAGCTGTTCATCACCACAAGCAGATCGGGATTGAGCTTGCCGAATGCTTCGGCGCTCAGCGGCATCATCAGGGTCGAGCCCATTCCGCCCGAAGAGGCGGTACTGTCGATCTTCAACCTGACATAACCGAGATCCTCTATTGCCTGCACCGCGCCGGACATGTTCCCCACGGCGTTGATCTGGTCCGTCAGCAGGATCGCGAGATAAGTCTTGCCGTTGATATCTTCACCCAGCGTCTTTTTGACGGCGGCGAGCTTGGTGTCATAAATCTTCCGACGCTCAGCGAAGACATCGCTTCGCCCGACCAGACCTGCAAGGTCTTCCTCCACGCTGAAGCCATAGGCTTTGCCGGCGCTTGCCTTTTGCAGATAGACCGGTGCGACTGTGGAGAGCTGTTCGGCCTTGCCGCTGTCCATTTCCGTGGCGACGATGAGGTCCGGTTGCAGCGCCCGCAGCTTTTCGAGGTCGATTTGGCCGACAGCGCCGAAACCCTTCGGTTTCGCGTGGCCTTCGCCAAGAACGGTATCAACGAAATCGACGGCGGTTGCGAATTTGCCGTCGCTGTTGCGGCCATAGGCGCCGACCACATCAGCGCCAAGATCCATCAGCGGCACGCCCAGAAGCGGCTCGTGCATGACGACAATGCGTTGCGGCTTTTCCGGAACGGAGAGGGTGCGGCCGGCGGCATCGGTCACGCTGCGCTCGGCGGCGAGACTCGTTCCGGCGGCCAGAAGTGCGGCGACGAGGATGGCAATTCGCATGGCATTCCCTTTATTCGATATATTAGTGAGCGGTGGTTCTGCGCAAGGCCTGCAGGCGCAGCGTGAGGATGAAGAGCGGCACGCCGATCAGCGTCAGAGCAAGGCCAATCGGCATCGGCACATCCGCCACCAGCCCGCGCGAGAGCGTATCGGCGGCGACCACCAGAATGCCGCCGGTAAGCCCCGACAGGAAAAGCCTGGCGCGGCCGACGGCGGGCGAAACGAAGGTGGCGAGATGCGGGGCGATGACGCCGAGAAATGTCAGCGGGCCGACAGCGGTAACGGAGGAGGCGCTTAGAATTACCGCAAACACAATGACGAGCGGTCGCGAATGCCTGACGGTTTCTCCGAGTGCCATGGCCATCTCGCTGCCAAGATCGAACACGGCAAGCGCCCGGCCAATGAGGAAAATGCCGGCAAGGCTTGCTGCAAAGAGGGGAGCAAAAACGATGATGGTCGGCCAGCTTGCCTGAAACAGCGAACCGGCCATCCAGTCCGCCAGCGAAAGCGAGGTTTCGGCTGGCGTATAGAGCAGAAGCACCGATGAGACAGAGGAAAGCGCCGACTCAATTGCGATGCCCATCAGCAATATGGCAAGGCCGCTCGAGCGTTCGCGCCCGACAAGTGCGATCAGAAGGAAGGCCACGGCCAAGCCTCCGCCGACAGCCGCAAGAGCCACCAGCGTCTTGGGGGCCGTCGGCACCAGCACCAGAAGCAGCATGATGGTGGTCATCGACCCCTGGCTTAGCCCGAACAGGCCGGGATCGGCGAGCGGATTGCGCGCGACGGATTGCAGCATCGCGCCTGCCAGCGCCACGCTCCAGCCAGCCATGAAGCCGAGCAGGATGCGCGGCAGCCGTACCGTCCACAGCGCATAGGCCTGATCATCGCCGAGATGCCCGCCGGCAAACCCGTTCAGGAGATCAATAAGGCCCGTTTCGGTATTGCCGAGGCTGACGGACACGGCGGCGATCGTCAACGCCAGCGCAACCAGCGTCAGGCCGGCCGTCAGGTTGCCGATGCCGATCTGCAGCCCGCCGCGCAGCCTGAGAACGGCTTTACCGTCCGTGGCGAAATCCCGTTTCACGATAGCCCCCTTGCCGAAGGCGACAGATAGAAGCGCTTGACGATGACGATGAAAACGAGGCCGCCAAGCAGGTCCATGAACAGCCCGGTATTGACCACGTAGGGCGCAAACAGGGTTTGCGCGCCAAGATCGGCGAGCACACAGATGCTCGCGCCGACAAGCGCGGAGGCCGGCAAAGCAAGCGTGAAATTCACGCCGACCAGCGGCCGGATCATATGTGGCACGATAAGGCCGACGAACCCGATCGGGCCGCAGATCGCTACCGCCGAGCCTGACGCCAGCATGGTGGCAAACAGTGCGAGCCGGGAAATACGCGTGACATTCACGCCGGCGGAAGCGGCTTTTTCCGCGCCCAGCAGAACGAGCGTCAGCGGCCGCGCGACCGATAGCAAAATCACCATTGCAATGGCGCCGATCCACCAGAAATCGGTGAGCCGTTCGATATAGACATGGTTGATATTGCCGCCAACCCAGCTCAGGAATTCGGCCCGACGCGTGGGGTTGGAAAGAAGCAGGGCGTTTGTCACGCCGATCAGCAGCATGGAAACCAGCGCTCCGGAAAGGATGAGCGACAGACCGCGCGGATCGTTCACCCGCCCGGCAAGACGCGCGACAACGAAGCAGGCGGCAAAACCGAAGCCGGCGCCCGCAAGCGCGGCAAGGCCCTGTGCCTCAGCAGAGAGATCGAACAGCAGCGCGCCGGCGATCACGAAAAGCGTCGCTCCGGCATTCAGCCCAAGGGTCGAGGGCGAGGCGAGGGGATTGCGGGCAAGCCCCTGCAGCACGCAGCCGCTGACGGCGGTTGTGGCGCCCACATAGATGGCGATCAGTGACCGTGGAATTTGCTGATAGAGGAGCACCGATTGTTCATAGCTGTCGGCCTCCCCGCGCCACAGTGTCGCCATGACTTCGGCAGGCGGCATGTCGCCGGACATGACGAACAGATTGACGGCGAGGATGGCGGCCAGCAACAGCGCCGCGGCAAGGATCAGCGTTATTTTCGCGATCATGCCGGAGTGGCCTGTTCCTGTCGTTCCAGCCGGGGCACGCAGATGAGACGCCCCTTTCTGGAAAATATATCGGCTTCGAGGTCGAAGATTTCGGCGACATTTTCGGGTGTGACCGTGTCTGCTACCGGCCCTGATGCCAGAACCTGCCCGGCCTTCAGCATGATGACGTCGTCGGCGAAAGTGGCGGCGAGGTTGAGATCGTGCAGCACGACGATAACGGTCTTGCCGTGCCTGTCGGTCAGCTCGCGCACAAGGCCAAGAACGGCATATTGATATTTCATGTCGAGATGGTTGACCGGCTCGTCCATCAGGATCACGTCCGTATCCTGCGCCAGCACCATGGCGATGAACGCGCGCTGGCGCTGCCCGCCGGAAAGCGTGTTGACCTGCGCTCTCGCCTTGTCCTCCAGCCCGACTGTCTTCAGCGCCCCGGCGAAAAGCGCCCTGTCACGCTCACTCGGGCCGCCGGCAAGGCCATAGCGTGCATAACCGGCAAGCTCGATCAACTCGCCGAGCGTCATATAGTCGGGGCAATGGCATTCCTGCGGCAGATAGGCGATACGGCGCGCGAGATCCCTGCGTCCGATGTCGCCCAGCGAACGCTCGCCAAGCCTTATCGCGCCCGATGTCAAAGGCACGAAACCCATGATGGTTTTCAACAGCGTCGACTTGCCACAGCCATTGGGGCCAACCAGCGCCGTGACGCGACCGCTGTGGAAGCGGCAAGAAAGCCCTCGCAGGACGGGAACGTGGCCATAGCTGGCGTGAAGGTCCGTGGCGTCAAGCACCGGATACAACTCCTGTTAGTCATGCGCTCATGCGTCGAGACGCCACATGAGGATTATAAGTCTTTGAATCTTAATATCGAACCTGCGGGAGACGGGCTCCTCCCCGACGGGCGCGACACTCTGGTCTTGAAGCGACACTAAACTATAGTAAAACTCTCCACAAATCGAAATTGCCGATTCAACGCGCGGTTTTCTTGCCGGATATTTCAGTCGAGGTGCATCATGTCAGTCGCAGCCAAACTTCATGTGGGCATGTCGCTGGCCCCAACCTGGCTCAGCGGCGAAGCATGGCGTCGAGCCGACAGCGATATAAATCGGGTATTTTCCAGCGATTATTTCGTCGATCTGGCACAGCGCGCGGAAGCTGCGCATGTGGATTTCGTGTTCCGGCCGGATACGCTTTTCCTCCGCACCGAGGGGCTGGAAACCGGCGGCGGATTTGCCAGCATGGACCCGACCATGCTTCTTTCGGCCATTGCGCGGGAAACGAGCCATGTCGGCCTGTTGTCCACCGTATCGACCACATTTCTGCCGCCCTATGTGGTGGCCCGCCAGCTTCAGTCGTTGAACTGGCTCAGCAATGGCAGGGCCGGGTGGAACATCGTCACGGCACTAGAGGGGCACGAAAATTTCGGCCTGAGAGAAATGCCGTCACCGCAGGAGCGTTATGGACGCGCCGCCGAATTCACGCAGGTCGTGCAGCAGCTCTGGGCGAGTTTTCCAAATGAAGCCCTTAAACTCGACAGGGAAAGTGGGCGATTTGCCGATTCCTCGCTGGTGCGCCCGGTAGCACATGAGGGCAGGCATTTCAGTGTGAAAGGGCCGCTCAACCTGCCAGCCCACGCCAGCCGCATTCCGCTGGTGCAGGCCGGTGCGTCTCCCGAGGGGCGCGATTTCGCCTCTTCGGTGGCGGATGCAGTCTTTGCTTCCACGCCGGACATGCGGGCAGCCATCGAACTGAGAGCGGACTTACGGCGGCGCGCCGAAGGACATGGCCGTGAGCCTGACGGGGTGAAGCTGATGCCGGGCCTCAGCCTATATCTGGCGGATACCGGCAAGGAGGCGCTTGAACTATTTTCTGAGACCCATGCCCGCGCCAACCGCGCCCGCACCCTGGCGTCGGTTCTCGACATGACGGGCCTCGACCTCACCGACTGGCCGCTCACGCGGCTGGTCACCGCTTCCGACCTGCCGCCGCCGCCCGAAAGACCGCGAAGCCGCACCCATGCTGGACTGCTGCGCAGGCTGATTGAGCGGGAGACGCTAAGTGTCGCGGAATTACTGCGGCGGCCGGAGGTGATGGGATCCGGCCATTGGCAGATCGTCGGCACCGTTGAAGATGCCTTTAAGGGCATCCGTGAATGGGCGGCCGCAGGGGCAATCGACGGTTTTGTCGCGGTGCCCGGCGGCTCGGTGGCATCCATGCGGCTGGTGCTGGAGCGGCTGTTGCCGAAACTTGCCGATGCCGGGCTTTTCCGCACCGCCTATTCCGGCCGCACCTTTGCGGAGCATCTGGCCGAAGGTGTCTAGCCGCCACCGGATTCGGCGGTTGCCTGCCGGGCGGCCTCGATCAGTCGCGAAAAATGCCGTTCCGCTTCGGCGGTAGCCACGAAGGAGACGGTGGTGACGACACAACAGAGTTCGCCCTGGGCATCGAAAACCGGCGCCGCCTTGCCCGTCAGGGCGGAGAACAGATGTTCATTGAGTTCGGCGCCGCCCGTCTCGCGGATGGTTTCGAGAATGCCGGCAGCAGGAGGAGAGCCGCGAAAGGCGGGTGGTTGCAGCCTGCGCACGGCAGCCACCCTGTCCGGTGGCAGATAGGCCTGAAAAACCAGACCGCAGGCGCTGTTGTCCAGCGGCAGAACATCGCCAAGAGCGACGGTGCTGATGGAAAAGCTGGCGCTTCGCGCCCACCGCACCACGGTCGGGCCGCGCTCGGTCCAGATCGCCACGCCGCAGCTGGCGCCGATTTGCGCGGCAAGCGCCTTCATCTCACGTCCGGCGGTTTCGACCGGGTTGATTCGTCGGAGGGCGCTGATGCCGATGCCCAGCGCTGCGGGGCCGAGATCGTAACTGCCGCTTGCGGGATCCTGTATCACCAGTCCCTCCCGCACGAGGCTTTGCATGTAACGATGCGCGGTGGAGCGACCGGTGCCGGCGCGTTTAGCAAGTTCGCCAAGCGCAAGCCCCGTATCGGACCTGGAGAGAAGATTAAGAAACCGCGCCGCAATCGATACGGATTGAATAAGCGCCGAGCGCTTTTCACCTTCGTTTTCCGGCCGTTCTTCGGTTTCGTCATCCATGGCGTTCAAGGTCGTGCCCCACTCTTTCGAGAATGCCTAACGCATTGCGACGAAAATCGGAATGGCTGTCTTCAGCCTTTTCAATGACTTCTCCGGCCGGGCTGCCATGGCGGAGAAGGCGGTCCCTTAAACTTTGTTGTAAATATGGCACATCCCGTTACGGAAGCCTGCTTGTCCGCAATACGGAACGCATTCTCTATTGCGAAACGGATAACGCTTCCGTTACTTGAATATGACTCTCATGTTTATTTGGGGTGTATGATGGGGTTTAGCTCTAATGGCCGTTTGATGAGTGGGGTCAGTGTTCTGACGTTGGCGACATTGTTCGTGACGCCGGTTGTCGGTCATGATCAGCAGGCTGATACAGCAGGGACGACCGTGTTGAAGCCGATTGTCGTGACCGGTGAAAAAGTGGCGCGCGACATGAAGAACACGGCCTCGTCCGTGTCAGTCAAAACCGCCGAGGAGATCAAAAAGGAAAAGACCGGCGATCCGACCGTATCCGAGGCGATCAAGGATATTCCGAACGTCGTCTACACCGACAACGTCAGTGCCCCCATCATTCGCGGACAGGACACGCAGGGCCCGAATACCGGCTCCATCGCCTTCTTCACCGGTACGGTGCCGCGCGCGACGATCAATGTGGACGGTCACTATCTCGGGTATAACGAGTTCATCTACGGGGCGACGTCCATATGGGATGTCGACACCATCGAGGTGTTCCGCGGGCCCCAGACGACCTCGCAGGGCGCCAACGCCATTGCCGGCGCCATCCTTGTCAACACCAAGGACCCGACCTTTACGCCGGAAGCCAGCTATCAGGCGGAAATCGGCAACTATCACCAGAAGCGTGGTTCCTTCGCCTTTTCCGGCCCGCTGATCGAAGACGAGTTGGCGGCGCGCATGGCGATCGATTATTCCGGCCGCGATACCTTCATCGATTACATCAATTCCGCCTTTGCGCATGAGGGAACGGACCAAAACTTCAAGGAATTCAACGGTCGCTTCAAGCTTCTTTGGGAACCGTCTGAAATTCCCGGTCTTTCCACAAAGCTGACCTATTCCTACAACGCCTCCAACCGGCCAAGCCAGGAAGCGGCGTCGCGTCCCTTCGAAGATCTCAACCACATCACCACGACGATGCCGAATTTCAGCCAGTATACCAATACGGGCATTCTCGACATCAATTACGATTTCGAGAACGGCGTGAAACTGTTCAACCAGACCCAGTTTTCCGACTCCACCGCCAAACGCCGGGTCGGCATCGCCAACAACGGCGACGCCGATGTCGATCTCAGGAACACGTCGCATGAAACGCGCGTCACCTTCGGCGATCAGGAGGATGTTCTGAGCGGTGTCGCCGGCATTTTTTATGCGCACACGAAAGCCGACGAGGTGCTTTATCTGCGCGGCACCTCTCGCTTCAGCGACACCAAGGACAATCTCGGCCTCTTCAGCGAGCTGAGCTATCGGCTGACCGACCAGTGGACCCTGACGGGTGGCCTGCGCTACCAGCAGGACCAGATTCAGCGCGCCGGTTACCGGACGCTCAGCGCCACCAGCAGAAGTTCGGTCAATTATGACGAAACCTTCTCTGAAATCCTGCCCAAGGCGTCTCTCGCCTATGCCATCAATGATGATTGGACTGTCGGCGGTCTTGTCAGCCGCGGGTACAATCCCGGCGGCGTCGCATTCGACCTGACCACCAGCAAATGGCGGAGCTTCGACAAGGAAACCATCTGGAACTACGAAGTGTTCACCCGCGCCAGCCTGCTCGATGACACGCTGACGGTAAACGGCAATCTGTTCTACATGGACATGAAGAACGCCCAGTTTAACGTACCGGTCGTCGTCTCCACCGGCATCAGCGAATCCTACACCGTTAACGCCGAAGAAGCCCATGCTTATGGTCTGGAAATTGGCGCGGATTATCGGGTGCTCGACAATCTCACGCTGAAAGCCAGCGCCGGTCTGCTGAAGACGAAGATCGACGAGATTTCCAGCAATGCCGCCTATGTCGGCAAGGAATTCGCCAAGTCGCCGGGATACAGTTTCACCGTCGGCGCAAGCTGGGACGTGACGGACAAGTTCACCGTGTCCGGGCAGGTCCGCCATCTCGACGGCTATTATTCCGATACGGACAACAAGGCCGTCTATGCGATCGATCCCTACACGATCGCGGATGTGCGGGCGAGCTACAAGTTCCAAGACGAACTCGAGTTCTACGCTTACGTCAAGAACGTCTTCGACGAGCGCGCGCCGACCCTTATGAAGGAAAACCGCGGCATTGGCGGCATCGAGGCGAGCATGACCGAACCGCGCATGTTCGGCATCGGGGTGCGCGGCACATTCTGAGCCTTCACCTGAGCTTGAAAAGAAAAAGGCCTTCGAAGCGATCTTCGGAGGCCTCTTTCTTGACGCAACCGCTACGGTCCATAACCCTCAGAAAAACGCCTGAATGCCCGTCTGGGCCCGGCCGAGGATCAGCGCGTGCACGTCATGCGTACCCTCATACGTGTTGACCGTTTCGAGGTTCTGCGCGTGGCGCATGACGTGATATTCGATCTGGATGCCGTTGCCGCCATGCATGTCGCGGGCCTGGCGGGCGATATCCAGCGCCTTGCCGCAATTGTTGCGCTTGACGATGGAAATCATTTCCGGCGCCATCTTGTGCTCGTCCATCAGCTGGCCGACGCGCAGCGATGCCTGAAGGCCGAGCGCGATCTCGGTCTGCATGTCGGCGAGCTTCTTCTGGTAAAGCTGCATGCCGGCAAGCGGCTTGCCGAACTGCTTGCGGTCGAGACCATATTGCAGGGCACGGAACCAGCAATCTTCGGCAGCGCCCATGACGCCCCAGGAAATGCCGTAGCGGGCGCGGTTGAGGCAGCCGAAGGGGCCCTTCAGGCCGGACACGTTGGGCAGCAGCGCGTCTTCGCCGACTTCGACGCCATCCATGACGATTTCGCCTGTTATGGAAGCGCGCAGCGAAAGCTTGCCGCCGATTTTCGGTGCTGAGAGGCCTTTCATGCCCTTTTCGAGCACGAAACCGCGGATCTGGTTGTCATGGGCTTCGGATTTGGCCCAGACCACGAAGACATCGGCGATCGGTGCGTTGGAAATCCACATTTTCGAACCGCGCAGACGATAACCGCCCTCGATCTTTTCAGCACGGGTCTTCATGCCGCCCGGATCGGAGCCGGCATCCGGCTCGGTGAGGCCGAAACAGCCGATCAGTTCGCCCGAGACGAGGCCGGGCAGGTATTTCTTCTTCTGCTCATCCGAACCGTAAGCGAAGATCGGGTGAATGACGAGCGAGGACTGCACGCTCATCATCGAGCGGTAACCGCTGTCGATCCGCTCCACCTCGCGGGCGACGAGACCATAGGCCACATAGCTCGCATTCGCCGCGCCATATTCTTCCGGCAGGGTAACGCCGAGAAGGCCTTGCCGGCCCATCAGGCGGAACAGTTCCGGCTCGGTGGTTTCAGAAAGATAGGCTTCGGAGACACGCGGCAAAAGCTCCGATTTGCCGAAGGCGGCCGCGGCGTCGCGTATCATCCGCTCGTCGTCAGTCAGTTGGTCTTCGAGCAGGAAAGGATCCTGCCAATTGAATGCTACGCGTTCGCTCACTTTATGCCTCCGGATTTGCTGGCAGGATTATTCGTATTCAGCCCGGATGGCACAAGCCATGTTTACTCATTTTTGCATTACATATAGTAATGGCTCATGACATCTCTCAGCCGCAAACTCCTGCCATCCACAAGTGCGCTTGCCGCTTTCGATTCCGTTGCCCGGCTCGGCAGCTTTTCCGCCGCCGCAGATGAGCTGGCGCTGACGCAGGGGGCAATCAGCCGGCAGGTTATGTCACTGGAAGAACAGCTTGGCGTGCGGCTCTTCGACCGCGGCGCACGCGGCGTGGCGCTGACGGCGGAGGGGCAGATCTACGCAAAATCGATTGCGGCAGCGCTCGGCGAGATACGCTCAGCCTCGCTGCAGATCATGACCAAAACGCATGGCAATACGCTGAACCTCGCCATGCTGCCCACCTTCGGCACCCGCTGGCTTCTGCCGCGTATACCCGATTTCGTGGCGAACCACCCGGAGATCACCATCAATTTTGCGACCCGCATCGGCCAGTTCGATTTCGAGCGTGAGCAGCTGGATATGGCAATCCATATCGGCCAGGCCGATTGGCCGGGCGCGGAAAGTACCTTTCTGATGCATGAAATGGTGGCGCCGGTGTGCAGCCCGCAGTTCCTCAGCGCCCATCCGGTGGAAAAGGGAGAAGACATCGCTGCCCTGCCATTGCTGCACATGGCCTCGCGGCCGGGCGCATGGGGCCACTGGTTCGAAAGCCTCGGCCTGTCACTCGTCTTGCCGCAGGGCATGCGCTTCGAACAGTTTTCCAGCGTTGCGCAGGCCTGCATCGCCGGCCTCGGCGTCGCGCTGATGCCGCTCTTCCTCATCGATAACGAGTTGAAATCGAAGCAGCTGGTCAAAGCCTTCGATCATCAGGCCAGAAGCCCGAGCTCGTATTACGCGGTGGCCCCGCTTTCACGCGCCAACCACGTCCCGGTCGTCCTGTTTCGAGATTGGCTGGTGCGTCAGGTGGAGGCTTATCGCGCAGCCAGTACCCAGAGCGCGTAAAAATAATCGCTCTTTTTTCGGGCATTTAACCTTTGTGCCCAGCTTTTCGCCCTATTTTGCCAGCGCAGGACTCGACAGCGGTTCGCGCCTCGATTATCGTGATTAAACGTTTAATCAGCCCTTCCGGACCATTATGGCGTCGTCACGACCTGCCACCAATCTGAGCGCGATAGCAGCGGCACTCGGCGTGTCGGTGGCAACCGTGTCCAATGCGCTGTCCGGCAAGGGCCGCGTTTCGCCCGAACTGGTGGAACGTATCCGCAAGACGGCGAGCGAGCTGGGCTATGTGCCGAGTTCGGCGGGCAGGGCGCTTCGCACCGGCAGATCGGGCGTTCTCGGGCTCGTCCTGCCCGATATTGCCAATCCTCTCTTTCCACAGATTGCGCAGGCCATCGAGAAGGCGGCTGTCAACGCGGGTTATGGCGTGCTGATCGCCGATGCGCGCGGTGAGATCGCCATGCAGACGGATGCGATCGACCGGCTGATCGAGCGCGGGGTGGACGGCATGGTGGTCGTTCCCCGACGTGGCACACGCATTTCCGGCGTTGATTGCCCGGTGGCCGTCATCGACAGCCCGTCGACACCTGGAAATACCGTTGCTGCCGACCATTGGGATGGCGGCCGGCAGGTGGGTGAATATCTTGCGAGCCTCGGCCATCGCAAGGTGGTGCTGGTCGGCAAGAACAGGGATTCCAATGTTCAGAATGACCGTCTCGGCGGCATTCGCGATGGTCTCGGCAAAACATGCCTGGCCCAGACGCTCTGGATCGATGGCATTGAAAAGGGCGGTGGCGCGGGCTGCCGGCTGGGCCTTGCGGAGAAAGTTGCCGAAGGTTTCACGGCCTTTGCCGCCGTATCCGATCTGCACGCTCTGCGCGTGCTGACCGAATTGCAGCGCGCGGGAATCGAGGTGCCGGAAGAGGCGAGTGTCACCGGCTTCGACGATCTTATCTTTTCTGCCGTGGTCACCCCGCCCTTGACGACCATGCGCATGGATATGGGCCGCATCGCCGATCTCGCCGTTGGCGCGCTTTTGCGCGCGATCGATGGCGCCGGAGAAAACGGGGCCGCGGTCGACGTCACGGCGGATGTTTCGAAAGTACCGATGGCGCTGATCATGCGCGGCTCCACCGGCAAGACAAAGCATGATGCGATTGAAGCCAAGAACACGACAGCAGGAGAACTCACACCATGAAAAAGATCATTCTCGCATCGGGCGCCGCCCTGATGCTGACGATGGGAGCCGCTGAGGCCCAGGACAAGACGTTGACGATCTCGGTCTACGCCTTCGCGCAGGATGAATTCAAGGAACTGGTCTATACGCCCTTCGAGCAGAAATGCGGCTGCAAGCTCGTCGTCGAGACCGGCAACAGCGTCGAGCGTCTGGCCAAGATGGAGGCCAACAAGGCCAGCCCGGTCGTCGATCTCGCCATCGTCTCCATGGCCGATGCGCTGTCGGCCACCCGCAAGGACCTGATCCAGAAGATCGATGCTTCCAGGGTTCCGAATATTGAAAAGCTCTATGACATCGCCAAGGACCCGAATGGCGATGGCATGAGCGTCGGCGTCAATTTCTACGCCACGTCGATTGTCTACCGCACCGACAAGATGAAGATCGACAGCTGGGCCGATCTTTTGAAGGACGGTATCGTCGACCACGTCGCCTTCCCGAATGTCACCACCAACCAGGGCCCGCCGGCGCTTTACATGCTGGGCAAGGCCATCGGCAAGGACACGCCCGATCTTGCCGGCGCCATCGAGGCCGTGGGCGAAAAGAAGGACGATATCGTCACCTTCTACGTCAAGTCCTCGCAGCTGGTGCAGCTCATGCAGCAGGAGGAAATCTGGGCAGCGCCGATCGGCCGCTTCTCCTGGGCGCCTTTCACCAAGCTCGACCTGCCGCTCGCCTGGGCAACGCCCAAGGAAGGCCAAACCGGCGGCATGAACGTGCTCGTCGTACCGAAGGGCACGAAGAACGAGGATCTTGCGCTGCAATTCATGGATTTCTGGCTCTCGACCGACGTCCAGAAGGCGCTGGCGGAAAAGCTGGTGGACAGCCCGACCAACAGGGAAGTCAAGGTTTCCGACGAGGTGGCGAACAACATCACCTATGGCGATGAAACCGCCCGCAGCCTGCAGCTCATTCCTTCCGACGTAACGCTCGATAACCGCGACAAGTGGCTGTCGGAGTGGAACGCCAAGGTGGGGCAGTAACAAGCTCGAAGGGGCGGGAATGGGTACGTGCTGGCGCACGTCACCCCCCTCTGTCCTGCCGGACATCTCCCCCACAAAGGGGGAGATCGATATGCCGGCACCCACTGACGCCAAATGAACAAGTCCTCCGCCAAACGTAGCCGGCGGAATTTCAAGACCGGAGAATGCCATATGTTTCAGAACCGGGCCGAAGCGCTGGCGCTTGCCTTGCCCGCCGCAATTTTCGCGGCGGCGGTCTTTCTCGTGCCGGTCTTCATGCTTTTGTCGGAAGGCTTTCGCACCGCTGACGGCTGGACATTGTCGGCCTATGGCGCTTTCTTTTCCGATCCGCTGAACCAGACGGTTTTCCTGCGCACGCTGAAGCTCGGCGCGCTCGTCACCGTCGTTTCGGCGGTGGTGGGCTACGCGGCGGCTTTCGCCATCGTCAACCTGTCGCCGGCCAGGAAGGGCCATGTGGTCAACCTCGTCGTGCTGCCGCTGATGATTTCGCCGGTCGCCCGCACCTATGCCTGGATCGTCATTCTCGGCAGAACCGGCATCGTCAACCAGGCGCTGCAGGCGGTGGGCCTCAGCGACGGGCCAATCCGCATCCTGTTTTCCGAAACGGCCGTCTTCATCGGCCTTCTGCAACTGTTCCTGCCATTGATGATCATCTCGCTCATCAGCGCGCTGGAGAACATGCCGAAGGATACGATCGCTGCTGCCCGCGTTCTCGGCGCCAACTGGTTTCAGGTGTTCTGGAAGGTCATCCTGCCGCTCACCCGGGAAGGGCTCGTCGTCGGTGGCACGCTGGTCTTCACCGGTTCGCTGACCGCCTATATCACGCCCGCCATTCTCGGGGGGTCCAAGGTGCTGATGCTGGAAACCCTGCTTTACCAGCAGGTCACGGTTTCCAATAATTTCGTCGCCGCCAGCGTCATCGCCTTCATCCTGATTGTCATGAGCTTTGCCGCCAATATCCTCTTGAAGCGCATCGCCACTGCGAGGAACAAGAAATGACCCGGCAGCTCTTCATTCCGCTCACGCTTCTGCTTGTCGTCGGCTTCCTCATCGGGCCGTTTCTCATCATCGTTGCGGCCTCGTTTTCGGCTGGCGATACGCTCGCCTTTCCGCCGCAGGGCTTTTCGCTGAAGTGGATCGCCAAGGTCTTCACGGTCGAAAGCTTCCGCGAGAGCTTTGCGATGTCGATGTTCCTTGCCATCGGCGGCACGTTCACAGCGCTGATCCTCGGCATTCCCGCTTCCTACGCCATGTCGCGCTACAAGCTGCCCTTTAGCGAGACGGTGCGCACCATCGTGTCCGCGCCGATCATCGTCCCGGGCATTATCGTGGGTCTTGCGCTGCTGCGTTATTTCGTCGTGCCCTTCGGCATCGGCATCACGCTTGCTTTGTTTCTCGCCCACACCGCGCTCATCCTGCCCTATGCGGTGCGCGTGGTTTCAGCCAGCCTCAACAATCTGCGCTCCGATATTGAGGAGGCGGCGGTGCTGCTCGGCTCGTCGCGGCTTGGCGCATTTTTCCGCGTTGTGCTGCCGAATATCCGCGGCGGCATCCTGTCGGCCTTCATTCTCGGTTTCGTGACGAGTTTCAACCAGGTGCCTGTGTCGCTGTTCCTGTCCGGTCCCGGCGTGCGCACGCTACCCATCGACATGCTGGGCTACATGGAAATCGTCTTTGATCCTTCCGTGGCCGCCCTTTCCTCGCTGCTCGCCTTCCTTTCCATCGGCATCGTTTTCATGGCCGAACATTTCCTGGGGTTCTCCCGTTATGTCTGACGCAAATTATCTTTCGCTCCAAAAAATCTCGCTCGCCTATGGTGGCAACGTCGCCGTCAAGGATCTCGATCTCGATATCAGCAAGGGCGAATTGCTTGCGCTTCTCGGGCCCTCCGGCTGTGGCAAGACCACGACGATGCGCGCCATCGCCGGGCTGATGCCGGTGGCTGCCGGGCGGATCAATCTCGATGGCGCCGATATTACCCGGGTGGCGGCCAACAAACGTGCCGTCGGGCTGGTGTTCCAGTCCTATGCGCTCTTCCCGCATCTGACGGTCTATGAAAACGTCGCCTTCGGCCTGAAACTCAAGGGAATGAGCGGCAAGGCGCTGGAGGACAAGGTCGCCTCCGGCCTGAAGTCGGTCGGCCTGTCCAATTTCGCCTCACGCAAGCCGGCGGAACTATCGGGCGGCCAGCAGCAACGCGTGGCATTGGCACGCTCCATGGTCATGGAGCCGAAAGTGCTGCTTCTCGACGAGCCGCTCTCCAATCTCGACGCCCGCCTGCGTCTTGAAATGCGGACCGAACTGCAGCGCGTGCAGAAGGAGACGGGTGTCACGATGATCTTCGTCACCCATGACCAGATCGAGGCGCTGGCGCTTGCCGACCGCATTGTCGTCATGAAGGGCGGCAAGATTGAGCAGATCGGCACGCCGGAAGAGATTTACAACGCGCCGGTTTCCGCCTTCGTGGCCGACTTCGTCGGCTTCGAAAACATCTTCGCCCTTCAAGGCGGGGCTTTGAAAACCGCCAACGGCACAACACCGCTTCCCGGACCAGTCCTTTCAGCATCCGGACTGGCCTGGCGGCCGCGCATGGTCACCCTCGGTTCAGGTCCTTTCCAGGGAACCGTGCGCGGCACATCCTTCGCCGGCAACAGCCGCGAATATCTGCTCGACACACCGCTCGGGCCCATCAAGGCTGAAACCGACGCGGCCCTGACCTCCCACGCAATCGGCGATACGCTTGCCTTCGACCTGCCGGTCGAAAAGGCGGCGAGCCTCAAGGTATTCAACTGATCATGGGTGTTTGGATCGATACCGATATGGGCTTTGACGATATCGCCGCCATCTTGGTGGTGCAATCGTCGGGTCTCGCCATAGACGCCATCTCGCTGGTTTTCGGCAATGCGACGCTTCAGGCCGTCTGCGACAATGCCGCGGGTGCGGTTGCCGCTTTTGGCTGGTCGATGCCGATCCATCAGGGCCGCGCCATGCCGGTGTTGGGTGCACTTGAAACGGCGCAGTGCATTCTGGGCGAAAACGGCATCCCGACCGTCGGCCAAAGCCTGCCGGATGCCGCGGCCTTGCCGAAAAGCGATGCCTTCGCCGCTCTCTGCGCCTGGCTGGAGGGGGAGGGCGAGAGGCGCATTCTCGCGCTTGGTCCGCTCACCAATATTGCCGCCCTGTGCCTCGCCCGGCCTGATCTTACCACGAGAATTTCCGACCTCACCTGGATGGGTGGCGGCGTGACGAGCGGCAATCACACGGCCTCGGCCGAATTCAACGCCTTTGCCGATCCGGAAGCGCTGGCCATCGTGCTCTCCCATGGCTTGCCGTTGCGTATGGTCGATCTGGACGCCTGCCGCAAGGTTACCGCTTCGCCCGCCGATGTGCTGCCGATCCGCAATGCGGGCGGCAGGAATGCCGGGCTGATCGCCGATCTGCTTGATGGTTTCATCGGCATCGCCACCCGTCGCGGCAGACCAGGCATGGCGCTTTACGATCCGGTCGCTGCCGTTGCCTTCGCCTCGGGCTCCGTTTCTGGCCTAATCGGCTGGCGTCACGCGCGGATAGATGTCGAGCTTCAGGCGACGCTGACGCGGGGCAGAACGGTGGTCGAGCCGCGTGCGGAGAAAGCGCAAACATTCAACGCGCATTTTGCTGAGACGCTGGATGCCGACGGTGCGAGGACGGTTATTCTTGAGGCGCTGCGCCGGGAGGCCGCCCGATGAACGCGAACCTCACCACATGCGAACCTGCCGATCTCGGCGATGATGCGCTCCGCGCCCGCGCCGTTGCCGCCGCGCGCGGCGATGCGCCTTTCGACATCCTCATCACCGGTGGAACATTGGTGGATGTGGTAACGGGTGAGCTGCGCCCTGCCGATATCGGAATTGTCGGTGCGCTGATCGCCAGCGTGCACGAACCGGCAAGCCGCAAAGATGCTGCAACAATCATCGATGCGGCCGGCGGGTATGTCTCGCCGGGTCTGATCGACACGCATATGCATATCGAGAGCTCGATGATCACACCGGCTGCCTATGCGGCAGCGGTTGTCGCCCGCGGCGTTACCACCATCGTCTGGGATCCGCATGAGTTCGGCAATGTGCATGGCGTCGAAGGGGTGCGCTGGGCGGCGAAGGCCATCGAAAACCTGCCGCTGCGTGCCGTTCTCCTGGCGCCCTCATGCGTGCCTTCCGCGCCTGGGCTGGAACGCGGCGGAGCTGATTTCGACGCCGCCATTCTCGCCGATATCCTGTCATGGCCCCAGGTCGGCGGTGTCGCGGAAATCATGAACATGCGCGGCGTCATCGAGCGCGATCCGCGCATGAGCGGCATCGTACAGGCCGGGCTTGCCTCGGAGAAACTGGTCTGCGGCCATGCGCGCGGCCTCAAGGACGCCGATCTCAATGCCTTCATGGCGGCTGGCGTCTCGTCCGATCACGAGCTGGTCTCGGGCGAAGACCTCATTGCGAAACTGCGGGCCGGCATGACCATCGAGCTGCGCGGCTCGCATGACCACCTGCTGCCGGAATTCGTGGAAGCGCTGAACGCGCTGGGCCACCTGCCGCAGACCGTGACGCTGTGCACGGACGATGTCTTTCCGGATGACCTGTTAAATGGCGGCGGGCTGGATGATGTGGTGCGCCGCCTTGTCCGTTATGGCCTGAAAGCCGAATGGGCACTGCGCGCCGCAACGCTCAATGCCGCCCAAAGGCTTGGGCGTCCTGACCTCGGGCTCATCGCCTCCGGCCGTCGCGCCGATATCGTTATCTTCGAGGACCTGAGCGGTTTTGCCGCTCGTTACGTCCTTGCCGGGGGCAGGACGGTTGCGGAAGGCGGACATATGCTCGTGGATGTGCCCGCCTGTGATACTTCGGCGCTCGAAGGCTCGATGAAGCTGCCGCTGCGCGTGGCCGAAGATTTTCGGGTTGCTGCCGAAGGCGCGAGGGTGCGCCTCGCCACCATCGACCGCCCGCGCTTCACGCAATGGGGCGAGGTGGAGGCCGAGGTGAGAGATGGTTTCGTCGTTCCGCCCGAAGGTGCGACGATGATCTCCGTCACCCACCGCCACGGCAAGTCCGAACCGGTCACCCGCACTGGCTTCCTCACCGGCTGGGGAGACTGGAACGGCGCCTTCGCCACAACGGTCTCGCATGACAGCCATAACCTCACCGTTTTCGGCGGCAATGAAGAAGACATGGCGCTCGCCGCCAATGCGGTGATAGCGGCAGGCGGTGGTATGGCCGTCGCCTCCGAAGGTAAGGTAACTGCACTTCTGCCGCTGCCGCTCTCCGGCCTCGTTTCCGATGCGGCACTTGAAGATGTTGCAAAGGCTTTCGAGGAACTGCGCGAAGCCGTTGGCAGGGTGGTGGAATGGCAGCCGCCCTATCTCGTCTTCAAGGCCTGCTTCGGGGCCACGCTCGCCTGCAATATCGGCCCGCACCAGACGGATATGGGCATTGCCGACGTGCTGACGGGACAGGTGATGGAGAGCCCGGTGATGGCGGTTTTAGGGTACTAACGCCACGGGCTGCCGCGACGGCAACGTCGCAGCAGCCCGTGCGTCTCAGTTGACATTGTGAAGTTGCGCTTCGCCGTTATGCAGAAAGCAGGCTTTGGTGAACAGGCCCAGATCAAGCAGGTTGGGAAGGCGGATATCGCGCATATCGGGAACTCGTTTGATTTGCGGATCAAATGAGCGGTCAATCTGCGAGATGAAAGCGAAAATAACGCCAGTCTTTTTTGCGAATTCTGCAAGAACGGTGACTTGTTGCGACAGGTCCGGCTTATGGCGCTGCTGGTCGAGTAACTGCAGATAATCGATTACGGCGAAGGTGCCGGATTTGGCTGGCGAGAGGTAACGGATCATGTAGTCCGCGCATATCTCGTCCGATGTCACGATCTCGATTTCTCTCTGAGCGCCTGCGTGTTGCCCGGTGCGTTTTCGTACCTGTTGCTCGGTCATTTCGAGCGTGAATAAAATGGACTGCCGTCCGTCTTCGGCTGCCGCCCGCAGAAGCTCAAAAGCAAGCGCTGTCTTGCCCTGGCCCGGGCGGCCGGCGAGCAGGAGCATGTCGCCATTCACGATGCGCGAGAACAGGTCTTTGGACAAAGAGCCAGCCGCAACGTGAGCGGAAAGCAGGCTCCAGGCTGCAAATCCTTCCTCGCACGCGATCTGGTCCAGCGCTTCGTGAAGGGGAATGGCATTATTCCGGACCATAAGTTTGGCCCGTCGCTTCAATTGGAAAATCGGAGTGGAAAGCTTCATCACAAAACCTCTGTTGCGGGTTCAAAACGCAATCCCTCCTTATGCGAATGCCCGAACAGATGGTTCGATGATGAGATTACCCAGCATGTCGAATGCTTCCCCGAAAGGAGGGGGGAGGCGTGGGTCCAGCCTATGTCTGAAAGCTACCGCGCCCGATGATTCGCCACAAGTGTCTGAGACGTTGCCGGTCGAAAAACAGCAGGGAACAAGATGGATTTACTCCGCCGCCAGTTCCTGCTCCACCAGCGTCGCCCAGAAAGCTACGCCCGGCACGATGGCCGCATCGTTGAAGTCGTAGGAGGTGTTGTGGTGCAGTGCGCCGTCCACCGCCGGGCCGTTGCCGAGCCAGACATAGCAGCCTGGGGCTTCGCCCGCGAAAAAGGCGAAATCGTCGCCGGCGGTCGAGGGCGGAAAGGCGGTGCGCGCCCTGTTGCCGAAGACGGTTTTGGCTGCCCGGACCGCCCGTTTCGTCGCGTCCGTTTCGTTGATGACGGGCGGGATGCGGCGGATGAATTCGTAATTTGCCTCGATGCCGAACATTGCCGCCGTGCCCTTGGCCAGCCTGCCGATTTCCGCCTCCAGCTGGTCTCGCACTTGAGGCGCATAGGCGCGCGCGGTACCGCCGATTTCGACGAGATCTGGGATAACATTGAGTGCCTTGGGGTCGCCTGCCTGCACCGAACAGGCACTGACCACGGCCGGCTGCAATGGGTCGACCACGCGGCCGACGATAGTTTGCAGCGAGGCGAGGAAGGTGCCGGCCGCCGTTACAGGATCGCGACCAAGATGCGGCTTCGCGCCGTGGGTGCCGACGCCCTTGAAGGTGACGCGCCAGCTGTCCGACGAGGCAAGCTGCGGTCCTTCCACCACCGCCATTTCGTCGATGCCCAGCCCCGGCATGTTGTGCAGGCCATAGACCGCATCGCAGGGGAACAGCTCGAAAAGCCCGTCCTCGACCATTTTTTTTGCGCCGCCACGGCCTTCTTCGGCCGGCTGGAAGATGAAATGCACGGTGCCGGAAAAATCGCGGGTCTTTGCGAGGTAACGCGCCGCACCCAGCAGCATGGCGGTGTGGCCGTCATGGCCGCAGGCATGCATCTTGCCGGGGAATTTCGATTTGTAGGGGCGGTCTGGGACCTCAGGCATGGCAAGGGCATCCATGTCTGCGCGAAGACCAATGCTGCGCGTGCCGTTGCCCACCTGCAGCGTGCCGACCACGCCGGTGCCGCCGAGACCGCGGTGCACCTTCAGCCCGGCGCGCTCAAGCAGATCGGCGACGATGGCGCTCGTTCTTTCCTCTTCGAAACCCAGTTCCGGATGCGCGTGCAGATCATGACGGAGTTCCGTCAGGAATGGCAGGTCCTCGCCGATCCGGTCCAGCAGTCTCATGGGAAGCTTGTCCTTGAATGTGGGAAAAACCCGCGTCATAGGTGGGTTTGTCCAAATGCCTGTTGCTTTATTCTCTTCTAACGGAAAAAGCCAATGAAATGAACCCGCAGCGTCTCTGTGGTTGCTAAAATGATAAATCTGCCGAACGGGATTGGCGTGGCTGAAAACCGTCTCCGCCATGCGCCATCTCCGTTCTGAAAGGAAAACAGATGCCATCACCAGCATCGCCCGCCATCGCCCCGTCTCCCGCCGCGCCGCATGAGTTCTGGCAGCAGATCCATCCGCCCCGGAGCTTCGAAACAGCAGGCGCATATTCCACATTCTTTCCCGCGGAACTGGATGATGGAAGGCAGATCTGTCTGCCCATACGGCCGCTTGCGGACGGAGAGCACGCACTCGCATCGCTCATCGTCAACCAGGCTTCCTTTGAGGTTCTGGAGGCGCTGGCCGCCGATCTTGCCGCAAAGCTTCTTCCCTTCAAGCCGGATGTCGTTATCGGCCTGCCGACGCTCGGCCTGACGCTTGCGGCCGCCGTTGCCCGCCATCTGGGCCATTCCCGTTACGTGCCGCTCGGCACCTCGCGCAAATTCTGGTATCTGGAGGAGCTGTCGGTGCCGATGTCCTCCATCACCACGAAGCAGGAAAAAAGGCTTTATGTCGATCCGCGCATGCTGCCGCTCATCGAGGGTAGACGGGTGGCGCTGGTGGATGACGTGATCTCCAGCGGCAGTTCCATCCTGTCGGGCCTTGCGCTACTCACCGCCTCCGGCATCAACCCCGCCGTCATCGGCGCAGCCATGCTGCAATCGGATCGCTGGCGGGAAAAAATCGCCGCTTTCGGGCCGGAATGGCCGGAGCGGGTGAGGGGTGTTTTCGCGACGCCGCTGCTGACCAAAGCGGAAGATGGCTGGCGGCGCCTGACGAAATGCAAATTCCGTCGAAAGGCAAGTGGTGATAAATTCACCGCTGCCTAATTTGTATCTTGCGAAGCTCGAATAGATCGTCCTAAGATCGCGGCTGACAGACAATAGCGGTCGGCTGATAACGCGCCGGCTTGCTTTCGCGCGGTGTCATCCCGGCGTCTGCCTGCCCCGTTTATTGTTTCGATGACTGGAATTTCTTCCCATGCATGCAGTGTTTGACGGTCATAATGATGTGCTGCTTCGGTTGTGGCGCAACAGCAAGGCCGGTGCTGATCCCGTGGCCGAATTCAAGAACGGCACTCGGGAAGGTCATATCGATGGTCCGCGCGCACGGGCAGGCGGGCTCGGCGGCGGTATCTGCGCCATCTATATCCCGTCCGGCGATCTGATTCTGCAGGAACCGGACGAGAACGGCCATTACGATACGCCGCTCGCCACGCCGCTCGAGCGACTGCCTTCGCTCGACATCGCGATGGAAAAGGCGGCGATTGCGCTGAGGCTCGATCGCGCTGGAGCGTGGCGGCTCTGCCGCTCCACGGCGGATATCCGCAAGGCCTTTGCCGAGGATATCTTCGCCGCCGTGCTGCATATGGAAGGCTGCGAGGCGATCGGCGCCGATCTCGATGCGCTGGAAGTATTTTATGCCGCGGGTCTGCGTTCGCTCGGCCCGGTGTGGAGCCGGCACAATATTTTCGGCCATGGCGTTCCTTTCTCCTATCCCATGTCGCCCGATACCGCGCCCGGTCTCACCGATGCCGGTTTTGCGCTGGTGAAGGAATGCAACCGCCTCGGCATTCTCATCGATCTCGCGCATATCACCGAAAAAGGCTTCTGGGATGTGGCCAAGACCACCAACCAGCCGCTGATCGCCAGCCATTCCAATGCGCATGCGCTCACTCCGGTCGCCCGCAATCTCACTGACAGGCAGATGGATGCCATCAAGGAAAGCGGCGGGCTGGTTGGCCTCAACTACGCCGTGACCATGCTGCGTGCCGATGCGCGTGATATCGCGGATACGCCGCTCTCCGATATGGTGCGCCATATCGACTATATGGTGGAGCGTATGGGCATCGACTGTGTGGCGCTCGGATCGGATTTCGACGGCGCGACGGTCCCTGTCGGAATTGCTGATGCCAGCGGCAACCACAATCTGGTTGCGGCGCTGAAATCGGCGGGCTACGGTGATGGAGAACTTGCTAAAATATGCCGGGAAAACTGGCTGCGCGTCTTGTCCCAGGCTTGGCACGAAGCGGCCTGATAAACAGTTTAAGCGAACCAAATCAATCTCATAACAAAAGGGGAGATCCTATGATCAAATCGCTCAACAAATCCATGCGTATCCTCAGCACCAGCGCTGCCCTGTCGCTGATGATGCTGTCTGCCCCACATGCTTTTGCCGCCACGCCGGCCGATACGCTGGTGGAAGGTTTCGCCATCGACGACATCATCACGCTCGATCCGGGTGAGGCTTTCGAACTGTCTGCCGCTGAAGTCACCGGCAACACCTATAGCAAGCTCGTTTCCATCGATCTCAACGACACGTCCAAGGTTGTCGGTGATCTCGCCGAAAGCTGGACGACCTCCGAGGATGGCCTGACCTATACGTTCAAGCTGAAATCCGGCCTGAAGTTCGCCTCCGGCAATCCGGTCACCGCTGATGACGTTGCCTTCTCCTTCGAACGCGCCGTCAAGCTCGACAAGTCACCAGCGTTCCTGTTGACGCAGTTCGGCCTGAAGGGCGACAACGTTACCGAAAAGGCGAAGGCAACGGACGCGAACACCTTCGTGCTGACCGTCGACAAGCCCTATGCGCCGAGCTTCGTGCTGAACGTGCTCACCGCAACCGTCGCTTCGGTGGTGGACAAGAAGCTCATCACCGAAAAGGCGAAGTCGGTCACGCCGAGCGCCGATTACAAATACGACACGGATTTCGGCAACGAGTTCCTGAAGACCGGTTATGCCGGTTCCGGCCCTTACAAGATCCTTGGCTGGAAGGCCAACGAAGCCGTCATTCTGGAGGCCAACCCGAACTATTACGGTGAGAAGCCGAAGCTGAAGCGGGTCGTCTATCGTCACATGAAGGAAAGCTCCGGCCAGCGTCTGGCGCTTGAAAACGGCGATATCGATGTTGCCCGTAACCTTGAGCCCGGCGATATGGAAGCCGTTTCCAAGAAGGAAGGCCTTGCCGTTACCTCCGCACCCAAGGGCACCGTTTATTATTTCAGCCTCAACCAGAAGAACGAGAACCTGAAGAAGCCTGAGGTCATCGAAGCGTTCAAATATCTCGTCGATTATGACGCGATCGGCGCGACGATCATCAAGGGCATTGGCGAAGTCCATCAGACCTTCCTGCCGAAGGGCCAGCTTGGCGCGCTTGATGAGAACCCCTACAAGCTTGACGTCGCCAAGGCCAAGGAACTTCTCGCCAAGGCCGGTCTGAAGGACGGCTTCACCGTCACCATGGATGTGCGCAACACCCAGCCGGTGACGGGCATTGCCGAAAGCGTGCAGCAGACGCTGGCACAGGCCGGCATCAAACTCGAAATCATCCCCGGCGACGGTAAGCAGACGCTGACCAAATATCGCGCCCGCACGCATGATATCTACATCGGCCAGTGGGGTTCGGACTATTTCGACCCGAACTCGAATGCGGAAACCTTCACCATCAACTACGACAATTCGGATGAAGGCAAGAACAAGACGCTGGCCTGGCGTAACGCCTGGGATGTTCCTGATCTGACCAAGGAAACCCAGTCTGCTCTCTTGGAAAAGGACAGCGCCAAGCGCGCCGCCATCTATGAAAACCTGCAGAAGGAAGTTCTGGCGAAGGGTCCCTTCGTCATCATCTTCCAGCAGACGGAAGTGGCCGGTTATTCCGCCAAGCTCAAGGGCCTGAAGCTCGGACCGAGCTTCGACACCAACTATGTCTATCCGATCTCCAAGGAATGATCCGGAAGGATCGGTCTCTTGAGCATCGTTGAAGCAAACAGCCGGGCGAGGCAGGGCAAACGCCGTGCCAACGCCCGCGCGAAGGCCATTCTCGGCTTCGCCGTCACCGTCATCACCACCTTTCTGGGGCTGATGGCGGTCACATTTTTCATTGGCCGTGTGGTGCCGATCGATCCCGCACTGGCGATCGTCGGCGACCGCGCGCCTGCGCATGTGGTAGAGCGCGTCCGTGAGCAGCTCGGCCTCAACCTGCCGCTCTGGCAGCAGTTCTTTATCTATCTGAAGCAGGCGCTTTCGGGCGATTTCGGCACCTCCGTCCTCACCACCAATCCCGTGATGGAGGACATCAAGCGGGTGTTTCCGGCGACGATCGAACTTGCCACGATCGGAACGATCATCGGCGCGGTTTTCGGCATTCCGCTCGGCGTTCTCGCGGCCGTCAAGCGCGGCAGCTTCGCCGACCAGGTCGTGCGTGTCATCGGCCTCATCGGTTATTCCGTGCCGATCTTCTGGCTCGGCCTGCTGGCGCTGCTGGTGTTCTACGCCCGGCTGCAATGGGTGGCCTATCCCGGGCGCATGGACATCGTCTATGAATTCACCTTCACGCCAGTCACTGGCTTCTTCCTGATCGACGCCATCTGGCAGCGGCAATGGGACGTGTTGTGGGATCTTTTCCGCCACATCATCCTACCGGCCTCGCTGCTCGGTTATTTCTCGCTGGCCTATATCAGTCGCATGACGCGCTCCTTCATGCTGAACGAGCTCGCCCAGGAATATGTCGTCGCGGCCCGCGCCAAGGGGCTTTCGGAAACGCGCATCATCTGGTTCCACGCGCTGCGCAACGCCGCCGTGCCGCTGGTAACCGTGATTGCGCTCTCCTATGCCGGTCTGCTGGAAGGTTCGGTGCTGACCGAAACCATCTTCGCCTGGCCGGGGCTTGGCCTCTACATCACCAATTCCCTGCAGAATGCGGATATGAACGCCGTTCTCGGCGGCACGATCGTGATCGGCGCCATCTTCGTCGGCATCAATCTCTTCTCCGATCTGCTTTACCGGACGCTCGATCCAAGGACGCGCAGCCGATGACGATTTCGACCGATACACTCAAACCCTATAGCCGCGAATGGCTGCTCTCCGACCGGCCGGCCTCGCGCAGGCAGGCACGGCTTGGCCGCGCCTATGTGATCTGGCGGCGCTTTTCGGAAAACCGGCTGGCGCTGCTCGGCCTTGGCATCATCATCGCGCTGCTGTTCGTGGCGATTTTTGCCAATGTGCTGGCGCCACATAATCCGGTGCAGGGCGATCTGCGCAATGCCCGGCTTCTGCCGCCCGGCACTGCCGGTTATCTGCTCGGCACCGATGATCAGGGCCGTGATATTCTCTCGCGCCTCATCCACGGTTCGCGCCTGACCCTGTTCGTCGTGCTTTTGGTGGCCATCATCGCCGCACCCATCGGGCTCATCGTCGGCACAGTCTCGGGTTATGCCGGCGGCTGGGTGGATGCGGTTCTGATGCGCATCACCGATATTTTCCTCGCTTTTCCGAAGCTCGTTCTGGCGCTGGCGCTGGTAGCGGCCCTGGGGCCTGGCATTGAAAATGCGGTGCTCGCCATCGCGGTCACCTCGTGGCCGCCCTATGCGCGCATCGCGCGCGCTGAAACCATGACCTTCCGCAATTCCGATTTTATCGCCGCAGTGAAGCTCATGGGCGCGTCGCCCTTCCGCATCGTCTTGAAACACGTCATGCCGCTTTGCATGTCGTCGCTGATCGTGCGTGTCACGCTCGATATGGCGGGCATCATCCTCACTGCTGCGGGCCTCGGTTTCCTCGGCCTTGGCGCACAGCCGCCGCTGCCGGAGTGGGGCGCGATGATCGCGTCGGGACGGCGTTTCATTCTCGATCAATGGTGGGTGGCTGCCATGCCGGGTATTGCGATCCTGATCGTCAGCCTCGGTTTCAACCTTTTGGGTGACGGTCTGCGCGATGCGCTTGATCCCAAGGAGGCGGGCCAATGAGTGCGTCTCTTCTGACGGTTGAGAGCCTGCGCGTTTCCTTCCCGACCCGCACCGGGTTGGTGGAGGCGGTGCGCGGCGTGTCCTTCACGCTGGGGCGCGAGCGCCTCGGCATTGTCGGCGAATCCGGCTCCGGAAAGTCGCAGACTGGCCGCGCCATCATGGGTCTGACGCCGAAAAATGCCCGGATCGAGGCCGATACGCTGCGGTTTGGCGATATCGACCTGCTCAAGGCGTCGGCAAAAGAGCGGCGGCTCATGCGCGGCAAGCGTATGGCCATGATCCTGCAGGATCCGAAATATTCGCTGAACCCGGTCATGACCATTGGCCGCCAGATCATGGAAACGCTGCGTACCCACGAAAAGATTGGCGCCAGCGAAGCGCGCCAGCGCACGCTTGCCATGCTGGAGGCAGTACAGATCCGTGATCCCGAGCGCGTCTTCGATCTCTTTCCACACGAAGTTTCCGGCGGCATGGGCCAGCGCGTCATGATCGCCATGATGCTGGTCTGCGGTCCGGAATTGCTGATCGCCGACGAGCCGACCTCGGCGCTCGATGTGACGGTGCAGCTGGAGGTGCTCGATATTCTCGACAAGCTGGTGCGCGATCGCGGCATGGGGCTGATCTTCGTCAGCCATGATCTCAGGCTCGTCTCCTCCTTCTGCGACCGGGTTCTCGTCATGTATGCCGGCAAGGTGGTGGAAGAGCTTGCTTCCGCTAACCTCAAGGAAGCGAAACATCCCTACACGCAGGGCTTGTTGAACTGTCTGCCGCAAATTGGTGGCCACCGGCATCCGCTGCCCGTTCTGGAACGCAAGCCGGAGTGGCGCGCATGAGCACAGTTCTTTCCATCAGAGACATGGTGGTGGATTTCGACGGTTACATCGCGCTCGACAGCGTCAGCGTGGATGTGGCCGAGGGTGAATCCTTCGGTATCGTCGGTGAATCCGGTTCCGGTAAATCGACCCTGCTGCGCGCCATCGCCGGCCTCAACCATTTCGATGAAGGTTCGTTGATGGTGGCCGGGCGCTCCTATTCGGGCAAGCACCGCGACAAGAGCTTTTATCGCGATGTGCAGATGGTGTTTCAGGACCCGTACGGTTCACTGCACCCGCGCCAGACGGTGGATGCGCTGCTGCTCGAGCCGCTGGTCATCCATGGTCTCGACAATCGCGAACAGCGCATTGCCCGCGCTTTGGACGAAGTCGGCCTCGGTTCCGGTTTCCGCTTCCGTTATTCACACCAGCTGTCCGGCGGCCAG
Organism: Agrobacterium sp. SORGH_AS_0440; assembly: GCF_031453135.1. Classification (NCBI taxonomy): domain Bacteria; kingdom Pseudomonadati; phylum Pseudomonadota; class Alphaproteobacteria; order Hyphomicrobiales; family Rhizobiaceae; genus Agrobacterium; species Agrobacterium sp. SORGH_AS_0440. The sequence goes on along the minus strand of NZ_JAVIYR010000001.1, from coordinate 282,275 downwards.
CGCCAGCGTATCGCCATTGCCCGCGCACTGATCGTTGAGCCGAAGGTCCTGCTGCTCGATGAGCCGACCTCGGCGCTTGATGCGTCTATTCAGGCTGAAATCCTGAACCTCCTGGAACAGGCCCGCAAGGACCGCAACCTCACCTTCGTCATGGTCAGCCACGATCTCGGCGTCATCAGCCACATGTGCGACCGTCTGGCGGTGATGAAAAGCGGCAAGGTGGTGGAAATGCTGGAGGCCGAGGCGCTGGAAAGCCGCGAGTTCAGCGCGGATTATACGAGGCAGCTGCTGGTGGCGAGCGAGGGTTTCAAGCGTCCGTAAAGGCGTGAGGGTGCGGGCCGTTTCTTCTCCCTGAGGGGGAGAAGATGCCCCGAACGGGGCAGATGAGGGGGCAAGCTCTCCGTATATCTCCACCGTCGCCCCCTCATCCGGCGCTGCGCGCCACCTTCTCCCCGGCGGGGAGAAGAAACAAGCGGCGAGCTTTACTTTCACGAGCGATCTTTCCGGGTGAAGTATTCTCTCGCGACGCTGCGATGATATGGTGAGCCGCACACCAGCCCACCCGAACAAGGTACCACCCATGCAATTGCGCGCCTTGATGTATTTCGATGAACTCGTCCGCACCAATTCCATGCGCGCCGCGGCGGAAAACCTGAATGTGGCGCCGACGGCGGTGAGCCGGCAGATCGAAAATCTCGAATATTATTTCGGCTCGCCCCTGGTAGAGCGTTCCAGCCGTGGCGTGAAGCTAACGGCGGCGGGCGAGCTGCTGGCCGCCCGCGCCGGCAAGACGCTGCGCGAACTCGACCATGTGCACCAGTTGATCGACGATCTCAAAGGTCTGCAGCGCGGCCGGGTGACCATTTACGCCAATGGCGCTACAGTGGCCAACCTTCTGGCGCCGGTGCTGGCGCAGTTCAGCCTCAAATATCCGAAGCTGCGTTTCGAGGTCCATATCACAAGTGCGCGCCAAGCCATGGAAGCGCTGGGGGCTGCGGAAGCAGACCTCGTTGTCAGCCTGTTTGCGCCAAAGGTTTCCGGGGTTAAGGTGCGCTCGCGCACGCGCATCAATTACGATGCGATCTTTCCCGCCGGTCATGCCCTTGCCGGTCAGCCGGAGGTGTCGCTGAAGGAACTGGCCGGGTTGCCACTTGCCTTGCCGGACAAGAGTTTTGCCGCGCGTCAGGCCTTCGATATGCTTTTTGCCGAGGCGGATATCGAACTTGACCCCGTTTTCATCACCAGTTCGCTGGAAATGCTGAAAGAGCTGGTGCTGGGCCACGCCGCGGCCACGCTGCTGCCGGCGCTTTCGGTGGCGCGCGAAATCCGTAGCGGCCAGATGGTCGCCGTTCCGCTCTCGGGCAAGAAGGGTATCCACACCCAGGTTGACCTCTGTGTAGCGCCCGACAGGCAATTGTCCTTCGCAGCTTCCAAGCTTGCCGATTTCATCGAGCGTTTCATGCGTGAGGCGACTGCGGGATAGTTTCTTCTCCTCGGCGGGGCGAGGAACCGGAGACGTTCCCGGAATTGCCCACCAAGGTTGATTTTCACCCGCATTCCCGTGTAGCCATTTCAGCTACACGGAGCACACAAAAATCATGATTGTGTGTGCGCCTGCAACATGACACTCTTTTTGCAACGGGTGGTCTTTTGAAGGGCAAAAATGCCCCGGCCGCCAGACAGGGGACTAAAGGATGCCACGTACCTATCTTTCGCAGGCGGCGAAGCTCTCGCGCCGTACCGCGCTGGCGCTTGCTCTCGGCACGGCGCTCTTTCTACCGCTCTCGATTGCTGAGGCCGAAGCTGCGGCGAAAACGGCTTTGACGCTCGGCATGACGGTAGAGCCGACCGGTCTCGATCCGACCATTGCCGCTCCCGTCGCCATCGGTCAGGTCACCTGGCAGAATATTTTCGAAGGTCTCGTCACCATCGACAGCAAGGGCAAGGTGAAGCCGCAGCTCGCCGAAAGCTGGGAAATTTCCCCTGATGGCAAGACCTACACCTTCAAGCTGCGCAAGGGTGTCACCTTCCATGACGGCGACGCGTTCGATTCCTCCGTCGCGAAGTTCTCGCTGGACCGGGCGCGTGGTGAAGCTTCTGTCAATCCGCAGAAACGCTTCTTTGCGGCGATCGGCAGCATCGAGACCCCGGATGCCGACACGCTTGTGCTGAAGCTGAAGCAGCCCGCCGGCAGCCTCATCTACTGGCTCGGCTGGCCGGCCTCCGTCATGGTCGCGCCCAAGAGCGCAGAGACCAACCGCACCACGCCCGTCGGCACCGGCCCGTTCAAATTCGTGAACTGGGCCAAGGGCGACAAGGTGGAGTTGCAGAAGAACGCCGCCTATTGGGACGAGGCCGTGTCGGTAAAGCTGGAAAAGGCGACGTTCCGTTTCGTCTCCGATCCGCAGGCGCAGGCGGCGGCGCTGAAATCCGGCGATATCGACGCCTTCCCGGAATTCGGTGCGCCGGAATTGATGAGCTCGTTTGACGGCGATGCGCGCCTCGGCACCTTCGTCGGCAATACCGAGTTGAAGGTCGTGGCGGGCATGAACAGCGCCCGCAAGCCCTTCAGCGACAAGCGCGTGCGCCAGGCGCTGATGATGGCGGTGGATCGTGGCACCGTCATCGAGGGTGCATGGTCCGGTTTCGGAACGGCTATCGGCAGTCACTATACGCCGAATGATCGCGGATACATCGATACGACGGGCGTTCATCCCTATGATGTCGATAAGGCCAAGGCGCTGCTTGCCGAAGCGGGGTATGCGGACGGTTTCAGCTTCACCATCAAGGCCCCGCAGATGGCCTATGCCCAGCGCACCTCGCAAATCCTGCAGGCGATGCTGGCTGAAATCGGCGTGACCATGACCATCGAGACCACGGAATTTCCGGCCAAATGGGTGGCGGACGTCCTGAAGGGTGCGGATTACGACATGACCATTGTCGCCCATGCCGAGCCGATGGATATCGATATCTACTCCCGTGATCCCTATTATTTCAACTACAAGAACCCGGCCTTCAACGAGGTCATCGCCAGCGTCGAAAAGACGGCGGATGCGGCTGAGCAGGAAAAGCTCTATGGCGACGCCCAGAAAATCCTCGCCGAAGATGTGCCGGCTCTGTTCCTGTTCGTGATGCCGAAGCTCGGGGTCTGGGACAAGAAGGTGAAAGGGCTGTGGGAAAACGAGCCCATTCCCTCGAATGTTCTGACGGATGTGCATTGGGAAGAGTGACGTTTGACGATACTCGTGTCTTCCGTCATGCCGAACTTGATCCGGCATCCAGCCAGCCCAAGTCCTTGGGCTGAAAAGGCGCCCTCCGCCGCGCAGACGCGCGTCGGCTGGATGCCGGATCAAGTTCGGCATGACGGGAGAGTGTGGAGCTTTCCAGCCGCCGCGGGTAAAGTATCGCAAGGAGCAGATGCCAGATGTTAGCCGTCCTCTTCCGGCGTCTCGTAAGCCTCGTCATCACGCTGTTTGCCGTCTCGCTCATCATCTATCTTGTCATGGGCCTGTTGCCGGGTGATCCGGCCGCCATCATGCTGGGAACCTCGGCCAGTCCGGATACGCTGGCCGCACTGCAAAAGCAGATGGGTCTCGATCAGCCGCTGCTGCTGCGCTACATCGACTGGCTTGCTGGCGTCTTCCGCGGCGATCTCGGACAATCCTATACCTATGGCGTGCCGGTGGCGGGTCTGATCGTCGAGCGGTTGGCCGTGACGCTGCCGCTTGCGCTGCTGGCCGTTTGCCTGTCCGTCACTATCGCCATTCCGCTCGGCGTAGCGGCGGCGAGGAACCGCAACGGGGCGCTGGATTTCGCGGCCGGGCTGTTTTCCCATGTGGGCATTGCCGTGCCGGGCTTCTGGGTCGGGTTGCTGCTCATCATCGTCTTTTCCACCACGCTCGGCTGGATGCCGGCTGGCGGTTTTCCCGGCTGGTCGCCAAGCTTTGCAGCGGGTCTCACGGCGCTTATCCTGCCGGCGGTCGCTCTTGCGCTGTCGCAGGCCGGCGTTCTCACCCGCGTCTGCCGTTCCGCCGTGCTTGAAGTGATGAACGAGGATTTCGTCCGCACCGCCCGGGCCAAGGGCCTGAGCGAGCGGGTGGCGCTGTGGCGGCATGCGGTGCCGAACGCGATGATACCCGTCGTCACCATGATCGGCCTGCAGTTCACCTTCCTCATTGCGGGTGCGGTGCTGGTGGAAAACGTCTTCAACCTGCCGGGCCTTGGCCGGCTTGCCTATCAGGCGCTGACCCAGCGGGATATCGTCGTCATGCAGTCCGTCGTGCTGTTCTTCTCGGCGCTGGTCATCATCATGAATTTCGTGGTCGATATAGCCTATCTCTTCATCGACCCGAGACTGCGGGCAGGTGCGCGATGATGCGATTTATCCGCCGCCGCCCGGCCTTCGTTATCGGTATTGCCGTCACGGCCTTTCTCGTCGCCGTCGCGCTGTTGTCGCTGGTCTGGACACCGGTTTCGCCCACCAAGATGCAGATCGTCCAAAAGCTGAAATCGCCCTTCGTCTACGGTGGTCTCGGTACCGACCATTTTGGCCGCGATGTGCTCTCCATGCTGATGGCCGGTGCGTGGAACTCACTCTCCACCGCCATTGCCGCCGTCGCCATCGGCGCCTTTATCGGCACGGCGATCGGCGTCACGGTCGCGGCGCTGCGCGGTTTCACAGAAACCGTCGTCATGCGCATCTGCGATATCATCTTCGCCGTGCCGCCCATCCTGTCGGCCATGATGCTCGGCGCCTTCATCGGCACGGGACGCTTTACCGCCATCATCGCCATCGCCACCTTCATGGTGCCGGTCTTTGCGCGACTGACGCTGGGGGCGGCCTTACAAATCTGGGCGCGGGAATACATCACCGCCGCCACCAGCATTGGCCAGAACCGCGCCAAGATCACGATGTTGCACGTCGTGCCGAATATTTCCAACCAGATCATCGTGCAGGTGACGATCCAGCTGGGTCTTGCGATACTGACGGAGGCAGGCCTTTCCTTCCTCGGTCTCGGCATGCCGCCGCCGGCCGCCACCTGGGGGCGGATGCTGGCGGACGCCCAGACCTATCTCGGCGCGGCGCCCTGGCTTGCCATCATGCCCGGCCTTGCCATTGCGCTCGCCGTCTTCGGCCTCAATCTTCTCGGCGATGGCCTGCGCGACCTGCTGGACCCGCGCGATACAAGCTGACCGCTTCAAGCCGATATCGCCCCTATTTCCTGTTTTTCTGACGAGACGATGCCATGACCGATCTCATACACCTCAACACGCTCGAAATTCTGGCGCTTTACCGGGAAAAGAAACTCTCGCCATCGGAATATTGGCAGGCGGTGGAGGCGCGTATCGAGGCATTCGAGCCGGTTGTGAACGCCCTTTACGCTTATGATCCGGAGGATGCGCGCAGGCAGGCGCTGGCCTCGACGGAGCGCTGGCAAAAGGGTGAAACGCTGGGAGCCCTCGATGGAATTCCGGTCTCGCTGAAGGAACTCATCGCCACGAAAGGCCATCCTGTGCCGCTCGGCACCAGGGCGGTGGAGCTTGTGCCCGCGGTTGAAGACGCGCCGGTGGCCGCCCGTTGCCGTGAGGATGGTGCGATTATCTATGCCAAGACGACGTGCCCGGATTACGGCATGCTCTCTTCCGGCCTTTCCAGCTTCCATAAGCTCAGCCGCAACCCGTGGGACCCCACCCAGAATCCCGGCGGCTCCAGCGCCGGTGCTGCTTCGGCCGGTGCTGCGGGTTACGGCACCTTGCATATCGGCACGGATATTGGCGGCTCGGTAAGATTGCCGGCGGGATGGACGGGCCTCTTCGGCTTCAAGCCGAGCCAGGGTCGTATCCCGGTAGATCCCTATTATACCGGCCGCTGTGCCGGGCCGATGACGCGCACGGTCGTTGATGCGGCTTATGCCATGGCAACGCTTTCGCGGCCGGACTGGCGCGACGGCACATCGCTGCCGCCGAACAGCATCGACTGGATGGACCTCGATATTGATGTGAAAGGCCTGAAAATCGGACTGATGCTGGATGCGGGCTGCGGCCTGCCGCTGGACGAAGAGGTGCGCGACGCCGTTGTCGCGGCTGCAAAACTGTTCGAGGCGGCCGGCGCCATTGTCATCCCGGTCGAGCCGGTGCTGACGCGTGAGATGCTCGACGGGCTGGATGATTTCTGGCGGGCGAAGTTCTGGGGCGACATGGTGGCGTTGAGCGCGGATCGTCGTGCCGCGATCCTTCCCTATATTCACGAATGGGCGGAAAAGGGCGCTGATGTTTCCGGCGCGCGTGCCGTTTTCGGTTTTAATCAGACCATGGAAATGCGTAAAGTTTGCGGGCGGTTGATGCAGTCCGTTGATGTGGTGATTTCACCCGTTAACCCCATCGTCTCCTATCCTGCCGACTGGGCTTCTCCCACCAACGATCCTGCACGCCCCTTCGAGCATATCGCTTTCACCGTGCCGTGGAACATGTCGGAGCAGCCCGCATCCTCGATCAATTGCGGCTTCTCCACATCCGGCATGCCCATCGGCCTGCAGATCGTCGGTCCGCGTTACCAGGATCTATTCGTGCTCAAATTGTCCAAGTCTTTCGAGGATTGGGGTGGTGGCGTCCGGCGCTGGCCGGAGCCGCCGGCCGGCTGATATCACCTTTATCGAGCATGTAGTATTGCCATAATACCCGCATCTCGATCCCTCCTGTTAGGGTGCCCAAAGGCATTCGAAAACGGGAGGAGCAGACATGCCGAAGAAGATTTTGATGATCACCGGTGATTTCGCCGAGGATTACGAGACCATGGTGCCGTTCCAGACGCTGCTCGCTGTCGGCCACACGGTGCACGCCGTCTGCCCCGGCAAGAAGGCGGGCCAGACCATCGCCACGGCCATCCACGATTTCGAGGGCGACCAGACCTACTCGGAAAAACGCGGCCATAATTTCGCGCTCAATGCCACCTTCGCCGATATCAAACCGGCGGATTACGATGCGCTGGTCATTCCGGGTGGCCGTGCGCCGGAATATCTGCGGCTCAATGCGGACGTGCTGGCGGCGGTGAAACATTTCTTCGAGGCAGACAAGCCTGTCGCGGCCGTCTGCCATGGCGCGCAATTGCTGGCGGCTGCGGGTGTGCTCAAGGACCGCAACTGCTCGGCCTATCCCGCCTGCCGCCCGGAGGTGGAGCTGGCAGGTGGCACCTATGCCGATATCGCCATCGATGCGGCGGTGACCGACGGCAAGCTGGTGACGGCGCCCGCATGGCCCGCCCATCCCGCCTGGCTTTCGCAGTTCATGGCGGTGCTCGGTAAATAAGACCGGCGAACGGGGCTTTTTCCCGCCCCGTTTTCCGCCTATATCTCAGGCGTGGTGAGGGAGGAAACCATGTGCAAGCTCTTCATCAAGGCAGACCCGACGCTCTGGGAAAGCCATACGCGGTCGCTCCGCATCGATGGCATGGTCACCAGTGTCCGGCTTGAAAACTTTTTCTGGACGACGCTGGACGAGATCGCACGGCGCGACGGCATGAACAGCGTGCAGCTCATCGCCAAGCTTTATAATGAATCGATCGATGCCGGGCACGATCTCGGCAATTTCACCTCGTTCCTGCGGGTCTGCTGCGGGCGTTATCTCGCGCTTCAGCTTTCCGGCGATATTCCGGCGCGGAACGATATCCCGATTGCGGCGCTGGATGCGGACAGCATTCTGGATGCAGAAAAGGTGAATTATCACTAGGGCGCGTCACGCTTCTGTGCCGCGATACGCTCAACCTCATCCCCGTGACTAGCACAGGGATGAGGGAAGGGAAGCGTTCAGCTCTTCAGCGCCCGCGGATCAAGCGCATCGCGCACGGCATCGCCGATGTAATTCACGCTCAGGACCGTCAGCGAAATCGCCAGCCCCGGCCACAACACGCGCGAGGGCGTCAGTTGCAGGAAGTTCGCGCCGTCGAACAGCAGCCGTCCCCAGGTCGGAAAGTCGGAGGGGAAGCCGAGACCGAGGAAGGAGAGGGCGGATTCCGTGATGATGGCGGCAGCGATGCCGAGCGTGGCGGAGACCATGATCGAGCTCAGCACATTCGGCAGAATATGCCTGAGGATGATGCGGTATTCGCGCATGCCGCTCGATTTCGCAGCCATGATGAATTCCTGGCTTTTGATCGTCAGCACATCACCGCGCACGATGCGGGCTGTATGCATCCAGCTGGTTATCCCGATCACGAAGACGATCAGGATGAAGATGCCAGTCTCCGGCCCAAAGGCCGCACGCAGCGTGTCGCGAAACAGCATCAGGATGACGAGCAGCAGCGGCAGAAGCGGTAGGGCCAGGAACAGGTCGGTGAGGCGCATCAAGGGTCCGTCCAGCCTGCGGAAATAACCTGATAGAACACCCACCAGCGTGCCGAGGAACAGAGCCAGCAGCATGGCGGTGATGCCGACGGCAAGCGAAATGCGCCCGCCGGCCAGGACCTGCGCCAGCATGTCCTTGCCAAGATTATCGGTGCCGAAGGGATGCGCCAGCGACGGCCACTGGTTGCGCGCCTTCACATTGATGGCGTTCGGAGCAACGGTGTGGATATAAGGCCCGACATAGACCGCGAGCAGGATGAAGATGAAGACGAAGAGCCCCGCCACGCCGCCCTTGTGAACGCGAAACTGTTTCCAGATATCGGCAAGGGCGGATTGCGTGGGGGTGGCCGCAACCGTCGGCGCTGTAATGGTGGCGTCAGTCATAGCGGATCCTCGGGTCGAGAATGCCGTAAAGTACGTCGGCAATCAGGTTGAAGAGCACGATCAGCACCGCAAAGATGAAGGTCAGCGTCTGAACCAGCGGAATATCCGCCCCCTGAACGGCTGTTATCAGCAATTGGCCAAGCCCGTTCACGCGGAAAATCTGCTCGGTGATGATGGCGCCGGAGAAGATGGTCGGCACCCCAAGCGCAATAACCGTTACGACCGGGATGAGGCTGTTGCGCAGCACGTGGATGAGCAGCACGGATTTTTCCTTCACGCCCTTGGCGCGTGCGGTGCGCACGTAATCCTGATGCAGATTGTCGAGCATGGAGGCGCGCACGAAGCGGCTGATCTGCGAGACGTTATAGAGCGTCAGGACCAGCACCGGCAGGAACATCTGCTTCACCTGCGCCACGAAGCTCGCCCAGTCCGTGACCCTCAGATTGGTGTCGTAGACTGAAGGGAACCATTGCAGGTAAGAGCTGAAGATGACGACCAGCAACACGCCGGTGAAGAAGGTCGGCACCGAATAACCGACCATGGAGACGAACGTGCCGATCTGGTCGAAGATCGAATATTGCTTGTAGGCGGAGATCACCCCGATCGGGATCGCCAGCAGCGCACCGAAGAGATAGGCAAGGCCCACCACCCACAGTGTCTGCGGCATGCGCTGGATGACGAGATCGACCACCGGGCTGCGTGTCGCCCAGGAAAGCACCCGCATACGGCTGCCATCGCCGATCTGCCAGCCGGTCAGCTTTTCGAAGAGGTTCAGCGGCTCGTTGATGAAGAATTGCTGCAGCCACATCAGGTAACGGATGAAGAAGGGCTGGTCGAGGCCAAGCGAGGCACGGATTTGCTCACGCACTTCAGGCGGGATGGTGAGGGGAAGGTCGCCGGTCGGATCGTTGGGCGCGAGATCAAGCAGCGCGAAGATGACGAAGCTGATGACGAGCAACGTCGGAACGGCAAAGGCTAGCCGCCGGAGCGTAAAGGTAAACATCTGAAACTCTCCAGACCCAGAGCGCGGCAGAGCGAAAATTGGGAGCTATTTCGCCTTAACGCGGCAAATGTGTCTTCAGAACATGGTCCAGGGGCATGCAGAAGGCCGGCCTCTCCGAAGGAGAAGCCGGCGCATCTGCGTGTTACTTCTTGCGGGACCAGTCCGCGACGTTCCAGAGTTCCGAGTCCCAGGCATTCATGCGCACGCCTTCCAGCGTCAGCGAATGCGAGGAAACGCTGCCGCGGTGGATGAGCGGAATATGCGCGCCTTCCTCCGTCAGCATGTCGTTGAGCTGCTTGGAAATCTCCGCACGCTTTGCAAGGTCGGCGGTCTTGGAGAGTTCACCCACAAGCTTGTCGAATTCCGGGTTGCAGTAACGCGGAATATTCTGCCCCTGCCAGCCGTTTTCAGGGGCCGGAATCTTGTCGCACAGCCATTCCGCCAGATATTTTTCCGGGTCCGTACCGTCGAAATTGTTGGTGTACATTTCGACGTCGGCATAAAATTTCTGGAAAGTATCCGGGCTCGCCGGGTCACCGCCGAAGAAGACCGAGGCGCTGACATTGCGCAGTTCGGAAGCGACGCCGATCTGCGACCACATGTCCTTCACCAGTTCCTGCGTGGCCTGGCGAACCGAGTTGGTGGACGTCTGGTAAAGGAAGGAAAGTTTCACGCCATTCTTGGCGCGAATGCCATCGGCACCCTTCACCCAGCCGGCATCGTCCAATAGCTTGTTTGCGCCTTCCACATCCTGCTTCAGGCACCAGCTGTCATTCTTGGTGGAAGCGACGGCTTCCGGAGCCGGTACGATGTTGCAGGTCGGCTTGCCCGCTTCTCCGTAACCTGCTTCATCGATGACCTCACGGTCGATGGCGAGCGAAAGCGCGCGACGCACGGCGGGATCGGAAATGGCCGGATGGGGACCGGCCTGTTTGGTGGAGCGCTTGTCGCCCAGCGAAGGATCGGCATTGTACCAGTTGAGATTGATACGCTCGACCTGCGTGCCGAAGGCGGTTTCCAGCTTGCCCTTGCCGGCCGCCACCATGGTGGCGAGGATTTCCGGCTCCACCTGCATGTTCCAGGCATAGTCGAATTCCCCGGTTTCCAGCACGGCGCGCGCGGCGGAAGCGGCATCGCCGCCGCCCTTCAGGGTCGCCGTGGCGAAGGCGGGCTTGGCGGGGTCACGGTAATTGGGGTTGGCAACGAAGCTGATGACGTCGTTCGGCTTGAAATCCTTGACGACGAAGGGGCCGGTGCCGATGGGGCCGAAATTGGCGGAGGTGCAGCCGGGAGCTGCCGCGCCGACGCATTTTTCAAACTGCTTCTTCTGGATGACCGGCGACTGTGCGCCCACGAATGCCGAATAGGGGTAGGGTTTCGGCTCGGTGAAGCTGACCTTGACGGTGTGGGCGTCGATGGCTTCGACGTTCTTCACGCCCTCATATTGTGCCGCCTGCGCGCAGCCGCCATCGGGTGCGGTGCAATATTTCCAGGTGAAGATCACATCCTCTGCGGTGAAGGGCGTGCCGTCAGACCACTTCACGTCGGTCTTCAGCTTCCACGTCATGCTGAGAAGATCCTTCGCGACGCCGCCATTGTCGATCGTCGGAATCTCGGTCACCAGCATCGGCACCAGCTCGCCCTTTTCGTCATACCGCGCCAGCGGCTCGATAACCATGGACGAGCTGTAGACTTCCTTCGTGCCACCCGAAAGATAGGGATTAAGCGTCGATACGGCCTGCCAGAACAGGATTTTCAGTTCGCCGTCACTGCCGCGCTCGGCGTGGGCGGCAGAGCCCGCGAGAGCCATGGCCGCCACCGTGCCGGCAAAGAGAACGCTGCGCTTCTTCATTGTGGTTTTCCCCTTTTTGGATTTTATCTGTTTGAATGTTTGACGCTTTTCCCGTCGTCACGTGCAAGGTCTGTTATTCTAACTATTTGACTTTGCTAAGGAATATTCCTCCATTCCAGATGATGCTATTGTCAGTTTTTTTGAAAAGCAAGTCCCAATGTTTCATTGATGAACAAATTTTGAGCCATTTAGTTTTGGGCCTATTTTTCGCTCATGCAGCAAATTTCATGCTTGCAAAAGAGGAAATTCCAAACTCAATATGGCGTCCGACAACCCGGCGGGGAACAAAAAAAGGGAAAAAGAGAATGCCGATATTGAACCGTGTGGCTGAAATGCAGGAAGAAGTTGCCGGCTGGAGGCGCCATCTGCATGAACACCCGGAACTGCTCTACGATGTCTACGAAACATCGAAATTCGTTGCCGAAAAACTGAAATCCTTCGGCTGCGACGTGGTCGAAACGGGCATTGGCAAAACAGGCGTGGTCGGCATCATCAAGGGCCGGCACGGGGATGGGCCGACCATTGGTTTCCGATCCGACATGGATGCGCTGCCGATCCTTGAGACGAGCGGCAAGCCATGGGCCTCGAAGACGCCGGGCAAGGCCCATTCCTGCGGTCATGACGGGCATACCGCCATGCTTTTGGGTGCGGCGCAATATCTGGCCGAGACGCGCAATTTCAAGGGGTCGGTGGCCGTGATTTTCCAGCCGGCGGAAGAAGGTGGCGCGGGAGCGCTTGCCATGTTGAATGACGGCATGATGGAGAAATTCGGCATCTCGCAGGTCTATGGCATGCATAACGAGCCGGGCATCCCCGTCGGGCAGTTCGCCATCCGCAAGGGTTCCACCATGGCGGCTGCGGACAGTTTCGAAATCACCATCACCGGCAAGGGCAGCCATGCGGCAGCACCGCATCTTTCCATCGATCCGGTGCTGACTTCGGCGCATATCATCATCGCCCTGCAATCCATTGTCTCGCGCGAGACGGATCCGTTGAAATCACTCGTCGTCACCGTGGCCACCACCCATGGCGGCACGGCGTCCAACGTCATTCCCGGTGCAGTGACGCTGACCGGCACCGTGCGCACGCTGCTGCCGGAGACCCGCGATTTCGCCGAAAAGCGCCTCAAGGAAGTGGCCGCCGCCACCGCCATGGCTCATGGCGCGACGGTGGAGGTGAAATACGATCGCGGTTATCCCGTCACGTTCAACCACAGTGACGAGACAGAATTCGCGACCGGCGTGGCGATGGGTGTGGCCGGCGCCAACGCCGTCAACACCAATCCCAATCCGCATATGGGCGCCGAGGATTTCTCCTACATGCTGGAGGCGCGCCCCGGCGCCTTCATCTTCATCGGCAATGGCGATACCGCCGGGCTGCACAATGCCGCCTATGATTTCAACGACGACGCGCTGCCTTACGGCATCAGCTACTGGGTTTCGATGGCCGAAACCGCACTTGCTGCATGAGACATCCGGCGGCCCCTCGTGGCCGCCTTCTGCTTTTCAGGAGATCGGCATGCTTTTGGCAGCGACATCAATGGAACAGACCGGCGGTTCGGTCAGCCCGGTTTTATCGGTTCAAAATCTCACCACCTCCTTCCGCGTCGATGGCGGCTGGAAATCCGTGGTGCGCAATATGAGTTTCGAGATCGCGCCGCGTGAGACGGTGGCGATCGTCGGCGAGAGCGGCTCGGGCAAGAGCGTCACCTCGCTCTCCATCATGCGGCTGCTCGATAAAAAGACGAGCCGCATCGAAGGCAAGGTCATGCTCGGCGGGCGCGATCTGCTGGCACTGCCGGAAGAAGAGATGCGCAAGGTCCGCGGCAAGGACATTTCGATGATCTTCCAGGAGCCGATGACCAGCCTCAACCCGATCTTTCCGATCGGCAAGCAGATCGCCGAAGCGCTGACCGTACATCAGGATATTTCCTCCTCTGCCGCAAAGGCCGAGGTCATCCGGCTTCTGGAAAAAGTCCGCATTCCCAATGCGAAGAACCGTTTCGACGATTATCCTCACCAGTTTTCCGGCGGCATGCGCCAGCGCGTGATGATCGCCATGGCGCTTGCCTCCAAACCGAAGCTGCTGATCGCCGACGAGCCGACGACGGCGCTCGACGTGACCATCCAGGGCCAGATTCTCGACCTCATCAAGACATTGCAGGAAGAGGAGGGCATGTCGGTTCTCTTCATCACCCACGATATGGGCGTGGTGGCGGAAGTCTCTGACCGCACCATCGTCATGTTCCGTGGCGATGTGGTGGAAACCGGCACCACCGACGACATTTTCCATCGTGGCCGCCACCCATATACGCGAGCCCTGCTTTCCGCGGTGCCGAAGCTGGGTTCGATGAAGGAAAGGCTGCTGCCGGCCCGTTTCCCGATCATCGATATCAAGACCGGCGAAAGTCAGCCTGTGGCGGACGTGAAGGATACTGTCTCCGGCGGCCGCACGCCCATCCTTTCGGTCAAGGATCTGACCACCCGTTTCGACATCCGCTCCGGCCTATTCGGCCGCAAATCCGGCGCCGTGCATGCGGTGGAAAAGGTTTCCTTCGATCTCGCCGAGGGCGAAACCCTCTCGCTGGTGGGTGAATCGGGCTGCGGCAAGTCCACCACGGGCCGCTCCATCACCCGGCTGATCGAGCCGACGTCAGGCGATGTCATGCTCGATGGCTACGAGGTGCTGAAGCTCGACAAGACGACGCTGCGAACCATGCGCCGCAGCGTGCAGATGATCTTCCAGGACCCCTTCGCCTCGCTCGACCCGCGCATGAGCGTCGGCACGGCGATCATGGAGCCCTTTATCGAACATCGCCTCGGAACCAAACAGCAGGCCCGGGAAAAGGCTGCCGATCTTCTGGAAAAAGTGGGCCTGAGCCCGGATATGATGCGGCGCTTCCCGCATGAATTTTCCGGCGGCCAGCGCCAGCGCATCGCCATTGCCCGCTCGCTGATGCTCGATCCCAAGGTCATTGTCGCCGATGAGGCGGTATCGGCGCTCGATGTCTCGATCAAGGCGCAGGTCTGCAACCTGCTGCTCGACCTGCAGCAAAACCTCAACCTCGCCTTCCTGTTCATCAGCCATGACATGGCGGTGGTGGAACGGGTCAGTCACCGGGTGGCGGTGATGTATCTTGGCGAGATCGTCGAGATCGGCCCGCGCGCGGCCGTTTTCGATAATCCCCAGCACCCCTATACGAAGAAGCTGATGTCCGCCGTTCCGGTGCCCGATCCCGCGCGACGGCAGATCAAGCGCAACATGGCGACCGACGAGATCAGAAGCCCGATCCGGCCGGTGGACTATGTGCCGCCGCAGCGGCTTTATCGTGAGGTTTCGGCGGGGCACCTGGTGCAGGAAGCGGCTTGATTGAGCAGTGCTGGCTTCGGGCTGAGCGCCGGTAGGGAATCGGGCGGCGGCCACTTGTTTCTTCTCCCCGAGGGGGAGAAGTCCGCGGCAGCGGGATGAGTGGGCAAGCTCCCCGCATATCGCTGGCGTTGCCCCCCTTATCTGACCCTTCGGGCCACCTTCTCCCCGGCGGGGAGAAGAATTACGCCGCACCGCCCAGCGTTCTCTTCCGCATCCCCCGTTTGACAGCCGCTGCAAAAAAATGCCAGCAAATGCGCAGACGTAATTCTCAGAGGGCAGCGGCATGGCCAGACGAAACGACGCACATGGACGGCTGGATGATGCGGCCCGTGCTGGCTGGCTTTATTATGTCGCCGGTCGCACGCAGGACGAGATCGCCGCCGCCATGGGCATTTCCCGGCAGTCGGCGCAGCGGCTTGTGTCGCTGGCCGTTGCCGAGCGGCTGATCAAGGTTCGGCTCGACCACCCCATCGCCGCCTGTCTCGAAAAAGCCGAACGTCTCAAGGAAAAATTTGGCCTTGGATATATCGAAGTCGTGCCGAGCGATCCTGCCGGGATTTCTTCCACGGTGGGGATCGCCGAGGCCGGAGCGGCGGAAATCGAGCGCTGGCTGAGAAATGTCGATCCCATCGTGCTCGCCATCGGCACCGGCCGTACATTGAAGGCCGCCGTGGACCAGCTGCCGCCGATGGAATGCCCGCAGCACCGCATCGTCTCGCTGACGGGCAATATCGGCCCAGACGGATCGGCCGCCTATTACAACGTCATCTTCAGCATGGCCGACGCGATCAAGGCCAGGCATTTCCCGATGCCGCTGCCGCGTGCTCTGCTCATCGGCGGAAGAACGCGAGTTGCTGCACGATCAATCCATGGTGCGCTCCACGCTGGCGCTGGGGGCCGCTGCCAATGTTACCTTCGTCGGTATCGGTGAACTCGGCGAAAATGCACCGCTCTGCGTCGATGGGTTTCTTGATGTCGACGAGATGAAGGCACTGATGGCGAGCGGGGCGGTGGGAGAGATTTGTGGGTGGATGTATGATGCCAACGGCCACATCCTCGATCACGCTGTCAACGAGCGCGTCGCCTCCGTTCCCATTCCCTCACGAGACACCTGCACCGTCATCGGCATGGCGCAGGGTGCCCGCAAGAACGCATCGATTCTGGCGGCGCTGAAGGGTGGCCTGTTGAACGGGCTCATCACCGACGAAGCGACAAGTGAATATTTGCTCACACACTGAGCAAAAATTAATTACGTAAAATCAAGAGCTTGGTTTTTCCCTGTGCGTCCCAGCACAGGATGTCGCTTGACATTTTTGGTCTCCGGGTGAGTAAATGCCCCAGAGCAAAGCGAATGCTCATCATTTTTCTTCTGGGAGGAAGATATGACATTGAAGACCATTTTGCTGGGCGCATGCTCGGCACTCGCCTTTTCGACCCTTGCATCCGCCGAGACGCTGACCATTGCCACCGTGAACAACGGCGACATGATCCGCATGCAGGGTCTCACCTCGGACTTCACCGCCAAGAACCCGGATATCAAGGTCGAATGGGTAACGCTTGAAGAAAACGTCCTGCGCGAGCGCGTGACGACCGATATCGCCACCAATGGCGGTCAATATGACATCATGACCATCGGCAACTACGAAGTGCCGATCTGGGCCAAGCAGGGCTGGCTGCTGCCGCTCGAAAAGCTCGGCGACAAATATGACGTCGACGACATTCTGCCGGCGATCCGTGGCGGCCTTTCCGCTGACGGCAAGCTTTACGCAGCCCCCTTCTACGGCGAATCCGCCATGATCATGTATCGCAAGGACCTGTTTGAAAAAGCCGGCCTGAAGATGCCTGATAACCCCACATGGGAATTCATCGGCGATGCGGCCCGCAAGATCACCGACCGCAAGGCCGATATCAACGGCATCTGCCTGCGCGGCAAGGCCGGCTGGGGCGAGAACATGGCCTTCATCAGCGCGCTCACCAACTCCTTCGGTGGCCGCTGGTTCGATGAAAACTGGAAGCCGCAGTTCGATCAGCCGGAATGGAAGAGCTCGCTGCAGTTCTACGTCGATCTGATGAAGGATGCCGGCCCGTCCGGTGCCTCCTCCAACGGTTTCAATGAAAACCTGACGCTGTTCCAGCAGGGCAAATGCGGCATGTGGATTGACGCCACTGTGGCTGCCTCCTTCGTTTCCAATCCGAAGGATTCCACCGTTGCCGACAAGGTGGGTTACGCGCTCTTCCCGACCCATGGCGAGCTGAAGAACCATGGCAACTGGCTGTGGTCCTGGAACCTTGCTATCCCGAAGAGCTCGCAGAAGGCCGAAGCCGCTGAGAAGTTCATCTCCTGGGCAACCAGCAAGGACTACACCGCACTCGTCGCTTCCAAGGAAGGCTGGGCAAACGTGCCTCCGGGCACGCGCACCTCGCTTTACAAGAACGCCGACTATGAAAAGGCAGCCGCCTTCGCCAAGCCGACGCTTGCCGCCATGGATGCCGCCGACATCACCAAGCCGACTGTAAAGCCCGTGCCTTACACCGGCGGCCAGTTCGTGGCGATCCCTGAATTCCAGGCGCTCGGCACCACGGTTGGTCAGCTGTTCTCGGCGGTCGTCGCCGGCCAGTCCAGCGTCGATGATGCGCTTGCCAGCGCCCAGTCGACCGCGACGCGCGAAATGACCCGCGCCGGTTACATCAAGTAATCCTCCCGAAGATCGCTGTCCGGCGCCAATGCCGGGCAGCGAGACTGCGGGCTGAAGACCGCTATGCGGCTTCGATAGCTTTCAAATCAAAACAAGAATGAGCCGGTTCTTCCGGATATGCCGGGCGCATCTCTTGATGCCCGAGCCCAAGGGGAGGTGAGTGCAAATGGCAACACGAAACACAAGCGGTCTTGCGCGGGTGATGCTTGCGCCTTCGGTTCTGCTGCTTCTGGTCTGGATGATCGTGCCTCTGGCAATGACCCTGTGGTTCTCGTTCCAGAACTACAACCTCCTGAACCCGGCCAATGTCAGCTTCGCCGGCCTGTTCAATTATCAGTATTTCTACACCGACCCCGCCTTTTTCCAGTCGATCTGGAACACGCTGCTGATCGTCGGCGGGGTGCTTTTGATCACCGTGATCGGCGGCATTGCCATTGCTCTGTTGCTTGACAACGACATTTTCGGCCAGGGCATCGTGCGCATCATGATCATCTCGCCCTTCTTCGTCATGCCGCCGGTTGCCGCGCTGGTGTGGAAGAACATGATCATGCATCCCGGCTACGGCGTGCTTGCCGATCTCTCGCGCTTTTTCGGTTTCCAGCCCGTGGACTGGTTTGCACAGTTTCCGCTGCTGTCCATCATCATCATCGTCGCCTGGCAATGGCTGCCCTTTGCGACGCTGATCCTGCTCACCGCACTGCAATCGCTCGATGGCGAGCAAAAGGAAGCGGCCGAGATGGATGGCGCCAACTTCGCCAACCGCTTCATCTATCTGACGCTGCCGCATCTTTCGCGCGCCATCACGGTCGTCATCCTGATCCAGACGATCTTCCTGCTCGGCGTCTACGCGGAAATCCTCGTCACCACCAATGGCGGCCCAGGCTACGCTTCCACCAACCTTGCCTTCCTGATCTATCGCACCGCACTTCTGGGTTACGACGTCGGTGGCGCTTCGGCCGGCGGTATCATCGCCGTCATCCTCGCCAATATCGTCGCCATCTTCCTGATGCGCGCGGTCGGCAAGAACCTCGACCGGTAAAGGGGAAACATCATGGCCCGCAAGACAACCACTCGCGCAAAGATCGGCTTCTCCATCGCTGCATGGATCGTCGCGCTCCTGCTGTTCTTCCCGATCCTTTACGCCTTCCTCACTTCGATCAAGACCGAGCCGGAGGCGATCGCCGGCTTCAGCCTCATTCCCTCGGGCACGCTTGAGAATTACGTGACGGTCCAGACCCAGCGCGATTACTTCAAGCCCTTCATGAACTCGGTGGTGCTGTCACTAGGTTCTACGATCATCGCGCTGATCATCGCCATTCCTGCGGCGTGGGCCATGGCTTTCTCGCCGACCAAGCGCACCAAGGACATTTTGATGTGGATGCTTTCCACCAAGATGATGCCGGCGGTGGCCGTTCTGGTGCCGATCTATCTGATCTTCCGCAATGCCGGTCTGCTCGATACCCGGATCGGTCTCACCATCATGCTGACTTTCATCAACCTGCCGATCGTCATCTGGATGCTCTACACCTATTTCCGGGAAATTCCCGGCGAGATCCTGGAAGCCGCGCGCATGGATGGCGCATCGCTGTGGAACGAGATCGTGCATGTGCTGACACCGATGGCGGTGCCCGGCATTGCCTCAACGCTGCTCTTGAACGTCATCCTCGCCTGGAATGAATCCTTCTGGACCATCCGGCTGACCACCACCAATGCAGCGCCGCTAACGGCCTTCATTGCCTCCTTCTCCTCGCCGCAGGGGCTGTTCTGGGCAAAACTTTCGGCCGCCTCGATGATGGCGATCGCCCCCATTCTCGTCATTGGCTGGTTCTCGCAGAAGCAACTCGTGCGCGGCCTGACCTTCGGCGCCGTGAAATAAGGAACGACAAACATGGGCAGCATTTCCCTTCAGAACGTGTCCAAGGTCTTCGGTGAGGCAAAGGTCATCCCGTCGATCGATCTCGATATCCACGATGGCGAATTCGTCGTCTTTGTCGGTCCCTCCGGTTGCGGCAAGTCCACGCTTCTGCGCCTGATCGCCGGGCTGGAGGATGTCTCCGGCGGCAAGATCGTCATCGACGGCAAGGATGTGACCGAGCGGGCGCCGGCCGAACGTGGCCTTGCCATGGTGTTCCAGTCCTATGCGCTCTATCCGCATATGAGCGTCAGGAACAACATCGCCTTTCCGTTGAAGATGGCCAAGCTCGACAAGGCGGTTATCGACAAGAAGGTGGAGGATGCGGCACGGGTGCTGAACCTCACCGATTATCTCGAACGCCGGCCCTCACAGCTCTCGGGCGGCCAGCGCCAGCGCGTGGCCATCGGCCGCGCCATCGTGCGCGAGCCTTCCGCCTTCCTGTTTGATGAGCCGCTCTCCAACCTCGATGCGGCGCTGCGCGGCACCATGCGGCTGGAAATCTCCGAGCTGCACAACACGCTGAAAACGACGATGATCTACGTTACCCACGACCAGGTGGAGGCCATGACCATGGCCGACAAGATCGTGGTGCTGAACCGTGGCAATATCGAGCAGGTCGGTTCGCCGATGGAGCTCTATCGCTCTCCCGCCAACCTCTTCGTCGCCGGCTTCATCGGCTCGCCGCGCATGAACCTCATCACCGGTGACTTCGCCCGCCAAAAGGGTGCCGCCACAGCCGGGGTTCGGCCGGAACATCTGGTGCTGTCGAAGGAGAGCGGTCTCTGGCAGGGCAAGGTCACCGTCGCCGAACATCTCGGCTCCGACACATTTCTGCATATCGATGTCCCAGGCATCGGCCCGATTACCGCCCGCGCGGACGGCGAATTCGCCTGCAAGCACGGCGACACTGTCTTCATCACGCCCGACGATACCAAAATCCACAGGTTCGATGACAAGGGCAACGCAATCTAGGCGGGGCTGGCCATCAAGACGCAGCGGCTCGCCATTCGGTGGCGGCCGTTTGCAGATAGTCCGAATGCCCGCGACAGGGCGATTGGCAAGACCACCGTTTTCCCTTCGAGGATCATGACATGACATGCAAACTTTCCCTCGCAACGCTTGACGAAGCAAAAAAGACCGCGGCCGTTCCGTCCTACGGCCGGGACGATCTTTCTGCCGGCATCGTGCATTTCGGCGTTGGCAATTTCCACCGCGCCCATCAGGCGGTTTATCTCGACGACCTGTTCAACACCGGAGCGGACCATGACTTCGCGATCATCGGCGCGGGTGTCCTGCCGTCGGATACGGTGATGCGCGAAAAACTCGCCGCACAGGATTTCCTGACGACCGTTGTAGAGCAGGACAATAACCGCACCGGTGCGCGTGTCACCGGGCCGATGATCGATATTCTGCCGGTCGGCGATAGCGCGGCGATAATCGAAAAACTGGCCGATCCGAAGATTCGCATCGTCTCCATGACGATCACGGAAGGCGGTTATTTCATTGACGCCTCCGGCTCCTTCAATCCGCAGCATCCGGCGATTGCCGAAGACGGCAGAAATCCGGCTTCGCCGAAAACCGTGTTCGGGCTGATCGTCGCCGGGCTGAAGGCGCGGCGCGAGAAGGGCGTACAGCCTTTCACCGTCATGTCCTGCGACAACATTCCGCATAATGGCAAGGTCACGAAAAATGCCGTGGTCGGGCTGGCGGCTTTGTCCGATCCTGCCTTTGCCAACTGGATTGGCGAAAACGTTGCCTTCCCCAATTCGATGGTCGACCGCATCACGCCAGCCACCGGCGAGCGCGAACGCAACATCGCCCAAGACGATTTTGGCATCGACGACAACTGGCCGGTCTTCTGCGAAGAATTCAAGCAATGGGTGATGGAGGATAATTTCCCGGCGGGCCGCCCGGCGCTCGAGAAAGCGGGCGTGCAGTTCGTATCCGATGTTGCGCCCTATGAGCATATGAAAATCCGCATCCTCAATGGCGGCCATGCGGCAATCGCCTATCCGGCGGCGCTGCTCGACATCCACTTTGTCCACGAGGCGATGGAGCATCCGCTGATCCGGGCGTTTCTGGCAAAGCTCGAAAAGGAAGAGATCATACCGGTCATTCCGCCGGTGCCGGATACGGACCTTAATGAGTATTTCGCGCTGATCGAGCGGCGCTTCCTCAATCCAAAGATTGGCGACACCATTCCGCGCCTGGCGCAGGACGGTTCCAACCGCCAGCCGAAATTCATCCTGCCTTCCACCGCCGACCGGCTGGAGCGCGGAGAGGATATCACCGGTCTTTCGCTGGTTTCGGCCTTGTGGTGCCGCTATTTCTACGGCACGTCCGACAGCGGCAAGGAAATCGTCTTCAACGATGCCAGCGCCGAGCGCCTGCAGGCGGCGGCCATCAAGGCCAAGGACGATCCCATGGCCTTCCTCGCGCTTAACGATATTTTCGGAGCAGTTGCCGAATCGGAACTTTTCCGTAAACGCTTCGCCCACGCGCTGAAGACGCTGTGGCAAGAGGGTACAGCGAAGACCTTGCAGCTTTATCTGGATGACAAGCTGGCTGAAAAGTGACGATGAGATGGAAGACGACACCGGCCCCCTTTTGATTTTCGACTGCGACGGCGTTCTCGTCGACAGCGAGCCGGTTTCCATCTCCGTCCTCCTCGACATGCTCTCCCATCTGGGTGTGACGATGGGGGAGGAGGAAGCCTATGAGCGCTTTCTCGGCCGAAGCGTCGCCAGCATGACAAGGACGTTGTTCGAGGATTACGGTGTCGAGACGGATATCGATTTTCTCGATCATATGCGGGCGACGCTGTTCGAGCGCTTCAAAAGCGAGTTGCAGCCGATCGACGGCATTGCGCAGACGCTCGACAGGCTTGTGCCATTCAGGCGCTGTGTTGCTTCCTCCAGTCAGCCGGAACGTATCCGTTATTCACTGGGGTTGACCGGCCTGATCGACAAATTCGAACCGCATGTCTTCAGCGCCACCATGGTGAAGAACGGCAAGCCGGCGCCTGATCTCTTCCTGCACGCGGCGCGCCAGATGGGCGTCGATCCGCGTCACTGCATCGTGATCGAGGACAGCCCGGCCGGTATTGCCGCGGCAAAGGCCGCCGGCATGGGCGTTTTTGCTTTTACCGGTGGTTCGCATGCCCGTTTTCCCGCATTCCGTGAAAAGATCGCCGGGCTTGGCGCGGATGCCGTGTTTGACGCGATGCCGGATTTGGTCCAACTTGTCGGCAGCTATGTGGGGAAGGGCGGTTTGGGCGGCCAAGCGGAACGTGATGCAGGCTAAAACGGATTTCGCCTGCCGCCGCTGTCGCCGGGCCGTTGCGCAAGGGATGGAATTGCAGTCTTGAAGCGTCAAAATCTCGTCGCTGTCGATGTCGGCACCGCCAGCGCCCGGGCCGGCATTTTCGATGCGGCCGGCCGGCTGCTTGCCCGCGCCACCCATCCGATCCTGATGCAGAGACCGCAGGAAAACCACGCCGAACATGATTCCACCGACATATGGAAGGCAGTCTGCATCGTGGTAAGGGCAGCGCTTGCCGAGGCGGGTGTTGCGCCGGAAAGCATTGCTGCAATCGGTTTCGATGCCACCTGCTCACTCGTCATCCGCGATGGGCGGGGTGAGCCGGTTTCGGTATCCGTGACCGGGGAAGACCGGTTCGACACCATCGTCTGGCTCGATCACCGGGCGATATCGGAGGCCGACCGGCTGACGGCATCGGGACACCGGGTGCTGGATTTCGCCGGCAACAGCGTCTCGCCGGAAATGCAGATGCCGAAGCTGATGTGGCTGAAGCAGCATATGCCCGAGAGCTGGTCGCGCATGTCCTTCGCCTTCGATCTGGCGGATTTCCTGACGTGGAAAGCGACCGGTTCAGCAAAACGTTCTAATTGCACGCAGACGGCGAAGTGGAATTTTCTTGCGCAGGAAAATCCCGGCTGGCAGGCGGATTATCTCGAACTGGCGGGGCTTGCCGACTTGAGAGAGCGGGCGGGGCTCCCCGAAACCACCGTGATGCCGGGAGAAAGCATCGGTCCGCTTTCGCCCGAAGCTGCAGCCGAGCTTGGTCTGGATACCGGTTGTCAGGTCGCTGCGGGCATGATCGACGCCTATGCCGGCGCGCTGGGGGCGCTGGGCGGATGCCTGTCTGCCGATGTTGGCCGCCATGTTGCGCTGATCGCCGGGACTTCGAGCTGCCTTGTTGCGGTGTCGGAGCGGCAAATGCCCGGCCATAGCCTCTGGGGCCCCTATTGGCAGGCGATCCTGCCCGAGCACTGGCTGGTGGAGGGCGGGCAATCGGCCACCGGCGCGCTGCTCGATCATATGGTACGCATGCATGCGGCGGGCGGGGAGCCGGATACGGCGCTGCATGCCCGCATCGTTGCGCGGGTAACGGAATTGCGGGCGCTTGAGGGCGAGGCCTTTGCCGAGCGGCTGCATGTGCTGCCGGATTTTCACGGCAACCGCTCCCCGCTTGCCGATCCGCACGCCGTCGGCGTCATCAGCGGGCTGACATTGGATACGTCTTTCGACAGCCTCTGCCGTCTCTATTGGCGCACCGCCGTCGCGATTGCGCTCGGCGCGCGCCATGTGCTCGATGCGATGGAGCGTTTCGGTTATGCCGTGGAGAGCCTGCATGTCACTGGCGGACACGTGAAAAACCCGCTGCTGATGGAGCTTTATGCCGATGTGACCGGCAAGCGCATCGTGGTTCCCGCCACTGCCGATGCGGTGTTATTGGGCACGGCAATGACAGCGGCAACCGCCGGCGGGGTGCATGCAAGCCTCGCCGCTGCTGGCGCCGCCATGTATCCCGGCAACGCGGAAATATCAGGCGATCCGGCGCGGGGACCACGTTATGAGCGGGATTATCGCCGTTTTCTCGCCATGTACCGGCATCGTCAGGAACTGGAAAGTCTTTGACTTATCAGCGCGGAATTTTTGCTGACGGATGCCGCGCGATTCTTCTCCGGCGGGAGAAGAAACAGGTGGTGGCCACTCGATCCTGCCGCCTGCCAAGAGCAGATCAGCCGCGTAGCGAGCGCTTCAGCGCGGCAAAGTTTTTCGCCCGCGCTTTTGTTGCGTCATCGGCCCCGGCGCTTAGCGCGCAGAGGGTGAATTCCAGCAGGGAAACCAGTTGCAGCAAGCCTTGGCCGCCATTTTGCGCCTGCGGCATGGCGATACAGAGGTCGGCACTTTCCGGACCCCATTCGTAAAAGCGCGTGGTGATCAGCAATGTGCGATAGCCGCTCTTGCGCGCCATTGCAGCCAAGCGCTGCAGCGGTGACAGGCTGCCGCCGCAATCCATGATGACGAGCAGGGTCTTCGCGGCGTCGAAATCCCACAGGGCGACATAGGCGGCGCTGTCGCTACCGAGATAATGGATGTGCCCCCGGCTTTCGAGAAGACGCGCGTAGAAATGCCGCCCGGCATCGAGACCTTCCGGCGAGGTTGCCAGAAAGACATCGCCCGCCGTGGCGATCTCGTTCATGGCAAGCCGCCAGATTGACTGGGACGTCATGTCGAAGGCGGTCTGGACGGCCTGGATCTGCTGCGAAAGAAGCTGTGAAAACGGGTTGGACTGGCGTTCGCCGCCTTCCGCCGTTGCGGGCTGGTCCGCGCCGGCGGTTTCTTCGGCATGGCGCAGATCGGCGCGGATATCGCTGAACTGCCGGTATCCCAGCGAGCGCAGGAAACGTCCGACCGTCATCGGGCTGAGGCCGAGCTTCGCAGCCAGCGTCTGCGCCGTCTCGAACGGTAATTCGTCGAGATGTTCGATCAGATATTTGGCGATCTTGCGCTCGGAAGGGGTGCCTGCCTTCATGGCGCGCGTAAGGTTCAACAGCAGCTTTTCCACCAACGCCTCATTCTTATCTTTATTGAACGATGATGCATGCGCGCGCGCAGACAAGCGTGCGAACCGCAATTTGACGGTGGGGGATAGCTTTTCCGGCCTTGTCCTCCACCGGACCGGAATGCGAATTATGATAGGTATATTATTATATTTTAGAGATACCTTTTATTCAAGAGAAATTCCATCTCCGGTTTAGATCGCGCTAATCTACCTTTTGGGTCCCCGTCTTGCGCAGGATGGGGTCATCGCCTATCTCCTCCTGAGAGAGTGCCCCAACCCGAGAAGCTTCAAGGAGTTCCGAATGATTTTTGATGCGGCGCGGCTCGCCTTCCAAAATCTCTTTGCCGCCGAAACCCGGTCGGTATTCTGGAAGGTACTGGGGCTCACCCTTCTCGTGCTCGCGGCCCTGTGGTTCGCCATCCGCTCGATCTTCATCTATTTCGCCCTGCCATGGATAGACGCGCTGATTCCCGGCGTGCCGGACTGGGCGGGCTGGCTGAGCTTCGTTTTCGCCATTTTCGCCGGAATAGGGCTGGCTTTGGCACTGGCGCTGCTCATCTCGCCGGTCACTGCCGTCATCGCCGGCCTGTTTCTCGACGATGTCGCCGAAGTGGTTGAAAAGAAGAGCTATCCGGACGATCCGCCCGGCAAGGCGATGCCGATGGGCGAGGCCGTGCTCTCCTCCATCAAGTTTTTCGGCGTTGTCATTGCCGGCAACCTCATTGCGCTTTTTCTGCTGCTTGTTCCCGGTATCAACCTCATCGCGTTTTTTCTGGTGAACGGTTACCTGCTCGGCCGGGAATTCTTCGAATTCGCGGCGATGCGTTTCCGCTCGCCCCGCTGACGCCCGGCTGTTCCGGGTAAAACACCGCACCACCGTCTTCATGGCCGGGCTGGTCATTGCGGCCTTTCTGGCGGTTCCATTCCTCAACCTGCTGACGCCGCTTTTTGCGGCCTCCATGATGGTGCATCTGCACAAGGCTGTCAGCCGCCGCGACCCTTCATTCGCCGCCAGCCGAACCGAACAGCTGCGCGGGTAATTCCACCAGCGGCGCCGGAATATCGAAGGTCTTTTCCGGCGATTTGCAGATATCGGCAATCACGCAACGCTCGCATTCCGGCTTGCGTGCCTTGCAGCAGTAACGCCCGTGCAGGATCAGCCAGTGATGGGCATGGAACAGATATTCTTCGGGAATGATGCGGATCAGCCGGTCTTCAACCTCGTCAGGGGTCTTGC
The DNA here is from genome assembly GCF_031453135.1 of Agrobacterium sp. SORGH_AS_0440. NCBI lineage: Bacteria > Pseudomonadati > Pseudomonadota > Alphaproteobacteria > Hyphomicrobiales > Rhizobiaceae > Agrobacterium > Agrobacterium sp. SORGH_AS_0440. Next base: position 255,608 of record NZ_JAVIYR010000001.1, on the reverse strand, counting down.
CCGGCGCAAGACAGAGCCGGTTGGCGATGCGGAACACATGTGTGTCCACCGCAAGCGTGGGCACGCCGAAGGCCATCGACATCACCACATTGGCCGTCTTGCGGCCCACACCGGGAAGCGTCACCAGTTCGTCGCGGGTCTTCGGCACCTCGCCGCCGAAATTGTCGATCAGCATCTGCGACAGGGCAATGACGTTCTTCGCCTTGTTACGGTAAAGCCCGATGGTCTTGATGTAACCGATCAGTTCTTCCTCGCCGAGCGCCAGCATCTTTTCCGGCGTATCGGCCACCCTGAACAGCGCGCGGGTGGCCCGGTTCACGCCCACATCGGTCGCCTGTGCGGACAGCGCCACAGCCACCAGCAGGGTGAAGGGATTGGTATGTTCCAGCTCGCCTTTCGGTTCCGGCCGCTGGATGGAAAAGCGGCGGAAGATTTCGCTGAGCTCCTCCCTAAAATAGGCCGTCTTCACCTGCGTCGGCCTGCGCGCGGCTGCCGGATTTGACTTTTTCAAGGTTTGGGTGCTGGATCGTTTCTTGGCGATTGTCATGGATTATCTATAGCCAGCCCGCCCAAAGGAAAGCAACGTGGATACGCTCAACGACCAGCCGATTTTCGCGGCGGAACTCGTTCCGCACCGTTCGCTTGGCCGCCGCGGTTTCCGGCTGCTTCTCATCCTGTCGGGACTTGCCTGCCTGATCTATGGCGGCTTTTTCTTCGCCACCGGAGCATGGCCGATCGGCCTGTTTTTCGGACTGGATTTTCTGCTGCTTTATATCGCTTTCCGCGTCAATTACCGGGCGGCCAAGGCGCGGGAGGAGGTCAGCGTCTCGCGCACCAGCCTGTCGATCCGAAAATTCTCCCCTGCCGGACGAATGGTGGAGCATCGCTTCAATCCGTTCTGGGCGCGTTTCAGGGTGAGGCGGCATGACGAGATCGGCATCGTCTCGATGCATGTGACGGGCGAGGGCCGGGCGACCGACATCGGCTCGTTCCTCAATCCGGATGATCGGGAAAGCTTTGCCAAGGCGTTTGGCGGTGCGCTGGCGACGGTGCGGCGGCGGATGTAAGAGGATAATCCAGCTCTCCCTCCGTCATTCCGGCCCTGAGCCGGAATCCAGCCGACGCGCGTCGGCGCGGCGGAAAAGACTCCTTTCAGCCCAAGGACTTGGGCTGGCTGGATACCGGCTCGAGGCCGGTATGACGGTAGAAATGGAGCAGGGCGCAAGAAACGGGTGGAGACGACCACACTTTAATGGTTTTCTCTTACCCGTTAGGAGATTTGCGATGAACGCCAATATTGCGCTGAACGAAGACATCACCCCCATCGGATCCGATTACGACACGGTGCGCGGGGTCATCGAGCTTTTGACGCTGGATTATCGCGAGCAGCCCTCCCTCGAAGCCATTGCCGCAAGGCTCGGCCAGTCACCGACGCAATTGCAGAAGACTTTCACCCGCTGGGCCGGCCTTTCGCCCAAGGCATTCCTTCAGGCTGTAACGCTCGATCATGCCAAGCGGCTTTTGCGCGAGGAGGATCTGCCACTGCTCGAAACCTCGATCGAGGTCGGCATGTCGGGGCCGGGACGCCTGCACGACCTCTTCGTCACGCATGAAGCCATGTCGCCCGGCGAATGGAAGGCGAAGGGCGGCGGGCTGACGATCCGCTACGGGTTCCACGCCTCGCCCTTCGGCCTTGCGCTGGTCATGGTGACCGATCGTGGCCTTGCCGGCTGCGCTTTTGCCGATCCGGGTGAGGAGAGGGCCTGTTTTGAGGACATGGCCGGCCGCTGGCCGAATGCGGATTATGTCGAGGATCGCGAAGCGACCGCGCCTTATGCCGCCCGCATCTTCGATCCGTCAATGTGGTCGGCGGACAGGCCGCTGCGTGTTGTGCTGCTCGGCACGGATTTTCAGGTGCGGGTATGGGAAAGCCTCCTCAAAATCCCGATGGGCCGCGCGGTCACCTATTCGCACATCGCCTGTGATATCGGCCAGCCCACCGCCTCCCGCGCCGTGGGTGCCGCAGTGGGGGCAAACCCGGTGTCCTTCGTTGTTCCCTGCCATCGCGCTGTCGGCAAAAGCGGGGCTCTAACGGGTTACCATTGGGGCCTCACTCGCAAGCGGGCGATGCTGGGTTGGGAAACGGGAAAGGTGTGAGGCTGGTCTCCCTCATCCCTGTGCTTGTCACAGGAATGAGGGGTGTCTGAGTAGGCTGCCTGACAACGCCTAAACTAGCTCCATCAACGCTCGCGCCGCCGCCTCGTCCGTTATCAGCGTATTGCAGCCGATCCGCTTGATCGTGGCGCGGATGGCGATGGCGCGGTGGGCGCCGCCGGAGGCAAGCACGATGTGTTTGGCCTTGCGCAGCGTGTCGAGATCGATCGCCATGGCGCGCTGGTTGATTGGATGATCGACCGAGCGGCCCTCGGCATCGATGAAGTTGAACATGGTGTCGCAGACGCAGCCGGCGTCAATGAGTTCGCGCAGCGTCTCCCTGGAGATGAAACCTTCCGACAAAGATGTGGAGTGCGGGCCGATATCGCCGCAGGAGACGATGGCAAGATCGAGCGTTTCGGCGAGATCGTACAGAGTTGCAAGCCCGCATTTTTCGATCAGCGCCCGTTTGGTCTCGACCGAATCCACCAGCAGCGGTGCGAGGAACATGTAACATTCCGCGCCGAGCGCGCTCGCCAGCCGCCAGGTGTAATCGAGCGGGTTGGTCTGGTGCACGGCGACGATACCGCCGAGCAGCGAAACGACCTTGCAGTTCTCCCGGCGCGGCGGGCGGAAGCTGGAAAGCGAGGCGGTCATGGTGCGACCCCAGCCAACGCCGATGGTGGCGCCATTCGGCACCGCTTCGGAGAGAAATTGCCCGAGCGCCAGCCCGACGGCCTTGGCGGTGCCTTCCGCACTGGCTTTGTCTGGAGAGGGGATGATCACGGCCTCGTCCAGCCCGTAAGCCGCCTCAAGCTGGCCGGCCAGCGAGACGAAATCTTCGATACCCTCATTGATCCATATCTGCACTTCGGAGCGCTTCATCGCTTCGTCCAGCAGTCGTATGACGGTGGAGCGGCTGATACCCAGTTTTTCGGCGACGTCCTTCTGCGTCATGCCCTGATTATAATAGAGCCATGCCGCCCGCAGCCGCAGCGAAGCCGCTTCCGAATAGGCCGTATGGGTTTCTCTTCTCAGTTTTGCCACGGTTTCCGCCATTCATTGTGTTTGCCGAGTATCGCAGGCATGAAACTTATGTCAATTGCGATGCGCAAATGTCTTGACTTTCGACCGTGCCGCTTGCGATAGTCAGAGCCGACGAAACCGCGATTTCGGCCTTGGGCGCACCCATGGTGCGGGAACGAAATGACGGCTGAGCAAGTTTTCAAGAGATCATGAAGGATCATTCGATATGACATCCAAACTCGAACAACTTCGCGCCATCACCACGGTCGTTGCCGACACCGGCGATATCGAGGCGGTTGCCCGCCTGAAGCCGGTGGATTGCACCACCAACCCGACCATCGTTCTGAAGGCGCTTGGCACGCCGGCATTTGCCGATGCGGTCAAGGAAGCCGTCGCCTGGGGCAAGAAGCAGGGCGGCCAGTCCGACGCCGTTGTTGCTGCCGTTGCCGATCGTCTGGCCATCTCCGTGGGGGCAGCGCTTGCCGGCCTCGTGCCGGGCCGCGTATCGACCGAAGTCGATGCCGACCTTTCATTCGATACCGAAGCCTCCATCACGAAGGCCCGCCACATCATTGCCGCCTACAAGGAGCGCGGCATCGAGCGTGAACGCATCCTCATCAAGCTTGCTTCCACCTGGGAAGGCATCAAGGCTGCCGAAGTGCTGCAGTCCGAAGGCATCGACTGCAACCTGACGCTCCTTTTCTCGCAGGCTCAGGCGATTGCCTGCGCCGAAGCCAAGGTCTTCCTCATTTCGCCCTTCGTCGGCCGTATCCTTGACTGGTACAAGAAGTCGACCGGCGAAAACTACACCGCCGAGACCGATCCGGGCGTCGTTTCCGTGCGCAGCATCTACAACTACTACAAGGCCAATGGCATCAGCACCGTCGTCATGGGCGCGTCCTTCCGCAACGTCGGCGAAATCGAAGCGCTTGCCGGTTGCGACCGCCTGACGATCAGCCCGGCGCTGCTGGAAGAGCTGGACAAGGATACCGGCAAGCTGGAGCGCAAGCTTTCGGCAGACAACGTCAAGGCCGAGCCGCTGCAGTCGCTGGACGAGAAGGCATTCCGCTGGGCGCTGAACGAAGACGCAATGGCCACCGAGAAGCTCTCGGAAGGTATCCGCCTCTTCGCCAAGGATCTGGTGACGCTGCGCGAAATGGTGCGCAAGGAACTGACGGCCGCCGCCGCCTGACGAAAAAAGGGGGAACCATCCACGTTCCCCCGACGTTTACGAGACATAAATCTCCAGTCAACTGAAACGCGATCGGGTCCCTGCCGGTCGCGTTTTTTTGTGCTCAGATAGTGCCCGTCACGATCTCGGAGATACGTTTTGCTGCCTCGCGGATCAACACCTCACAGGCCTCGCGTGTGGGCGCCTTGCCGCCAAGAGGGGTAATATAGGGACAGGTGATCACGGCCAGCGCGGTGCCATCGAGCGTCAGCACCGGAGCGGAAATATTGCGGACACCGGCGGTCTGGAGGCTGTCCATCGATTCGAAGCCGTTCTTGCGCACCTCTGCCAGCCGATCGGCAAGACCCGGCGGTATGGTCTCGCCGCTGCCGCGCACCTGTTCGGTTATCATGATCTGGCGCTGTGCTTCTGTCTGGAAGGCCAGAAGCACGTGGCCCGAGCCGGTGTGGAACAGGCTCATCTGCGCGCCGACACGCATGGACATGGCCCAGTAGGTGGATGATTCCTGTTGGGCAATGACCACAACGCTGCCGCGATCATGGACCGCCAGATGGCAGGCCTGTTCCGCACTCGCCGAAAAATCGCGCATGACAGGGGCCGCGAAGGAAACCAGCCGGCGGATAGGCGCATGGAAATGCGCCAGCCCGAACATCTTCAGCGTCAAAGAGAATCGATCGCCGTCAAGCCGCTGCACATAACCCCGGCGCACCAGCCGGTCCAGCATGCGGTAAAGCTCGTTGGGGCTCTTTCCGATGGACTTGGCGATCTCGATCTGCGTCAGCCCGCCATCGGTGCGGGCCAGAAGTTCGAGAATGTCCAGGCCCTTGTCGAGGGCGGGAGCGCGATATCTTTCGCTGTCGTCGTCAGTCATCTGGCCTCGATGATGATGGTGTGTATGGTCGCCGGCGCCGGGCTGGGCCTGAAAATAGGCTTGCCCTATACCGGCCGTCCACGCAAGTTTGCTTGACGCCATATGAATACCGCGTTTACATATGAATTGTCGATCCATATTTGAGGTCACTGAAATTCAACGGCTCGGCCCCGGCAGGCGGGCGTGCCTTAGCGGGAGGCTATTCATGGTGCAGGATTTTAACGGCCGGACAGTGGTGATCACCGCGGCCGGTCAGGGTATCGGGCGGGCGGCGGCAGAGCGGTTCGTGTCGCTCGGGGCGCGCGTCATCGCCACCGATATCAATGAGCAGGCGCTTTCTACGCTCAAGGGGGCAGAGACGCGGGTTCTGAACGTGCTCGACGGCGATGGCGTAAAAGATTTTGCCGCCGATATCGGCCATGCGGATGTGCTGTTCAACTGCGCCGGTTTTGTTCATTCCGGCACCATCCTCGAGTGTGAGGAGAAGGACTGGGATTTCTCCTTCGACCTCAACGCAAAGGCCATGTACCGTACCTGCCGCGCGTTCCTGCCCGGCATGCTGGAGAAGGGAAAGGGCGCGATCGTCAACATGTCCTCGGTTGCTTCCAGCGTAAAGGGCGTGCCAAACCGGTTTGCCTACACCGCTTCCAAGGCCGCCGTTGTGGGCCTGACCAAGGCGATTGCGGCGGACTTCGTGACAAAGGGCATTCGTTGCAACGCCATCTGCCCCGGAACGGTGGATAGCCCTTCGCTGCACGATCGTCTGCGCGCCACCGGCAATTACGAACAGGCTCTTGCAGATTTCATCGCGCGCCAGCCTATGGGTCGCATCGCCACGCCGGAAGAGATCGCAGCGCTCGTCACCTACCTCGCGTCAGACGAAGCAGGTTTCACCACCGGCCAGATCCATGTCATTGATGGCGGTTGGACGGGCTGACGGATTTTAAGGGAGAGAGGAGGGCGACCGGCGTGACAACCGGTCGCCTTTTTCATTCAGACGACGGCGCTTCCGGCCATCAGTGCAAGCACGAGGAAGACCAGGAAGATCACCACGGCGATGAAGAACAGAATGCGGGCCACGCCGGCTGCGGCTGCCGAAATGCCGGTAAAGCCGAACACGCCCGCGATCAAAGAAATGACAAAGAAAATAAGAGCCCATTTAAGCATGGCGCTTCCCCTTTTGCGAAATTTTCCCGAGCCGCCGCCCCGCGACAGGCTCGATAAAATGACGCGCAAAAGGAGAAAATGTTCCACGCGCCCGTAAAAATCGTTCTTTTATATTGCCGTCTCATGGGCCGTGTCGGTACGGCGGGTTTTCCAGATGGTGCGGACGAATGTCGCGACGAAGGTGACGCTCATGAAGAGCACGATCGTGGGGGCGGGAGCGCTGTCGATCAGGAAACTCAGCCATATGCCCGCTAGCGACGAGGCGACCGCCACCGCAATGGCCACCAGCAGCATGGCGGAAAAACGCCGGGTCAGCAGGAAGGCGATTGCGCCCGGTGCGACGAGCATGGCGACGGAGAGAATGATGCCAACCGCCTTCAGCGCGCCGACTACGGTGAGCGACAGCACCATCAGCAGGCCATAATGCAGCACACGCACGGGCAGGCCGATGGCTCTTGCATGTTGCGCATCGAAGGCGTTGACCAGCAGATCCTTCCGCAGGATGCCGAGAAACAGAGTGGCGAAAAGCGCGATCACGCCCGTCTCCAGCATGTCCAAGGGCGCGATGCCGAGCATGTCGCCGAAGAGGATATGGTCGAGATGTACGTCGCTCTGCACCTTCACGTAAAGCACCAGTCCCAGCCCGAACATGCCGGAAAAGACGATGCCGAGCACCGTATCCTCCTTGATGCGGCTGTTTTCCTTGATGAAACCGGTGCCGAGGGCACATATCATGCCCGCGATGAAGGCCCCGATGGAAAGCGGGATGCCAACGATATAGGCCACCACCACGCCGGGCAGCACGGCATGGGAAACGGCGTCCCCCATCAGCGACCAGCCCTTCAGCACCAGAAAACAGGAGAGCATTGCCATGGGCACCGCGATCATCAGCGTGATCAGGAAGGCATATTGCATGAAGGGCAGTTGAAACGGCAGTATGGCCAGTTCGAGATATTCGCTCATGGCGTTTCCTCCAGCGCCCTGCGCGCCTTGGCGCGCGAGGCGAGCAGGCCGTGTTTGGGTGCAAAGACAAAGGCGGCAAGGAAGATCGCCGTCTGTAGCACCACGATGACGCCGCCGGTCGCGCCATCGAGAAAATAGCTGAGATAGGCGCCGATGAAGCTGGTGGCCGCGCCGATGATGAGGCTCATCAGGATCAGCCGCTCGAAACGGTCGGTTAGGAGATAGGCAGTAGCACCCGGCGTCACCACCATGGCGACGACGAGGAAAGCGCCGACAGTCTGTAGGGCGGCAACCGTGGAGGCGGCCAGCAGGGTGAAGAAGATCACCTTCAGCACTTCCGGTTTCAGCCCCACGGTGCGGGCGTGGTTCTCATCGAAGAACACCACCATGAAGTCGCGCCATTTCAGCGAAAGCACAAGGAGGCTGATACCGCCGATCAAAGCCAGCTGGATGGTGTCTTCAGCGGTGATGGCGAGGATATTGCCGAGCACGATGGTCTGGATATTCACCGAGGTCGGCGAGAGCGACACCATGAACAGGCCAAGCCCGAAAAACGAGGTGAAGATCAGGCCGATGATCGCATCTTCCTTGAGCCGTGTCTTCTGATTCAGAAACAGCATGGACCCGGCCGCCAACCCGCCGGAGAGAAACGCGCCGAGCGAAAAGGGCAGGCCCAGCATATAGGCTCCGGCAACCCCGGGAACGATGGCATGGGAAAGCGCATCGCCGATCAATGACCAGCCCTTCAGCATCAGATAGGCCGAGAGAAAGCCGCAGACACCGCCCACCAGTGCGCTGACCCAGATGGCGTTCAACATGTAACCATAGGTGAAAGGCTCAAGAAGGGTGTCAATCATCGGCTTTCTCTTTCGGAGCCTCAGAATCGCCCCTGTCCTGGCCATTTTTGCCGTAGATCACGAAGGGCCGCTCGTCATCGGTTATGACCTTCAGGCGGCGCGGATCGGCGTCGCTATGTAGGTCTGCCCCGCCGAGAACGAAGTGGCGCAGGCTGCCGCCGAAAGCCCTTTGCAGGTTTTCCTCTGTAAAGGTGTCGCTTGTTTTGCCCGACGCCAGAACCGTACCCTTGACGAAGACGGCGCGGTCGCAGAATTCCGGAACGCTGCCAAGATTGTGGGTGGAGACCAGCATGACGCGGCCCTCGTCGCGCAGCGCCTTCAAAAGCGCGACTATCTGCTCCTCCGTCGTCACGTCGACACCGGTGAAAGGTTCGTCCAGCAGGATCACCTGTCCTTCCTGCGCCAGCGCGCGAGCCAGAAACACTCGCTTCTTCTGCCCGCCGGAGAGTTCGCCGATCTGACGCTTGCGATAATCGAGCATGTTGACGCGTCTCAGCGCCTCTTCCACCATCTGGTGATCGCGCTTCGAGGGGATGCGCAGGAAATTCATGTGGCCATAACGGCCCATCATCACCACGTCTTCCACCAGCACCGGAAAGCTCCAGTCCACCTCTTCCGCCTGCGGCACGTAAGCGACGAGGTTTTTCTTCAGCGCCTCCTTTACCGGCAGGTCGAAGATCGAGACGGAACCGGCGGCCAAAGGAACGAAACCCATGATCGCCTTGAAAATCGTGGACTTGCCGGCGCCGTTGACGCCGACAAGTGCCGTGATCGTTCCGCGGGGAATGGAGAAGCTGGCATCTCTTAATGCGGTGTGGCCGTTGCGATAGGTCACTGTCGCATTTTGAACCGTCAGGCCGCCGCCTGATTTTTTACTCCCCATTCTCATGAAGACAGTCCCTTGGCGATGGTTTCGCTCGTCACACGCAGCAGGTCCAGGTAAGTCGGGACGGGACCATCAGCCTCGCTCAGCGAATCCACATAGAGAATGCCGCCATAGGCCGCACCGGTTTCCTCGGCCACCTGCTGGGCGGGATCGGCGGAAACGGTGCTTTCGCTGAAGATGACGTGGATATTATGCTCGCGCATGGCGTCGATCACACCCCGAACCTGCTGGGGCGTGCCCTGACTGTCGGCGTTGACCGGCCAGAGGAACAATTCCTTCAGGCCGAAATCGCGGGCGAGATAAGAAAAGGCGCCTTCACTCGTCACCAACCAGCGCTTGTTTTCCGGAAGGGCCGAAAGTTCATTGCGGATCGGCTGCACCGTGGCCCTGATCCTGTCCGAATAGGCCTTGGCATTGGCGGCGTAGACATCGGCGTGGGCGGGGTCGATCTCGCTCAGGCCCTTGCGAATATTTTCGACGTAGATCAAGGCGTTATCGGGAGACATCCAGGCGTGCGGATTGGGCTTGCCCTGATAGGCGCCGCCGCTGATCGCCATGGGCTTCACACCATCGCTCACCGTCACATCAGGCACGCCGGAGAGGTTAGTCAGGAATTTCTCGAACCACAATTCCAGATTGAGTCCGTTGCGCAGCACCAGATCGGCCTTGCGGGCCTTCAGAATGTCGCGGGGCGTCGGCTGGTAATTGTGGATTTCCGCGCCGGGCTTGGTGATGCTTTCCACCTCGGCCGCGTCACCCGCTACGTTGCGCGCCATATCGGCGATGATGGTGAAGGTGGTCACGACAACAGGTTTTTCCTGGGCAAGGGCGACGCCCGGAAGAAAAAGCGAGAAAGCGAAAATGGCGTGGCGGAATTTTTGGACGTTCACGTGCTCACCAGATTTTGTTGCGACTAATTCGCAATACCATCTGTTATAAAATCACCTTTGTCAACGCTATTGCAAATCATTCGCAAATCTTGAGATTTCTGAAATGTCCGAAAATGATGCGCTTTTGCGGGTATCTTGCCTGCGGGATTAAACTTTTTTCAATGAGAAAGCGGCACTATCGCAAGGCTCGGACAGCGTGGTCCGAAGCTTATCCCGCGTGTGTTCCTCATCCTTCGAGCCACGTTTCCGGGGTGAGGGCGAGAGGCGGGGTACTTGATGTCAGGATGTTGCGGGTGAAAGCTGTATTCGGACGAATGCGGTTTTCGCGCAAGCTCGTTATGATTGGAGGCGGGATCCTGCTTTTGGCAGGCGCGACCGGTTCCGCTGCCGTGTTCATCGGCAGCGAGCGGCTGCTTGGCCCATCCTATGCCTCCACCAATGGGCTTTCCTGCGACGCAGTCCAGACAGTGAATATCCGCAAGAACGGCTCGCTATGGGTACGCAAGTTCATTCGCACCGAAGGCGGAGACGGCACGGAGCGGTTGAAAACCGCCCTGCGCGTCGCCAAAGCGGTTTACGACAAACAGAAGCCCGATCTGGTTCAGGTCTCCGTGCTTGACAGGAACGGCCCGCAGCTGCGCTCGGAAATGCGTGGCCGGGCCATTGCCGCACAGGTGGTCTTCATTCCGGATCCGGCGAAAATTCCCGAGGGCGCCGAGGCCCGCCGTTATTCAGCCTTCTATTATGACGGCGCAGCAAATGGCAGCGGCCAGTTTTACGGTCTGCGCATCGATCTGCCGCTTGAAGATACCGAAGCCATGGCTGCCAGCCTCAGCGACTTCGCCGATTGTGCGACGCCGGTTGCGGAGCCGGAAGCGGGCGGCCACGAGGGCAAGTCCGCCAAAGGTCACGGCGAAAGCAAGGGCGGGGCCAGCGGCGAACATGACGCTGCGCCAACGGAGCCCGGCCATGGCGAAACTGCTCCGGAAGCACATGACGAAACTCCGTCTCCCGAAGCGCATGGTGAGACCGTCACCGACGAGCTTCTGACCTCGACACCGGAAGCCGAGGGCAGCAGCATCTTCAGCCTGTCCTATCTAAAGTCACTGATCTTCGGAAAAGGCTCGACCACCGCGCAGGCGGCGGAGGAAAAACCGATGGACGGAGAGGCGGCGGTGGCAGAGGAAGCTGCTGGCGAAAAGGCCAAGGCGGGGCATTGAGAGGGATTCGGCTGTTGCCTAGGCGTTCCTGTTTCATGCCGGCGGTAGGTTCCGCCGACGCTGCCTTGTCATGCTTGCCCGACGTCATCCTTGGGCTTGCCCCACGCCTCTAAGCACGTCAACAAAATCGCTACGTTAGCAAATCCTCGGGACAAGCCCGAGGATGAGGTTGAGTGAATATTCACCTTTCAGCGCCAACTTCAAGGGGATTGCAGCTTGCCCGGAAATTCGAACCGGGCAGCGCTCCTGGTGCCTCAATCCGCCTTGTTGCGGCGGGCCGGGAAGAGAATGACGTCGCGGATCGACGGGGCGTTGGTCAAAAGCATGATCAGGCGGTCGACGCCGATGCCGAGGCCGCCGGCGGGTGGCATGCCCCTGGTCGATGGCGTCGAGGAACTCGTCGTCCAGCTGCTTGTCCTTTTCGCCACGCGCATGCGCCTGTTCCAGCTGCTCCACCATGCGGCGGCGCTGTTCTTCCGGATCGTTGAGTTCCGAGAAGGCGTTACCCACTTCCCAGGCGTTGCAATAGCTTTCGAAACGCTCGACGAGGCGCGGTTCGCCCGGCACTTCCTTGGCGAAGGGCGAGATGTCTTTCGGAAAGTGCGTGACGTGGCTCGGCTGGATCAGCGTGCCTTCCACCTTCTCTTCGAAGATGAAGGCAAGGCATTCGCCCCAGGTCCAGTCCTTCTCGACAGCGAAACCGGCGGCCTTGGCGGCAGCGCGGGCTTCTTCGTCGGTCTTGATGGCGAGGAAGTCGATACCGGTTGCTTCCTTCACCGCATCAGGCATCGGCACGCGCTTGAACGGACCCTTGAACGAGATCGTCTGGCCCTGGAATTCCACCTCTGTGGTGCCGTGGAGCGAGATCGCCAGCGTCTCGAACAGCCGCTCAACGAGACCCATGATGTCTTCGTAATCGGCATAGGCCCAATAGCACTCCATCATGGTGAATTCAGGATTGTGCCGTGTGGAGACGCCTTCGTTGCGGAAGTTGCGGTTGATTTCAAAAACCTTGTCGGACAGGCCCGAAACCAGCGTGCGCTTCAGGAACAGTTCCGGCGCGATGCGCAGATACATGTCCATCTTCAGCGTGTTGTGGAAGGTCTTGAACGGGTCGGCCGTTGCACCGCCATAGACGGTCTGCAGCATCGGCGTTTCGACTTCGAGGAAGCCTTCGGCTTCCATGAAGCGGCGGATGCCGGAGAGAATCTTCGAGCGCTGCAGGAATCGCAGCTTGGATTCCTCGTTGGAGAGAATGTCGAGGTGGCGCTTGCGGTAACGCAGCTCGATGTCGGAGACGCCGTGCCACTTCTCGGGCATTGGCAGCAGCGACTTCGTCAGCATGGTGATTTCTTCGGCGTTGATCGTCAGCTCACCGCGCTTGGTGCGGCGCACCTTGCCAGTCACGCCGATGATGTCGCCGATATCGATCATCGGCAGCAGGTTGCGCGCCGCTTCCGGCGTCGTATCCTTGTGCGAGAAGATCTGCACCTTGCCCGAGGCGTCATGAATATCCATGAACATGCCGGAATTGCGCGAGGAATAAACGCGCCCCGCCACCGTCACCGTATCACCGGTCTCGACGTCGGCTTCGATATCGGCATATTTTTCCGCCAGCTCGGCATTGCTCATCGTGCGGTGGAAATGCGCCGGATAGACGTCGCCGATCTGCTCGCGCAGCAGCGCAAGTTTCTGGCGGCGCACTTCTGTCGCGTCGGAGGAGAGGGCGGTGGTTTCGGTCTTGGTGTCGGTCATCGTGTTCGCCTTTAGCGGGCTTGTTCGTTGCGGTTACCCTTGGCGCTCTGGGTTACCCCCCTCTGTCCTGCCGGACATCTCCCCCACAAGGGGGGAGATCAGATGCCGCGCCCGCCCGTTCCATGGGCAAGGTGTCAGCCGCTTGTCGATCTCCCCCTTGAGGGGGAGATGCCCGGCAGGGCAGAGGGGGGTGAGCCCCAGGCAAAGGGCGTATTCTAAAATGCTGCCGTCACCGCCAGCACGTCATCATCAGCTTCCGCTGCCAACCATCGTGGCCACAACGGCGATCGCAGCCTTCAGGCGCTGGCGCACGACGGAGCGGCCAAGCAGCGCCATCGAGTCAAACAGCGGCAGCGAGCGCGACGATCCGGACATGGCGACGAAAAGCGGCGGCGTGACGACACGCAGCTTCTTGCCAGTGCGTTCGGCCACATCGCGCAACTCCGCCTCGATGGCTTCCACGTTCCAGTCGGGCATCTTTTCGAGGTCTGCCGCAACCGTGGTGAGGATTTCGTGGATTTCTTCCGGCTTGCTCTTCAGCCCGGCAAAGGAGGCGGGCGTCAGGCCGGCATCGCTTGCGAGCAGGAAGCCGGCAAGGTTAGGCAGCTCGCCGAGTTTGGAAACGCGGCTCTGCGCAAGCTTCAGGCCCTCGGTCAGGCGGGAATTCTCCATCGCCCATTCCAGTGTGCGGGCAATGAACTCTTCCGGCGAAAGCTTTTCGCGCAGCCAGCGGCCGTTCAGCCAATCGAGCTTCTGAATGTCGAAAATGGCGCCGGCCTTGGAAAGCGCTTCCGGGTCGAACTTCGCGGCGAGCTCGTCCATGGTCAGAAGCTCTTCGCCCTCTGCGATCTGGATGAAGAACAGGCCGAGGAAGTTCATCAACGCTTCCGGCAGGTAGCCGAGCGCGGAATAATAGGAGATCGAGGTCGGGTTCTTGCGCTTGGAAAGCTTGGACTTGTCGGCATTGCGCATCAAAGAAAGATGCATGAACACCGGCTCCTGCCAGCCGAAATAACGGTACAGCAGAATGTGCTTGGGCACCGAAGCCAGCCATTCTTCACCGCGCGCCACATGGCTGATCTTCATCAGATGGTCGTCGATGACGTTGGCCATGTGATAGGTCGGCATGCCGTCGGCCTTGATCAGCACCTGCATGTCGACGGAATCCCACGGGATCGAGACATCGCCATAAACGCCGTCATGGAAATCGCACGAGCCTTCGGTCGGGATTTTCATGCGCACGACGTTGGCTTCACCGGCGGCAACGCGCGCGGTCACTTCCTCGGCCTTCAGGTTGAGGCAGTGACCGTCATATTTCGGCGGCTTGCCGGCGGCGCGCTGGGCCTCGCGCATCTGCTCCAGCCGCTCGGGCGTGCAGAAACAGCGGAAGGCATGGCCCTTTTCCAGAAGTTCTTCGGCATAGGGCCAGTACATCGCCTTGCGCTCTGACTGGCGGTAGGGACCGTAAGGGCCGCCGACATCGGGGCCTTCCGACCAGGTAAGGCCGGTCCAGCGCAGGGCTTCCAGCACCTTCTGCTCATATTCGAGGGTCGAGCGGGTGGCGTCGGTATCCTCGATGCGCAGGATGAACTCGCCGCCGTGTTTCTTGGCGAAGAGATAGTTGAACAGCGCGATATAAGCGGTGCCGACATGCGGCTCGCCGGTGGGGGAAGGTGCGATGCGGACGCGAACGCCGGAAGTGGTCATGAATTTCACTCGTCGTGACGTGGCGGTGACATCGGGGCGGTTCCACCCTGATACCACGGAGTTTTCGTTTGGATGCGGCAGGACATCATGTCAAAAGGCGAAAGGAAAGTGCCTTTTTCATATTCCCGTTCGGCTTGGGCTTAGGCCATATTCTGCCGCAGGCGTCAAGGAAATATGGAGTCTCCAGAGGTCGTCCGGTCCTGCCGGCTGGCTTCAGTTGACCGGCCAGACGTAAAGCAGCATCGGAATGCTGGCGATGACGATCATGATCGACAGCGGCAGGCCAAGCCGCGGATAGTCGCTGAAACGATAACCGCCGGGACCCATGACCAGCGTATTGCACTGGTGCCCGATGGGGGTGAGGAAATCGCAGCCCGCGCCGATCGCCACCGCCATCAGGAAGGCCTCCGGCCGGAAACCGAGCGTGGTGGCAAAACCCGCGGCAATGGGCGCCATGACCAGCACCGTTGCGGCATTGTTGAGAAAGGGCGTAACCGCCATGGCGGTGAGCAGGATCATGCCGAGCGCGGCAAAGGGCGGCAGGCCCTGAGCCGCGTTGCCGAGCCAGGCGGCGATCAACTCGCTGGCGCCGCTGGTGCGCAGCGAGTCGCTGACGGGAATGAGGGCCGCGAGCATGACGAGGATCGGGCCATCGACGGATTTGTAGACTTCGGTAAGCGGAATGGCGCCGACGACGATCATCATGAAGGCGGCTGCGAAAAAGGCGACCGAGACCGGGACCAGACCGCTGCCGGCCGCGATCATGGCGGCGGCGAGTACGATGACCGGCAAAAGCGCGCGGCGCTGTACGCCGAGCAGAATCTCCCGCTGCGCCAGCGGCAGCAGCGAAAATTCCTGCAGCACCTGCGGCAGGTTCTTGCGGCTGCCCTGTAAAAGGATGACGTCACCCGCCTGCAATGTCAGTTCCGAGAGGCGCTGGCTGACACGCTGGCCGCGCCGGCTCACCGCGATCAGGTTGACGCCACGCGTATAGGACAGCGCGAGTTCCCGCGCCGAAATGCCGTTCAGAACGGATTCGTTGCTGATGACGGCCTCCATGGAAATGAGATCGGCGGTTTTCTGGCCGTTCTCCATCAGGGGCTTGCCGGAAAGCAGCAACTTTGCCTGGGAGACGATGCGGTCGAGGCCTTCCGGGCTGCCTTCGAGCAGAACCGTGTCTCCGGCCTTCAGCGTCACGTCGGGAAAGGGGGAAATGCGCCGTGGTCCGCGCAGGATGGTGCTGGCGATGACATCGCCATCGGCCTGCTTGAGAAGTTCGCGCAGCGGCTTGTCCGCAAAGGTATTGTCTGCAGGCAGCGTCGCTTCGGCGGTATAGGCGGACTGGTCGAGAATATCCTCGACAGAGGCCTTTTCCCGGTTGCGCACCGGCAGCAACCGATAACCGAAGGTCAGGAAGATGATGCCGATGACGGTGAGGCCAGCCCCTACGGGCGTGAAATCGAACATCGAGAAGCTCTCACCGGTCATCTCCTCACGCAGGCGTGAGACGACGATGTTCGGCGACGTGCCAATCTGCGTCATCAGCCCGCCCAGCAAGGCGGCAAACGCCATGGGCATCAGGTAATAGGAAACCGGGCTTCCGGATTTGCGGGCGAACTGGAACGCGACGGGCATCATGATGGCGAGTGCGCCAATGTTCTTGATGAAGGCCGACATGACGGCGACGACGATCATCAGGAAGGCGAGCTGCAGGCCTTTGGAATGCATCTCGGGGAAATATTTCTTGATCGTCATGTCGACGATGCCTGAACGCGCCACCGCCGAACTGACAACCAGTGCGCTGCCGACGATGATGACGATATCATCCGAAAAGCCGGAAAATGCCTTGTCGAAAGGCACGACGCCGAGTGCTACAGCCACCAGCAGCGCGCTGCAGGCGACGACGTCATAACGAAACCTGTCCCAGATGAAGGCCACCATCATGCCGGCGATGACGACGAAGGCGAGAATCTGGTCTGTCGTCATTTGTGCGGGTTACTTTCGCATGCGGGGGATGGAATCGTATTTGCTTTTTTTGTCAGGGACCTGCTCATCAACGCAAGTGCGGGGCGGGAGTTCCTCGTGCCTGCGCACATCATTTCATTGCTTGAAAAATGCCTCGATAAAACGGGTTGCCTCGTCAGATATGCCGACGATCTTGTCTGTCGCCTGGCGGTAAAGTTTGAAATTGAGTTCGGTCTCAGGCTGCCCGTCCTCCCAGTCCCGGAAATCCCGCAACTGTGCCCGGCCGAGAGGACGCCAGGCCGTTGCCGTTCTCTTTATGGTGAGATCGACCCGGGGCGTTTGGCGCGCGATGCCCGGTCTGCGGGCAATTGCCCGGGTAGCTGTCACGACGCCGCTCGCAATGAGGCCGTGCCCGCCCTCATTTTCGCTGGCAAACAGGAAAACAGTATCGCCCGCCATGATGGTCTTGCCGCCATACATGGTTTTCTGCGCGGTGAATGCGAAAGTTTCCGCGTCGGGGTCTGAGATTTCCGCTTTAATGACGAAAGCCATGTCCTCGTCCCTTCGGGCGATGCCATGTGTCGGCCCCCTTGGTCCGGTTATGCAAGGCCCGCATGCTGCGGGCCCTACCAGTCGTTGCAGCTATCACTCAATGCAGCTGTTTGTTCTTTCGCCTTGCATTGCGCGCCAGCATGTTGAGCAGTTCCACCAGTGCCGAGAACGCCATGGCGGCATAGACGTAGCCCTTGGGAACATGGAAGCCCATGCCTTCGGCGATCAGTGTTGTGCCGATCATCATCAGGAAGGCGAGCGCCAGCATGACGATGGTGGGGTTACGCTCGATGAAATTGGCGAGCGGCGTTGCGGCCAGCAGCATGACTGTCACGGCCACGATGACGGCGACGATCATGATCGGCAGGTGAGGGGTCATGCCGACGGCGGTGATGATGCTGTCCACCGAGAAGACGAGGTCGAGCAGCAGGATCTGGCCGATGGCGGCGCCGAAATTCATGCCCACAGGGCCGCCTACCAGGTCTTCCTTGTGGTCTTCCGGGTCGACATTGTGGTGAATTTCCTTGGTCGCCTTCCAGACGAGGAAGAGACCGCCGGCGATGAGGATCATGTCCTTCCACGAGAATGGGTGGCCGAAGGCTTCGAAGACCGGTGTGGTGAGCTGCACGATCCATGCGACGGTACCAAGCAGGCCAAGGCGCATGACGAGCGCGAGGCCTATACCGATCTTGCGGGCTTTTTCGCGCTGTTCAGGCGGCAGCTTGTTGGTGAGAATGGAGATGAAGATCAGGTTGTCGATGCCAAGAACGACCTCCATGACGATCAGTGTGACGAGCGCCACCCAGGCGGCGGGGTCCGACAGAAGAGGGAGAATGGACTCCATCAGGTATGTTTTCCTTTCAGCAACAAGGCCAGCCGATATATTCGGTGGGTGGAATTTATAGCGCAATACGCGAGAAACAAGGAGATAGCTCCTGTGTTTGGCAAGATTTCATCGAAATTTCGCGCAAACCGCGTATCGGACGCCATTGCCTTGCCGGCACGATGCCGGTCAGGCCGTCCCTTGCTGAATGGTCTCAGGCCTTGTCTGTTCCGTAAGCCGCCATGAATACGTTGATGGCGCTGCTGATAACCCGGTCCAGTTCCTCGTCGGGAACCGGGCCTTCCAGTTCGCCGAACAGCCGCAGCTTGAAGAAGGTGCCGGTGGAAAGCTCGATATATTGCCGGGCGGCCAGTTCAGGATCATCCACTTTCAGATGGCCGATCTCGACCTGATGTTGGATGAAATCCAGGAGCACGGTGCGTACGTTGTTCGGAGCCGACAGGAAAAAGCGCTGCGCCAGTTTCGGCATGCGATCGATGACGCCGAGCACCGAACGCATGGCGGGGATCATGTCCGAACAGATCATCTTGTTGGCAAAGGCCTTGCCGAACTGCTCCAGCCCCTCGCGCACCTCCTCGGTGCCCTCAAGGATATGGCGCATGGAGGTGGCGAATTCGTTGCGATGGTGGTCGACGAGCGCAACGAACAGATCCTCCTTGTTGGAGAAATAGACGTAGATCGTGCCCTTGGAAACGCCCGCTTCACGCGTGATGTCGTTCATGCTGGCCGCATCGAAGCCCTTGCGCTTGAACACACGCCACGCACCTGCCAGAATCTGCTCGCGTTTGGCCGGGTCTTCGCCCGCCGCAAAACGCCCGGCGGCATTGCCCGGACAGCCCGTTTCCGTTTCCGTCTCCATATCCCTGTCTTCACCTGCCATCGCTACCGCCCTCATAGCATCACAACGGCGTAAAAAAAATTAACCGAACGTCGAACCAATCGGTTCGATAACACTTGATATGTGTCAGGAAAGAGATTATGTCAATCGAACCGAACGGTTCAGTTCGAAAAACTTTCTTCAATCTATCACGGTAAGCTCTCTCATGTCGGCCCAGAAGAATAATGCGGTTCGCGCCGTCAACGATGCGGAAGAGGCGGATATCTCCGCCAAGGCCGAGACCTCTCCCGCAAAGCCGGCGGAGGCGCCTTCCCAGCAGCCGCAGGCAGCGCCGGCACCAAAGCAGAAGAAGCGCTCGAAGCTTCTGCCTGTCATTGCCATTGCACTGCTGGCCGGTGCTGGCTGGTACGGTTACAACTGGTGGATCGATGGTCGCTTCCTGGTGTCGACGGACGACGCCTATATCGAAGGTGACATCGCGGTCATCGCGCCGAAGGTTTCCGGTTACGTCGCCAGGGTGAACGTGGTCGAGAACCAGGAAGTCAAGGCGGGCGACCCGCTGGTGACGCTTGACGACGGCGATTATCGTATCGCGCTTGACCAGGCCGAAGCGCAGATCCGCACCGAGGAACTGTCTCTGAAGCGTATCGATGCGCAGATCATCGGCGGCGAAGCGGCGCTCGAGCAGGCCGTTGCCCAGAAGGGCGCGCTGGATGCAGCCCTTCGTGGTGCGGAAATCACCCAGAAGCGCGCAAGCCAGCTGCAGGCAAAGGATGTCGGCACGGTTGCCGCGTCCGATAATGCGCAGGTCGCGCTCGATCAGGCCAAGGCGAATGTCGTCGCCGGCGATGCCGCCATCGCCTCGGCCAAGGCCAATGTGGAGCTCCTGCGCGCCCAGCGTCAGGAGGCGGAAAGCACCATCCGTTCGCTGCAGCTGTCCCGCGACAAGGCGGCCCGCGATCTGTCCTTCACGGTTCTGAAGGCGCCTTATGACGGCGTTATCGGCAATCTCGCGGTACAGAATGGCGATCTGGTGTCTGTCGGCAAGCGTCTGGCTTCGCTGGTGCCGATGAACGAGCTTTATATCGACGCCAATTTCAAGGAAACGCAGCTCGCCCGCGTCGTACCCGGTTCGAAGGTGCGCGTGCATGTCGACGCCTTTGACGACGCGACGATCGAAGGCACGGTCCAGTCGATCTCGCCGGGTTCCGGCTCGGTCTTCTCGATGCTGCCGCCGGAAAATGCGACGGGCAATTTCACCAAGGTCATCCAGCGCGTGCCGGTTCGGATCGTCTTCTCCAAGGAAGACCTCGAAAAGCATAATCTGCGCGCGGGCCTCAGCGTTGTTGTCGATGTCGATACCCGCACGGCGCCGGAAACCACCAGAACGGCGCAAGCTAATCCGCAGGCCAAGTAAGGCGCGTCTTTGACGCACCGTTGAGGGCAAGATCATGGCGGCTACGGTTGTCGGTACGGGCGGGGCGTCCATCCCCGCCGATCCTCCGATGGACAGGCGCAGGCTCATCGCATTCTTCGCGATGGTCTTCGGCATGTTCATGTCCATTCTCGACATTCAGATCGTTTCCGCCTCGCTTGCGGAAATCCAGGCCGGCCTCGGCGCCGGCTCGGATGAGATCGCCTGGGTGCAGACGTCCTATCTGATCGCGGAAGTCATCATGATCCCGCTATCGGGCACGCTGGCGCGCATCCTCTCCACGCGCGTGCTCTTCGCCACCTGTGCTGCGGGCTTCACGATCTCGAGCGCGCTCTGCGCCACTGCCACCAATATCGACCAGATGATCGTTTACCGCGCGATCCAGGGCTTTATCGGCGGCGGCATGATCCCGTCGGTCTTTGCGGCCGCCTTCACCATCTTCCCGCCGTCCAAACGCTCGGTCGTCTCACCGATCATCGGTCTCGTCGCCACGCTCGCGCCCACCATCGGCCCGACGGTCGGCGGTTATCTTTCCAACGCCTTTTCCTGGCACTGGCTGTTTCTCGTCAACATCATCCCCGGCATCATCGTCACCATCCTGACATGGAGCCTGATCGATTTCGACAAGCCGGAGCGGTCGCTCTGGAAGAAGTTCGACTGGTGGGGACTGATCTCCATGGCCGTATTCCTCGGCTCGCTGGAATATGTGCTGGAAGAGGGTAACAACAAGGACTGGTTTAACGACGAGCACATCGTCATGGGAACGGTCGCCATGGTTATCGGCGCGGTCGTCTTTTTCTGGCGCGCCTTCAAGGTAGAGTTCCCCGTGGTTGATATCCGCGCCTTTGCGGACCGCAACTTCTCCATCGGCTCGCTGTTCTCCTTCGTCATGGGCATCGGGCTTTACGGGTTGACCTATCTCTACCCGCTCTATCTCGGCCGGGTGAGGGGATATGACGCGCTGATGATCGGCGAGACCATGTTCGTGTCCGGCCTTGCGATGTTCTTCACCGCGCCGATTGCCGGCAAGGTCTCCACCAAGCTCGATCCGCGGGCGATGATGGCCATCGGCTTCATCAGCTTCGGCTGCGGCACCTGGATCATGACGCATGTGACGACCGACTGGGATTTCTACGAGCTGCTGATCCCGCAGATCCTGCGCGGTTTCGGCCTGATGATGTGCATGGTGCCGATCAACAACATCGCGCTCGGCACCCTGCCGCCCGCCCGTATCCGCAACGCCTCCGGCCTGTTCAACCTCACGCGTAACCTCGGCGGCGCCGTTGGTCTTGCCGTCATCAACACCATGCTGTCGCAGCGCACGGACGACCATTATGTGCGTCTGGCCGAACATATCAGCTATTCCAACCCCAAGGCGCTGGAATGGCTGAACAGTGTCGGCGCCAACTATGATTCCTACGGGCTGGACGGCGCATCCGTCGCGGTCAAGAAAATGGTCGGCATGGTCTCGCAGCAGGCATGGATTCTAGCCTTCGCCGATGTGTTCTTCGCGCTGACGCTGCTGTTTTCCAGCCTGATCTTCATGACGATCCTGATCCAGAAACCCAAGGCAGCGCCGCCACCAGACGCGGCGCACTGATAACAATCCCCTCCCATCCACCGCAGAGCTGGGGCCGTCGGAAATGACGGCCCCTTTTTTATATCCGGCCAAAATCCCCATTTCGCCTGTTGCCAGATTTCAACTGTTGATCGCAGCGGGCAAGCCATGTATATCAATTTATGAGGCACGTACCTCAAAGGCGCAAGGGGAGCGAAAACGGGGCCGGGAGGACGGCTGACCGGGATTGTGGCCCCTTGGGCAGGGCGGTTCAGAGGGGGAGATCATGGCGGCCTTGGAACTCAATCCAGACTTCGCAATCACGGATGAGCAGTCGCTTCGCGGCCTGTTCGAGCCGACACATGCCCTCGCGCTACAGAAGTGTCAGGACAGGCTCGGCGAACATGCGCAGGAATTCATTCGGCGTTCGCCGTTTTCTCTGCATTGGCACCCAAAACCTTGAGGGAAAGGCCGATGTCAGCCCTCGCGGCGATCCGCCGGGCTTTGTAAAGGTTCTCGACGCGCGCACGCTGGCGATCCCGGACCGGCCGGGCAACAATCGCCTTGATACGCTCAGCAATATCATCGCCAACCCCATTGTCGGTCTCTTGTTTATCGTGCCCGGTTTCGACGACACCCTGCGGGTGAACGGGCGAGCGACACTGAGCACCGATCCAGAACTACTGAAGCTGATGAGCGTTGCGGATCGTATCCCCAAACTTGCCATCGTCTTGAAGGTGGATGAGGTCTTCATGCATTGCGCCAAGGCGTTCCGGCGCTCCCACCTGTGGGATCCCGCGCATCACCAGTCCCGGTCGGAAATGCCCTCGCTTATCAAGATCATCTTGGATGAAACGTCGCGCACTCCGACAAATGGGGATGACCTGCGGAAGATGGATGAGCAGCTGGAGCAGGACTACCGCCGGACCCTCTATTAGCCTCAGCCAATGCCGGGATTGATATTCCGCAGCCATTTGATGAATTATGAGGTACGTACATCATTTTTCGATTTACGGCGGCGGCAAAGCTGGATATGCAGGAGGCGGGAGGAGCCATGAAGCCGACAGTTCACGATATCGCCGAGCGGGCGGGCGTCAGTCTCGCCACCATCGACCGGGTGCTGAACATGCGTCCCGGCGTGCATGCGGCGACGCGGGCGCGGGTGGAAGCGGCCATTGCCGAACTGGGTTATGTGCGCGACATCGCCGCCGCCAATCTGGCTAAGGGGCGCAATTACTCGATGATCTTCATCCTGCCCGGCAACGACAATTCCTTCATGGCGACGCTGCGCGCCGAGGTGCGGGCTGCGGCCAGCCGCTCGCATCTGGAGCGGACGGCGATCCGCGTCATCGAGGTGCCGCCGTTTAATGCTGCGGCTCTGACCGAGGCTCTGGAAGTTGCGCGCCGGGAAAAGCCATCCGGGGTGGCCTTCGTCGCCACCGATTCCGAAGATGTGGCGGAGGCCGCCGACCGGCTGGCGGAAGACGGCATCGCCACGGTGACGCTGGTGTCGGACCTCTCGGGTTCGAGGCGCGACCATTATGCCGGCGTAGACAACGTCGCCGCCGGGCGCACGGCGGCGAGCCTGATGGGACGTTTTCTTTCCGGGCGCGGCGGAGATGTCGCCGTTGTGGCCGGCTCCATGCTGGTGCGCGACCATCGCGAGCGTCTGGAAGGGTTTCGCGCCGTCATCGAGGCAGAGTTTCCCCAGGCGCGGCTGCTGCCGGTGCTGGAGGGCAGGGACGATCCGCTGACCGTCGAGGCGCTGGTGCGCGAGGCGCTCGGCAATGCAACCCTCGCCGGCATTTACAGTCTCGGTGCCGGTAATCGAGGTCTCATCCGCGCGCTTGGAGCGGTAGATGACGAAAGACCGCTTTCGGTCATCGCCCATGAGCTCACCGAAACCACCGCCAATGCGCTGCGGCAAGGGCTGCTGGATGCCGTGCTCAACCAGGACGCGGGTCACGAGGTGCGCAGCGCCATACGCGTGTTGAAGGCGCGCGCCGATGGCCTGCCCGTCATCGCCGCGCAGGAACGTATTCGTATCGATATCTTCCTCAGGGACAATCTTCCCTGAAGAAACTCTTCCGAAGGACAAGTGGCCGCCGGTTTTCCCTCTGGCGGCGGCTTTAAAAAACCGCATGAACTTTGGCGCATGGCGCGCCGGAATGGAGAAATACATGTATCTCGGTCTCGATCTTGGCACTTCAGGCGTCAAAGCCCTGCTGATGGACGGCGATCAGAAAATCATCGGCTCGGCCAACGGCTCGCTGGATGTCTCGCGCCCGCATCATGGCTGGTCGGAACAGGACCCGGCCGACTGGATCGCCGCGACGAAAACCGCAGTTGCCGGCCTGAAGCAGAAGTTTCCGAAAGAGCTTGCCGCGGTGAAGGGCATCGGCCTTTCCGGCCAGATGCACGGCGCCACACTTGTCGATGCCGATGGCAAGGTGCTGCGGCCCTGCATTCTCTGGAATGACACCCGCTCCCATGCCGAAGCAGCCGCACTCGACGCTGATCCGCGCTTCCGCAAGATAACCGGCAATATAGTCTTCCCTGGCTTCACCGCGCCGAAGCTCGCCTGGGTGGCAAAGAACGAACCTGAAGTCTTCGCAAAAGTCGCCAAGGTATTGCTGCCGAAGGATTATCTGCGGCTGTGGCTGACCGGTGAGTATATCTCGGAAATGTCCGACTCCGCCGGCACCTCCTGGCTCGATACCGGCGCTCGCAAATGGTCTTCCGACCTGCTTGCCGCGACGGGGCTCGATGAAAAACACATGCCGTCTCTGGTGGAAGGCACGGATGAGGCGGGCGTTCTGCGCGCCGAGCTTGCCTCCGAATGGGGCATTTCCGGCCGGGCCGTGGTTGCCGGCGGAGCGGGCGACAATGCCGCCTCGGCCTGTGGCATGGGCACGGTGAAGGAAGGTCATGCCTTCGTGTCGCTCGGAACCTCTGGTGTGCTCTTTGCCGCCAATGCCTCTTATCTGCCGAAGCCGGAAAGCGCAGTTCATGCTTTCTGCCACGCGTTGCCCAATACCTGGCACCAGATGGGCGTCATTCTGTCCGCCACGGATGCGCTGAACTGGTATTCGCGGCTGACAGGCCAATCCGCCGCCGATCTGACCGGCGAACTCGGAGACACGCTGCTTGCCCCCACCGGTGTCACCTTTGCACCCTATCTTTCCGGCGAGCGTACACCGCACAATGATGCTGCCATCCGCGGCTCCTTCATCGGCCTTTCGCATGAGAGCGACCGCAAGGCGCTGACGCAGGCCGTGCTTGAGGGCGTGACCTTCGCGATCAGGGACAATCTCGAAGCCCTGAAATCCGCCGGCACCTCGATCTCTCGTGTCACCGCCATCGGCGGCGGCTCGCGTTCGGCCTATTGGCTGGCGTCGATTGCCACCTCGCTTGGTGTGCCAGTGGATATTCCCGCCGAGGGCGATTTCGGTGCGGCCTTCGGTGCTGCGCGTCTCGGCCTGATTGCTGCAACCGGGGCTGACCCGGTGGCGGTGTGCTCGCAGCCGGAGACGGCGCGGACGATTGAGCCGGTGGCCGATCTGGCCGGTGCCTATGAGGAGGCTTACCGGCGGTATCACGCGGTTTATCCGGCGATTAGGGGGCTATCGCATTGAGGTGTTGAGGGTGCGGCTTCACCCCCCTCTGCCCTGCCGGGCATCTCCCCCTCAAGGGGGGAGATCGGCAAGCGGCGGACACTTCGCTTCATCTTCAACCTCGCAAGAGGTGGACACCTAACCTCGAGTCGATCTCCCCCCTTGAGGGGGAGATGTCCGGCAGGACAGAGGGGGGTAGCCACACCCTCCATCAATTAAACCTAACCCACCAAGGAGGAACCACCCAATGAGCACAGGCTTCTTCGGCGATATCGCCAAGATCAAATATGAAGGCCCCGACAGCACCAACCCGCTGGCCTTCCGCCATTACAACCCCAACGAAATCGTTGCCGGCAAGCGCATGGAAGACCATCTGCGTTTTGCCGTGGCCTACTGGCACACCTTTACCTGGCCGGGCGGTGACCCCTTCGGCGGCCAGACGTTCGAGCGTCCATGGTTTGAAGACAGCATGCAGGCCGCGAAACTGAAGGCCGACGTGGCGTTCGAATTCTTTTCGCTGCTGGGTTCGCCGTTCTACTGCTTCCACGATGCCGACGTACGGCCGGAAGGCAAGAACTTCGCTGAAAACACCAAGAACCTCAACGAGATCGTTGATTATTTCGCGCAGAAGCAGGCCGATACCGGCGTGAAGCTCCTTTGGGGCACGGCCAACCTCTTCTCCAACCGCCGCTTCATGTCGGGTGCCGCGACCAATCCCGATCCTGACGTCTTCGCTTTCTCCGCCGCAACGGTGAAGACCTGCATGGACGCCACCAAGAAGCTCGGCGGCGCGAACTACGTTCTGTGGGGCGGCCGCGAAGGCTACGAAACCCTGCTCAACACCGATCTGTCGCGCGAGCTCGACCAGCTCGGCCGCTTCCTCAATCTGGTGGTGGAATACAAATACAAGATCGGTTTTGAAGGCACGATCCTTATCGAGCCGAAGCCGCAGGAGCCGACCAAGCACCAGTACGACTATGACGTCGCCACCGTTTATGCCTTCCTGCAGAAGAACGGTCTCGACAAGGAAGTGAAGGTCAATATCGAGCAGGGCCACGCCATCCTCGCCGGCCACTCTTTCGAGCACGAGCTTGCCATGGCCAACGCCTTCGGCATTTTCGGCTCCATCGACATGAACCGCAACGATTACCAGTCCGGCTGGGATACGGACCAGTTCCCCAACAACGTGCCGGAAATGGCGCTGGCCTATTACCATGTGCTCGCCGGCGGCGGTTTCAAGAATGGCGGTACCAACTTCGATTCCAAGCTGCGTCGCCAGTCGCTCGATCCGC
This sequence comes from Agrobacterium sp. SORGH_AS_0440, assembly GCF_031453135.1. Lineage (NCBI taxonomy): Bacteria > Pseudomonadati > Pseudomonadota > Alphaproteobacteria > Hyphomicrobiales > Rhizobiaceae > Agrobacterium > Agrobacterium sp. SORGH_AS_0440. The sequence continues at coordinate 228,822 of NZ_JAVIYR010000001.1, read as the reverse complement.
AGGACCTGCTGATCGGCCATATCGGTGGCATGGATTGCTGCGCCCGTGGCCTCAAGGCGGCGGCGAAGATGATCGAGGACGGCGCATTGTCGAAGCCACTCAAGGAGCGCTACGCCAAGTGGGATTCGCCGGAAGCCCAGAAGATGCTGCGCGGCGAGCTGAAGCTCGACGAGATTGCGGCATTGGTCGAGCGCGAGGATATCAATCCTGAGCCAAAATCGGGTCGTCAGGAATATCTCGAAAACGTGGTCAATCGTTACGTTTGACGTGATGGAGGGGGTGACGGCAACGTTGCCCCCTCATCGCCCCGCTGCGCTCCGGCACTTCGCCCCGGCGGGGAGAAGAACAAGCTTCACGCTCCTTGCCAAACGCGGCGGGCTCGGCACATTTCTTCTCTCCGCCGGAGGAGCCCAAAGGGCTGGATAAGGGGCCCCGCTCTCAGTTCTGCTCCAGAAGAAGCGGACAACTCTGCGCCACCCCTCCATCCTTTTCAGTCACTTCCGAAAAAATTCTTCCTCTCCCATCCCCATTGCCTCCGTTGGCTGCATCATTCCTCCCGCAACCGGAACGGAAGGGCGATACGCGCGGCGCCTTTTGCGAACCGGTTGCCGGCATCGACAAGCATGGTTCTGGTAGACCGTGTTTCGGAGAGGCGTCCCGCACGGCCAGAGGCGGGAAGGGCTGATCGGATAGATGTCGTGAAAAGGCTGTAAGCGTGAGGCCATGATCATGGTCTCTATAATGCGGCCCGGTGCATGCAAATACTTCCACCAATACCTGTTCCACCCGCATTCACCGGGCCTGCCTTCCACGCCGCCGGCCGAGCGCCGCGGCGACGTTTGCGCATGCAAAGCGCTTTGGGTCTGTTCACCGCGCATCCTGAAACGTTGTAGATTCCGCCGAGCCCGACTGTACCTCGCAGGCGACATGGTCTAAACCGCTGCTGATCTTTTCACATCCGATGGACTCTCCGATGACCGATCCCAAAACGCTCGCAGCCCGTTTCCCCGGCGATTTCCTGTTTGGCGTCGCAACTGCCTCGTTCCAGATCGAAGGTTCCACCAAGGCGGATGGCCGCAAGCCCTCCATCTGGGATGCCTTCTGCAATATGCCGGGCCATGTCTTCGGGCGTCACAATGGCGATATCGCCTGCGATCATTACAATCGCTGGGAGGAAGACCTCGATCTCATCAAGGAGATGGGGGTGGAGGCCTATCGTTTCTCGATCGCCTGGCCGCGCATCATTCCCGATGGTTTCGGGCCGATCAACGAGAAGGGTCTGGATTTCTACGACCGTCTCGTTGATGGCTGCAAGGCACGCGGGATCAAGACCTATGCGACGCTGTACCATTGGGATCTGCCGCTGACCCTGATGGGGGATGGCGGCTGGTCTTCCCGCTCCACGGCACATGCCTTCCAGCGTTACGCCAAGACCGTCATGGCCCGCCTCGGCGACCGGCTGGATGCGGTGGCGACCTTCAACGAACCATGGTGCGCGGTGTGGCTCAGCCATCTCTACGGCGTCCACGCGCCGGGCGAGCGCAACATGGAGGCCGCGCTTGCCGCCATGCACCATATCAACCTCGCCCACGGTTTCGGCGTGGAAGCTTCCCGCCACGTCGCGCCGAAAGTGCCGGTGGGGCTGGTATTGAACGCCCATTCCGTCATTCCCGCTTCCGATGGCGAGGCTGATCTGAAGGCGGCCGAGCGGGCCTTCCAGTTCCACAATGGCGCGTTCTTTGACCCGGTCTTCAAGGGCGAATATCCCGCCGAGATGATGGAAGCGCTGGGTGATCGTATGCCCGTCGTGGAGGCGGAAGACCTCGGCATCATCAGCCAGAAGCTCGACTGGTGGGGCCTGAATTATTACACGCCGATGCGCGTTGCCGACGACGCGACACCGGGCGCGGAATTCCCCGCGACTATGCCCGCACCGGCGGTCAGCGATGTGAAGACCGATATCGGCTGGGAGGTTTACGCTCCGGCGCTGAAGTCGTTGGTTGAGACGCTCTACAAGCGTTACGATCTGCCGGAGTGCTACATCACCGAAAACGGCGCCTGCTACAATATGGGCGTCGAAAACGGCGAGGTGAATGACCAGCCGCGTCTCGATTATTACGCCGAACACCTCGGCATCGTCGCCGATCTCATCCGCGATGGTTACCCGATGCGCGGTTATTTTGCCTGGAGCCTGATGGATAATTTCGAATGGGCCGAGGGATACCGCATGCGTTTCGGCCTCGTCCATGTGGATTATGACACGCAGGTGCGGACGGTCAAGAATAGCGGCAAGTGGTACAGCGCGCTGGCTTCGGGTTTTCCGAAGGGGAACCATGGGGTGGTGAATGGGTGAAACCTCTCCAACGTCATCCTCGGGCTTGTCCCGAGGATCTGCAACCTACTGATTTTATTCAATGTGATTATATCCTCGGCACAGGGCCGAGGATGACGTCGAGAGGATGTATCGCGGGCACGCCAAAAAGTTCTCTCCCCTTATTATCAGTTTTCCAAACTTTTTTATCGGTTACCCCACGGTGCCTGCTTGCGCCTGCCGTCCCGGCTCCTATGTGAGACGGGCTACGAAGCGTAGCGCCCATCCTGCCGTCAAGGGGCAGGGCGGGCTGGTCCTCCCAGGGAAAACGAACATGCTTATCGAAAAACTTAACTGGCGTTATGCCACCAAGAAAATGGACCCTTCCAAGACGGTGTCCGAAGACAAGGTTGAGCGCATTGTCGAGGCAGCGCGGCTGGCGCCCACCTCCAGCGGTCTTCAGCCCTTTGAAGTCATCGTCGTCACCGATCCGGAAGTGCGCGCCAAAATCCGCGAGATTGCCTGGAACCAGGCGCAGGTGACCGAAGGCTCGCATCTGCTGGTCTTTGCGGCGTGGGATAATTACACCGAAGAGCGGATCAACCATATGTTCGATCTGGTCAATGAAGAGCGCGGTATCAAGAATGAAGGCTGGGAAGCCTATCGCCAGATGCTGCTTAACACCTATCCGCAGCGCGATCAGCAGGTGAATTTCGAGCACGCCGCCCGTCAGGCCTATATCGGTTTCGGCATGGCTGTGGCGCAGGCCGCCTTTGAGGGTGTGGATTCCACTCCGATGGAAGGTTTCGATCCTGCCAAGCTCGATGAAATCCTTGGCCTGCGTGAGAAGGGCCTGCGCTCCGTCACCATCCTGCCGCTCGGTTATCGCCAGCCGGAAGGCGACTGGCTGGTGAACCTGAAGAAGGTGCGCCGTCCCGCCGAAGAATTCGTCAGCCGCGTCTGATTCAAGGTACTCGCAAAATCTTGACTGCCGCAGGGCTGCACACGCGGCTTTGCGGTAGATTTTTCCTCTCTTTTCAGATAATTGAAAAAACATCCCTGTTAAAAGGTGGCGTGTGCGGGCAAGTATGCGCCATCGAATTGCCGATCCCCGGCATTTCTGAGTGAAAGCCTGACGAAATGACCCGGAAAATCAGCTGTCATCGAATGTGCCCGAAGGCTGCATGAAGAGAGCGGTTCAGCACCGCAACAGGATTTTTTGAGACCCGATCCGTCACGCATTCCCAGAGTTCACAATGAGTTTTCCATCCAGTGCGGCCTCGCCCGCGCGCCAAGAACAGGCGGTCCCTGAAGGGGCGGCAAAGGAGCCGATGGTCACGTTCGAAGGCGTGACCAAGACCTTTGGCGGCACGGGCGGCAAGCCCGGCTTCGCAGCTCTAGCCGGTATCGATTACGCCGTGCCGAAAGGCTCCATCACCGGCATCATCGGTCGCTCCGGTGCTGGCAAGTCCACGCTCATCCGCCTCGCCAACGGCCTTGAAAAGCCTTCGACCGGTCGTGTGATCGTTGATGGTGTCGATGTTGCGGCGCTCGATGAAAAGAGCCTGCGCACGCTGCGTCGTTCCGTCGGCATGATCTTCCAGCACTTCAATCTCCTGTCGTCGCGCACAGCGTTCGACAATGTCGCGCTGCCGCTCGAAATATCAGGCATGGGCAAGAAGGATATCGAGACCCGGGTTGCGCCGCTGCTCGATCTTGTTGGCCTGTCCGATAAGGCAAAACGGCATCCGGCGGAACTTTCCGGTGGCCAGAAGCAGCGTGTCGGCATTGCCCGGGCGCTCGCCACCCAGCCGAAGCTGCTCCTTTCCGACGAAGCAACGTCTGCGCTCGACCCGGAAACGACACAATCCATTCTCGAACTGCTGAAGCGCATCAATGCCGAACTCGGTCTGACCGTGCTGCTCATCACCCATGAGATGGAAGTGGTAAAGACCATCGCGTCGCAGGTGGCCGTCATCGACAGGGGACTGATCGTTGAGCAAGGCACCACCTTCGATATCTTCACGGCGCCGAAACACGAGACCACCCGCAGCCTGCTGTCCTCCTCTGTCGGCGTGAAGCTGCCGCACTGGGTTACCTCTGGTCTCAAGCCGCAGGCAGCGGAAGGCGATCGTGTTCTGGTGCGTCTGGTGTTCTTCGGCGAAACGGCCTTCCAGCCGCTGACGGCCCGTCTCGTCGCCGAAATCGGCCCCGATGTGAACATCCTCGCCGGCACCATCGAGGAAATTTCCGGGGAGCCCTTCGGTTCGCTTGTCGTCTCCTATCCGGCCTCGGCTGAGGTTACGGCGCGCGCCGATCGCTTTTATGCTGAAACCGGTCTTCACACGGAGGTGCTCGGTTATGTCGCCTGATATGATCTTCAACCTTCTGCTGAAAGGGCTGTTGCAAACCCTTCACATGGTTGCTGTTTCCGGCATCGTTGGGTCCATCATCGGCGTGCCGATGGGCGTTTTCCTCGCCACCAGCGGCAAGGGCGAACTGTTTCCCGCGCCCATGACCAACCGCATCCTCGGCCTCATCGTGAATGCGGCGCGCTCCACGCCCTTCATCATTCTTGTCGTGGCGATCATTCCCTTCACGCGTCTCGTGGCCGGCACATCGATCGGCACCAGCGCCGCTATCGTGCCGCTGACGGTTGCGACCGTGCCCTTCATCGCCAGGCTGGTGGAGGCGGCGATCCGTGAGGTGGACAAGGGTCTGATCGAGGCCGCCCGCGCCATGGGCGCGACCCCGCTGCAGATCGTCACCAAGGTTCTGCTGGCTGAGGCGAAGCCCGGCATCACGCTGGCGCTCACGCTCACGCTGGTCAGCCTCATCGGTTATTCGGCCATGGTGGGCGCGGTTGGCGGCGGCGGGCTGGGCGATCTCGGCATCCGCTACGGTTACCAGCGCTTCATGCCAGACGTGATGCTGGCCGTGGTTCTGGTGCTGATCGTGCTGGTGCAGCTGGTGCAGAGCGCCGGCGACCGGCTGGCGCGCAGCTTCGACAAGCGTACACGGAAGAATTAACTGCGTTCATAATAACAACCCAAGGAGACACCTATGAAGAAACTTATTCTCGCGGCATCGCTCGCCGCTCTCTTCACTGCCGGTCAGGCGCTGGCCGAGACGATCAAGATCGGCGTCACCCCCGCCGAACACGCGCAGATCATGGAACAGGTGAAGAAGATCGCGGCCGCCAAGGGCCTCGATATCGATATCGTCGAGTTCTCCGATTATGTCGTGCCGAACCAGGCGCTGAACGACGGCGAGCTGCAGGCCAACTCCTTCCAGCACCAGCCGTACCTCGACAACCAGATCGCTGACCGCAAGTTCGATCTCGTCAGCGTCGGCACCACCATCACCACCCCGATGGGCGTTTATTCGAAGAAGGTGAAGAGCCTTGACGAGCTGAAGGATGGCGCGACGGTCGGTATTCCGAACGATCCCACCAATGGCGGCCGCGCCCTTCTGGTTCTTGCTTCCAAGGGCCTGATCAAGGTCAAGGAAGAAGCTGGCCTCAAGGTAACGCCTGCCGACATCACCGAAAACCCGAAGAACATCCAGATCGTCGAACTCGACGCCGCACAGCTGCCGCGCTCGCTTGACGATACCGACGCTTCGGTCATCAACACCAACTATGCCACGGCAGCCGGCCTGAACCCGAAGAAGGACTCCATCGCCATCGAAAGCGAAAAGTCCCCTTACGCGAACGTCATCGCCGTTCGCACGCAGGACAAGGACAAGCCCTGGGTGAAGACGCTGGTGGAATCCTACCACAGCCCGGAAGTGAAGGCCTTCATTCTGGAGAAGTATAACGGCACGGTTATCCCGTCCTGGTAATCGCTCCATCACGATGAAAATGATGACCTCTCCAGCGCGCGGGAGAGGTTTTTTGTTTTACGGACGGGCGCAAATCCACTTTTCCTGAAAAACCTCCGTTCTTTCCAGAAAGGATTTTTCAGATTTCCGGTCGGACTGTCGTTTTGTACCCGTTGTTTTTTGGGTCGGTGTTACGGCGCGGCTTAACGGCTTTTGAATGTTTCCTTCGCAAGATGATGCTTTCGAAGGGGATTTTATGCGGATTGCGCCGCGCAACATTGGGGACTATTTGCCGGTCGGGCGCAGAACCGCCGTCGGCGTTGTGCTGTCCACCTTCGCGCTGGTGCTTCTCATCGTTACGGCGCTCGTCCTCTCCGCTCTCAGTCAGGTCCGGGAAAAGGCCAATCTGCTCGACAGTGCCCGTTCACGCGAGACGACGGCGGGAGCTCTCGTCACTTTTCGCGAACAGCTTGGTGCGACGCTCAACGATTACGCCGCCTGGGACGATGCCGCCGAATATGTCTATGCTCCTGATCGCTTCGACTGGGTGGCCAGCAATTACGGCGACATGACGGCCAATAACGATCTTTTCGATACTGCCGTTATCATCGACGAGGATGACAAGGTCCGTATGGCTTATCAGAATGGCAAGCCGGCGAAATGGGTGCCCGGCACCTATTTCGCCGCCGGCCTTCCGGAAATGATCGAACGGGTGCGGTCCATGCGTCCCGGCGTCACCTCGCAGGTCACGGGTTTCGTCAAAACCGGGGATGGCATCGCCGCTGCCGGTGTTGCGCTGGTGCGGCTCAAATCGGGAGCGCTGCCGCCGGTCGGCGCGGAGCGGCGCTATCTGGTTTTTGCCCGTCATCTCACCCAGGCGACGGTGCACAAACTCGCCCGCAACTACGTGATCGAGGGCCTGGAGCTGCAATATGGCGAGGGAACGGCCGCCAACCACGTGGATATCGTCAATCCGCTGGGGCAGGTGCTGGCACGGCTCGTCTGGCGGTCGCACCTGCCCGGAGATGTCAGTTTTCATGAGGCGCGGCCGGTCGTCTTTACCGCGCTCGGTATCGCCGGCACATTCTTTCTGGTGCTGCTCATTATCGGTTCGGCCACGCTCGATCGTCTGAAGGCGGATGAGGCGGCGGCGCGGGAAGAAGCTCTGCGCGATCGGCTGAGCGGCCTCAATAATCGCGCCGGTCTCTTCGCGAGGCTGGACCGCATGGTCGCCAGGGCAAGCCACGACAAGACGGATATCAAGCTGCTTTATCTCGATCTCGACGGCTTCAAGGAAATCAACGATTCCTACGGCCACGCGGCGGGTGACCGGCTCATCAAGGGCGTGGCGGCGGCGCTCAGGGTGCTGGTGCCGGAAGGCGCGGTTCTGGCGCGGCTCGGCGGCGACGAATTCGCCATCGCCATTCAGGGCGACGACGTGTGGGTGGAAGGCCGCAAGCTCTGTATGTCACTGCTGGAACTCTTCACCGAACCCTTCAGCATAGGCGAGCGTGTGGCAAGTATAGGCTGCAGCATCGGCACGTCAATCTCGCGGGCGGGGGACATCAATGGTGAGGAATTGCTGCGCCGCGCGGATATGGCCATGTATCAGGCCAAGGAAAACGGCCGCGGTCGTTACGTGTCCTACGAATTGAAAATGGATGCGCTGCGCGAGGAAAAACTGCAGCTCGAGGCCGATCTTCGCTCCGCCATTTTGAACGACGAGATACAGGTGGTTTATCAGCCGGTCGTCAGCGCCGCCACGCGCTGCATTACCGGGGTGGAGGCGCTGGCCCGCTGGCAGAGGCCGGGATATGGCTTCGTCCCGCCCGACATATTCATCGCCGCTGCCGAGACGAGCGGTCTCATCGACCGGCTCGGCCTGCTGGTGCTGCGCAAGGCCTGCGAGACAGCACAGCAATGGCCGTCCATCAAACTGTCGGTCAATATTTCACCCGTGCAGTTCCGCAATCCGGCCTTTTCCGGCCATGTCGCGGATATTCTGGATGCGACGAAGACGCCGCCGGAAAGGCTGCGGCTGGAAATGACGGAAGGTTATTTCATCCAGCACCCGGAGCGGGCAAGTGCGGCGATAGACAAGCTGAAACAGCTCGGCCTGCATATTGCGCTCGACGATTTCGGCGCCGGCTTTGCCAGCGTCGGCTATCTGCGTCGCTTCGGCTTCGACAGGATGAAGATCGACCGTTCGCTGATCATGGCGCTCGACAAGGGCGGCCGCTCGCTGGAAATGCTGCAGGCGACCGTGGCGCTGGCGAAATCACTCGACATTCCGGTCACGGCCGAAGGCGTGGAAACGGAAGAGCAGGCGGCCATACTGCATCTGTGCGGCTGCGACGAATTGCAGGGTTACCTGTTCTCAAAACCGGTCGCGGCGGAAGAGATCACCGCCATGCTGGACGGGCAGGATGCGCCGCTCTTTGCGCTGCGGGCGGGGGCGTGAGGTTCTCGACGTGTCGCTTCTCGTTTCTTCTCCCCGGCGGGGAGAAGAAACACGCGGCGCCGCTCTATCCAAATTTAGATACAGTCCTATAGCTACCTGGGCTTACCGCCCAAGATGCCGCTCGCCGCGCTTCTTTGCCAGGTCGATCTGCTGTTGCCGGTCGCGGAAGCGCTGGCGGTCTTCTTCGCTGCGCTCATCGTAGCAGCTCGGGCAGGAGACGCCTTCCTCGAACTTGAGTGACAGGCGCACTTCCGGGGTGATCGGGTTGCGGCAGGCGTGGCACAGCTGGTGGTCGCCTTCGGCCAGGCCATGCACCACCGACACACGCTCGTCGAAAACGAAGCAGGCGCCCTCCCACAGGCTTTCTTCTTCCGGCACTTCTTCCAGATATTTCAGGATGCCGCCCTTGAGGTGATAGACCTCGTCGAAGCCCTGCTCCTTCATGAAGGCCGTGGCCTTTTCGCAGCGGATGCCGCCGGTGCAATACATGGCGATCTTCGGCTTGTTGTGCAGGCCGGGATTGTTCTTCACCCAGTCCGGAAACTCGCGGAAGGTTTTCGTCTTCGGATCGACTGCACCCTTGAAGACGCCGATGGCGGTCTCGTAATCGTTGCGGGTATCGATGACGATCGTGTCCGGGTCGGAGATCAATTCGTTCCAATCGCGCGGGTCGACATAGGTGCCGACGATCCGGTTCGGATCGATATCAGGCACGCCCATCGTGACGATCTCTTTCTTGAGCTTCACCTTCAGCCGCACGAAAGGCATGTGCGAGGCGCGGCTTTCCTTGTGCTCCAATGCCGAAAATTCTGGCTGTGCGCGCAGGAAGGAAAGCACGGCGTGAACGCCTGCATCCGGGCCGGCGATCGTGCCGTTGATGCCCTCGGCGGCCAGCAGCAACGTGCCCTTGACGCCGTTCTTCTGGCAGAGCTCGAACAATGGCTCACGCAGGCTCTCGAACCGCGGCAGGCGGGCGAAATGGTAAAGCGCGGCCACAAGGAAATCGCCAGAGACTTCCGGGCGGGGGAGAATGGTCGTGTCGGTCATGGCCGGTGAAATACAGCGACGGCGGCCGCAAAGCAATATTTATCGGTGGGTTCGGGTATTTTGAAAATCGTCAATCGGGAGGATTTGTGGGCTTCCTGTCATTCCTGCTGCCGTGTGCAGGCAACAGGATGTCGCAATGCCGCCTCCGTCATTCCGGCCTTGAGCCGGAATCCAGCCGACGCGCGTCTGCGCGGCGGGACAAGTCTTTTCAGCCCAGGGACTTGGGCTGGCTGGATTCCGGCTCAAGGCCGGAATGACGGAGGTGAGCGAGCGCCGAAAGTGGCGTTTGGCCTACTTCGCCGCCTGCCGCCACAGCAGGCCGACGATGCGGCTTTCCGTGCGGGCAGATTCGGAAAAGACCTCATCTGCCAGTTCAAGGCCTTCGGCACGCAGCGCCTGTTGCCTTTCGATGATGGCGTCGAGCAGCAGCGCCAGCCGTTCGCCGTTGCCAAAGCGGTCGGGCTCGCGGTCGGCCACGGCGGCGAGAACCGAGAGATCGTGTTCGTGGCCGAGAATGTCGACCAGTCGCTTGGTATCGGCGCGCTTGGCGCGCATGGCGGATGGCCAGATACGCCTCATCAGACCAAGATGCATCCAGTAGGTCTGGCCGGCCTTGCGCAACTCATGAAAATGCTCGACATCGGCCCGCTCGTGGCAATCGGCCAGCGCCTGTCGCGCCCGTTTCCTCTGCCGCGCCCAGCTTGTCCTCAGCAGCCGGGCGCTGTCCTTGAGCTCATCCGGCAGCGATAGCGTCTTCAGCCGTTCACGTCCCGCCTCGCAGCCGGTGATGGCCGCAGAAATCGCCTCGTCGAGAGCGGCCTCGTATTTCACCGCATGATCCCGACGCGCGCGCAGCATCGCCGTGATGGACCGCAGCGCCTCACCCTGTGTATCGGAGAGCGCGAAAGCCTCCAGATATTCCGCCGTTTCCACCAATGCCGTCGCATCACGGGCGAAGGCGAGTGAACGGGCAATATCCCGGAAACGGGCATTTTCCTCTCGGCTGAAATCCGGCGCCGCCTTTCGGATGAGGCGGTAGAGGGACCGCAGCCGCTTGAAGCGCTTGCGCGCATCGTGCACGGCCTCGTGCGGGCCGGACGGACGGTCACGCAGGATGGTGACCGTCTCTTCGATCAATTCCAGGCCGGCGCGGCGGATTTCATCGTCAAAGGGCTTTTTCGGATCAATTCTGAAAGGCATCCGACAGGTCTCCGCTCTGGTCATCCGTGGCGAGGGACTGGTTGGAAAAGCGCCTGTCGCCCGTTACCTCCCTGCCGAGCCAGGCAGGAAGATCCGGATCGGCATTTTCGTCATCCATCTCCACTTCCGCCACGATAAGCCCCTTATATCGGCCTTCGAAAACATCGATCTCCCAGGTGAAGCCGCCGTGATCAACCGTGTGCCGCGTCTTCTCGATCACCACGCCGGGCGCGCTGGCCATCAGTTCCTCGGCATCGTCCAGCGGGATGGGATATTCATATTCGTCGCGGACGAGCGCGCTTGCGCCGATCTTGATGGTGAGTGTCGCGTCACGCCCGTCGACGATCCTCACCCTGACCGAACGATTTTCCATGGAGGCGACATAGGCCTGCCGGAAAGCCATGCTATGCGTTACCTCATCGCGCCATTCACCGCCTGCAACAAGAAACTTCCGTTCGATTTCCTTGGCCATGCTGTCTCCGCAAACTGGTGCGCCAGACTATCGCAAGACAGCTTGATGAAGAAGCGAATTGATTGAAGTATCAGGGCAAAAAATGGCCTTGCCATGCCTCGACATCAAAGCCGGGGCAGGCTAATCGATAAACGGGATTTCAATCGTTTCAATCGCGCAAGGAGGCTCATCTTGGCCCAGGACTCCGAAAAACTTCTCTCCATCCTGAAACTTCAGCCGGTCGTGCCGGTGCTGATCGTGGATGACGCCGCCTCCGCCGTGCCGCTTGCGCGTGCTTTGGTCGCTGGCGGTCTGAAGGCAATCGAGATCACCATGCGCACGCCGGCCGCGCTGGACGCCATCCGTGCTGTTGCGGCGGAAGTGGAAGGCGCCAATGTCGGCGCCGGCACCATTCTCAATGCGAAGGATTTCGAGGCGGCTGCCGAAGCCGGTTCCACCTTCATCGTCAGCCCAGGCATCAACAAGAGCGTGCTGGAAGCCGCGCGCAGCTCCAGGGTGCCGCTGCTTCCGGGTGCCGCCACTGCCAGCGAAGTCATGGCGCTGCGCGACGAGGGTTACAAGGTGCTGAAGTTCTTCCCGGCCGAACAGGCTGGCGGCGCACCTTACCTCAAGGCGCTGTCTTCGCCGCTCGCCGGCACCGTCTTCTGCCCGACCGGCAGCGTATCGCTCAAGAACGCCAACGACTATCTCTCCCTGCCGAACGTCGTCTGCGTCGGCGGCTCCTGGGTTGCCCCACGCGAACTGGTGGCGACGGGTGACTGGGCGGGCATCACCAAGCTTGCCGCCGAAGCTGCTGCGCTGCGCGGCTGATTTGTCTCCTGTCAAACCCGTTCACGAAGGCGTGAGCGGGTTTGACATTTATATTCGGCCCACGGCTTCCTATCTCCCCTGTAGATTTGACCTCTACAGGAGATTTTGATGTTCGACGCCAAGAAGCTTCTTGAACAATTCCTCGGCTCGCAGGTGCCGGGCCTTTCGGGAAGCGTCCGTGACAGAGCCGGGCAGGCCGCCGATATCGCCAAGAACAATCCCCTCAAGGCCGGTGCTCTCGCCGCCGCAATCCTGGGCACCAAAACCGGCCGCAAGCTTGCCGGCAACGTCGCCACCATCGGCGGTGTCGCCGCCATCGCTGGCCTCGGTTACCTCGCCTACAAGAATTACAAGTCAGGACAGGCGCCGGAAGCCGCGCCGAAACCCGAGCCGGAACTTCTCGCTCCGCCCGCCGATTCCGCTTTCCATCCGCAGTCGCCGGCGCTTTCCAATGATTTCGCGCTGAAGCTCATCCAGGCCATGATCGCGGCGGCCAAGGCCGACGGGCATATCGATGAGAAAGAGCGCGCCAATATCATGGACAAGGTGCAGGTTTCCGGCCTCGATAGCGAAGCCGAGCGTTTCCTCGAAAAGGAACTGGCCGATCCGCTCGACATAGACGCCCTTGTGGCCGCTGCCCGTACGGAAGAGCAGAAGGTGGAGCTTTATACCGCCTCGCGGCTTGCCATCGAGGCCGATACGCGGGCGGAGCGGGGGTATCTCGATCTTCTTGCCGGGCGGCTTGGGTTGCCGGATGCGCTGGTGGATCACATCGAGGCGACGGTGGTGGCGGCGAAGGTGTAGGTTGGCGTTTGGACTTGGGCATGAGGTTTGAGCGTGTGGCTCACCCCCCTCTGGCCTGCCGGGCATCTCCCCCTCAAGGGGGGAGATCGACAGGCGGCTACATCTCACCTCTTTCGACATTTGCGATTGAAGCGGCGGTAGGGCCTCCCGCTGATCTCCCCCCTTGAGGGGGAGATGACCGGCAGGCCAGAGGGGGGTGAGCCACGCCCACCGAGGATGATAAGCGCCCCGCCGAGATCACCGCATCCCACCCCCACATCCACTGTTGTCATCCCGCCCCGCTTGCCCTAATCCTTCTCCCAGCAAATGGGGAAGAGAATGCGCGATCTGAGTGAATTCAAGGGATGTCCGGCGCCGCAGCCGGTGGTGCTGAAGGGCCGTTATGTAACGGCGGAACCGTTCGATCGCGACAAACATCTGGAAAAACTCTGGGCTGCGCTTGGCGGCGAGGGCACCAATGCGCTGCTCAGATATTTCCCGCAAAGCGCCTTTCCCGATGCGGATGCCTTTGGCGACTGGCTGGTTGGCGCTGGCGAAAAGCTTAACTGGGTGACGCTGGTCTTTGTCGAAAACACAACGGGCGAAATCGTCGGCATGGCGAGTTACATGCGGCCCGATCCCGCCAATGGCGTGGTAGAAGTCGGCTCCGTCGCCCATGGGGCGAAGATGAAACGTTCCCCGCTTGCCACCGAGGCGCATTACCTTATGGCGAAGCATGTGTTCGAGGACCTGGGGTATCGCCGTTACGAGTGGAAATGCCACAACGAAAACGAGCCCTCCAAGACGACGGCGAAGCGTTATGGCTTCACCTTCGAAGGCGTCTTCCGCCAGCATATGATCTCGAAGGGGCAAAATCGCGATACGGCGTGGTTTTCCATGATCGACGGCGAATGGCCACTGATCGGCAGGGCCTTCGAGGCCTGGCTTTCACCGGACAATTTTACAGCGGACGGCACGCAGAAGCGCAAGCTTGAGGATATTCGCGCGGAGCTTGCCCATGCCAACGCCTGAAAAGCCAAAGCCCAAGACGCCAACCGCCAGAAAGGATTGGTCGCCTGCCATTGCCGCGGTGCTCATCATCCTCGGCTTCGGGCTGATATTCTTCATCATGCCTAAAATCATGTTGTGGCTCGGCGATTATTCGCCCTGGCTGGCGGCCGCCTTCGGCACGGTGGCGGTGCTCTGTTTTTTCCTGCTGTTCTGGCTGCGGGCGCGTTACCAGCGACGCCATAACGATCAGAACTGAAGCGACGCGCCGAGCAGCATCAGGCCCATCAGCAAGACGAAGAGCGCACCGGCGATTTCGATCGCGTGGCTGATACCGGCCGCCCTGCGGCTGCCGGGGCCGGCGAAACGCACGGCCAGACCCTTGGCGGAGACGGCCATGATGGCGAGGACCGAGACCGTGATGGCGGTGCCAAGCGACATCGCAAGGACGGAGAGCACACCGCCAAGATAAAGCCCGTTCAAAAGCGCGAAGCTCATGACGATGATCGCGCCCGAGCAGGGCCTGAGCCCCACAGCGATGATGGCTGACCATGCCTCGTGAAGACTGAAGTTCTTTGCCCTCAGCAGCATCGGATCGGGCGCGTGGGATTTGCCGCAGGCGGTGCAGAGATCGCCCAAGCCGTCATGGGCGTGATCGGCAAAAACCGGTTTGCCCTGAAACCGCAGCCCCGTGCCCATGCCGGTGGTTCTTGCCGCCGGTGCCTCACCCGCCACAGCGAAAACGGTGGCCGGCTCGCGCCGGATTCGCAGCGACCAGAGTTTTCGCACCAGCAGCCATGCGCCGAACAGGGCGACCATGGCGAAACTGGCGATTTCCATCGCCTGTGTCGCTTTCGTCATGGTAATTGAGGTGCCGCGCAGCACCAGCCAGGCCGCGCCGACAAGGCCGATCGCGACAGCGCCCTGAATGAGCGCCGAGACGAAGGAGATGACGATGCCACGTCTCAGCTGTGTTTCATTGGCGATCATGTAGGAGGAGATGACCGCCTTGCCGTGGCCGGGACCGGCCGCATGGAACACGCCATAAGCAAAGGAGAGGCCGATCAGCGAACCGAGCGCCCAGCTGTCCTCGCGCATCGCCTTCAGCGCGCCGGTCAGCGCCCGGTAGAACATCTGCTGGTGCACGTTGATCCACTGCATCAACGGGGCGAAAGGCCCGCCGACGGAAAAGGACGGTTCGGCCGAGCCTATGCCGAGCGGCGATTGCGCATGGGCCGCGCCGGCCACGGCAATGACGCCGATGACGACGGCAAGCAGGCCGACCCGGCGGCTCAGCATGTGACCTCCAGCCGCGTGGCAAAGAGCTTGGTCATGTCTGTACCGGTGGGATCGTTGAAAAAGGCATCGGTGAGCGTATTCTGGTTCTGGGAGATCACTTCGTCCGGATCAGGGCGCACCACATGCTGCTTGCAGGCCTTCAAATCCTTGCCCTCGGTGGCGATATCGCCGTCCTTGGCGAAATCGATCGCCGTGTACATCGTCGGATCCCACGCGCCAAAGCTGAGCCTGCCCTTTACCGCCAGAGGTTTGAGCGGTTTCACGGAAAAGAACATCAGAATCTGCTGGTCCTTGTAATCCACATGAATGGCGTCGGGTTTACCGAACTCCACCGGTTTCCCGTCAGCGGTGATGAAGGTGTAATAGGAATATTCGGCCAGCGATTCCAGCACGGTGTTGCCGATTTCGGCCAGCTCGTCCTTGTCGAGTTTCAGATCGCTGTTCTTGTCGTAATCCATCACAACGCTTGCTGAGAACATCTCGTCGAAACGCCAGATGTTGCGCACTTCCTGGATGGTCCGGTTCGGTCCCTCGACGATTTCCATCCGGGCTTCGGCAAAGATATGCGGATGCGCGGAGGCGGCGACGGGGATGCAGGCGAGGCCGGCCGCGAGAAGCAAAAATCGTCTGTACATTATCCGGTCTGTCCTGCCGTCGAATCTGGAAGGTCTGACTCTAGCAGAAATTGGGACCGAATTTCGACCCGATGCGTCCGAACCTTCGCGCAGGTTGAGACGGAGTTCAGAAGGTGCCGCTGAAACGCGAGGTGACGCTCGAGCCATCATAGGCAAGGTCGGTATCGCGCTCGTCATGCAGCAGTCGGTTGAACTCCACCTCCAGCTTGCTGTTTTTGCCGGTATCGAAAGAGAGGGTGGCGACCAGCCGGCGCTCGCTGGTATCGTAATTGTAATAGATCCAGTCCTTGTGGACCTGCTGCAGCGCGAGGTCCAGGCCGACCTTCTCGGCCAGCCTGCTTTTCACGACGAACTGCCAGCGACGGTGAAATTCGGCGATCGGGTCGTCGGGATCGAACAGGGCGTAATCCTGCGAGAAGCCCACGCCGAAGGCGATGCGGTCCGTGGCCTTCAGCTCGGCTTCCGCCCGGAGATAAGGCCGGGTGCGTTTCACCTTGTCGCTGATCTCGTCTCCGGAAATGGAGGTCAGCCCAGCTTCGGCAAGCACCGCGAGACGGTTCGAGAACCTGTAGCCGTAAGCAAGCGAGCCGCGCAGCGTATGGGCCGGAAACCGCTCATATTTTTCCTGTTGCCCTTCCGGCACGAGAATGCGGTCATAGGCGATCGTGATGCCAGCCTCACCGCCGGCGAGTGGCCGTTCATGTTCCGCCTTCAGCGACAGGAGCGCCTCATTGGCCTCCAGACGCGTGGGGATGAAATAGGCCGGGCGGAAACGCGCCTCGCCTTTCATCAGGCTGGCAAGGCTGGCAGTCAGCTTGTTCTTGCCGCCAAGGGCGAGGATGCCAAGCTGGGAGGAGGCTTCAAGCTTGTGATCCAGTTGCCTGTATCCGATATTTTCTTCCGGCAGGTGCAGGAAAATATCGCCGGCATCGCTGCGGGTGCCGCGCAACTCAAGAGCCCATTCCAGCTTTTCGGAAAAGCGTCTGGTCAAACCCAGCGACGCGATGGTGTTATGCTCATTGGCAAAACGATAACGGGGAAGGCGAACCTCTTCCTGCTCAAGCGAGTAACGCAGTTCCGCCCCTTCAAGCGTGATCTTGCCCGTGAGCCCGAAGCCGGCGCGCAGCGAAATGGCGCTCAACCGATTGGTGTCGGCGAAATAATTGCTGTCATAGGAGATGCCGGATTTGTAGGTGATGGTGTGCTCATCGGCCTTTTCTCCCGCCCACCCGCGGCAGGCGCAGGCAAGCCCGAGAACAAGCGCGATATATCCCCCCAGCCGCATTTGCATCTCCGGTCGCTAATTAAGCAATATCTTATATTTGGATGGTTAATAAAGTTTCCTGCCCGGTTTTACTGTCTTCGCCAAAGGTGCCTTGCCGATACTGTCAGGAAAAGGAGCGAAAGAGCGGAGGCGAGATATGTAGTATTTGATTAAAATCGCCAGTATTAGTGTTAATCGTTTATTGTAATATTAGCCTTTGCTTGAATTAGAATCCTCTAAATATACAGTTCAGTTACGCCAGATGGCGTGATCAAACAAAAGAGGAGAGAGAAATGATTGCAAAGTTCGCTTGTGTAGCCGCTATTCTTACTGTCGCTTCCGTTGGTCAGGCCAATGCGGGCGGTCTTCTGGGTGGCATCCTGTCCGGCAACAGCAACAAGGGCGGCGCCCTTGTCGTGGTTTCGCCGAGCATCGATCTCGGTGTCAGTGGCATCCTGTCCAATAACGGGATTTTGAATGGCAACAAGACCGGCATCCTGAACGGCGTGCTGAATGGCAACAAGACGTCCGTCGATGTCATCGACAACAAGAATGACGGCGGCAAGAAGCGCCGGCACTAAGGAATGAAGAAAGGGATGGCGAAACCATTGTCTTTCGCCATCCCGCTCTGACGGGACAGCTCGAAGATCATCAGGGATTTTCGACGCAGACGATGCGCGAAGCGCATAAGCCGGTAACGAGCCCAGAGTTGCGTGTGTGTGACGCATGGTATTTCCGGCAAGAACAAACGGCGCATCGCATGACTGAAGGGGGCCCTCGGGCTCCCTTTTTTTGGAGGATGATCCAGCTGCGTCGTCGCGCTCGCCGATCCTTGAAGTGCCTTAGAAAGATGCGTGCATCCGGTGTATTTATGTTTAGATATTCTAATTTTACTTCAAATGAAATAAGAAGTTATAATGTAGAAATATACAATATAATTTTCTATTCTTTGGTTTTGGTGTCATTGTTACTTGTTTTTAACGTTTGGATGCTTCAATTAGAACGTGTCCCCGACTCGTCTTTGTGACCGTGATTTCGGCGGCGGCTATGTTCGAGGCCCGCTTCGTGGCGGGTAGGGCAGTTTTGAAGGAGCAATTTATGTTGAAACAATCATTTCTAGTCTTCGCCGCACTTGGCGTTCTCTCCGGCGCAGCCATTGCTGCTGATGCCGTTAGCGACATTCCGGCGGCGCCTGCTGTCAGCGACGCTGCGCCTGCCTTTTCCTGGGATGGTTTTTACGCCGGTGTTTCCGGTGG
This sequence comes from Agrobacterium sp. SORGH_AS_0440, assembly GCF_031453135.1. Lineage (NCBI taxonomy): Bacteria > Pseudomonadati > Pseudomonadota > Alphaproteobacteria > Hyphomicrobiales > Rhizobiaceae > Agrobacterium > Agrobacterium sp. SORGH_AS_0440. The sequence goes on along the minus strand of NZ_JAVIYR010000001.1, from coordinate 210,454 downwards.
CTATGGCTGGAACCGTTTGAAAGCCACGGAAGACGGTGACACCGAAAAGCATAGTTTTGATGGCGGTCGCTTCGTGGGCTTTGCCGGTTACAATGCGGAAGTGGCGCCGTCAGTCGTTCTCGGTGTCGAGGGCGACCTCGGTTACGCCTGGGGCAAAAAGACGATCGAGCTCAGCAAGGTTTCCTCGGGCTTGAACGGTTCGGCACGTCTGCGCGCCGGCTATGCCGTCGACCGCGCCCTGATCTACACCGCCGGCGGCTACACCGCCACAAACAGCAAGATCAAGACGCCTTTCGGCAACACGAGCGAGACGCTGAATGGCTGGACGATTGGTGCGGGTATCGATTACGCCTTCACCGACAACATATTCGGCCGTCTCGAATATCGCTACAACGATTTCGGCAAGAAAACCTATACTATCCAGAACCTCTCTGCCGATGGAAAGCTCAGCGACCACGTTGTTAACGTCGGTCTCGGCGTGAAGTTCTGATTGGCGGTTGTTCGTCCCGGCCGAACGCGTCGGGGCGACAGTCAAGCAGTATCAATCCATAATCTGCCCGGTGGCGAGAACATCTCCGGGCGGGTGCCCTTAATCGAACGACACTTGCTTTCCGCTGAAGCAGGTCCAGCCCGTGGGCGATAGAAATCCTGAGTGGAGAGAAGAGGTCTCGTCTTCTTCCAGCGACGAAACGGCATGCAGTGTTGAGCTCAGGCTTGAACAGCGGAGCGTTTTGATGTGATGGTGGGTGCCACCCTCGCTTGCCAGCCTTCAGACGATTCCCATGCAACAAAAAAGCACTTTGCCGGGCGCTTTTGATCGCCAGGCCTATATGATCGCGTTGCTGGTCTTCATTGCCGGCAGCACCAATGCCGCCGTTGTGCCATTTATCGGCTTCTACATCATTCAGGTGCTTGGTCATCCGCCGGCCACCGTCGGATTTTACAGTGTGACGGCGGCGCTGGCTTCGATTGTCGCAAGCCGTGTTTATGGTGAGCGCGTTGATGCCGGGATGCGGGTGAAGCCGCTTTTGTTGCTTTCGGTGTGCGGCGCTCTTGTCGCGGCCGCGGCGGCAAGCTTTGGGCATATGGCGCTGCTGGTGGCCGTGACGGCGACCGGCATGGGGCTTTCCAACGCCGCAAGCACGCTCATTTTCAGTTACGGCCGGTATCATGGCCGGGTGAAGGGGCTGGACACGGCCGCCTATAATGCCTTCCTGCGGACGATGGTGTCGCTGGCATGGATGCTGGTCCCCGCCGCCGCCTATCTGATCTTCGACCTTGCGGGTGCGAAGGCGGTATTCGTGAATGCCATGCTGATGGCCGTCATCTGGGGCGGTCTTGCGCTCGTCGTCGTGCCGTTGAACCAGACAAGCCCGATGGAACGGCGGCCGCAGGGCGAGGGCGACACACCTCGCAATATGCCGCTGCTTCTCGCCGCCGCGGCCAGTTTCTGCATGTCTTTCGCCCATGCGCTCTGCGCTTCGGCATTGCCGGTGTTTCTGGTGCGTGAAGTGGGGTTGCCGGACTATGCGCCGGGCCTGTCGCTCAGCGTCAAATGCGCCATGGAAGTTCTGCTTATTCTTCTTGCGCCGCGCATCATGCGCCGGATCAGCGCACGGCTGCTGCTGAGCGGCGCGGCGATAACGGCGATAATCGCCTTCAACATCATCGCTTCGGTCACGACCCTGCCCGCAATGCTGGTGGGGGCTGCGATGGAGGGTGCCTATTACGGCCTTTTCGCCGGCACCTGTCTGACCTTCGTGCAGGGCTTTGCCCGTGGACGCACGGCGCGGGCAACGGCGCTCTATATGAATTCGATTTTTCTCGCTGCGCTGTTTGCGGTGCCGCTAATGGGATTCGTATCGCAATATGCCAGCTTCGGGGCCTCGATCCGGCTCGCCTCGGTCGGTGCGGGCGCGGCTTTGCTGCTCCTGTTCCTCACGCGGCGGCAGGTGGGAGAGTAGGGTATTGCAGGGGGCAGCAATCCTGCACAAAGGCTTGGCGGCGACATTGCGGACGACCCTCATTCATGTGACAAGCACAGGATGAGGGAGCGAGATTGGCGGTGGGATAAGCGGCCGCCTCGCGGGCGGCCAGCCCTCAAGCCGAAATGTCGATAATCCCGCAATCGCCCGCTTCTGAAGCGAAGGCGAGCAGCTTGCCGGTGGCGCTCCAGTCCATGGATGTGATCGCACCCTTGCCGGGACGACGCAGCAGGGCTTCCTTGCCATCTGCGAGGCGCACGCCGAGGATCATGCCGTCGATGAACCCGATGGCGAGCACATCTTCCACGGGGTGGAAGGCGACATTGGTGACCATGATGTTGGCGCGGGTGCCGAGTTCCTCCGGGGCCTTGCCCATCGGACCATCCTTGCCGGAAAAGGGCCAGACGATGGCGGTCGGTGCGCCCGATGAGGCGAGCCATTTGCCCTTTGCCGACCAGGAAACGGATTTGACCTTGGCGGGATAACCCGTCATGCGCATATGGCGGGCCTCCATGCCGCCCTTGGTGGCTTCCATCTTCCAGCCGTGCAGGGCATTTTCCTGCATGGTGGTGACGAGGAACTTGCCGTCGGGCGAGAAGGTGATGCCGGTATGCGCGCCCTTCCATTCGAGATCGACCGGGTCGCCTGCTGTGGCGACCCAATGCAATGTCACGCCGTTATACCGGGCAACGGCAATGCGCAGGCCCTTGGGCGCAAACGCGATCGCCTCCACCGTGCGCTCTTCCTTGAATTCCTTGACCGTACCGTCCGGCAGCCGCACGAAGCTGGATTTGCCGACACCATAAGCAACCGCCTTCTGTGGCCCGCCGGCAACGACGCCCACCCATTTGCGCGGCACGTTGGCAATTTCGCTGAGGCTGCCATCATGGCCGATGCGCAGCACACGCCCGTCTTCGCCGCCGGAAAGCAGCGTGGCGCTGTAGGGGTCGCGAATGCAGGTCAAGAGCCCGTCATGCGCCTCAGTCACCTTCTCGCCGCCATCGAGCCGGTGAATGGTGCCGGCGGCGGTGGCAAACAGGGGAATGTCGCCGAGAAAATGGGTCGAGACCACGTGGCCTTCGATATCAAGCGGGGCAACAGTCGGCATGGGGCATCGGTCTTTCGTATCTGTGTCTGATTGGCGGGGCGTCATTCCCGCCGGCTGGCATGGTTCTAGAGCATTTCCGGCAAAAGCGGAACCGCTTTTACGTTCGGACGATTCGCGAAATCAAGGAGATAGAATTCTTTGCGGTAGGGGAATCATCCCTGCACAGCGGTTGAAAATTATTGAGATTCCGGTGCTCCGGGCTCACCCCCCTCCGTCCTGCCGGACAGAGGGGGGTGAGCCGAGAGCACCGGAGCGTCAATGATTTCAACTGCCGTGTACGGTGTCGAAGAACGCGCGTCGGCGGATGACGAACGCAGCCGTACCCCGGCTCAGGACCGGGGTGACGGAAGGATAAGATCAAGCCGTGGCGAGGCAGGCGTTAAAACTCTTTTCCAGCTTCTCGCGGTCCAGCTCACGGCCGATGAAGACGAGGCGGCTTTCGCGTTTTTCATCTTCCTTCCACGGGCGCTGGTGATCGCCCTCGATGATCATGTGCACGCCCTGCACCACGTAACGCTCGGCATCGCCCTTGAAGGCGATGATACCCTTGAGGCGCAGAATGTTCGGGCCGTCGGTCTGGGTGACCTTCTGGATCCACGGGAAGAACCGTTCGGGGTTCATCTCGCCGCCGCGCAGCGAAACTGACTGGACCGTCACGTCATGGATCGGCGAGACCGCGCCATGGTGGTGATGATCGTGGCCATGGTCATGATCGTGGTGATGATGCCCGTGGTCATGGTCATGATGATGATGGTCGTGATCGTGATGATGATCGCAATCAGGGCCGCAGACGTGGTCGTCATGGCCGTGCTCTAGGAAATGCGGGTCGTTTTCCAGCGCGCGTTCCAGGTTGAAGGCGCCCTGATCGAGAACCCGGGCGAGATCGACGCCGGAACGGGTGGTCTTGTAGATGCGGGCGGAAGGATTGATGGCGCGCACGATATCCTCGATGCGGGCAACTTCCTCCGGCGAAACGAGATCGGTCTTGTTGACGACAACGACATCGGCAAAGGCGATCTGGTCTTCGGCCTCGCGGCTGTCCTTCAGGCGCAGTGGCAGGTGCTTGGCATCAACGAGGGCGACGACCGCATCAAGCTCGGTCTTGGCGCGCACGTCGTCATCCATGAAGAAAGTCTGGGCGACGGGCACCGGATCGGCGAGGCCCGTCGTCTCAACGATGATACCGTCGAAGCGGCCGGGGCGGCGCATCAGACCTTCCACGACGCGGATCAGGTCGCCGCGCACCGTGCAGCACACGCAGCCATTGTTCATTTCGTAGATTTCCTCGTCGGATTCGACGATCAGATCGTTGTCGATGCCGATCTCGCCGAATTCATTGACGATGACAGCGTATTTCTTGCCGTGGTTCTCGGAGAGAATGCGGTTGAGAAGCGTCGTCTTGCCGGCGCCGAGATAACCCGTCAGGACGGTGACTGGAATGGGCTTGGCTGTTGCTGTTTCGGTCATGGAAAACCCCGCGTGGAGAGAGGCCCGATGGCCTCAGGAAGATGTGTCGTCGTCCATATAGGCGCGACGCTCCGGCAGTTCAAAGAGATTTTGGCCGAATCCGGTCATCTCACTCAAATTTTGTTATGAAATAACGTTATGTCAAAAGCGTGGATATCTTCAAGCAGTTCGACAAGGCCGTTGACGGCGTGGGAAATCAGCCTTTCGCCCTTTTCCGCTGTCGCGGCGGCGGCGTTTCCGGCAACGCCATCGGGGTTGAGGTCGCTCATCAGCCAGCCGAATGCGTGTGGGCCATAGGCGCGCAGGTGTTTGAAGCGGCTGGCGAAATCGCTCTGGCGGGAGGGGAAATTCGCGGCCTTTTCCATTGCCACGCATTCGGGGTGAAGTGCCAGCATGACGGATGTCTCGATATCGCCGCCGTGAATGTCAACCGCCTTGTCCTCCGGCTTCACGATATCTTCCGGCACGCCGAAACGGGTCCAGCTCGTGGCGACCGCCAGCATGCCGAAACGGGCGCGGGCCTCGGTGGCGACGATGGTCATCAGCGGTGAATTGCCGCCATGGGCGTTCAGCATCACGAATTTGCGCACACCTCTTTTATGTTCCAACTCGGCGATGCCGAGCCAGCGCTCGATGGCCTCATCGTATCGCAGCGTCTTCGTGCCCGGCACATTCATGTGTTCGATGGAATATCCGACCGGCTCCGCTGGCAGGAAGGAGACGGGCAGATGACCGGGCAAGGCGGCGGCAAGGCGGGCGACGATGCCTTCGGCAATCAGCGTATCGGTCTCGAAGGGCAGGTGGGGGCCATGCTGTTCATGCGCGCCGAGCGGCAGCACGGAAATTGCGCCTGTTGCGTGAAGATGAGGGTCTGTTACGTTTTCGTCGTGATAATGCGTGTATGAGTTTGGCATCTGGCAGTCCGCGCGAGCATTCGGTAAGGATTTCCAGCAACATATATCGGTTCCGCCACAGGGTAAAAGGCACTCGCGTATGAGCAAGGACAAATCCGGGAACAAGGACAAAAGCGCCAAGAAGGATAAGGGCGGCAAGAAGGTCAAGGACGGCAAAAAGAGGGATGAAAACTTCAACCCGGAGGAGTTGGCGCAATCGATAACCCAGGCCGCCCGCTCCATGCGTACCGCGCTCAGCCACAGCCTCGCCGAAAGCGGGCTTTATGCCGGACAGGACGGCGTCATCCTGGCGCTGGCGCAGGAAGGCAGCCTGACGCCGGGGCAAATCGCCCAGAAGCTGGGTGTCAAGGCGCCGACCATGACGCGCACCATTGGCCGCATGGAAGCCCAGGGTTTCGTGGAACGCAGCGGTGACGACGGGGACGGCCGTGTGACGCTGGTGAAGCTGACCGAAGCGGGCCTGAAAAGCGTCGAGCACATCAACGTTTCCATCGCCAATTGTGGCGCGAGAGCTGTCGAAGGCCTTTCGGCCAAGGATGTTCGCAACATTGTTAAACTCTTGAAAGCAATAGACGCCAATCTTCAATAATTTTTGCTGAAATTTTTAAAAGAACCATCTGTTTTGCGCTTATTCCTTAAACGGGTTGCGGATTTTGTTTAAATTGTTTAATTGCGATTTAAACGGAGCCATCCGTCACTGACACGCGTTTGGGGAGGAATGCCGTGGCCCAAAAGGTCAAACTGTCTACCATCGCCGAAAGTCTCGGCCTTTCAACCGCCACCATTTCCCTTGCATTGCGCGACAGTCCGCTGGTCGCCGCCGATACGCGGGACAAGATCAAGGAACAGGCGCGGGCGCTGGGCTACATCTACAACCGCCGTGCCGCCAGCCTGCGCACCTCGCGCTCCGGCATTGTTGGTGTCGTGTTCCATGACGTGATGAACCCCTTCTATGGCGAAATCCTGAAAGCCATTGAAAGCGAGCTGGACCGCAGCCGCCAGACCTTCATCCTGTCCAACCATTATGATTCGGTTGAAAAGCAGCGCACCTTCATCGAGACGCTGCTGCAGCTCGGCTCCGACGGCATCATCATGTCGCCGGCCATCGGCACGCCGATCGAGGACATGACGCTCGCCGAAGAAAACGGCATGCCTGCCATTCTGGTGGCCCGTTCCATGGATGGCGTTGATATGCCGACCTATCGCGGCGACGACAGCTACGGCATTTCGCTCGCCACCAACCATCTGATCAGCCTCGGCCACCGCACCATCGCCATGGTCGGCGGCACTGACCAGACTTCCACGGGCCGTGACCGTTACCAGGGTTACGTCAATGCGCTGCGCAAGGCCGGCATCGAGGTCGACCCGAACCTGCGCATTCCCGGCCCGCGCTCCAAGCAGGGCGGTTTCGAGGCGGCGGTGCATTTCCTGTCGCTGCCGCAGAAGCCGACCGCCGCCGTGTGCTGGAACGATCTCGTCGCCATCGGTCTCATGAACGGTATTTCCCGCGCCGGTCTGGTGCCGGGTGTCGATATCTCCGTGACCGGCTACGACGACCTGGAGGAAGCGGCCATCGCCACCCCGGCGCTGACCACGGTTTCCAACGGCCAGGCCGAGGTCGGGCGCCTGGCGGCCCGCGCACTGCTGGACAGGCTGGCGGGCAGCCATGAACCTGACGGCATTCACCTCATCAAGCCGGAAATGCGTATCCGGCAATCGACCGGGCCGGTGCGGCCGCGGGTGTGAGGCTTCAGACGATGGGAAATGGTGCGCGTTCTGTGCATTGCAGCTTTCCGTCATTCCGGCCTTGAGCCGGAATCCAGCCACCGCGTGTCTACGCGGTGAAAAGCCTCTCTCAGCCCAAGGACTTGGGCTGGCTGGATGCCGGATCAAGTCCGGCATGACGGTGAGGGGCGCTTAAAAAAATCGGCATGAAACGTCGCTCTGCCCCCATAGCTTCCGCTTATTGGCCTTTTCACGGCAGCCGTTGTTTGAAAAGATCGCGGTCCGATGGAGCAGGATGGCGGGTAGTTTGCCCGCAACCCTCTCCGGCTATTGGAATGTTATCAGGAGGAATATCCGCTTATGTCTGACAAAAAGGCCGTCGTTCTCGTTCCCGGCAAGATCAATCCGCGCGTTCTCGAACGCCTCGAAGGCAAGGTCGAGATTGTCACGGCACCCGCCGGCGCAGAGCCGGTTCTGCCTGACGGCGCGGCGGAGCGCATCAATGCCATTGCCGTTTCGGGCGCCGTCAACGCCAAATGGATCGACGCGCTGCCGAAGCTCGAGATCATCGCCAATTTCGGCGTGGGTTATGATGGTGTCGACGCCAAACACGCCGCCACGCGTGGCATCGTGGTGACGAACACGCCTGATGTGCTCAATGACGAAGTGGCCGATACGACGATTGCTCTGTTGATCAATACCGTGCGACGTCTCTATCAGGCCGAAACCTGGCTGCGGGCTGGCAAGTGGGTCGGCGAAGGCCCGTTCGCGCTGTCGCCGTTTTCGCTGCGCGGCCGCAAGGTTGGCCTGTTCGGCATGGGCCGCATCGGCCAGGAAATCGCCAAGCGGCTGGAGCCTTTCAAAGTGGAGATCGGCTATCACACCCGTAGCAAGCGCGACGAACTCTCCTACACCTATTACGCTTCGCTGAAGGAGATGGCTGAGGCCGTCGATACGCTGATCTGCATCGTGCCGGGCACGCCGGAGACGCACAAGGCGATCAATGCCGACATCCTGACCGCGCTCGGGCCGGAGGGCGTTTTCATCAATGTCGGTCGTGGCTCCAGCGTCGATGAGGACGCGCTTCTTGAGGCGCTCAAAAACGGTGCGCTGGGTGCTGCCGGTCTCGACGTGTTTTATGCCGAACCGAAGGTGCCGGAGGCCTTCCTGTCGCTACCAAACGTTTCCCTGTTGCCGCATGTCGCTTCTGCGTCCATCCCGACGCGCAATGCGATGGCCGATCTGGTGGCCGACAATATTCTCGGCTGGTTCCGGGACGGCAAGGTGCTGACGCCGGTGCCGGAGACGCCAGTTAAGGAGTAAGGTCGGAACCTCCACGCACCGTCACCCCGGACTTGATCCGGGGTCCAGCGCGATCAAGTCTTTGATCGCGAAAGACTCCTCTCACGGCGCAGACGCGTCGTGGCTGGATGCCGGATCAAGTCCGGCATGACGGAGGAGACGTTTTCGCCCGTTGTGGGCGTTCTATTCCACGATCTCCGCGCTTCCCACCCAGCGCCCTTCGGCAAAAGAACGCGCCATGGCGTGAATGCTGCGCTCGATCTTCAACCCTTCCTCGAAATCGATTATGTGGGCCTTCTTGCCCTCAATGGCCGCGATCAGCTCCCGGCATTCGATGACCTTCAGGTCATTGAAGCCGAGACCGTGGCCGGGGGCGGGGATGAAGCGGTCGTAGGGCTTGTGGTGGGGGGCGGTGAGGATGGTTCGGAACCCCTGTTCTTCCGGGCGTCCATCCGTGGTATAAAGCTGGAACTCGTTCATCCGTTCCTGATCGAACAGGATCGAGCCGGTAGAGCCATAAATCTGGATGGCGATGCGCCCCTTGCGGCCCCAGGCGGAACGGTTGGCGATGAGCACGGCGGAAATGCCGCCTTCAAGTTTCAGGAGAACGCTCGCGAGATCATGAGTCTCAACCGCGCGTTCGCCGCCGCCGGCAAGCGGACGGGTCTCGTAAGGTTTGACCATGTCGGTAATGGCGCTTTGTGCGTGGCCGAACAGGGCGTAAAGCAGCGATAGCGGGTGCACGGCGAAATCGTCCAGCGCGCCGTAACCGGAAGACGCCTCGCTCTTCCAGTAGAAGGGCTGGGTGGCATCGGCCATGAAGTCCTCGTCCATTTCGGCACGTACATGATAGACCCTGCCGATCGCACCTTCGTCGATCAGGCGGCGGATGTGGCGGATGACGGGGTTCTGGATGTAGTTGTAACCCATCGCCGCCGCCTTGCCGGACCGGCGGGCGGCATCACGCATCTTCACCGCGTCAGCAAAGGCGGGCGCCATCGGCTTTTCACACCAGACATGCTTGCCGGCCTCAAGCGCGGCAATCGCCATTTCCGGGTGGAAGGCGTTGGGCGTGGTGACGGAGATCACGTCGATCTCGGGATCGGAAAGCAGGTCGCGCCAGTTGCCTGTCGAGCGGGCAAAACCGAACTCTGCGGCTTTCTTCGCGGCAAGCTCGGGGTTGACTTCCGCCAGCGTCACGAGGCGGGGGCGTTCCACATCGCCGAAGACGCTCGTGACGTTATTCCACGCCAGCGCGTGGCATTTGCCCATGTAACCGGTGCCGATAAGGCCCACGCCAAGAGCGGTCATGGTGTTCTCCTCCCGAAATTATTTGAATTAATACAATTCGTTAATTGCGTTTGTTGTGTGCCAAGACAGTCTCAAGACGTGTCTTCGCGCACTCCCTCATTCCTGTGCCTGTCACAGGGATGAGGAGGCGGCGATGTTTGCCCGAAATGCCTTACGGATTATCGCGCTTGAAAATCCAGTCATGATCCGGGTGGTTCTTGAAGCGCCATTTGCGCATCGGCCCCGCCATCACGTTCAGATAATACATCTCGTAACCATAGGGCGCGCCGCAGGGGTGGTGGCCCTTTGGCACCAGCACGACATCCCCATCGGATACCGCCATGGTCTCATCAAGCGAGCCGTCTTCGGTGAAGACGCGCTGGAAACCGAAACCCTGCGCCGGGTTGAGGCGATGATAATAGGTCTCTTCGAGATAGGTCATGTCGGGGTAGTTATCCTCGTCATGGCGGTGCGGCGGATAGGAAGACCAGTTGCCCGAGGGTGTGAAGACTTCCGTTACCAGCAGGCTGTCGGCGACGTCGCGTTCTTCCATGGCGATGGGGAAGATGTATCGCGTGTTGGCGCCCTTGCCGCGCTCGGTCAGCTGCACGCCGTCAGGTCCGATCTGCTGCGCCTCGCGGCTGCCTTTTTCGCCGGGTGCTGTGCAGACGCCGACGGTGCAATCCGTTGTGGCTGTCAGTGACCATTCGGAACCGGCCGGAACATAAACGCAATGCGGCGGCTTGCGCTCGAACACATTCATGCGGTCACCGAGTTCACCGAAATCCTTGCCGCCAGCGGAAATCGTTGCCTTGCCTTCGACAAGGACGAGGATGACTTCCGTGTCGCCGGTGCTTTCGGCTGCCGTCTCGCCCGGCTTCAGTCGGTAAAGGCCGAAACCGACATAACCCCAATCCGCGCTTTGGGGCGTGATATCGTGCACCTTGCCGCCTGTCGCGACCGGCTTGCGCAGAAGTGAGGTCATGGTGTCGTTCCTTTTTCGTGTGTAGCACAAACATGTCGTTCGGTAGTTTCGCGCCCTGCCGTCATTCCGGCCTTGATCCGGAATCCAGCTGACGCGCGTCTGCGCGGCGCGAAGACTTTTTCAGCCCAAGGACTTGGGCTGGCTGGATACCGGCTCAAGGCCGGTATGACGGGTGGGATAGGTCACCCGCCTTCCTTGGCTCAGCTCAAGCGGCCTGAGCCTTGTCCAGCCCCGCTTCGCGCGCAAACGCCTTCAGCGATTTCAGCCCGAGGCTCTGATATTCGAACGGGTTGCGCACGTCAGGATCCTGCTCGGCCTCGATCACCAGCCAGCCGCTATAGCCATGCTCGGCCGCCACTTTCAGCACGGGCGGGAAGTTGACGCCGCCTTCGCTATCGCCCGGCACGGTGAAGACACCGCGGCGAACGCCTTCGAGGAAGGAAAGCCGTTCATTGCGGACCTGATCGGCAATGACCGGGCGCACGTTCTTGGCATGGATATGGCCAACGCGGCCCATGTATTTCTGCGCAACGCGAACAGGGTCGCCGCCGCCGAACAGGCAATGGCCGGTATCGAGCAGCAGATGGGTCTTTGGACCGGTGTGCTTCATCAGAAGGTCGATCTCGTCTTCGCTCTCGACTACCGTGCCCATATGGTGGTGATAAACGAGGGTGACGCCCTGTTCTGCGGCAAAGGCGGCCAGCGCTTCCACGCCTGCGCCGAATTTCGCCCAGTCATCGGCCGCAAGGCGCGGACGGTCCACCAGCGCCTTTCCGTCATCGCCGTGGATGGCGTTGGAGGTCTCGCAGACGATGATGACCTTCGAGCCCATGGCCTTCAGGAGGTCAAGCGCCGGCTGCATCGCCTTCTTTTCGGATTCGATATCGTCGGTGAGAAGGTTCAGCGAATGCCAGCCCGAGACGAAGGAGAGGCCGCGCGGCGAAAGCACGCCCTTCAGGCCTTCCGGGTCGGTCGGGAATTTGTGACCCTTTTCGATGCCGTCGAAACCGATCTTGGCGGTTTCATCAAGGCATTGTTCCAGGCTGATATGGGCGCCCAGCGTGCGGTCGTCGTCATTGGACCAGGCGATGGGGTTGGTGCCGTAACGGATCATCTTACTGTCTTTCCTTGACATGGTTTTCATAACGGGCGCGCGCAGGGCCGATTTCGGCGCGGTCTGAGACTTCAGGCACCGCGACATCCCACCAGTGGCCACCGGCTCGCGGGGTCGGATAGGGGTCGGTATCAATGACAATAACGGTCGTGCGGCTGGATGCACGGGCCGCCGCGAGGGCTTCTTCCAGTTCAGCGATGGTGGAAACCTTGCGTGCATCCGCGCCCATCGAGCCGGCATGGGCGACGAAGTCGATGGCGATGGGATTGACGTTGGTATGGGCGTAGAGGTTGTTGAACTCCGCGCCGCCGGTTTCCATCTGCAGACGGTTGATGCAGCCGTAACCCCTGTTGTCGGTAATGACGAGCGTGATCTTCACGCCCATGGCGACCGATGTGGCAAGCTCGGAATTCATCATCATATAGGAGCCATCGCCGACCATGACGATCACGTCCCGGTCCGGTTCCGCCATCTTGATGCCGAGGCCGCCGGCGACCTCATAACCCATGCAGGAGAAGCCGTATTCCATGTGATAGGAGAGCGGCAGCTTGGATTTCCACAGCTGGTGCAACTCGCCCGGCATGGTGCCGGCCGCGCACATGACGACGGTATTGTCGCGCGACTGGCGCTGGACAGCACCGATGACCTGCATGTCGGTCGGCAGGCTGTTTGCGTGCTCTTCGCCCGGCGCCGCCGTATCGGCATCGGCCTTTTCGAACCATGCTGCCTTCAGGCCCGCATCCGGCGCTGCAAAACGGTGAGCGCCGAGGGCTGCGGAGAGTTTTTCAAGCCCGATTTTGGCATCCGCCGTCAGGCTGATCGCATCATGCTTGGCGCTGTCATAGGGCTGGACGTTGAGCGCCAGGATTTTGCGGTTCGGGTTCTTGAATAGCGCCCAGGAGCCGGTGGTGAAGTCCTGAAAACGGGTGCCGACACCGAAGACCAGATCAGCCTTTTCGCTGATGATATTGGCGCTTTCGGCACCGGTAACGCCAACGGGGCCGAAATTGAGATCGTGATCCCAAGCCAATGCTGATTTACCGGCCTGCGTTTCGACGACGGGGATGGAGTGGGTTTCGGCAAAGCGCTTCAGCGTCTCCGTTGCGCCGGCGAAATGAACGCCGCCGCCAGCAACGATGATGGGGTTCTTCGCGGCCTTCAGCGCCGCGACGGCCTCTTCGAATTCCACCACGTCGGGCTCGGGGCGGCGCTGGCGCCAGACCCGCTTTTCGAAGAAGCTTTCGGGATAATCATAGGCTTCCGCCTGTACATCCTGGCAGAAGGCGAGCGTGACGGGGCCGCAATCGGCAGGGTCCGTCATGGTGCGCATGGCGCGGGGGAGGGCGGTGAGCAACTGTTCCGGGCGCATGATGCGGTCGAAATAGCGGCTGACAGGACGGAAGCAGTCATTCACCGTCATGGTGCCATCGCCGAAATCTTCGAGCTGTTGCAGCACGGGGTCCGGGCCACGATTGGCGAAGACATCGCCGGGGATGAGCAGGACGGGCAGGCGGTTGACATGCGCCAGCGCTGCCGCCGTCACCATATTGGCGGCACCCGGGCCGATGGACGAGGTGACCGCCATGGCGCGGCGGCGGCGCAGCTGCTTGGAATAGGCGATGGCCGCATGGGCCATGGACTGCTCGTTCTGGCCGCGATAGGTCGGCAGCTCGTCCCTGATGCCGTAAAGCGCTTCCCCGATGCCGGCGACATTACCATGGCCGAAAATCGCCCACATGCCGGCGATATAGGTTTCGCCATGTTCATTCATCTGCGCTGCCAGGTAACGAACCATGGCCTGCGCAGCCGTCAATCTTACTGTCTTCACGCTGCCTCTCCCTTTTTGGCGCGCGCCTCATCCCAAATACGGCACAGGCTGGTATAGCGCTGCGCCATATCCTTGACCGCTTCCTCGTCGGTCATCTTGCCCGAGAGCCAGCCGCGGGCGGCGTCGGCAAAAATCGTGCGGCCAACCGCGAAACCTTTGACCAGATCGAAACCAGCCGCAAGGCGGAAGCTTTCTTCCAGCTCACTCTGCGGTGCGTCGAGACCGAGAACGACGATGCCCCTCACGTAAGGGTCGTTGCGGTTAACGGCGTCGCAGGCATTCTTCCATGCCGCGGTGGTTTTCATCGGCTCCAGCTTCCACCAGTCCGGGTAAACGCCGATCTCGTAAAAGCGCTCGATGATGCGGGCGGCGGTCAGATCGTCGGTCGGGCCGACCTTGGAGGGAATGATCTCCAGCAGCATTTCCAAGCGGTTGCGCCGTGCGGCTTCAAACAGCCGTATCACGGTCTCTTCCTGCGCAGCGCGCATCTCATCCGTGTCATCGGGGTGATAGAAACAAAGTACCTTGACGACATTTTCGAGCGGCCATTCGGCGAGCCCGCCAAAGTCCTTGCCGAGATCGGGTTCCAGTGTCAGCGGGCGCGAGCCCGGCCATTCCACCGGACGGCCGATCCAGAGGCCGGAGCCGCTGGCGGCAAACAACGCGTCACGTCCAAGGCGTCCGTCGCAGAGAATGCCATAGCCCGGCTCACCACCGGAAACTTTTTGCGCGGCCTGGAGGCAAAGCTTCTTGAAGGCGCCGATCTGCTCATGCTTGACGCCAAGCTCGTCGGCGATCGCTTCCAGCTGCATGCGATGGTCGAAAGCGAAGACGCGCATGGTCTCCCAATCGCCCTTGCGGTTGGTGGACCAGTGCACCTGCTCCAGCGCCTCGTCCTTGCGCAGCGCCCTGTTGCGAATGCCGGCCTTGAAGAAATATTGCAGTTCTTCCCAGCTTGGATAAGCGGGCGTGCAGCCATGGCGGGAGACGGCGAAGGCGCCGCAGGCATTGGCGTATTTCAGCGTCGTCGGCCAGTCTTCGCCGCGCAGCCAGCCGCGGAACAGTCCGGCCATGAAGCCGTCACCAGCGCCCAGAACATTGAAGACCTCGATCGGGAAACCTTCGCCCGTCTGCCCGTCATCGAGGCTTGCAGGAATATCGCCGGTGAAGACCGAAGCACCCATCGGGCCGCGCTTGCACACCAGCGTGGCATTCGAAACCTTGCGCACGGCATTCAGTGCGGCCAGCGTATCTGTCGACCCACCGGCAATATGGAATTCTTCTTCCGTGCCGACGATCAGATCGAAGAGATGCAGGGTGGATTGCAGCTTGGCGGTGACCTTCTGCGATTCCACGAAACGGCTCTCGCCATCGCCATGGCCGGCCACACCCCAAAGATTGGGGCGGTAATCGATATCGAGCGCGGTTTTTGCACCATTTTCGCGGGCAAGTTTCAGGGCCTTCAGCACGGCCGCTTCCGTTCTTGGATGCGACAGATGCGTGCCGGTGGCGCAGACGCAGGCCGCCTCGGCAATGAAGGCGGGATCGATATCGTCTTCGCTCAGCGCCATGTCGGCACAGTTTTCGCGGTAGAAAATCAGCGGAAACTGGTTCTGGTCACGAATGCCGAGCAGCACCAGCGCGGTCAGGCGCTCCGGGTCGGTTTTCACGCCGCGCACGTCAACGCCTTCGCGCACCAGCTGTTCGCGGATGAAGCGGCCCATGTGCTCGTCGCCGACACGGGTAATGACGGCGCTGTTCAAACCGAGGCGGGCGGCGCCGGCTGCGATATTGGTGGGCGAACCGCCAATATATTTGGCAAAGGAGGCCATGTCCTCCAGACGGCCACCGACCTGCGACCCATAAAGGTCAACAGACGAGCGCCCGATCGTGATGAGATCAAGTTTTTTCAAAAGGTTCCTCCTTAGCACCGCACGCTGGCGCGGTCTGCCTCATGTGTGTCGAGCGGATCAGGCAACCATGCCGCCAGCTATTGCCATCCCCGCTCCGGTGAGCCTCCTCCGCTCACATGGCCCGTCACGAGAAGGACAGTCGTGGAATGTCCGTTTCATGAATTTGGATCATAAATTCTATTTTTTCCGTTTTCAATAAAAATATTCAGGCCGTCTTGCGTGTTCCCACAGCCACGGCCAGCGTGATGGCGAGACAGAGCGTGGCCGAAAGGGAGCGGAAAGCGCCGAAATCGATCTCTGTAACCGTCAGCAGCGTTGCGCCGGATTTCCTTAGCGGATTGACGGCGGAATCGGACATGGCGACAACCGGAACGCCCTTGGCGCGGGCCGTTTCCGCCAGTTCCAGCGTCTCGGTGGAGTAGGGGGAAAAGGTGATTGCGATCAGCGCGTCGTCGCGGGAAATAGCACTGATATTGCCGAGCCCGCCCACGGCGCTATGCAGAACCGCCGGTACCTTCATCTTCTCGAAGGCATAGGCCAGATAGCTGGCAATGGGGAAGGACCGCCGCAGGCCGACGATATGCACGGTGCGCGCCTTGGCCAGCACGGAAACCGCCTCATCAAGCTGTCGGGTGTCGACCGATTTCAGCAGCATTTCAAGCGACGAGCGGCCGGCTTCCACGAATTCGGCAAGCAGGCCGGACGCGCTTTCATCGCCCTTTTCGCGCAGATGATCGAGCCGCGTGGCATAATCCGGCCAGCCGCCGACATAGGAATCACGGAACAGGCGCTGCATTTCTGAAAATCCGGAAAAACCCATGATCTGGCAGAAACGCATGAAGGCCGAGGGTTGCACGCCGGCGCCTTCAGCCATTTCGGCGACGGTGGAAACGGCGATTCGATCCTGATTGGAGGCGACATAATCGGCACATTGCCGCAATCGTTTCGGCAAACCCTCCGCCACCTGGAGCAGCCGCTCCTCAAAAGCCTTTACGGAGTCTGGCGCCTCGATTGCCGTCATTGTCGTTCCCTGGTGCAGATTGAAATCGTGTGCACTCTAACTGCAATGGAATTTTTATTCCATTGGGTTTTTCGGAGGAAGGGCAGATGAGACGGCGGGGGCTTTGTGTGATCGGTCACCCTCCGTCATACCGGCCTCGAGCCGGAATCCAGCCGACGCGCGTCGGCGCGGTGCGAAGGGTCTCTTCACCCCAAAGACTTGGGGTGGCTGGATGCCGGCTCAAGGCCGGTATGACGGAGATTATATATGAACGCGCAATGGCGATGCGTTGGCTTAGTGCAGCCCACCCACGCCTAGATGCGTATCGATAATATCCGGGTTCTCCACCAGTTCGCTCGACGGTCCGTCCCAGACGATGCGGCCGCGTTCCATGATGATGGCGTGGTCGGCGAAGTCGATGGCCATCTGGATGCGTTGTTCGACGAGAAGAATGGTCATTTCGCCGGATTGGGCGAGCTTGGAGAAGGCGGCCATCAACTCTTCGCAGATGACGGGGGCGAGGCCTTCGAGCGGTTCATCGAGCAGCAGCACCCGAGGCTGGCCGAGAATGGTGCGGGCGGTGGACAGCATCTGCTGTTCGCCACCGGAAAGTTGCGAGCCGAGATTGCGGCGGCGCTCCTTGAGGCGCGGAAACAGCGTGTAGGCTTCCTCGATCGCCGATTTCGGTCGCCCCTTGAGGCCCACGAACAGGTTCTCCTCCACCGTCAGCGTCGGAAACACGTCACGGGTCTGTGGCACGTAACCGAGGCCGGCCTTGGCGCGCGCAGCACTTGGCAGGGTGCCAATCTCCTGCCCCCCGATGCGGATATCACCGGAAAAACGTTTCGTCTGGCCGGCCAGCGTGGCGAAGAGGCTTGTCTTGCCGACGCCGTTGCGGCCGAGCACGGCGAAACGCGAGCCCGATGGCACGGAAAGCGACAGGCCCTCGATGACACTTGTCGGGCCATAACCGGCCGTGAGGTTGACAATTTCAAGCGGCGCTGCGGGCATCGGCGTAACTTCCCAGGTAGGCTTGGCGGACTTCCGCATTGCTGGTGACATCATCAGGCGAACCGTCGAAAATGACGGCGCCGGCGGCCAAAACGACGACGCGCTTGGCAAAACGGAAGACCAGATCCATGTCGTGTTCGATCATCAGGATCGCGAGGTCGGATGGCAGCCGGTCAAGCGCCTGTTCGATGCGCGCGGTTTCCGTGGAAGGCACGCCGGCGGCAGGTTCGTCGAGCAAGAGGATTTTCGGGCGAAGCGCCATGGCAAGCGCGATCTCGATCAGCCGCTGCTGGCCATAGGCGATTTCGCGCACCTTTGTTTCAGCGAGGGCCGTGAGGCCAAGCGTGCCGAGAATGTCGCGGGCTTCGCCCATCACGGCAGGCATGGCACGGTAACGGCCGAAAATCCGGCCGGTCTTTCCCTCACGCTGGAGAATGGCGAGCGCCACGTGCTCCTCTGGCGTCATGTCCTGAAACAGCCTGGTAACCTGGAAGGAACGTACGAGCCCGCGTTTCACGCGCTGGCTGGCGCTGAGGCCCGTCACATCCTCGCCGGCGATGCGCACCGTGCCGGCTGACGGTTTGATATTGCCGGTGACGAGATTGACAAAGGTCGTCTTGCCGGCGCCATTGGGGCCGATGAGTACCGTCCGGTCTCCCGGCGAAAGCGACAGCGAGACGTTGTTGGTGACGACGAGGCCGCCGAAATTTTTCTGCAGGCCGGAGACTTCGAAAATGGCGCTCATTTGCGACCTCCCCGGAGACGCGCGATGATCTGTTCGCCTGCGCCATAAAGGCCGCGCGGCGCGAAGAGCACGACGGCGATCAGCAGCAGGCCGACAATGGTGAGCCAGTGAAACGGGTTGGCGGCGGAAACCACGTCTTCAAACCACATGAAGGTGACGGTGCCGATCAGCGCGCCGTAAAGGGAACCCGCGCCACCGAGCACCAGCATGACCAGCCCCTCGGCCGATAGCGTGAAGCTGAGGCTGTCCAGGCCGACAACCTGCGTGGAGATGGCGTTGAGCGCACCACCGATGCCGGCGACGATGCCTGAGATAACGAACATCTTCAGGATTGTGCCATTGACGGCGCCGCCCATGGCCTGAATGCGGATGCTGTCCTGTTTGACGCCGCGGCACAACATGCCGAATGGTGAATTGACGACCACCTTTAGGGCGAGGAAGACGACAAGCAGCAGGCAGACACCATAGATATAGGCGGTGCGGCCGAAGAGGTCGAATTCGAAGGTGCCGAACAGCGCGTCCGGCGAAACGCCGGCAAGACCGTCGCTGCCGCCGGTCCAGCCTGAAGCCTTGTTCGCCGCCTCGTGGAACAGGTGGATGACGGCGATGGATAGCACAAGCTGTGGAAGCCCGTGGGCACGCAGCAGCACCGCGCCGGAAAGCAGCCCGGCCACGCCGCCCGCTGCCGCGCCGATGACGGTCATGAGAAGCGGGTCGGTGATTTCGAAATGGGCGGCGGCGATGCCGGCGGCATAAGCGCCGGCGCCGAAGAGGGCGGCATGGCCAAGCGTGGCGACGCCGCAATAACCGGTGACGAGATCGATCGACAGCACCAGAAGCGCGATGGCTATGATGCGTGTCAGAAGCGCCAGATTATCCGGAAACAGGTAATAACCGGCAACAGCGGCGGCGATGATGAGGAGCGGCCCCGCGAACGTGCGTAGCGGTGAGCGCGCCTTCGGAATGTCTGCCGTTTCAGTCACGTCGTTCATGAGCACCGCCATCTCATTTCGCCCTTCCAAGAAGGCCGCGCGGGAACAGCGTGATGATCACGATGACCGCCAGATAAAAGAAGAATTCGCCATATTCGGGCGCAAGATATCGCCCGGTCGTATCGATGGCGCCGAGCAGCAGACAGGCGATCAACGCTCCGGGAATGGAGCCCGCGCCACCAACGGAAACTACGACCAGAAAGGTGACCATGTAGCGCAGGGCGTAATAGGGTTCCACCGGCAGTAGTTCCGCGCCGATGACGCCGCCCATGGCGGCTAGTCCGACGGCGATGGCGAAGCTGACGGCATAGATGATTTCGGTGCGCACGCCGAGGGCTGCGGCCATGGCGGCATTATCGACCGCCGCGCGCAGCTTGATGCCGAAGGCGGTCTTTTCAAAGGTGAACCACAGCGCGCCGGCCACGGCAAGACCGCAGGCAATGGCGAAGATGCGGCGGGTGGCGATGGTGCGGAAGCCAAGATCGGTGGGGCCGGCCAGCTGCTGCGGCAGCGGAATGGTCTTCAGCGTCGGGCCGAAAACGAAGTTCGCGATGCCAATGATGCAGAAGGTGATGCCGATGGTCATCAGCACCTGTGTCAGTTCCGGCGCGCCATAGATGCGGCGATAAAGGAAACGTTCCAGCGGTATGGCGATGACGATGGTGCCGACGATGGCGACGAGGATCGCAGCCGCATAACCGAGACCCAGTCCGTGGGCGGCATAGGAGGCGAGATAACCGCCGATCATGGCGAAAGCGCCGTGCGCCAGATTGACCACACGCATCAGCCCCATGGTGACCGAAAGGCCGATGGAGATGATGAACAGGACCATGCCATAGGCAAGCGCATCGATGAGGATGCTGAAGACCGTCTGCATGATGAAGAAACTCCTCCCGGTGCTGCAATGCCCGTCCGGGCCGGAAACGGGCCGCCACTGGCGGCCCGGCAATATTGTCCTGTCTGGCCGTTACTTCGCGGCGGCGAGACCCGGATCGCCCTGTTTTTCGAAGGTCTGGACTTCCTTGTTGTAATAGCTGCCGTCATCGGCCTTGGCTACTTCGCGCAGATAGATGTTCTGCGTGATGTGGCGGCTTTCCGGGTCGATGCTGACCGGGCCGCGCGGGCTTGTCCAGGAAAGGCCCTTGACTGCCTCAACCGCCTTTTCCGCATCCTGCTTGCCGCCAGTGGCCTCGATCATCTTGCTGATGACATACATGCCGTCAAAGGCGCCGACGGAAGGGAAGGAGAGTTCTTTCGGATTGCCGATTGCCTTGGTTGCGGCTTCCACGAAGGTCTTGTTCTCGGGTGAATCATGCGAGATGGCATAATGGAAGGTCGTCTGCATGCCGAGTGCGGCTTCCCCGAGCGCCGGCAGATCGGATTCCTGCGTCAGATCACCCGGCGCGAAGAGCTTGACGCCTGCGGATTTCAGGCCGTTGTCGTTGAAGGCCTTGACGAAACCGAGCGTGGTCGGGCCCGATGGCAGGAAGGCGAAAACACCCTGTGCGCCGGAATCCTTCACACGTTGCATGATGGGACTGAAATCATTGGTGGAAAGCGGCATGCGGATGGTTTCAACCACTTCGCCGCCGGCAGCGGTGAAGGCCGCCTTGAAAGCATTTTCGGCATCGACGCCCGGGCCATAATCGCTGACCAGTGAGATGACCTTCTTCACGCCGCCGTCAAAGGCCACCTTGGCGATGGGGGTGGAAGTCTGCCAGGTGGTGAACGACGTGCGCACCACATAGGGGCTCTTGGTCACGATGGCCGAGGTGGCGGCATTCATGACCACCATCGGCACGTTGCCCTGCTTCAGCAGGGGTGTGACGGCCATGGCGTCAGGGGTAAAATAGAAGCCGGCAAGATATTGCACGCCTTCCTTCACCACCAGCTCCTGCGCCAGTGCCTTGGATTGCGCCGGATCGGCCTGCGGCACATCGCGATAGACGACCTCCACCGTGTCATTGCCGACCTTGTTACCGTGAAGGGCAAACCAGGCATCGATGCCGGCCTTGAAGTTCTTGCCCTGCAGCGCAAACGGGCCGGAGAACGGGCCGACAACGCCCACCTTGATCGTTTCTGCATAAGCGGCAGAGCTGAAACAGATGGCCGCTATCGCCACGGTGATCCGAAATTTCATGGTTTCCTCCAAATTCGCCTGTGGCTCCCATCCACCGGTCCAGGCTGCCAGATTGATGATTAAGAATATCAAAGTAAAATGAAATAAGGGGGGTAATAAATAACCTGACGGTTATCAATACCGCGTCTTTGACGCGTTGCCCATATCGGATCGGGAAATCAGCCCGGCGCCTGCCCCTTTTTCAGCTCCGCATCGGCCTTGGTCTTCGCGGTCTAACAGTTCGGGGCAAATGTCGCCTGCAACCGCGCGACCGGCCGTCCCGCAACCAGAGCTTTAACCAGTTCTAAGGGGATTTTTCGTAGTCTCCCCAAGCATATTTAGAACGTTATTTGGTGTCTTGATGGGCGAATATCAGAATAAAGCTGTTGAGCTGATGCGCAATCGCGTTGGAGAAAACAGGCTCAACAACCGGATCGAGCGTCGTGAAGCATTTCTGCGCAAGGCGCTGACGCTTTATCATGCCATGGGTGGTGCGATGGAGGATGTGGAAGCGGCCGTCAAGGACGCCGTGTCATCACCTGCACCGACCATCGACGTGGCCGTTGGCGACGTGATGTACAAGCTGGCCGCCATCGGCCATGTGGCCGATCTCGATATTATCCAGGCGGGATATAACAAGCTTGATGCCGCCAACCTGCATATTCTCAGCAAGGGCAAGAAGCTGCTGCAAAAACAGCGCGATCAGAAACTGGCTGCGACAACGCCGGGGAAGTGAACCGCCCGCCCGGGGCGGTTGCCGTATCAGGCCACTTGCGGCGACAGGATTTCCTGCCAGGCATCGTAGGCGGACAACACCGTTTCCATTTGTGCGGTGTGGCCAGTGATGAAATCCGTGCCATAGATGGTTTCGTCGGGATATTCGGTGATCAGCGTCATCGGCACGGTGTGGCGGTCATCGATGGACGACAGGCACGGAAAGCCGTTGATGATGCGGAAACCGGTTTCGCCGGCGTGGATTTCATAAAGCGCGATCTGGCGGTTATTGTAGTCGAGCAGGCCGGGAATGGCGCCGAGATGGCGGGTTACCTTGTCCAGCAGGGCTTCCGCTCGGCTTTCCCAGTCCGCATGGTGGCGGATGATGAGGAAGAAACCCTTCGGCAGCGTCCACATGGCGAAATTGCGCGGCACATAACCGGACAGAGGCCGGGTCCACTCATGTGAAGGATACCCGTGCAGGTTCACATGCAGGCTGGCGCCGCTCATTTCCTGCGCCTTGAAACGGATTTCCTTCTCGTTCAGATGCGCAGCCGAATTTTCCGGCGTGCGATATTCGAGGTCATCGCCAAGGGCGGTGTACCGCGCCGCATGATGCATGTGGCGCGGATTATCGACGCGCAGACGCTGATGCAGGGCGTAACCGTCAGGATTTTCGAGCGGCGAGATGGTGAAATGCGCGCCCTTGCGATCAGCGAGTTTGCGGGCGGCGCGCGGATGGCGCCGACGATGCCCGTCGTCTCGTTGGGGTGCTGGCCGCCGCTGATCATCACCGCGGCATCGCTGCCGGCGACATAACGGGCGGAAAGGACGCGGCCGGAGCGGGAGCGCGCCTGGAATGGCTCGCCGCCGATTTCCTCAAGCAGCCCTGCGAGCTGGCCTGCCGCAACCGGTTCGCGCGCCTCATCGATCGGTTGCTCGCCGCCATCGAGGAAGGCGGTTGTGAGCGGGCGGGTCTCGATGTGAAGGGTGATCTCGCCTTCGCTTTTGACGATTTCCGGTACGATCTGGCCGGGCTTGAGGCCACGGTCACCCAGCGGGCGGCCGGATTTTTTCTGAAAGAACTCCAGCAGCGAGAAATAGAAATCCTCGTGCAGCGCTTCGCGCAGGCTGACGACCTCATCACCAACGGAAAGAGGCAGATCTTCTGCCGGATGGGTAACACGGATGTTCAGTTCCTCGAAATAGGGCTCTTCATCGCCCCAGCCGTGGTTGGGCGACGGCACTGATTGCCGCTTCAAAAAGCTGTTCGTAATCCGTCTCCAGTCGCTCGCCCGAGGCATCACCGGCAAGCCGGAACCAGCCGGTTGGCGAGACATTGGTTTCGCCGACGATATCGGTATGAACCCGGTTCGGAGCCAGAACCTTCAGAGTTTCCGTCTTGCCACGGCGGCTCAGCGTCACCTCATAATGGAAACTGTCGTCCTCGCGGGCGATGAAATCCAGCTTCGCATCGCCCACCAGCGCCGCCAGCGGATAGGCCTCCAGCCGGAAACGGTTGGCGGGGGCGTTTTCGTGCACCGGGTAACGCACTTCGATGGCGTCGACGCCATCCAGATTGATCTCTTCCAGAAAGGTGAAGAGAAGCGGCTTGTAGGCGCTGCGGATGCGGGCGCAGATGCCTTTTTTCTTCAGCCTCTCCTCAGTCTCGCGGCGGCTTTTGGCGTCATCGAAGGTCCATGCCTCGAAGGACTGGCCGGGCTCGGCTTTGGCGACAAGCGCGTCCAGCGTGCGTTCAAAGGTCTTGTCGAAAATCTGGCTCATCACGGTTACCTCGAGGTTCTGCCTGTTGGGTCGAGGCTGTCGCGCAGCCAGTCGCCGAGAAGGTTGAGGCCAAGCACGGTCAGAAGAATCGCAAGGCCGGGAAAGACGCTAACCCACCATGCCGTCTGCAGATAGGTACGCCCATCCGCCAGCATGCCGCCCCAGCTCGGAATTGTCGGATCAACGCCGAGACCGAGGAAGGTGAGGCTGCTTTCCAGCAGGATGTTGTTGGCGACGTTGAGCGTCATCAGCACGATGACAGGGCCGATGAGGTTCGGCAGCAGGTGCTGTAGGATGATGCGCCAGTCTTTCACGCCGATGGCGCGGGCGGAAAGAATGAATTCCCGCTCCCTGAGTGTCAGCACCGAGCCGCGCACGAGACGGGCATATTGCACCCATTGCGAGACAATCAGCAGGATGATGGTGTTGGTGAGACTGCCGCCGACAATGGCGATGAAGGTGATGGCGAGCAGGATGAAGGGCATGGCGAGCTGGATATCGGCAAAGCGCATGACCAGCATATCCCAGAAGCCGCGATAGTAACCGGCGACAAGCCCAACGGCGACGCCGAAGATGACCGCGCCGATGACCGAGGTGAAACCGACCAGCAGCGAAATCTTGCCGCCGGCGACGACGCGGGCGAGCACATCACGCCCGAGCGGATCGGTGCCGAGGGGATGGGCGGCATTGGCGAAGGGTTTGGCAAGGCGCGCCATCAGGTCGATCTTGTCAGCTCCGCCCGGAAACAGCACGTCGGAAAAGATGACGGCAAGGCAGATGATCGTCGTCAGCGACGCGCCGAGGACGAATTCGAGATTGGTGAAGCGCGCGAGACGCGAGGTTTTGGCAGCCATCGTCAGTTACTCCGTGCGGATGCGCGGATCGACAAGCCCATAGGCGATATCGACCAGAAGGTTGATGCCGACGATCATCAGCGACAGCACGGTGATGACGGCCTGAAGCACGGGATAATCGCGCGCGCCGACCGCGTCGAAGGCGAGCGTGCCGAGGCCTGGCCAGTTGAAGACGCGCTCGATAACGACGATACCGCCCAGCAGCCCGCCAAATTGCAGGCCGAAATAGGTGATGAGCGGAATGGCGCAGTTGCGCAGCGCATGTTTGTAGAGAACCTTGCTTTCACTGAGCCCCTTGGCGCGCGCCACCATGACGTATTGAGAGCGCAGCGTATCCAGCATTGCCGTGCGCACAAGGCGTACATTGGTGGCAGTAAGGATCACACCCATGGTGACCGCGGGCATGATGTAGCTCGCAAAACCGCCCATGCCGCTTGGCGGCAGCCAGCCAAGCGTGATGGAGAACAGCAGCACCAGCATGGTGGCCAGCCAGAAGTTCGGGAAGGAAAGGCCGATAAGCGAGAAGATGCGGATCACCTGATCGGCCGTCTTCCCGCGCGATGTTGCGGCCTTGATGCCGAGCGGGATGGACAGCGCAATCGACACCGCCATGGAGATGAAGGCCAAGAGCAGCGTGGCGGGCAGGGCATCGGCGATCAGGCGCGAGACCGGCGTGCTGCCGGTGAAGCTGCGGCCGAAATCGAGCGTCACCAGGCCCTTGAGGAAGCTGAAATATTGCACGAAGAACGGCCGGTCGGTGCCGAGCGCCGCACGGATGCGCGCCAGATCATCTTCCGTCATGCTGCCGCCGCCCTGGAACATGGTGACGGCGGGGTCACCCGTCAGGCGGATGGCGAAAGAAACGAGAAGGGTGATGGCGATGACGACAAAAATCGCCTGCAGCAATCGCTTGATGAGGAAACCGGCCACGTTTTTTACCTTGAAGAGAGACCCGGCCTTGCCCGCATTGCGGCGGGCAAGGTGTGTTGATCAGAAACCAGCCTGATTATTCGACGGTAACGTCGGTCAGTTTCAGGCGATTGTCAGGCGGTGCGACAAAACCCTTGACCCGCTTGTTGATGCCGTAAATGGCATTGGTGTTGTAGAGCGGGATTTCCAGCGCGCGTTCGGCGGTGTAGCTGCCGATTTCCTTGAGAATCTTTTCGCGCTCGGCGCGGTCCGTCAGCGGACGCTGGGATTCCAGGAGCTTGTCCAGCTTTTCGTCCTTGTCATAGGGGTTCCATTTTTCACCCGAGTGATACATGGAATAGGCGGTGTTATCGTAATCGAAGGTCCAGCCGCCCCATTTCTGCTGGAACATCGCGCCGGTCTTGCCCTGCGGAATGATGTCGTTCAAGAGAACGTTGGTTTCATAGGGCTTGATGGTGGCGGTGATGCCAACCATGGAGAGGTAGCTGGAAATGACCTGCGCCACTTCGTTCATCGTCGCGTCGTTGCCGCGGATGTCGATCTGCAGCGCCGCACCCGGCTTGACGCCGGCTTCCGCGAGAAGCTTCTTGGCGCCTTCAGGATCGTAGGGCAGCGGCTTCAGTTCCGGGTCGTAACCGAAGGACAGCGCGCTCTGGAAGCTTGCGATTTCCGATGCCTGGCCGGCAAGGATCGACTTGACGATCGTGCCGCGGTCGACGGCCATGATGATGGCCTTGCGGACCTTCGGATCGGCGGTGATGCCGTCACGGGTGTTGAAACGCAGCGCATCGACGGTCGGACCGGGGACGCTGACGATCTGAAGCTTGGAATCGCCCTCGATGACCGGGATCATGCCGATCGGGATGGTGGGCGGAATGACGAGATCGACGCGGCCTGCCTGCAATTCGGCAACGGCGGTCGCCGGCTCTGAAATGAAGCGGTATTCCAGTTCGGAAAGCTTCGGTGCGCCGCCCCAGTAATCCGGGTTGGCTTCAAGCTTGATGTTGGTCTTCGGTGCATAGGATACGAATTTGAACGCGCCGGTGCCGATAGGGTTGAGGTTAAAGTTGTCCTCACCCTTTTCCTGGATATATTTCGGCGGCACGATCATGCCGCCATAACCGGCAAGCTTGGTGAGCAGAACCGGATCCGGCGCCTTCAGCTTCATGTCGACGGTGTAGTCGTCGATGACATCGACGCTTTCGATGGCGACATAGTTGGAGCGCTGCGGGCCCTTGGCACCCTGTTCGCCAAGAAGGCGCTCGAAGGTGAACTTGACGGCGGCGGCGTTGAAGGGCTCGCCATTGTGGAACTTGACGTTCTGGCGCAGCTTGAAGCGGATGCGCTTGCCCTCATCCAGCTCTTCCCAGGATTCGGCGAGGCCGGGCACAACCTTCAGGTCCGGGCCGCGATAGGTCAGGCCATCGAAGATGTTGGTGGCGACAGCGGCCCATTGAACGAGGAAGGTGTCGATCGGATCCCAGCTGCCCGGATCCTGCGGGCTGGAAATGGTCATCTTGCCGGCGGCAAGAGCCGGTGCGGCGGTCAAGGCCGTTGCGGCCATGGCAAGCGCGACGAACGTTGTCGTCATCCCCTTCTTGATTATTGTCATCTACCTGTTCCTCTTCAGATGGTTGTGGTTCTGGTTGTTATTCAGGCGCTCTTCGCGATGAAGTGGCCCGGATTGATTTCCTCATGGGCGAGAATGGCCGGCTCATCGCCGACACGGCGCACGGGATTGGGAATTTCGCCCTCGATCATGGCAATGCGGCGCTCGATGGTCGGATCGGCGACCGGCACGGCCGACAGCAGGCGCCGGGTGTAATCATGCGTGGGGGTTTCGAAGACCTGCCGGCGGCTGCCCATTTCCATGATCTGGCCGAGATAAAGCACGGCGACGCGATGGCTCATCTTTTCCACGACAGCCATGTCATGGCTGATGAAGAGATAGGCGAGCCCGCGCTCTGCCTGCAAATCCATGAACAGATTGATGATCTGCGCCTGAATGGAGACATCGAGCGCCGACAGCGCCTCGTCTGCAATGATGAGCTTCGGATCGGAGGCAAGCGCGCGGGCAATGCAGACACGCTGGCGCTGGCCACCGGAAAACTCGTGCGGATATCGCGCGGCGTGCTCGGAGGAGAGGCCCACACGCTCCAGCAATTCATCCACCCGCCGCTTTACGGCTTTCTGATCATTGATCAAACCATGGGTGTTGATCGGCTCGGCAATCGAAAAACCAACCGTCTTGCGTGGATCGAGCGAGGCAAAGGGGTCCTGGAAGATATATTGCACTTCCTGACGCATGCGGAAGCGTTCCGCCGCCGACATCTGTGCAAAGCTGCGGCCGTTGAAGGTTATTTCGCCCGAGATGGCCGACTGCAACTGCTGGATGGTGCGGCCGATGGTGGATTTGCCAGAGCCGGATTCTCCCACCAGCGCCAGCGTTTCGCCGGCATGAATATCGAAACTGACCTTCTGCACGGCGCTGCACCGGTGCGTTGCCTTGCCGAACAGGTTCTTGCGGATATCGAAGCGCACGAACAGGTCCTTGACCGACAGAAGCGGTTTCTGGTCGTATTTCGCGGTATTTTGCACGCGCTCTTCACCGATCACGACCGGCTGGCCATCCTGCAGCACGGTGAGCGGCAGGCGCTTCGGAAAGGCTTCACCTTCCATGCTGCCAAGGCGCGGAACGGCGGAAAGCAGGGCGCGCGTGTAAGGGTGCTGCGGATTGGCGAAGATATCCTTGACCGGACCTTCCTCGACCTTCTTGCCCTTCCACATGACGACGACGTCATCGGCCATTTCCGCCACCACGCCCATGTCATGGGTGATGAAGACCATGCCCATGCCGAGCTTCTTTTGCAGGTCGCGCATGATGTTGAGGATCTGCGCCTGAATGGTCACGTCGAGCGCCGTCGTCGGTTCGTCGGCAATGAGAAGCTTCGGGCGACAGGCGAGCGCCATGGCAATCATCACACGCTGGCGCATGCCGCCGGAAAGCTGGTGCGGGTATCGCTTCAGAAGCTCGGCTGCATCGGGCAGGCGTACCATTTCGAGAAGCTTCTGTGCTTCTGCCATCGCTGCCTGCTTACCCATCTTCTCATGCAGCACAAGCACTTCGCAGATCTGGTCGCCGATGGTGAAGACGGGGTTGAGCGAGGTAATCGGCTCCTGGAAGATCATGGCGATCTCCTTGCCGCGGATCGAGCGCATCTCTTTCTGAGAGGCCTTCAGCAAGTCCCTGCCTTCAAACAGGATTTTGCCTGTCGGATAGGTCGCGCCCATCATGTCCGCAAGGCGCATGGTGGAGAGCGACGTGACCGATTTTCCCGATCCGGATTCGCCGACGATCGCCACCGTGCGGCCGGGCTCGACGCGAAAGGAAATATCGTCCACGACGCGGCTGTTGCCAAACTCGACGCTCAGGCCTTCGACGGACAGCAGGGCGTTTGCGTTTGCGGCAGTCATGTCAGTGTCTCCGGCGTGGCCTGCGCCGGTGAAGCGGCGCGGTGGTCTGGAAAAGGAAAAGGGCGATGGGCAGGCGAGCTACGCGCAACGGCGGGCGGGAATGTCGAAAATGTCGGGTGAGATCGCATCTTCAGGATGCTTTTTCACAGGGAGCCGCGCGACAATCGATGCCCCGCATTAAGAGCCGCAGTGCCGCCGCACCCGTGCCGGTTACATCCATGGCAACCACCCGACGCGAAACGCCGGATGCCAATTCGACAATGCGCATGAAACCTTATTCTCCCCCGCCCTTGTTTTATGGAAAAAGCTAACAAAACAGAACAATCATGTCCATAGTGTTGAACAATTTTTGTGTACTGCTCTACAAATACGCATATGCACCGATTTTGAGCGCGTGTTCCTGCACAATGCTTCGCAAAGAGGCGTGTATTCCGCCTGTAGCGCCACTAAAAACGCTGAGAAGAACGAAGAGGAATGGGGAATACCGTGCATGAACAATAGGGCGGGCGCAGTCAGGCTGAGGGGTTTTCTACGATGCTTGTCCAAGCATGATGTCGATCTGGTCCGGCGCCACCTTCCTGAACATCTTCGCCTGACGAGAGAGGAACCCGGCTGCATTTCCTTCGAGGTATCCGAGACAGACGATCCCCTGATCTGGCGGGTTGAGGAGCTTTTTGCCGATCGTGCCGCCTTCGATTTTCATCAGCAGCGGACGCGGGCGTCGGAGTGGTTTATGGCGACCTCCGCCATTCCACGCGATTACGAGATAACGACATTGGAATAAATGAGAACAGGCCGTAGCGGCATTCCTGCCGGCTGCAGCCTGTTCGGATTTCGCTGCCGAGACCTATTCCTTCGGCATGCCAACCGGCGGCGCAAGGCGTCGTTGCGCGGCAATGCGGAAGGGGGCGTTCATGGCACCATAACCGCCGT
Source organism: Agrobacterium sp. SORGH_AS_0440 (assembly GCF_031453135.1). Classification (NCBI taxonomy): domain Bacteria; kingdom Pseudomonadati; phylum Pseudomonadota; class Alphaproteobacteria; order Hyphomicrobiales; family Rhizobiaceae; genus Agrobacterium; species Agrobacterium sp. SORGH_AS_0440. Next base: position 180,266 of record NZ_JAVIYR010000001.1, on the reverse strand, counting down.
AAGCCCCGCGCCTTTCGATGATTTCGAAGAAGAAACCTTCGCCGAAGGTGCGGCTGTAGATCTGGAAATATTCGCCATTGTCGTCGCGGTCATAAAGGATGCTCGCCGCTCGCAGCGCATCGGAAAATTCCGGCTCCAGACCGAAACGGGCCTCCAGATCGTCGTAATAATTGCGCGAGATCGGCAGGGCCTGAAAACCGCGCGCCTGCATCGCCCTGGCCGTCGCGAAAATATCGTCGGTGGCGAAGGCGATGTGCTGGATGCTGGTGCCGAAACCTTCAGCGAGGAATTTGCCCGCGAAGGTCTTGCGATTGTCGGCGCCGTTCATGGTCAGGCGGAAATGCGGTGAGGGTACGCTTTCAATCGCCTGGCTGCGCACCAGCCCGCCCGGATCGACCACATCGATCATCGGTGTGCGGCGGGTAGAAAACAGCGAGGTGTAGAACAGAAGCCACGTCAGCATTTCATCGTAATGCGTTGTTTGCGCAAGATGATCGATCCTCTTAAGCCCGGCATCGCCAGCTGGTTTATTGTCGCCGACTGTCGCAAACTCATTGTCCCAGATGGAAGCAAGCGCCGGCGAATCGTCGAGGAAATAAATGACACCGTTGCCCACGCCCTGAATGGCCGGGACGGCGACTTCGCCCGTCTTGCGCGGCTCGGCGAAGGTGGGCGCACCCAGCGCTTCAGCACGCGCCAGCGCCGCTTTGGCGTCATCGACCTTGAGGCCGAATGCATACGCATTGGTGCCGTGGATGGAATAGGACGCCCCGGCGAAACTGTCGCCGCCATCACTGGTATTGATGACGATGCGGATATCGCCCTGGGTGTAGAGGTCGACATCGCGATTGCGGTGATGTGCGGTTTTCTCGAAACCGAGCGTGGCGAGCAGCGCCTCCAGATTGATCTTTTCTTCCGGCGCCGTGGTGAATTCCACGAACTCCACGCCCCGCGTCTCAACCCGGTCCGGCATGGCGGGCACGTCGATTCGGATATCCGGCTCAAGACGGCGCACCTGATCCATCAGGTTGACGAGCGAGCGGTGGCCGTCCTCGGCGAGCAGCCGGGCCGAGCCGCCGCGGAACTGGTCATTGAAGATTTCGAGCGACAGCGGGCCGCTATAACCGGTTGCAGCCACGGCGCGCATGAAATCCACGACAGGCAGATCGCCTTCTCCCGGCATGTTGCGGAAATGGCGGCTCCAGTAGAGCAGGTCCATGTCGATCAGCGGCGCATCGGCCAGCTGGACGATGAAAATCTTGTCGCCGGGAATGGAACGGATGGAATTGGGATCGATCTTGCGCGACAGCGTGTGGAAACTGTCGAGAATGATGCCGACATTGGCGTGGTCGGCACGGCGCACCACTTCCCAGGCATCGCGGTGATCGCTGATGTGACGGCCCCAGGCCAACGCCTCGTAACCCACGCGCACGCCATGTTTTGCGGCGAGTTCGCCCAGCTGATGGAAGTCGGCGGCGGCGCGGTCTATGCCGCCGAGCGAGACCGGCGAGACATTTGAGCAGATCAGCATCAGATCTGTGCCGAGTTCGCCCATGATGTCGAATTTCCGCTGCGCTCTCTCGAAGGCGCGGGCGCGGTGCGGCTCCGGCATGCCCTCGAAGTCGCGGAACGGCTGAAACAGGGTGATATCAAGTCCGTGGTCGGCAGCCAGTGCCTTTACCTCGCGCGGGGAGGCGTCATAGGTCAGGAAATCGTTTTCGAAAATCTCCACGCCGGAAAAGCCGGCCTTGGCGATCGCCGCCAGCTTTTCGGGGAATTCGCCACTGATCGATACGGTTGCAATGGATGTGCGCATTGGCATGCCGTGTCCTGCTGTGTCATAGCTCGCCATATTGCCTTCCTTTTCAGCCTTATGTACTGATTGGTTAATAAGCAGGGCGTGACCGCAGGCCGCCGCCCCACCGATGGAATGGATGATGACCAAAACTGCGACTTTGAACGCGACCCGAGAAAGCCGGCAGGCGAAGCGTGATCCGGAAGGAGTTCGCCGCGACATTCTTTCGGTGGCCATGGAAGAGTTTTCGCAAAATGGCCTCTCCGGCGCCCGCATCGATGAAATAGCGGCGCGCACGCGCACGTCCAAGCGCATGATCTATTATTATTTCACCGACAAGGAGAGCCTTTACCAGCGCGTTCTGGAGGAGGCTTATGCCAAGGTGCGCGGCGGCGAGAGCGATCTGGAGCTCGATGATCTGGAACCGGCTGCGGCGCTCGACAAGCTCTGTCGGTTCACCTTCGATCACCACCGGCGCAATCCCGCTTTCATTCGCATGGTGATGATCGAGAACATCCATCACGGCCGGCACATGCAGTCCTCCGAAACGATCCGCCAGCTCAACCGTCCGGCCATCGATGCGCTGGAAAGCGTGCTGCTGCGAGGCCAGCAGAGCGGCGTCTTCCGCGAGGGCATCGATGCGCTGGAATTGCACTGGCAGATCAGCGCGCTGTCCTTTTTCAACGTCTCGAATGTCACGACGTTCTCGTTCATCTTCGGCGACAGCCTGTTCACCGATGCGGGACAGGAAACATTGTCGCGGCATGTCAGCGACATGGTGCTGCGTTATGTGCTGACGCCCGCCCATATCACGACGAGCGCGAAAGACGGCCAATGAGGTGGCGCAGCGCCACGTCATAACCTTCGATGCCGAGGCCGGCGATCACGCCTTCCGCGCGGGTCGAGACATAGGAGTGGTGCCGGAAGACCTCGCGCTTGTGGATGTTGGAAATGTGGACCTCGATCACCGGCCCCTCAAAGGCATTGAGCGCATCGAGGATGGCCACCGACGTATGGGTAAAGGCGCCGGGGTTGATGACGATGCCTGCGGATTTGCCGCGGGCTTCGTGAACCCAGTCGATCAGCTCATATTCCCGGTTGCTCTGGGCAAAAAACAGTTCGTGGCCGGCGGTTTCTGCGATCCCGCGGCAACGGGACTCGATGTCAGCGAGCGTTTCATAGCCGTAGATTTCCGGCTGGCGCTGGCCGAGCAGGTTGAGGTTCGGGCCGTTGAGGATGGTGAAAAGACTCATGCCACCCCCTCCGCCATGCACAGCTCGGTGAAATGTGCGGTCATGCGCGCAGCGTCCGGCTCGCGGCCGCAGAAGAGGCGGAATGCGCCAACGGCCTGAAACACCGTCATGCCGCCGCCGGGCAGGGTGCGACAGCCCTTTTTCGCCGCCGTTGCCAGCAACTCGGTCACGAGCGGCATGTAGACGATATCGGCCACCCAGTGTCGTTGTTCGATCAGGGCGGCCGAAACCGGCATGCCGGGATGGGCGGGCATGCCCATTGGCGTGGCGTGGATCAGGCCATCGGCAAAGGGCAGGGAAGCGGCCGGGTCGCCAACGGCAAAGGCGCGCCCTTCTCCGAAGCGGTCGTTGAGTTCGCTCGCCAGGCGCTCGGCCCGGGGCAAATCGCGATCGAAAATATCGAGTCTCATAATATCGAGCTTCAGGGCGGCATGGGCGACAGCCACGCCGGCGCCGCCTGCGCCGACCAGCAGCGCCCGATCACGCTTTGCATCCGGCAGGCCGCGCACGAAGCTTTCGTAAAAGCCGTACCAGTCCGTGTTATGGCCAATGCGGCGGCCGTCGCGGAAGACGACGGTATTGACCGCTCCAAGCATGCGGGCGTCATCAGAAAGTTCGTGCAGATGCGCGATGACGGCCTGTTTGAACGGATGGGTGATATTGGTGCCGGCAAAACCGCGCGCCTCCAGCTCATCGAGCAGATCGGGAAGGGCGCTTAAGGGCAATTTGCGGGCGGAGACATCCACCAGCTCATAAGAATAGTCGAGACCATGGGCTGCTCCCTCGCGCATATGCAGCGCGGGTGACTTGGATAGCTGGATATCGGCGCCTATCAGGCCGACCTTGAATGCGGTTTTGTCTGTCATGATCTCGGGTCGTTCATCTGTTCGGCGGCGGGCATCGCCTGCCTTCGGGTTGCTGGCGAGGTGTTGAAACCTCGCCGTCGTCATCCTCGGGCCTGATCCCGGGGATCTGTCATCCGCTGGCTCCATGGATCCCCGGGCCTGTCCCGGGGATGACGCTGTCTCTGCGCGGGAGGTCGCCAAGAGTTCCCCGCGGAGCGCGAACCTCAATGATGGGCGAGAATTTCGCCAAGGAACGTGCGGGTACGCTGGTGCTTGGGATCGCGGAAGAATTCCTCCGGGGGGCCTTCCTCGATGATCTCGCCTTCCGACATGAAGACCACGCGGTCGGCCACCTGCCGGGCGAAACCCATTTCATGCGTGACGCAGATCATCGTCATGCCGTCGCGGGCAAGACCGATCATGGTGTCGAGCACTTCCTTCACCATTTCCGGATCGAGGGCCGAGGTCGGTTCGTCGAACAGCATCGCCTTCGGTTCCATACACAGCGCCCGCGCAATCGCCGCGCGCTGCTGCTGGCCGCCGGAAAGCTGGGCGGGGTACTTGTCGGCCTGGTTGAGAATGCGCACGCGCTCCAGATATTTGCGTGCCGTCGCCTCCGCATCGGCCTTCGACAGGCCTTTCACCCGCATGGGCGCCAGCGTGCAGTTTTCCATGATGGTCTTGTGCGGGAAGAGATTGAAGCTCTGGAACACCATGCCCACTTCGCGCCGAACCGCATCGATGGCGCGGCTGGAATCCGAAAGCATGGTTCCCTCTACTGTAATCTTGCCCTCCTGGATCTCCTCCAGATGGTTGATGCAGCGAATGAGGGTGGATTTGCCCGAACCGGACGGGCCGCAAAGAACGATCTTCTCGCCCTTGCGAACCGTCATGTTGACATTTTTAAGCGCGTGGTAGGCTCCATACCACTTTCCGACCCCTTCAAGGGCGATAAGCGGAACCTGTGCGGCGGCGGATTGCGGCATGGAAACCTCCAGATTACTTCACGGTGAAGGGGATGTCGGGAAGGCTGTCCGGGAAGGCCGGCACTTCGCGCTTCATCCATTTGTCGTAAATCTTGGCGAGCTGACCATCCGACTTGATCTTGTCGAGGAAGGCGTTGATGGTTTCGTTCCAGTCCTTCTCGCCCGGGCGGGTGCCGGCGCCGTTATACATGGTCGTCAGTTCGAACTTTGATTCGTACTTGCCCTCGGCGGCCTTGTTCAGCCGGTCGCCGTAGAACATGTTGCCGCCCACGGCTTCGACCTGGCCCGATATCAGCGCCTGAATATTGGCGGCGTCGTCATCGAAGCGCAGGATATTGGCTTTGGAGCCGGCACCGGCAGTAATCGCCGTGTCCATGGCGCTCGACTTCGGCACGCCGACATTGATGCCGGTCAGATCATCGTAACCGGCGATCTTCTTGTCCTTGGGGGCATAGACGGAAAACACGTTGCCGACATAGGGCTTCGAATACTGGATGCTCTTGGCGCGCTCGGCGGTCATGGCCATGGTGGCGAAGAGCACGTCGACCTTGCCGGTCAGCAGCGCCGGGATGCGGTTTGCGACGGCGAGCGGCACAAACTCGGCCTTGACGCCGAGATAGTCCGCGAAGGCCTTGCCGATATCGGCATCGAGACCATCCTGCACGCCGCTGGAATTCACGAAGCCCCAGGGCGAATTGTCACCCTGAATGCCGATGACGACCTTGCCCTTGGCCTTTGCCTCTTCAACGGTCCCGGCGAAAGCATCGCCCGGTGTCACGAAAGGCAGCGCAACCGTTGCCGCGGCGAGCGCGAGCAGGGCGCGACGCGAGAATTTCATGCTGGTGGTTTTCATCTTTTGCTCCTCCTTACAAAGCTGATGAGATGGTTTTGACGTTTAACGGGACGCGGCCTGCAGCCGCTTTTCGACGCCGGCGCCCCACAGGGAGAGCGGCCAGCAGATCAGGAAATAGATGATGCCGACGAGGGCGAAGACGGTGAGCGGGCGGAACGTCTGGTTGGAGACGATCTGTCCGGCGCGGGAGAGCTCGACGAAACCCACGATCGCCGCAAGCGAGGTGCCCTTGATGAGCTGCACGAGGAAACCGATGGTGGCCGGCAGTGAGATCTTGAGCGCCTGCGGCAGGATCACATCCTTCATGCGTGAGACGTAATGCAGGCCGAGCGCATTGGCCGCTTCCGTCTGGCCCTTCGGCACAGCCTGGATGCCGCCGCGCCAGATTTCACCCAGAAAGGCGCTGGCATGCAGCGTGAAGGCGATGGCAACGGCGATCCAGGCATCGACATTGAGGCCGGCGAGCGCCACGCCGTAATAAACGACGAAAAGCTGCATCAGGAGCGGCGTGCCCTGGAAGATGGCGATGTAGGCCGTGCTTGCCCGCTGGATTGCCGGGCTGTCCGCAACGCGGGCGAGCGCCACGCAAAGGCCGAAAATGCCGCCGCCGATAAAGCCGATGATGGTCAGCGCAAGGGTCCATTTCAGACCCTGCAGCAGGAAGAAGAGTTCGTTGGGACCGATGGATGCCATTGTCTTTTCTCCTCACTTGACCGGATAGCTGAAGGAAAGGCGGGAGATGAGCGAGAAGACGGCCATCATCAGCGAGGAAATGACGAGATAAAGCAGCGTGATCGAGAAATAGACCTCGAAGGACCGGAACGTATCCGCCTCGATCTTCTGCGCGACCGAAGTCAGCTCGTAAGCGGCGATCGAAGTGCAGACCGACGTCGTCAGCGTCAGCATGATGAACTGGCTGGTGAGTGACGGATAGACCGCGCGCAACGCCGGCTTCAGGATGATATGGCGGAAGATCTGCGCCCGGTGCAGGCCGAGCGCGAGGCCCGCTTCCACCTGGCCCTTGGGGATGGAATCGACCCCGCCTCGAATGATTTCAATGGCGTAGGCGCCACCGTTCAGGGCCAGCGCAATGATGGCGGTGACGGTGGGATTGAGCTTGATGCCGATCTGCGGCAGGGCGAAGAAGATGAAGAATATCTGCACCAGAAACGGCGTATTGCGGATGGCTTCCACAAAGCCGATGACGATGCCGCGCAGCAGCCTGAAACGCGAGCGTCGGGCGACAACCCCGAGAACCCCGATGACGGTGGCAAGCGACATGCCGGCAATGGCAAGGCCGATCGTCGCCAGACAGGCTAAAAGCAGCTCGGGCAGCCGGTCTATGACCGCTGAGAAATCGAGACTGTAAGACATTCTTCCTCCCAACCCCTTCGGGTCCGGACAGGCTTTGCGCCTTGTCCGCATCGCTCTGGAACCGTGCGGCGCCAAAGCCCTCCATTTGTCGATTTTTGCCGCTGCGGGCTTCGAACCCTTGTCGGCGGCGTCTCGTTAATCTTAATGTTTGTACCAGTTAGTTCATTTTTGTGTCAAGCGCCATATCCGGTTAAAAAGCGGCGTCGCCGCTGTTTTTTTGTTTTTTGAAATTCCCGATAAAGTCTTTTTTATCAATGGCTAATGCAAAGGAGCGCAAGCGCTTTCCGCACGTCACCATGTCGCCACCGGCCGCCCGTCTGGCAGTCCCTTGAAGCCCTGGTCTATGGAAGATGCCGATCGTCCTGAGGCTCGTTGTCGCCTGCGCCCAACCTGTCTATCTGCCCCGCCAACCGCTCGGCGATCAACAGCGAGGCTCCCGTTGCCGTCACCATTTGTGGGAGCGACAGCCATTCCAGCATCCAGCCCGCACCGGACCTTTCCTGTTCGTGCACAAGCGACTGGTGCAACGCCGATATGTGCACGGCATTGAAGCGCGCGAGCGTCACCAGCGTTTCGGCATTGACCGGGTTTTGTTTGTGCGGCATGGCCGAGGAACCGCCGCCTCCGGAGAGGCGGATTTCCGTGCCGAGTTCGGCCATCAGCGCGATGTCCTGCCCGAATTTGCCGAGCGTGCCCGTGATCAGCGAAAGCAGACCGGAAAATTCGGCGATGCCGTCACGCTGGCTTTGCCATTGTGGCCGATCGGCAAGGCCGAGGCGCCTTGCCAGATCGATGCGCACGGCTGCGGCATTGTCACCGAGCTTTTCGAGCGTGCCGGCCGCGCCGCCGAATTGCAGGGCGAAACCGGTCTGCGCGAAGCTCTGGAGCCGCAGCAAATGGCGCTCCAGCGGTGAAATCCAGCTTGCCGCCCGATCGGCGACCGTGATGCCGATCGCGGCCTGCATGCGGGTATAGCCCGTCAACGGATTATGGCCGTCGCGGGAGGCGAGATCTCCCAGCGTATCGACGAGACGCCCGAGCCGCATGGCGATGATTTCCGCCGCCATTTTCAGCCGCAGCATCAGGCTGGTATCGATGACATCCTGGCTGGTCGCGCCGAAATGCACCTTGTCCGCTGCCTTGCCGGCGACCGCCGCCCGCATCTGCCGGATGAGTTCGGGAACCACAACGCCGTCCTTTGCGACGCCGTGGCGAAGGGCGGTGATGTCGGCGGCAAAGTCCGACAGGCCTGAGACAATCGCTTGTGCCACCTCATCCGCAAGGATGCCAGCCTCCGCCTCCGCCTCCGCCAGCGCCGCTTCGAAACGGATCATGGCGTCGATATCCGCCCTTGCCGAAAACAGCTCGACGATTTCGCTGTCGCCGAAAAGGCCTGAGAGGAAAGGGTGCTCGAAGGGGGAAAGGCTCATCGTCCGTCTCGCTTTCTTTTGCGCATATCGTTGTCGCAAAACCGCTGCACACTTTTGCGCGATATGCGTCAGATATCGAAAAACACGGTTTCGCCTTCGCCCTGCAGACGGATATCGAAACGATAAACGTTGCCTTCTTCCTTTTTCGCGACAAGCGTGGCGATGCGGCTTTTCTGCTCGATGCGGGCGAGAACGGGATCGGCGGCATTGGCCTCCTGTTCTTCCGGGAAATACATACGGGTCTGCAGGCCGATATTGATGCCACGCGCGACGATCCAGAAGGTGATGTGCGGCGCCATCGGCCGACCGTCGCGGAACGGCACCGAGCCGGGCTTGATGGTTTCGAAGACGAATTCGCCCGTATCCATGTCACCGGGCGAGCGGCCCCAGCCGATGAAATTCGGGTCGGCCTTGCCGCGCGTTTCGCTCGGGCTGTTGTAATAGCCGTCGGTATCGGCCTGCCATATCTCGATCAGCGCATCCTTGAGCGGCATGCCGGCGCCGTCATAGACCGTGCCGCGCACGCTGATGCGCTCGCCGCGGGCCTTGTCGTTATAAAGCGGGCCGGAACCGAGATCCTTCTCGAACACGCCTTCGATGCCGACGAAATTGGGTGTGCAGCCGATATGCACATAGGGCCCTGCCGTCTGCGAGGCGGTTTCCTTGAAATAGTTGAGCGGCTGAACCATGGTCAGTTGCCCTCCATGCGGTTTTCGAAAAGGGTGGAGCGGCGACCGCGCAGCACGATATCGAACTTATAGGCGAGCATGTCCATCGGCAGCGTCGCATTCATGTCCAGTGGCGCGATCAGTCTCCGTATCGCATCCTCGTCCGGAATGGTTTTGACGATCGGACATTTCCAGATCAGCGGATCGCCTTCGAAATACATCTGGGTGATGAGGCGCTGCGCGAAACCGTGACCGAAGATGGAGAAATGGATATGGGCCGGCCGCCAGTCATTGACGCCGTTCGGCCAGGGATAGGCGCCTGGCTGGATGGTCTTGAACCAGTAATAGCCGTTCTCGTCGGTGATCGTGCGGCCGACGCCGCCGAAATTCGGATCGATGGCCGCGAGGTAGCTTTCCTTCTTGTGGCGGTAGCGACCGCCGGCATTGGCCTGCCAGAATTCCACCAGCGCGCCGCCGACGCCGCGACCGCGCTCGTCCAGCACCCGGCCGTGAACGAGAATACGCGGGCCGACCGGCATTTCACCGGGGCGGGCATAGTTGAGGATGAGATCGTTATCCAGCGGGTTCAGCATGCCATGGCCAAAAACGGGACCGGTGATCTCGCTCTTGGTTCCCTCAAGAGATATCAGGGCGCGTTGCGGCGAGCGCAGGATCGAGGTCTTGTAGCCGGGCGCATAGGCCAGCGGGTGAATATCGCGGTTGCGCGCGAAGAAAGGCCCGGTTTCTGGTGGCTGGTTGCTCATTTCGTCTCCTCCCCATCGCCAGTTTTATCAAGGAAACTATCGGCTTTCATGCTGGCCAGGGCAAGCTTGGCAATCTTGAAAGCATGATTGGCGGCAGGCACGCCGGCATAGATCGCCACGTGCATCAGCGCCTCGCGAATATCCGCCTCGGTTGCGCCGGTATTGACGGTGGCGCGCACATGCATGGCAAGTTCTTCGTCCTGGCCCAGCGCCGCAAGAAGGGCGATGGTGACCATCGAGCGCTCGCGTTTCGTCCATTGATTGCCGGACCAGACGGTGCCCCAGGCGCCTTCGGTAATGAGCTGCTGAAAAGGCTGGTCGAAGCCCGTCGTCACGGTCTGGGCGCGGTCAACATGGGCATCTCCCAGCACGGAGCGACGGGTCTTCATGCCCTGTTCGAAACGTTCGTTCTTGTTGTTCTGGTCCGCCATCGGTCAATGCTCCGGCAAGGTCTTGAGAAAAATGCACGCGGCCTGCGCGTAGGCGAGTGGCTGTTCAAGGCAGGGAATGTGGCCGCAGCCGGCGATTGTTACAAAGCGGCTTGCGGGAATGAGGTCCGCCAGCGATTTTACCAGTTCCGGCGGTGTCGATCCGTCCTGATCGCCCACGATACAAAGGGTCGGCACGGCAATGCGCCCGGCGGCCGCGGTAAAATCCGCGTCGCGGATGGCGGCGCAAGTGCCGCTGTAACCGGCTTCCGGCTGTTGCGACAGCATGTTGCGTGCACCGGCATAGGCGGCATTGTCAGGCGTGCGGAAGGCGGGCGTGAACCAGCGCTCCATGACGGGATCGACCAGCGAGCCGAGGCCATCGGCAGAGATTTTGTCGATGCGGGCGTTCCACATGTCGGCCGTGCCGATCTTGTGAGCGGTATTGCTGAGCACGAGTGCGCGGACGAGATCGGGCCGGCGGGCATAAAGCCCCTGGGCAATCAGGCCGCCAACGGACAGGCCCCAGATGACGGCACTTTTCACACCGAGATGATCGAGCAGCGCGATCAGGTCACCGGCATGGTCGTCGATCGAATAGGGTGGGCGACCGATATCGGAAAGCCCGTGGCCACGCTTGTCGTGCAGCACGTAGGCATAGTCATCGCCAAGCACCTCGATCACCGCATCCCAGATGCGGAAATCCGTACCGAGCGAATTGACGAAGGCGATGACCGGCTTGCCGCTGTCCAATCCCTTGACGCGATAATGGATCACGGTCTCGCCGCAGCGCAGAAAATGCATGATGGCTCCTCCTGCCGGGGATATTGCAAGCGGGTTCCGGTTAAGTAAAATGACATTATCGATGAAAATCATAACCACTGGATTATACGAGCGATGGTCGACCAGCGTATCAAGTTCCGCCACCTGCAGACCTTCGTGGAGGTTGCGCGGCAGAAAAGCGTTATCCGCGCCGCCGAAATACTGCATGTCAGCCAGCCGGCGGTGACAAAAACGATCCGCGAACTGGAAGAGATTCTGGGTGTCTCGCTATTCGACCGGGAAGGTCGCGGCATTCGCATCAGCCGCTACGGCGAGGTTTTCCTGCGCCACGCCGGCGCGACGATGACGGCGTTGCGACAGGCGGTCGATTCGGTTTCGCAGGAGGCGGCGCGCGCCGGTCCCCCGGTGCGGGTGGGTGCTCTGCCCACGGTTTCGGTCCGCATCATGCCGAAGGCGATGGCCGGTTTTCTGGCGGAAAAGACCGGCAGCCCGGTGAAGATCGTGACGGGCGAAAACGCTGTTCTGCTGGAGCAGCTGCGGGTCGGCGATCTCGATCTCGTCGTCGGCCGTCTCGCGGCGCCGCAGAAGATGGCCGGGTTTTCCTTCGAGCATCTCTATTCGGAAAGGGTGCGCTTCGTGGTGCGGGCTGGCCACCCGCTTCTGACGCCCGGTGTTTCAGTGTTCGATCACCTGCATGAATATCCGGTGCTGATGCCCACACGACAGTCCGTCATCGGTCCTGTCGTGGAACAGTTTTTGATCGCCAACGGCGTTCCGGCCCTGCCGATCCGCATCGAAACCGTATCCGACGCCTTCGGTCGCGCCTTTCTGCGCACCAGCGACGCGATCTGGATCATCTCGGAGGGTGTCGTGGCGGCGGATGTGGCCGATGGCATCCTCGAAATTCTGCCGGTCGAGACCGGCGATACCAGCGGCCCGGTGGGACTGACGGTGCGGGCCGATACACAGCCCTCGCTGCCGCTTTCGCTGCTGATGCAGTCCATACGTGAGGCGGCGGGCGAGTTGCTGGATGGGAGGGCGGAGGCTGGTTCTTGAGATGAGGGTGAGGGTCGGAAAAGTCTGAGAACCTGTCCTCCGTCATTCCGGCCTTGAGCCGGAATCCAGCCACGGCGCGTCTGCGCCGTGAAAAGAGTCCTTTTTGCGATCAATGACTTGATCGCGCTGGAACCCCGGATCAGGTCCGGGGTGACTGGTGTGGAAACGGTAGGGATAAAAGCCGCGTGTCTGGTGCAGCCCTAATACGGAAGCCCCACGTAATTTTCCGCAAGCGCGGTGGAAGCGGCGCGCGATTGGACGAGATAATCCAGTTCCGCCTCCTGAATGCGCTGGCCGAAATCCCCCGTATCGGGAAAACGATGCATCATCGTCGTCATCCACCAAGAGAAGCGCACCGCCTTCCACACGCGGGAAAGCGCCTTCTGCGAATAGGCGTCGATGCCAGCTTCAGACCTGTCGCGATAAAACTCTATCAGCGCCTCGCTCAGATAATGTACGTCGCTGGCGGCAAGGTTCAGGCCCTTGGCACCCGTTGGCGGCACGATATGGGCGGCATCCCCCGCTAAAAACAGCCGTCCGAACCGCATTGGTTCACTGACGAAGGAACGGAGCGGCGCGATCGATTTTTCAAAGGAGGGGCCGGTCACCATCGCATCCGCATGGTTTTCCGGCAGGCGACGGCGGATTTCATCCCAGAAACGTTCATCGCTCCAGTCTTCAGGCCGGTCCTCGAGCGAACATTGAATGTAATAACGGCTGCGCGTGTGCGAGCGCATGGAACAGAGGGCAAAACCGCGCGGATGGTTGGCGTAGATGAGTTCGTGGTTGACCGGCGGCACTTCGGCCAGAATGCCGAGCCAGCCGAAGGGGTAGACCTTCTCGAATTCCCTGATCGCGCCTTGCGGCACGGATTTTCGGCTCACCCCGTGGAAACCATCGCAGCCGGCAATGAAATCGCAATCGATCCGGTGGGTTACGCCATCTTTCTGATAGGTTACATAAGGGCTTTCGCCATCGAAATCATGCGGCTCGACATCAGATGCATCGTAGATGGTCGAGAGGCCGGCCGCTTCGCGCACATCCATCAGGTCATGGGTCACTTCCGTTTGACCATAGACCATCACACGCTTGCCGCCGGTCAGATCGAATAGATCGATACGATGGTCGCGACCGTCGAAGGTCAGCGAAAAACCGTCATGCGGCAGACCCTCGCGGCGCAGGCGTTTATCCGCGCCGGCCTTTTCCATGAGCTGTACCGTGCCTTCTTCCAGCACGCCGGCGCGGACGCGGCCGAGAATGTATTCCTTGCTGACCCGGTCGAGAATGACGGTCTCGACACCGGCTTTCGCCAGAAGCTGGCCAAGCAACAGCCCCGATGGACCGGAGCCGATGATGACGACCTGTGTACGCATTGTTTCCTCCCGAACTTGTCTCCGGTCAAGAAATTGACCAAGCGTTGCCGGAAGCTCAATGGACTTTCCGGTCCGTAAATTGCACAATCCGACCATCGGGCGCAGGAGGGGGATGAGATGCGTGTGACTGCCAATGAAGGGCTCTATGGTGAGGAAGCCGCGCAGGGCAGCGATTTTCGCTTCCATTGCGAAACGCTTTTTTCGCGGAGCAGCCTGCATCGCTTTGAAATCGGCCTGCATCGCCATTCTGCTTTTTTGCAAATCTTGTACATTTTTGGCGGCGAGGGTGATGCCTTGCTGGATGGCCGCATCGAGCCGATCCGCCCACCGGTCGCCATCATCGTGCCACCCGGTTTCGAACACGGCTTCCGTTTTTCCCGCGATATCGGCGGCGTGATCGTCACCATGCTGCAGGGCGCGCTGCCGGCATCGGTGCAGGCGCTTCTGCTGCGGAATTTCTCCCAACCGGTGCTTCTGCCCGTGCAGGATTTTGCCGATGGAGAAGGAGTGCGCAGCGGGTTCGAACGGATTTCCGCGGAATATGAGGCCCGTGAGATCGGTCGCGACGCGATGATAGAAGGCCAGCTTGCGACCGTCGTAGCGCTTCTTTCACGGGCGGCGCAGCCGCTTCTGGAAACAAGCGGTGAGGGACTGGCGGAGCAGCGTTTCGAACGGTTGCTGTCGCTGATCGCCCGCCACATCCGCGAGCCGCAGAAAGCCGGTTTTTATGCGAGGAAGCTCGGCCTTTCGGAAACGCACCTCAACCGGCTTGTCCGTTCCGTTTCCGGGCTCAGCCTGCAGCGGCTGATTGCCAAGCGCCAGATCGAGATCGCCCAGCAGGAACTGGTCTTCACCGTCTCCAGCGTACAGATGATCGCGGAGGGTCTTGGATTTGCCGATCCCGCTTATTTCAACCGCTTCTTCAGGCGGGAAACCGGCATGACGCCGCGCGCCTGGCGGCTCGCCGAGCAGCGCAAGATGGGCGATACTGGCGCGCGGCAGATGCCGCTTCAGACCAGCATTCTCGCCAGTTCCCGCTGAACGGACAGAAGTGCGGGCAAATATCGCTCCACCAGATCATCCATCGAAGCGACCGAGGCGGCGAGCCCGACATTCAGCGCGGCAACCGTTTGGCCACGCACGCTTTTCAGCGGCACGGCGATGGAGCGAAGGCCGATTTCGACTTCCTGATCGATCAACGCATAACCGCGATGGCCGGTCACCTCGATTTCGGTGAGCAAGGCCTGAATATCGGTAATGGTTTTTTCCGTGCGGGCGACCAGCCGGGAGGCTTCGAGAATGTCGCGCTGGCGTTCGGGCGGCTGAGCGGAAAGAAGAACACGGCCCATCGAGGTGCAATAGGCGGGCAGGCGCGACCCCGGCATGAGCGCAATCGACATGACCCGCTGCTGGGCGGCGCGGGCCACATAAACGATTTCGGTTTCGTCCAGGATAGAGACGGAGGTGCTCTGGCCGATCTCCTCCGAAAGGCGATCGATGAGCGGCTGGACGATTTTGGGAAGCGGCATGGTGGCGAGGCAGCCGGTTCCGAGCCGCAGCACCTTCGGCGTGACGGTAAAGAATTTGCCGTCATAGGCGGCATAACCAAGCTCCGATAGCGTGAGCAGGCAGCGGCGTGTGGTGGCGCGGTCCAGTCCGGCGATCTCGGCGGCATCGGAGATGGAAAGCCGCGGCCGCTCGGCGCTGAAGGCTTCGATCACGCGCAATCCCTTGGCGAGACCGCCCATCATGTCTCTTTCATTGACGGCCATGGCTACGCTCCATTTGTGCGATATACGAACAAAAATCATATAACGCACAAAATCCTTGCCGTCGAGGCAATTTCAGCTTTACCTCATGGCCAAGCAGCCCTGCCGGTCCATCCGCTCGGCTGGATGGAGGTTTTGAGAATGGACAAGACAATCAAGAGCGCGGAAGAGGCGCTTGCTGGCATCGGCGATGGTGCGACGATCATGATCGGCGGTTTTGGCGGCTCCGGCGCGCCGATCGAGCTGATCCACGCACTGATCGACAAGGGACCGAAGGACCTTACCGTCATCAACAACAATGCCGGCAACGGCCGCATCGGCATCGCCGCGATGATCGATGCGGGCATGGTCAAGAAGATGATCTGTTCCTTCCCGCGCTCTTCGGATCCGCGCGCCTTCACCGATCGCTATCTGGCCGGCGAAATCGAACTGGAGCTGGTGCCGCAGGGCACGCTTGCCGAGCGCATTCGCGCTGGCGGTTCCGGTATTCCGGCCTTCTACACCCCGACAGGTTTCGGTACGGAACTGGCAGAAGGCAAGGTAATCGCGGAATTCGACGGCCGCTCCTACGTGCAGGAGCGCTGGCTGAAGGCCGATTTTGCCATCGTCAAGGCCGAGCTTGGCGACACCTATGGCAACCTCACCTACAACAAGGCCGGGCGCAATTTTAACCCGCTGATGTGCATGGCCGCGAAAACCACCATTGCGCAGGTCTCGAAGATCGTCGCCGCCGGCGAGATCGATCCGGAGCATGTCGTGACGCCGGGTATTTTCGTGAACGGCGTCGTGGAAATTTCAGATCCGCAACAGGAAGAAGTCCTCATTCGCGCGGGAGTAGCCTACGCATGACCACGACCATCGACACCCGCGAAGACATCAAGCTTTCCAACGCCCAGATCGCCTGGCGCGCGGCACAGGACATCGAAGATGGCGCCTACGTCAATCTCGGCATCGGTTTTCCCGAAATGGTGGCGCGCTATCAGCCACCCGGCCGTCAGGCGATCTTCCACACCGAAAATGGCATCCTGAATTTCGGCGAAGCGCCGCCGGAAGGCGAGGAGGACTGGAACCTCATCAATGCCGGCAAGAAGGCCGTGACGCTGAAACCGGGCGCCGCCTTCTTCCACCATGCCGACAGCTTCGCCATGGTGCGTGGCGGACATCTGGATGTGGCGATCCTCGGGGCCTATCAGGTGGCCCAGAATGGCGATCTCGCCAATTGGCGCGTCGGCTCCAGGGGTGTGCCAGCCGTCGGTGGGGCCATGGATCTGGTTCATGGGGCCAAGCAGGTCTTCGTCATCACCGAACATGTGACCAAGAATGGCGAGCCAAAGCTGGTTGAGAAATGCGCCTTCCCGCTGACCGGCGTCGGCTGCATCACCCGCATCTATACCAGCCACGCGGTGATTGACGTGGTTGATGGCCGCTTCGTGCTGCGTGAAAAACTGCCGGCAATGACGTTCGATGAATTGCAGGCCATGACCGGCGCGCCGCTTCATGTGGATGGCACGGTTGCTGATCTCGTTGCACCGGAACTTTGAGGAAACACTGATGACCGAAGCCTATATCTGCGATTACATCCGCACGCCCATTGGCCGTTTCGGCGGTGCGCTTTCTTCCGTGAGGGCGGATGACCTCGGCGCGGTGCCGCTGAAGGCGCTGATGGAACGCAATCCTTCAATCGACTGGGAAGCCGTCGAGGATGTGATCTTCGGCTGCGCCAATCAGGCGGGTGAGGATAACCGCAACGTGGCGCGCATGTCGTTGCTGCTCGCCGGCCTGCCGGTGTCGGTAACCGGAACGACCATCAATCGTTTGTGCGGCTCCGGCATGGATGCCGTCATTGCTGCCGCCCGCGCCGTCAAATCGGGCGAGGCGGAGCTGATGATTGCCGGCGGCGTCGAAAGCATGAGCCGCGCGCCCTTCGTTCTGCCCAAGGCGGAGAGCGCTTTTTCGCGCAACGCCGAAATCTACGACACCACCATCGGCTGGCGTTTCGTCAACCCGCTGATGAAGGCGCAATATGGCGTCGATTCCATGCCGGAAACGGGTGACAATGTCGCGGTCGATTATCAGGTCTCCCGCGAGGATCAGGATGCCTTCGCCGTGCGCAGTCAGCAGAAGGCGGCGGATGCGCAGGCCAATGGCCGTCTCGACAGGGAAATCGTTTCGGTAACGATCCCCCAGCGCAAGGGCGATCCACTTGTCGTCTCGAAGGACGAACATCCGCGGGCCACAAGCCTCGAAGCGCTGGCTAAGCTGAAGCCGGTGAACAAGCGCGAGGGCGCTACGGTAACGGCGGGCAATGCGTCTGGCGTCAATGATGGTGCGGCCGCGCTTATCATCGCGTCAGCCGAGGCTGCGAAGAAATATGGCCTCACTCCCATCGCCCGTATCCTCGGTGGCGCCGCTGCCGGCGTGCCGCCGCGCGTCATGGGCATCGGC
Source organism: Agrobacterium sp. SORGH_AS_0440 (assembly GCF_031453135.1). Taxonomy (NCBI): domain Bacteria; kingdom Pseudomonadati; phylum Pseudomonadota; class Alphaproteobacteria; order Hyphomicrobiales; family Rhizobiaceae; genus Agrobacterium; species Agrobacterium sp. SORGH_AS_0440. Next base: position 162,444 of record NZ_JAVIYR010000001.1, on the reverse strand, counting down.
CCGGCTCCGGCCTCCGCCAAACTTCTGGCGCGGCTCGGGCTGAAGCAGGAACAGCTCGATGTGATCGAGCTGAACGAGGCTTTCGCGAGCCAGGGCCTCGCGACGCTACGCCAGCTCGGCATTGCCGATGACGATGCGCGGGTAAATGCGAATGGCGGTGCCATCGCGCTCGGCCATCCGCTCGGCATGTCCGGTGCGCGTATCGCCGGCACGGCGGCGCTCGAACTTTCCTTGAAGGGCAAGCGGCTGGCGCTCGCCACCATGTGTATCGGCGTCGGGCAGGGTATCGCCGTCGCGCTGGAGCGGATCTGACGGAATAACGGCTTCAGCATCGTGATAACGGTGCCAATGCCGCCGTAAACCGGTACGAATGCCCGCTGCCGCAGCTTCCTTAGTGTGACAGTGGCCATTCAGGTTACTCGGCAGGTGATTTTTTCGCTCTGACACATCCCAGCCCCCTCATTCCTGTGCTTGTCACAGGAATACAGCCGACGCGCGTCTGCGCGGCGGGAAGACTCCTCTCAGCCCAGGGACTTGGGCTGGCTGAATCTCTGTGACAAGCACAAAGATGAGGAGAGGAGGCGTGCTGGGCCAAGCAAGCCGGCCCTGCGATGCAGGCCCCGGTCGATTATTCCCTGATAAAGTACTCCACGCTCTTATCCCTCTGCACATGTTGGATTCCATCATAATCCGTGACATGTTTTGCGAGATATGACAGGAATCTTTGCGTCTACGGGGCACCCGCATGAAACGTCCGACCATTACCGATGTTGCAAAGGCCGCCGGCGTCAGCGTCGCCACGGTCGACCGGGTGCTGAACGGCCGCCTGCCGGTGCGGGAGGAAACCTCGCGGCGTGTGTTCGAGGCCGCGGAGAAGATCGGCTTTCATGCCACCAACATCATTCGTCAGCGTATGCTGGCGGATATGCCTTCCTATGGCCTTGGCATCATTCTGCGCAAGGAACGGCACGCCTTTTATCAGACCTTTGCCGACGAGCTGGAGCTTGCGGCGCGCAACATCCGGGATCGCCACGTCAATCTGCGCATCGAATTTGCGCAATCCGGTGAGCCGGCGGAGCTTGCGGCGCTGCTTATGGGCATGAAGGGCCGGGTACAGGCGGTGGCCGCTACCGGGCCGGACCACCACGATGTCACGGCCGCCGTCGAGGCATTGAAGATCAAGGGCATTCCGACATTCTCGCTGCTTTCCGATTTTGCCCAGGGCGTGCGGGAGGCTTATCTCGGTGTCAACAGCATGAAGGTGGGGCGCACAGCGGCGTGGATGATCTCACGACTGGCGCGCAGCAAGGGCAAGGTGCTTCTGCTGCTTGGCGGTCACCGGTTTCATGGTCACTCGCTGCGCGAAACCGGCTTTCGCAGCTACATGCGTGAATATGCGCCGGAATTTGAGGTTATGGATGCCCTGATCACGCTGGAAACGCGACGCGTAACCTATGAGCTCGTGATGGACTCTATCGCCAAGCACAGGGATCTCGTCGGCATCTATTGCGTGGGCGGCGGCATGGAGGGCGTGATAGAGGCACTTCAACACGAAAAGCGGCAGGAACCCATCGTCTGCCTTGTCAACGAACTGACCCCCTTGTCCCGCCAGGCACTGCTGGAAGGCAGCATCAGCGGCGTGTTCCAGACCCCGCTGCGCGAATTGTGCGCCGATCTCATTGCAACCATGGTTCACACTATCGAACATGGCATGGCGGAGACGCCGGGACAGCGTTTCCTTCCTGCCCATCTCTGGGTTCCTGAAAGCCTTTGATGGTTTGATAGATTACATCATATCGCGTCCGCCCGTTTCTATCATGCTTGATGGTTTTGCCTGCTGCTGACGCGTTGACGTGGTGACCGGACTAGGAAATCTTGCCTGCCTGTGGAGCGGACAGGAGGCCGACCTTCACAGCATGAGATTACGTCGGGGTTGCTTGACGCTGCGGATATTCCTTCGCGGCGCGGGGGCAGCTTTTTCCGGAAAGCCGTGACGGCGCCATTCGAGCGCGATGGTGCGGCCGGTTCTTTTCAAGGTTTGGAGGGGGAACGAGATGAAAAGACATTTCGCCAATGCAGCCTTCGCGACCATGCGGACGACGGGCGCGCCGGTGCAGGCCGTTGGAGTTTCGATGGCGCTGAAACCTGCCAGAAACGATGCGGCAGACAGGAGGGTCTTCGTGCTCTTCGAGCTGGTAACGCCCACCAATCTCAAAAACCATCAGGCCGGGAACTGAGCCATGGCCGTGCCTGCCGGCTTCTGCGCTCCCCGGGGGAGTGCCGCCGGAGGGGCCTGACGCGCCGCAGCCGGGCACGACCGGCTACGGCAAAAACTGGACAATGCAATCAGCAGCGATTTCCGCGGGAGGAAACCTTGAAAAAACTATTGATGGCGACGGCACTCTGTATCTTCGCGACACCGGCTCTGGCCGAGACCCGAATTGCAGTCTCGATGACGTCTTTCGACAATCCGTTTCTGACGATCCTGCTCAACGGCATAAGGGCCGAGGCCGGGCGCGACAAGACCATCGAGCTTCTGGTCGAGGATGCCCAGCTCGATCCTTCAAAGCAGCTGAATCAGGTGCAGAACTTCATTGCCAATGGCGTCGATGCGATCATCGTCAACGCCGTCGATGGTGACGCTACCTCGGCGATCACCAAGGCCGCATCCGCTGCGAAAATTCCGCTTGTCTATGTGAACCATCCGCCGGCTGAGCTGGAAACCGGGCTGCCTGACGGCACGGCATTTGTCGGCTCCAACGAACTTGATTCCGGCACCATGGAAGCCGAAGCCGCCTGCAAGCTGATGGGCGGCAAGGGCAAGGCCGTCATTCTGATGGGCCCTTTGGAAAACCATGCGGCGCTGGTTCGCACCAAGGATGTGGAAACGGTGTTCTCCAAGCCGGACTGCAAGATCGAAATCCTTGAAAAGCAGACGGCGAACTGGAGCCGCACGCAGGCACAGGACCTCGTTTCCTCCTGGCTGACGGCGGGCATACAGTTCGATGCGGTCATCGCCAACAACGATGAAATGGCGATTGGCGCCGTGCAGGCGCTGAAGGCAGCGGGCGTATCCATGAAGGACGTCGTCATTGCCGGCATTGACGCGACACCCGATGGACTTGCCGCGATGCAGGCGGGCGATCTCGATATCACCGTCTACCAGAATGCGACGAAGCAGGGCGAGGTCTCCGTTCAGACGGCGGTGAAGGCCGCTGCCGGTCAAAGCACCGAAAAGACGCTCTGGGTGCCCTTCGAACTCGTCACGCCGGAAAACATGTCCGCCTATGCCAAATGAGCCGGGGCTTCGGCCCCGTCCCTTATCCCACCGACTGGAAACAGCCATGAAACATACGCTCGATCCCCACATGTTCCGGCATCTTTCGCTGGCCGAGACCTGCCGCAAGGTCGCAGAGCTCGGTTACGACTATGTCGAACTTTCACCCCGTCCGGATTTTCTGTCCTGGTGGACGCGACCGAAGGTCTATCCCGAGCGCGTCGCCGAATTCAAAAAGGCCCTGAAGGATCACGGCGTCGGCCTTGCCACGCTGCAGCCCATGTATCGCTGGGCGAGCCCGTATCCGGACGAATGGGAGGTGGCGATCGACAACTGGAAACGCGCCATCGAGATTGCGGTCGAGATGGAGTGCCCGATGTTCGTTTCGGAATTCGGCCGTGGAGGCTCGCCGGAGCGCAGCCTCAACGACCGGTCCGGCCTGCACCGTCCGGAAACCTGCGAAGCGCAGTTCTTCCGCGCCATGGATGTTCTGGTGCCGATCCTCGAGCGGGAGGGGCTGGTGCTGTCGCTGGAGGCGCATCCCGAAGACTGGGTCGAGGAAATCGCGCCGGCCATCGACATCATCAAGACCATCAATTCCAAGGCGGTAAAGGCCTCCTTCATCGCGCCTCACACCTTCTTTTACGGTCCTGACATGGTTGCCAACCTGCGCGCGACCGAAGGTCATCTGGTGCATGTGCGCCTTGCCGATACCTATGACCACACCAAATCGTCGCAGCTGCGCTACATCGTTAATCCGCCCGGCGCCAAAGTCAGGGTGCACCAGCACACGGATTTCGGCCAAGGCGAGATCGACTGGGAGATATTCTTCGCCACGCTGGCCGACATGAAATTCGACGGTGTGCTGTCGAACTGCGTCTTTGCCTGGGAAGATCGTGTCGATGAAAGCGCGCGTTTCATGCTCAGCGAAACCCGGCGATATGTCGCCAAATACTGGAAATGAGGTTTTCAGATGACTGTGAAAATTGGTGTCATCGGCACCGGTGCCATCGGGCGCGATCACGCCCGACGTATCAATGAGGTTCTGGGCGGTGCGAAGGTCGTTGCGCTGAGCGACGTCAACCGCGCCTCGTCCGAAGCGGTCAAAAAAGACATCGCCCCTGATGCCGCCATTTTCGCCACCGGCGAGGAGCTCATCGCATCAGCTGATGTGGATGCCGTGCTTGTCACTTCCTGGGGCGCGACGCATGAGCAATATGTGTTGGCGGCCATCGCCGCCGGCAAGCCGTGCTTCTGCGAAAAGCCGCTGGCGACGACGGCAGAGGGCGCGAAGCGGATCGTCGATGCTGAGGTGGCGCATGGCAAACGGCTGGTGCAGGTGGGTTTCATGCGCCGCTACGACGCCGGTTACGTGGCGCTGAAAAAGACCGTGGACACCATGATCGGCGCCCCGATCATGGTCCATGCCGCCCATCGCAACCCGACCGTTCCGGAGCAGTATGTGACGCCCATGGCGATCCACGACACGATGATCCATGAGATCGACGTGCTGCGCTGGCTGCTCGATGACGACTATGTGTCGGCCCGGGTTCTCTTTCCACGTGCCGCCGCCCGCAGCCATGCAAAGCTGAGGGACCCGCAGATCGTCATTCTGGAAACGGCCAGGGGCACGATCATCGACGTCGAAATCTTCGTGAACTGCCACTACGGTTACGACATACAGTGCCAGGTGGTCGGCGAGGACGGCATTGCCAGCCTGCCGGAGCCGATGGCGATACAGACGCGGCTCGGCGCCAAGCTGCAGAACGATATTCTCACCGACTGGAAGGATCGTTTCATCGCCAGCTACGACGTCGAATTGCAGGACTTCATCCATGCGGCGGCGAAGGGAACAGCCTCCGGCCCCAATTCCTGGGACGGCTACGTGGCCGCGATCACCTCCGATGCCTGCGTCGCCGCGCAGGAGACGGACGGAGCAGCCGTCGCAATCAGGCTTCCCGCCCGTCCCGCCCTTTATCAGTGAGGTCTTTCATGCGTTTTGCCATCAACCACATCACCGCCCCGGCGCTTTCGCTCGAGGACTTCTTCCAGACCGCGCGCGAACTCGGCCTCACCGAGGTCGAGATCCGCAACGACCTGCCGGATATTGTCGGTACGGTGACACCGGCGCAGGTGAAGGCGGCGGCCGACAAGGCCGGCGTGACGATCATCTCCATCAACGCGCTTTATCCCTTCAACGTCTGGTCGGGCGACCTGCCGCAGCGCGCCGTCGCCATGGCCGATTACGCCGCGGCGAGCGGTGCAAAAGCGCTGGTCATGTGCCCGCTCAATGACGGCAGGGCGGTTTCCTTCGACGATCTCGTGACGGCGCTGAAGGCCATGAAGCCGATCCTTGAGGAGAGGGGCCTTACCGGTCTTGTCGAACCGCTCGGCTTCCCGGTCTCCTCGCTGCGCACCAAGACCGAGGCGGTGAGAGCCATTGATGTGGCCGCCGGCGGCGATGTCTACAGGCTGGTGCACGATACCTTCCACCATCACCTCGCGGGCGAAACGGCGTTTTTCCCCGAACGCACCGGTCTCGTCCACATTTCCGGCGTCACCGACCCCGCCGTCTCCGTCGCCGACATGCTGGATGCCCACCGCGTCCTGGTGGATGGCGCCGACCGGCTGGAGAATATCGCCCAGATCAGGGCGCTGGAGGCCGCCGGTTACAAGGGCCCCTACAGCTTCGAGCCCTTTGCGACGGAGGTTCATGACCTGAAGGACCCGGCCGCTGCCGTGAAAGCCAGCATCGACCACATCGCCGGCGCGCTCTGACCGCGCTGCCGCCCGCGGTGAAACGCGGGCGGCAACCGGACGATCGCCCAAGCCGGAGAAATCAATTCCGCATTTACGGATGATGCTGTAGTCTCCGGTAACGAGAGAGCAGCAGACCGGCGCGGTTATTCTTCAGATCGATTGCGTGAGTCTTTCCGCCAGGGCCGTCCGAAGAAGAGTGGTTGAATTCCCTTTTATGAAAATAGACAGGAAAACGACGCTTAAGGACGTCGCGCGGGAGGCGAATGTTTCGCTGAGCACGGCTTCGCATGCGATCAACGGCACGGCGCCGCTCACCACGCAGGTTCGCGAGCGGGTTCTGGAAGCCGCCCGGTCGCTTGGTTATCTCGAAAACCGGCGCCAGAAGGCGACCATCGCCACCTTGCGTGTCGTCCTGCTGGCCATGACCAATGACGCGGCACCGCAGAGCGAGCTCAACATGGTCAGCTGGACAATGCTGAACGGCTTCCGCCGCGAATGCGAGCGGCGCGGCATCCGCATCGTTCCCTATGTCAGTGCAACGAGCCGGCTCGACCCCGTGGCGGTTGCCGAAGCCGTCAGGACAGATAATGTGGACGGTGTCGTGGTTCTGAATGACGACAGGCCGCAGCTGGTCGAGGCGCTTTCCGCGCTTGGCAAGCCCGTGGTGCTGATCAATGGCGAAGATCCGGCCATGATCGTCGATACGGTAACGGCGGAGAACCGGTTCGGCGCTCGCCTCGGCATCGAGCATCTGCTGTCGCTTGGGCATCGCAATATTGTGCATGTGACCTGGAAGGGCCGCACGACGATCCGCCGTCGTCATGATGGCTATAACGATGCATTCCTTGCAACGGGCCTTGCCGTTCCGGCCGATATGGTCATCGAGGTCGAGAGCTACGAACCGGAATGGGGGGAGGTGGCTATCCGCCGTCTGCTTGCCGAGCAGCGACCGCTGCGAAACGCCACCGCGATTTTCTGCGCCGCCGACAATCTGGCGCTCGGCTGTCTGAAGGCCTTGGGGGAGGCCGGCATCCGGGTGCCCGAGGATGTTTCGGTGCTGGGTTTCGATGACATCATGCCAGCCGCCTTCAGCACACCGCCTCTCAGCACCATCCAGTTGCCCGCCGACAGGCTGGGCGGGGCGGCGCTGTCGCTGCTGGAGCAGCGGCTGGTGGCGGCCGATCCCACCCGGCCGGCGCACCGGCTGGAACTCGGTTGCCGGCTGGTGCTGAGGGGCAGTATCGCCCCGCCGCGCAAATAGGCCGCTTTCCGCCGCCGCCGCGCCGATCGACGTTTTCCACGTGATATTCGATTGCAAAAACCTATCCCATGAATAGCCTGTGCGGCATGGATTCTGGAATCGGGAGGGTTCCCCGCATGTCGCACAGCAATGAAAACGTCCCTGCTCTGGCGAGGCTGGATGAGCTGGATCGGTTCTGCCGCGCCGTTTTCCTCGCTGCCGGTACGGATGACGAAACGGCCGATGCGGCGACCCGCGCCATGATGCATGGTACGCGGCTTGGCGTTGACAGCCACGGTGTGCGCCTGCTCGCTCATTATGTCACCGCACTTGAAGGCGGGCGTCTCAATCCGCGGCCGCAGATCAGCCGCGTTTCCGGCTTCGGCGCGGTGGAGACGGTGGATGCGGACAACGCCCACGGCGCCCGCGCCACCTATGCGGCCATGGAAAACGCCATGGCGCTCGCGGAAAAATTTGGCATCGGCGCGGTGGCGATCAGGAATTCCTCGCATTTCGGACCGGCTGGGGCTTATGCGCTGGAGGCGGCCCGGCAGGGCTATATCGGCCTGGCATTCTGCAATTCGGACAGTTTCGTGCGCCTGCATGATGGCGCCATGCGCTTTCACGGCACCAACCCGATTGCCATCGGCGTTCCTGCAGCGGATGACCTGCCGTGGCTGCTGGACATGGCGACCAGCGCAGTGCCCTATAATCGCGTGCTGCTTTACCGCAGCCTCGGGCAGCAATTGCCTGCGGGCGTTGCCTCGGATGGTGACGGCGTCGATACAAGGGATCCGAATGCTGCGGAAATGCTTGCCCCTGTCGGCGGCGAATTCGGCTTCAAGGGGGCGGCGCTGGCGGGAATGGTGGAGATTTTCAGTGCGGTTCTGACCGGCATGAAGCTGAGCTTCGATATCGCCCCGATGGGGGGGCCGGATTTCTCCACGCCGCGCGGGCTTGGTGCCTTCGTTCTGGCGCTGAAACCGGAAGCCTTCCTTGAGCGCGACGCGTTTGACGAGGGCATGAAGCGCTATCTCGAAGTGCTACGGGGTTCCCCCGTTCGCGAGGATTGCAAGGTCATGGCGCCTGGCGATCGCGAATGGGCGGTGGCGGCGAAGCGGGAAAGGGAAGGAGCGCCGGTCGATCCGGTCACACGCGCAGCCTTTTCGGAAATGGCGGCAAGGTTTTCGGTCAGCCCGCCCGCTTATCACTAAGCTTCCACGATTGTCGCAGCGCCCGCTCAGGCGGGACGAAGAAGCATGCTGGGGCGCGGATAGGGTGCTTTTGCGGGCCCCAGCCTTTCCGCCACGACCGGGCGGCCGATGTAATAGCCCTGCGCGTAATCGATTTCCATCTGGCGCACGAGCCTCAGCTGTTCCTCGGTTTCCACGCCTTCGATCAAAATTTTATGGCCGCGATTGCGAATGAGGCGGATCATGTCCTGCAGCATCGCCCGTCCGCGTGGGGTCTTGCTGTCATGCAGGAAGGAACGATCAATCTTGACGGTATCGAAATCCGTCATGCGCAGCCATGACAGGCCGGCGAAACCCGTTCCGAAATCATCCAGCCAGATTTTGATGCCAAGCGTCTTCAGGTCGTTCAGGCAACGCAGCACATCCGAATGCATTTCCATGTCCAGGCCTTCGGTGATTTCGAAGGCGAGCCTGTTGCCGGCAATACCGGCTTCCACGAGAATGGCCGCGACGGACGTGGCGAACCCAGGGTTCTTCAATTGCATGGGTGACACATTGACGCTGACGACATCAACCCTGTCATCGGCCAATATGTGCTTGCAGACCGTCTTGATGGTCCACAGGCCCAGTTCCATGATCGTGCCGGTACGCTCGGCGATCGGGATGAAAATGCTGGGGGCGACGGAATTGCCATCCAGCAGGCGAAGTCGCATCAGCGCCTCGACGCCTGTCGTTTCATTGGTCGAGATGTTCAAGATCGGCTGGTAGACAAGGGAAACAAGGTTCTCCGAAACTGCGATCTTCAGAAGGGCGGCGATGTTTTCCGTTTCGTCGCTGGTCTGCGGATCGTCGGGATCGAACAGCTTCATGCAATTGCGGCCATTGCCCTTGGCGATGTAAAGCGCGCGATCGGCCTCGTTGATGATCTTCTCCAGCTTGCCGTCCGGATTGGGGCGGGTGAAGGAGGCGCCGATGCTGACAGTGACGATGAAGGTGCCGTCACGGCGCTGGTCATGTGCGAGGGACAGGCTTTCCACGGTATGGCGGATCGTTTCGGCGAGCTCGCCAACCTGCTGTTTGGACTTGAATGGCGCCAGCACGATGAATTCTTCGCCGCCATAACGGCCGATCGAGGCGCCGTGCTGGATGATTGCATCCTGCAAGGCATTGCCCACGGTCACGAGACACTTGTCGCCTTCCTGGTGGCCATAACGGTCGTTGTATTTCTTGAAGAAATCGACATCGATCAGGAATACGGAAAAACCTTCTTCCTTCTTCATCCAGTTATCCCACAACAGGCGCAGATGGTGATCGATGGCGCGGCGGTTCTGCAGCCCGGTCAGGGAATCGGTATTGGAAAGACGCAGCAGCGCCTGGCCACGCTCATCCGCCGCCTTCTGCTGGGCCTTCGCTTCCAGCCCGTTGACGAAGACATGGTAGCGTTCCCTGTTCAGGTTCCAGTTCACATAAGACGTGAAGACGAAGCAGGAGATATAGAAGGTGCCGAAAGCGAATTTGTAGAAAGCGTCTTCAGGAAACTGCGTCGCCGCCAGAAAATAGGTGACGAGAATGATGCCCGATGACACCAGCGACAGATGGAATCTGAAAGTGAAAAACAGATTGGCGCCCATCATGAAGATCGCCCCGAAAACCATGTAATAGGACATGTTTTCGATATTGTCGGTCAGCAGCGATGGCAACAGCCAACCGATATAACCCATGACGAGGGCGGTCGCACAGGTGAGGTCGAGCGCTGCGGTGCTGGCTCCCCGGCGTAGCTGGATTTCCAGTGTCAGCAGCGCTGATACGGCGACCGCGAAACGTGCGACAATGGTGTAAAACGCGACGTCGGGTATCAGAACGATGTCTGAAGCGGCAAACAGAAGATAAATGAAGACAGCCGTCCACAGGCCCCGACGGATAGAACCCCGGCGGCTGCGTTCGCCTTCCTGCTGGTAAAGGGCAAGAAGTTCATCAGAAAACCGGGAGTCCGGCCGCCGATAGTCTTGCTGTCCACTCACCTCTCCCAATGTGTGCTTCATGCACTTTCCCATAGTGTTGCGTATACTTATTAAGTAACTGCTTATTCCACTTTTCCGTGTGCTGTCGCACCCAGTTCGGGTTCCTGTCGATCTCTGCCAAAGCGGATTGAGACCATGGAAAGGAAGAACGCATCATACGTTCGCAACATTAAGTTTCACTAAACCGCCTATCCTCCCAGCCGCCACCCGAGAGTGTGACCAAAAAAATACGCTAATTTACTAATCTATCCCTACACCGCGCAAAAATCGAAATCGAGTGGCCTTCGGTGTCCCAGAAACGTATAGTTAACAATGTGTTAACACTGGAGGCTGAAGTGGTGCGGGTAAAGAAGAAAAATCTGGATGGGGCAAGTCTGATCACCCCGGATACTGTCGCAAAAGAGATTTTTGCACGCAAAACGAAAACGTTCGATGAGCAGTTCGCAGTTGCAAAAGCAGAAATTGCCATCATTCTCGAATTGGCACAGCAGCAGTTCGATAATGGTATTTCAGCACATGACATAATACATCGAACGGCGGGGGCGCTGCATGGGTTGCGAGAAAAACTCCACTCAAGCGTGTGGGCTGAACTGATCCCCGTCATACAGAATCACCCCGTGTCGGAGCGTTTTCTGCAGGATCCGTTCACGCGCTGGTCGTTCGACAAGCCGCGGGGTTATTCCGGCGATGCGCAATTGCTGGACTTCATCTATGGTCACGAAAGCGTTGCCGGTCTGGTGAAGAATGCGACGCCGCTGGGGCGTGATCTTTACGACTATACGAAGGACGCCAGTTCTTCCGTGGCGGTGCGCGAGCGACGGGATCTGCTGACGAGCTTTGTCGACGAAGCGGCGGCCCGGCACGGTGAAGATACCGAAATCCTCACCATAGCGTCCGGACATCTGCGCGAGGCGGATGCTTCCGCGGCGCTGAAGGAGGGCAGGCTGCGGCGCTGGGTGGCGCTCGATCAGGACCCCTTGAGCGTCGGTTCCGTTGCCCGCGATTTCGCCGGCACCTGCATCGAGGCGATCGACGGCTCGGTGCGCGATATCGTCCTGCGCACGCAGGAGCTCGGCACTTTCGATCTGATATACGCAGCCGGTCTATACGACTACCTGAACGACCGTGTGGCGATCAAACTCACGCGGCGCTGCATGGAGATGCTGAAACCCGGCGGCATGTTCCTTTTCGCCAACTTCTCCGAGGACATCGTTGTGGACGGCTACATGGAAACCTTCATGAACTGGGCGCTGCTGTTGCGCTCGAAGGCAGATATGTGGCGGATCGTCAATGCCAGCGCCGATCCGGACAGCATCGAGGCTGAGGTGTTTTTTGGCGAGAACCACAATATAGTCTACGCGACGATGCGTAAGAAGGCATGACATCCTTCGGCTCGTCTTCCTGCCAATAACCATTTGCTTAAACCTCGTCGCGGGCCTAAGAATCCGCGCCGAATGCATTGCAGAATGGAATGGCTGAAATGAAGAGATATTATTCGGATATGGGCGGTCTGCCCGGGCAGACGGAACTCCTGTCGAGCAAGGCTGTATTCAAGACCGCCTATGCTGTCATCCCCAAGACCGTGATGTCCGATATCGTGACAAGCGTGCTGCCCCACTGGACCGGCACGCGTGCCTGGATCATCGCCCGGCCGATGACCGGCTTTTCCGAGACTTTCGCGCAATACATCGTTGAAGTGCAGCCCGGCGGCGGCAGCGACCGTCCGGAGCCGGACGCAAGGGCGCAGGCGGCGATCTTCGTCGTCGATGGCGAGATGACCGTGGAATTCGAGGGCGCCCGGCATGAGCTGCGGGAGGGCTCCTTCGCTTTCCTTCCGGCCGGCAGCCGCTGGCAGATCCGTAGTTCGGGCAAGGCGCCGGTCAAATTCCACTGGGTGCGGAAGGCGTTTCAGGCCGTAGACGGGCTGGAGCCGCCGCCGGCGATCTTCACGCATGAAGACGAGACCGCCCTTTCGGCAATGCCGGACACCGACGGCAAATGGGCGACGACCCGTTTCATCGATCCTGATGACGTGCGTTACGACATGCATCTCAACATCGTCACCTTCGAGCCGGGCGCGACCATTCCCTTCATGGAAACCCATGTCATGGAACACGGCCTTTATGTTCTTGAAGGCAAGGCCGTGTACCGGCTGAACGAGGACTGGGTGGAGGTGCAGGCCGGCGACTTCATGTGGCTGCGCGCCTATTGCCCGCAGGCGTGTTATGCGGGCGGGCCGGGCCGATTCCGCTATCTGCTCTATAAGGATGTAAACCGACACGTGAAGCTCTGGTAACGGGCCTGCGGTCTGCAAAAAACCATGAATTGTCGCGCAATCCGGCGGTTTGCGCGATAAATGCTTGCTTTGGATCGAATATCCCTAATAAATTCCCGTAGGCGGCGGCTAGTGCTGCGCCGCTCCGTTTGGTGATCCGCCTGCACCTATCCTTGAGAAGACTTGCCCGTATGACTGAGACGATCGATGCCAATGTCTTCAATCTTGCGCCCGTGGCGATGTGGATCGAGGATTTCAGCGAGGTAAAGCGCCAGTTCGATATCTGGCGGGCGGAGGGCGTAGAGGATCTCAGGGCGTTTCTTCTGGACGATCTGACAAGGGTGGCTGCCTGTTCGCAGAAGATCCGCGTCATCCAGGTCAACGCCAGGACGCTGGAACTGTTCGAGGCCCACGACCAGAACCATCTCGTTGACAATCTGCACCGCATCTTTCGCGATGACATGCTAGAGAGCCATGTGAACGAGCTTTCCGAACTCTGGGCCGGCAAGACGGAATTCACCAGCAATGCTGTCAATTATTCGATCGGTGGCAAGCGGCTGGACATTCAGTTGCGCGGCGCGGTGATACCCGGCCACGAGGACACGCTCGACCGGCTGCTTCTGACCACCGAGGATGTAACGGAGCGGGAGGAGGCCCGCCGCAAGGAGCTGCTCAACCGCCGTTATGCCGAGGGCATGTTCAAACATTCGCCTGTGTCCCTGTGGGTGGAGGATTTCAGCCGGGTAAGGCGCCTGATCGAGGAGGTCAGGGAGCGCGGCATCATCGATTTCCGGGTCTTCATGGATGTGCATCCGGAATTCGTGCGGCAATGCATGAGCGAAATCCGCGTCATCGACGTCAATCGCGCGACGCTCGACCTGTTCTGTGCGCCGGACCGGCAGGTTCTGCTGCAGCGGCTCGGCGATATTTTCCGCGACGAGATGGAAAAGCCGTTCCGCGAACAGCTGATGGAACTCTGGAACGGTAATCTCAGCCATCACCGCGAGGTGGTGAACTACGCGCTGGACGGTTCCGAGCGGCATCTGCTTTTGCATTTTTCGGTTTTTCCCGGGTATGAGCGGGACTGGTCTCTGGTGCAGGTGGCGTTGACGGATATTACCGCGCGCAAGAAAGCCGAAGCCTACCTCGAATATCTCGGCAAGCACGATGTGCTGACCAAGCTGCACAACCGCGCCTTCTATTCCGACGAGCTGAACAGGCTGGAGCGCAGCGCGTTGCGGCCCGTATCGGCGATCGTGATCGATCTCAACGGCCTGAAGGACGCGAATGACAAGCTTGGGCACGATGCTGGCGACGCCCTGTTGCGACGCATGGGCGAGGTGCTGAACGGCGTGGTGACTGCGCCGAACCATGCAGCCCGCATCGGCGGCGACGAATTCGCCATTCTTCTTCCCGGCGCCGACAAGCAGGTGGCCGCCGCCATGGTCGAAACCGTTTATGAGCTGCTGAAGATCAACAACCAGTTCTATTCCAGCGCGCCGCTCAGCCTGTCGTTGGGTGTGGCGACCAGCGAGGCAGGCGAGACGATGGAATCGTTGGTGCGCCGCGCCGATATGAATATGTACGAGCAGAAAAATGCCTATTACGCGGCGCTGCGTAACAGATCTGCCGACAATAACGACAAGACCAATGCCGGCCCCCAGCCCGAAGCCAGCTCGCTGAAGCGTTTGTCCTGAGGGTAAGACGGGTCGTCGACCCTTGCTCGCGCAATTATTTCTGATCTTCCGGCCATAAGGCCCAAGGCGGGACCCGCGCCGTCGTGGGTCCCAGTGCCTTCCGTTTCCCGATGTTCTTGCGAATGCAGGCCGTGTTTCCACGCCGTCTCGCGCGGCTTCACAAGCGCGTGAGGCCGGTTTTGCGCTGCAACAATTCTATTGTCAGAAATTTACATACGTCTTAGTATGTATGTAAATGTGACCTTTTTCATGGATTCGGAGCGCAGAATGGCGAATAGACTGGGGCAGATCGTGGCGGTGTTGTTGGCGGGCATCGTTGTGGTCGGATGTAGCGACGAGCAGGCGTCTGCCCCCGGCGCGCCGCCGTCTGGTGCAGTCAAGGTCGTGACCGTAAAGCAGGAAGAGCTGCCGATAACCAACGACCTGCCGGGCCGCATTGCTCCGACGCGACTTGCGGAAGTGCGCCCGCGTGTCTCCGGCATCATCGTTGAGCGCGTGTTCGAGCAGGGTTCGCTGGTGAAGGAAGGCGATGTCCTCTACCGCATCGATCCCGCCCCGTTCCAGGTGCGCGTCGACAGCGCCGAGGGCACGTTGCGCCGGGCGCAGGCCGCGCAGCTTCAGGCGCGCCAGACGGCCGACAGGCAGCAGCAGCTGCGCCGTTCCAACGTTGGTTCGCAGCAGGAATTCGACAACGCCATTGCCCAGCTGGCGCAGGCCGATGCCGAGGTGGCGGTGGCCGAAGCAGGCCTGGCCGAAGCGAAGCTCAATCTTCAATATGCGGATGTTAAAGCCCCGATCAGCGGCCGGATCGGCCGCGCGCGTATTACGGAAGGCGCGCTCGTCAGCGCGACCGGCTCTGAAAACCTGGCGACGATCCAGCAGCTTGATCCGATCTATGCCGACTTCACCCAGCCGGCGGCCGATCTCATTCGGCTGCGCAAGGCGCTTCAGGACGGCAAGCTGATGACCGGCCCGAATGAAGCCGAAGTCAATCTGCTCTTTGATGACGGCAGCCGTTACCCGCAGCCCGGCCGTCTGCTGTTTTCGGAGGCGGCGGTTGATGAGACCACCGGCCAGGTGACGCTGCGCGGTGAATTTCCCAATCCGAACGGCGATCTGCTGCCGGGCATGTATGTCCGCGTGCAGATCCAGCAGGGCATTCAGAAGGCTGCATTCGCGGTGCCGCAGCAGGCGGTTCAGCGCGATGCCGGCGGTCAGGCGAGCGTGCTTGTCGTCAACGCCGAAGATACGGTCGAGCAGCGGCGCGTCAGCGTCGGCCGTTCCATCGGTGACCGCTGGGTAATTTCGGAAGGGCTGAAGGATGGCGACCGCGTTGTTGCCGAAGGCTTCCAGAAGACCGCCCCGGGAGCCAAGGTGAAGCCTGAACCCTGGTCCGACGAGGCCGATGTCGCCGCTGCCGCAGGTAGCGAGAGCGCGGCTCCGGCCCAGAAGCAATAAGGACCGATTTCATGGCACGTTTTTTCATCGATCGGCCCATTTTTGCCTGGGTCGTCGCCATCTTCATCATGCTGGCGGGCCTGCTCGCCATTCCCATGCTGCCTATTGCGCAATATCCGAATGTGGCGCCGCCGCAGATTTCGGTCTCCACGACCTATCCCGGCGCTGCGCCGGAAGATATCTACCAGAGCGTCACGCGCCCGATAGAAGAGGAACTGAACGGTGTTCCCGGCCTGATCTATTTCGAGTCGACATCGGAGGCTTCCGGCCGCATTTCGATCAACGTCACGTTTGAACCAGGCACCAATATCGGTGAGGCGCAGGTCGAAGTTCAAAACCGCATCGCACGCGTGGAGCCACGCCTGCCGCAGGCAGTGACGCAGCAGGGCCTGCGCGTGGAACAGGCAGGCACCTCGTTTCTGATGATGGTGGCGCTCACCTCCGTCGACGGCAATACCGATGCCATCGGTCTCGGCGATTATCTCAGCCGCAACGTGCTCGGCGAATTGCGCCGCGTTCCCGGCGTCGGCAGCGCGCAGCTCTTTGCCACCCAGCGCTCCATGCGCATCTGGATGGATCCGGACAAGATGCTGGGCCTCAGCCTGACGTCGAGCGACGTCATCGGCGCCATCCAGGCGCAGAACTCGCAGGTCGCCGCCGGCCGCATCGGTGCATCGCCAAACCCGATTGGCCAGCAGATTTCCGCGACCGTCAACGTGCAGGGTCAGCTCACCTCGCCGGAAGAGTTCGGCTCCATCGTGCTGCGCGCCAACCCGGATGGTTCTTCCGTCAGGCTGCGCGATGTCGCGCGTGTGGAAGTGGGCGGCGAAAGCTATAACTTCTCGAGCCGCCTGAACGGCAAGCCGAGCGCCGCCATCGGCGTGCAGCTGTCGCCGACCGGCAATGCGCTGCAGACATCGGAGGGCGTACGCGCCACGATGGAGGAGCTGTCGCGCTATTTCCCCCAGGGCATAGAGTATGAAATTCCCTATGATACCAGCCCCTTCGTCAAGATTTCGATCGAGAAGGTCATTCACACGCTGATCGAGGCGATCATCCTCGTCTTCGTGGTGATGTTCGTGTTTCTCCAGAACATCCGCTACACCATCATTCCGACATTGGTGGTGCCCGTGGCGCTGCTCGGCACCTGCGCCATCATGTATGTCTCGGGTTTCTCGATCAACGTTCTGACCATGTTCGCCATGGTTCTCGCCATCGGCATTCTGGTGGATGACGCGATCGTCGTCGTTGAGAATGTCGAGCGCATCATGGCGGAAGAGCATCTTTCGCCGAAGGAGGCGACCCGCAAGGCAATGGGCCAGATTTCCGGCGCGATCATCGGCATCACGCTGGTGCTGACGGCCGTGTTCGTGCCCATGGCCTTCTTCCCCGGCGCCGTCGGCATCATCTACCAGCAGTTCAGCCTGACCATGGTGGTGTCGATCCTGTTCTCCGGCTTCCTGGCCCTGTCGCTGACGCCGGCGCTGTGCGCTTCTTTCCTGAAGCCCATCAAGGCCGGCCATCATGAAAAGAAGGGCTTCTTCGGCTGGTTCAACCGCAACTTCGACAAGGCGTCGCACAAATATTCGTCTTCGGTCGGCGGCATCATCAAGCGCTCCGGCCGCTTCATGGTGATCTATGCGGCGCTGCTGGTCGGTCTCGGCTGGGCCTATATGCAATTGCCGAGCTCGTTCCTGCCGAACGAAGACCAGGGCTACCTGATCGTGGACATCCAGGCGCCTGCGGAAGCCAGCAGCGACCGCACCCTGCAGTCCATCCAGCAGATCGAAAAGATCTTCCTGGAAGAGCCGGCGGTTGAACGCGTCATCGCCGTGTCGGGCTTCTCCTTCTCCGGTTCCGGCCAGAATGCCGGCCTCGCCTTCGCGACGCTGAAGGACTGGAGCGAACGTGGACCGGAGGATTCTGCAGCGGCCATCTCAGCCCGGATCAATGGCAAGCTCTGGGGCCTGCCGGACGCAATGTCCTTCGCGCTGTCGCCGCCGCCCATTCAGGGTCTCGGCAACTCCAGCGGCTTTACCTTCCGCCTGCAGGACAGGTCCGGAGCGGGCCAGACGGCGCTGAGCGCCGCCGGCGCGCAGCTGATGGCCGCGGCGCGGCAGAGCCCCATCCTTGCCGGCCTTCGCATCGAAGGCATGCCGGATGCGGCGCAGGTCAATCTCGTCATCGACCGTGAGAAGGCAAACACATTCGGCGTGACTTTCAGCGATATCAACGCCACCATCTCGGCCAATATGGGTTCGTCCTACGTCAACGACTTCCCCAATGCCGGCCGTATGCAGCGCGTGACGGTGCAGGCCGAACAGGGCCAGCGCATGAAGACCGAGGATCTTCTGAACCTCAACGTCCGCAACGCCAATGGTGGCATGGTGCCGATCAGCTCTTTCGCCTCGGTGGAATGGGTGCGCGGTCCTTCTCAGGTGGTCGGTTATAACGGCTATCCGGCGATCCGTATCGGTGGCCAGGCGGCGCCGGGCTACTCCTCCGGTGATGCCATTGCCGAAATGGAACGTCTGGCGCGCGAATTACCCGGCGGTTTCGGTTTCGAATGGACCGGCCAGTCACTGCAGGAAATCCAGTCGGGTTCGCAGGCACCGGCGCTCATCGGTCTCAGCGTGCTGTTCGTCTTCCTGCTGCTCGCAGCGCTTTACGAAAGCTGGTCAATTCCGCTCTCCGTCATGCTGGTGGTGCCGCTCGGGGTCATCGGCTCGGTGGCGGCGGTGATGCTGCGCGGCATGCCGAACGATGTCTACTTCCTCGTCGGCCTCGTCGCCATCATCGGCCTTTCCGCGAAAAATGCGATCCTCATCATCGAATTCGCCAAGGATTTGCGGGCAGAGGGCAAATCCACCTATGATGCGACGGTGGAGGCGGCGCATCTGCGCTTCAGGCCGATCCTGATGACGTCGCTCGCCTTCTCGCTCGGCGTGCTGCCCATGGCGATCGCCTCCGGTGCGAGCGCCGCGAGCCAGAATGCCATCGGTACCGGTGTTCTCGGCGGCATGATCTCGGCGACGATCCTCGCGATCTTCTTCGTTCCCGTGTTCTTTGTTTTCGTCATGAAGATTTTCGGGGATCGGAAGAAGGAGAACGAGATTGCTGCTGACGCCGTTTCACCGGCGGAATAACATCGAGGGAAAGCCGGGATACCGTCATGTCATGACGCCCCGGCATTGAGGAAAGGCACGGTGCGGAAGCGCCGTGCCGGCAGTGGAAGGAGATAACGGAATGCGCCGTACCAAGGCCGAGGCAGAAGAGACGCGTCAGGCGATCCTTGCCGCTGCCGAGCGGGTGTTCTTCAAGAAGGGCGTTGCCAACAGCTCGCTGGACGAGGTGGCGGCCGCGGCCGGGGTCACACGCGGGGCGATATACTGGCATTTTTCCAGCAAGACCGATCTCTTCATCGGCCTTTACCAATCGGTGGCGCTGCCGGAATCCGACCTGCTCGATTTCGGCGATCCCGACCTCAGGGGTGCGGCGCTGCTCTCCAGGATAGAAGAAGCGGCCTGCAAATGGCTGGCGCTCCTGGCGGGCGACGAACAGCGCCAGCGCATCATGACGATCAGTCTTCGTACCAATTATTCCGATGAGTTCGCGCCCGTTCTTCATGCGCAGGAGGAGCTGGATCGATACCACAAGGAGCGGCTGGAGGCGGCTTTCGAGCGGGCGCAGGCGGAAGGCGCGTTTAACGACAACTGGACCGCGGAATCCGCGCTTGGCGCGCTTTACTGGCTTTTGAAGGGCATGTGCTCCGACTGGCTGCTGTTCGGCAAACGATTCGATCTGGCCAGCGACGGCGCCGAAGCGGTACATCGCCTCATGAAAGGCTTCCAGCGTTCCCCTGCATAGTGAGGCGTTTTGCGGGCTCCCCGTCCACCGGACGGCCCTCACATTTCAGTGTATTCTAACAGACAAGCGAAATTTGCTTTACGTACCTCAAAACCAACGCTAGCTTCTTCTCCGAGCTTTGGGAGGAGTTCGTTCATGGTCACTTCAAGGACAATCGAAGGGCAGGAGCCGCCCGTTCGCACCGGATGTCGGTGAGGGCGCATGGCTATTGCTGAGGTTACTGCGGAACCGGCACTTGTCCGGACGGTCGGGTTATCGAAATCTTTTGGACCGGTTCAGGTTCTGAAGGACATAGAGATAGACGTGCGGGCCGGTGAGGTGCATGCCATCATCGGTGAGAACGGCGCCGGCAAGTCGACGCTCATGAAACTGCTGGCGGGCAATGAAAAGCCCTCGGGCGGTGAGATCCGTGTCGACGGCGACCCTGTCACGCTGAGCGGGCCGGTGGATGCCGAACATCGCGGCATTGTGCTCGTCCATCAGGAAATATTGCTCGCGCCTGATCTGACGGTGGCGCAGAACATCTACCTTGGCCGCGAACTGCGCAAGGGCCCGGTGGTGGACGATCGTGCCATGCGCGACGGCGCCCGCAGGGCGATCACCGAACTGGGCGGCGCTATAGACCCCGACGCCATCGTCGGCAGCCTGTCTATCGCCCAGCGGCAGTTGGTACAGATCGCGCGCGTGCTGCTCGTGCCGCATCGGCTGGTCATTTTTGACGAACCGACGGCCAGCCTGACGCCTATCGAAACCGAGGCGCTGCTTAACGTCATCCGCGATATTCGCGCGAAAGGCGTGGCCGTGCTCTATATCTCGCACCGCCTGCCGGAAGTGAAGGAAATCGCCGACCGCGTGACCGTGCTGCGCGACGGCCGGCTGGTCGCCTCTCACCCGGCCTCGGAGCTGGAGCCGGCCGATATGGCGCGGCTGATGGTAGGGCGCGATGTGGCGAAACTCTATCCCGACCGGAACGCCGGCGGCGAGCGCGAGCCTGTTCTTGAGGTGGAGAATTTTAACGTTCCCGGTTATGCGCAGGATGCCGGTTTCAGCCTGCGCAAAGGCGAAATCCTCGGTTTTGCCGGGCTGGTGGGGGCGGGCCGGACGGAGCTGATGGAGGGTGTGCTGGGCCTGCGGACCGGGCGTGGGACGGTGCGTCACCTTGGCCGGACGGTGCACTTCGCCAAGGCGGAGGACAGCCTCAGGGCCGGCATCGTTTACCTCAGCGAAGACCGTAAGGGGAAGGGGCTGTTGCTCACCAAGGATCTGCGGGTCAATCTCACGCTTGCGTCGCTGAAAAAATTCAGCCGTCTGTTCCAGATCGACACCGGCCGGGAAACGGCCGCGCTTGATGCTGCAGTGCGCGACTTCGACATTCGCACAGGACGCAAGGACTTGCTGGCGGGCCAGCTTTCCGGCGGCAACCAGCAGAAGCTGCTGCTGGCCAAGATGATGCTGCTCGACCCGTCCATCGTCATCATCGACGAGCCGACCCGCGGCATCGATATCGGCACCAAGGAGCAGATTTACCGCTTTATCGCCGGGCTTGCGGATGAGGGGCGCTCGATCATTGTCGTTTCCTCGGAAATGCCGGAGCTGATCGGCATCTGCGACCGCATTCTGGTGATGCGTTCGGGCAGGATTGTCGGTGAGGTGACGGGGGAGCGCATGACTGAAAACGACATCGTGGCGCTGGCGACGGGTGTTCACACGCAGGAACCCGCCTGAGCGCCCGCTTTCCGGGAAACATGGCCTGACAAAAGAAACTGAGGGGAAATATGACTGAGGCCGCATTTGATAACGGCAAAACGCCGAAGACCTCGAAGGACTGGGACCTGCGCGCCGTCGCGCCTTTCGTGGCGCTGGCACTCCTGCTGGTTCTCGGCACCATCGCCAATCCCAATTTCATCGGCATCGACAATCTGTTGAATGTCATCACCCGCAGCGCCTTCATCGCCATCATCGCGCTGGGCGCAACCTATGTCATCACGTCAGGCGGGCTGGACCTGTCGGTGGGCGCCATGGTTGCTTTCGTGGCCAGCCTGATGATCCTCTTCATGAACAGCGGCGCGATAGCGAGCCCGTTGCTGATGCTTCTTGCGGCAATGGCACTCGCGCTCGCCATCGGCGCGGCCTGCGGGCTGGTAAACGGGCTCATCACCACCATCGGCCGCATCGAACCCTTCATCGCCACACTCGGCACCATGGGTATCTATCGCGGGCTGACGACCTGGCTGTCGCAGGGCGGCGCGATCACGCTGCGCAACCCGGAAATCCAGACGCTTTATCGCCCGGTCTATTTCGGCAATGTTCTGGGCGTGCCGGTGCCGGTCATCGTCATCTTCGTCACGGCTGCGATAGCCGCCTTCGTGCTTTACCGTACCCGCTACGGGCGGCATCTGACGGCGGTGGGCTCCAGTGAGGATGTTGCGCGTTATTCCGGCATTCCGGTCGCCCGGGTTCGCACCATCGCCTATGTGGTACAGGGGCTCTGCGTCGCCGTTGCGGTGCTGCTTTACGTCCCGCGCCTGGCGTCTACTTCGGCAACGACAGGCATGTTATGGGAGCTGCAGGCGATTACGGCCGTCGTCGTCGGCGGTACGGCGCTGCGCGGCGGGGTAGGGCGCATCTGGGGCACGATCTGCGGCGCCTTCATTCTGGAGATCGTCGGCAACATCATGATCCTGTCGAACTTCGTCAGCGAATATCTGATCGGCGCCATTCAGGGGGCCATCATCATCATCGCCATGCTGGTGCAGCGCTCGCTCAGCCGCAGGTAAGGTATCACGCCGCGCCATGTGGGGCAGGCGCGGTTGGAGGAGGAACGCCCCGGTCTTGGGAGGAAAGAGACTATGCGTAATAAATTCATCGGCGTGGCCTTTGCCGCGCTGGCAACGGTGCTGGCGGGTTCGGCCCACGCGCAGGACAAAAAGGTCACGATCGGCGTGTCCATTCCGGCGGCCGACCATGGCTGGACGGCGGGCGTGGTCTACCATGCCGAACGTGTGGCGAAGCTTCTGATGAAGGAGCATCCGGGGCTCAACGTCATCGTCAAGACATCGCCGGACGCCGCAAACCAGGCCAATGCGCTGCAGGATCTGGCCGTGCAGGGGCTCGACGCGCTGGTCGTCCTGCCGTCCGATCCCGATCCGCTTGTCAACGCCATCAAGGAGATCAAGGACAAGGGTACCTTCGTCGCGCTCGTCGACCGCGCGCCGAGTGTCAACGACAATTCGATCCGCGATCTCTATGTGGCCGGCAACAACCCGGCGCTCGGCCAGGTGGCCGGCGAATACATCAAGAAGACGACGCCGGATGCCGAAGTCGTGGTCATTCGCGGCCTGCCGATCCCGATCGACCAGCAGCGCCAGGATGGCTTCGACAAGGGTATCGCCGGCTCGAACGTCAAGGTTCTCGACCGCCAGTACGGCAACTGGAACCGCGACGACGCCTTCCGTGTGATGCAGGACTATCTGACCAAGTACAAGAAGATCGACGTGGTCTGGTGTCAGGACGACGATATGGCGATCGGCGTGCTGGAAGCCATCCAGCAGGCCAAACGCACCGATATCCAGTATATCGTCGCGGGCGCCGGGTCCAAGGACATGATCAAGAAGGTCATGGACGGCGACAAGCTTGTGCCGGTCGACGTGCTCTATCCGCCGGCGATGGTGGCGACCGCCATGCAGCTGACGGCCGGGCATTTCTACGATCAGGTGCCGGTCGCGGGTGAGTACATCCTCGATGCGACGCTGATCACCAAGGACAATGCCGAGCAGTTCTACTTCCCGGATTCGCCGTTCTGACGAGCTGGCTTCTGCCATGCGACGCCCGCTGCAAGGCGGGCGTCGATGCTGCTAAAAGTTTTGCCGAGGTTTGGATTTGACGAGACGGCTGCATCCCCACTCCGTCACCCCGGACTTGATCCGGGGTCCAGGGCGATCAAGTGCTTGATCGCGAGAGAGTCCTTTCACGGCGCAGACGCGCCGTGGCTGGATGCCGGATCAAGTCCGGCATGACGGAAGGACGCTCGGCGAATGCCCCCCGGCCCTTCACCCGTTCTTCCTGAACCACGCCGAGAGATAATCCACGAAACTGCGCACCTTGGCGGGCAGGTAGCGACGATGCGGATAGACCGCATAAATGCCGCGGTCCTTGGAAATGTAATCGTCGAACAGCGTCACCAGTTCTCCGGACTGGATATAGGGCCGGGCGATAAAGTCAGGCACCATGGCGATTCCGAGGCCGGCACGCGCCGCGCGCAGGGTCGCCTGTGGGCTGTTGACCTCGATGGGTCCGCTGATGGCGACCGAATTTGAGCCGCCATCCGGCTCCAGATACCGCACCGTATTATGAAAACGCGTATTGGTGTCGATGATGAAGGGAACGCGGGAGAAATCCTGCGGACCATCGAGCGGTCCGTGTTGCGCGACGAAATCCGCCGTCGCCACCGCATAGACCCGGAAATCGGAAAGCTTGCGGGCGATCAGGCCCGAATCCTCCAGCCGGGTGATCCGGATCGCGAGATCGAAGCCTTCTTCGATCAGGTCGACGAATCGGTCTTCCGCGACGATCTCAAGCGACAGTTCCGGATTTTCCTTGGCGAAGTCGATGAGGCTCTGGCCGACCTCCGCGTCGATGAAAGTGCGTGGAACGGAGATCCGCAGTTTTCCTTTCAGATCGGCATTCTTTTCCCGAACAAGGTCGGCGAGATTGTCGATCTCCTTCAGGATGTCGGATGCTGTGCGGTAATAGGTGTGCCCGGCTTCCGTCAGCGAAAACTGCCGCGTGGTTCGGTTTAAGAGAAGCGCTCCGAGATCGTCCTCCAGTTCCCGCACATATTTGGACAGAAGCGCCTTGGAGCGCCCGGTCTTGCGCGCCGCAGCGGAAAACCCCTCCGCTTCGACAACGTCGATAAAGGCGCGGATGCGCGTCAGCGTGTCCATGAAAACCCTCCAGTTTGTTCCATATAATTGAACGCTGCATCCTGACTGTTCAACCTTAAAATCGCTGCTGAAAAATTCCGCTATATGGTGAAAAAATCCTCTTGATTATGACGGCGAATATTCTTATCTCCCGTGCTGCCCAAAGTCGCACGTGCCCATGTGTGTCCGCCGATTCCTCGATGTGGTGAGGATTTAGGTAAGGTACCTGGAACTAACCCCTCCAGTCGCTATTCCGGCCAACCGGAAAATGCGAGGACATACGAAGCAACGACGGTGCGGGCCTTTCTGGTTCTCTGCCGGCTCTCCATCAGCCGGGGTACTAAAGAGGCACACCATCATTGCCTGAAGTGCGGTCGGGTCATTCCCTCCAATCCATGGCAGACAAAGCCGAATGATGCTCTGGCAGGGCGTCGTTCACATTCGCGCCTTGAGCGTATGCTATCGATTCTGCGCCTCCACCGGCTGATTCGAATGCATGTCTCGAGCGTCCTTTGTCCTCCGGATTTTTCCGGAGCCGGTTTAACAGGGAATACATCGATGACGACTGCACGCATTCTCGACTTCATCAAGACCCGACGTCCCGAAGGCCCTTGCCTTGTGGTTGATCTCGACGTCGTGCGCGACAATTTCAACGCGTTCCGGCACTCCCTGCCGAACAGCGCGATCTATTATGCCGTGAAGGCAAACCCGGCTCCCGAAATCCTGAAGCTGCTTGCTTCGCTCGGCTCCAACTTCGATTGCGCCTCCGTGGCTGAAATCCAGATGGCGCTCGATGCGGGTGCGACTTCC
This sequence comes from Agrobacterium sp. SORGH_AS_0440, assembly GCF_031453135.1. Taxonomy (NCBI): domain Bacteria; kingdom Pseudomonadati; phylum Pseudomonadota; class Alphaproteobacteria; order Hyphomicrobiales; family Rhizobiaceae; genus Agrobacterium; species Agrobacterium sp. SORGH_AS_0440. Next base: position 136,924 of record NZ_JAVIYR010000001.1, on the reverse strand, counting down.
GACCGTATCTCCTTCGGCAACACCATCAAGAAGGAACGCGATGTTGCGCGCGCCCATGCGCTCGGCATCGATCTCTTCGCCGTGGACAGCCATGAGGAAGTTGAGAAGGTTGCCCGTGCAGCTCCCGGCGCGCGCGTGTTCTGCCGCGTTCTGACGGATGGCGAAGGTGCGGAATGGCCGCTGTCGCGCAAGTTCGGCTGCGTACCGCAGATGGCTGTCGACGTTCTGGTTTACGCCCATCAGCTCGGTCTTGAGTCCTACGGCGTATCCTTCCATGTCGGTTCGCAGATGATGAACCTCGACGCGTGGGATGCGGCACTGGCCGATGCCAAGCGCGTTTTCGCTTCGCTTGCCAAACAGGGCATCCACCTGCAGATGGTCAATATGGGCGGCGGTTTCCCGACCAAGTACCTGCGCGACGTTCCGGCTGCCGAAGAATACGGCCAGGCCATCGACACGGCGCTGCGCAAGCACTTCGGCAACCAGATCCCGAAGACCATCATCGAACCGGGCCGCGGCATGGTAGGCAATGCCGGCGTCATCAAGGCGGAAGTCGTTCTCGTGTCGCGCAAGTCCGACAATGACAACCACCGCTGGGTGTTCCTCGACATCGGCAAGTTCGGCGGTCTCGCCGAGACGATGGATGAGGCGATCCGTTACCCGATCCGCACCGAGCGCGATCAGGACGAGATGGAGCCCTGCGTTCTGGCCGGCCCGACCTGCGACAGCGCCGACGTGCTGTATGAAAAGAACATGTATCCGCTGCCGGTCTCGCTGACCATCGGCGATGAAGTTCTGATCGAAGGCACGGGCGCTTACACGACCACCTATTCGGCGGTCGCGTTCAACGGTTTCGAGCCGCTGAAGGCCTACGTCATCTGATCCGAGCGCCGTCCGCTGAAAGGGCGGCGTCTCGACCCTTCCAAGCTTCCGTTCCGGCCCTGCCGATTGTGCTGTTGCGCAAATCCCTGCTTGCTGCACCTCTTCCAGCCGAGGAAAGCGTGTCGGCGGGCCGGAACGGCTCCACCAATTTTCATCAAGGGCCGCGTGTGGGCGGTTGTGTGACGGGAGGCCAAGGATGGCCGCTCTTTTGAATTCGGTACGGGCATTTTTCACACCGCAGACATTTCATGTCGATCAGGAAAATCCGGGCGATGTCGTTGCCCGTGAAAACCTGCTGGACCGCGCCATGGGCGCCGGACGCCGCCGCAAGTCTTCCGAAAAGCTGCGCGCCGGCCGCGTTCCCGCCGAAGGCCTGGCGCTCGTCGCCCGCGATGAGGACGGCCATGTCATCGGCACGGTGCGCCTGTGGAACGTCGAAGCCGGTATCTCCCGCGAAGGCCGCGCCGTCGAAGCGCTGCTGCTCGGCCCGCTTGCCGTCGATGCCGCCCATGAGGGCAAGGGCATCGGCTCGGCGCTGATGCCGCGCCGCCATTACCGAGGCCACCAGGCGGGGCCATGGCGCCATTCTTCTGGTTGGCGACGCACCCTATTACGAGCGTTTCGGCTTTTTCGCCGACAAGGCCCAGCATCTCATCATGCCCGGCCCGTTCGAGCGCAGCCGTTTTCTGGCGCTGGAGCTGAAAGCTGGCTGGCTTGAAGGTGCTGCCGGCCTGCTGGTGGCAAGCGGCCGGCGGCTCTCCGCCTGACCCCGTCAACCGTTGATTTCGTGCTCCGGCCGGGTGGCCGGGGCCGATCCAGCGAAATTGTATTGCTGCAAAATATTCTTTCATGCGAGGCTGGGGAATCGGATGCGATACCGGTTCGGCGGCGATAGGTCGCAATAGGCTCTTTGGCCATTGTGACAGTTTATGTCTGCTCCGGCGTGATTTCAGCGGCAGGGGATCAGGCATGCAGGCAGCTCTACTCCGAACCAATCGTGATTACCGCCTGTTATTCTCCGCGAGCGCCGTATCCAATCTTGCCGATGGTATTTCGATGGTGGCGATACCATGGCTCTGCACGTTGCTGACCAGCGATCCGCTGCTGATATCCATGATCGCGGTGGCGCAACGGTTGCCATGGCTGCTTTTTGCGCTGCCGGTGGGGGTTTGGACCGATCGAAGCGACCGGCGTTTGCTGATGGTGCGGGCAGACATGGTACGGCTGGCGCTGATGATATGCGCAGTCGCCATGATCTCCGCCACTGCAAACCCGCCATTACCGATGCAATCGGGTTCGTCGGCGATTTTTTCGCTCGCGGTAATAGCGTTCCTGTTCGGCTGCGCCGAGGTCGTTCGGGACAATGCGGCGCAGACGATCCTGCCTTCGCTTGTCGCGCCGGGTGATCTTGAACATGCCAATGGCCAGATGTGGAGCGCCGAACAGGTGACCGGCCAGTTCATCGGCCCGCCGCTGGCCGGCCTGTTGATCGCGGCGGGCATTGCCATTCCCTTCGGCCTTGATGCCGGCTTTTACGCGGTCTCGGCGGTGTTGATCTGGCTCATCGTGCTGCCGCCACGCAAACCCTCCGGTCCGGCTTCATTCTGGCCGGCATTGCAGGAAGGCCTTGGCTGGATGTGGCGCAACCCCATGGTGCTACGGCTCGCTATCATGCTGGGCGCAATCAACGCCGTATTTGTCGGGGGAATGACAGTCCTCGTTCTCTATGCGCAGGAGGTGCTCAATCTCTCCGCGACCGCCTATGGCGTGCTGTTGACCTGTGGCGCAGCTGGCGGCGTTCTTGGCGGGCTGGTCTCACCCTGGCTTGCCCGGCGGTTGGGGGCGAGGGCAAGCCTCTTTCTGGCGCTTTGCACATTTGCACTGTTCAATCTGATGCTTGGCCTGTCGGCGTCCTTGCCGCTGGTGGCGGCCGGCCTGTTTTTCGAGGCGGCAGCGGGCATGTTGTGGAATGTGGTCACCGTCAGCTACAGGCAGAGGCTCATTCCAGATGAGCTGCTTGGACGCGTCAATTCCGTCTATCGGTTTTTCGGTTGGGGCGCGATGTCGTTCGGCGCCTTTGCGGCCGGGATAATGGTCAGTTTGGCCGAACCGGAGATCGGCCGCACCGCGGCGCTGCATATGCCTTATCTGGTTGGCGCCTCTGTCTGTGCGGTTCTTGCCGCCTATGGCTTCTTCCGACTGCGCTTCTGAACCCTGCCGCATGCCGATCTCCGGCCGTTTTGTCGCATCTTTGCGTTCCATACCCCCTTGCGCCCGGGAATTTGCGGGTATATACCCGGGGCAAATGCCAAACGATAGCTGCCACTGCATTCTGTTGCGTAAAGCATCCCGCAAGGTCTCGTCCTATTATGACGAGGCGCTGGCGCCGCTTGGTGTCAACATCGGTCAGTTCAGCCTGCTGCGGAACATCAACCGCGTTGCGCCGGTCTCGCTGACCGACCTGGCGGCAAGGGTGGAACTGGATCGCTCCACCGTTGGCCGCAATGCCAAGGTGCTGGCGCGGATGGGTCTGGTCGCTATTGGTCACGGCGAGGATCAGCGGGAAGCGATGCTCACCGTAACGGAGGAAGGGCACGCGATCCTCAAGGCGGGCGCACCGCTCTGGGATGGGGTGCAGGATGAAATCGAGGCCCGGCTTGGGCCCGAGAAAACAGCACAATTGCAGGAACTGCTCGCAGCCCTGTAGTTTTTTGGGCATATGCCGTTATCTGCCCGCAATGTGGGTATATACCCGTAAAATATCGGCCGCGGCCGCCGGAAAGGGAATTCGAACATGCTCTCCACACGCCTCGCCAGCTGGATGGCCGGCAGAAATCTGCACTATGGCTGGCTCGTCGCCGCGACCACCTTTCTCACCATGCTGGCCACCGCAGGTGCGATGGGATCTGCGGGGGTGATGATCCAGCCGCTGCATCAGGAATTTGGTTGGGATATCGCCGATATTTCTTCGGCCATGGCCGTCAGGCTTGTGCTGTTCGGTCTGCTTGGTCCTTTTGCCGCCGCTTTCATGAACCATTTCGGCATCCGGCAGGTGGTTTCCACCGCGCTTGCCCTGATCATGGGCGGCATTGTCGCCTCGTTTTTCATGACTGAGGTGTGGCAATTGCTGCTGCTCTGGGGCGTGGTGATCGGTGTCGGCACCGGCATGACTGCCCTGGTGCTGGGCGCCACCGTGGCGACACGCTGGTTTTCCAAGCGTCGGGGACTGGTGATCGGCCTGATGACGGCAAGCAACGCCACCGGCCAGCTGGTTTTCCTGCCGCTGCTGGCGGCGCTGACGGAAGCCTATGGCTGGCGAACCGCCTTGACCCTGTCCGTTGCGGTGATTGCCACCGCCATGGTCCTCGTTCTGCTTTTGATGCGTGACCACCCCGCCGATGTCGGTTTGCCGGCCTATGGCGAGACGGTGGTGACAAAGCCGGTCAAGCAGGACCACAATCTCCTCGCCACGCTGGCATCGCCGCTGGTGACGCTGAAAAGCGTCTCGGGCAACCCCGTCTTTTGGGTGCTGTTCGGCACGTTTTTCGTCTGCGGACTTTCGACCAACGGTCTCATCCAGACACACTGGATCTCGATCTGCGGCGATTTCGGCATGGCTGCGGTAACAGCGGCGGGAACGCTGGCGGTGATCGGCATTTTCGACTTCTTCGGCACGATCTTCGCCGGTTGGCTTTCTGACCGGTTCGACAATCGCTTTCTGTTGTTCTGGTTCTACGGTCTGCGCGGGCTATCCTTGCTTTACCTCTCATTCTCAGGCTTCAGCTTCGTGGAGCTTTCGGTCTTTGCCGTCTTCTACGGGCTGGACTGGGTAGCGACCGTGCCGCCGACGGTGAAGCTTGCCGCGGAAAACTTCGGCCGTGAAAAGGCCGGTCTTGTTTTCGGCTGGGTCTTTGCCGGCCATCAGTTGGGGGCAGCCACCGCCGCCTTTGGCGCCGGTTTCTTCAAGAGCGACTTCGATACCTATATGCCCGCGCTGCAGATTGCCGGTCTGATGTGCATGATTGCCGCCGTCTCGGTTCTGCTGCTGCGAAAGCCGGGCTCAGCGACCCTGACGCCGCAGACGGCGTGATATGCATGGGGGAGGCCTGCGCATGTGGCCTTCTCCTTATTCCGACTTCCGTAGGCGGGTCGCCCGGCGGCATTGTTGCGTAATTGCCACAATGCTTGCCGGTTCATCGCTTCCATACATGAAGGGCATCCCGGTTTGATCCATCTCAATCGGCCTGCGTCACCCTTCGTCATAGTGGCTCCCAAGCGGTTGCGGCAGGCGAAGATTCGCAAGGCCCGCCGTCATCAGCCGGTTCCGGGGACTTGCCCGGCTGCGGTGCGCTATAGGAGAGATGGAATGACGAATAGAAACAGAAACAACGCCTTGCTTGCCAGTGTTGCGATTGGCGTTGCCGCCATGCTCGGGTCCGCCGATGCGATAGCCGCTGATATGACCCAGGCGGCGCCGGCTCCGACTGCGGAGGAAGCGATTGCGGCGGCAAGCCGGTGGATGCTGCGCGTGCGCGGCCTCGGCGTCATCACCAACGACAGCGGGAGCGTCGACGGTGTGCCAGGGGCTGGCCTGTCCTATTCGGATACCGTAATCCCGGAACTCGACATCAGCTATTTCTTCAACGATAACTTCGCCGCCGAACTCATTCTCGGCACCACCTATGCCAAAATCAATGGCGAGGGCGTGCTGGCCGGCACGCCGGTCGGCAAGACCTGGCTGCTGCCGCCGACACTGACGCTGCAATATCACTTCACCGACTTCGGCGCTTTCAAGCCCTATATCGGCGCGGGCGTGAACTATTCGCTGTTCTACAACCAGACGGAAAAGCCCGGTTTCAGCAATCTCGACGTCAAGAACAAGCTGGGCGCCGCCGTGCAGGTCGGTTTCGACTATATGCTGGATGAGCATTGGGGTGTGAACTTCGACGTGAAGAAGATCTTCCTCAAGACCGACTGGACGGCGGAACTCGGTGGCACGCCGATCAGCGGCAAGGCCAAGCTGGATCCGTGGCTGATTGGCGCGGGTATCACCTATCGTTTCTGACAATAGATCGATGAAGCACGGCTTTTGACGGGCGGCGCTTTCTGGGCTATAGGGACGGCCACGGGCAAGAGCCCCGGCCGTCCGCAGGCGCGTTTGCGCCCCTGGTGAAGCTCTTTTCTTGATAACGGTCATCCCATGTTTTGCATGTCGTCGATGGCAACGCGGACCCCCTTCGGAACATTCGGCATGCACATGTTGGAGAACCGTTATGAACGTGTCCAAACCGCTTCCCGCACTTGAGGGGCTGAAAGAACAGGCAAAGCGCCTGCGTGCCGCTCTTGAGGATGAGGGGCAGTCAATCACCCATTCAAAGGCGTTGGAACTCATCGCCGCACAATATGGCTTCCGCGACTGGAATACGCTACATGCCGCCGCGGGAAATCGTCCCGCCTTCAATCCCCATCTTCTGGGTTCGAGGGTGGAAGGTTTTTACCTCGGGCAGCCTTTCGTGGCCTCCGTTCTGGGCGTGCAGGCGCTCGGCGGGGATCCCGAACGTTACCGGCTGACCCTGCATCTCGATGATCCCGTGGATGTCGTGACCTTCGAAAGCTTCTCCGCTTTCCGCCAGCGCGTTCATTGCAATGTTGATACCTCAGGCCGCACCCTGGAGAAAACTTCCAATGGCCGGCCGCAGGTGGAACTCGTCTGGTAGGTTGGCGCTCCCTTGGTTGGTCGCCGTTCATGGTGGCGAAGCACGGGATTTCAGGCTTTTGAACCCCTTTTCATTTCAAAACTGAAAGGGGGTTCAGTCGAAATTTGCGATGTTTGCTTCACCGCGTCTTTCCGCACCGCCCCCCCTTAATACACGTCAGTGCTCGTCCGAGTATATATAATATATATTTTGGTTGTGCTTGTGTGTTATTAATAGCATTTATTGTTGATGTATTTGTTTTGCAAAGTAATATCTGTTATTGTATTGAATAGTGGATATATAAATATTATTGTCTGCTTATGTTTGAGGGATTTTATGAGCGATACGCAGTGGCTGGAATGGGGCAGGAAAAACCCATATTACGGCGTGTATTCCGAAGACCGATTTCACACTTCAAATATCGAGGCAACGAAGGGGGAATTCTTCGCAACCGGGGAAGCCAATGTCTCTTGGATGCTGGGTCGTGCGGAACAGTATTTCGGGCCGTTGGGTAAAGGACGTGTTCTTGAGTTCGGTGCCGGGGTGGCTCGAATGAGCATACCGCTTGCATCCCGTTTTGAAACCGTAATCGGCGTTGAACTATCTCCAGACATGCGTGCCGAAGCCGTTAAGAACTGCCAGTTATACAATGTCAAAAATGTCGAAATGGTCCCTTCAGACGACGATTTAAGTCACGCTTCGGGCGAATTTGACCTCGTCCTCAGCTATATCGTTCTCCAGCACGTAGATGCCAGGAGGGGAGTGATGCTGATCGACAAGTTGCTGTCTAAGGTCGGCCCCAGCGGTGTCGCCATTCTCCAGGCGAGCGTCAAACGGCCTGAACGCCGCTTGTCAGACCGTCTACGCTATCACCTGCGCCACAATGTGCCAGTGCTGGCGGCAACATACAGATTCCTGCGTGGAAAAGGCTGGAATACACTTTCAATGCGAATGTCGGAATATGATCCTGTCGCCATCCTCGCGGCGTTCAGTCGGAACGGAATGAAGGACGTTTTGCTTTCCGAGCATTATCAAGGTGATGTCCTTACCTTTCATTTCACAGCGAGAAAGGGCGGCTAACACGACGGGACGCCATTACTTAGATGCTGGACGTCGCAGTAATGGCATCCCGCAGTGGCTTAAATCCGCTTCCCCGCCGAATCGAACAGATGGAAATCCTTTGCCTGGGCGGCGATTTTCAGCGTTTCGCCGATGCGCAGTTGTGAGCGGCCGTGGACGCGGAAGACGATGGTGGTGCCGTCGGCGAAGGAGCCGTGCACGTAACTTTCCGCACCCACCAGTTCCACGGCGTCCACCTGCACGGTGCCGGTAAATGCAGCGTCGGTGGGTGCCTCACTGGCAAGGGTGATGTCTTCCGGGCGGATGCCGAGCGTGGCAGCACCTTGCGGCAGTGCCGTGCTTTCTATCACCGACCAACCGGAAGAGCCGTTGGCCGTCGCCGTCCCGTGGTTCAGCAGGTTCATCGAGGGCGAGCCGATGAAGGTGGCGACAAAGGTCGTGGCCGGTTTTTCGTAAAGCTCGATCGGCGTGCCCATCTGCTCGATGCGGCCGGCATTCAGCACCACCAGCCGGTCGGCCAGCGTCATGGCTTCCATCTGGTCGTGGGTCACGTAAACGCTTGTCGTGGCGAGAGAGCGCTGCAGGCGGCGGATTTCGACGCGCATCTGCACGCGCAGCTTGGCGTCGAGGTTGGAAAGCGGCTCGTCGAACAGGAATGCCGCGGGCTTGCGCACGATGGCGCGGCCCATGGCCACACGCTGGCGCTGGCCGCCGGAAAGCTGACGCGGCTTGCGCTCCAGGAATTGTTCGATTTCGAGAGCCTTGGCCGCCTCCGTGATACGCCGCTCGATCTCCTCCTTCGGCGTGTTGCGGTTCTTCAGGCCATAGGCAAGGTTCTGGCGCACCGTCATATGCGGGTAGAGCGCGTAGTTCTGGAACACCATGGCAATGTCGCGGTCTGAGGGTTCCAGATCGTTGACGACGCGGTCGCCGATGACGATCTGGCCGCCGGAAATGCCTTCCAGACCGGCGATCATGCGCAGCAGGGTGGATTTTCCGCAGCCGGAGGGACCGACGAGCACGATCATTTCGCCATCGGCGATGTCCATCGATACGCCCTTGATGGCTTCGACATTGCCGCCATAAACCTTGCGGACGTCTTTCAGCGCAATTTTTGCCATTACTTCTCGGTCTCCACCAAACCTTTGACGAACCAGCGCTGCATCAGCACCACAACGATAACAGGGGGGATGATGGCGAGGATCGCCGTCACCATCACATAATTCCAGGGCGTCGAGGCATCGGTAAAATCCACCATGCGCTTGAGGCCGATGATGATCGTGTTCATCTTTGCGTCGTTGGTCACGAGCAGCGGCCAGAGATATTGCGTCCAGCCGTAGATGAAGAGGATCACGAAAAGTGCCGCGATATTGGTCTTCGACAGCGGCAGCAGGATATCGCGCATGAAACGGAACGGACCCGCATTGTCGATGCGCGCCGCTTCCACCATTTCACCGGGAATTGTCAGAAAGAATTGCCGGAAGAGAAAGGTCGCCGTGGCTGAAGCCATCAGCGGCAGGGTGAGCCCCGCATAGGTGTCGATCAGGCCCAGATCGACGATGACCTTGTAGGTGGGCAGGATGCGTACTTCCACCGGCAGCATGAGCGTGATGAAGATCATCCAGAAAAAGCCCATGCGGAAGGGAAAGCGGAAGAAAACGATGGCGAAGGCGGACAGGAACGAGATGATGATCTTGCCGATGGCGATGGCCAGCGCCACGACGAAGCTGTTGAACAGCAGCCGTTCGAGGCTGACGCCGACGACCCTTTCCACGCCGCCAACCATGGCGTCGGTATAGTTTTCTCCGAGACGGCCGCCTGGCAGCAGCGACATGGGCGGCCGGATGATGTCGTTCGACGTCATCGAGGAAGCGATGAAGGTGTAGTAGATCGGAAAGGCCACGATGATGATGCCGAGCACCAGCATCAGATGGGCAATCACGCGTGCGATGGGGCGATTTTCAATCATCAGGACGTCCTCAGCCGTAATGCACGCGCTTCTCGACGAAGCGGAACTGGAAGGCGGTGAGCGCGATGACGATCACCATCAGGATCACGGATTGCGCGGCGGATGAGCCGAGATTGAGGTTCACGAAGCCATCATTATAGACCTTGTAAACCAGCGTTTCCGTCGCCTTTGCGGGGCCGCCGCCGGTCACCGCATGGATGATGCCGAAGGTGTCGAAGAAGGCGTAGACCGTGTTGACGACCAGAAGGAAGAAGGTGGTCGGCGCAAGCAGAGGGAAAACGATGGTCCAGAAGCGCCGCGAACCGCGCGCGCCATCAATGGAGGCGGCCTCCAGCAATGATTTAGGAATTGCCTGCAAGCCCGCGACAAAAAACAGGAAATTGTAGCTGATCTGTTTCCACGCAGCCGCCGCGACGACGAGCAGCATGGCCTGATTGCCGTTGAGCAGCGGGTCCCACATGATGCCGTTGCGACGCAGGATATAAGAGAAGGTTCCCATGGCCGGATTGAACATGAAAAGCCACAACATGCCGGCCACCGCCGGCGCGACGGCATATGGCATGATCATCATGGTGCGGTAAAAGCCCTTGCCGCGCACCACCCTGTCTGCCGCCGTTGCCAGCAGCAGCGCCAGCCCCATGGAGACAAGCGCGGTGAGGATGCTGAAAACGACGGTGACCTGCAGCGAGTTGAGGTAGCTTTCATCAGAAAGTACCGCGGAAAAATTCGCCAGGCCGACGAAATTGCTGTTCAGCCCGAAGGCATCCTCGCGCATGGTGGACTGATAGAGCGCCTGGCTGGCCGGCCAGAAGAAAAAGATCACCGTGAGGATGATCTGCGGGGCGACCAGCAGATAGGGCAGGATCTTGTTGGGGAATACGACGCTTTGCACGGCGATCTCCTGATGACATGGAAATGCCGCCCGCATCTGTCAGAGGATGCGGGCGGGGCAGGGGATCGTTTAATTGCCGGCGGCCTGTTTGATGGCCGCGTCGCCGCGCTGGACTATCTTGTCGAGCGCTGCCTTCGCATCCTGCTTGCCTGCCAGCATCGCCTCGAACTCCTCGTTCATGATGTCGCGCACCTGCGGCAGGTTCACGAGACGCACACCCTTGGAGTTTTCTGTCGGCGGTTTGCCCATCATCTGCAGCAGCGGCGTTTCACGGCCGGGGTTCTTGTCGTAGAAGCCGGATTTCTTGGTTTCCTCATAGGCTGCGATCGTGACCGGCATATAGCCAGAGACCTGATGCAGGCGAGACTGGATCTTGGTCTGGGAGAGGAAGTGGAAGAACTCCGCTACGCCCTTATATTCGGCATCGCTCTTGCCACCGAAGACCCAGAGGCTGGCGCCGCCCGGGATGGTGTTCTGCGGGCCATGGCCCTCATAATAGGGAAGCTGGCCGATGCCGTAATTCATTCCGGTCTTGATGATATCTCCAAGGCCGCCGGAGGATTCGGTCAGAATACCGCATTCGCCGGACATGAAGAGCTGCTTGGCTTCCGAAGTGCGGCCGCCATAACGGAAGACACCGTCTTTCGCCAGATCGGCAATCGCCTGGAAATGCTCGACAAAGAGCGGCGCATTGACGGCGAGCTTCACATCGGTGCCGCCGAGACCGTTTTCATTGCTGCCATAGGAGACGTTGTTCCACGCGGCGAAGTTTTCGGTCTGGATCCAGGTCAACCAGGTGGAGGTGAAACCACATTGCGCGGCACCGCTGGTCTTGATCTTCCTGGCGGCATCGAAAACTTCCGGCCAGGTCTTCGGCGGGTTGGCGGCATCGAGGCCGGCCTTCTGGAAGATATCCTTGTTGTAATAGAGGATCGGCGAGGACGAATTATAGGGGAAGGACAGCATGGTGCCGTCAGGCTTGGAATAATAGGCGACGATGCCTGCCAGATATTCATCCTTGTTGAAGGTGTAGCCGCCTTCCTTCAGCACGTCCGCTACCGGTTTGATGGCGCCCGCAGCACCCATCATGACACCGGAGCCGGCATCGAAGACCTGAATGATGGCAGGCGCCTGCTTGGCGCGGAAGGCGGCGATGCCGGCGTTCAGGGTTTCGGGATAGGTGCCCTTGAAGACGGGCATGACCTTGTAGTCTTTCTGGCTGTCGTTGAATTCCTTGGCAAGCGAATCCACGACTTCGTTGTTGGCGCCGGTCATGGCGTGCCACCACTGGATCTCAGTCACAGCATATGCATTCGATGTGACAAAAAACGAAAGCGCGGATGCCGCAGCAAGGCGGTAGCTGAGTTTTTTCAAGGCGATTCCTCCCATTATGAAAACAGTAAAAGATACAGCCCCTTAATTGCAGCCTATCCTCCTCGATATGGCTGCGGGCGATCTTTTCTGTATTAGCATCGCCGATTAAAAGCGAACTCTAACGAAAATGCAATAGAACGTGGAACGATTAAAACGAAAGTGAAGGAAACGGATTTATTATTCCATTTCCTTCGTTCCGCGGTTTTTTCATGCGCTTGGCCACCGGCGCGTGTCTCCACTGGATTCGCTCCTGTCGAAATCCAATAGTTGCCAGTGATATGTTATTACATTACGTATTGTATTGCTGTGAATTTGTGCGGGCGAAGAGGTGGATGTGTTCGAATTGAAGCGGAAAAAGGCGGTTGAGCGCAGGGACGATTCGGCTGGCCTGCCATCTTTGGGAACGGTGCCGGTTACCCTGCTTACCGGCTTTCTCGGTGCAGGCAAGACCACCTTGCTGAACGCGCTTCTGGCTGAGCCGGCCATGCGGGATGCGGCCGTGATCGTCAACGAATTCGGCTCGGTGCCCATCGATCACGGTCTGGTGCGGACGGGTTCCGAACGATATTTCAGAACGACGACGGGTTGCATCTGCTGCACCGCCACGAGCGATATCCGCACCTCGCTTTACGAACTGCATCAGGCCATTCTGGAAGGGATAATGCCTGATGTCTCGCGGGTTGTCATCGAAACCACCGGTCTTGCCGATCCTGCGCCGATCATCAACAGCCTCATCGCCGGCGGCACACCGGCGCTGGGCCTGCGGGATCACATCGTCGCCCGGCATTTTCATCTTTCGGGTGTGGTGACGGCTTTCGACGTTGTCTCGGGCCCGCCGATGCTCAACAGCTTCATTGAGGGCTGGAAACAGCTTGCCTTTGCCGACCACATCGTTTTGACGAAGACCGATCTGGCCGATGACGCGACGCTGGACCGCGAAAGCCTCGCCGATCTCAATCCCGCAGCCTCGTTTCATGATCGCAATGCAGCCGATTTCGATCTGATGTCGTTGTTCAACGCATCGGATTATTCGTTGTGTGGCAAGCCGGAGGATGCGCCTGCATGGCTCGCGGCCGACAGGCTTAGCCATCATGCGGCCCATCAGCACGATGTCAACCGCCACGGCGTCGGGGTCGAGGCCTTCAATCTCACCTTTGACGGGGTTTTTGACCCCCAGGCGATTGTGACTTTTCTCGAGCTCGTCACCAGCAACGTGCATTCCGGTCTTCTGCGGCTCAAGGGAATTTTCGGGGCGACGGATGATCCGGAGCGACCGGTTGTCGCCCACGCGGTGCAGCATCGGCTTTATCCGCTTACCCGCCTGGAGCGCTGGCCGGATCAAGATCGTTCGACACGTATCGTGCTGATCGGCATGGACATGCCGCAAAAGCCCATTCGCGAGCTTTTCGACACATTGGCCGCGCAGGCAAGGCGGAAGGGCAGGGCATGAACAATCCGCTTGCACGCAGTGGCTCCGCGATCATCTCGCACGCGCGTCTTCTGAAGCAATGGTCACGCGATTTGCTGCAACTCAAGCCGGAAGACAGTATTACCGTCAGCGAGCTTTCCTGCGCGCTGCCGGATTGCCCGCCACGGGAAACGGTGATCGTCATCCTCGCCGTTTCCGGTACGACCCGGCAATTATCCATCCACAAGGCGCTTCTCGCGGTGGATCATGACGATATTGTGCGCGCCATTGCCGCGAATTCAGCTTGAGAACCCGCCTCCACGCGGCAGAGCCGCTTGACCGCCGCGGCCCTTATCCGCCACTTCAGGGACAGCGATGGGATTCGCGGATGATGAAGGGCACGGAATGGCCGATCTGGCTGTATATGCGGGTTTGTTTCTGACGGCGTTCATTGCGGCGACCATCCTGCCCATGCAGTCGGAGGCGGCGCTTGCGGGGCTCATTCTTCTGAAATCCCAGCCCGTCTGGCTGCTGGTCGTCGTGGCGAGTGTCGGCAATGTCGCCGGGTCCTTCGCCAACTGGCTGCTTGGCCGTGGCATCGAACGTTTTCGACATGAACGTTGGTTCCCGGTCGGGCAGGCTGCGCTGCAACGGGCGCAGAACTGGTACCGGCGTTACGGCAAATGGTCCCTGCTGCTCAGCTGGGCGCCAATCATCGGGGACCCTCTAACGGTTGCGGCCGGCATCATGAAAGAGCCGCTGCCGGTGTTTCTGCTGCTGGTCACCATCGCGAAGGTCGGGCGATACGTGGTGCTCGCGATGGTAACGTTGAATTTTTCATGAAGCTTCTCCTCCGTCATGCCGGACTGGATCCGGCATATCCAGCCACGGCGCGTCTGCGCCGTGAAAAGAGTTTTTCGCGATCAAGAACTTGACCGCGCTGTGCCCGGACCTTGTCCGGGATGAGGGTTCGCGGCTGCCCTGCATCGGTAGCTACCGCTCAAGCCGCCTGCCGGTCCCAGCTGGCGAAAGGATCGGGCAGGTGCCGCCAGGCATCGGGCGTGAAGGCATCCGTGTCTATCAGGCAGGCATCGAGCTGGGCGCGGATGCGGGCTTCATTCATTGGATCGGAACCTATGAAGACGATTTCCTGCCGGCGGTCGCCGAAGACCGGGTCGAGATAGGGCTTCATCATATCAAGGAACTGCTTTTCGCGCGGCCATTGCTCTTTCGGCACGGCGGACCACCAGAGACCCATCTTGCCGGTGCGAACCAGGGCGCCGGCCTGGCTGATCTCTCCCACATAACGCGGCCGCGTCGCCAGCCAGAAAAAACCCTTGGCGCGCACGACCCCCGGCCAGGCGCGATCGATGAAACGCTGGAACAGCACGGGGTCGAAAGGCTTTTTGGCACGATAGACGAAAGAGCGAATGCCATATTCCTCGGTTTCGGGAATGTGGTCCTTGAAACCATGCAATTCCTTGAACCAGAGAGGGTGTTCTTCGGCCCTGGCGAAATCGAAGCGGCCAGTGCCCAGAACCTCCTTCAGCGCCACCTTGCCGAAATCGGCCTCGATGATTTTTGCATCGGGGTTCAGCCCGACGATGATCTTGCGGGCGGCATCCCGCTCCTCTGGCGTTGCAGTGCCGATCTTGTTGAGCACGACGACATCGGCGAATTCGATCTGCTCCACCAGAAGATCGACGATGGTGCGGTTGTCGCCATCGCCCGCCGTTTCGCCTCGGTCGGCCAGAAAATCGGACGAACCGTAATCGTTGAGAAGATTGGCGGCGTCCACCACCGTCACCATCGTGTCGAGCCGGGCAACATCGGAAAGGCTGCGACCATTCTCGTCGCGGAAATCGAACGTCGCGGCGACGGGAAGCGGCTCGGCGATGCCGGTCGATTCGATCAGCAGATAGTCGAAACGGTCCTGCTCCGCCAGCGCCCGCACTTCCTTGAGAAGATCGTCACGCAGGGTGCAACAGATGCAGCCATTGGTCATTTCCACCAATTGCTCTTCGGTTCGGGAGAGATTGGCCCCGCCGTCACGAACCAGCGCCGCATCGATATTGATCTCGCTCATGTCGTTGACGATCAAGGCCACGCGCAAACCATCGCGATTGGCGAGAATGTGGTTTAGAAGCGTCGTCTTGCCAGCGCCTAAAAAGCCGGAAAGCACGGTGACGGGTAGTTTTTTCGACATTTGGACCTCGTTTTGTAAACGTGTTTCGAGTGGACCTCGGCGGGCACATCGGGCCATTGGGAAACGATCCGGCGCGCATCGTTACCATATGTAACGTAATAACATTACATATACAGGGAATGTCAACAGGTGAGCGAGAAATTGCCTTCGGCATGAGCGTGGTGGTTACGCGTCCGGATGAATAATTCGCCGTTTGCCAGCAACGGCCTACCGCCGGAGGTGACAGCGTGCCAGTCCGCCTCCACCAGTAAATGTTATTTCATTACATATTCGTTTGACGAATGTAATAACATTACATATCAAGGGTCATCGAATGACATCCTGCTTCCGGAGGGATCGATGAACGATCCGTGCCTTATCTTCTCAAATCTGACCCTTGGATATGCCGGCCGGGCGGCGGTGCACCATCTCAATGGTAGTATTGCCTGCGGCTCGCTTACCGCCGTTATCGGCGCCAACGGCTCGGGAAAATCCACGTTGATGAAAGGCATTGCCGGCATTTTGAAGCCGCTTGGCGGCGAATGTCGGGTCAGTTCGGCGATCTCCGTCGCCTATCTGCCGCAACAGTCGGAGCTGGACCGGTCCTTTCCCGCTCAAGTACGAGACCTTGTGGCCCTCGGTCTCTGGCCGAGACGCGGCCTGCTCGGACGACACCGTTCCGAAGATCGGACGGCGATCGACCAAGCGCTGAAAGCGGTCGGACTGTCCGGTTTTGAAAGGCGAAATATCGACTCCCTCTCGGGTGGCCAGATGCAGCGTGCCCTTTTTGCCCGGGCCATGCTGCAGGATGCGCAGCTCATTCTGCTCGATGAGCCCTTCAATGCCGTCGACGAGCGGACGGTGACCGACCTGCTGGTGCTGATCAAGGCATGGGTGGCGCAAGGGCGCACCGTTCTGGCCGTACTTCACGATCACCAGCTCGTGCAGCAGCATTTTCCCCAGACGCTTTTCCTGGCGCGAAGGCTGGTCGGGCTTGGCCCAACGGCTGAAGTCCTGCAGGCGGAGAATCTTCGCCAGGCCCGACATTTCCATGAGGCGTGGGAGGCGAATGCGCCTTGGTGCGCGCCGGCTTCCCCTCCGCTCCCTCCGGATCCGGCGGCGCCGCCGCACGCCCACGCCCACTTCCACGCGAATTCGAATAGCCATGGCTGATATCTTCATCGATCCTTTCATCCAGTATGTCTTCATGCAGCGTGCGCTTGCCGGTGCGCTGATCCTCGCGGTCAGCTGCGGTCCCGTCGGGGTTTTTCTGATGCTGCGCCGCATGAGCCTGACGGGGGATGCCATGTCGCACGCCATCCTGCCGGGCGCTGCTGTCGGCTTTCTGTTTTATGGGCTGGACATTCTGCCGATGACGATTGGCGGGCTCGTCGTTGGCCTCGTGGTCGCGCTGGGGGCCGGCGCGGTGTCGCGTTTCACCGTTCAGAAGGAGGACGCCTCTCTCGCCGCGCTTTATCTGATTTCGCTGGCGCTCGGCGTGCTGCTCGTCTCATGGCGTGGCTCCAGCGTCGACCTGATGCACGTTCTGTTCGGCACGGTGCTGGCGCTGAACAATGAGGCGCTCGGACTGATCGGCGGCATCTGCGCCATTACGCTTGCGGTGATGATCACCTTCTGGCGCGCGCTCGTGGCGGAATGCCTCGATCCGCTCTTTCTGCGCTCGGTCAGCAGATGGGGCAGCCCGGTGCATTTCCTCTTCCTCGGCATCGTCGTGCTCAATCTCGTGGGTGGCTTTCAGGCGCTGGGAACGCTGCTTTCAGTCGGGCTGATGATGCTGCCGGCTGCCGCCAGCCGCTTCTGGTCAAATCGCGTCGCGCCCATGTGCTTCATTTCCATCGGCATCGGCATGGTGTCCTGCTTTGCGGGTCTTGTCCTGTCCTATCACGCGTCGCTGCCATCGGGCCCGGCGATCATCCTTTCGGCGGGTGCCGTCTATGCGCTCTCCATCCTCTTCGGCACGCGCGGCGTGCTCATCGATCTTCTCGGTTCCGGCCGCCACCGCGCGGCCTGAAAACAGCCTTTTAAACAGGAGAATCCAATGTTCAAAACTTTCCGCTTAGCCACGTACGCCAGTCTTCTTTCCCTCTCACCGGTTCTGACGGCGCAGGCTTCCGCCGCCGAACTGAAGGTCGTCGCCAGCTTCTCGATCATCGCCGACTTCGCGAAAAATGTCGGTGGGGATCGTGTGGAGGTCACCACGCTCGTCGGGCCGGATGGCGATGCCCATGTCTATGAGCCGCGCCCTGCCGATGCTGTCGCCGTCAGCAAGGCGGATGTCGTGCTGGTCAACGGCCTGGAATTCGAAGGCTTTCTGAAGCGGCTGATTGAAACGAGCGGCACGAAGGCGCCAGTTGTCGAGCTGACCAAGGGTGTCGAGCCGCTCAGGCTTTCCGACGAGCCCGCCGGCCACGCCCATCCTGAGGCCGAGGAAGAGGAGGCTCACGACCACAAGACCGGGGAAGCCGGCCACAAGCACGAAACGGCTGACGCCCACGATCACGACCATGGCCATGAAGGACATCACCATCACGGCGAGTACGATCCCCATGCCTGGCAGTCCATCAAGAATGCCCAAATCTACGTGAAGAACATAGCCGGCGCCTTTTGCAAGGCCGACAAACCCGGCTGCGCGACCTATACCGCGAATTCCGACGCCTATGTCGCCAAGCTTGCCACTCTGAACGAGAAGGTGAAGACGGAGATCGCCGCGATCCCGCCGGAGAAGCGCGTCATCATCACCTCGCATGATGCCTTCGGTTATTTCGAGCATGCCTATGGCCTGAATTTCCTCGCGCCGGAGGGCATCTCGACGGAGTCCGAAGCCTCTGCCGCCGATGTCGCCAAGCTGGTGGACCAGGTCAGACACGACAAGGCTTCGGCCATCTTCGTCGAAAACATCACCGACAAGCGGCTGATCGACCAGATCGCCAGCGAAACCGGCCTGAAGATTGGCGGCACGCTTTATTCCGACGCGCTTTCCACGGCCGATGGCCCGGCCGCGACCTATATCGACATGGTCAACCACAATATCGAGACCATCTCGGCCGCTGTACTCGGACAATAAGACCGCCGTTCAGCCGAAAAGTTTCAGGGTGGCTTCGGCCACCCTGATTTCGCTCGTGTCATTCAGGCCGGGATCACCCTGCTGTCATCGGCGTGATGAAAGGGCCTGACCGAGCCTGAGCTCGAGCTTGCCATCGGTTCTGGCCGTCGACCCCCGTCGACCTTGCGCCCTGGCAGGGACGGACCGGAGCTTTCGAGTTGTCCGATCCGGCCACTATAAAACTCTAATTTGCGGCCGATTGATCGTTTGGCCGTTGATAACCGCATCGAACCGGCTTTTCGTGCGAAGGCCCGTCGATGTAAAGTGCCACCTGTGACGTTCATGGGGGCAAGCACTTTGGCCAAATCTATCAGGACGATGGAGGAGTTTTCGGAGTTTGTCGGCCTTTCCCGCCCGACCGTTTCGAAATACTTCAATGATCCGGCCTCGGTCCGCAAGAAGACGCGGGATGCCATCGAGGATGCGCTGAAGAAATCCGGGTTTCGGCCGAACATTTTCGCCGTCAACCTCAACCGCCGCCGTTCCAACATCGTCGGCATCATCATCCCGAGTTCCACCGACCCCTTTTATATGGCGCTCACGAGCCGTATCGAGCTCATCGCCAGCGAAGCCGGGTTTCTGGCCTTCGTGCTTTCATCGGACGGCAAGCCCGAAATCGAAGACCGCGCCATCCGCACCTTCAAGTCGATGAACGTGGCGGGTGCCATCATCGCGCCGCTTGGCGTCAAATCCCATCGCGCTACGCTGGAGCAACTCGCGGCCACTGTCCCGATCGTCTATGTCGATTCGCCACTCGACGAGACGTCCGCCTTTGTCGGCACAGATAACCGGCAGAGCGTGGGACTGATGGTGGATTATCTCTGCCGGTCGGGAGAACCGCCCTGTTTCTTCGACATGCCGCAGGTCAATACCAATGCCGCCACGCGTCGCACGGCCTATGTGGAGGCCATGCAACAGCTCGGCTTCGAGCCACATGTGATTAACGTCCCGGGCGACATCACATGGGAGTTTGAACGGTTTGCTTTCGAGGAAGCAGGCCGGCTTCTGGAACGGCGCACGCTTCTGCCGTCGCGGACGATCCTGTGCGCCCATGACCGCATCGCCTTCGGCGTCATCGCCGCGGCTTTTCAGAAGGGCATCAGGGTCGGCCACGGCGCCGATTGCGATCTGAGGGTCGCTGGCCACGACGATCATCCGCTGGCGCGTTATGCCTGCCCGCCCATCACCACCGTGGCGCAGAACTACAACGAGATCGGCAGGCTGTCGATCGAGCTGCTGTTTCAGAAACTGAACGAGGAGGCAGACGATGCCACCCGAATGCGGGAGCGCATCCTGCTCAGCGCCGATCTGATGCTGCGGAAATCGGCCTGAGGATCGTTAGAAAAACTAAAATAAAAATGTGATTTTCTAAATAGAACTAATATTTGAACGCTCCTACTCTGTTCTCAAGGTTGCTTTGGGAGGCGACCGCGAGAGCCGGCGCACAGGTGTGCCGGGCTTCGGGAGGAACGTCAGATTGCCATGTCTCCGGTGCCGTGAGGGGAGCCTCGCAGCCGCGGTATCGCATGGTTTTCGCCGGGCTGACTGGACATTCTCGCCAGCAATTTCCCCAGCGAAGGATGATGAAACATGAACCTCTATTCTCTTCTGTCAGAACGTGCGGCCGGCGGCAGGCCTGTCCGCGTCGGTCTCATCGGCGCGGGCAAGTTCGGCTCCATGGTGCTGGCGCAGGCGCAGCGCATCGCCGGTTTCCACATGGTCGCCGTTGCGGACCTCAATGTCGGAAAGGCGAAGGAATCGCTGGATCGCGTCGGCTGGCCGAAGGAGCGCTACGATGCGAAGAGCTGCGCCGAGGCGCTGAAGAGCGGCAAGACCTATGTGACCGACGACGTGAACGAGCTTTTCGCCTGCGGTGAGATCGAATGCGTCATCGAGGCCACCGGCCATCCGCTGGCCGGTGCCCGCCACGCGTTGGGCGCCATCGACCACAACAAACACGTCGTCATGGTCAATGTCGAAGCCGACGTCATGGTCGGCCCGATCCTTGCCGAAAAGGCCCGCGCCAGGGGCCTGATCTATTCCATGGCTTACGGCGACCAGCCGGCGTTGATCTGCGAGCTTGTCGACTGGGCGCGCGCCACCGGCTTCGAGGTCGTTTCCGCCGGCAAGGGCATGAACTTCGAGCCGCGTTACCGTTATTCGACGCCGGACACGGTCTGGGGATATTTCGGCTGGACGGACGAGGAAGTGGCCAAGGGCGACTTCAATCCGAAAATGTATAATTCCTTCACCGATGGCACCAAGGCGGCCATCGAAATGGCGGCTGTCGCCAATGGTACGGGGCTGGATTGCCCCGGATGACGGTCTGGCTTTCCCGCCCGCCGGCCTGCACGATCTCGCCCGTGTTTTCCGTCCCGCCGCCGATGGCGGCCGCATGGCCCGTTCAGGCCTGGTGGATATCGCCGCAAGCCAGGAACCGGATGGACGCGAGGTGTTCAACAACATCCGTTACGGCGTCTTCGTCACGTTCAAGGCGCATAATGAATATGCCCGCGCCTGCTTCAAGCAATATGGCCTGCTGACCGATCCGTCCGGCTGGTACGCCTCCATGTGGCGTCCGTTTCATATCATCGGACTCGAAACCTCGATCAGCGTGCTCTCTGCCGTATTGCGAAACGAGGCAACCGGCTGCTCGAAGGAGTTCCGCGGCGATGCCGTCGCCACCGCCAAGAAGGATATGCAGCCCGGCGAGATGCTGGACGGCGAGGGCGGTTATGCGGTCTGGGCGAACGCCATTCCAGCGACCCGCAGCCTGGACATGAAAGCGCTGCCGATCGGCCTCGCCCATAACGTCAAGCTGAAGCGCGCCATCAGGAAAGACCAGATCGTCAGCTTCGACGATGTGGAGCTGGTCAACGATCTCGACGTGGTGACGCTGCGTCAGGATATGGAAAACCGCTTCCGCCCGCAAAAGGACGCTGCGGCGTGACGGGCGGGGATCAGGACATGTCGAAGGGGGCTTTCGTGGTGATAGCGGAATTTCGGGTCAAACCCGACGCGATGGAGGCCTTTCTCGACGCTGCGCGTGATGATGCCACCCATTCGGTTCGTGATGAACCGGGTTGCCGGCAATTCGACGTGGTGCGGCCGGAAACGGGAAACAATGTGGTGTTCTACGAGGTCTATGACGACAAACAGGCTTTTGACGACCACCTGAAGACACCGCATCTCGACCGCTTCCGCGAGGCGTTCCCGGCGCTTATCGAAGAAGAACTGCCGGTGCGCTTCCTGAACCGGCAATGGCTTTGAAGGATGGGAACGATGGCAGACATCCGCCAGGTCGCCGTTATCGGTACGGGCATCATGGGCGCACCCATGGCGGCGCGCCTGGCAGAGGCCGGGTTTTCCGTCAAGGCCTGGAACCGCAGTGCCGACAAGGCTGCGGTTCTGGCAGAGAAGGGCGTGCAGCCGACCGTAACGGCTGCCGAGGCTGCGGCCGAAGCGGATGTGGTGCTCTGCATGCTGAGTTCCGGGCCGGTCTGCAACGATGTTCTGCTCGGTTCGCCGGGCATCGTTTCAGCCATGAAGCCCGGTGCGGTTCTGCTGGTCATGAGTTCCATTCCCGTTGAAATTGCAATGGAACAGGCTGAAGCCGCCATGGCATGCGGCGTCAGATATGTCGATGCGCCCGTGTCCGGCGGTGAAAAGGGAGCGATCGAAGGAACGCTCGCCATCATGGCCGGGGGTGAACAGCGGGATGTGGATGCGCTGCGGCCGCTCCTCGGTTTTCTTGGCCGCGTCACGCACGTAGGGCCGGTGGGCTGCGGCTCTCTGGCCAAGCTTGCCAATCAGCTGATCGTCGCCTCGACAATCTGCGCCGTTGCCGAAGCTCTCACCCTTGCGGAAGAAGGGGGAGCGGACCCGGCACAGGTGCGCCACGCCCTGCTTGGCGGATTTGCCGATTCCACCGTCTTCCGTCAGCACGGAAAACGCATGGTTGAGGGCGATTTCCGCCCCGGCGGGCCGGCGAAATATCAGGTCAAGGATACGTCCACGGCGCTGGCCTTCGCCAGAAGCCTCGGCCTGACATTACCGGTCAGCGAGGAGGTTGACCGGCTGTTTCGCTCCATGGTCGAGCATGGCGCGGGCGAGCTTGATCACAGCGGTGTGATCCTTGAAATTAAGCGCATGAATGCGTTCGGAGGAACGCTCGAAACTGTTTAAGACACAACAAAGGGAGGAACACATGAAAATTTCAAAACTTTACGGGCTGGCCCTTGCCGCCACCATGCTGGTCGCATCGATTGCAAGGGCCGAGACGCTGACCCTGTCGACGCCGGATGCAGACAATTCCGAAATCACGCTTTCCGCCAACAAGTTCGCGGAACTGGTTTCAAAAAAGACCGACGGCAAGCTCAAGATCAAGGTATTCCCCAACGGTACGCTTTATGGCGGCGATCCTTCGGCGGGCGTCAAGCAGCTTGCCGGCGGCTCGCTTGACATGCTCCTGAATTCGACATCGCTCTACGCGACGTTCAACCCGAAATTCACAGCTATCGCCATCCCCTACCAGTTCCGCGATATCGACCAGCTTCGGGTCTATCTCGACAGCGATCTCGGCAAGGAGCTTTCCAGCGATCTGAGCAAGATCGGCATTCTCGGGCTCGATCTCTGGTCACGGCCGCTGCGCCAGATCACCAATTCGAGGGCGCCGATCAAATCCCCAGCCGATTTGAAGGGCATGAAGCTGCGGGTGCCGAACAATCCGCTCTGGGTTGAATTCTTCGGCGCCATGGGGGCCGCCCCGACGCCGATGGCTTTTGCCGAAGTCTATAATGCCCTCCAGCTCAAGGTGGTCGACGGGCAGGAAAATCCGGTCAATGTGCCGGTCAGCGCCAAGCTCTACGAGGTGCAGAAATACCTGACGATCAGCAACCACATCGCCGACGCCTGGGTGCTG
Source organism: Agrobacterium sp. SORGH_AS_0440 (assembly GCF_031453135.1). Taxonomy (NCBI): domain Bacteria; kingdom Pseudomonadati; phylum Pseudomonadota; class Alphaproteobacteria; order Hyphomicrobiales; family Rhizobiaceae; genus Agrobacterium; species Agrobacterium sp. SORGH_AS_0440. Next base: position 113,393 of record NZ_JAVIYR010000001.1, on the reverse strand, counting down.
GGCATGAATCCTGCCCGTTTTGAAGGTCTTGATGAGAACTTCAAGACCGCGCTCAAGGAGGCTGCCGTGGAAACGGAGGCCTGGAAGGCGCAGAACGACGCTGCCGATATCGACAAGTCACTGGAAACGCTGAAAAAGAACGGCATGGAGGTGAACGCGCTGACCGATGACGAGCGCAAGGCTTTCGTGGCCGTGGCGGCCGGCCTTTCGGCGAAATTCTCCGCTCTGGTGAAGGATCAGGCCTTCTTCGACAAGACGCAGGCGTTCCTCAAGACGAACTGACCTTTCCGCAAACGGACGGCCGGGTTTCGATCCGGCCTTCCCAAATGTCAGGCAGGGTCGTCTTGCCGTGAGGGCAGGGTGGCATTCGTTTTACCGGATATCCGGTTTCAGCAGTGGAAGGGTATTGTCATGAACGATACGAAACCTTCGGTGCTCGGCACCATCGTAAGACTCATCGCCGATGTGGCCGCAGGCGCGGCCTGCGCCGGCATTCTCATCGTCGTGCTCCTCCAGGTCATTGGCCGCCTCATCGGCAGTCCTCTCCCCTGGACCGAGGAAGCGACCCGCTTTCTCTTCATCTGGATGGTGTTTCTGGGCCTCGCCGCCGGCTTCCGCACCGTTGAAAGCGCCCGTGTTGTGGTGTTTCTCGTGCTGTTTCACCGCTTCTTCCGGCGGCTCGCGGTGCCGATCTACGTCGGTTCATCCGTGTTCTTCTTCGGCATGATGGGCTGGACGGGCCTGACCATGGTGCGCCAGCAGGTCATGATGAACGAAACCGCCGCCACGCTTCCCATCCCGATGTGGACCATCGGCATCGTTCTGCCGGTTTCCGCCATCATCGCCGTGCTCGCCATCGTCGAATCGCTGCGCAGCCGCCGGGAGCTCATCGCGCTTCCCGAGCTTGGCCTGCCGGCGGACGAGATCGCACACGCCGACATCTCCATTTCAGCAGGACATTGATCCATGTCGGTCTTTCTTCTCGTCGCCTTTTTCGGTCTCAGCATGCTCGGTGTACCGCTTGCCATTGCGCTGGCGCTCGCCAGCGTCGGCACGCTCTGGCTCTTTACCTCCATGCCGATGGACCTGCTGTCGCAGACGATGTTCTCGTCCATGAACTCCTTCCTGCTCGTCGCCGTGCCGCTGTTCATCCTCGTCGGCACCGTCATGGAGCGGGGGCGTGTGGCGGAGCGCATTTTCGATTTCGCCGAGGCCATGGTGGGCTGGTTGCCCGGCGGCCTCGGTCACGTCAACGTCATCTCCTCGGTGATTTTTTCCGGTGTCTCCGGCTCGTCCGTCGCTGACATCGCCTCTGTCGGCGCCATCGAGATCAAGGCGATGGAGCGGCATGGCTTCCCGAAGGGTTATGCCGTCGGCATGACGCTTTGCACCTCCACGCTCTCCTCGATCATTCCGCCGTCGATCCTGATCGTCATTGCCGGCTCCATCGCCAACGTGTCCATCGGCACATTGCTGATCGCGGGCCTGGTGCCCGGCCTCTTCATCGCCTTCGCCTTCCTGGTCTTCAATCACTTCTATTCCGTGCACTACGGATATAACCCGCCGACCCCCTTCAACTTCCGTCTGGTTGTCATCACCGGACTTCGCGCCATCCTGCCGATGCTCACCCCGCTGATCCTCATCATCGGCATCGCCAGCGGCCTGTTCACGCCGACGGAAGCCGCTGCCATCGCGGTCGTTTATGTCGCGGTGCTCGGCGTCATCGTCTACCGCACGCTACCGGTGCGCGAACTGCCGGAAATCCTCATCTCGACGGCACGCATTTCCGGAACCATCCTGTTCATCGCCGCCACTTCGCAGCTGGCTGCCTGGGTCTTCACCTTTGACGGCCTGCCGGAACAGGTCGCCGAACTCTTGAAGGCGATGAACCTCGGGCCGATGACGGGCATGCTCGTGATCTTCGTGTTCCTGCTGATCATCGGCATTTTCATGGAAGCGATCCCCGCCATGTTCATCCTCATTCCGGTATTGATGCCGCCGGTCGAAGCGCTCGGTATCGATCCGATCCATTTCCTGATCGTCACTGTCATGACGCTGACGCTCGGGCTGGTGACGCCGCCAGTCGGGGTCTGCCTGTTTGCCGCAGCCCAGGTCGCGAACATGAAGATCGAGGATGTCATCCGCGGTTCGCTGGCGCCGATGACGGTGCTGACGCTCGCCATATTTGCGCTGGTGCTTTTCCCGATCCTGACGCTTGGGCCGATACGGCTGATGGGTCTTTACTGAGCCGAAACAGTACGCCTGAAAAACTCAGACAACGCGACGGTCACGCCACTCGTCGCGTTGTTTTCGCATCCACTCCAGGAAAAGCGTCACCTTTCGCTGCCGCAGGTGAGAATGCGGGCAAACGATCCATTGGGTAACGAGCTTGATGCGCGGTGCGTCGATGACGGGGCAGACAAGCGCCCCGATGCTCAGTTCCCGTTCCATCATCAGCGTGCTTTCCAGCGCGACGCCCAGACCGCCGGCCGCGGCGTCGATGGCCATATGGCTGCGGTCGAACAGCACGCGCCGCCATCTTTTGTCTGAATGCACGCCCGCCATCGGGAACCAGTGCGTCCACTGCGCCTGTGCCTTCACCGAATGAATGAGCCGCAGTTCGAGCAGATCGGCGGCCTGAAGGCTTCCGGTGGCGGCATAGTGCGGTGAGGACACCGGCAGGAATTCCTCTTCCACCAGCCCTTCCACGAAGAGGCCCGGCCAACGACCATCGCCGTGGCGCAGCTCCACATCGACGAGCTCCTGCGAAAAATCGGTCGGCTCGTTGGTGCCGTCCAAGCGCACTTCCAGTTCAGGGTGCTCCTCCAGAAAGGAGCCGAGACGCGGCAGAAGCCATTTGTTGGAAATGGTCGGCGTCGCCCGGATAGTCAGTGCCGTGACGGAACGGAAACCGCGAATGCTGTCGGTCGCGTCGGATATCTGCTCAATCTGGGCGGTGATCATCGAAAAATAGCGCTCGCCCGCTTCCGTCAATGTCACCTTGCGGCCCGTCCGCGCCATCAGCGTCGTGCCGAGCTGGCCTTCCAGCAGCTGGATCTGCTGGGAAACGGCCGAAGGCGTCACGCTCAACTCTTCCGCCGCCCGGGAAATGCTGCCCGCCCTTGCCGCGGCGTGGAAAACGAGGATCGATTTTATCGGGATTTGCATGGATAGGGCTTTGCTCAACGGAATACGGCGGTCACCCGAGTATCACAGGTGACCGCCGTGTTGAAAAGCGTTGAACGCGAGGCTTTTAGCGGTGGCTCGGCAGTTTCGGCAGGAAGACCGTCAAAAGGCCGAGCAGCGGCATGTAGGAGCAGATGCGGTAGACGAATTCAATGCCTTCCTTATCCGCATAGACCCCCAGAACCGCAGCCCCGATGCCGCCGAAACCGAAGGCGAAACCGAAGAACATGCCGGCGATGAGGCCGACGCGGCCCGGCACAAGCTCCTGCGCGAAAACGACGATGGCCGAGAAAGCGGAAGAGAAGACGAAGCCGATGACGACGACCAGAACGGCTGTCCAGAACAGGTTCGCATAGGGCAGCATCAACGCGAAGGGAATGACGCCGAGGATCGAGAACCAGATGACGACGCGCGAGCCGAAACGGTCACCGATCGGGCCGCCGAAAAACACGCCCAGTGCCGAAGCGCCGAGGAAGAGGAACAGCAGTACCTGCGCGTCCTGCACGCCAAGGCCGAACCTGTCGATGGTGTAGAAGGTGAAGTAGCTCGACAGGCTGGCGAGATAGGCATTTTTGGTGGCGGTCAGAACCACCAGCACCAGAAGCGTCATCATCACGGTTCCGCGTGAGAGCGGCAGGGCGCGGCTGGCCGGAGCCTTGCCGATGGTTGCGCGGCGGTGGCGGGTATACCAGACGCCGACCCAGGACAGCACGCCGAAGCCGAGGAGGGCAATCAGCGAGAACCAGCTGAGGCTCGACTGGCCCAACGGAATGACGATGAAGGCGGCGAGCAGCGGGCCGATGGCCGTGCCGGTATTCCCACCCACCTGGAAGAAGGACTGCGCCAGACCATGGCGGCCGCCGGATGCCAGGCGGGCAACGCGCGAGGCTTCGGGATGGAAGATCGCCGAGCCGATGCCGATGAGGCAGGCGCCAATCACCAGGACCTCGAAACTATGGGCAAAGGCGAGCGTGATGAGGCCGGCGCAGGTGGAGAGCATGGCCACGGGCAGGGAAAACGGCATGGGCCAACGGTCTGTCACCATGCCGACGACCGGCTGCAGCAGCGATGCCGTGACCTGAAAGGCGAAGGTAAGCAGTCCGATCTGTACGAAATCGAGCGCGTAATTGGCTTTCAGCAACGGGTAAAGCGACGTCAGCAGCGATTGCATGATGTCGTTCAGCATATGGCAGAAGCTCGCGGCTGCGATGATTGAAAACGCCGTGCGTTGCGGGTTGAACCCGGTGCTGGTGACGGTGGCCATGAATTATCCTCTCCAGATCCCCGCTGATGAAACGGGAAACATGTCTTTATTTGCTCCCGCTTTTATTCATATTGTGTCTGGCCTGCATTTGTGTTCTGGACGAGTTTCTTTGTGAGTGGGCCAAATGGCAAAAATCAAATCGCGACAGACAGTCGGTGTGACGCTCGAGGAGCATGAGCGCAGCCTGAAACTGATCGACGGCACCAATGAGCCGGTGCTGGCGCTCCATCGCATCTATCCGACGGGGCATCGCACTCCGCCCCATAACCATAGTCGCGTGCAGATATGGTGCGCGCGCCGGGGGGTGGTGCTGGTCAGCACGGCGGATGGGCGCTGGATGATACCGCCGGGTCACGGGCTGCTCATTCCCGCCGGTCTGCAACATGAGGCCGAAGTCATCTCCAATGTCGAGATGCACTCCATCTACGTCCATCCCGATCTCTTCCAGGCAACGTCTCCAAGGGTCGTGGAAATAACAGATCTCGCCTCGAGCCTGATTTCCGAATTGCTGGCCGAGGAACATCAGCCAGCTGCTTTTCACCGGCAGGGTCTCGTGCGCGCACTTTTGCTGGATGAAGTGAACCGCCTGCCGGAACGCCCTTTGGGTTTGCCATTTCCGGACAATCAGCGGCTGGCAGCGCTTTGCCGGGATTTCCTCAACAGGCCCGTGGCGCGGGTGGAGATCGATGACTGGGCGGCGGCCATGGGCATCAGCCGCCGGTCCTTCACGCGTCTGTTTCGCAAGGAACTGGGGGTGAGCTTCGCCACATGGCGTCAGCAGGCCTGCATCTTCGCCTCCCTGCCGCGGCTGGCGGCGGGGGAGGCCGTGACGAACGTGGCGCTGGATGCCGGTTATGAAAACATCCCCGCTTTTACAACGATGTTCCGGCGAATGCTGGGCAGCTCGCCCCGGGCTTATCGCCAGGCGGCGCGGCAACGCAGCGCTGCTTTTCCCGATTTTGAAGAGATGGGTGGCTAGGGTTGGGTGGCTCACTCAACCTCATCCCTGTGACGAGCACAGGAATGAGGAGGGTACCCTAAGCCGCCGCCGCCCGCATGTCGCGGCGAAAATCGGAAGGCGACATGCCTGATATCTGGCGGAATGCCTTGTTGAATGCGCTGACCGAGCCAAAACCGCTTTCCATGGCGATTTGCAGGATATTGTCCTTGCCCGTCATCAGCATGGCCTGCGCGCGCGAAAGACGGAGCAGGGTCAGATATTTGATCAGCGTCATGCCGGTGGATTTGCGGAACAGGTTCATCGCATATTTCGGGTGAAGCGCGGCGGCGCGGGCGATGTCGGTTGCGTCGATATCGTCGAGGAAATTGGCGGCAATGAAATCGCACATGCGTACCACGCCGATGGAGGGCGCCATGCCCTCATCGTTCTCTCTGCGTTTGCCGCTGGCGGCGGAAGATATGACGGAGTATGGCTCGAGGAACATCCGCTCGACCCTGAGCAGCAATTCTTCCACCGCGTGCTGGGCTTTCGCCGGGTCGCCGGAGGTGACATAGCGAAACCAGCGGCCGAAATTTTCGGCGTCTGCCTTGTCCGTCTCAGCACTCACCATCGTCGCACCGCCCATCAGCAGGCTCGAAACGGTAGCGGGCAGGCGCATGCGGAAAAAGTGCACGAGCGGAAGATGCGCGCCGGCGTAAAACGAATCGTCGGAAGAGTGGTCCATCTGGTGCGGCTGGCCACCCCAGAAGATGCACATCTGGTCGGAATTAAGCGTAAGGTCATGATCGCCCATGCGATAATGCACCGATCCCGCCATCACGTAATTCACCTCCACCTGCGCGTGCCAGTGTGGCCTGAGCATGATGGGCGGGTGATTGTGAAAAAGCTGAAGGGTTGTCGGCATGCCTTCGATGCTGCTTGCACCCGGCTGGTAGAAGGCTCTTTCAGCAATCTTACTTTCCGCCAAATCGATGTTCCCTTTTTACGAGACAGATTTCCTGCCGCCGGTAATGTGCCCATGTTCGCTGAAGAACGGCAATTGAAAAAGGGAGGTTTTCAATGTGCTTGAAATTTCTTGGCGCGTCTACGGCCATGCTGCTTCTTGCAGCCCAGGCTTTCGCGCAAACCGAGACCGTCACCATCTGGAGCTGGAATGTCGCGGCTTCCGCGCTGAAATCCACGGTAGAGGGCTTCAACAAGCAGAATCCGGATATCAAGATCGTCGTTGAAGACCTTGGAAACAATCAGGTTTTTGACAAGACGCTGGCTGCGTGCGCCGCCGGGGGCGATGGTCTTCCTGATATCGTCACCATTGAAAATTTCGAAGCGGAACTGTTCTGGAGCCGTTTTCCCGATTGTTTCGCCAATCTGACCGAGCTTGGCTATACGCCTGAGAAACAGGCGCTTTTCCCTGATTTCAAGCGCACGGAACTGGAGGTTGACGGTGTCGCCTATGCGGTTCCGTGGGACTCCGGCCCGGTAGCGGTTTTCTATCGCCGCGACTTCTATGAGAAGGCGGGCGTCGATCCGGCCACCATCAAGAGCTGGGATGATTTCATCGCCGCCGGCAAGAAGGTCATGGCTGCCAATCCCGGAACGGTCATGGCGCAGGCCGACTTCAACGGCGATAGCGAATGGTTCCGCATGATCGCCAATGAGCAGGGATGCGGTTACTTTTCGACCGATGGCCAGAACATTACCATCAACCAGCCCGCCTGTGTCGCGACCCTTGAAAAGGTCAAGGAAATGAAGGACGCCGGCATCATCACGGCGGCGATCTGGGATGAAAAGATCCAGGCGAATACCGCCGGCAAGGCCGCCAGCCAGATGTATGGCGCCTGGTACGAGGGCACGATCCGCTCCGGCTCGCCCGATCTCGCGGGCAAATGGGGCGTCTATCTGATGCCGAGCCTCACGCCTGACGGTCCGCATGCGGCCAATCTTGGCGGGTCTTCGCTGGCGATCAGTTCGACGTCCGAGCACAAGGAAGCCGCATGGAAATACATCGATTACGCGCTGACCACGAATGAGGGCCAGGTGACGATGCTGAAATCCTTCGGCCTCGTTCCCTCGCTGCTATCAGCCATCGACGATCCCTTCGTGAAGGAGAAGCACCCCTATTGGGGCGGGCAGGCGGTCTGGACCGATATTCTCGCCACGCTGCCGAAGATCGTTCCAAGCCGCGGCACGGCATTCCAGTCCGATGCGGATGCGATCTACAAGGCGACGCAGACGAAATATTTCGCAGGTGGCTATCCCGATGCGAAGGCTGCGCTCGATGATGCGGCAAAGCAGATCGAAACGGCCACGGGGCTGCCTGTCGCGCAGTAAGCCGGCGGCCAGGACCGAGCGGGTGCCACGGGCTTCTTCTTCCCGAGGGGAGAAGTCCGCGGCAGCGAGATGAGGGGGCAACGTTGGTGATAGATCGCGAGCTAACCACCTCATCCGACCCTTCGGGCCACCTTCTCCCCCTTTGGGGAGAACAAAATAGGCCGCACCGCCTTGCAATGGTCTCGCCCTCGAAATCGGGCAGGCCTTCAAGCTTTTCCATTTATCCGGCCCTTGTCCGGCATCTGGAGGTCGTCATGCCGTCTAGGAACAGGATCGCTTATGCGTTCCTTGCGCCCTATCTCCTGATTTTCGCCACCTTCTGGGTCTGGCCGATCATCAGCTCGTTCATGCTGTCGTTCCAGAATACCCGCATTAACCCGTGGCGGTTTGCACCGTCCATGAACTGGGGGCGGCTCGTCTCCGATCCGGCTTTTTATAACGCGCTCTACAATACGCTGATCATTCTGGTCATTCAGGTGCCGGTCATGATCGCGCTCGCCACCGTCATGGCGGTGCTCTTGAATTCGCCGCTGCTGAAAGCGCGGCCGCTCTATCGTTTTGCCTTCTTCGCGCCTGTCGTTGTCGGCGAGGTGGCCTATGCGGCGGTGTTCCGGCTGATGTTCAGCGCCGATTTTGGCATCATCAACAAGCTCATCACGTCAGTCGGCCTTGCGCCCATCTCGTGGTTCGACAATGCCAATGCGGCCATGGCGCTGGTCATCATCGCGGTGACCTGGCGCTGGGCGGGGTATAACGCCATCATCATTCTCGCCGGTCTGCAATCGATCCCCGGCGATGTCTATGAGGCGGCGACGCTGGACAAGGTGAGCAAGCGCCAGCAGTTTTTTCATATCACGCTGCCGCTCCTCAAGCCCATCATCCTGTTCTGCGTTGTCCTGTCGGTCATCGGCACCATGCAGCTCTTTGCCGAACCCTTCCTCATCACCAACAGGGGCGGGCCGGGCGGCGGCACGGAAACGCTGGGACTCTTCCTTTATCGGCAGGGCTTCACCTCGCTCAATTTCGGGTACGCCTCGGCCATCGCCTACACCATGGCGGCGCTCGCCATCGCCATTTCGTTGCTTAATCTCTGGGTCGGGAGGGAGCCGAAATGAGATCGAAATCAAGATCGCTTTTCTGGCAGAAGATCGCGCTGCACGCGGTGCTGACGCCACTTGCCGTCATCTGGCTGTTTCCGCTGTGGATGATGTTCGTGTTCTCGACCATGCCGGATTACGGCATCTTCAGCCCCGATATCGTTCTGGTGCCGTCCACCAACTTCATCGAGAATTTCAACAACCTGCAGGCGGATACGAATTTCCTCAGGGCCATGTTCATCTCGATCACCGTCGCCTGCATCTACACCGTCCTTTCGGTCTTCCTGACGTCGATGGCGGGCTGGGCGCTGGCGCGTTACCGTTTTGCGGGACGCGGCGTGGTGATCGCCATCATTCTCGGCACCATCACCCTGCCGTTTGCAGTCGTGGTCATTCCGCAATTCATCATGGTGGCGCGGGAATTCAAGCTCGCCAATACCTGGGTAGCGCTGATCGTGCCGCCGCTCTTCAACTCGCTCGGCGTGCTGTTCATGCGGCAATCCTTCTCGATGATGCCGACGGAGCTTTTCGATGCCGCGCGGGTGGAAGGCGTCAAGGAATGGCAGATTTTTCTGCGCATTGCTTTGCCCTTGGCGCGGCCCACAATGGCGGCGCTCTCCATCATTCTCTTCCTGGCCTCGTGGAACAACTACCTCTGGCCGCTTCTCATCAATTCCCGCCCAGGAATGATGACCGCACCCGTGGCACTTGGCACCCTTATCGGGCTCACCAAGGTGTCATGGGGCGGCATCATGGCTGGCGCGGTGCTGCTGACCGCACCCATTCTCGTGGTTTTCGTGGTCCTGCAGCGTCACTTCATCGCCGGCATTTCAGCCGGGGCAGTCAAGTAAGGGGAGGCCGCATGGCGGAACTTTCGCTCAAAAACGTGGTCAAGCGATACGGTGCGCTGGAGGTGATCCATGGCGCCAACCTTGAGGTGAAAGACGGGGAATTCGTCGTTTTTGTCGGCCCGTCCGGCTGCGGAAAATCCACGCTTCTCAGAATGATCGCGGGGCTGGAGGATATTTCCGGCGGCGATATCGTGATTGGCGGCAAGACGGTCAGTGATGCTGATCCGGCCGATCGTGGCATTGCCATGGTGTTCCAGTCCTATGCACTTTATCCGCATATGACGGTGGCCGAAAACCTCTCCTTCGGCCTCAGGATGAACGGCAACCCAAAGGCCGATACGGAAAAGCGGGTCAACCGCGCCGCCGAAATCCTGCAGATCAATGAACTGATGGATCGCCGGCCGAAACAGCTTTCCGGCGGCCAGCGGCAGCGTGTGGCCATCGGCCGGGCCATTGTGCGCGAGCCGAAGGTCTTCCTGTTCGACGAGCCTCTGTCCAACCTCGATGCGGAACTGCGGGTGCAGATGCGCGTCGAAATTTCGCGCCTGCACAAGCAACTCGGCACCACGATGATCTATGTGACGCATGACCAGACCGAGGCGATGACGCTGGCCGACAAGATCGTGGTCCTGCGGGCGGGCAATATCGAACAGGTGGGCGCGCCGCTCGATCTCTATGACGATCCCGCCAACCGCTTTGTCGCCGGCTTTGTCGGCTCGCCGAAGATGAACTTTCTCGACGCCACTGTCATCGGCGGCGGCGCCGACAGCGTCACGCTCGCCCTCGACAGCGATCCTGCGGTGCGGCTGACTTTGCCGATTAAAGAGCGCGTCAACGAGGGCGCCAGGGTCTCGCTCGGCATCCGGCCGGAGCATTTTGCCGATGCGGGCGGGGGCGATGCCGATCTCACCGTGCATGTCGATGTCGCCGAGCATCTCGGCAATACCAGCTATGTCTATGCCCGAACCGAAGGCGGCGAGCAGATCATCATCGAGCGGCCGGAATCGCGTGATGTCGGCAATCGCGACCGGCTGACGGTCGGCCTTTCCGCCCGCCGCGCTTTCCTTTTCGACAGCAAGGGCGAACGCCTGCGCTGAACCCTTTCCCAAGCACCCAAGACCGATACGAAAGACGAGGATTTCATGACCACCGAACAACCGATCCGCTGGGGCATCATCGGCCCGGGCACCATCGCCAGAACCTTTGCTGACGGTATCGCCCATTCCCGCACCGGCAGGCTGGAGGCCATCGCCACTCGCAATCCGGACAAGCCCGGCCTTGCCGAAGCTTTTCCCGGCGCGCGCATTGTGAAGGGTTACGATGCGCTGCTTGCCGATCCCGATATCGACGCGGTCTATATCGCCACGCCCCATACGGGCCATGCCGAGTGGGCAATCAAGGCAATCCGGGCGGGCAAAAACGTGCTGGTGGAAAAGCCTATCGCGATTTCCGCTTATGACGCCGACGCCATTTTCCATGAGGCGAAAAAGGCCGGCGTTTTTGCCGGTGAAGCCTATATGTATCGCTTGCATCCGCAGACGGCGAAATTGCTGGAACTGGTGAAAGCCCGCGCGGTGGGCGATATCCGCATCATCCGCTCCAGCTTCGGTTTCAACATGGGCTCGTTCCGGGCCGATCACCGGCTGTTCGCCAATGAAACCGCGGGCGGCGGCATTCTCGATGTCGGCGGTTATCCGGTTTCCATGGTGCGGATGATCGCAGGCGCTGTGGATGGAAAGCCTTTTGCGGAGCCCGAAAAAGTGGCGGGTGCTGCCCATCTCGGCCAGTCGGGCGTTGATGAATGGGCCTCGGCCGTGCTGAAATTCCCAAACGGCATCGTCGCCGAAGTCTCGTGCTCGATCATGGCGGCGCAGGACAATGTGCTGCGCATCATCGGTTCGGACGGCCGGATCGAGGTCAGGGATTTCTGGTTTGCCGCCGGCCACAAGGGCGGCACCGGGCGGATCGATATCATCAGGGGCGACAAGGTGGAAACCATCGAGCTGCCGGAGGATCGCTGGCTTTATTCCTTCGAGGTCGATGCGGCGGGCGAAGCAATTCGCCAGGGTAAAAAGGAATTCGATGCACCCGGCATGGCCTGGGCGGACAGCCTCGGCAACCTGCGCGTCATGGACCAGTGGCGCGCTTCCGTCGGGCTGGAATACAGCGTCGAAAAGGCGACGTCGCGCATCGCCAATATAGCCGGTGGTAAGGTTGTATCCGGAAATACGGTCCCGAAGCGGCAGATACCGGGCCTTGCCAAGCCCGCTTCGGTGGTCGCGCTCGGTTTCGAATTCTTCCCCAATTTCGCGTCCGCATCCCTGACACTCGATGCCTTCTACGAGGCCGGCGGCAATCTCTTCGATACGGCCTATGTCTATGGCGGCGGCAAAACGGAGGCGATTTTCAGCGACTGGCACACCAGCCGCAACGTGCCGCGCGAAGAGATCGTGCTGATCGGCAAGGGTGCGCATTCGCCGCTCTGCTATCCCGATATGATCGCCAAACAGCTAGATCAGTCGCTGGAGCGTCTGAAGACGGATTATGTCGATGTTTATTTCATGCATCGCGATAATCTCGACGTCCCGGTGGACGAGTTCGTTGATGCCATGGATGCCGAGGTTCGGCGCGGGCGCATTCGCGGCATTTTCGGTGGCTCGAACTGGACGCGCGAACGGATGGATGAGGCCGCGGCTTACGCGCAGAAGAACGGCAAACAGGCCCCCGGCGCACTTTCCAACAATTTCTCGCTTGCCGAAATGCTCGATCCCATCTGGGCAGGCTGCGTGGCGGCATCGGATGACGAATGGAAAGAATGGCTGAAATCCCGACAAATCCCCAATTTCGCCTGGTCCAGCCAGGGGCGCGGTTTCTTCACCGAGCGGGCAGGGCGGGACAAGCATGACGATGAGGAAATCGTCCGCGTTTGGTATTCCGACCGCAATTTCGTCCGTCGCGATCGGGCGATCGAGCTTGCGCAGAAACTCGGGCGCCACCCAATCCATATCGCTCTCGCTTATGTCATCGCCCAGCCTTTCCCGGTCATCCCGCTGATCGGGCCGCGCACGATTGCGGAGCTGGAGGATAGTCTTTCGGCGCTGGATATTGCGCTGACGGACGAGCAGGTGAAGTGGCTGGAGGCGTAAGAGTGGATTGAGGCTGAGGATTTATCTGCCGCCTCTTTCGGATAGGGCAAGCCGTTGCGGCATATTTCTTCTCCCCGCCGCGGAGAAGGTGGCCCGAAGGGTCGGATGAGGGGGCTAGCTCTCCGGATATCTCTTCCGGAGCCCCCCCTCATCCCGCTGCCGCGGACTTCTCCCCGCCGGGGAAAAGAAACATGCGGGAAGCGCTCGCGCAACTGACGACTCTCAGGGTTGAGACATCATCTTCCACCTTCTTTCCTATCCCGGTGACTGCTAAAGCGTAGGTTCACAAACCTGCTGCCAAACAATCACCGGAGTTCCCATGAGCGATATCGACCGAGGCCGCGCCCAGCAGCTGATGCGGGAGGCGGAGATTGATGCGCTGGTACTGTTCCAGCCCGAGGCCTTTCGTTATGCGGTTGGTGCGCCTGCCGGTGTTGCGACCATGTGGGGCAAAGCGGGTTCCGCAATTGCGCTGGTGCCTGCCGATGCCGGGGCAGGGCTGGCCGCTGTCGTCAGTGATCATGCCGCGCCGATCATCAGGAGGGCGGCACCTGATATCGATCTGCGCTGCCATCGCATCTGGATCGATTTGGTCGATCTTTCGGGTGTGGAAACCCTCGCGCAGGTGGATGATGCCTATCGCCGCAACAATTCTGGCGGGGCGCGGCCAGAGACATTTGATCGTACCGCCTGCTTCGGCCTGCTCTCCGATCTGCTGCGGGAGCGCGGACTGTCCGCGACGCGCATCGGTGCCGACCTTGAATTCATGCCCGCCGCCGATTTTTTCGCCCTGCGTCAGGCGCTGCCCGAGGTGAATTGGGTTGATGGTTCGACGGTGCTGAAACGTCTGAGGGCGGTGAAATCCCAACGCGAGATCAAACTTCTCAGGCAGGCGTCAGCCGCCGCCGAGGCGGGGTTGGTCGAGATGGCAGCCGCCGTCCGACCGGGGGCGGCCCTTGGTCAACTCTCCGCCGCCTGGAAATCCGGCGCGCAGGCATATGCCGCGAAATCCGGTTTTTCGTTGAGCGGGCATTGGGACTTCATTTCGGTCGGCCCGGCTTTGTCGGATATGACGGCAGCGGTCGCGCCGGGTGCGCTGATCAAGGCCGATGTGGGCACGCTGGTGGACGGTTATTCTTCGGATGGCGCGCGGACTTTTTCATGGGGGCCGGTTTCGCCTTTCGCGGGCGATATCTTCAAGGCTCTGGAAGCGGCCTTCGCCCGCGGGCTGGACGCGCTCCGCCCGGGCAATACATTCGGTGCAGTGCACGCCGCCATGCTGGCCTCGATGCGCAAGGACGGCTTCGGTGAATATTATCGCGGCCACTTCGGCCACTCCGTTGGTGGCAGCGTGGGTATCGAGGAATGGCCGTTCTTTTCCCACGACAATCCGGAACTCATTCTTCCCGGCATGGTCGTCGCGCTCGAAGCGCCGTTTTATGGGGAAGGCGTGGGTGCGTTGATGATCGAGGACCAGTTCCTCGTCACCGCATCTGGCGCAGAGTGCATGAACAGCCTGCCACGCACTCTACGGGATTTATCTGCGGACTGATCGCCGGATCAGAGGAAATCGTCGCGGCGCGGCGTGAAGCAGTCGATCAGTTCGCCCTCTTCCAGACACAGGCAGCCATGCTCGATATGGCCGGGAATGACGAGGCTATCGCCCTTCTTGAGGTCGTAGGCCTCGCCATCACGGTAAAAGCGGAAGCTGCCGCTGGCGACATAGGTCGATTGTACATGCGGATGGCTGTGCAGCTTGCCTTCCGCGCCGGTCTTGAAACGGAACGATACCACCATCAGTTCGGGCGCTTCGGAAAGCACGGTGCGTTCTACGCCATCGTCGGGCGAAACAGTGGGGAAGGTCGGAAGCTGCTGCATATCTTTCTCCTCAGTCAATGCGGTTCAGGCGGCAATCTCAGCGCGGTGCGCGCAACATCGCGCGGTATCGCATCTGGCTGCTTTTCAGGTGGTTGCGCATGGCGCTTCGCGCCGCCTCCTCGTCGCCGTCCTGTATCGCGATCAGTATCGCCTCGTGCTCTCCCACCAGACGGCTGAGATCAGCGGGCGAAAGCACGGTCTCGGAGCCGTTTTCGGCCACGGCGCGGCGGGGAATGACGGTCGGGCCAAGCACCTGCAGAAACTCGCTGAAGCGGGGATTGTTGGTCGCTTCGGCAACGGCCAGATGGAAGGCGAAATCGGCCTCGGCCGTCGGGCTGCCCTTGGCGGCGCTGGCGCGGAAGGCGTCGAAGGCCTCGATGATCTTTTCTTCCTGCGCCGGCGAACGGCGGATCGCAGCAAGGCCCGCGGCATCGCCTTCCACCGCGGTGCGCAGTTCCAGCATTTCTATCAGCGAGGAGACGCGGGCCAGATCGACATTATGGAAAGGCCGCCGTTCGACCGGGGCGGGCTCCAGTACGAAGACACCGGCGCCCTGACGCGCTTCGACGAGACCGTCTGAGCGCAGGGAAGCAATCGCCTCGCGCACAACGGTTCGGCTCACGCCGAATTCCTGCGTCATCTGCGCTTCCGATGGCAGGCGGTCGCCAGTCTTGTAACGGCCCTTGGCGATCTGGCTGCGGAGTTCCTCCGAAACCTTCACCACAAGCGTTTTGGCCTGTGGCGCTGCCGGTTCGGAGGTCGTCGTTCTTGTCATCTTCGTCGCCGTTCTAAAATATCGGTTGCGTCTACCGTTCCTCGATACGTTATTCGCGGCCCGGCTTGCAATCCCACCGCCTGCCGGGAACGTTCCCTGCCGCTTTTCACGTCGCCTTGAAGATCGGGTTGTCGACGAAAACACCGCCCTGAAACCGCACCATGGCATCGCCGGGGTCGGGTTTCGGCGTTGTCTCGGCAATGTGCCGCCGGAAGGCCTCCGCATTGTCTTTGGGTTTCCATCCGAGAAAACCGAGATGCGAATTGTCCCACCAGCCGGCATCATTGGCAGACGCGCCCCAGACAACGGGGCAGCCGAGGATCGGTGCGCGAAATACCGCTTCGATCAGCGATACGAAATCGTCGTGCGAGAACCAGGTGGACAACATGCGATAATTGGTGGGTTCCGGGGTGCAGGAGCCGATGCGCACAAGCGCCGTCTCCTGCCCGAACTTCTCGAAATACATGCGGGCAAGGTTTTCGCCAAAACACTTGGAGACGCCGTAAAGCCCGTCCGGTCGGAAGGGGGCGTCGGGGCCAAGACGCTCCGTCTGGGGATAATAACCGATCGTGTGGTTGGAGCTGGCAAAAACGATCCGCGGCTGTCCATGGGCGCGGGCGGCTTCATAGAGATTATAAAGCCCGATGATGTTGCCTTGAACGATCTGTTCGAACGGCTTTTCCACCGATATGCCGCCAAGGTGGATAATCCCGTCGCAACCGGCGACCATGGCATCCACGGCTTTTGCGTCCGCCAGGTCGCACTGCACGCATTCCTCGTTCGGGCCTGCCGGGTCTAGCGGAGCAAGATCGGCGAGGCGCAATATCTCGGCCACCGGTGCGAGGCGTTCGCGCATGACGCGGCCGAGCTGACCTGCCGCACCGGTAACAAGAAGCCGTTTCATCGCAATTCTCCATCAGCATTATACGTCATCGACGCAGTCAGATATGGCAGCGCCTCTTGACCTTGTCATACAGATCGTACAAAAAGCGGATAACATATATTATGTGCCATACGCAACAATCATGAAGGATGAGTTTGATGCTGACCGTCGAAACAAGGCAGGCCGTGAACCCGGAATATGCAAAAACGCTGGATACCGAAGGTCTCCGCCGGCATTTCCTCGCCAGCGACATGTTCCGTTCCGGTGAAATCAAGCTGATCTACACCCATTACGACCGCTTCGTGATGGGCGGCGCCGTGCCTGACGGAAAGCCGCTGACGCTCGACAAGGTGGAGGAAACCAGGACGCCTTCCTTCCTCGATCGGCGTGAAATGGGCATCGTCAACATCGGTGAGGCGGGCACGGTCAGCGCCGGCGGCGAAACCTACACGCTGAACCGCGGTGACGTGCTTTATCTCGGTGCCGGCAGCGGCGCGGTGACCTTCGACGGCGCCGGGCGATTCTACATCACCTCGTGCCCGGCGCATCGCAGCCTGCCGGCGAAGCTGGTGACGCTGGCGAACAGCAAGGAGGTCAAGCTTGGTGCAACCGAAACCTCCAACAAGCGCACCATCAACCAGTTCATCCATCCGCTGGTCATGGAAAGCTGCCAGCTGGTGCTGGGATATACGACACTGGAGGACGGCTCGGTCTGGAACACCATTCCCTCGCATATTCATGATCGCCGCATGGAGGCCTATCTCTATTTCGGCATGGATGAAAAGTCGCGCGTGCTGCACCTGATGGGCGAGCCGCAGGAGACCCGCCACCTGTTCATTTCAAATGAAGAAGGCGCGATTTCCCCGCCCTGGTCCATTCATTCCGGTGCGGGCATCGGCTCCTACACCTTCATCTGGGCCATGGCCGGCGACAATGTCGACTATACCGACATGGACTTCATTCAGCCGGGAGACCTGAAATGAGGAACCCCTTTTCGCTTCAGGGGCGCAAGGCGCTCGTCACCGGCGCGAATACGGGGCTCGGCCAGGCGATTGCGGTGGGTCTCGCCGCTGCCGGTGCGGACGTCGTCTGCGCCGCCCGTCGTGCGCCGGATGAAACGCTTGCCATCATCGCGAGGGACGGCGGCAAGGCCAGCGCATTGTCTATCGACTTTGCCGATCCGCTGGCGGCAAAAGACAGTTTTGCCGGTGCCGGTTTCGACATTCTCGTCAACAATGCCGGCATCATCCGCCGTGCCGATTCCGTTGAATTTTCCGAGCTGGACTGGGACGAGGTGATGGACGTCAACCTCAAGGCGCTGTTTTTCACCACGCAGGCCTTTGCAAAGGAGCTGCTGGCGAACGGCCGCCCCGGCAAGGTCGTCAATATCGCCTCGCTCCTGTCGTTCCAGGGGGGCATTCGTGTGCCGTCCTATACGGCTGCAAAACATGGCGTCGCCGGTCTCACCAAGCTTCTGGCAAATGAGTGGGCGGCGAAGGGCATCAATGTGAATGCGATTGCGCCGGGTTACATCGAAACCAACAATACAGAGGCGCTGCGCGCGGATGCGGTCCGCAACAGGGCCATTCTCGAGCGCATTCCGGCTGGCCGCTGGGGTCATTCAGACGATATAGCCGGGGCGGCGGTTTTCCTTGCTTCGCCGGCGGCGGATTATGTGCATGGCGCCATTCTCAATGTCGATGGCGGCTGGCTGGCGCGCTGAGCCGCGCCCGCTTGTAAAATTCATCATATAACTTGTATGATGAATTGTTGACAAATATACGGCAAGTCGTTTAGGTGACTTTCAGTCATTGAACTTCAAAGGAATACCAATCATGAACCCTGAACAAATCAAAACGGCTCTCGGCTCCGGCCTTCTGTCTTTCCCGGTCACCCATTTCGATTCCGAGGGCCGTTTCGCTGCCGACAGCTACAGGGCCCATGTCGAATGGCTTGCCGGTTACAAGGCGCCGGTGCTGTTTGCCGCAGGCGGCACCGGCGAGTTCTTTTCGCTGAAGCCGGATGAGATTCCGACGATCGTTTCCGCCGCCAAGGAAGTCGCCGGCGAAACCGCCATCGTTTCCGGCTGCGGTTACGGCACTGAAATTGCGGTTGATATCGCCCGCTCTGTCGAAAAGGTCGGCGCCGATGGCATCCTGCTTCTGCCGCATTACCTCATCGATGCGCCGCAGGAAGGGCTTTACGCCCATATCAAGAAGGTGTGTCAGTCGGTCGGCATCGGTGTCATGGTCTATAACCGTGACAACTCGGTTCTTCAGGCCGATACGCTGGCGCGGCTGTGCGACGAGTGCCCGAACCTTGTCGGCTTCAAGGACGGCACCGGCGATATCGGCCTCGTTCGCCAGATCACCGCCAAGATGGGGGACCGCCTGATGTATCTCGGCGGAATGCCAACCGCGGAACTGTTCGCCGAAGCCTATCTCGGTGCCGGTTTCACCACCTATTCCTCGGCCGTATTCAACTTCGTGCCCGGCCTTGCCAACGAGTTCTACGCAGCGCTGCGCGCCGGCGAGCGTGCCACCTGCGAGCGCATTCTTGTCGATTTCTTCTATCCATTCATGGCGATCCGCAACCGCGCCAAGGGTTATGCCGTCTCCGCCATCAAGGCCGGCGTCCGCCTGCAGGGCTTCGATGCCGGTCCGGTGCGTGCGCCGCTGAAGGACCTCACGAATGAGGAAATCGGCATGCTCGAAGCGCTGATCGGCACGCACAAGCGCAAAGCCTGATCACGGCATAACGGGAGGGGAGCCATGAAAATCACGGCAGTGCGCACGCATCTGCTCGAACATCGTCTGGACACGCCGTTCGAAAGCGCCTCCATGCGTTTCGACCGGCGGGCCCATGTTCTGGTGGAAATCGAATGCGACGACGGGACCGTCGGCTGGGGCGAATGCCTCGGCCCGGCGCGGCCGAACGCCGCCGTGGTCCAGGCTTATTCCGGCTGGCTCATCGGCCAGGACCCTCGCCAGACCGAAAAAATCTGGGCCGTGCTTTATAATGCCCTGCGCGATCAGGGCCAGCGCGGCCTCAGTCTTACGGCCCTGTCCGGCATCGATATCGCGTTGTGGGACATCAAGGGCAAGCATTACGGTGCTTCCATCTCGATGCTGCTCGGCGGGCGCTGGCGCGAGAGCGTACGCGCCTATGCCACCGGCAGCTTCAAGCGCGATGGTGTCGACCGCGTTTCAGACAATGCGTCCGAAATGGCGGAGCGCCGCGCTGACGGCTTCCACGCCTGCAAGATCAAGATCGGCTTCGGCATCGAGGAGGACCTCAGGGTCATAGCCGCGGTTCGAGAGGCGATCGGGCCTGACATGCGGCTGATGATCGATGCCAATCACGGTTATACGGTCACCGAAGCCGTCACGCTTGGCAACCGCGCCGCCGACTATGGCATCGACTGGTTCGAGGAGCCGGTGGTTCCCGAACAGCTCGATGCCTATCAGCGTGTACGGGCAGGGCAGCCGATCCCGGTTGCGGGCGGCGAGACCTGGCATGGTCGTCACGGCATGTGGCAGGCGCTTTCCGCCGGTGCCGTGGATATTCTCCAGCCCGATCTCTGCGGATGCGGCGGTTTTTCAGAAACGCAGAAGATTGCCACGCTTGCCACGCTGCACGGCGTGCGCATCGTGCCGCATGTCTGGGGCACCGGCGTACAGATCGCCGCCGCGCTGCAATTCATGGCGGCGATGACGCCTGATCCGGTGCGGGTCAATCCCATCGAACCGATCATGGAATTTGACCGCACCCATAATCCGTTCCGTCAGGCGGTTCTCAGTGAACCTCTCGAAGCGGTGAACGGTATCGTCGCCATTCCCGATGGTCCCGGTCTCGGCATTGAGATCAACCGGGATGCACTCGTTGAATTCAGGATGCCAGACCCATGAGTGAACTCGTCAGAAAGCTGAGCGGCACCGCGCCGAAACCCGCTTTCCCGAAAGGCGCGGTCGATACGCAGATGCACATGTATCTGCCCGGATATCCCGCCTTGCCGGGTGGCCCCGGCCTTCCGCCGGGCGCCCTGCCGGGACCGGAGGATTATCGTCGCCTCATGCAATGGCTCGGCATAGACCGGGTCATCATCACGCAGGGTAACGCCCATCAGCGAGACAATGGCAATACGCTGGCCTGTGTTGCCGAGATGGGCGAGGCGGCGCGCGCGGTCGTCATCATCGATGCCACCACGAGCGAAAAGGACATGGAGAAGCT
Organism: Agrobacterium sp. SORGH_AS_0440; assembly: GCF_031453135.1. Taxonomy (NCBI): domain Bacteria; kingdom Pseudomonadati; phylum Pseudomonadota; class Alphaproteobacteria; order Hyphomicrobiales; family Rhizobiaceae; genus Agrobacterium; species Agrobacterium sp. SORGH_AS_0440. The sequence continues at coordinate 92,791 of NZ_JAVIYR010000001.1, read as the reverse complement.
TGCCGCCGCGGGTGCGGTCGGCGCGCGTATCATGGATCTGCCGGGTGGCGCGGTGAACCTTTCCGAACTGGAAGCGGTGGACGAGCGGGCGCATGCGGCCGACTGGATGGTGGCGGTACAGTTCGACGGAAACGGTCTTCTCGACCATCTGCCGCGTCTTCAGAAAATCCGCTCGCGCTGGGTGTTCGATCATCACGGCAAGTTCTTCAAGGGCCTCAAAACCGATGGGCCGGAAATGGCGGCGCTTCTGAAACTCATCGACGGCGGCAATCTGTGGTTCAAATTCGCCGGCGTTTATGAAAGCTCCCGCGAAAGCTGGCCGTACGAGGATGTCGCCGCCTTTTCGCGGGTGATCGCGGCGCATGCGCCGGAACGCATCGTCTGGGGCACCAACTGGCCGCATAATTCTGTACGCGAGACGGCTGCCTATCCTGATGATGCCCGCCTTGCGGAACTGACGCTTGGCTGGCTTCCGGATGAGGCGGCGCGTCATCGGGCGCTGGTCGAAAACCCCGAAGAGCTGTTCAAGCTGCCGCCATTCAAGGCGTCATAGGTCAATCCGGGATGGTTGGGGAAGGGAGGCCCCATCATCCTTTTCACATGAAAGGTCTTTGCATGCCGGCCCGGATGGGCGTGAAAAAATCGGCCCGACAAGCCTTGGAGGGGCTGGGCCGTTTCAACAATGGAGGAGGAAAGCATGAAAAAGATTGCAAGCATGATGTGCGTCGCGATGGGGATCGCGCTGTCCGGTGTTTCCGCCATGGCGCAGGAAATCACCCTGCGTTCTGCCGATATTCATCCGGACGGTTATCCCACGGTCGAAGCCGTGAAATATATGGGCGAGCTTCTGGCCGAGCGGACCAATGGCCGTATCAAGATACAGGTCATGAACAATTCCGTTCTTGGCGGCGAAAAGGACACCATCGAGCAGACCCGCTTCGGCGTCATCGACATGAACCGCGTCAATGCCGCGCCTTTCAACAATCTGGTCAAGGAAACCACCGTTCTTGGTCTGCCTTTCCTGTTCCGCTCGACGGAGCACATGCACAATACGGTCGACGGTCCGATTGGTGATGAGGTTCTGGCTGCCTTCGAACCGCACGGTCTCGTCGGTCTCGCCTTTTACGATTCCGGCGCCCGATCCTTCTACACCACCAAAAAGCCCATCGAAAAACTGGCGGATCTGAAAGGGCTTAAAATCCGCGTGCAGCAGTCGGACCTGTGGATTTCGATGATGCAGGCCTTCGGCGCCAACCCGACGCCGATGCCGATGGGCGAGGTTTATTCCTCACTGGAAACCGGTGTTGTCGATGGTGCCGAAAACAACTGGCCATCCTACGAATCCGCCCGTCATTATGAGGTGGCAAGGAACTATTCTCTGACCGAACATTCTCTGAACCCGGAAATCCTCGTCATTTCGAAGATCTCCTGGGACAAGCTCTCCCCGGAAGACCAGAAGCTGCTGCGCCAGGCGGCCAAGGATTCGGTCGGCAAGATGCGCGAACTGTGGAGCGCCCGCGAAAAGGCATCGGAAGAAAAGGTCCGGGCCGGCGGGGTCAATGTCATCAAGGTCAACAAGGAGGAATTCGCTGCCGCGATGGGGCCGGTCTACGACAAGTTCGTCACCGATCCGAAGATGAAGGACCTTCTGGAACGGGTGAAAGCGGTCAAGTAACGCGTGGGAAACCGGCCTTGGAAACAGGGCCGGTTTTCTTTTGTCGCCGTTGATGCGGGAGGAACAGACAATGCGACACTTCATGCGGGCCATCCGCCCTTTTCTCGGCGCGCTTAGCCACGCGTCGCTTTATATTGCCGGTATCGGCATGATCGCCATGACGCTTATCGTCGGCTGGCAGGTCTTTGCGCGGTATATTCTCAACGATTCACCCAGCTGGTCTGAGCCGCTGTCGCTGCATCTCATGTCGTGGTTCATCATGCTTGGCGCCGCCGTCGGCGTGCGCGAGAGCGTGCATCTGGGGCTCGATATTCTGCGCTACATGATGCCGCCGCGCGTGCAGAAGGGCATGGACCTGACAAGCCTTGCGCTGATCTTCTTCTTCGGCGCCGGCATGGCCTGGTATGGCACCTCGCTTGCCATGGGGACATGGACGGCGACGATCCCTGTTCTCGGCTGGCCGGGCGGGACGGATTTCTTTCCGCTGATCGGCGGCGGTTTCCTTATCGCGCTGTTTGCTGCCGAACGTTTCGTCGATCTTTCCATCGGCGAGGAAATCGCTGCAGACGTGATCGTGCAGGAGGCCGCATAAATGGCTTACACCATTCTCTTCGGGGTATTCACCCTGCTGATGCTGATCGGAACGCCGATCGCGTTCTGTCTCGGCATCGCGTCCTTCGCCACGGTTCTTTATCTCGGCCTGCCGCCCATCGTGGTGTTCCAGCAGATGAATTCCGGCATGAATGTCTTCGCGATGATGGCAATACCGTTCTTCATCTTCGCCGGTGACCTGATGGTGCGCGGCGGCATCGCCCACCGCCTCATCCGCTTCGCGGCAGGCCTCGTGGGGCACCTGCGCGGCGGTCTTGGTCAGGTCAACATCGTGGCTTCGACACTGTTCGGCGGCATTTCCGGCTCGGCCGTGGCCGATGCCTCTGCCGTGGGCGGGCTGATGATCCCGCAGATGGCAAAACGCGGTTACGACAGGGATTACGCCGTCAATGTCACCGTCAACGCCGCCATCATTGCGCTGATGATCCCGCCCTCGCACAACATGATCCTCTATTCCATCGCGGCGGGCGGCAATGTCTCTGTGGCCGATCTCTTCACCGCCGGTATCATTCCGGGCCTGTTGCTTGCAGCAGCGCTGATGGTGACGGCCTATATCGTCGCCCGGCGCAAGGGCTATCCGTCCGAGCCTTTCCCCGGTTTCTCGAAGCTGATGTATTATCTGCTGGCGTCTTTCCCCGGCATCCTGCTGATAGGCATCATCTTCGGCGGCGTGCGTTCGGGCATCTTCACCGCGACGGAGAGTTCCTGCATCGCCGTGCTCTATGCCTTCCTCGTCGCCATGCTGGTCTATCGCGAACTCAACTGGGACGGCTTCGTGGATGCGGTGATGGGTGCTGTCCGCACCACGGCCATGGTGCTGCTGGTCATCGGCACGGCGGCGTCCTTCGGCTGGCTGATGGCCTTTCTGCAGGTCCAGACGTTGATGATTGCCGCAATCAGCGCGATTTCGGACAACCCGATCATCGTGCTGCTTGTCATCAACATCATCCTGCTGCTGCTCGGCACCTTCATGGACATGGCGCCGATGGTCATCATTTCCACGCCGGTGCTTCTGCCTGTCGTAAAGGCCTTCGGCATCGACCCCGTGCATTTCGGCGTGGTGATGATCCTGAACGCCGGCATCGGTCTCAATACGCCGCCGGTCGGAACGGTGCTCTTCGTCGGCTGCGCGGTGGGCGGCATATCGATACGGGAGGCAATGCGGACGATCTGGCCGTTCTTCGGCGCCAGCATCGCGGTGCTGCTTGCTGTCACCTATATTCCGTCACTATCCCTGTGGTTGCCGTCACTGTTCCGGTAATTCCAGCGCTTTCAAACGAGGAGGCCCCGTTATGCCGGAGCCTTTTCCGTTTCGTCGGCAAGCAGCCTTTGCTGCTCATGCTCGTCAAATGCCATCAGGTTGCCGTGCCGGCTGCGGCGTATCCGGTTCATATGGTCACGCGGGCTTAATCCCAATGTCCGCTTGAACATGCGCGAGAAATAATAGGGGTCGCCATAACCCACCTCGGCCGCCGCTGCCGAGACCGAAAGTCCGGCCTCGAGAAAATGCATGGCGCGTTCCATGCGTTTGAACTCCTGATATTTGCGCGGCGTCCGTCCCACCCGCTTCTGGAATTCCCGCAGGAAATAATCGCGATTATAGGGCGCCGCATCGGTGGCCCGCCCGGCAATGTCGGGGTCCAACGGATTGGCGGAAATCATCGTGATCGCCTTCATCACCGCAAGGTCGAGGCCTTCCGTACCCTCCGGCTGAAAACTCGGGCGGTCGACCCAGCCCAGAAACGCGTCATCGATGAAGGCGATCAGAAGCACCATGAATAGATGATGTTGACCCAGAGTGACGGAGGAAGGAGGCGCGCTCTGCCGGTAGTGGCGCACCAGCGGCTCCAGAAGCGACCAGCGGCTCAGCCGCAGTTTCGGTTTCAGGTCCATCTGCGCGATCAGGTTGTGGCGGCCGTAAATATCGAGCGTGAAATGCTGCGCCACGCCGCGATAGGTCACGGCCTGCTCGTTCCACCCGACAAAGCGTTGCCCTCGGAAAATAAGCATGGCGTCACCGGGCTCCAGTACCCTTGCTTCGCCATCAACGAGATAGTGCCCGCGCCCTTCCAGGCAGATGATGAGATCGTCCACCGGATTGGATTTGTCGATCTGCCAGGTGCGCGAATGCTCCATTTTGATCGTCGCGCGCGTCAGGTTGAGGTCGAGCGCCGCAGGCGGAACGGATGACAGGATGCCACCTTCGATTTCGTCCATCTTTTTCCTCGTCTTTGTTAATTCACCTTGGCGCTGAAATTTGGTTTTGTCACCGCATAAATTGCTTTTACGCACCGTATCAATGAGGGAGGAGATCGGTCGCGGCGAGGAAATACGCTTTATTGCGCCTGCCGCTGGCCGTTCCGGGAGAATCACTTGTACGAAATTGTATTCTGTCAGTCGCGTTCTGCCGGGACGCGGGGAGGAGCATCATGAAATCTCAGCGCTTCCTGGGGCTGGGATATCTGACGCCTTACATCATCGGGCTTTTGGTCTTCACGGCCATTCCGTTCCTTGGCTCGCTTTATCTCAGTTTCACCCGTTACGACTTGATGAGCGATCCCAGCTGGGCAGGGCTTGCCAATTACGAGCGGCTGTTCACCCGCGACCGCACCTTCATGAAATCCCTGAACGTCACCCTGTTCTACGTGTTTCTGACGGTGCCGCTGAAGCTTGCCTTTGCGCTGTTCATCGCGGCAATACTCAATTACAAGCTGCAATTCATCAACTTTTTCCGCACCGCCTTTTACGTGCCGTCTATCCTCGGCGGCTCGATCGCGATTGCGGTTCTGTGGCGCTATATCTTCGCCAGCGAAGGCCTTGCCAATATGGCGCTTGCCGCCGTGGGGCTGTCGCCGGTGGACTGGTTCGGAGATCCGGGCAATGCGCTTTTCACCATCACGCTGCTGCGCTGCTGGCAGTTCGGCTCGGCCATGGTGATCTTCCTTGCGGCCCTGCAATCCATCGACAAATCGCTTTACGAAGCGGCCGCCATCGATGGTGCCGGCAAGGTCAGGACCTTCTTCTTCATCACCCTGCCGCTTCTGACGCCGGTGATCTTTTTCAACCTCATCATGCAGATGGTGCAGGCATTCCAGGAGTTCAACGGCCCTTACATCATCACCCAGGGCGGGCCGCTGAAGTCCACCTATCTCCTGCCTCTTTATATCTACGACGAGGCCTTCAAGAAGTTCAACATGGGCTATGCCTCCGCAATCGCCTGGGTGCTCTTCACCATCATCACCGTGCTGACCCTCGTGGCCTTCTGGTCCTCCAAGAAGTGGGTCTATTACGCCGGCGACAAGCGGAACTGATGCCATGACCGATATCACAACCCTAAACGACATGCAGGCGGCCCGCCGGGCGCGGCTCAGGCTGCTTTCCACCTCGGTCCGCTACGTGCTTCTCTTCGCTGTCGGACTCGTCATGCTCTATCCGCTGATCTGGCTGGTGGGCGCAAGCTTCAAGACCAATTCGGAAATCTTCTCCGGTGCCGGTTTCATCCCGGAAAACCCGACGCTGGATGGCTATATCCGCGGCTGGGAAACCTCGACGCCCTACACCTTCGGCCGGTTCTTCTGGAATTCGTTCCTGATCATCCTGCCGAAGGTCATCGGCACGGCGATTTCCTGCACCATGGCGGCCTATGCCTTTGCCCGCTTCGATTTTCCGCTGAAGAAGATCCTGTTCGGCTCGGTCATCGCCATTCTGCTGCTGCCCAATGTCGTCACCCGCATTCCGCAATATATCCTGTTTCGGGATCTCGGCTGGCTGGACAGTTTCCTGCCGCTCTGGGTGCCCTCGGCTTTCGCCGGTGATGCCTTCTTTGTCTTCATGCTGGTGCAGTTCCTGCGCTCGCTGCCCTCGGACATGGAAGAGGCCGCCCGGGTGGACGGCGCCAACAGCCTGCAGACACTGGTCTACATCGTCGTACCGATGCTGGCGCCGGCGCTGATCTCGGTCTGCCTGTTCCAGTTCATGTGGACGATGAACGACTTTCTCGGGCCGCTGATCTACCTGTCCTCGGTCGACAAATATCCGGTGAGCCTGGCGCTCAAACTCTCCATCGACACCACCGAAGCCTTTGAATGGAACCGCATCCTGGCGATGTCGGTGCTGACGATCGCGCCTGCGCTGATCGTGTTCTTCGCGGCGCAACGGTATTTCATTGAAGGGATCTCGTCTGGCGGGGTCAAGGGCTGAAAATGGCAAGCGTTCAACTTAAAAATCTCGAAAAAGTCTATGGCGGCAGCTTCAAGGCGGTGCACGGCATCAATCTCGACGTCGAGGATGGCGAGTTCATGGTGTTCGTCGGCCCTTCGGGCTGCGCCAAATCCACGACGCTGCGCATGGTGGCGGGGCTGGAGGAAATCACCGGTGGTGAAATCCTGATCGGCGATCAGCGCGTCAACGACCTGCCGCCCGGCAAGCGCTCCATTGCCATGGTGTTCCAGAACTATGCGCTTTATCCACATATGAAGGTGCGCGGCAATCTCGCCTTCGGCCTGAAGATCGCCGGTGTCGCCAAGCCGGAGATCGAGAAGGCCATCGACAATGTCGCGCGCATTCTGGAGATCGAGCCGCTGCTCGACCGTCTGCCGAAGCAGCTTTCCGGCGGGCAGGCGCAGCGTGTGGCGCTCGGCCGTGCGCTCATCAAGAAACCGGGTGTGTTTTTGTTTGACGAGCCGCTGTCCAATCTCGACGCCAAGCTTCGTGCTTCGATGCGGGTTCGCATTACCGATCTGCACCGGCAGTTGAAAGCGGAAGGCCTGTCATCGACCGTTATCTACGTCACCCATGACCAGACGGAGGCCATGACCATGGGTGACCGCATCTGCGTCATGCAGGCAGGTCGCATCATGCAGGTCGCGACGCCGAAGGAGCTTTACAACCATCCCGCCAATCTCTTCGTCGCCGGCTTCATCGGCACGCCGGAAATGAACCTCGTGGATGTGGCAATCGAGGGTACTGAATTCGTGATCGCCGGTCAGCGCCTGCCGATCGGCGCGCATCTGGAACAGCGACTATCGGCGAGACCCACGGACGCCGTCATCGGCATCCGTCCGCAGCATCTCTCATTGGCGGAGGCGACCGATGGTCCGGCGCTGCAGGCGAAACTCACCAATGCGGAATTCATGGGCCACGAGGTCTATCTGCACGCCGATCTCGGCGGCCAGAAGGTCGTCAGCGTCGTCGGCGCGGCGGAATTCGAGGTGCTCGGCCGCGATGGTCTTCTGCGCCTGAAGCCGGACCCGGAGAAGCTGCATATTTTCGACAAGGCCGATGGGCGCAACGTTTCGCTGTGAGGAGCGGACGGGCGTGCCTGATTTTTCGAGGAGGAGAAGAACAATGAAGATGATGACCAGAATGATGGCGATGCTTGCCGGTGCCGCTTATGTGGCGATGGCGACCGCTCCTGCGGCAGGTGCCGCGGAACTGCGCATGTCATGGTGGGGCGGCGAGAGCCGCCATGTCGCCACCCAGAAAGCGATTGCCGCCTGTGGCGAGAAATACGGCCACACGATCAAGGGCGAGTTCACCGGTTTCGACGGTTATCTCGAAAAACTCACCACCCAGATGGCGGGCAAGACGGAAGCTGATATCGTTCAGGTCAACTGGCCGTGGCTGCCGCTGTTTTCCAAGAATGGCGAAGGTTTTGCCGATCTGCGCCAGCTGAAGCCGCTCGATCTTTCCCAATGGGCCGAGAGCGATCTGGAGGCGGGGTCGATGAACGGCGTGCTGCAGGGGCTTTCCGTTTCCACCACCGGCCGCGTCTTCTTCTTCAATGCCACGACCTTTGAAAAGGCGGGTGTCGAAATTCCGAAGACCTGGGATGAGTTCTTCGCGGCGACGAAGACCATCAAGGAAAAGCTCGGCAAGGACTATTACACCTTCAACGCCGTCAAGGAGACCGCCCAGCTTCTGGTGACGCTGGCCGTTGTGCAGAAAACCGGCAAGGATCTGGTCGATCCCAAGACAAACCGCGTGGCCTGGACGCCGGAGGAACTGGCCGAGGGCATTTCCTTTGTCGGCAAGCTGGTCGAAACCGGATCCATCCGCTCCCAGAAAGAGGAAGCGGCCGATGGCAATGTCAATCTTTATGAAAAGCCGTCCTGGTCTGAAGGCCGCATTGCCGGCTCCTATGAATGGGATTCGACCTATTCAAAATATGCCGATCCCCTGAAGCAGGGGCAGGTTCTGAAACCCGTGCCGATGCTGAAGCTTGCAGACGCGGTGACCGAGGGGGTCTATCGCAAGCCTTCAATGGTGTTCTCGATCTCTAAAAACTCGAAGAACCCGGAAGCAGCGGCGCAGATACTGAACTGCCTGCTGAACGAGCCTGAGGGTATCGACGCACTCGGCACCTCGCGTGGTTTGCCGGCATCCAAGGCTGCGGCTGCACGTCTGGGCGACAAGGGCGAGCCGGAAGTGCGAGCCGCCAATGCCATCGTCATGGCCGCATCCGGGCCGGTGGTATCGCCCTTCAACGAACATCCGGAAATCCGCTCGGCCTTCATCGATACGCTGGAAGAATATGCCTATGGCCAGCTGACGGCGGAGGAGGCGGCCGAGCAGATCGTCGATTCCACTAATGATGTTCTGGCGAAGTTCGATTGACGGCAATCTCCCGCCGCCGCGTCCGTGGCGGCGGGCTCACTGACCGGCTGCCGGAACATGCGAGGCATGTCCGCCAGGGCCTGGCCGGATAGGGACGAAAGACGGGAAATGAACATGAACGAACCCCTTATCATCGCGTCTTCAGCGCGAACGGCAGCGCTTTGCCTCGCCGCACCCGGCGCTCGCCATTTCCTTCCGGCGAGGACGGAGTGGCGTTTGTCGTCGACGGAAGGCGACGAGCGGCGCGGCGAAACTGCGACCGTGGTGACGCTGCTGCATGATCTCTTCCCGGATACCTGCTATCTGTTCGAGGCCGAGGGGTTCGCAGCGCTGGAGTTCAGAACCAGCCCTTGCGCCGGGCTTGTGGAGGCTGCGGCGTTCTCCCTGACGCCGGATGTTGCGCTCGATGATGAAGAGGGCGCGCGTGCCAATGCCGAGGCGCTGGAAAGGGCGGTGGCTGCGGTGCCGCATGGTGGCACATTGCGGCTTGCGGCCGGTCTTTGGACGTCCTTCCCTGTCCGCCTCAGAAGCAACATGACCTTCCATCTTGCCGAGGGAGCCGTGCTGCGCGCCCCTTCGAGCCGTAAAGCCTGGCCGATCCTGCCGGCACGCGATGATGCGGGCCATATGCTCGGAAGCTGGGAAGGCCTTCCGGATGCCTGTTTCGCCGCGCCGGTTCATGCCATCGGGACAGATAATCTCATCATTGAGGGCAGGGGCGTTCTCGATGGTTCGGGCGACAGGGGTGACTGGTGGAGCTGGCCAAAAGAAACACGCGACGGCGCGCGGCGGCCGCGCGGCCTGCATCTCGTTTCCTGCCGCAAAATCCAGCTTCTCGGCTTTACGATAAAAAACGCCGCCTCATGGACAATCCATCCGCAGGGCTGCGAAGACTTGATCGCTGCCGGCCTCACCATCAACGCGCCGCATGACAGCCCGAACACCGATGGTTTCAATCCTGAAAGCTGCCGCAACGTCACGATATCGGGCGTTCGTTTTTCGGTCGGAGACGATTGCATCGCCGTAAAGGCAGGAAAGCGCGGCCCGGATGGCGAGGACGATCATCTCGCGGAAACCCGTGGCATTCTTGTGCGCCATTGTCTGATGGAGCGCGGCCATGGCGGGCTGGTGATCGGCTCGGAAATGTCCGGCGGCGTGCATGACGTGTCTGTGGAGGATTGCGACATGGTCGGCACGGATCGCGGCCTGCGCCTCAAGACGCGGCGCGGACGGGGCGGCATCGTCAGCAATATCGCCATGCGCCGGGTGCTGCTGGACGGCGTGCAAACCGCGCTTTCCGCCAATGCACACTATCATTGCGATGCTGATGGACATGACGAACGGGTACAGTCGCGGCAGCCGGCGCCGATCGACAAGGGCACGCCATTCATCGATGGAATTATCGTGGAAGATGTCGAAATACGCAATCTCGCCCATGCTGCGGGCGTCTTTCTCGGCCTTCCCGAAGCACCCATCCGCAATGTCGCCATCCGCAATCTCACCATCGTCTCGCGCGATCCATCGGCCATCGCCGCGCCTCCCATCATGGCTGACCGGGTTCGTCCCATGCGCCATGAGGCGATCGTTGTCGAGCAGACACATATAGTCTGCGACGATCCTGCCATGCTGAGTGACGCTTCCATTTCCACTGTTTCAGATCGCGATTGAGAAAATCCATGAAAGCCACTGAATATTTTGAGCAATTCTGCAGTCGTTATAGGCCTTACAAGGGCGGCAGCTGGTGTTATGAGGATGGATGCATCTACCGCGGCCTGCAGCAGCTGTCCGAGGCCACCGGAGAGGCGCGCTGGAGCGACCATCTGCACCGGCTCGCCGATGTGCAGATAGCGACCGACGGCGCGCTCGCCGGTTACGATCCGCAGGAATATAATATCGACCATATTCTTGCCGGCCGTATCCTCTTTCCCCTTTCGGAAGAAACGGGCGACCCACGTTATCTCGCTGCCGCGGACCATCTGGCGGGGCAGCTACGCAGCCATCCCCGCATCGCCTGCGGCAATTACTGGCACAAGAAACGCTATCCGCATCAGGTTTGGCTGGACGGTCTCTATATGGGTCTTCCGTTCCAGATTGAATATGCGCAGGCAACGGGGCGGGGCGAACTGATCGACGACGCGCTGAGGCAGTTTTCAACGGCACTTGCCCTGACGGCCGATACCGGCGGGCTCTATGTTCATGGCTACGATGAAAGCCGCACCCAGCGCTGGGCCGATCCGCGAACCGGCAAATCGCCGGCCGTCTGGGCCCGTGCGGTCGGCTGGCTGGCCATGGCGCTGGTGGATGCGCTCACGATGCTGCCGGATGATGGCCGGACAAACGAATTGCGACAGAGCACACGGCGCCTCCTGGCTGAGATCGTCGCACGCCAGACAGGCACCGGTCTGTGGATGCAGGTTCTCGATAATCCAGATCTGGCGGGCAATTACGAGGAGACATCCGCCTCCGCCATGTTCTCCTATGCGCTGCTGCGTGCGGTCCGTCTTGGGCTGTTGCAGGGAGAGGCGGCGGGCGCGGCTTTGTCCGCAGGTCGTCGCGCGCTTTCGGCTCTGCTGGAGACCCGGCTTCTGGCGGGCGAAGACGGTGTCACTCGTCTTGCCGGCATCGTACACGTCGCCGGACTTGGTGGTTTCGAGGGCAATTATCGCGACGGCTCGCCGGAATATTATCTGACCGAGCCAGTGGTTAGCGATGACGCCAAGGGAGTGGGTCCCCTGATGATGGCCTTTGCCGAAAACCTCCTGCTGGTCTGATGTGCCACCACCTCGATGAGCAGGATAGTTAGAGCGGGACACCCCGAAATTTGGCCCGGTTGCGGCGCTATCAGCGGATCAGGCCCGCCTCTGGCGCTGCACCATCAAGCCGTGCTTTTTTCGATGAAGCGGATGGCGTCGCCGACGGTCAGGATCGTATTTGCGGCGGAATCAGGAATCTCCACCCCGAATTCCTCTTCGATCTCCATGACCACCTGAACTATTTCCAGAGAGTCTGCACCGAGATCGTCGGCGAAACTGGCATCGTCCACGACGGCGGCAGGGTCTGCGCCAAGCTGGTCCACGATGATTTTTCTGATACGTTCGGCAATTGTGGGCATGAGAAGGCTCCGCGAGAGTGGTTGTCGCCGAACCTGCCCCATGGACATTGCCGGAACTTGTTCTTGCAAAATCACACATTTGCAGGAACAACACGGCTGTGTCACGGGGTCGAAACATCGATGACATCCGGACGTAGCACGCCTTTCTCCGCTGCGAAAGGGTGCCGGCCTCGACCCCATGTCCGGAAAAATTCGCGGCGACTGCAAGATTAAACGGTTTGTGACTGGAAGCGGAGAACCGGGACGCGGTAAAGCTGGTTTCCATTGAACAATTGCCGCTATCTCATTGAGCATCAACGCCATGGCCCCATCATCCCCGGAACGCTTCATCTTGCTTGACGGCATAAGGGGCGTGGCTGCGCTCTTTATCGTCCATCGCCATGCCGAGCAGTTTTTCGGCAGGGATCCGGCCTCGAGCTATCTTGCCGTTGATCTGTTTTTTGCTCTCAGCGGCTTCGTGCTCGCTCACGCCTATGGCGTCAGATTGCGTGACGGGGCTATCACGCCCGGCTTTTTCATGAAGGCGCGCTTCGCCCGGCTTTATCCGCTTTATGTGCTGGCACTGGCGTTGATGGTGGCCTATTTCATCTGCCTTTATGTGCTGGGTCTGCCGACGCCGATCGACGATCTGCATCGTCTCATCGATCCCGGTGAACTGGCCTTTGCGCTGGTGACGGGGCTTCTCTTTCTGCCGGCGCCTTTCACGTTGACCCTCAATGGCGCGCTGTTTCTCGTCAGCCCGGCGTGGTCGCTTTTCAACGAACTGGTGGTGAACGTGGTCTATGCCCGCTGGGGCGTGCGGGCGACGGTGAAGCAGATCGCAGCCGTCATCGTTGCCAGCGCCATCGTGCTGGTGATGGCCGCCGCCGCGTCTGGAAAGCTGCATCTCGGTTTCCGTTGGCATGAAATGTATGCCGGCATGGGCCGGGTATTCTTTTCGTTTTTCGCCGGTGTACTCGTTTACCGGTTCCGCAACCGTGTGCCGGAGCTGAGGCCCGTCCAGGCCGCGCTCTGTCTGGTGCTCGTCTGTGTCATCCTTGCCGTGCCCGTATCACGCGAAGTCCGGCCCTACTTCGACCTCGCAATCGTCCTGCTCCTCTGGCCGCTGCTGCTGTTCGTGGCCAGCCGAACGGTGCCGGGCCCCATGGTGAGTGCACTTTCGGGGTTTCTTGGTACGGCGTCTTACGCCGTCTATGTCCTGCATATTCCGCTTCTGGCATGGACGGAGTTTTTGATCCCGTCCATCACGCAGCAGAATATCGCCCTGCCAGCCGGCGTCCTGTTTCTCATCGGCACGACGTGGATTTCATGGTGGCTGACGGTCCGTTACGATCAGCCCGTTCAGAAATGGGTGAAAGTCCGCCTGCGGAAACGCGCAGAAACCCGCCAGCCCGTCTAGTCGAAACAAGCGGGCCTGAAATTCAGTAGTGGGCAAAGATAGGCGCGGTCAGCACAAAGGCGGCCACAAGGCTGATGATCGTCAGTTTCGCCGCTCGCATGCGGCGCATTCTGCGGCCGCTCCAGTCATACGTCATACTCTCTCTCCACGCAGACGCAAACCCGCCGGTATGGAACCCGCTGACGTCGAGGCCTGTCCCGGCCTTCAGCGCGCATGTTCCATCCGTCACCTTCGTGCCGCCTGATCCGCGCACGGAGGTATCCATTTCAGTGTTGCCTGATATACATCATTTGCCAAGCCGTTATTTTCATCGGTGATTTTGAAGGCCTGGTTCCCGTCGTCATGGATGGAAGAGCGCCGTTATCGGTAAAGAGGCGGCAGCCCCTGAATCGCGTAACGTGGCAACGGTTTCCATGATTTACTGCGATCATGTTTATGAACGCCAAAAAGAAAGCGCATTTCCTTCGAAAGCTCGGCAGGGTCGGTCAGCCCGCCCTGAAACAGCTGGATCACCTTTCGGGCGGCATTGTTGTAAAGCATGACCTCCTCGCCCATGGTGTGCCGGTCATAACCGAGGTCTGCCAGCACCGACTGGAGCATCTTGAGGTCCTGTGACGAAATGATGCAATTTTCATATGCGGAAGACATCACGTCCTCCTTTCTGTGGGGTTCACCAAAACTGTGGTGTCTCGCGTCGCTGCGGACGTCATGCGACGCCTCTTCCGTGCATCCGAGCGACAGGCCGTGCCATTAAAGCGTCGCGCCTTGGACATTCATGTCGTGTGGGTCCGTATCGTTCCTGCGGGTCAACGACATGAGCAGGACGAGGGCTTCAGCGGCCGTCGTAAAGCGGCGGTAACGCCCTTTTCAGTGATTGGGAGGGTGCGCCCATTAGGCGGAATAGGCAAGTTAATTCCGTCGCAGTCGGCGGCAGTCGTGCATATTTATCTTCGGCTGCTCGCGGCAACAAAAAAGGCCGGGGCAATATTGCACCGACCTTCCTCATATCGCTCTCAACACCAGTGCCAGTACATCCGTGGTCAAAAGTCTGAAGCGACTAAAACAACTGCGAACGACGATTTCATTCGCGCTCACCAGCAGTTGCTATGAGAGATATATAGAAGAGCAATATGGCCAAAACAAGTCCGGTCTCCCAGACGAGAATTTATCGTCGTGACCTGCGCGCCGATACCGTGCCCTACTTCTTCTTGCCATCCGCTGTCGTGGCGTTTGCAAACTTCACCTGCGAACCGGCTGGCGCCGCGGCGGGTGTTTTCGTCTTGTCCTTCTTCGGCTTGCGGATTTCCTTGTTACTGCGCAACTGACCCTTTGCCATGGTGTCGTCCTCCTGCGTTGACCGGGCGATGTAAAAGCGCCCGCTATCTGTTACCGGATCGTTTCTTTGCGGGCACCGGATCGGCGGCGACAACCGCCGCTTCCTGTGCCTCGCGAAGCTGGCGAAGGCGTTCCGTCTTGCGGGCGCGCTGGTCGGCTTCGGCGTTGATGATCTGCTTTGCCGCGCTGTCGGTCAATGATGCTTTGTCCTGAGCGGACAGTTTACCGGGCTTGAAAAAAACTTCTTTCGTGGCGGCCATGGCAGTCTCCTTCGCGGAAGTGCGGTGTAGGGCGTTTACCGGGTACGGGCGGCCTTTTTGGGCGCTGGCAGCAGCCCTTCGCGCTGCATCTTCTTTTTCTCCAGCTTGCGGTGGCGGCGTACGGCTTCGGCTTCTTCGCGAACACGCTTTTCCGACGGCTTTTCATAGGATTCGCGGGCGCGCATCTCGCGGAAAATGCCTTCACGCTGCATTCTCTTTTTCAGGACGCGAAGGGCCTGTTCAACATTGTTGTCTCTGACGAGTACCTGCAAGACTATCTCCCTTTAAGCGGCCAATGCCGCTACTTTCTGATTTTGATTGTGTTCAGGTTGATCCAGCTCGATCCGGTTTCGCGTGGCGAGAGGCTTTCGCCTTTGCCTAGCCGCGAGGCCGTCGACATCGATGCATCTATCTCATCGAGTGCGACGCTGCGCTCAAAATTCTCGTGCTGGAAACGCACCCTGTAACGAACCGTTCCCTGGGCTTCGGGCATGACTGACACAATCCGGCCGGGACCATCGGGCTGTGCATTGCCAAGGACGCCGGACTTCAAAAAGACGGTGTCACCGCAATGATAGGAATTTTTACGCATGAGGACCTCCATGGCCCAAAAACAAAAGGCCGGGCTTTAACCCGACCTCTCACAGTCATCGGCAAGCGCAGCCAGTACATCCGTGGTCTGCGGTGCCAAAATGACGAATATCAAGCTGCCTGAAGGTTGTCGGCAGAGCTCTTTCCGGACCGACGGTCCTGGACGATCTCGTAGCTGATCTTCTGGCCGTCGTTCAGAGAGCGCATGCCAGCGCGCTCGACAGCGGAAATGTGGACGAAAACGTCCGTGCCGCCATTGTCAGGCTGAATGAAGCCGAAGCCCTTGGTGGCGTTAAACCACTTTACAGTACCAGTGTTCATAACGATTTCCTTTCGTAGAATCGTTGTGGTTCCCGCGATACCTTGCGGGATAAGATCGATTATTTGAGAGGAAATCCGACGGGGAACAGTCTGTTCCAGAACGACGTCACAAGCAATGGTCGATAAGGCAAATATAAGCTCAATTTTCGATTTTGCAATGACCACCGTGAAGAAACAGGTATTTCGCGACGGTTCGGGGGCTAAGTGACTGTTAATGCGCCGAAATATAATAAATGTATGATATTTCGGCGCAAATGGTCATCAGCCAGCGCCCGGCGTGACGTCCTTGCTGTCGCCATCCGGCAGGCTTCCTGCGCCTGGCGTCTTTTCATGGTCGGTCAGGAAAGGTTTGGCGTGCGGGCCTGCAGGAGGAATGTCGCTGGCCTTCGAAGCCCTGTTGTCGTCGTTTTTCGTCTTTTGCTCTTGCGTCATGGCGTTCTCCTTTTGACAGGGAAACGCCGACGGCAGGACGAGGTTCCGTAACCGTGCAAGGGCGCGGGCGGGCGTGATCGGTCAGCGGCGGGAGCGCGGCTTCTTCTCTTCCCGATTCATGTCGCGCCCCACCCATTTGAAGAATACGACGAGGCTGACGCCGATGATGATGAGCGGAACGATGGATTGCAAACTGGACATGACTCACTCTTTCTTCCCCCGGCAATCAATTTACCGGTATGGAAGGAGTGCGTAATCTGCGGAATATCGCCCGTTCTTTTTGGTGGTTGCCCGTGGCGGATGGCGCCACGGGCTGAGGCAGCTAGAGGGGCAGGGATTTCACCGGCTGGGCGCCGCCTTCCAGCGCACTTTTCAGTGCCGCCACGCCTGTCAGAACCGACATGGCGCCAGCGCGCGAACCAGCCCGCTGCCGCAGCCGGTCGTTGGAGCCGGGCTTGAAGATCATGTCGCGCATGCGGTTGTCGCCGCCATAATGGCCGCCCGGCTCATGCGGCACCCAGATGTGCTCAACACCGCCGCCGAAGCTCTTCACCAGCAGGATTTCATCTGCCGGCGGCTCCGTCCAGGGCTGCTTTTCATATTGGCGCATCTCGATGCGACCCTTGTGGCCGTTGAAGGCGATGTGGTGACCCTCTATCGGCATGTAGGTGTTGAGTGAATAGGAAACCTGCACGCCGCTGGCATAACGGATCGAAGCGCTCATGGTATCGGGAATGTCGATGTCCTCCCGGAAGACGCAGGCATCACGCATGTATCCGTCAATGCTCGACGGGTCCTCGTAGAGGGCATCGAGGAAAGGATCGGCGCCGAGGTCCATGAAATAATCACACTCATTCTTGTGCGGACAGGTGCGACAGCGCGTTCCGCGGAACGGGCCGTTCTTGCCATAATGCAGCAATTGCCCGAAGCCCTTCACCTCCACCGGATCGGAATCGAGATACCAGTTCAGGAGGTCGAAATGGTGCGTGGCCTTGTGCACGAACAGGCTGCCGGAGTGTTCTGTGAAGGCGTGCCACCGGCGGAAATAATCCGCGCCGTGCTGGTTATCGAGATACCAGTGGAAATCCACCGAGGTAACGGTGCCGATGGCGCCTTCGTCGATCAGTTCCTTGATGCGGGCTGCGGTGGGAGAGAAGCGATAATTGAAGGAGACATCGACCCGGCGGCCGCTTCTGGCCTCGGCTGCGCGAATCCGGTCAATCTTTTCGGGGGTGGTGGTCATCGGCTTTTCGCTGATGACGTCTGCCCCGCCTTCCAGCGCGCGGATGATGATGTCGTCATGCGTATCGTCGGGCGTGCAGACGATCACCAGCTCCGGGCGCTGCTCTTCCATCATCCGGTCGAAATCGTCGTAAAGCGGTGCGCTCGATCCCATCATGGCGCGCGCGCGCTCGGCGCGCATCAGGTTCAGGTCGCAAATGCCGACGAGTTCGACATAGTCGCTCCAGCCGGCCAGCAATTCGCGGCCCCACATGGTGGTGCCACGATTGCCGGTGCCGACCAGCGCATAGCGTTTGCGTTTCACCCTTTCAGGCATTGTCTCTCTCCCGGATCTATCAACAAACAGTCTTGAAACGCTCGACCACGGTGGCGAGGACCTCGTCCACCGGGCGCGCCTGCCAGCGATGCGAAAAGATTTCCACTTCCTGCGGGCCGTGGAAGCCCGCAGCCTCGATCATGGCGCGAAATGCCTTGAGGTCAATCACACCATCTCCCATCATGCCGCGATCGTTGAGCGGGTCAGTGGTCGGCACCAGCCAGTCGCAGATGTGATGGGCGAGAATTTGGCCATTCCTGCCGGCCCGCGCCACCTGCTCCTCCAGCTCCGGGTCCCACCAGACATGATAGACATCGATGGCCACGCCGGTGCCGGCACCCAGCCGGTCACAGAGGTCGAGCGATTGTTTCAGCGTGTTGATGCAGGCGCGGTCCGCGGCATAGAAAGGATGCAGCGGTTCAATGGCGAGCGGCACGCCGGCAGCCCGCGCATAAGGAAGAAGTTCCGCCATGCCGTCCTCCACCATCTGCCGCGCACCTTTCAGATCGCGCGAACCGGCGGGCAGGCCGCCCACGACAAGCACAAGGCAGTCGGCCTTCATGGCGGCGGCCTCATCGACGGCGCGTTTATTGTCCTCGATGGCGAGACGTCGGCCTTCAGCGTCAGGAGCCGGGAAAAAACCGCCGCGGCAATGACCGGACAGGCGCAGGCCGTTCCGCTCAACGATGCGGGCGGCTTCCGCAAGGCCGATACCGTTCACCTGCTCGCGCCACGGTGAGATGGTGGTGATGCCATGGGCGAGGCAGGCATCCACGATGGCACCGAAATTTGCGCCTTGCCGCACGGTCGCGAAATTGATGGAAAGGCCTTCAAGGCTCATGTTCTATCCTCCCTCGTTCTGCTTTAGCTGATACCCCGGACGGCGAGAAATGCCTTCATCCGGTGCGTCGCCAGGTCAGGTTCAGCCAGCACGTTGGCCTTGTCCGCCAGCCGGAAAAGCTCGGCGAAATGCTGCGTGGAACGGGTGCTTTCCTGGCCGCCGACCATGGTGAAATGATCCTGCAATCCGTTGAGATAGGCGAGGAACACCACGCCGGTCTTGTAGAAGCGGGTGGGCGCCTTGAAGATGTGGCGTGAAAGCGCCACCGTCGGCTCCAGAATATCGAAAAATTCATTGTCAGCACCGTGCTTCAGGCTGGCCAGTGCCTTGGACGCAGCGGGAGCGATGGCGTCGAAAATGCCGAGGAGGGCATCCGAATGACCCTGTTCGTCACCGGCGATCAATTCGGCATAGTTGAA
Organism: Agrobacterium sp. SORGH_AS_0440; assembly: GCF_031453135.1. Taxonomy (NCBI): domain Bacteria; kingdom Pseudomonadati; phylum Pseudomonadota; class Alphaproteobacteria; order Hyphomicrobiales; family Rhizobiaceae; genus Agrobacterium; species Agrobacterium sp. SORGH_AS_0440. The sequence goes on along the minus strand of NZ_JAVIYR010000001.1, from coordinate 73,621 downwards.
ATCGTCGCCGGTATACATGCGCACGCCAGCGGGCAGGCGGCGGCGCATGGCAATTTCCTTTTCCTTGGAGAGAAGTGAAATCTTGATGCCGTCGATCTTGTCGGCATTCTCCTCGATCATGGCAAGGCAGGTGTCCATGGCGGTCATATGGTCGCCCGAACCCCAGTAGCCCTCGAGCGCCGGGTCGAACATTTCGCCCAGCCAGTGGATCACCACTTTCTGTTCGGCGCGGGAAAGCACCCTGGCGTAGGTCTTGAGGTAATCATCGGGCGAACGGGCGGCGGCGGCGAGCGCGCGGCTGGCCATCAGGATAACTCGCCCGCCTTCTCCCTGAACAAAATCAAGCTGTTCGAGGTAAGAGTGGATAATTTGATTCAGATCGTAACCGCTTCCGTTCAGATGATCGGTGCCCACCCCGCAGGCAATCAGCGCATCCTTGCGGCTGGCGGCTTCCTTGAGCGACCGGGAGATCAGCTCCTGGGCCTGCGGCCATGCCAGCCCCATGCCGCGCTGCGCCGTGTCCATCGCTTCTGCGACCCCGAGGCCGAGGTCCCAAAGGCGATGACGGAACCGCAAGGTCGCGTCCCAATCGATCGCGGGGGTCAGCCACGGGTCGTTGTCGGCAAGCGGATCGGCCACCACGTGGGCGGCCGCGAAAGCGACGCGGTTGAAATCGGCGGCACTTCGTTTTTCAACCGCGACCGGCGTGCCGGATAATCTGTAGACCTCGATGCTGCGGTCGTCCTTCGGAAGCTTGAGTTCACTCACGTCAGCCTCCTCAGGAAAGGGCGGGAACGTCGAGCCAGCGGCGTTCCTTCCATGATTTCAGCCCCAGTTCGGCAAGCTGCACGCCCTTCACGCCTTCCATCAGGCCATAGGGCCACGGATCATTGTCGACGAGGTGGCGGATGAACATTTCCCACTGTGCCTTGAAGCCGTTGTCATAAATGACGTTGTCCGGCACCTCCTGCCAGGTCTTGTAAACATCGATGGTCTGCGGCTGGTCGGGGTTCCATACCGGCTTCGGCGTGTTGGTGCGGTGCTGGGTGAAGCACTTCGTCAGGCCAGCGACGGCCGAGCCGTGGGTGCCGTCCACCTGGAAGGTGACGAGATCGTCACGGCGCACCCGTACCGCCCATGAAGAGTTGATGTGGGCGATAACTCCGCCCTCCAGTTCGAAGGTGGCGTAGGCGGCGTCGTCCGCATCCGCCTTATAGGCTTTGCCCTGTTCATCGAAACGCTCCGGAATGTGCGTCGCGCCGAGGCAGCTCACGGATTTCACCGGTCCGAATAGATTGTCGAGCACATAACGCCAGTGGCAAAGCATATCGAGAATGATGCCGCCGCCATCCTTCAAGCGGTAGTTCCATGAGGGGCGTTGCGCTGGCTGCCAGTCGCCCTCGAAGACCCAGTAACCGAACTCGCCCCGCACGGAGAGAATCTTGCCGAAGAAGCCGCTGTCGCGCAGCATGGCGAGCTTGCGAAGGCCGGGCAGGAACAGCTTGTCCTGCACCACGCCGTGCTTGATGCCCGCACTTTCGGCCAGGCGGGCAATCGCCAGCGCCTCATCCATCGTGTCCGAAATCGGTTTTTCGCAATAGACGTTCTTGCCGGCCTTGATGGCTTTTTCCAAAAGGCTGCCACGCATCTGTGTCGTGCCAGCGTCGAAGAACAGTGTGTCGTCAGGGTTGGCGAGAGCAGCATCGATATCGGTCGTCCAGCGCGCGACATTATGCTTTTTGGCGATTTCCTCGATCTTCGCGCCGTTGCGGCCGACGAGAATGGGATCGAGCATCACCCTTTCACCGTTCTTCAAAAGCACGCCGCCCTGATCGCGAATGGCGAGAACGGAGCGCACGAGATGCTGGTTGTAACCCATGCGGCCGGTGATGCCGTGCATGATGACGCCGATACGTTTCATGAATTTCCTCCCAAGGCGGCCTTTTCCCGCAAGGCCGCTTCCGTCAAACATGGTAATTTGTAACCATTTGGTTATTTGTGATCGCGAAGAACACGATCTGTCAAGGTGTTTTTTGACAGGAGAAATTGATGAGGTTTGAAGGCTCGCCCTTGCAGTTATTCGCTGCGTCGCAAAAGAAAATGACGCGCTTCGCGGATGCGAGTGGCGCGTCATCGCTGTAGTTAAACAGGAATCCGGCTTGGCTCGTTCAGACCCGCCGCACTGCAGCAAGCAACGTGTCGACGATGTGCTGGCCCCATCGCTCCAGCTCGGCAGGGTCTGTCAGGTCGCGCTGGAAGATCGTTGACAGGGTGAACCTGTTCGACAGGTAGAAGGCGCCGAGCGAAGCGATGGTCAGATAAACGTCGATCGGGTCGAGGCCGTCACGGAATTCGCCGGCGTCGCTGCCACGCCGCAGCACGTCCTCAAGCTCGGAAATGAAATTTGAGTGCATCGCCGTGATCGTCGGTGATTGCCTGAGATACCGGGCTTTATTGAGGTTTTCCGTGGCGAGGATGCTCAGGAATTCGGGGTGGTCGAGAAAGTAGTGCCAGGTGAAAAGCGCAAGTTCCCGCAAGCCCTCGGACGGGGCCTTACGGGCCAGATCAAGCCGTCTTTCAGTGTGGCGGATATGGCGGTAGGCGTCTTCCAGAACGGCGAGATAAAGCGCATCCTTGTCGCCGAAATAATGGTAGATCATCCTCTTGTTGGTCCCGGCGCGGCGGGCGACGACATCGATTCTGGCTCCCGCCAGCCCTTTGGCGGCCACCTCGCGGCGGGCGGCTTCAAGAATGGCGGCGCGGGTTCTTTCCGGGTTTCGCACCTGGGCCGTGGCCCGTTTGCGCTTTGGCGGCAGCGTTTCCTCCACGGCCGGATCGGGGCCCGGATCGGACGGCTGGTTCTTAGTCGTTTCTTCCATTTCGGCACCCGCTTGACAATGTTTGCGATCGGTGTTCCCATGTAACCAATTAGTTATAAAACGGCAAGTGTCGTTTGCGTTGATCATCAATTGGCAGTCAATAGGGAGGAGTTGCCAATGCCCGTGATGCTTCAGAGGAGAACTGTGCTTTCGGCAGGGCTTGCGGCCCTGTCGCTTGCAGCATTGGGAGGTGGTTCGGCGCAGGCGCAGGCCGCGCGCCTTCGCATGTTGTGGTGGGGGTCGCAGGAGCGTGCCGATCGCACCAACAAGGCAATAGCAGCCTACAAGCAGGTGAAGCCCGATCTCGACATTGCCGGGGAATTCGCCGGCTGGAGCGATTATTGGCCCCGCCTTGCAACGCAGGTGGCGGGCCGCAACGCGCCCGATCTGATCCAGATGGATTATCGTTACATCTTCGAATATGGCCGGCGCGGCGCGCTGGCGCCGCTGGATGATTACATCGGCAAGGGCTTGAAGATCGAGGATTTCGGCAAGATGAACATCGATTCCGGCAGGGTCGATGGAAAGCTTTACGGCATCAATCTGGGGGTCAATTCCAGCGCCGTCTTCTTTGACAGGGCGGCCTGGGAAAAATCCGGCGCGACACCGCCGGCCATCGGCCAGACCTGGGAGGAGTTTGCCGAAAATGCCGCCAAGCTCAGCAAGAACAAGCCGAAGCCCGGTTATTACGCCACAGCCGATGCGAGCGGCGTGGAGCCGAGCTTTGAAAACTGGCTGCGCCAGAACGGCAAGTCACTCTACACGCAGGATGGCGGCATCGGCTTCGATCCGACCGACGCGACCAAGTGGTTCACGCTCTGGGCGGATCTGCGCAAGAGTGGTGCCTGTGTGCCCGCCGATGTGCAGGCGCTCGACCAGCTCAATATCGAAACCAACCCTTTGACGACGGGCAAGGCGGCAACCGCATTTGCCCATTCCAACCAGTTCGTCGGGTATCAGAAGCTCAACAAGGCCAAACTTGCCATCAGCTCCTATCCGAAGAGCACGAAGGACGGCCCTTCCGGCCACTACCTTAAACCTTCCATGCTCATCAGCGTCGCCAATGGCAGTGCCGGTATCGAACAGGCCGTCGGGTTTATCAATTTCCTCGTCGCCGAGCCGGAAGGCATCGATATTCTCGGCGTGGAGCGCGGCGTTCCGGCGTCGGAATCCATGCGCAACGCGCTGACCCCGAAACTCGATGAAGTCAGCAAGAGCATGGTGGAATATATCGCCGAAATTACACCCGGCGTCGGCGATCTGCCGCCGGCGCCACCTCCGGGTGCGGGCGAATTCGCCTTTGTCCTGAAACGCACGGCGGAAGAAGTCGGCTTCGGCAAGATCACCCCGGAAGAAGGCGGTGACCGCCTCGTCAAGGAATCCGAAACCGTTATCAAACGGAAGTGATGGTTTATGGCCTTTCGATCTGAAACTCTTGTGGGGGAGAGCCGTGGCGCGGCTCTCCCGAAACGGGGCGGCCTGAAGCGGATCTTCGACCGCAACATTCACGCCTACCTGTTTCTCCTGCCCTGGCTGATCGGCTTTTTCGGCCTCACGCTGGGCCCGGCGCTTGCGTCGCTTTATCTGTCCTTCACCAACTACGACCTGTTGCAGTCGCCGGACTGGGTGGGTGCGGCCAATTATGTGCGCATCGCCACGGCCGACCCGAAATTTGCCGCCGCCATGCAGGTCACCTTCACCTATGTGCTGCTGTCGGTGCCGCTGAAGCTGATTTTCGCGCTGCTGGTGGCGCTCGCCTTCAACCGCGGCATCCGCGGCCTGACCCTCTATCGGGCGATTTTCTATCTGCCGTCCTTGTTGGGCTCCAGCGTCGCGATTGCCGTTCTCTGGCGTCAGCTTTTCGCCTCTGACGGTCTCGTCAACATGATACTCTGGCAGGCCTTTGGTTATGAAGGGCCGAGCTGGATTTCCAATCCGGATTATTCGATCTACACGCTGGTCATCCTGTCGGTCTGGCAGTTCGGTTCGCCGATGATCATTTTCCTCGCAGGTCTGAGGCAAATTCCGCAGGACATGTATGAGGCCGCCGAAATCGATGGCGCGAGCAAGGTGCGGCAGTTCTTCCGCATTACGCTGCCGCTTCTGACGCCCGTCATCTTCTTCAACGCCGTGATCCAGACGATCGACGCCTTCAAGGCCTTCACGCCGGCCTTCATCATTTCCGAGGGCACCGGCGGGCCGATCAATTCGACTCTGTTCTACACGCTCTATCTTTACCAGGAAGCCTTTGGTTTCTTCCGCATGGGTTATGCCTCGGCGCTTGCCTGGATCCTGGTGATCATCATCTCGCTGTTCACGGCCTTCTCGTTCCTCAGCGCAAAATACTGGGTGCATTACGATGACTGACGCTGTTACCGCTCCCCGGCCGGGACAAGGCCCGCAACGCTCGCCGCTGAAATCGGTGATGCTCCATACGGCGCTGATCATCGCCTCCTTTGCGATGCTCTATCCGATCCTGTGGATGATTTCAGGCTCCTTCCGGCCGCAGGACGAGCTGTTCGGCTCCTCCTCGCTCATTCCCTCGGCGGTGGATGTCGGCGGTTATATCAGAGGCTGGACCGGGCTGCAGGTGAGCTTTGGGCAGTTCTTCTGGAACTCCTTCTTCATCTCGGTGCTGGCCACCATCGGCAACGTGGTCGGCTGCTCGCTCACGGCGTTCGCTTTTGCAAGGCTTCGCTTCGGCGGGCGCAATTTCTGGTTCGCGCTGATGCTCGGCACCCCTGATGCTGCCCTATCACGTCGTGCTCATCCCGCAATATATCCTGTTCCTGGAAATGGGCTGGGTGAACACATCGCTGCCGCTGATCGTGCCGAAGTATCTCGCGACGGACGCCTTCTTCATCTTCCTGATGGTGCAGTTCTTCCGCGGTATTCCGCGTGAGCTGGATGAAGCGGCTGTCATGGATGGCTGCTCACCCTTCCGTATCTACTGGAAGATCATGCTGCCCCTGTCGCTGCCGGTTCTGGCAACGGCCGCCATCTTTTCCTTCATCTGGACCTGGGACGACTTCTTCGGTCCGCTGATCTATCTGAACGACATCAACACCTACACCGTGCAGCTCGGTCTCAGGTCCTTCGTGGATTCCACCGGCAGCTCGGACTGGACCTCGCTTTTCGCCATGTCCAACCTGTCACTGGTGCCGGTCTTCCTGTTTTTCCTGTTCTTCCAGCGGCTGCTGATTGAAGGCATCGCGACGACGGGAATGAAACGCTGAACGGATCCCGGATCGGGAACGTATTCTAAGACAATCAACACTGTCGCAGCCGTCCCGCATGCGGCGCGACAGTCGGGAGAAACAGCATGGCAAGCAGCATTACGCTCGAAAAAATCGTCAAGCGGTTCGGCGCTTTTCCGGTCATCCACGGCATCGATCTCAAGATCGAGCCGGGCGAATTCACCGTCTTCGTCGGCCCTTCGGGCTGTGGCAAATCCACGCTTCTGCGCATGATCGCCGGGCTTGAGGAAATCTCCGAAGGCGATCTGCGTATCGACGGTGAGAGGGTCAACGAAACCGCTGCCTCCAAGCGCGGCATCGCCATGGTCTTCCAGTCTTATGCGCTCTATCCGCATATGAGTGTCTACAAGAACCTCGCCTTCGGGCTGGAAACGGCAGGTTACAAGAAGCCGGAGGTGGAGGCGCGGGTGCAGAAGGCTGCCGATATCCTGCAGATCGGCCCGCTGTTGCAGCGCAAGCCGAAGGCGCTTTCCGGCGGCCAGCGCCAGCGTGTCGCCATCGGCCGCGCCATCGTGCGCGAGCCGAAAATCTTCCTGTTCGACGAACCGCTCTCCAACCTCGATGCGGAACTGCGCGTGCAGATGCGCGTCGAAATTGCCAAGCTGCACCAGACGCTCGGCAGCACCATGATCTATGTGACGCATGACCAGGTGGAAGCCATGACCATGGCCGACAAGATCGTCGTGCTGCGCGACGGCCGCATCATGCAGGTTGGCCGCCCGCTCGATCTCTACAACAATCCCGCAAACCAGTTCGTCGCGGGGTTCATCGGCTCACCGAAGATGAATTTCCTCTCCGCAAAAGTGGCTTCAGGCGACACCTCCAACCGCACCATCGAAGTGGCGGGACAGCGCATCGTGCTTGAAAAACCGGTCACTGCTCAGCAGGGGGAACCGCTCACCTTCGGTGTGCGCCCGGAACATGTGAACCCGCAGGCGCAATCCTCTCTCGGTGAAGCTTCCATCCAGCTCGTGGAACATCTCGGTGGCTCGACGGTGGTTTACACCAGCACCCCCGACGGCCAGCCAGCGACCGTGCTTCTCGATGGCCAACGCCAGATCCGCATCGGCGAAACGATTCCCTTTGCCTTCGATCTGGGCAAGACGCATCTGTTCGGCGCGGATGGACGGCGGATATGAGAACGAGTGGTGAGCTGTCTCACCACAGTGGCTGACGAAGTCCAGAAAGCTTTGCGTTCTTCATCCTCGGGCTTGTCCCGAGGATGAAGAACGTGTTTGTTCCACATGATCAGGTTCCCGGCACGAGGCCGGGGTGACGCCGCGTGTGAGGTTAATCGTGCGCTAATCGGCCACTCCGCGGCCAGCGAGTATCTTGCCTAGTGTCAGCGCGTCTTCCGCAAACTGGCCGATGTCATCACCCGTGACGAATTCCAGCATCGCATAGGCGGGTCTCGTCCATTCGCCCTCAGGCAAAGCCTCGATGCACGCCCGCCAGTAGTCTGCGCGGTCGGCAAGCGGCAGGCGGCTGGCGTCGGCGAGCCAGGCGAACACATGCAGATGGCAGATGCGTGGGCCGAGTGAGGATATTTCCGCGAGTGCCTCTTCCAGCGGCAGGCCCGGGGCGGGCTGCCAGTAGAAGAACAGGTTGGGCATCGGCAAATCCTGCGCCAGCTGCTGGGCGGAGGGGAGGGCATCGGTCAGCGAATTCGGGTGGTATTCGAGACCGATTGTCATGTGAAACTCAGCTGCTCGGTGAGCAATTGTCGCCAGAGCTTCCGTTGCCGCGCGGCGTTCCGCGGGTGTGTAATCGGCGGATGGACGTTTGCGTTGCCCCGGCCAGATACGGATATGCTGTGTGCCGAGCGCCCTTGCGGTTTCGAGCACACTGGTCACATCGTCAGGTGTGAAATCCGGCGCGAAGATATAGGAACCGTAGGACGAGACGGAGAGGCCTGCTTCCGCCGTCCGCGCCGCAACCTGCCGCGCATTTTCGAGATCGCCCGGCGGGACATGGACATCCGCACCCCATTCGATCGCCCTGATGCCATTGCTGGCCGCAAGCTCTATCACGACCTGTGGCGTCAGGGAGCGGAAGGTGACGGAGCACAGGCCGGGTTCGAAAGGTCTCACGCGATCAGGTCCAGATGTTCGGGCCGCACCTGCTGCTGCAAAGGCACTGCGCAGCAGAAGCGTTCGATTTCGGCAATCGCCATGTCGCCGAGCCTCGCCCGTTCGAGACCGGTGGCGCCCGCAATATGCGGCGTCAGGAAGACGTTCGGCAGGCTGTAAAAGGGCGAGTCCGGCGGCGGCACTTCGGGATCGGTCACGTCGATGACGGCTTCGATGCGTCCGGTTTTTAGTTCGGCCAGAAGCGCGTCTTCATCCACAAGTGCGCCGCGCGCCGTGTTGATCAGGGTTGCGCCGTCCTTCATGCGGGCAAGCGCTGCCGCGCCAATCATATGCCGCGTCTGCGGCAGGGAGGGCGCATGCAGGGAAATGACGTCGCTCGCCGCCATCAGCTCCTCGAGCGAGGCAAGACGGACGCCGAGCTTTTCCGCTTCCGCAGCACCGAGAAGCGGGTCGAAAAGCATGAGATCGAGATCGAAGGGCTTCAATAGACCAATGACGCGACGTCCGATGCGTGACGCGCCGACGATGCCGACCGTGAGGCCGAGATTGCCGATGGCCTGCGCCTGCAATCGCTCGACCGGGGCTCGGTCGCGATGCTCCAGATAAAGACGTCGGAAACCGAAGGTGCGCTTGCCGGCCAGCAGGATCATCGCCAGAGAAAATTCTGCGACCGGCTGCGCATTCGCCTCTGCGGCGCTGCACACCGTAACGCCCCGATCGAACACCGCTTGCGACAGGAAATATTTTACCGTGCCGGCAGCATGGGAGATAAGCCTGAGGCGGGGCATCAGCGCCAGTTCCTGCGCGCCGATATCCGGACAGCCCCAGCCGGTCAGGAGGATATCCGTCTTCGCCAGCTGCTCTTTCACCGCAGGATCGTGGAAATCGCGGATTGTGCCTGTGTCGAGAATCTCGACCCTCTCTGACAACCTGTCGAGCGCCTGCGATGTCAGCACATGCTCGGTCCGTTCCGGGTCCATGGCTATGCTGAGACGCGGAATCGGGCTCGTCATTGCGGCTCTCCCCTGGCCGCCATGCTGCTGACCGGCACGCCCTCTCTCGCGAAGAGGCGATCAAGCGCCTCCAGGTCGGGAATGGCTGGAACCGAAGCCATTGCTTTCTCGCCTTCCGGGCCGCTCACCCCGGCAAAGACCGCGCAAATCAGAACGCTCTCGCCGGCAGCGATCTGGCCGCGCAATTGCGGCACGGTGGTCTTGGCGTTGATGAGATTTGTATTGGGCAGTGCCTTCAGTGCCACGCCGTGCCGGTCTATGCTCGAACCGAGATCGATGATTGCCGATATGTCAGTGCCACAATCCGTCGTCGCCCGGCCGGCCTCTTCGCTCATGGCGTCGCGGTCGCCATCGTTGCGGTTGATCGCAAAGCCACCTTCCGTAACCCAAAGGGAGCGGGCAGAGGTGATCCGGTGCAGTCTGATATGCCAGTCGCCAGCCGCAACCAGCGTGGTTTCAACGGCGACATCGGCAAACGGCTTCCATGTCGCCCGCAGGCTTGCTCCCGCCAGCAGAACCTTTTCGTTGGTCTCGCGCACGCGGTAATGTAGTCCGTCCTCGGAAAAGGCCAGCATATTGTCGAAACCGTTGGTCTTGAAGCCACGCTCGTCCACTTCCACGCCGAAGCCGTAGCGGGAGGAATAGGCGAATTTTGCGTATTTTTCCGGCCCGCCGCGCATGGAGAGATTTTCCTGGCCGCTGGAGAGCGCCGTGACGTTGCCTTTCCTCCGCATCATCACCATGCCGGGATGAACAAGCGGCTTAGGGCTTGCGGACGGCTCGGGCAGCCTTTCCTCCGCCAGCCAGAAGGGATGACTTTCCGGCAGGGCAAGCGGCAGGAAAGCCTTGAAAGCCCAATAGGGCGAACCTGCAGAATTATAACTTTCCGACATGGTGAGCTGCGGATAGGCGTAGCCGATGGAGAGCACGCCATCGCGATCGGCAATCGGCTTTTTGGCCCACCAGCGCAGATGCTGCAGATAAAGGCCCTTGATCTCGCCCCAGGGCAGCGCCTCCTCGTCGGCAAAGGCAAGGCCCGCCCAGAAACCGCCACAGGCAAAACGGTAGGTCATGGAGCGGCCGAAAGCCAGGGTTCCGCCATCCTGATCGAACCAGCTGGCAAAATCGCCAGCGAAAAGCCGTGCGCGCTGCCGGTAACGCTCGGCATAGGCGTTATCAGGCTTGCTAAGTTTCGCGTAAATCAGCCCGTAGAAATGCATGGCGAAGGCAATGTAGTGATCGATGCGGCGATAGTTGCCGTCGCGATACCAGCCGTCGGATATATAGAAATCGTCGAGCTCCTTCTGGAAGGTTTCGGTCAGGCTGCGGTCAAATTCGATACCGAGATGGTCGAGCGCCATGTCGACCATGATGCGAAAAAACTTCCAGTTATTATCGGCGTAACCGCGCTCACGGGCGGTCAGCAAATAGCGGCGCACATTGTCTTTCTGTGTATCGGACAGTGGTTCCCACAGATGCTGTGGCGCAAGCCGCAGTGCAAAACCGATTGCAGCGAGCTCCACCAGCCGCTGATCCTTCTGGCGCACATCACCCCAGTATTCAGGATGGGAAGGATCGGTGCCGTTGGCTATGCCCCGGGCGAGAAGCGGCCAATGGTCGAAACGATCGCCACTCAGCGCAAGCGGTGCGATGCCCCAGAGCGGTCGGGCAAAGCCTTCCAGATCGGCCGCCGCGCGGTCGAAGTGCGCGGCTGCTCCGCTGAGCGTCACCCTTGCGCCACCCTGCGAGAAATAGGGAAGAAGCGGCGCAAAGCTATCATCCAGCGCCCGCCGGACATCGGCGCGGCTTTTGAGCGGATTGCCGTGCAGCGGATTAAATCGCGCCATATGGGGTCTGCTCATGGTATCATGCATCGCGTGTCGCCTTTCCCGTCTTTTTCGCCTTGCCGGCTGTCTGTCCTTCCACCAGCTGCACGCCAAGTTGCACCTGACGGGCATTGGCGGAAGGTTCGGTCAGGCGCCGCCGCAGCAGGTCAACCGCTTCGCGCGCAATCTCGCGGCGATCGACCCGGATCGTGCTGAGACGTGGGGTAGAAAGTTCGGCAAAGGGCAGGTCATCGAAACCGATGATGGAAAGATCGTCGGGAACGCCGAGGCCCAGCTCCTGCGCTGCCCCGAGTGCGCCAAGGGCAATTGCGTCATTCATACAGAAAATGCCTGTCAGTTCAGGGTTTTTGGCCAGCAGCTGGCGAACCGCGTCGCCCGCCTGCCCGAAGCCGCTATCTGCCGTCGAAAGCAGGAACTCCTCATAGGTCGTTCCTTTCTCCTCAAGGATCGTATGGCGGAAGCCGCGCATGCGCTCCCTGATGGTGTGGCGATGATGCGGACCGATATAGGCGACCTTGCGATGGCCGAGTTCCAGAAGCCGCCGGGCCGCCAGCGCGCCGCCGTAAAAATTGGAAGGCGAAACGCAATCGAGCATCATGGAGGGGTCAGCACTGTTGACAAGAACAGGTTGCAGTACGCCCTGCGTGATGCGGTGGATGATCTCCTCCTCGGGATCGAGCCCGATGGCCAGGAGGCCGTCCACCTCACAGACCCGCTGGATCAGGGAATCGTCTATCTGCTTCTGGTGCAATAGCCTGATGTCGAGTTCGAAACCGTCCGTCTGGGCGAGGCTGCGCAGCACATCGAAAATATCGTGATAAAACGCGCCAATATCGCCCGTCGCCCTTTCCGCGGACATGAGCGCGAGGATTGTCTTGCCTTCCAGCTGCACACCGGCCGCCTGGTTGGTCGCCGGTCGCAAGGGGTAACCGAGCTCCGCCGCAACTCCCAGAACCTTGGTCTGGATCGACGCGCTGATTCCTTTTTCCCCTGCGAGAACACGCGAGACTGTGCTGATGGAGACCCCGGCGCGCTGGGCGATATCCGACTGGCGCGGACGGCTGATGTCGGGCGTATCGTTCATATCGGCTCCTGCGCTTGCAAAAAAATCTATTATGATGCAAATATTGCAAACAGAGAAAATTTGCAAGAATTTAAGTGATATCAGAAAAATTTGCAAAACGCGGGAGGAGCAGATGCAAATGATCGATAGACGCGGGTTTTTGGTGACGGCGGCGCTGGCGAGCCTGGGTGCTGCGGCGGGCGGTTTTCGCGCGGCTGCGGCTGAAACCCGGCTTCGTTGCGTGTGGTGGGGATCTGCCGATCGCAGCAAGCGCACCAACGATGTGATCGCTCTTTACCAGAAGGCCAATCCGCAGACCGAGATCAGCGGGGAAATGATCGCCGGTTCCGATTACTGGACCAAGCTTGCGACATCGATGGCGGGGCGAAACGTCGCCGATATCTTCCAGCTTGAACCCTCCACCATCGCCGATTATTCGGGTCGAGGCGCCTGCATGGAGCTGGATCAGTTCGTCGGCAAGTCGCTTGATCTTTCCACCTTCGGCAAAAGCGAGATCGATCTCTGCCGTATCGACGGCAAGCTTTACGGTGTCGGCCTCGGGCTCAATTCCTTCTGCATGATGTATGACGCCGACACGCTGAAAGAAGCGGGTGTTTCCGTTCCACAGGATCAGATCACCTGGAAGGCGCTTGCTGAACTGGCGCGCGATTTCAAGAAGAACGGCCCGGCGAAGCGCAACTATTGGGCCGTACCCTATGGCGCGCGTTATCATTATGTCTTCGACGTCTGGCTGCGCCAGCGCGGCAAGCTTCTGTTTAAGGACGGCACCATCGGCTTCAACAAGGAAGATGCCAAGGAATGGTTCGCCTATTGGGAGGACCTGCGCGAGAACAAGCTTTGCGTTTCCGCCGATATCCAGACGCGTGACGACAATACCATCGAATCCAATGCGCTGACGCTTGGCAATTCGGCCATTGGTTTTGCCTATTCCAACCAGCTTGTCGGTTACCAGAAACTCAATAAGCAAACGCTGTCCATCGGTATGCTGCCGGGTGAGGGGCCGGGCAAGCCGACCGGGCATTATTATCGGCCGGGCCTCATCTGGTCCATTTCGTCCACTTCGACCAACGCGGAAGCGGCGGCGAAATTCATCAACTTCTTCGTCAACGATCTGGAAGCAGGCAAGGTGCTCGGCGTCGAGCGCGGCGTGCCGCCCGCCAAGGTTGTGCGCGAGGCATTGTTGCCGACGCTCAACGAGACCGAGCGCAAGACGGTGGATTACATTGAGAGCCTGTCGGGCAAGCTCGATCCCTATCCGGAGCCCGCCCCGATCGGCGCCAATGAGTTCGACCGCGGCGTGATGCGCCCCATCGCCGATTCGCTCGCCTTCGGCCGCGCGAGCGTGGATGAAGCAGCGCAAAATCTCGTCGACACCGGCACGCGGACCCTGCGCAAGCGCGGCTGACGACGAAAGGGCACCGCCGCGCGGTCTCGCAGCCGCGTGGCGATGCCTTTTTCATGAAGCGAGGGCGGTGAATCCCGCTTTCCGCCTTTTGGAAGCGCCTGAACGGCAAACAGCACTGGACAAGTGCATGGCATTTAAGCCAGAAATTCTGATCTGGATCGATAAATCTGAAGATTAGAATATGGCGCCCAATTTCCTTCTCGTTGATGCTGAAAAAGAATTCGATGTGCTGAAAGCGGCCGCATCGCTGATCCGCGTGCAGATATTGAAGCTCTTGCACGAGGCGAGCGGTCTCAATGTCAACGAAATTGCGCAGAGGCTGGATTTGCCCCAGTCCACCGTTTCCGCCGGCGTGGCCGTTCTGGAGGAGGCGGGGTTGCTGCGAACCGAGACGCGCAAGGCGCGCAAGGGCAGCCAGAAAATCTGCTTTGCCACCTGCGACGAACTCATCGTTTCCTTCCGGAAACCCGAAACCCCGGCGACCTCAAACTATATTGCCGTGGCGATGCCTCTCGGTCTTTACACGCAAAGTTCGGTAACGGCGCCCTGTGGCATCTGCTCGCCGGAGGGCATTATCGGGCTTCTGGATGTGCCCGATACGTTCATGGATCCGGACCGCATGAAGACGGCCTTGTTATGGCTGACATCGGGTTTCGTCGAGTATCAGTTCCCCAATAACGCCAAGATTCAGGGGCGGGAGGTCGAGGAAGTCGAGTTTTCCATGGAGGTCAGTTCCGAGGTTCCCGGAACCCACAGCAACTGGCCGTCGGACATCACCCTGTCCGTCAACGGCAGGGAAATCGGCGTCTGGACGTCGCCCGGCGATTTCGGAGACAAGCGGGGAACATTTACGCCGGACTGGTGGAAGCTGTCCGGTTCGCAATACGGTATGCTGAAAACATGGCGGATTACCGCCCAGGGAACCTTTGTGGATGGGACCCGGATTTCGGATGTGACGCTCGCGGATATCGATCTGACCAGCCACCGTTCCATCCGGCTGCGCATCGAGGTCAAGGCGGATGCGAAACATCCGGGCGGGCTGAACATATTTGGCCGCGGGTTCGGAAATTACGACCAGGACATCGTTCTGCGTCTGCGAACGGCTGCCTGATACAGCAAATTTAATAAGTATGATTTTCGCGGTTGACAGGCGCGAATTCCCTCGGCAACTATATTATCAAATGTGGTTTATACCACATTTCACGATATAAATGCGCATGGGAGGAGAGCCTTATGAAAGCGCGGGTTTCAGTCCACCGGGACTTCCGGATTGGGCGTATCGACGATCGTCTTTATTCCGCCTTCATCGAACATATGGGGCGCGCCATATACGGCGGCATCTACGAGCCGGGCCATCCTCAGGCGGATGAAAACGGCTTTCGCAAGGACGTTCTGAAATTCGTGCAGGACCTGAAGATCCCGGCCATCCGTTATCCGGGCGGCAACTTCGTTTCGGCCTATCGCTGGGAAGACGGCATCGGGCCGCGCGACCAGCGTCCCATCCGTCTCGATCTCGCCTGGCGCTCCAAGGAAACCAACCAGATCGGCATCAATGAATTCGCCGACTGGGCGCAGATGGCCGGCATCGAGATGATGCTCGCCGTCAATCTCGGCTCCCGTGGTCTGGACGACGCCCGCAACTTCCTCGAATACGTCAACTTCCCCGGCGGTACGACGCTCAGCGATCTGCGCCGCAGCCATGGCGCCGAAAAACCGCATGGCGTGAAAATGTGGTGCCTTGGCAACGAAATGGACGGTCCCTGGCAGATCGGTCACAAAACGGCGGTGGAGTACGGGCGTCTCGCCAACGAAACCGCCAAGGCCTTCAAGGGTTTCGACCCGACAATTGAAGCAATCGTCTGCGGCAGCTCCAATGACGGCATGCCCACTTATCCCGAATGGGAGCGGGAAGTTCTCGAGGAGTGCTATGAAAATGTGGATCACATCTCGCTGCACAAATATTTTGGCAATAACAGCCGCGACACGCTGAATTATTTCGGCAAGATCGAGGAAACCGGACGCTACATCCAGACGATTGCGGGCGTCATCGATTATGTGAAGGCGAAGAAGCGCGCCAAGAACGACGTCTCCATCTGCTTCGACGAATGGAACGTCTGGTATCACATCCGCGAAGAAGACGGCAAACGCATCAAGAGCTGGGACTGGCCGGAAGCGCCCGCACTTCTCGAAGAGACATACAATTTCGAGGACGCGCTGTTCGTGGCGGGTCTGCTCAACGAGTTCATCCGCCGTTCGGATCGGGTGCGCATCGCCTGCATCGCGCAGCTCGTCAATGTCATCGCGCCCATCCGTGCCGAGAAGAACGGCCCGGCATGGCGTCAGACGATCTATTATCCATACCAGTTTGCTTCGCTTTATGGCCGTGGCGTCGCGCTGAATGTCGCCGTTGATTGCCCGACCTATGACTGCAATGCGGCCGATGACGTCAAATATCTCGATGTCGCCGGTGTCTATGACGAGGCGGAAGGCATGGTGACATTGTTCGTGTTGAACCGGCACTTGACCGAGGCCGCCGACCTCGATGTCAGCCTCACCGGTTTCTCGTCGACCACGCTCGATCTGCATCTGGCCATGGCGGGATATGATCTGCGTGTCGGTAATGGCCCGGATCAGCCGGATCGTGTCGTGCCGGTGCCGGGCGGCGGTGTCGGCGTCGAAGACGGAGCGCTGAAGGGCTCCGTGCCGGCGCTGTCTTATCATGTGCTGCGTCTGAAGGTTCAGTGAGGCGGCCATGGGTGTCCGTCTCAACAATATCGCCAAGTCCTTCGGCTCCTTCGCGGCGATCCGGGATGTCTCGATGGACATCCCCACCGGCAGCTTCGCGGTCTTCGTCGGGCCTTCCGGTTGCGGCAAATCCACGCTGCTGCGGATGATTGCCGGTCTTGAAGAGACCAGCGGCGGACGCATAGCCATCGACGACCGTGATGTCACGGCCGTCGAGCCGGCGGATCGCGGCGTTGCGATGGTTTTCCAGAACTACGCCCTCTATCCGCATCTGACGGTGTTCGAGAACATGGCGTTCAGCCTGCGTCTTGCCCGCCGGCCGAAGGCGGAGGTGAATGAGAGGGTGGGCGAGGCGGCCCGCATTCTGCAGCTGGAAGATCATCTGCAGAAAAAACCGTCGCAGCTTTCCGGTGGACAGCGCCAGCGCGTCGCCATCGGCCGCGCCATCGTTCGACAGCCGAAGGTCTTCCTGTTCGATGAGCCGCTTTCGAACCTCGATGCGGAGTTGCGCGTGCAGATGCGGCTGGAGCTGACCCGGCTTCACCGCAAGCTGGGTGCCACAATGATCTATGTCACCCATGATCAGGTGGAGGCCATGACGCTCGCGGACAAGATCTTCGTGTTGAAGGGCGGCGTCGTGCAGCAGGCGGGCGCTCCGCTCACCCTCTATGACGATCCTGATAACCGGTTCGTCGCCGGCTTCATCGGCTCACCGGCGATGAACTTCCTGCAGGCGGACGTCGTCGGACAGCACGAAGGCGTCGTGACGCTTTCGCCCGATGGCGGGCATGGACATATCGAGGCGCGGCTCTCGCAACCCGTCTCCGCCGGGCAGCGTGTCGAGATCGGGATCCGACCCGAGCATCTGATCATAACACAGGACGGTGCCTTGCCGGTCGTTGTCGAGGTCGCGGAAGAGCTGGGCGACGTCTCCTACCTCTATACCCGCACCGGGGCCGGCAGGGAAATCATCGTGCAGCGCCAGGGCTCGCGCGAGAGCCTGGATGGCCGTCCGGTTTCGCTCACCGCCGCGCCCGACCACATCATGGTTTTCGACAGCGACGGCAGAAGGTTGCGATAGGCGCGAGGAGGCGCCTGTCGATGCAGCAGACCATCCCCATGGGGTGTTTTCAAAGAAAACGGGAGGAGTGAACGATGCGACTGATCAAGACATTGCTTATTGGCACGGTTCTGGGTTTGACCGCCCTGCCGGCGCTGGCCAGACAGGATATCGTCTGGTGGGATTTCCTGTCCGGCGGTGACGGCGTGCGCATGAAGGCGTTGATCGATGCCTTCAACAAGGAACATCCTGATATTCAGGTGAAGGGAACGACGCTCGAATGGGGCGTGCCCTTCTATACCAAGGTGCGGACCGCTTCTGCCGTCGGCGAAGGACCTGACGTCATGACCTATCACCTGTCCCGTGCGCCGCTGGCGCTGCAGGAGAAGGTGCTGAGCGAGATTACCGACAAGGATCTTGAGGATGCGGGCCTGAAGAAGGACGATTTCTTCAGTGCGCCGCTCGATGCGGCCACCCATGACGGCAAGCTTTATGCCGTGCCTTTCGATATTCACGCGCTGGTTCTCTATTACAATGCCGATCTTCTCAAAGGCTCGCCTTATATCGATGCCGAAGGCAAGCTGACCGGTATCAAGACGATAGACGACTTCGAGAAGGCGCTGGCCTGGGCCAAGGAAAAAGGCGTCGAAACGCCGGTCACGTATCAATCCGGCGGAGAAGCCGGTGTCTGGCGCGTTTTTTACACCTTGTTCTCGCAGCAGGGTGGTGAACTCGTCACCAATGGCGAGGTGCTGGCCGGCGACAATGCGGAGAAGGCTGCCAAGGCTATCGATACAATGTCGAAATGGCGCGAAAACGGCTGGGCGCCGGAGCAGGCGGAATATCCCGCTTCCGTCGCGCTCTTCTCCGCCGGAAAATCCGCCTTCCAGCTGAACGGCGTCTGGGAAGTGCCGACCTACAAGGACCTGGAAAAGAACAACAAGCTGGGCTTCAAATGGAGCGCGGTCGAGGTTCCGCCCTTCATGGGTAAACGCGCTACATGGGCGGATTCACACGCTTTTGCCATTCCCAACCAGGATGACAAGACCGTTTCCGGCGAAAAACGCGCCGCGGTGATGAAGGTAATCGGCTGGATGGAAAAACACGCCATCAGCTGGGCCGATGCCGGCCATATCCCGGCCTATAAATCGATCACCGAGGGCAGCGATTACAAGGCGATGCAGCCGAACGCCACCTATGCGTCACTTGCGGAAGCAGCCGTGTTCGATCCGAAAACGACGATCACGGGTGTCGCTTCGCCTGCCTATGATGCCGCGCTCAACGTCATCGCTCCGGCCATTCAGGGCTTCATGAGCGGCACGGATGCGGTGGAGCAGATCAAGGAAGAGCTGCAAAGCAAGCTGAAGTGACAGGAACCGGCCCTCCGGTCTCTGGCCGGAGGGCGCCTGCAATGCGTGAAGTCCCGGAGACAGTCCATGGCTATGATTGAAAACCGGCGCAAGAAATCGCTGATCGCGCTGTCGATGGTGACGCCGTTCATCGTGGTCTTCGCCACCTTCTTCCTTTATCCGCTGATCGAGATGGTGCGCATGAGTTTCACCGATGCGCCCCTGATCGGTGATGGAAACTGGGTCGGGTTTGCAAACTACGCAAAGCTGCTGAGCGACCGCCTGTTTATAACGTCGCTGAAGAACAACGGTTATTTTGTGCTTCTAACCGTGGTCCCGACGACCGTCATCGCGCTGATGATCGCACTCGCCGTCAGCCGCCTTTCGGGCGTCAGGCAGACGGTTGCGATGAGCCTGTTTTTCTTGCCCTATGTCTTGCCTGTATCGGTCGTCACGGAAATCTGGACGTGGATGCTCGATCTTCAGTTCGGCATTCTTCAGCCGGTAATTTCCCTGTTTGCCGGAAAACCGGTCGCGGTCTTCAAGAATCCCTATTGGGTCATGCCGATGGTCGCCGTCGTCACCATCTGGTGGACCAACGGTTTCAACGTATTGCTATTCATCGCGGGTCTTCGCAACATTCCGGCCGAGCTTTATGAGGCCGCCTCGCTCGATGGCGCAACGACGTGGCAACGCTTCTGGCGCGTGACCTGGCCGCTATTATGGCCCGTGACAGCCCTCGTGCTGACCCTTCAATTGATCCTGCAACTGAAGATATTCGACCAGATCTATCTCCTGAGCGGCGGCGGCCCTTTCAACTCAAGCTTCGTGCTGCTTCTAAAGGTCTATCGTGAAGCCTTCCAGCTCAACAATGGCGGTTATGCCTCTGCCGTCGCCACCGTGCTGTTCCTGCTGATCGTCATCGTTTCCATTCTCCAGTTCCAGTTGCTGCGCATCCGGAGGAACTCATGAGCCTTACCAGAAGACTAGAAAACATCATCCTGACCGTGCTGACCTTCTCGGCGGCGCTGGTATGGATATTTCCGCTCTACTGGACCTTCGTCACCTCCATTCGCTCGGATGAGAATGTGGCAGGGAACACCTTGCTGATACCCGACGAGTTCCGGCTGAGCGCCTATGTGAACGCCATCTTCAACACGCAGTTGATGAACTGGTATATCAACTCGGTCGGCACGGCGGCGATCGTTACCGTATCGGTGCTTCTTATCTCGATGTTGTGCGCCTATGCCCTCTCGCAGATACGGTTTCCGGGCCGACGCCTGCTCTATGGCATCGTGCTGGCGAGTTTCATGGTGCCGGCGCAGACGCTTGTCGTCACGCAGTTCATCCTGATGAAAAACCTTAACCTCATCAACACCTGGGCAGGCATCATCCTGCCGCAGCTCATCACGCCCATCGTCATCATCGTCTACAAGCAGTTCTTCGACAGCGTGCCGAAGGAGATGCGCGAGGCTGTGGTTCTGGATGGCGGCGGTGAGTATACAATCCTTTTCAAGGTCTACCTGCCGCTGAACTGGGGCATTACGACCGCCATGGCGATCGTGACATTCATCACGGTCTGGAACGCCTTCTTCTGGCCCTTCCTCGTCGTTACCTCGGAAAACATGATGACGATCCCGGTCGGCATCACCCAGGTCAATGACACATTCGGCGTTGCCTATGCACGGCTGATGGCCATCGCCATGCTTGCCGCGCTGCCGGTCATCATCGCCTACGTCATCTTCCAGCGGCGGGTAACGGAAGCCATCATGATCTCGTCCGGTGTGAAAGGGTGAGGGGGCGGACGATCAGATGACATGCGCCTTGTGCAGGGCTGTCAGCACGTCGTTCTTGAGGGTTGCCAGCCCGGGTGAGCGCCGGTCACGGGGGCGTGGCACGTCCACCTCGATCTCCTCCTGTATGCGACCGTCATGGGCACCTATCATGTAAATCCGGTCGCCGAGATAGAGAGCCTCATCGATATCGTGGGTGACGAGAAGGAATGAGATGCCGCGCTGTTCGACAAGCTTCAGAACAAGGTCCTGAAGCTTCATCCGCGTGAAGGCATCGACCGCGCTGAAGGGTTCATCCAGCAGCAGGATACGCGGTTGCGTATAGAGCGCCCGAGCGATGGCGACACGCTGCGCCATGCCGCCGGAAAGCGCCTTTGGCAGCGCCGCGCCGTGGCCGCTGAGGCCTACGTCGTTGATCAGCCCTTCAACCCGCTCCACGTCGAATTTCTTGCCGGCCGCATAGCCGATATTTTCGGCAACCGTCAGCCAGGGCATCAGGCGGGGTTCCTGAAAGACGAAGGCGATCGGCGGCGTGTCCGTCGCTCCGTCTTCTTCCGCCGTGTTGATCGTCACTGCGCCGGCAAATCGCCTGTCCAGACCTGCGGCGATGCGCAGCAGCGTGCTCTTTCCGCAGCCGCTAGGCCCGAGAAGAACCGCCGCTTCGCCATCGCCGAGCCCCAGATGAATGTCCTGAAGGACAACGGCATCGCCGAAGGCCTTTTCGCGCACGTCTACCTGAAGCAGGCTCATCGCAACCGCCCTCCTTCCTGCAGGGGATAGGTATCGCGCCAACGCAGGCAGCGTTCCTCGACGATCTTGAACAGGCTGTCGGATATCTTGCCGAGCACCGCAAGGCAGATGATGGCGATCATCACCAGATCGGGACGCGACAGTTCCCGCCCGTCGGAAAGCATGTAGCCGATCCCTTCGGATGCGGCCAGAAGCTCGGCTGCCACGACGCTCAGCCAGGCGAGGGACAGCCCGTAACGCAGGCCGGTGAAAAGATGAGGCAGGGAGGCCGGGATAAAAATTCGCCAGACCAGTACGGGCAGGGGCTGGCGATACATTTCGCCCACTTCCACAAGTTTGCGATCCACATTGCGGATGCCGGAGAACAGGTTGAGATAGACCGGGAAAAACGCGCTCTTGGCGATCAGGACGATTTTAGAGGTTTCGCCGATGCCGAACCAGATCATCAGCAGCGGCACCCAGGCGAGGCTCGGAACCGCGCGCAGGGCCTGGAACGTGGGCTCCAGATAACGCTCGGCGGCAACGACCAGCCCGACCAGCGATCCAACGATGACCGCAAGCACCGAGCCGATGACGAAGCCGACGAAAACGCGGGCGGTGCTTGCCGCGACATTGGTCCAGAGAGGTCCTTCAGCAAGCCGCAGAAACGTATCGTAGAGTTCCGACGGCGGCGGCAGTACATAAGGGCTCACCCAGCCCATGCGAACAAAAAGCTCGAGCAGCAGCAAAGACCCGACCGGCACAATCGCACCGCGCAGGTCGAACCGTGTGAAGAAAGCCCCCACCTTCTGCACAAGCGTCGATCGGGAAGGAGACTGTCTGGATGGCTGTCTCACGCGCTGAAATTCGCGCGGATGGGAAGTCATGCGCCCGGCACCTTTTTCGCCGGAGCCGGGTCTATCAATGACGCAAGAACATTGTCGACATTGACCCCCGGACGCAGGACGTCGTCGCCAAGCAGCGGGGTAACGATACGGATCGAATTCAGCAGTTCTTCACCCGGGACGGGGTCGTTCCAGTCACGCTTGTTGATGGTAAGTTCCGTGATCTTGGGGTCGTTGCCCGTGACCTTCGTGACGAAATCGATGAATTCGCCGTTATTCTCGCGGATCCATTTCTGCGTCTGCACCCACACGCCGAGCAGACGCTCTACCGCGCGCGGGTGTTTTGCAAGGAACGTCTCCGATACGCTGAAGACACTGCCGTCGCGCCAGCTACGCTCATCGAAAATTGCCCTGTCGCCGGCAAGCTCGGCCTGGGAGGTGTGCGGATCGATACCGACCCAGGCATCCACCTGTCCCTGCTGCAGCGCGTTGAACCCCTCGGGGTGCTGCAGGTTTACAACCTTCAGATCATCGACTGACAGCTTGTGTTGAGCAAGCGCGCGGACAAGGGTGAAATAGGGAGCCGTGCCCTTGGTGACGGCAATGGTCTTGCCCTTGAGATCGGCCACCGTCTTTACCGGCGAATCCGGACGCACCTGAATGATGGACGAACCGCCCCAGCTTGCTACATAGATGACTTTCAGCGGCACGCCATTGGCGCGGGCAAGAAAGGCCGAAAGCGCCGCGGAACCGGCGAAATCGGTCGAGCCGACCTTGAGGAACTCCAGCGAGTTGTTGCTGCCGCGCGATTGTACCCAGGTGATCTTGGTGCCGACATCCTTAAACGCTTCCTCAAGCCAGCCCTTGTTCTTTATCAGCAGTGTATGGGACGAATAAAATCCCCAGTCCAGCTTCAGCTCTGCCGGAAATTCCGGCGTGCTCTGTGCCAGCGCACCGCGAGTTGCAAGCGGCGCGGCAAGCGCGCCGGCAATACCGAGCTTGAGGATATGGCGGCGGGAATGTTCGGCCTTCATCTACTTCACCTATTTTATGGATTTTATGTACATAAAGGCTAAAGGCAGGGGTTTTTGTGGTCAATACGCACCTCTGGAACCCCATGCCAAACTTCGAAAGCGGCGTGGAAAATCTCCCTAATCCCGGAGGGATCGGCGCGACATCCCGTTATCAAGCAAAGAAGCGGTTGACCGGGCGGTGCAGTCCGAGATGATCGCGCAATGTCGGACCCTCATAGTCCGTTCGGAAAACTCCGCGTTTTTGCAGTTCCGGTACGACCAGCGTGGTGAAATCGTCAAGGCCGGCGGGCAGGAAGGGGAAGGTGACGTTGAAGCCGTCCGAGCCTTCCTCATGCAGCCATTGTTCCATCTCGTCGGCGATGGTTTTCGGCGTGCCGACGAAGGCGAGCCCCGCATAGCCGCCCAGCCGCTGCGCGAGTTGACGCACGGTCAACCCTTCGCTTCTGGCAAGTTCTATCACTCTTTCGCGGCTGGATTTGCTCGCATTCGTTTCCGGAATGTCGGGCAGCGGGGCGTCGGGATCGAAACCGGACACATCGTGACCCAGCGCGATCGACAGCGATGCTATCGCGCTTTCATAGTGGACGAGGCTGTCGAGCCTGGCGCGCTTGGCTTTTGCCTCCTCGACCGTATCGCCGACAAGAACGAACGCGCCAGGCAGAATGACGATGCCATCACGCGACCGTCCGGCGGCGACCGTCCTGTCCTTTACGTCCTTGTAAAAGGCCTTGCCGGCTGCAAGGGTGGGTGTGGCCGCAAAGACCACCTCGGCGGTTTCGGCGGCGAGCTGGCGTCCGGGTTCGGATGCGCCGGCCTGAACGATGACCGGCCAGCCCTGCACCGGGCGGGCGATATTGAGCGGTCCGCGCACCGAAAACTCGGGGCCCCTGTGGTTCAGCACATGCATTTTTTCAGGGTCGAAGAACAGTCCGCTATCGACATCCCGGATGAAGGCATCATCCGAAAATGAATCCCACAGCCCGGTGACGACATCATAGAACTCCCGCGCGCGGCCATAGCGCTCGGCGTGGTCGGGTTGATCATCACGGCCGAAATTCCGGGCGGCGTCCGGGTTCGAGGTAGTGACGATGTTCCAGCCGGCGCGGCCATTGCTGAGGTGATCGAGAGAGGCAAAACGCCGGGCCACGTGATAGGGCTCGTCGAACGTGGTGGACGCCGTGGCGACGAGACCGATGCGCTGGGTGACGGCGGCCAGGGCGGAAAGAAGCGTGAAGGGCTCGAAGGAAGTAACGGTATGGCTGCGGCGCAGCGCCTCCGTGGGCATGTTCAGGACGGCGAGATGATCGGCCATGAAGAATGCGTCGAATTTCGCAGCTTCGAGCTGCTGCGCGAAACGCGCCAGATGGGCGAAATTGAAATTGGCGGCAGGAAAGGCGCCGGGATAACGCCATGCGCCCGTGTGGAGGCTGACGGGCCTCATAAAGGCGCCGAGATGCAGTTTGCGATCATTTGCCATTGGCTTTCACTCTCTTGTCGGTGTTTCGGCGCGGACGGCTCGCTGTCGCATCCGCTGGCGGGCGCAAGCCCGCTTCTTGCTTGCGGCGACGATATCCCCGTCAGGGAATTGGCGCGGCAAAGACTATTCCGATTATGATTTCCAAACCGAAAGATTTTTCCCGGGATCGCGTTTGGGACGATGCAACCGTCGCTGCCGATCGGTTGTCGCGGGCGGTTAATGTGTCTGCAACTTCGTATCGTCGTGAAGGGGCCGCGTCGTGTGAAGGTCCGGCAGGCGGCCTGCCACCGGACCTCTTTTTCGGTGCCGTCCGTGTTCAGACCGCCAGAAGCGCCTCGTTCCCCGTGCGGCGGGTCTCAATGGCGCTTTCCGTTTCTATACGCTTGCCGGTAGCCGGATCGAAGAAGTGGAGCTGCGCGGCCGGCAGGCCGAGATGGATGCGCTGGCCGGGCTTCACGGCCAGGTCCTCGCCTATGGCAGCGGAGAATGTTTCGCCGGCAATCTCGGCGTGCACGATGCGGCCCGATCCCAGTTCTTCGACGAAATCGACGATGGCCGGCACGCCCTCGCCATCCGCGCTGACGAGGCATTGCTCCGGGCGGATGCCGACCGTTACGTCGCGGCCGCGCAGTTCCAGTGCGGTTTCGGGGAAGAGTTTCACCGGCGTGCCGGCCAGCATGACGGCGTGGGATTCCACTTCAACCCGGGTGGTGAACAGGTTCATGGCCGGCGAACCGATGAAGGATGCAACAAAGGTGCTGGCGGGACGATGATAGATATCGAGGGGATGACCGACCTGTTCGACGATGCCCCTGTTCATCACGACCAGCCGGTCGGCCAGCGTCATGGCTTCCACCTGGTCGTGGGTGACGAAGACGGAGGTGGCGGACAGGCGCTGGTGCAGCTTGCGGATTTCGGCGCGCATGGTGACACGCAGCTTGGCGTCGAGATTGGAGAGCGGCTCATCGAACAGGAAGACCTGCGGCTCCCGAATGATTGCGCGGGCCATGGCCACACGCTGGCGCTGGCCGCCGGAAAGCGCAGCCGGCTTGCGTTCCAGATAATCGGAAAGGCCGACAATCTTCGCCGTTTCCTCGATCCGGCGCTGGCGCTCGGCCTTGGCGACGCCAGCGACTTTCAGCGCGTAGCCGATATTGCCGGCGACGGTCATGTGCGGATAGAGCGCGTAGTTCTGAAATACCATGGCGCATCCGCGCTCACGCGGCTCGAGCCTGTTGACCACGCGTCCGCCAATCGCGATCTCGCCGGAGGTGATGTCCTCCAGCCCGGCGATCATGCGCAGAAGGGTGGACTTGCCGCAGCCGGAGGGACCGAGGATGACGACGAATTCGCCGGAGCCGAAAGTGAGATCCACGCCATGCAGCGTGGGGGTCTTGCCATAGGATTTGCGGAGCTGGCGGATATCGATCTGAGCCATGATGGGAACCTTGTTGTTAAAAGCCGCGCGCCGTCACTTTTCGGACGAAACGAGACCGCGGACGAACCAGCGTTGCAGGAAGGCGACAACGAGAAGCGGCGGTGTGATGATGATGAGGGAGCCGGCCAGTGTCACGTTCCAGTCCGGCGTGCCGTCTTCGGCGGGCAGAAGGGCGCGCAGCGACATCATCACCGTCTTGTAGGAAGGATCGGTGACCATCAATAACGGCCAGAGATACTGGTTCCAGGCATAAACGAACATGATGGTGGTGAGCGCCGCCATGTTGGTACGGGAGAGCGGCAACAGCATTTCCACGAAGAAGCGGACTGGCCCCGATCCGTCCATGCGCGCCGCTTCAGCCAGTTCGTCGGGGATGGTCATGAAGAACTGGCGGTATAGAAAGGTGCCGGTGGCGGTTGCGACCAGCGGCAGGGTGAGGCCGACATAGGAATTCAGGAGGTTCCATTCCACTGAGACCTCAATTCCGAACCATCCGAGGATGGAGCGGAATGGCTGGAAAATATCCGCGGCTACCGAATAGGTCGGCACCACGCGCACTTCCAGCGGAAGCATGAGGGTGATGAACACCGTCCAGAAGAAGATGTGCTTCAGCGGCGAGCGGAAGAACACGATGGCAAAGGCGGTGAAGGCCGAAAGGGCCACCTTGCCGATCGTGACCAGCGTGGCCATGATCATGCTGTTGAGAAGGGCGTTGCCGAGATTGGCGCGTTGCCAGGCGGTTTGGGCATTGGTGAGGAATTCGCCCTGTGGCAGAAAGCTGAACGGGATGCTGTTGACCTGAACGACAGACTGGCTGGCGCCGGCGATCACGACGAGCAGGGGACCGATGAGCAGAAGAAAACCGGCAATCATCAGCCCGTAGGTCAGGGCGTCGGCATAGGGGGTGCGCTGGATCATCGTCGCCTCACTTGTAATGGACCTGCCGCTCGACGAAGCGGAACTGGATGAAGGTGAAAATCATGATGAGGCCGATGAGGACGAGGCTCTGTGCCGAGGCGCCGGAATAGTTCAGCCCCTCGAACGCTTCGCTGACGATGCGGTAGACCATCACTTCGGTGGCGCGGTTGGGACCGCCCTCGGTGGTGGAGGCGACGATGCCGAACGTATCCGCGCCGACGAAACCCTCCGTCATCATGATGACGGTCAGGAAGAACAGGGTCGGTGCCAACAACGGCACCTGAATGTCGATGGCGCGGCGGACGGGCCCGGAGCCGTCCATGGCGGCTGCTTCCGTCAGCGCGCGCGGCACGGATTGCAGGCCGGCAAACAGGAAGATGAAGGTGTAACCCGCCCATTTCCAGATGAAGATGACGATGACGAGGATCAGCGCGTGCTCGCCATATTTTGCCGGGTTCCACAAATCCGGCCACCAGGCGTTGAGCGAGGCGGCAAGCCCGCGTTCCGGCGAGAGGATGAAACGGAAAGCCATGCCCGCCGCAGGCCCGGCGATGGCGTAAGGAAGAATGTAAAGCACCCGGAAGAAGCCGGAGCCGGGAAGGGCGCGATCCACGCAAAGCGCAAGGACAAGGCCGATGAGAATGGTGAAGAACGGACCGGCGACGGCGAAGATCAGGCTGACGAGCACCGATTGCCAGTAAAGCGGATCGAAGAAGGTCTCCTTGAAATTGGCGAGCCCGACGAATTCCGCCGCACCGCCGAAGGGCGGTTCAAGTGTGAACGCCCAGTTGATGACCGCTGCCACGGGCCAATAAAAGAACAGAAAGATCAGCAGAAGCTGCGGCAGGGCGAACAGCACGGGTAACCACGTGCTCTTGAAGACGGCGCGCTTTTCCATTGAGTAACCGGCAAAAGTGGAGAACTGGACGGGCTTGCCCGGGAGATCCCGCGGGCAAGCCCCTTCAAAACGGCAAAGCTTAGTTCAGCTTGGCGCCGGCATAGGTCTTTTCGAAGCGGCGCAGGCCGGCATTCGAGCGCTCGACGGCCTTGTCGAGTTCCCCCTGAACGTCGGCATTCTGCATGAAGATGGCTTCGAGTGCCGTGGAGACTTCCTTGCGGATCTGCGTGAAGTTGCCGAGACGGATGCCGCGCGTATATTCGGAAGGCGGCGTGAAGGTCAGGCTCTCGATTGCCTTTTCGCGACCCTTATAGGGTGCCTTGTCGTAGAAGCCGTTGGCCTTCATGGCGTCGAAGCCGGTCTTGGTGACCGGGATGTAACCGGTGACCGTGGACCACCACTGAACCATCTCCGGCTGGGCGATGAAGTTGAGGAATGCTGCCGCGCCCTTGTATTCCGCTTCCGGACGGCCGGCCATGACCCACAGGGAAGCGCCACCGACGAGCGAGTTCTGCCGCTGCGTGCCCTTCCAGACCGGCAGCATGGCCACGTCCCACTTCACGCCCTCAGGCATGCCTTTGCCCACGGTGCCGTGCCCGGCAATCGAAGACATGAACATCTGGCAGGTCTGCGAGGTGAATGCGGGCAGTATGTCCATGCCGAGCTGCTTCGTCTTGACGACGAACAGCTTCTCGTCCTGCATCTTTTTGAAGAATTTCACATGGTCGACGAACTTGGTCTTGTTTATCGTCAGTTCCGCGTCGAGGCCCTGATAGCCGTTGCCTTTGGTGGCGATCGGCTGGTTATGGATGGCGGAGAACTGTTCCATCAGCATCCAGGTGTCGAAGTTGAAGGCGAGCGGGCATTCGAAACCGGCGGCTTTCAGCTTCTTCGCGGCCTCTTCAACCTGTTCCCATGTATCGGGCTTGAAGGTGATGCCGGCTTTTTCGAACGCATCGACATTGTAATAGAAGACAGCGGTGGATGAATTGTAGGGGAAGGAGTTCAGCTCGCCCGCAGCCGTTGCATAATAATTGGCAATGCCGGGGAAATAATTGTCCCAGTCGATCTTGTAGCCATTGTCAGCCATCAGCTTTTTCGCGGGAACGAAAGCCTTGGACAGCATCATGTCCAGCGTGCCGGCGTCGTAAATCTGGGTGATCGCCGGCTGCTTCTTGGCGCGGTAGGCGGCGATGGTGTTCTGCAGCGTGGCGTCGTAATCGTTCTGAGACGTGCAGACGATCTCGAATTCAGCCTGGGATTCGTTGAACTTCTTGCAGGTGTCCTGAACGCGTTCGCCAAGATCACCGGAAAGGCCGTACCAGAATTCGAACTTGGTCTTTTCAGCGTGGGCAGCCGTGGCGCCGAAGGCGGCGGCAATGGCAACGCCGGCCATGAAAGAGGTCAGAGCGGAAGGTTTCATGAGTTGAGCCCCGTTGATGGAATGATGGCCTGATCGGCAGGGACGTCATGTCCTGAGCACGAAGCCACGGGCTCTGCTAACAGTCGTATTTGACGGATAGCTTACATTTTGTTGAACGTTTTATGATGACTTGCGGCGCAGCATCGTCGGCGCGGCGAAATACGATCGCTGAAAGCGCAATGCATGTATTTCTATTTAGACGTCAGTTATTTACGTGGAAAGCGGGCGTTCCGCTACCTGATGCTGAACCGTCTGTCTCCATCAACCCCGGCGTGCGGCTTCGATGGCGGCGACGTCGATTTTTTTCATATCCATCATCGCCGTGAAGGCTCGTCTGGCTTCTGCCCCGCCGGCAGCCATGGCATCCATCAGCACGCGCGGCGTGATCTGCCAGGAGATGCCCCATTTGTCCTTGCACCAGCCGCAGGCGCTTTCCTGGCCGCCATTGCCAACGATGGCGTTCCAGTAGCGGTCGGTTTCCTCCTGATCTTCAGTCGATATCTGGAATGAGAAAGCTTCGCTGTGCTTGAATTGCGGCCCACCATTGAGGCCGATGCAGGTTACGCCCGCGACAGTGAACTGCACCATGAGAACGTCCCCCTGCTTGCCGGAGGGATAGTCGCCCGGCGCGTGATACACTTTTATCACCTCACTATCGGGAAACGTGTCGGCATAAAAACGGGCTGCTGCCTCTGCGTCCTTGTCATACCAGATACAGATCATGTTCTTTCGCATGGGTATGGTCCTCCGAGGTTGACGGCATCCCCCTTGCCGGCGGGTAACTCATGGGCAGATTGACGGCTCCCCATCCGGCATAAAATGCAGCCGCAGCGAAAACGTTCCGAAAACGCTACGGTGACCAGTGTCAAAGCCAGCGTCTCACCCTGCGGCGATAGGCAACATAGGCCGGGCCAAGTTCCTTTGTCAGCACGCGCTCTTCAATGTTGACCTGCAGCATCACCGCGATGATGAGGACGATGGCGACGGTTAGCTGCAGAACGGAGGTGAACACCAGAACCAATCCCGTAAACAGCACAATCTGCCCGACGAAGACCGGGTTTCTTGACATGCTGAAAGGCCCGGTATCCACGATGGTTCCGAGATGGCCTTCGGCCGCGCCGATGCGCCACGATTTGCCCATGTAATGCTGCGCGTAGAGCGCGAGCGCACTTCCCGCCAGCGCCATAACCACCCCAGCGAAGCGGATGGCTGCGCCGGTATAGTGTCGGTCCAGCAGCCAACCGGCCCCTTGCGGTTCCAGCCAGAGGGTGAAGAGCGGCAGAAGCGCGCCGAGAAGAAACGCGACACGGAAAAGCGTGGCGGGAACGGTTTGCCTTTCGCGACCCTTGGCAAAAAGCCAGACAGGTTCGCCCGTGCGCTTCGCCAGCCGGGCCGTCAGCCATAAGAAACCGCCGATATAGGTCCACACCGCAAGCACTGCCACAAGATCAATCATATCTCCCCCAAATATATTGCCGAAGGCGGAAGCGGGCTTCCGACTCGGAACAAATGTATCAATGGAACTATTGCATCGCCGTGTCTTCGACTACGGGACGGGGTGAAATTTCAAAAAACGAACCAATGAGTGGAAATTTCGCTGAAGTACGCACGTGCATCAGACGAAAATAAAAATTATCATTAAATATCAATTAATACTGAAATTATAATATGCGTGAATAATTTTGGATGGAAACTTCCTGTTTTATCGGAGAAGCGCGCTTGAGTGTTCTTGATCGTGGTGCCAATGCTTTCGCGGTTCTCGCCGCGCTTTCCAAATCCCAGGCCATCATAGAATTCGACCTTTCGGGAAAGATTCTTGCCGCCAATGAGAATTTCTGTCGGGCTCTGGGTTACGAACTTTCGGAAATCCTCGGCAGGCATCACAGCATGTTCGTCGAACCCGCCGTCGTGGCTTCGGCGGATTACAAGGGCTTCTGGGCAAAACTTGCTGCCGGTCAGTTCGATCAGCAGCAGTATAAGCGCATCGGCAAGGGCGGCAGGGAGGTCTGGATCGAGGCTTCCTATAACCCCGTGTTTCGCCGCGGCAAGCCGGTGAAGGTGGTGAAGATCGCTACAGCCATCACCGCACGCAAGCTGAAGGCGGCGGAAGACGCCGGCAAGATCGACGCCCTTTCCCGGGCGCAGGCCATCATCGAATTCTCGCCGAACGGCGAAATCCTGACTGCCAACGAGAATTTTCTGACGGCGCTGGGCTATTCTCTGGCGGAAGTGCAGGGCCGGCATCATTCCATGTTCTGCGAGCCGGCCTATACACAGTCACCGGCCTACAGGCAGTTCTGGGAAAGGCTCGCCGGCGGCGATCTGGTGGCGGATGAATTCATGCGTCTTGGCAAGGGCGGCCGCAAGGTCTTCATCCAGGCTTCCTATAATCCGATTTTCGATCTGAATGGGAAAGTGTTCAAGGTCGTCAAATTCGCGACCGATGTGACCGGCCGTGTCGAGAATGTCGAAAAGCTGGCGCAGTGCCTTACAGACCTTGCCGAAGGCGATCTAGCCCAGAGCATCGACATGCCTTTCATTCCCTCGCTTGAACGGCTGCGCACGGATTTCAACGCGGCTTCGGAGAAGCTCAAGCGGGCCATGACGCGGGTGTCTGAAAATGCCGGCGCCATTTCTTCCGGGTCGAATGAAATACGATCCGCGGCAGATGATCTTGCCAGACGGACGGAGCAGCAGGCGGCTTCGATAGAGGAGACCGCAGCCGCGCTTGAAGAGGTCACCACCGCAGTCAGTGACTCAAGCCGTCGGGCGGAAGAAGCCGGCAGGATCGTTGCCCGTGCCCGCGACCATGCCGAACATTCAGGCCAGGTGGTGCGCGATGCCATAGGCGCCATGGATCAGATTGAAAAATCATCGCGGGAAATCTCGAGCATCATCGGCGTGATCGACGAAATTGCTTTCCAGACCAACCTTCTGGCGCTTAATGCGGGCGTGGAAGCGGCCCGTGCAGGCGAGGCAGGCAAGGGCTTTGCCGTTGTCGCGCAGGAGGTGCGCGAGCTTGCGCAGCGCTCGGCGACGGCCGCAAAGGAAATCAAGAACCTGATCAACGCTTCGGGCAAGCAGGTGGAAAACGGCGTCGGCCTCGTCACCAGGGCGGGTTCGGCGCTGCAGGAAATCGCAGAGCAGGTCCGCGACATCAATACCAATGTGGCGGCGATCGTGGATGCGGCCCGCGAACAGTCCACGGCGCTTGCTGAAATCAATCAGGCGGTCAACAGCGTGGATCAGGCTACCCAGCAGAACGCCGCGATGGTGGAGGAGCAGACGGCCGCAAGCCACAGCCTCGCGCGGGAGGCCGCGGCCCTGTTCGAGCTCCTTGGCCAGTTCCGGTTCGAGGAGACTGCGCGTCATGCGGCCTCTACGCGCAGCTGGTCGGACCAGCCCGGCGCCGCCGCCCCGCGCCGCCCGCTATCCCGCCCGCCGGGCGTGCGTGGCGCGTCGAGCGCGGCTGTCGCGCGTGAGGAATGGCAGGACTTTTAGAGGCATCTCCGGTTCCCTTCCATCCCCTGCGGGCCTTGGCATGGGGGGCCATGAAACGTCTGAAACCGAAATCGATCCATGCAAGTGCGGGGTATAGGCATATCGTCGCGATTGTCGGATAATCGGCGCAGCGCGCCTGAAGATTACGGGGACTTTCGTTTGGCAGGGATGACATCAACAGGCAGGGTCGTGCTCGTTCTCTGCTGGCTGGCGGCGTTTCTGGGGCCGGCGCAGGCCGAAACGCCGGCTGACGGCAAGGCGTCCTGCGCCCATGCCCACGATGTGGCGCCCGAATTGTGCATCAGTCCCCAGAGCTACAACAGGGACCTTTGCCACGCCATCGAGGTTCTCGCCGCGCGCCATGCCGTTCCGCCGGATTATTTCGCCAGGCTGATCTGGCGGGAGAGCCTGTTCCGGGCCGATGCGGTGAGCCCGAAGGGGGCGGAAGGCATTGCCCAGTTCATGCCGGGAACGGCGAGGCTGCGTGGTCTGGACAACAGTTTCAACATCATTGCTGCGCTGGAGGCGTCGTCACGCTATCTGTCGGAGCTGAAGCTGCGCTTCGGCAATTTCGGTCTCGCAGCCGCAGCCTATAATGCCGGCGAGGCGGGGCTGCGCGGTTTTATCGCGACAGGTCGCCTGCCGGTGGAAACGCGCGATTATGTCTTTGCAATCACCGGGTACCCAGTGGAAAGCTGGAAAGACAATCCACCGGATAAGGCCGCGCCGGCGTTGGACGGCAGCCGGCCCTTCATCGACGCCTGCCTGCGGCTTGCCGATACACGCACGATCAACGATCCCGTCCTGATATCTTCGGCCGACTGGGCGCCATGGGGTGTGCAGCTTGCCGCCCATTACAATCCGACGGTGGCGAACCGGCTCTTTACCCGTGCCATAGGCCAATTGTCGGGGCCTCTCAATGCCGAGCGCGCACTGATCGTGCGGCAAAGGGGTGGCAATTTCGGTTCGCGCCCGCGTTACGCCGCGCGCATCGGCCGCGAGACCAGAGCCGAAGCCAATGCGCTTTGTGGTGAAATCCGTGGGGCGGGTGTTCCCTGCACCGTGTTCCGCAACCGCTAGCGGGGGCCGCGGCTGATCATGACAAGTTGATCGGCCCATACGCCGCTCCTCCTTTCAGTGCGAGATGATCGCTCCTAGATTTGCGGCCGGCGGCGACCGCAACCCGCGGGCCGGTGACGTGTGACGAGGGGATGAATTGCACATGAGATTGCTTGAAACCGGAGCGCTGGCAGCGATGCTGACCATGGCCGTGGCGTGCACCAGCACCGGGCAGACGGAAATCACCCGCACTGTGGCCGGTTTTAAAGGGCAGCCGCGGGAGGCGGCAATCGCCCGGCTTGGCCGCCCCAACAAGGTCATCATCGAAAAGGGCGCAACCGAATCCTACTGGCTGAAAGTGGATGTCGAGACCTATGCGGGGCTCAGCAACCGGCGCGAATACCGGACCGTCGACGGGCAGGCGCAGGTCTCGCAGACCGAGGGCATGAAAATCAAGCAACATCGCCGCGATTGCATCATCAAGATCACCGCGGACGCAGCTTCCATCATCACCACGAGCGAGATCATCGGCGATCCGGCGAGCTGCGAGACTGTCCTGGGGCGTCCGGCTCCCTGACCGCCGTGGTTGAGATCGCCGCAGATTTACAGATGACGGCGGTTTTTTCCGAAGCCTGAAACCGTGCGTGTCTTTCGTTAACGGATTGGCGCCGCCTTTCTGTGGATGAGAGCGTCTGCTGTTGTTACCGTGAGCCTCTACGCATATGTTGGAGTACTGATTTTCGATTTCCGGGCAAGGCGGCAGGCACCTCATGACCTCCCAGTTGGACTTTTTCGCTTCCGCGGCCGCGCGGCTTCCCGAGACCGAACGGGGGCGAAAAATGCCGGGACGCGGAGCGGTGCAGAGGGTCGCAATGGATGATGAGGGGCTGGCGGGCTATCTCGAATCCACCGGCAATTACCGCGTTCTGCGCAAGCTCATGCCGCGTCAGGTCGTGGAACGGCCAAGGCCGGAATTTTCCCGCCGGGGCGTGATCCTCGACACGGAAACCACGGGTCTGAACCACCGGACGGACGAAATAATCGAGATCGGCGTCATCGCCTTCACGTTCGACGATCAGGGCGCCATTGGCGACGTCACCGGCATTTACGGCGGACTTCGGCAGCCCAACGTCGCCATACCGGCGGAGATCACCCGGCTGACAGGGATCACCGATGACATGGTCGCGGGGCAGGCGATCGACATGGAGCGGCTGGCTTCTCTGGTCGGCGATGCCGATCTGATCATTGCCCACAATGCTGGCTTCGACCGTCCCTTCTGTGAAGCCTTCTCGGCCATATTCAATGACAAGGCCTGGGCCTGCTCCGTTTCCGAAATCGATTGGCGGGTGCGTGGATTTGAGGGCAACAAGCTGGGTTATCTGATCGGTCAGTCCGGTTATTTCCATGATGGCCATCGCGCGGTTGATGATTGCTTCGCGCTGCTGGAGGTGCTCGAGCAGAACCGGCCGGGCCAGGAAGGCATGACGCCCTTCATGGAGCTTCACGCGGCTAGCCGTAGATCGCGCGTCCGGATCTACGCGGAGAACAGCCCCTTCGATATGAAGGATCACCTGAAAAAGCGGGGTTATCGCTGGTCGGACGGTTCGGACGGCCGGCCGAAATCCTGGTGGGCGGAGCTGCCGGAAGAGATGCTGGCGGAGGAGCTGCATTTTCTGCGCACCGAAATCTATCGCTGGGACGCCGACCCTACGGTCAAATATCTCACGGCTTTCGACCGGTTCAAGGCCGGGTAAGGTTAATCGCCTGCGGGCGTTTTGATCGAGTGATGAAAATCTGTCCTGTTAACAGGCTGCTTCTTTCGTGTGCGCTGGGCGGATTGCTCAAATTTTGAGCTCATGTCGTTTTCCCCGCGATTTAAAGTGGGGAATCCGTCTGGCACGGGCTTTGCTTTCTGTCTTGTATGCAAGATTTACATACCAGGCAGGATCGTCAGCTAAACATTGAAGAGGCCATCGTATCCGGCATTTTGTCGGCGCGTATCCGGCCGGGCACACGGCTCAGCGAAAACCAGCTTGCCGGTCTTTTCTCCGTATCGCGCACCCGGGTACGCGAGGCGATGATGCGGCTGGAAACCCGGGGAATCGTGCACGTTAGTGCGAGGCGGGGCTGGTTCGTGGTCGAGCCGTCTGCCGAGGAGGCGATGACCATCTATGAAGCGCGCCGGATCATCGAATCCGGGTTGGTGCGCAGTATGCGGACCCTTACCGAAGAAGGGCGCGGCGTTCTCCTGGCGCATCTCCAGGAAGAGAAAGTCGCCATAGCCGCGGGCGACCGGCAGCGCCTGACCTGCCTCATGGGCGATTTTCACATCAGGATCGCCGAGCTTTGCGGCAATGCCGTCCTCGTTGAACTGCTGCGCGACCTGACGGCCCGCACGATCCTCATTTCCATGCTTTACCAGTCGGAATTCCATGCGCTGCAGTCGCATCAGGGACATTGCCGGATATTCGAGGCGATGGCAGCCGGCGATTTCGTGAGGGCGGCGGAGCTTTCAATCGAACATCTGGACGAAGTGGAAACCGGCCTCGATCTCACCCGGCGACCTGACCCGCTCGCCGGTCTTCGCCACTCGCTCGCCCTTCCGGAACATAACCGCGGCGATACCGACAAAAAAACCGAGCAACAGAACCAGCACAAGGAGAATGACCCATGATATTCAGACGGACCTTCATCGCCGCCGCCGCCATGGCTGCCGCCTTCGGATTTTCCGCCCCCGCAAAGGCGGACGCCCTTGCCGACATTGCCGCACGCGGCACGCTGCGCGTCGCCGTGCCGCAGGATTTTCCACCCTTTGGCAGTGTCGGGGCCGACATGACCCCGCAGGGTTATGACATCGACGTCGCGAAGTTGATCGCCGACAAGCTGGGCGTGAAGGTGGAGCTGGTGCCGGTCACCAGCGCCAACCGTGTTCCCTATCTGCAGACCAACAAGGTCGATCTGGTGATCTCCAGCCTCGGCAAGAACGCTGAACGCGAGAAGGTCATCGATTTTTCGACCGCCTATGCTCCATTTTTCAACGGCGTGTTCGGTCCGCAGGACGTTTCCCTCTCCAAAGCCGAGGACCTTAAGGGCAAGACCGTTGCCGTGACACGCGGTTCTGTCGAAGACCTCGAGCTGACGAAGGTTGCGCCCGCTGACGCCACCATCAAGCGCTATGAGGACAATAACGGCACCATTTCCGCCTTCCTGTCCGGTCAGGCGGAGGTTGTCGCAACCGGCAATGTGGTGGCCGCCGCCATTCTGGCGAAGAACCCGCCGAAGCGGCCGGAAATGAAATTCCTGATCAAGAATTCGCCCTGCTACATCGGCCTCAACAAAAATGAGACGGCCCTGCTGGAAAAGGTCAATGCGACTATCGCCGCGGCCAAGGCGGACGGTTCGCTGAATGCCATCGCCACCAAATGGCTCGGGCAGGATCTGCCGGCCGATCTCTGATCGTCACATATCCCCGTCGTCCCGGTTCCCCGGGACGGCTTTCTCACCACCGGCGCAAGGGGACTTTTCTTGAGCTATCAATTTGATTTCCTGTGGCTCGGCGAATATTGGCCGCAGATTGCCAAGGGTATTGCCATCACCAGCCAGCTGACGCTGGTGGGCGGCGTCATCGGCGTGTCGCTCGGCACCGCCTGCGCCTGGGCCCGTGCGCTTGGCCCCTCCTGGCTTAGGCCCATCGTCGGCGGTTACGTCGAACTCATCCGCAATACGCCTTTCCTCATCCAGCTGTTTTTTATCTTTTTCGGCCTGCCGTCGCTTGGTTTCAAGCTTTCGGAGCTGACCGCCGCCAATCTGGCGATGATCGTCAATCTCGGCGCCTATAGCTGCGAGATCATTCGCGCCGGCATCCAGGCAACACCGAAAGGCCAGTTCGAGGCGGGGGCAAGCCTTGCGATGACGCGCTTCGAAACCTTCCGCCACGTGGTGCTCCGGCCATCGCTGCAGCGCATCTGGCCAGCGCTCACGTCGCAGGTTGTCATCGTCATGCTCGGGTCGGCGGTTGTCTCGCAGATCGCGGTGGAAGACCTGACGTTTGCGGCCAACTTCATCCAGTCGCGCACCTTCCGCGCCTTCGAGGCCTATATTGTTTCGACGGTGATCTACCTGCTGCTCGCGATCCTGCTGCGGCAGGGCATGCTGGCGCTGGGCGGCTTCCTTTTTCCGCGGAGGCTGGCGCGATGATGGAATTCACCTTCTGGGATATTCTGCGCAACCTGTTGCTTGCCACGCGCTGGACGCTGCTGCTGTCGCTGGTATCCTTCGCTGGCGGAGGCCTGGTCGGCCTCGCGCTTCTGTGGCTGCGCATCAGTCCGCGTCCGGCCTTGAGCCGTCTTGCCCGCATCTATATCGAAGTCTTTCAGGGCACGCCGCTCCTGATGCAGCTTTTCATCGCCTTTTTCGGCCTCGGCCTCTTCGGAATCGATGTTCCAGCCTGGCTTGCCGCAGGCGTGGCGCTCATCCTGTGGACTGCTGCGTTTCTGGCGGAAATCTGGCGCGGCTGTGTAGAGTCGATCGCAAAGGGGCAATGGGAAGCCTCGGCAAGCCTTGCCATGGGCCGCCTTCAGCAGATGCGTTACGTCATCCTGCCCCAGGCGATGAAGATCGCCATTCCACCGACAGTCGGTTTTTCCGTCCAGGTCATCAAGGGCACCGCGCTCACCTCCATTATCGGTTTCGTCGAACTGTCCAAGGCCGGCACGATCGTCACCAACGCGACCTTCCAGCCTTTCACGGTATACGGGCTGGTGGCGCTCATCTATTTCGCCCTCTGCTGGCCGCTGTCGAAATCCAGCCAGTTTCTCGAAAGGAAGCTCAAT
The DNA here is from genome assembly GCF_031453135.1 of Agrobacterium sp. SORGH_AS_0440. NCBI lineage: Bacteria > Pseudomonadati > Pseudomonadota > Alphaproteobacteria > Hyphomicrobiales > Rhizobiaceae > Agrobacterium > Agrobacterium sp. SORGH_AS_0440. The sequence continues at coordinate 34,945 of NZ_JAVIYR010000001.1, read as the reverse complement.
GTCGCTCATCGAAATCACTGAAGTCCACAAGAGCTTTGGCGACAACGAAGTGCTGAAGGGCATCAACCTGGATGTCGAGCCCGGAGAGGTGATCGCGATCATCGGGAAAAGCGGTTCGGGAAAATCGACGCTGCTACGCTGTATCAACGGTCTTGAGACGATCAGCAGCGGCTCCATTCAGGTGGCGGGCGCCCAGCTGCTTGATGACGAGCTGCATCTGAAGGCCCTCAGATTAAAGGTGGGCATGATTTTCCAGCAGTTCAATCTCTTTCCGCATCTGACTGCCGGCGGCAATGTGATGCTGTCGCAGATGGTTGTGAAGAAGCTGGCGGCGCCCGAGGCGGAGGCGATGGCGCGCAGGATGCTGGAGCGTGTCGGTCTGGCGCACAAGTTCGACTCCTATCCGGACCAGCTCTCCGGCGGTCAGCAGCAGCGCGTGGCCATCGCCCGCGCGCTTGCCATGCAGCCCATCGCGCTTCTGTGTGATGAAATCACGTCTGCGCTTGACCCGGAACTGGTGTCCGAGGTGCTCGCTGTCGTGCGTGAGCTTGCCAGGGAGGGCATGACACTTCTGATGGTGACGCATGAAATGAAGTTCGCCCGTGACGTCTGCTCGCGCGTCGTCTTCATGCATCAGGGACGGGTACACGAGATCGGCCCGCCGGAAGAAGTTTTCGCTAACCCCCGCACACCGGAACTCAGGCAGTTCCTCGGTGTGCTCTAACATTCCATGGCTGCGCACGCCTGCAGAACGGCGTGCGCAGTGGCCCGTGCGCCGCAGGCTTCGCGCTGCGACTTGCGCGTTCATGCGCCATGTGAACCAGCGGCGCGTAATCAATTAGTCGTCAAGATTGCATACAATTTTTCCATCGCATCGAAAACAATCGCTGTAAATTTGGGCACTCTTCCCAACCGGTGTTTCTCCCCATTTAAATTATCCTTTTGCATCAATGAGAAAGCCGATTGGCACGCCTCCTGCATGGATAGAAGTGTCGCAGGAGAGTGTTTATGAGCAAAGCCGCCGCAATTGACATCGCTTCCGTATCCAAGATTTACGGCAACACCACCGCCGTCCATGCGGTAAGCCTGAAGATACCGGCGGGGAGCTACTGCTGCCTGCTCGGCCCGTCGGGCTGCGGCAAGACCTCGACGCTCCGGATGATCGCTGGTCACGAGAGCATTTCCAGCGGCGATGTCAGGCTTGGCAACACCGTCGTGACCGATCTGCCGCCCGCCCGGCGCGGCACGGCGATGATGTTCCAGTCCTATGCGCTGTTTCCGCATCTCGATCTCGTCGACAATGTCGCCTTCAGCCTCAAGATGAAGGGTGTGGACAGGGAAACCCGGCGCACAAAGGCGCTGGACATGCTGCGCCTGATGCAGCTCGAGCCTTATGCCGGCCGACGCCCGGCCCAGCTTTCCGGCGGGCAGCAGCAGCGCGTGGCGCTGGCGCGCGCGCTCATTACCGATCCCGAGGCGCTGTTGCTGGACGAGCCGCTTTCGGCGCTCGATCCCTTCCTCAAGATCCGCATGCGCGCCGAGTTGAAGAAGCTGCAGACTTCACTCGGCATCACCTTCGTCCACGTCACCCACAGTCAGGAAGAGGCGATGGCACTGGCCGATATCATCGTCGTCATGAATGACGGCCGGATCGAGCAGGCGGCGACCCCGCGTGAGGTTTTCGAGCGACCGGCGACCGCTTTCGTCGCCCGCTTCATGGGCGACCACAATGTCATTTCCGGACGATTCAGGGAAAGGTCCGGCGAGCTGGTGACGCTTGAAGTCGCAGGCGGCGGCACATTTACCGCGACAGGCGCGGCGCCGGATGACGGGGCGGTCGATATCGCCGTTCGCACCGATCGGGTGCGTGTGGGTGAGACCGATCAACCCGGTCTCGGTTTCACGGGCATCGTCTCCAATGTCGAGTATCGCGGCGCCACCGTGAAGATCGCCGTGACCGGCGCCGGCATGGAGGATTTCAACGTCATCCTCAGCGACGCCGCCTTTTTCGAAAACCCGGTCAGGACCGGCGACGCCATACCGCTTTCATGGAATGCGGCCGATGCCATCGTGCTCGGCCGGGTAGAGAAGTGACCCCAAAAATAACCAGAGGAGAACTTTGCAATGACCGATACCACCAGCAGCAAGAAGGGCCTGTCCCGCCGCGGCCTCCTGAAAGCGGGCGCGGCTGCCGCGGGTGCGGCGATCGGCTCCGGCCTCATCACCGGCTTCCCGACCATCTGGGCGCAGAACCCCATCACCATCCGCCAGTTCGGCACCGGCGTCTCCAACCTCAACGCCATTGCCGAAAAGTGCAAGGCGGACCTCGGCATCACGCTGGAGATGACGGCGACGGATTCCGACGCCGCTGCCCAGCGCGCCGTCACCCAGCCGAACTCCTACGATATCGCCGATATCGAATACTGGATCCTGAAGAAAGTCTATCCGGCCGGCGTCATCCAGCCGATGGAAATCAAGAAGCTCAAATATTACGACAAGATCGTGCCGCTGTTCAAAAACGGCAAGCTGAAGCCTGACAGCGTGGTCGCGCAGGGCACTGCGCCGCACACTGTCGGTTACGTCGAGAAGCCCGGCGACAAGACATTTGCCAAGGGTGAGACCGATTATTTCACCATGGTTCCGACCATCTACAATGCCGATACGCTCGGCATCCGCCCCGATCTCGTCGGCCGCGATATCACCAGCTGGGCCGATATCATGGACCCCAAGTTCAAGGGCAAGACCTCCATCCTCAACATCCCGTCCATCGGCATCATGGACGCGGCGATGATCATGGAAGCCATGGGCAACATCAAATATGCCGACAAGGGCAACATGACGAAGGCGGAAATCGACAAGACCATCGATTTCCTCATCAAGGCCAAGAAGGACGGCCAGTTCCGCGCCTTCTGGAAGAGCTTCGACGAAAGCGTCAACCTCATGGCCTCGGGCGAAGTCATCATCCAGTCCATGTGGTCACCGGCCGTTGCCGCGGTCCGCTCGAAGGGCATCGCCTGCAAATATCAGCCGCTGAAGGAAGGCTATCGCTCCTGGGGCGGCGGTCTCGGTCTCGCCAAGCATCTGTCCGGTGCAAAGCTCGATGCAGCCTATGAATATATCAACTGGTACACCTCGGGCTGGGTCGGCGCCTACCTCAACCGTCAGGGTTATTACTCCGCCGCCATGGAAACGGCGAAGGAGCACATGACCGCCGACGAGTGGGGTTACTGGGTCGAGGGCAAGGCCGCTCAGGGCGATATCATCGCGCCAGACGGCAAGGTCATGGAAAAGGCCGGTGCCGTGCGCGATGGCGGTTCCTTCGAGGAGCGCATGGGCAAGGTGGCGTGCTGGAACTCGGTCATGGACGAAGACCGCTACATGGTTCGCCGCTGGAACGAGTTCATCGCGGCGTGATGCTTTCAGGACGACCGGCGGCAAGTGCCGCCGGTCAATTGCGACAGGCACCCACCTCTCGACGTCATCCTCGGGCTTGAACCGAGGATCTAACAAACCACCACATCAGACGTGGTTGGATCCTTGGGTCAAGCCCGAGGATGACGTCGAGGGTGTGGCGGACCTTCCAACGTGCCCGCTGGCGGCAATGCCGCCGGCACTTCTGCAAATCCACAGAAAGGCTCCCCATGGTGACGGTCAGACTCATCGGCGTCAGCGACAAGAAGGACAGACAGCACCGCAGCTTCGCGTTGCCACAAAAACTCGTCTCCTATGTGCAGGCTGCCCCGCTTTTCCTGATCCTCGGCTTTTTCCTGGCTCTGCCGATCCTCATGATCGCCGTCGTCAGCTTCTGGGACTACGATTTTGCCCAGATGTATCCTGATTTTGTGACCTTCAATTACAGCGAGACACTGGGATCGTGGGTCACCTGGCAGACCTATCTAAATACGCTGAAATATGCAGCGATGGTCTGGGCCATCACGCTGTTCTGCGGTTTCTGGGTGGCTTATTTCCTCGCCTTTCACATCCGCACCACCACCATGCAGATGGTGCTGTTCCTTGTCTGCACCGTGCCTTTCCTGACGTCCAACATCATCCGCATGATTTCGTGGATACCCGTTCTGGGGCGAAACGGTCTCGTCAACAGCGCGCTGGTCGGCACCGGCATCATCCCCGAGCCGATCGAATGGCTGCTCTATTCCGATTTTGCCGTGGTGCTGGCCATGGTGCATCTTTATACGCTGTTCATGGTCACGCCGATCTTCAACACGCTGATGCGCATCGACAAATCCTTGATCGAGGCGGCGCGCGACGCTGGTGCGACCGGCTGGCAGACGCTCACCAATGTCATCATCCCGCTCGCAAAACCCGGCATGGCGATCGGCAGCATCTTCGTTGTCACGCTGGTCATGGCCGATTTTTCCACGGTTCAGGTCATGTCGGGCGGCCAGAGCGCCTCGGTGGCGCTGATGATGAAGAACCAGATGTCGCTGCTGCAATATCCGGCCGCTGCCGCCAATGCCGTCATCCTGCTCGTCCTCGTTCTCCTGATGGTCGCGGGCATCCTGCGCATCGTCGATATCCGCAAGGAGCTTTGATTATGCATCGGGAAAAACGCAGCCGCGAATTCTATATCCTCGCTTTCTTTTTCGCCCTCTTCGTGCTGTTTCTTTACGGCCCGTTGTCGGCCATCCTCATCCTCGCCTTCCAGGGGCCGAACGGAGGCCTGACGTTCCCGCTGAACGGCGTGTCGCTGCACTGGTTCGGCAATCTTTTCGAACAGCAGGCAGTCGGCGATTTCGGCGGATCGTTCCGCCGTTCCTTCGCTCTCGGCCTGATGGTCATGGTCGTAACCGTGCTCGTCTCTTTGCTGGCAGGCCTTGCCTTCCGTCGCAAATTCATCGGCGCGACGCCGCTGTTTTATCTGTCGGTCGCTAGCTTGGTGGTGCCTTCCATCATCATATCCCTTGGTATTGGTGTTTTGTTTCAGCAGCTTGGGCTTGAACCTTCATGGTATACATCAGCTTTTGGCGCGCATCTGACCTGGACATTGCCCTTCGGCGTTCTCATCATGCTCGCCGTCTTCAACCGGTTTTCGCCGTCCTATGAGGAAGCGGCGCGCGATCTCGGTGCGTCCTCATGGCAGACCTTCGCCCATGTGGTGCTGCCGATGATCGCGCCGAGCCTGATCGGTGTTGGCCTCTTCGGGTTCACGCTTTCCTACGACGAGTTCGCCCGCACGCTGATGACGTCTGGCACCTACAACACGTTGCCGCTGGAAATCTACGGCATGACCACCAATGTCACGACCCCTGTGCTTTATGCGCTCGGCGCCGTTACCACCCTGTTTTCGTTCCTGGTGATTGCGGCCACGCTCGGCCTGATCGTCACCCTCAATCGACGCCATTCGCGCGGATGAAGAAACCCAAGATGCGCATTCTCGTCATCAATCCCAATACCACGCAGTCCATGACCGCGACCATCGCCGACGCCGCGACACGGGTGGCGGGCCGCGATACGGAAATCCTCGCCGTCACCTCTTCCATGGGGCCTGTCTCCATCGAAGGTTATTACGACGAGGTATTCGCGGTGCCCGGCCTTCTGCTGGAGCTTGCCAAGGCTCCGGCGCTGCGCGTCGACGCGGCGATCATCGCCTGTTTCGATGATACCGGGCTTGATGCGGCCCGGGCTCTTGCAGATATTCCCGTCATCGGCATCTGTGAGGCGGCGGTTTCCGCCACGGCCTTCATCGCGCAGAAATTCACCATCGTCACGACGATGGAACGGTCCCGGCTGCCGCTCGAACATCTCGTCCAGCGCTATGGCATGTCTTCCCGCTGCAAAGTCCGTGCCGCCGACATTCCGGTGCTATCGCTGGAAGAGGCGGGTTCGAATGCACGCGAAAGGCTGCGGGAGGAAATCTCCCTGGCGCTGAGGCAGGATCGTGCCGAGGCGATCGTGCTCGGCTGCGCCGGCATGGCCGACCTGACGGCGGAACTCCGCGCTGAATTCGGCGTCCCTGTCATTGACGGCGTCGCAGCAGCCGTCAAACAGGCGGAAGCACTGGTATCCATGGGGCTCTCCACCGCCAAGCGCGGCGCTTATGCCACGCCGGTCGCCAAGCCCTATCGCGGATTGCTGGACATGTTTCAGCCGGGCAGGAGCGGCGGGATGCCGGAGGGCGGCTGAGACGTTTCCCGGTCCGGTTCACACGGTGCTGATTTCGCCAGGCCCTTCATATCCCTGTCGTAATAGTGTCTGATACCCTCGGCGTTTCAGTGCGGACGATGTGTATGCGCAGCCGTCATACGCTTAGGGAGCTATCGTTGAATTCCTCGACACCCACGATTTCGAATGACACCGCGCGTCACAAAATCGGAACGCCCGGCGAAGTTTTCGCGGCCTTTCTGAAGCTCGGGGTCACATCCTTTGGCGGCCCCATCGCTCATCTCGGTTATTTTCGCGATGAGCTGGTCGTCCGGCGCAAATGGGTCGATGAAGCCGGTTATGCGGACCTTGTGGCGCTCTGCCAGTTTCTGCCCGGTCCCGCTTCCAGCCAGGTGGGCTTTGCGCTCGGGCTGCTGAGGGCAGGGCCGCTCGGGGCGCTGGCCGCCTGGACGGCGTTTACGCTGCCATCTGCCATTCTTCTCGTCGCGTTCGCAATGGTCGCCGCATCCATCGAAGGCCCCGTCGGCACCGGACTGCTGCATGGATTGAAGATCGTCGCTGTTGCCGTGGTCGCCCAGGCGGTATGGGGAATGGCAAAAAGCCTCTCACCGGATCGTGAGCGCGCGACCATCGCGATGGCCGCCATCGTCTGTGTCGTATTCATCGCCGGCGCTTTCGGGCAAATCCTGGCGCTTTGCGCCGGAGCGCTCGCCGGGCTGGTCTTCTGCCGCGCCGCCTCGGCCGGGTCGACCAGCCATCTTGCCTTCCGCGTGTCGAAACGCGTGGGATATGTTTCGCTTGCGGCTTTTGCCCTTCTTCTCGTTCTGCTGCCGGTTCTTGCGGCGGGCGCGGCCTGGCAGGGGCTCTCCTTGTTTGACGCCTTCTATCGGGCCGGCGCGCTGGTCTTCGGCGGCGGCCACGTGGTGTTGCCTCTGCTGCAATCCGAAGTCGTCGCCTCGGGCTGGGTCACCAGGGATGCCTTCATTGCCGGCTATGGCGCAACGCAGGCCGTGCCCGGTCCGCTCTTCACTTTTGCTGCATATCTCGGCGCGGTGGCGGGCCCTCAGCCGAACGGCGTGGCGGGCGCAGCCATCGCTCTCGTCGCCATCTTCCTGCCCGGCATGTTGCTTCTCGTCGGCGCACTTCCTTTCTGGGAGGGCTTTCGCCGGCATCCTGTGGCGCAGGCGGCCATGCGAGGCGCCAATGCCGCGGTGGTCGGCATATTGGGCGCGGCGCTTTATGATCCCGTCTGGACCAGCGCCGTCTTCACCCCCAGGGATTTTGCACTGGCGCTTGCGGGTTTCATCCTGCTGACGGTCTGGAAAGCGCCGCCATGGGTCGTCGTTCTTCTTTGCGCGGCCGGCGGCGTGGCGCTCGCCCTCGTGTAAAGGCTTCAGGCAGTGCCGATGCTGTCGAACAGCCAGTCGGAAAAGACCTGCATGGCTGGGGTCGGCGGTTTCGATTGCAGCCGGGTCAACCAGTAGCTACCGAGCGATATGGTGACGGGAAAAGGTTGGACGACCGCTCCGGAAGCCAGATGCCGTGAAAACATCGACGGCGGCGCCAGCGCGACACCGAGCCCTTGCAGGGCGGCCTCCATCATCCCGAGCGACGTGTCGAAGACAATGCCGGCATTGACCTGTGCGGCCGGCGTAACGCCCGCCGCCGCAAACCAGCTGCTCCATTCATCGGCGCGGTAACTGCGCAGCAATGTCGCTTCCATCAGGTCGGCCGGCGCTTTCAGCGTTTCCGCCAGTTTCGGCGTGCACAGCGGCGAAAGCGGCGCGTCGAAGAGACGAAACGCATCCGTGCCGTGCCACGAGCCCTGACCGAAACGAATGGCAAAATCGAGCCCCTCTGCCGCCATATCCACCCGGTTGTTGTTGGTGGACACCCTGACGTCAATAAAGGGGTGGCGCTTCTGAAACGCCTGCAGGCGCGGCAGCAGCCAGCCGACCGCGAAGGTGCCGACAACGCCGAGAAACAGCAGTTCGCGCACCTGCCCGGCCTCGATGCGGTCAAGCGTCGTTGCCATCTGGTCGAAGGAACTGGTCACCGTCGGCAGCAGGGCTTCGCCTTCCGCAGTTATCTTCAGGCCGCGCGGGAGACGCTGAAAAAGCGCGACGCCCAGCCGCTTTTCCAGTCCCTTGACCTGCTGGCTCACAGCGGCCTGCGTCACGCAAAGTTCGATCGCCGCGCGGGTAAAGCTCAGATGCCGCGCGGAAGCTTCGAACGCGCGCAAACCGTTCAGGGGAAGAAATTGACGGACCATTCGAGACCTAGATTTTCTTGTGTCTCCTCCGAGATATCATGATTTGTTCGTGCAATGTAGGGCGGCTAAACGTCTTTCGCGCTGGCTGGGGAAACGCCTGATATCCACCTGAGGTTTTGGAGACGCGACAGATGAATTTTCACCGCAGACATATCGTATGGACGGCCATGCTTTCGGCGATCCTCCTCACGCCGGCTCTGGCCGACGACGGGGCGAGGCTGAAGGCGATAACGGATGCGGCGATCAAGCCAATCATGGAAAAGAACGGCATACCCGGGCTTGCGGTCGGCATCAGCGTCGATGGAGAGAGTTACATCTTCACTTACGGCGCGATGTCAAAAAGCACCGGCCAGCCGGTGACGGCTGAAACGCTGTTCGAACTTGGCTCCATCAGCAAGACATTCACGGCTATTCTTGCGACCTACGCCGAGGCGAACGGGCATTTGTCGCTGTCCGGCAGGGTCAAGGATTATCTTCCGGGCATGAAGGGTTCCGCTTTCGGTGACGTTACATTGACGCATCTCGGCACCCACACCGCAGGCGGCTTTCCGCTACAGGTGCCTGACAATGTCAAAACGGAAACGCAGCTGCTGGCTTATCTCAAGAGCTGGAAGCCTTCTTACGGCGCCGGAACGCACAGGACCTACGCCAATCCCAGCATCGGCATGCTCGGCTACATCACGGCAAAGGCGATGGGGCAGGGCTACGACGCCGCCATGCAGGACACGCTCTTTCCTGCGCTCGGCCTGAAGGACACGTTCACGGTCGTTCCCAAGGCGAAGTTGGCCAATTATGCACAGGGCTACACGCGAAACGACGAGCCGGCCCGCCTGACGCCGGGCATTCTCTCTTCGGAAGCCTATGGCGTCAGATCGACGGCGACAGACATGATCCGCTTCGTCAACGCGAATCTGGGGCTTGAAAAGCTGGACGGCAAGATCCGGCAGGCGATCGCAAGCACCCATACCGGTTATTTCGCGGTCGGCGCCATGACGCAGGATCTCATCTGGGAGCAATATGCCCGGCCTGTCGCCTTGAAGACGCTTGTCCAGTCCAATTCCGGCGCTCTTCTCAAGACCGTTCCGGTGCAGGAAATCGCGCCGCCCCTGAAGCCCGGACAGGATGTCTTCGTCAACAAGACGGGTTCCACCAATGGTTTTGGCGCCTATGTCGCCTTCATCCCTCAACGGAAACTCGGCATCGTCATACTGGCCAACAAAAACTATCCCAATGAGGATCGTGTCACGGCGGCCGTTGAGATTTTGACGGCTGTCGACAAGGCGGACTGATATCCGCCCGATGCTTCCTTGCCGTGCCGGCGCGGAGCGCACTCCCGCCGGCGCCAAACGCATTTCGATCCCGCCGCCCGGATGACAGCGAGAACCAATCGCGCTACCGGAGAAAAGATACGCCGGCCACCGATTCGATCTCGGCCGACCGCGCTTATCATCAAAAGGCAACTCTTTTTGCGCGGCTGCGATCTGCGACGGAAAAGCCGTCAGTCTCGCGCCGGGCGGTTCGTGGGGGACGACGATGAGCGACACGGGTGGTTATTTTCCTCGCTGGCGATTGAAAACCGAAGGGCGCATCATGCCGGATGAGCGATTGCCCGCCGGGCAGACCGCGGTGCTCGGTTTGCAGCACGTCGTGGCCATGTTCGGCTCCACGGTTCTCGCGCCGCTGATCATGGGCTTCGATCCGAATGTATCGATCCTGTTTTCCGGTATTTCCACGCTGATCTTCTTCATCGCCGTTGGCGGTCGCGTGCCGAGCTATCTTGGTTCATCCTTCGCCTTCATCGGCCCCGTTCTGGTGGCGACCGGGGCGGCGGCGGGCGCGGCAAGCCCGAATATCGCGCTTGCGCTCGGTGGCATCATCGCCGCGGGGGTGCTTTATGCACTGATTGGCGTGATCGTCATGATTGCCGGTCATAACTGGATCGAGCGGCTGATGCCGCCAGTCCTGACGGGGGCCATCGTTGCCGCCATCGGCCTCGTGCTTGCGCCCATCGCGATAGCCAGCGCCTCCGGCTCCGGCCCCGGCAATCCCGATGGCGACCAGCTGTCGCGATGGATTGCCATTCTGACGGTCACCTCGGTCGGTGCGATTGCCGTCTATGCGCCCGGAATGGCGCGGCGCTTGCCGATCCTCATCGGCGGCGCGATCGCCTATCTCGCCTATCTCGTGGTGGCGAACGGTCTCGGCCTCGGCAAACCGGTTGATTTTTCAGGCGTCGCCGCCGCAGCCTGGTTCGGATTGCCAACCTTCACCACGCCGGTCTTTTCCGCATCGGCAATCGCACTCATAGCTCCGGTCGTCGTCATCCTCGTGGCCGAAAATCTCGGGCACATCAAGGCTATCGGCGCGATGACCGGCAGGAACCTCGATCCCTACCTCGGTCGGGCCTTTATCGGCGACGGCATCGCGACCATCTTCTCCGGCGCCTTTGGCGGAACCGGCATGACCACCTATGCAGAGAACATGGGCGTCATGGCGATAACCCGCATCTTCTCGACGCTCGTTTTCATTGTCGCGGCTTTGGTGGCCATCCTCCTCGGCTTTTCGCCGAAATTCGGCGCGCTGATACAGACGATACCCGGGCCGGTCATCGGCGGTCTGTCCGTCGTCGTCTTCGGCCTCATCGCGGCAACCGCCGGGCGCATTTGGGTGGAAAACAAGGTCGACTTTTCCGAGCCACGCAACCTCATCACGGTGGGTATCGCCCTTGTTCTGGGGGCAGGAAATTTCAAGCTGAATGTGGGCGGATTCACGCTCGATGGCATCGGCACGGCGACAATCGGCGCCATCGCCTTTTATCATCTGCTCGGCCTCGGCAAGCCGGCGCAGGGACGATAAGGCGGGGAGTGCCGGCGCGGCCTGGCGGCGAAGATGTGGGATGGGCGAAATATCGCGCATCCCCGCGCTTACAGGCATGCGACATCTTGTCAGCGGCCCCCGGTTGGCGTAGTCGAAACCGACAGAAACCCGGGGGCGACCAGCACTACCGTTTGGTGGCGCTGTGTTCGGCTCCATAGACATCATGACGTTGGGATTGCGATGAACCTTTACTTGGATTACCTGGCTGAAATCAAAAGCAGAGAACCACAGGGACTTGCGCCCAAGCCGATCGATGACGGTGCGTTGACCGCCGAAATCATCGAACTGATCAAGGATGCAGGCAGCGAACACCGCGCCGATGCCCTGAAGTTTTTCATTTATAACACATTGCCGGGAACCACGAGCGCCGCCGGTGTGAAGGCTGCGTTTCTGAAGCAGATCATCCTCGGCGACGTCATCGTCCCCGAGATTACCCCGACCTTCGCGCTGGAACTGCTGTCGCACATGAAGGGCGGCCCGTCGATCAAGGTGCTGCTCGACATCGCGCTCGGCAACGATGCCGCAATCGCCACCAAGGCGGGTGAAGTGCTGAAGACCCAGGTTTTCCTTTACGATGCCGACATGTTCCGCCTGCGGGATGCCTACAAGGCCGGCAACGCGATTGCGCGGGACGTGCTTGAAAGCTACGCCAAGGCCGAGTTCTTCACCAAGCTTCCCGATGTCGAGGACGAGATCAAGGTCGTCACCTTCATCGCCGCCGAAGGCGATATTTCGACCGACCTCCTGTCGCCGGGCAATCAGGCGCATTCGCGCTCCGACCGCCAGCTGCACGGCCAGTGTATGATCTCGCCGGAAGCGCAGGCGCAAATCGTCGCGTTGCAGAAGCAGCACCCCGACAGGCGGGTGATGATGATCGCCGAAAAGGGCACGATGGGCGTTGGCTCCTCGCGCATGTCGGGCGTCAATAACGTGGCGCTGTGGACCGGCAAGCAGGCCAGCCCCTACGTGCCCTTCGTCAACTATGCCCCCATCGTTGCGGGCACCAACGGCATTTCGCCGATTTTCGCCACCACCGTCGACGTGACGGGTGGCATCGGCATCAATCTGAAGAACTGGGTGAAGAAGCTCGGCGAAGACGGCAAGCCGATCCTCAACAATGACGGCAACCCCATCCTTGAGCAGAAATATTCGGTCGAGACCGGCACGGTCCTCAAGATCGACGCCAAGAATCGCAAGCTGCGGGACGAAAACGGCACCGAGCTGGTCGACCTCGCTTCGTCCTTCACACCCCAGAAGATGGAATTCATGAAGGCTGGGAGCTCCTATGCCATCGTCTTCGGCAAGAAGCTCCAGACTTTTGCCGCTGAAACGCTTGGCGTCGAGGCGACCCCTGTATTTGCACCGAACAAGGAAATTTCGATCGGAGGCCAGGGCCTCACCGCCGTCGAGAAGATCTTCAACCGCAACGCCGTTGGCGTGACGCCTGGCAAGGTACTGCACGCCGGTTCCGACGTTCGCGTCAAGGTCAACATCGTCGGTTCGCAGGATACGACCGGCCTGATGACCGCGCAGGAACTGGAAGCGATGGCGGCCACCGTCATTTCGCCCTTGGTGGACGGCGCCTATCAGTCCGGCTGCCACACGGCGTCCGTCTGGGACAAGAAGGCTCAGGCCAACACGCCGAAGCTCATGGCCTTCATGCACAATTTCGGCGTCATCACCGGCCGTGATCCGAAGGGCGTCTATCACTCCATGACGGACGTGATCCACAAGGTGCTGAACGACATCACCGTTGATGACCGGGCAATCATCATCGGCGGCGACAGCCACACCCGCATGTCCAAGGGCGTCGCCTTCGGTGCGGACTCCGGCACCGTCGCTTTGGCGCTCGCCACGGGCGAGGCGACCATGCCGATCCCGCAATCGGTCAAGGTCACTTTCAAGGGAACGATGCAGCCCTACATGGACTTCCGCGACGTGGTGCACGCAACGCAGGCGCAGATGCTGCAGCAGCACGGGGACAACGTGTTCCAGGGTCGTATCATCGAAGTCCATCTCGGAACGCTGCTTGCCGACCAGGCTTTCACCTTCACCGACTGGACGGCCGAGATGAAGGCCAAGGCGTCGATCTGCATTTCCGAAGACGAAACGCTGATCGAGTCGCTGGAGATCGCCAAGTCGCGCATCCAGATCATGATCGACAAGGGCATGGACAACGCCGCACAGACGCTTAAAGGCCTGATTGCGAAGGCGGATCAGCGCATTGCGGAAATCCGTTCCGGTGAAGTTCCAGCATTGAAGCCTGACGCGAACGCGAAATATTTCGCTGAAGTCGTCGTCGATCTCGATGTCATCAACGAACCGATGATCGCCGACCCGGACGTCAACAACAACGACGTTTCGAGACGCTACACGCACGATACGATCCGTCCGGTTTCCTATTATGGCGCCACCAAGAAGGTCGATCTCGGCTTCGTCGGCTCGTGCATGGTGCATAAGGGCGACGTGAAGATCGTCGCGCAGATGCTGCGCAACATCGAAAAGACCGAAGGCAAGGTCGAATTCAAGGCGCCGCTCGTCGTTGCCGCGCCGACCTACAACATCATCGACGAGCTGAAGGCGGAAGGGGATTGGGAAATCCTCCAGAAATATTCCGGCTTCGAATTCGATGACATCAACCCGAAGACAACGAACCGGACCGAATACGAAAACATCCTCTATCTGGAACGCCCGGGCTGCAACCTGTGCATGGGCAACCAGGAAAAGGCAGCCAAGGGTGACACGGTTCTGGCAACTTCGACGCGTCTCTTCCAGGGCCGTGTCGTTGAAGACAGTGCCGAAAAGAAGGGTGAATCGCTTCTGGCCTCGACACCGGTCGTGGTGCTGTCCGCCATTCTCGGCCGTACGCCGAGCATCGAGGAGTATCGTTCCGCCGTCGAGGGCATCGATCTGACGAAGTTCGCTCCGCCGAAGACGACGCCGATCGATTCCCAGTCGGTGCATTATTAATCCGCAATACCGCCTGCATCTGGATGCGGGAGGGTGCGGTGAATGAAAGAGGGGCGGCGGGGAGATATTCCCGCTGCCCTTTTTGTATTGGCCCTTGTCGCTGGCCCGCCGGGCCTTGAGCATTATCAAGACAATAGCCGTTTGCGGCATGCCGAATTGTCAGCACTTGCATGGCAAGGGTAACACTTCGTTTAGTTGTTTTGTGAAATCTAAAATACGCAGGTTCCAAGGTTTTATCGGTGGAGCCGGTAGAACAAGCGGACCCGTCACGACCTGCCCTGCGGTTCGAAAAAGGCACCCGCTTGTCGCCCTATGAGGAGGGGCAACAGCTACCCGCGATGTTTCATCATATGGTTCCCCCGGCCACCCGTGCGGCGGCAGGAGGAGCGCTTGCCTTGAGGCCGTTCATGTCATTCCTGAAGAATACCAAGATAAAAACGAAGGTCGTTTTTGTCATCTCGCTGATGAGCCTGATGTCGCTTTCCGGCATAAGCTATGTCAGCCTGCAATATAAAAGCACCGATAATGTCTATAGTGATTTCATCGGCCACGAGGCCCTTGCTGCGGTGCTGAACGCCAGAACAAGCGGAAATCTCAATGCGCTCGGCATGCAGATGCTTCGCGCCAGCCTCAACGATCCGGCCAGCAGCGATTTCGAAGCGGCCGTAAAGACCTTCAGGGCAGATCGCAAGCAGCTCGAGGAACGCCAGAACAAGATCATGGAACTCGTGCCGGCCCGCACGGACGCCGCGCGGGACATCCTCAAGGGTGTTGTCGAGGTCGAGGAAATCGGCAATCAGGTCATTTCCCTCATGCAGGCAGGACAACGGGCCGAAGCCCAGCAGATGGCGCTTAACGTCCTGCGGAAAATCACCGAGGTTTCGCCGAAAATCAGTGCGGGTAACGAACAGCTCATCCAGGTCATGAATGAGGGCCGGGAGCGCCTTACCGCAAGCACGAATACGACGATCTGGACGGGTGTTGTCACACTCGCACTCATGTCTCTGGCCGTGATCGCGCTTGGCCTGCTCATCTCGTCCCGCGGCATTACCACGCCGATTGCGCGCCTTCGCGCCCGCATGGAAGCGCTGGCGACGGGGGATACTGCAAGCGAAATCGTCGGCATGGATCGCAAGGATGAAGTTGGTCAGATGGCCGCCACCGTTCAAGCGTTCCGCGAAAGCGCAGTGGAGCGCCTGCGGCTCGAGGCTGAAACGGACGCGAACCGGTCCATGTCCGAAAAGGATCGGATCGAGCGGGAGAAACAGAAGGCGCAGGAAGCCGCCGACGTTCAGTTTGCGGTCACCAATCTTGCCACCGCGCTTTCGAAGATCGCCGAAGGCGATGTCACTTACCGCATAGCGCAGCCGTTTGTGCCGAGCCTGGACGGCATTCGCGGCGACTTCAACAGGGCCGCGGAACAGCTGCAGTCGACGCTCAACCAGGTGGCCCAGAATGCCCGTGGCATTGATTCCGGCGCAAAAGAAATCCGCGCAGCGGCCGACGATCTGGCGAAACGGACGGAGCAGCAGGCTGCGGCGGTAGAGGAAACCGCTGCGGCACTGGAAGAGATCACCACGACGGTGAAGGATTCGACCAAACGGGCGCAGGAAGCGGGACACCTCGTCAGCCGCGCGAAGATCGGCGCCGAAAGATCCGGAGACGTGGTGCAGAAGGCCGTTGCCGCGATGGAACAGATCGCGACATCCGCGAATGAGATTTCCAATATTATCGGCGTTATCGATGAGATTGCCTTCCAGACCAACCTTCTGGCACTGAATGCCGGGGTGGAGGCTGCCCGTGCGGGCGAGGCGGGCAAGGGCTTCGCCGTTGTCGCGCAGGAGGTTCGCGAACTGGCGCAGCGTTCCGCAGGCGCCGCCAAGGAGATCAAGAACCTGATCACGACCTCGAACGGTCAGGTCCAGCAAGGCGTGCAGCTCGTCGGAGAGACCGGCAAGGCATTGGAACTGATCGTCACGGAAGTGCAGGAGATCAACCGCCACGTGGCGGCGATTGCGGAATCGGCACAGGAACAGTCTTCCGGTCTCCAGCAGATCAATACGGCCGTGAATCAGATGGACCAGGACACCCAGAAGAACGCCGCAATGGTGGAGGAGAGCACCGCGGCGAGCCACGGGCTCGCACGCGAGGCGTCGTCGCTCAACCGGCTGATCGCCCAGTTCAAGCTGTCTGAAGCCGGTTACAGCGAGGCTTCCGCGCCCGTGCGAACCGCTTCGTCGGCCGACAGACCGGCGACCTCACCGGCCCGCGCCCTTGGCGGCCGGATCAGGGCGGCGTTCTCCGGCAACGCGGCACTGAATACGACAACGGATAATTGGGAGGAGTTCTGATACCCACTCTGCCTTCACGCCCTCCATGGCGCTGAAAGCACTATTCCAGACAGGGGCACCGGGGTCGGGTTTTTAGCCTGAGCCCGGTGTTCTGCTTTTCGGGACGGATCAGCCTGCCACTGCGCCGTGGCTATTCGTTGCCATTCGTCGTCATGTTGGTAAGGTTTGCCGCCATTGGGGCGGTGCCTGGGAGGGGAAGACATGATCGCAGCCTATATTGATGAATTCATCATGTTCTGCGTCGGCCTCTGGATGACGCTGGTGGGGTTCGGATATCTGTCCCTGTCGGGAAATCCAGCCCACCGGCCACCGGTGGCGCGTCACTTCAAGTGGATGGGCCCCATGCTGCTTATGATCGCGCTCATTCTGGCCATCGCTTCCTGATCTTTGAAGGTTGTCGTGTGGCGGCACTTTGCCTTTGGCTCGTTTTGCGGTAACAGGGGGCCATGATCAAAGCATCGAGTACCACCTGCATCTAGCTCCCGCCGCAGCGCGAGGAGCATCGGACGAGAAGCCAGCCGGCTTTTCGCCTGGTGTCGGCTTGCCGGAAGGCAAGCGAAAGCGAAGACATGCAGTGAGATTACTCAATGGAAAACTATTTCGAAAGCCCGTTCCGGGGCATCACGCTCGACAAGCAGGTAAAGAACCCAAACCTCCTGGTCGGAAAATACAGCTATTATTCCGGCTATTATCACGGCCACAGCTTTGAAGATTGTGCCCGTTATCTGTTGCCGGATGAGGGCGCGGACAGGCTGGTGGTGGGGAGCTTCTGCTCGATAGGTTCGGGCGCAGCCTTCATCATGGCGGGCAATCAGGGCCATCGCAATGAGTGGATCAGCACCTTTCCCTTCTTCTTCATGCCCGAAGTGCCGGAATTCGAGAATGCCGCAAACGGCTATCTGCCGTCCGGCGACACTGTCATCGGCAATGATGTCTGGATAGGCTCGGAAGCTGTTATCATGCCCGGTATTACCATAGGCGACGGCGCCGTGATTGGAACGCGTGCGCTGGTGACAAAAGATGTCGAACCTTACGCTATCGTCGGTGGCAATCCCGCGAAAACGATCCGCAAGCGGTTCGACGACGACTCGATCGAGCTGCTTCTGGAGATGAAGTGGTGGGATTGGCCGGCGGACCGGCTGAAAGCCGCGATGCCGCTCATGACGAGCGGCAATGTTGCGGAGCTTTACCGGTTCTGGCGGTCGGATAGCTCCCAGCCGTAAACAAACGGCCGGCCCGTCTCATCGAGGCGGGCCGAGCCTTTCCGAGGGCTGGACATGTGGGTCAGCGTCGCCGTCAGTAAGCGGTATAGTCAGCCACGGATGAACGACCAAGACAGCCGTATCATCCTGAAAATCCATCCTGTGGAGACATCACGGCGGATTTCATAGTGATCAAGCCGCCGAATGAGGTCGCGCGGTGCGTGATCGCAGACGCCGGAGCCGGACTTCCATCTGTCTCCTCGCCTGAATGTCGCCTCGCCTAACGGCGACCGACATCCCTTCGACCCACGCCGTAATGGCGCCGTCATTGTCTCCCAACCGTGCACGGCATTCGCCGAGTTCTGCCCATACCGCCGAATAGTCGGGATCCTGCCGGATAGCCTCCTGCAGGTGATGCGCGGCATTTTCGAACTGCCCCGCTGCCGCCAGAGCCTTCGCGATTGAAAAGCGCAGAAGGGGACTGTCCCTCCCGTCTTCCAGCATCTTCATGAGTTTTGTTATCATTGTTGTCCCGGAGCAATGGTGAAACACCATGTATCGGTACGATCTCAAGCGCAGTTGAGGTCAAGCGGTATTTGGCGCGCTCTTCCTGCATGGGCCCTCATGCGAACGCGTCCAATGACGACGCGCGCTCTCCGTCAGGTTACGTCGCATCTCTCGCCATCGCCGAGTTGAAACGACCACAGCCTGTGGGTTAAAGCACGGATGTCCCTTAGGATGGACACGATTCCCCCAGAATTATGGGTTTGCATGATCCCCGTCGCATTGCCCTCCGTCGAAGCGTTGCTTCTCCTTGCCTTCTTTCTCATCACGACCCTTGTGTGGGGCGTCTGGTCACTATGGCTGTTGGTTCGATACATGGGCGGGCGCTGGAAGCGCCCGATGATCCTGCCTTACGGGCTGGTGACCGCGGTTTCGCTTTTCACGCTTTTTCGGTTCGTTGAGTTTTATCTGGAGATGGGCGCTTACGACAGGGAGAGAGCAATACGTTATCAGCCGGAACTTCTGGAGCCCGCGCGTCTGGGCGGGATAGATATGCCCAAGGGTACGAAGCTCGAACTCGCCATTGCCGACAACAAGGAGGCCTTCGATAGGGCCGTGTTTCCGCATCCGGTGCGGATCGCGGATATCGATGCCGTTGAGATCGCCCGTTATATCGCGATAAAAACCAGTGAGAACTACGAAACGATCGGCTTCACCCCAGGCGACATGCGGATAACCGGTATTGGCGTGACCACGCAGAGCGACTGGCGTTGTGATGCAACGCAGCCGGTGGAGTTCGATCTCATGGCTGATGGCAGCATCTCTGCCTTCAGCAAATGCATTCTCGCCGATGGCAATGTCGTTGACGGTATCAGCCTGCCGAAAGGCACCTCCCTGCGGGCCTCCACCGGCAATGTTTACACCGATGGCTTTGTCGATTCCGACAGATGGGTTCTCGATATACCGACTGGGCAGACCATTCACATCGATGATTTCGATCTCTCAGAGGTAACGCTTGCCCTGAACAGCGAGCGAAAGCTCCACGAAATCAGCAGAGGCACTCTGTCAAAGGATGCCGCTCTTGGAACGCTTCACCATGCCGCTGGAACCAATATTCGTTATAATCCCCGCAATCTTCGCAATGACTACCCAGACGCATGGCTGATAATTCCGCCTCTGCCCGATACCGGTGCTCCGCCGGTTCCATCGCCGGATATCGTTCAGAGCAGGGATGGCGAGGTTCTTGCGAATTGAGTCTGTGGCGAAGACCTGCAGGGACGACTGACTGTCCCGCCTTGCCCTACCAGCCGTAGCTGAAGGTCAGGCCGCTGCCGTTATTGCCGTCCTGCACGACGTTGGTATCCGTGTTGCGGCCGTACTGAAAAATGCCATAGGCATTGTTGTTGCCGTTCTGCTGCAACGTCGCGGAGTGGCCTACGCCCCGTTGCCGGATAAAGCCGAGATTGCCGCCGCCGTTCTGGGCAATGCCGGCGGCGTTGCCGCGGCCGAGCTGGCGGATGTCGGCATCCTTCAGGCCGCGGTAGAGCGAATAGGCGCGGAGGCCCGTCGAAAGCAGGTCGCCATCGGCGGCATTGCCGGGTGCGAGATCGAAGGAGATGCGACCGCCGGCGTGGGCCGGTGCCGGAGAACCAAGAGGTGCGAGGCCCCCGACGAGCATGGTAACAGTCATGAGTTTCAATATGTTGCGCGTCATTCTGATCTCCATCCGTCAGCGCCTTGCCGATGATCGATAATCGCATTTCGCAACTGAACCTGATCGGAACTGCCCGTTCACACGTCGTTCAGTCGCTTGGCAGGATCCAAAGAAAAGGGCGCCTGAAGCGGCGCCCTTCACGGGGATAATTTACGGGCATGTCTTGGCTTAGTCGCCATCAACCTGCTTTGTGCAGCTGAAGCTCCGGCCATCGATAACCATATCGAGCACCGCCTTATAGCGGGCTCCCTTCGCATCGAGCGTTACCGCGCTGAGCAATTGCGGACGTCCGGCTGCGGCATCAAAGTCGCCGCCCTGATTGATCACCGAATGTCCGCCGCTTCCCGATTTTTCGACGTGAAACCCGTAGGTCCCGCCGGCAGTGACATCGGCTCCGGCAAAGGCCTCCAGCTTCACCATGTCCGCCTGCGACGTTGCCCTGATCTCGCAGACGTTTCCAGCCGTCGACTCCCGTGCGGTCGATATGGCCGCAACGGTGCCGGCGGGAAGCAGTGCCAGCACAAGGATCGCCGCCAGGCGGCGCTTATGACTGATGCTGTGGGGCATGGCTGGTCTCCCGGATGATCTGATGTTTCGAGCGCGACCGGTTACACGTCGTGCGGCCGGTCAAGGGCAGGCTTGCACGAAGGCGGCGACATTGTCGTTGCCGCCCTGGCTCACATTGGCGCTGCATCCGCGACCTACCTGGACACCGGCCGCGATGTTGCCGTTGCCGTCCTGCGTGAGGATGGTGGTGTGGTTGGAACCGAACTGGCCGATGCCGGCCACGTTGCGGCTGCCGTTCTGATAGGTGGAGCCGTAATTGTCGTGCCCCTCCTGGCCGACAGCCGAGAGGTTATGCCGGCCATATTGATGACCGACAATCCGGTTGTAGCCGCCGTTCTGGTACGTGCGGATCCGGTTGCCGTAACCCTCCTGTGCACCGCCGGCAGAATTGGACCAGCCATATTGTTCGATGCGCACATCATTAGCCATGGCGGGTGCCGCGGCAGCGAGGCCGACGAGAGCGACGAGTGCACTTGCAATGAAAGACTTCCGGATCATGACGTGTCTCCTCAGGCGGATGGACCGCGGTTGAACGTCCCTGTTTTAGAACGTTCCACCGGAACGGAGGCTGAAGGCGTCATTCAGTCGTGGTTCATTGGCCGAAGCCAATAGGCGCCGGCATCGCTGAAGCCAGCCTCCACGTTCCTGCGGTATCCTGCCGGAACCGGAAACGCCTCTTCAGCGCCATATATCTGTCAGGCCGCCCAAAGCTCCGTGCACAGGATCGGTCTGCGGCTTCGGCAGGGATTTGATACGCTCAAGCATGTCAGCGCTGGCGGGAGATGTTTGAATATCGGCTTCCTGCCCGGGCGGATAAGCGCCCACCACTTGAAAATCCGGGGAGGAGTCCAGTTTCATATGGCCTGTCCCGGCGGGCAGGATCAGGCAGTCACCGCGGGCAACATCGAGAACTTGCCCCTCAGGCCCGCCGATCTGCAAGGTCGCTTCGCCACGTCCGACACCCAGAACTTCGTGTGCCCCGGTGTGGTAATGGTGGTAGTCGAAAACGCCGTTGCGCCAGATGCCGCTCCATCCGTTGCGGGAAAATGTCGCTTCGAAATCCGCGGAATGAAAGTCCGCGCCGACATTGCGGTAAATGATCACGGGAAAGGTCTGGTTATTGGGGACCTGTCCGCTGGGGCCGAAGGTCAGTTGCTCGGTTTTCATGGCGATGCTCCTCATGACCGTTTCTACCGCGAACAATGCGGACCGAAATCTGGCGGCGCATTTCAGCCGCCCAGGTCATAATCACTCCGGAGAGCGGGCAGTTCCGCAATGTCTTGACGAAAACGCGGTTGCGGCGGTCTCAAGCCCGGCGAACCGGGCTTGAGACGTTTTCTGGCTGGCTTACTCGGCTGTCGCCTGAATATCGACCTTGTCGAGAAGGCCCATCGGATTGTCGGAAGCCGCAACCAGGTCGAAGACCCCGAGGCCATTGACGCCCGTGGATTTGACTGTGACAGTCAGGGTTCCGGGCGTGCTGATGAAGCGCACCAGCGCCTCCACCGCGCCTTGCAGCTTCGGCTGCTCCGCCGCCACCTGCTGCAGCATCACACTCGCCACCAGCGTCAGCGTGCCGCGCACCTGATCCTCGGTCATGTCGTTCTGCAGGGCATAGAGTTTGATCGCCTTGGCCATCAAGCCTTCGTCCTTGACGGTGAGCTTCACCTCACGGCCGGCAAGCCCGAAAAGCGCCGCCTGCGCGCGATTGACGTCGAAGGAGAAGAACTCCTCCGTAAAGCCGCTGACCAGTCCGGCAAGATTGACGCTGCCGAAATCCCTGCTGCTGAGCGAGATGTCGCGGATCACCAGATTGCTGTTCGGCTCGTCCCAGCCTGCGGAAAGGCCATAGGAGAAAGCCAGCGTCTCGAGACCCAGCTTGCGGGCCTCCACGAAAACGTCCTCCGTCGCGTCTGCCGGGATCGGAAGTGTGAGGTCGTCCTGCCTGATCTCTATATCGGTCGGAATGCCGTTGAAGGGCTTGGTCAGCCCCATCTCGAAATTCTTGAGCGTGAACCTGATGCGTTCCGGCGTTCCGGCCGCTTCTTCCTCCGGCTCTTTCGGCGCGGCAATATCGACGTTGATGCCGCCGACGCGCACCCGGCCAAGTTCCGGTATCAGGCGATTGAACTGAAAGGTCTCGATCTCGGTTTCATCGAGCGCGATAATCTGGGAGATACCCTCGATCGTCGAACTCCAGTCGAAACCCTTGAGGCTTGCTTCCGCCACTTCGATTTTGCCGTCGCCGTCACCGATCGACAGACCGTTCAGGCCGAAGTCGAGCTTGCGGCTGTCCATCTGCATGTCGATGCGGTCGATGGCGGCCTTGACCCTTTTGCCGGCCGCTCCCTCTTTTTCATCAGGTGCGTCGGCCTTGAAGCCGATAAGCTGCATGTTGCTCCTGCCGATCATGTCGAGGATGGACACGACCTTGGCAAAAAGCGCCTGGCGTTCCTCCGGCGGAAGCTGGTCGGGATCCTTGGTGACCGTCAGTGCCTTCAGGGTGTCCAGCAGCGGTTCGGATGGCATGCGGGCAGTAAAGCCATCGCTGCGGATCTCGTCATAGCTGAAACGGCCATCGCCATCGGAAAATGAAACCGTCTTGACGGAAAGCGGCCCATAGAGAGGTTTTGCCTCCTTGTCGTCAGGGCCGGCCTTTTCCGTATAGAGCCGCGCGAGATAAGCGACGTCGATGTCCTGACCAGCGATCACGCCGGTCGACACCGCCACATGCTTGTCCTCAATCGCGCCGTCGCTGTCGGGAAGCTGCATCTTGATGTCGTAGCTGCCCTTGTCGATCGAATACCGGGCGATACGGCCACCGGCGATCTCGGAGAGGACCAGGTTGTTGTAAACCGTCTTCTGCTCGGTGGTCGCGACCGACTGGCTCAACGTCAGCTCGGGCGTGGAGATGCGCGTCGCTGCGAAGCGCTCGATGCGGCGGGGCAGGGAGCCGCCGTTTCCTTCCGCCTGTGCGGACTTCTCGAACGCCGCATTCTCGATGCGGGCATGCGCCATGGAAAGCTTGCCGGTGGGCACATCCACGTCGATGTTGCTCATGTCCAGCGCGCCATCCAGAAAGGGCAGCTTCGGACGACCGTCAATAGAGGCAATGCGAAGGTTTCTGCCATCTTCGAGCGGCAGCGTCAGATCGCGAACATGAATTTTCCCGAGGAAATCGACTTCCACGGAACCGGCAGTCGCGCCGGTGCGCGCAACCAGTTCTTTCACCTTCGCCTCGTAGAAGGTCTTGCCGCCGATGACACCTGCGGCCGCAACGGCGACAATTGCCACCGCCGCCCATAGCGCCCTGCGCCGACCCTTGCCGGTATGGCTGTTTTCCTGTTCCACGACGTTGGTCCTCTCTCACATACTGATCATATTGCGCGCCTTTTAAGCACGCAAAAGTTGCTTAGCAAGAGCTGATCGACGCCCGTGAAGGCCGCGCTACATCCAGACCGTCAACGCCATGCCGGCCACCACAGGTGCGGCGCCAGCGCAAGCGTCGGGCGAAGGGGCAGACGCGGCCTCACCGGCAATAAGCTTTGGGTGGGCAGGGCTTGGAATCCGCCGCGTCACGCGCCATTGATGATATTGCAGATACCCTCGCGGATCACGTTCTTGTCCGCGATCTGTCCTGCCTGAATGTTGAAGACGGCGTCGATCCGCACAGCCGCACCCTTTTGCCGGGCCACCACCCGCAGCGTCTGAATTCTGCCGCTGCCGCTGGTCTCCTGGTGCGCATCGATGGACGACAGCGCCTTGTTGATCTGGATGCCCGAAAAACCTTCCGCCGCCACGGCCTGGGCGAGCTTCTGAAGCACGGCTGGCGCCTTCGCCTTCGGCAGCTCCTGCCAGGACTTGTAGGAAACAGCCGTCACCATCGGCACGCCGGAGACGGTGAAGTTCTTCTCGCAGGAGGCCGCGAAAACAGGGCTCGAGAAGGTGATCAGGCCAAGAGCCGCTATGAGGTATTTCATTTCGAACAATCCAATCGTTGGTGAAGGCTGACGACAATCGGCCGCGTCAGAAGGTTGACCGTTTGCCTCTGTAGGTGGAAGGCGGCGGCAGAGCCTCATGGGCCTGCGCGAGCGTTTCGAGCCATGTGGCCAGCCCTTCGGGAACCTCTTCATTGCCCGCCTCAAGCGCCTCGATCCAGGAGAGTTCGCATTGCAGCGCGGAGGCGATGTTGATCGGCGTCCAGCGAATGACCCGCAGGCATTGGTTAAAGCGTTCTGGCGACATGATGATTTGATTTTTCCCCGTCTTTTTTCCCGCCGAAGCTCACCCACCGGGCGGCGGGAGTCAATTGCTTTTTTGCAACTCTCGATGGCTTGTTTCACTTCCCGATCCGGATTTGCCGGATGATAAACTTAGCTGATCGACTAAGTTTTCGCTTGTGCCGCGATGATGGAACATGATAGTTAGCGATATGGCTAAGCATCATCCAGAGCTTTCACTCATCTTTCAGGCCCTTGCCGATCCCACACGGCGGGCAATTCTCGCTCGCCTCGGCAGCGGGCCGGCGCAGGTTACCGCATTGTCCGCTCCCACGGGTCTGCGCTTGCCCACGGTCATGCGCCACCTCGCCGTGCTTGAGGAGGCGGGGCTCATCGCCACATCCAAGGATGGGCGCGTGCGCACCTGCGCAATAGTACCTGAAGCGCTGGAGCCGGTGAGAACTTGGCTCGATGAGCAACGGGCCATGTGGGAGAGCCGGCTTGACCGGCTGGAGGCATTTGCAGTTCACGCCATGAAGGAGGAGGAACAATGACAACGAAACCCGGTCAACAAAGCGCACACGCTGAACCGCCACAAGACCGTTTTGCAACGCTCAGTTTCGAACGGGAAATTGCCGTTCCGCTTTCGGCTCTGTGGCAGGTCTGGCTGTCACCCGCCGCCCGGGCGGTGTGGGCCTCTCCCTCACCCTCGGTGACAGTGGAATTCCTGGAGGCGGACAGCAGGCTGGGCGGTCGCGAAGTGTCGCTCTGCAAGGCCGCCGGCCAGCCGGATATTCGCTGTGAATGCGGCTGGCTGGAGCTTCAGCCAAGCCGCCGCAGCGTGAATTACGAGGTGGTCTCATCCGGCGGCATAACCCAGTCGGCAGCGCTGGTGACTGCCGATTTTCAGGCGGACGAGCGTAGCCGCTTGACCGTAACGGTGCAGCTTTCCTCGCTGGCCGAGGATATGCGCGATGGCTATCAGCAGGGTTTCAGCGCCGGTCTCAACAATCTGGCCAGCGTGGCCGGGCGAACCATGGTGCTGGAGCGAACGATAAAGGTGCCGCGAAACATTGTCTGGAAAGCCTGGATGAACGAAAAGACGCTGCCGCAATGGTGGGGCCCTGAAGGCTTCTCCTGCCGCACGAAGAGGATTGACCTGCGGACCGGCGGTGAATGGGTCTTTGACATGATCGGCCCTGACAGCACAGTCTTCCCGAACCATCATCGTTATGTCGAGGTCCGGCCCGAAGAGAGGATCGCCTATACGCTGCTATGGGGCGAAAACGGGCCGAAACATGCCGACGCCTGGGCCTCCTTCGAAGATCAGGATGGCGCGACGAAAGTTGTGCTGGGCATGGTGTTCAGCACGGAAGCCGAGTTCCAGCAAGCGAAGGGTTTCGGCGCCGTGGAGCTGGGGCAGCAAACGCTGGGCAAATTGGAGCGCTTCGCCAACGCGCTATAGATGCGCCGCGCCGTCAGCACTATGTGCAGAGGTCTCGATCCTGGCTCCTGTCCAGACCGGCATTAATCTTCAAAGCCGCTCTGCGCGTGCGAGATCGTCTTGCAGGTCCCGCCATCCTTCTCGCCAACCATGCGCTTATCGCGGATGACCGAACCCTTGGCGATGTCTATCTCCCATGCCACCGAGCCTTCATTCAGGCTCGCTTTACCATCGGTAAAGGTGCCTTTCTCCCTTCTCTGGCTTCCAGAAGCCGGGGCGTAAACTCCAAATGTCCCGGCGGCTTCGTCGAGAGCGAAGTTGAACACCTGAGAAGTTCCCTTCGAAGTTGCGAATTCACAGCAAAGATATGTCGGCGCGGTAAGGGCAGCGGAGCCTGAGAAAAGCAGGGCGGCAGCAAATCCGCTTCCTGTGATGACTTTCAAGTCTTGATCCTCATTCGTGTTTTCGCGTTATACTGGAAATATTTCGCCCCATTGGCAAAGTAAACGATATAGCAATTTAATTACCGTGGCTCTCATGGCCGGCTAAGGGGCGCGCGTTTGCTGTGATGAATATTGACAATATATGCTACGCTTTCCATAGTTGAGGAGACCAAAAGGAAAACGCCATGGCGTCAGGAAGCATTCACGTCAAAGTCAGCGGAGCATTGCAAGACCATATCCAGCAGCAGATTGGTGATGACGGTCTTTATGAGAATGCGAGCGAATATATTCGAGCGCTTATTCGGCGTGACCTGCAAACCCGCGACGAGGCATGGGATGCCTTGCAAAAGGAACTGTCTCCTGCCATGCGCGCGGATGACAGCGAGTTTGTAGCTGTCTCTGCTGATGATGTAATCGGCCGAAACAAGCGCCGTTAGTTATGGCTGCTTATCGCTTTTATGCGCCTGCCGATGCCGCACAGGATAAAATCTGGCGCGATACCGTGGATGTCTGGGGCGAAGTGCAGGCCGAGACCTATATACGTGGTCTGCACGCGCATTTGCAGCGCCTCTGCGACAACCACCTGCTTTGGCGGCGTCTGCCCCAAAGACTTGCCGTCCCCGGTGACCTCAAGAGTGAGGCTTATTTCAGCCGGTATCAACACCATTACTTGTTTTTTCGAAAGCTTGATAACGGCGACCTGGGTGTGATGAGTATCCTGCATGAACGGATGGATATGGCGGTACGCTTGAGAGAAGATCTTACGGCGCTAGATGCCAAAGGCATTATCCAAACTGGTTAGAGCGGGTGGGAAGGGGCCGGTGGCCTCAAAAATAAAACGCCAGAGCCATGCTCCGGCGTTTTTTTGGATTCTAGCTACCTCTCCCGTACACTTTTCAGAATATTTCAACAGATGCGCAAACAGTCAAACTGGGTGTTCCAGTTGGATGCCATTAGCTTGAGCATTTTGAACTTACGTGGACTCGGTTTCGCATTTTCGTAAGCGGCAAGGAAACCCCATCTGGCGCGGCTGATGCTGAGTAGGGTATTTCGGGCGTAGGAGTTCTCTGAATGTGAGGATCTATGTCTAGACCTGCGGCTAGCCTTGGGTTGATGCGAATGATCGAGGCGGTGCCCGATCGTCTTGACGGGTCGCCGCGACAGTTGCGACGGTTCTGGTCCGACGAATTCAAGGCCACAGCGGTTGAGCAGGCTTGTCAGCCCGGTGTGAACATGTCGGCAGTGGCGCGGCAGATCGGGATCTTGCCGTCTCAACTCTACCGCTGGCGTAGAGAATTGTTGGGCAGTGATGAGCCTGGACAAGCACCAGCGGCAGTTGATCCGCAGAGCGTCGCACCTGACCCCGACCCCGTCGTCGAAATCGTCATTGACGGTATCGTCGTGCGGGCCGGCCGGCATGTCGAAGAAGTGCATCTGCAGCGTGTCATCCGAGCGGTTCGCTCAGCATGATCCCCGCAGGTGTAAAGGTCTTCCTCGCCAGCCATCCCATCGACTTCCGCAAAGGGCCGGACAGCCTGCTGTCGCTGGTGCGCGATGCTGGCAGTGATCCGTTCAACGGCTCGCTTTATGTCTTCCGGGCCAAACGGGCCGACCGGATCAAGATCGTCTGGTGGGATGGATCCGGGGTCTGCCTCTACTCGAAGCGGTTGGAGAAGGCGCAGTTCTGCTGGCCGCGGATAGGCCACAACCGAGTCCAGCTCAACCATGCCCAGCTCATGGCGCTCGTTGACGGCATGGACTGGAAACGGGTGCGCTCGGTGGCGGTGAAGCCGCCGGAGATTGTTGGGTAAATGCCTGCGGCAAAGTGAATCACCCGCCTGAAAGGGCAGGCAAACCGGAGCAAAATATGCTCTGGTAGACGTCATGACGCCGCCCGATCTGCAGCTCCCGGATGATGTAGATACCCTGAAAGCCATGGTTCTTGCCATGGCCGAGAAGGCCGCGCGCACCGATGCTCTTGAGAGCGAGGTCGCAGACCTGAAAGCCAGAAACGCCGATGCTGATGAACGCATCGAACGACTGACCCAGATCCTGAAAGCCTTCGATCGTGCCCGCTTTGGCCGGCGATCGGAAAAGCTCGGCTCTCCAGGCATCGATGATGAGCAGCAGGCCTTTGTCTTCGAGGAAATCGAGACCGGCATCGCGGCGATCCGAGCCAAGGTGAACAAGGGTGCCGCCCATACCGAAAAGCGTCCGCCGCGACCGCGCAAGGGCTTTGCTCCTCATCTGGAGCGGGTCGAAGTGGTGATCGAGCCGGATGAACTGCCCGAACACATCGGCAAACAGAAGGTGCTGATCGGAGAAGACGTCTCGGAGCGACTGGACGTCGTGCCGGCGAAGTTCCGCGTCATCGTCACCCGCCGACCGAAGTATGCCTTCAAAGATGAAGACGGTGTCATTCAGGCAGCCGCACCCGCGCACATCATCGAGGGCGGCATTCCGACGGAAGCGCTTCTCGCCCAGATCGCGGTCTCGAAGTATGCCGATGGCCTTCCGCTCTATCGGCAGGAGGCAATCTATGCCCGCGACAAGGTCGAGCTTGACCGGAAGCTGATGGCTCAATGGATGGGCAAGCTCGGCTTTGAACTTGATATCCTGGCCGACTACATCCTCGCCGAGATCAAGAAGGCTGAGCGTATCTTCGCTGACGAGACAACGTTGCCGACACTCGCGCCCGGATCCGGATCGGCCAGGACGGCCTGGCTATGGGCTTATGCCCGGGATGACAGACCCTTTGGTGGCAGTAGCCCGCCGATGGTTGCCTATCGCTTCGAAGATAGCCGTGCTGGCGATCGGGTCGCCCGGCATCTGAGTGGCTATCGCGGTATTCTGCAGGTTGACGGACATGGTGCCTATAACAAGCTTGCCAGATCTGACGGAGGCAATGACGGCGTGATGCTGGCCTACTGCTGGTCCCATAGCAGGCGCAAGTTCTACGAGCTCCACGCCTCAGACAGCTCCAGGATCGCCACCGAGACGGTGGAACTGATGGCGAAGCTCTGGCAGGTGGAAGAAACGGCCCGCGGCCAAAGCCCTGACGCCCGTGTCGCCGCGCGCCAGGCGACATCTGCTGCGGTTGTCACGGAGCTCTTCGCCCTCTGGCAGAAGACGCTACCGCGGATCTCCGGCAAGTCGAAGCTGGCCGAGGCGATCCGCTATACCACCTCGCGTCGCTCCATCTTCGAGCGCTTTCTCACCGACGGCCGCATCGAGCTCGACAACAACATAGTTGAGCGCGCAATCAGGCCCCAGACAATTACGAGAAAGAACAGCCTCTTCGCCGGCAGCGATGGCGGCGGCAGGACATGGGCGACAATCGCGACGCTGCTGCAGACTGCAAAGATGAATTCTGTCGATCCCCAGGCCTGGCTGACGCAAACACTCGAGCGCCTCGCAAATGGCTGGCCTAGTAGCGAAATCGATGTCCTTATGCCGTGGAGCTACAAGGCCTGAACGGCCTCAGCTTGCCGCTTACGCATTTTCGCTTGTTTTGCAAATTAATTTCCAGTTTCCAGAGACTTTTTGAGCGTGCGGTATCAGTTGATTTTGATGTGACTACAGAACACGTTGAAATCTTTGTAGGCCGACCCAATCTCATAATAAATTCATTGGAAAGGTGCTGCTGATATAAAATATATAATAATGATGGACGCATTGACATGTTCTTTTGAAAATATTTATGGATTCATCCATCTTTATTGTAAAGGATGCGCTCAATTGGCGATTTGTATTTTATCATAAATGTTGTTGTATGTATTTATCAATATTAGGATCTGTATGTATTAAATTAATCATCTACTGAAAAGGTACGTTATCTTCAAGATCATTCCTATACCGCGTTATCGCGGACTCTACCTCGGCGTTACTGAGTGCAATTATCTTCGCAGCAAGAATTCCGGCGTTCACTGCTCCTGCTTCTCCAATCGCGCAAGTTGCAACAGGTATTCCTTTCGGCATCTGTACAATGGAAAGCAACGAATCCAGTCCCTTCAACTGCTTCGATTCGATAGGCACGCCGATTACGGGCAAATCTGTAAAGGATGCCGTCATGCCAGGGAGATGAGCAGCGTAAGCCGTACCTGCGATTATAACTTTGAAGCCATCAGATTTTGCAGAACTGGCAAATTCGACTAACCGATTGGGTGTTCTGTGAGCAGAAACGATAGATGCTTTATAAGTGACTCCGAGATTTTCTAGTATCTCGGCAGCGAGTTTCATGGTTGGCCAATCGGACCTGCTGCCCATAATTATTGCAACATCTGCTGTAGTCATTTCAGAACGCCTCTCGAGCGATTAATGAAAACACTTTATGTGGCGCAACCCGGTTTCGCCCACCCTTCGATGTTGTTTCAAACACAGTCGCAATTTCATGAATAATAGCGCCAGCTTGTTCAAGGACATCGATCGCCCCTGAGAAAGTACCACCACTTGCAATCGTGTCATCAATTAGCAAAACACGTTTGTTTTTTAGGTCGACGTCTTTTGACAGGGACAGTTTCCTCGTAGCGTAAACCATTCCGATTTCGCTGGTATATGCGTTATACACAGTGTCCCCCGCTTTCCTGATCGGGACTAATCGCAACCCCAGTTCGTGTGCCACGCAGCCGCCTAACGTGAAGCCACCGCCTCCTATCGCTGCAACCACATCGATTCGCTCTTTTTTGTATTTTTCGACAAAGCTCGCGACTACCGCGCTTCGGACATCGGGCTTGTCGTCGAATGTCCTATAGAATTCTAGATACCTGATGCCGGCTTCGGGAAAGTCAGGTATAATTACGACGTTTTTCAAAAGAATTTCTTCGCACTTATTTAGTGTTTTTTTTGTATCGCTCACGATTATTATCTCTTTTGTTTGATTTTATGCAATCCGATATGATGAGACCTGGAGGCTCAGCTTCGGCTCATATTTTTCTTTGAAGTCGTTCAAAGTGGAAATCTCCGAACCTCCAAGATTCATTGCGATTACCCCATCTAAAAAAGCTAATTTGCATGCCTCTGTAAGAAGTAAATCGGACAAACCCACAATCGATGGGTCGCAAATATTGATATATAGATTCCCAACTTTCTGAATAGTTGCCGACCAAAAGGTCGCACCTACGATCTGTCCGTGCTCGCTGATCGCATATAGTCCATTCAGGCACCTGGGAGACTGCTGCAACAAGCTAACTGCACTCGCATAATATCGGGCAGCACCTTCGTGACTGTCTCCCGAAAGACGTCGCATTCGTTCCAACCACAGGGCGAATGCATCCAGTAGGATTTGTGATGCATTCCCGTCAACGCGACGGATTTCTGAGACAATGCTTTGCGCGCGCCGTACCTTATTTCTTATTTTTATAAACCGCGAGCCATGCATGCGCGCGACTTTTTCAGTGTCTAGAATGTGAATCGGATAAACCCAATCCATTAGGGGGTCGATATACTCGCGTATTGGAAATTTACATACGGCTTGAATTCTGTCTGCTTCACTGGCGTTTCGCCTTGCAAAGGAAATTTTGCGCTTACCGAGGAACGGTAGCGCCAGAACATTCTGAGTGAGACTTAACTCATTGTCTTTCGACCGTTCAGGGAAGAGTAGTACCACATCATCATCATGAGGATGCATTCCAGCAAAAATGACAGAGTCATCAGCGCGGATCATCCACCCCCCTTCTCTTAGAGTCGTAAGATAATAGATGGGGCAATCTTGATAAGTGTCCGCACTTTGACCCGAACGCTTCAATGTATCGGAAATGTACTCGATATTTTTTGGTGTTACTGAGGTAATTTCAAATATCGTTGAGGACTTGGGAGCGGCGACCCGCTTATAATCAGCCTGATGTATCAAGTTTCTTTCCTTCGAAGCAAATTGCATCGCAGTTTGGAAAAATTTCATATGTTGAGAGAGTTCCGATGCATTTGGAATGCGTAAATAATGCGCCTGAGAAATCTGAGAGCATCGCGTCGCCACTGCTATCTAGTTCTACTAGCCCTGAGAGCTCCGGGATTAGCGGCAGCGAGGCGTCATAAAAAGAATTGCGATAAAATGCATGAGGTCCAAGGATGGGTAAATTAACAAGCCACCAGCGATCAAATGGGGCAGGTGTTGCGGACGTTAGCGTAAAACTCGTCCATCGAAAGGCTGATCCGGACAACGATTTTAATCTATATCGATCTATTCCAACAATCGTGCCGGGAGGATATCCGTCGATTGTTATAGATTCGTCTAATGTAAAATTCATCTACTGCTCTTTTTCCGTGTAAATAATGAATCACCGGATTAATTGTGGGTACGTAGTGCTTTGGCAGCGAATGCAGCCGTTATTATTATAAATATTGATCCAGTAACATTCTCTATTGTGATGGTTTTGTTGAGATATACTAATTCTAGTATTAGGGCTGAAGGTAAACCTATGTATTCGAACGGTGAAAGGATTGAGATTGGCGCGCGGTTAATCGCCTCAATTGATGCGATTTGGGAAAGCCCTCCAACAACTCCAATACCGACCATCAACCACAAGCCTTGAGTTGAAAGGCTTTCTTCAGAAAACTGGAGGCTTGGGAGGCTTAGAAGCACGCCTACAATCGAGAACGCGATCGGAACGGCAGCTGGGTAAACAGACGAGGCTAACTGTTTTGATTTCGTTCTGATAATGGCAGTAACTAGCGATAAACCTATTCCACAAAGTATCCCCACCCAAATATTACCTTGTTCATGGGGATTAGAGAAATCGTCAGACAAGAATAATATCACACCAACAAATCCGACTGCCGTTGCTATAAAAGCTGTATTTGATGGCTTTTCATGTAGATAAATTGTTGCTGCTAGATAAGAAAATATTGGGCTCAAGTAAGAAAGGGCCGTTGCTCCGGAATTTGATAGGTTGGATATGGCGTTAAAGCTGAGGATCATTGTTGAAAAACCGATGGTCCCCGTGACGAAAAGAGGCAGGATGTTCTCGCGATGAATGGCTTTGATTTGTCCAGTAGCAAATCCATAGATAATAATCGGTATGAGCGAAAATAAACTTCGCCATAAAGATATTTCGTAACTATTTACGTTTTTTGATGCGGAATAGACAAGAAACCCCATAAAACTAAGAAGTATAACAGATGTTGTTCGCATTAATATTGCAAATGAAAAATTCATAAAATCTCTATAAGATTGTTATAATTTAAAACTCTTAATTTTGTAATTGTTTTTTTCTTACTATTAGTTGTGTATATAACGGTCAATGACATATTTATGAAATATTCATGACAATATTTTTCCATTTATAATTATATTATGATATTTTTACTCCATCTGATTGTGGTTTGAGATTTTTTGGTGGGTTTTATTGGAGACGAGCCGATTTTTACGGTTTTTCTATCCCCGTTCATCCACACCTTGTTTGCTTGAACTATACTGTGCCTGTTCCTCGCTGAACCTGAAAATTTCGGGTTTTCGCGGAACCGGCGCTGATTGTGAGAGAAGACGTCACTCTCATATTTCGGCGTCTGAGAGGGAAAGTCCTCCGGCAATGACGAGAGGAGAGATGGGAATGGGTTTGTGGTGGGCCTTTCTATTTCTCCGAAACTCATTGGCTGGAGGATAGTCTTTCTAGCGGGTATAAACCGCTGAAGCGGGGCACTGATAAGTGTCATTTATTTCCATAGGCGGCATTTTTAGTGCCCCGTTGAAATGCCCATCAAGCTGAAAGGCTGATGGAAAAATGAGATGAAGCTCATAACACGGCCGCAAACGCGTCGCGTGACAGGAAAGGTGTGTTTGATGGGTCTCTACGAGATGTACGTCGTTGCCGCTCGGGCGGATACTGCATTGATGAGGAGAAAGCTGGCACGATCTCTTTATACGGGCAAAGTTTCGAAACTGTCAGCTCAAGAAGCAATATTTACATAACCAGAAGAAGATGAATATGGATTCGGTGAAGGATATGAGTAGGGTAGGCCAGATGCGATTTGGACTGCTCCCGTAAACATATATTTATATAACAATCGACGTGTAAACGTATAAAACATATATCGCGATGAATTATATATGCGCGACTGAAGGCGGGCGGGAATCCGCTGATAAGATCGACTTTTACGGCCTGCAATTGGACGATTGTGCGTAAATATATGATTTTTATGTTGATTTTGCCATTTTGACTGGAGGATTGTTATGCGCGGTAACTATATAGCCGAGATAGATTTGATTGAAGTCGATTTCAGGTTTGGGCGGCGGTCGATCATAATAACAATATCTTGATATTGTT